>JALCLH010000001.1 GCA_022647765.1 Acidipropionibacterium sp.
GGAATCGCGGCGGATGTGGCCGGTTGGCCCCGGATCGGTAGCCTGAGATCAGGGAATCGGTTCCGCCATCGTCACGGCGTCCCGATTCTCGCAGTGGTTCCCCGATCTCGGAGGTCATCTTGCCCACTCGTCCGGATTCGCCGACTCGACCACGCTCAGTGATCGCGGCCCCGGTGGAGGGTCGTCGCACCTATGTCGTCGACACCTCGGTGCTGCTGTCGGATCCCAGGGCGGTGCTGAACTTCGCGGAGCACCAGGTGGTGCTGCCGATCGTCGTCATCACCGAGCTGGAGTCCAAGCGGCACCATCCCGATCTTGGTTTCTTCGCCCGCGGCGCCCTGAGGCTGCTCGACAGCCTGAGGATCGAGTACGGCGGCCTCAACCAGCCCGTCCCGCTCAACGACGAGGGCGGGACCCTGATGGTCGAGCTCAACCACTCCGATCCGGAGTGTCTTCCCGACGGGCTGCGGCTCGGTGACAACGACACCCGCATCCTGGCGGTGGCGGCGAACTACCGGCAGGCCGGCCACCATGTGGTGCTGGTGACCAAGGATCTGCCGCTGCGGATCAAGGCCTCGGCCATCGGGCTGGACGCCGAGGAGTACCGCCACGAGCAGGCCTCCGATGTCGGGTGGACCGGCATGACCACCGTGGGGGTCACCTCCGAGACCGTCGGGCAGTTGTACGAGCACGGCTCGGTTCCCCTGGACGGCGCCGAGGGGCGTCCGCGCGCCGAGGACATCGTGGTGAACTCCGGGCTGGTGATGGAGGGGCCCAACGGGACCGCGCTGGCCCGGTTGCGACCCGACGGTCAGGCCCACCTCATCAACACCGATCTCGAGGTCTTCGGCATCCACGGGCGCTCGGCCGAGCAGCGCGTCGCCCTGGATCTGCTGGTCGATCAGGAGGTCGGCATCGTCTCCCTGGGCGGGCGGGCCGGCACCGGCAAGTCGGCGCTCGCGCTGTGCGCCGGGCTGGACGCCGGTTCTGGAGAAGGAGCAGTTCAAGAAGGTGATGGTGTTCCGCCCGCTGTACCCGGTGGGCGGTCAGGAGCTCGGATTCCTGCCCGGCTCCGAGGGGGAGAAGATGGCCCCGTGGGGCCAGGCGGTGCTCGACACCCTCAGTTCGGTGACGAACTCCTACGTCATCGATGAGGTGATCGAGCGGAACATGCTGGAGGTGCTGCCGCTCACCCATATTCGGGGCCGTTCCCTTCACGACGCCTACGTCATCGTCGACGAGGCCCAGTCGCTGGAGCGCAATGTGCTGCTCACCGTGCTGTCGCGGATCGGCCAGAACTCGCGGATCGTGCTCACCCACGACGTCGCCCAGCGGGACAACCTGCGGGTCGGACGCTACGACGGGGTGGCCGCTGTGGTCGAGCGACTGCGCGGGAATCCGCTGTTCGGCCACGTCACTCTGACCCGCTCCGAGCGCTCCCCGATCGCGGCGCTGGTCACCCAGATGCTCGAGGACATGGTGTAGCCGGCAGATGGCAGGTCATCGCAACACCAAGGCGACCGGCCGGGACATGGTCCTCTCGCTGGCCGTCCTGCTGGTGCCGATCCTGGTGATCGTCTGGTTCTTCACCCGAACCCCGGACCGGCCGCAGGTCGATCCGGTGAACTGGCGCCCGGTGCTCGGCCAGGCCCGCGAGCAGGCGGGCTATCCGGTGCTCGCGCCGAAAGAGCTCCCAGCCGGATGGACGCCGGTCAAGGCCAGATACGTCAACCGCGGCCAGACATGGGTCGGGGACACGATCGCCGCCGGGAATCGCTGGGAGCTGGGACTGCTCAGCACCGAGCAGATCTACATCGGGCTCAACCAGTCCGACGAGCCGGATGCCGGGTCCTTCGTCGACGCCGTGACCCGCTCCGCGCGCCCCGAGGGCACGGTCACAGTGGAGGGACGCCAGTGGCAGCGCAGAGCCACCGATGACGATCGGACCCGGGCGCTGGTGGGCTCGGAGGGGAGGTCGACCGTGGTCGTCGTCGGGGACGCCGACTACCGGGTGCTCGAGGGCTATGCCAGTCTGCTGAGCGCATCCTGAAACTACTCGGCGGAGCGGGCCTCGTCGATGCGCTTGCGGGCCCCGTCGAGCCAGCCCTGGCAGATCGTCGCCAGCTTCTCGCCGCGCTCCCAGAGGGCCATCGTGTCGGCCAGACTGGCGCCCCCGGACTCGAGCTTGCGCACCACCTCGACGAGTTCATCGCGGGCTTGCTCGTAGCCGAGCTCGGGCTCGGCCTCCGGCTGATCCGGGCGTCCGGCGTCCGGCTCCTTCTTCGTGGAGCTCTTGGCGGGTGTGCTGGAGGTCATGACTGCTCCTCGGCTTGGCTGCGTGAAGTGGGGGTGGCGGATTCGACGAGGACGCCGAGCTCGCCGTCGGACAGGAATGCGCGCAGGCGGGCCCCGGTGCTCGTCCGTCGCACGGAGGAGACCGAGTCGCCGTGCTCGTCGGCCAGGGCCGCGTAGCCGCGGTCGAGGGTGGCCTTGGGCGACATCGCCCGCACCTGTGCCAGGTAGCGGTCGATCTGGTGGGCCGCGGTGTCGAGGCAGCGGTCGGTGGCCGATCGCATCCGGGTCACGGTGCTCTGCAGTCGCTCAGCGGCGATGTCGAGGGTGGCGGTCGGCTCGACCATCACGGGCCGCGACCGCAGCCCGTCCAGCCGCGCCTGCTCGGTGAGCACCAGATTCGCGACGCTCTGCCTGATCCGCAGCCGGCACTCGGTCATCAGCGAGGTCTCCTCAGCGATGTCGGGGACGATCCGCTTGCCGGCGTCGGTCGGGGTGGAGGCGCGCAGGTCGGCCACCAGATCGAGGATCGGGTTGTCCCGCTCGTGGCCGATGGCCGAGACCACCGGGGTGCGGGCGGCGAAGACCGCGCGCACCAGGGCCTCGTCGGAGAACGGCAGCAGATCCTCCAGCGACCCGCCGCCGCGGGCGATGACGATGACGTCGACATCCGGGTCGGCGTCCAGATCGGCCAGGGCCGTGAGGATCTGCTCGACGGCGTGGGAGCCCTGTACCAGGGTGTTGCGCACAACGAATCGCACCGCTGGCCAGCGCAGGGTCGCGTTGCGGATCACGTCGCGCTCGGCGTCGGAGTGGGCGCCGGTGATCAGCCCGACTCCCCGGGGCAGCATCGGTAGGGGCTTGTGAAGGGCGGTGTTGAACAGCCCCTCGGCCTCCAGCAGACGGCGGCGTCGCTCCAGCTGGGCGAGCAGCTGACCCTCGCCGCTGGGCTGGATCCGGGAGCACTCGAAGGACAGCCGTCCGGTCTTGGACCAGACGGTGGGGCGCAGCAGGGCGGTCACCGTCATGCCGGTCTCGACCGGGCCGGCGGCGTCCAGCACCCGCCGGTGGCAAGTGGCGGTGACCGAGATCTCCTCGTCCACATCGCGCAGGGTGAGGAACTGCGTCGGCCCGGAGCGGCGGTTGAGCTCGATCACCTGGGCCTGCACCCAGACCGGGCCGCAGCGCTCCACCCAGCCCTTGACGGCGCGGACCACCCAGGCCAGGGACTTCGGCCGGTCGGCGTCGGAGGTTTCAGGCATGGACCCCACGGTAGTGGGTGGGTCTGACGGTTTCAGAGCCGTGGCGCGGGTGCGGGTCCTCGCCAGTGGCGGCCGTCACGGCACAGCAGCACATACACTCGGTCACATGCCAGATCAGCCCAGGAAGCTCATTCTCGCTGCCCCGCGCGGTTACTGCGCCGGCGTCGACCGTGCCGTGGTGACCGTCGAGAAGGCACTGGAGAGCTACGGGGCACCGGTCTATGTGCGCAAGCAGATCGTCCACAACCGGCACGTCGTGGAGACCCTGGAGTCGCGGGGAGCGGTCTTCGTCGAGGAGCTGGACGAGGTGCCCGACGGCGCCCTGGTGGTCTTCTCGGCGCACGGCGTCTCCCCCGAGGTGAAGAAGGAGGCCAAGCGGCGCGGCCTGCGCAGCATCGACGCCACCTGCCCGCTGGTCACCAAGGTCCACCACGAGGCCCGACGGTTCGCCGCCGACGGCAGCCAGATCCTGCTGATCGGGCACGCCGGCCACGAGGAGGTCGAGGGCACCACCGGAGAGGCTCCCGAGGCCATCACGCTGGTACAGCGCCCCGAGGATGTGGCTGGGCTGAACCTCGACCCGGACCGCCCGGTCTCCTGGCTGAGCCAGACCACCCTCAGCGTCGACGAGACCGCCGAGACCCTCGACCGGCTGCGCGAGCTGCGCCCCGATCTGGCCGACCCGCCGTCCGACGACATCTGCTACGCCACCTCCAACCGACAGCACGCGATCAAGCAGATCGCGGCACACTGCGACCTGGTGATCGTGGTCGGATCGGCGAACTCCTCGAATACCGGCCGCCTGGTCGACGTCGCGCTGGAGGCCGGCGCAGGGGCCGCCCACCGGATCGACGACGCCGGCGAGATCGATGACTCCTGGCTTGACGGTGTGGCGACCATCGGCGTCACCAGCGGCGCCTCGGTCCCCGAGAAACTTGTTCAGGATGTGCTCGCGCTGCTGGAGTCGAGGGGCTGGCCACCGGCGGTCGAGGAGTCCCTCATCGAGGAGACGCTGACCTTCGCCCTGCCCCCGCAGCTGCGCAGCCGCCGGACGAAGTCGGCGCACGCCGGAGCCTGAGAGAGCCGATCTCCGCCTCTCAGGACGCCTGTTGCTGGTGCTCCTGCTCCTGCTCTACCTCCCGAGCCCGGGTCTCGGGCGATTGCGCACCCGAAACTTCGGCGTCCTCCGATTCGGCGCTCTCGGAACTGGTGAGTTCCACGGCCGTCAGCGGTCGCGTGGCCTCCTCCACCGGCGACGGCGAGGGCAGATCGGAGGTCGTCACCGCCATCTCCTCGAAGCGCCGCGCGCTCACCAGGACCCGCGTCTCCAGGGACCCGACCGCCGAGTTGTAGCTCCTCACGGCACCGGTCAGTGACCGACCAAGCCGATCCAGGTGACCGGACAGGGTGGCCAGCCGGTCGTGCAGATCGCGGCCCAGAGCGGCCACCTCGGCGGCGGAGCGGGCCACCTCCTGCTGGCGCCAGGCCAGCGCGATCACCTTGAGCATCGGAATGAGGATCGCCGGATCGGCCAGCACGATGTTGCGCCGCGACGGCGTACTCGTGAAGATCCGGCAGCTCGTCGAGGGCGGCCTGCAGAAAGGCGTCGGAGGGCAGGAAGAGGATCACGAACTCGGGGGAGTCGAGCTCGGTGCGCCAGTAGGCCTTCGAGGAGAGATCGTCGATGTGGCTGCGCACGTTGCGGGCGAAATGGGCCAGATGAGCCGCCCTGCTCGGTCCGGCTCGTCGGTGCCGGCGGCGTCCAGGAAGGCCGACAACGGCGTCTTCGCGTCGACGTGCACGCACCGGCCTCCCGCCATCCTGATCGTCATGTCGGGCCGCAACGGCTGGCCCGAGGCCACGGTGGTCGACTGCACCTCGAAGTCGCAGTGCTCCACCAGCCCGGCCAGTTCCACCACCCGGCGCAGCTGCATCTCACCCCATGCGCCGCGCACCTGCGGGGCTCGCAGCGCGGTGACCAGGGACGCCGTCTCCCGGCGCAGCCCCTCCCCGGCGGCGTTCACCAGCTCCACCTGCTTGCCCAGCGACGCCGTCATGGTCGCTCGCTGACGCTCCACATCGGCCAGCCGGTGTTCCAGCTTGTCGAGGGCCTCTGAGACCGGTGTCAGCAGGCGCTGAGTGTCGGTCATGGTGCGCTCGGCGGTGCGGTCGGCGCGCAACTGCTGGAGATTGAGGGCCTCGGCCGACAGCGCCTTGAACCGGTCGGCCATCGCGTCGCGGTCGGCGGCGCTCAGCTCGGCGCGCTGCTCGGCGGCCTCGCAGCGGGCCTGAGGATCTCGGCGCGGGCGTGGTCGGAGGACTGCTCGGAACGGTGTCTCAGCTGGCCGAGCAGCCATCCGATGAGCAGGCCCAGGAGCAGGCCGATCGCGAGCATCACAACGTGGGAAGCGGTCATGGGGTCAGCCTGCCAGGAGGGTCTGACAGTTTTCGGAGGGACGCCGGTGGTTGAATGGCCGACGTGCCAGAACCAGAGCCCTCCCACATCGAGGACGTCGTCTCCTTCGTCAAGGCCTCACCCACCTCGTACCATGCGGTCGCCGAGCTGGCCCGGCGTCTCGACGCCGCCGGATTCACCCGGCTGGCCGAGACCGAGCCGTGGTCCGCAGAGGCGAGTACTCGCGCCGTTCTGGACCGCGGCTATGTGGTGCGGGACGGCGCCCTGATCGCCTGGGCGATGCCGGCGTCGATCAGCGAGCAGGCCGCCTTCCGGGTGGTCGGCTCGCACACCGACTCGCCGTCGTTCAAGCTGAAACCGCATGCCACCACGACCAGCCACGGCTGGCAGCAGGTGGGCATGGAGGTCTACGGCGGGGGCCTGCTCAACTCCTGGCTCGATCGCGACCTGGGCCTGGCCGGCCGGCTGGTCACCCGCGAGGGGCAGGTTCATCTGGTGCGCACCGGACCGATCCTGCGGATCAGTCAGCTGGCCCCGCACCTGGACCGCAGCGTCAATGAGGACCTGCGCCTGGACCGGCAGCGCCACCTGATGCCGATCCTGTCGGTGTCCCACCCCGATCTGGACGTCGAGGACCTGTTGTGCGAGGCTGCCGGGATCGCGCCGGAGGAACTCGGCTTCCACGACATCCTGGCCTTCCCGACCGAGAGCCCGGCGGTGATCGGACCCTACGGCGAGTTCCTGGCCAGCTCGAGGATGGACAATCTCTCCTCGGTACACTCGTCGATCAGCGCCATGGTCGACGTCGCACCCGGCGAGGACATCGCGGTGATGGCCTGTTTCGACCACGAGGAGGTCGGATCGTCGACCCGATCGGGCGCCTGCGGGCCGTTCCTGGAGGACATCCTGGTGCGGATCGCGGAGAGTCTGGGCCGCACCGGCGACTCCTACCGGGCGATGATCGCGCGCTCCTCCTGCATCTCCTCGGACGCCGGTCACGGCGTCCACCCCAACTACTCCGAGAAGTTCGATCCGGCCAACCAGCCGGTGCTCAACGGCGGCCCGCTGCTCAAGATCAACGCCAATCAGCGCTACGCAACAGACGGCATCGGCGGCGCGCTGTGGCGGCGGGTCTGCGCGGCGGCCGGCGTGCCGACCCAGGACTTCGTCTCGAACAACTCGGTGCCCTGCGGCTCGACCATCGGGCCGCTCACCGCGACCCGGCTGGGCATGCTGACCGTCGATGTCGGCGTCCCGCTGATGTCGATGCACTCGACTCGCGAGCTGGCCGGCGTCACCGACCTGAGCTATCTGTCCGCAGCGATGGGGGCGTACTGGGCGGGGAACTGACAAGACGCCGTCAGCCGTCAGGTCCGGAGGAGATCAGCTGAGGTCGGCGATGATCAGCTTCTTCATCCCGAGCATCTTCCGGAAGGCGTCCGGATTGTCGGGGCTGGGCATCGTCTCCGGGACGATCTGCCAGCTCACCCCGAACCGGTCCTTGCACCAGCCGCACGCCTCGGCCTCCGGATGGGCGGACAAGGCGTCCCAGAGTCGGTCGATCTCGGCCTGGTCGGGACACAGCACTGCCAGTGAGACGCCCTCGGTGAAGGTGACATCCTGCGGGATGACGGAGTCCATCACGGCGAACCACTGGCCTTTCAGGGTGAAGTCGGCATAGGCCAGGGCGTCCGGCGGCGTCTGGCCGGGGGCGTCCAGGTTGTGATCCGAGTACCGGGCGGCCATTCCGCGCCGGGAGTCCGGGAACAGCCCGGTGTAGAGGTCAATGGCGTCGACGGCATGGTTCTCACCGTGCGGGAACATCAGCTGCGGGGTGACGAACGGCCTCGGCTCCCCGTCGGGATTGGTGAGCATCAGTTGCCAGTTGACCCCGTAGCGGTCCTCGATCCACCCGTAGTGCGGTGAGAAGGGGTAGGGACCCAGCTCCATCCCGATCAGCCCGTCGATGCTGAGCCGATGCCAGATCTCGTCGAGGTGGGCCTCGGCGTCCGGGTCCTGGGAGGGGTCGAAGTTGAGGATGAAGGAGATGGCCGGGTTCGGGCGGAACTCGCTCCCGGCGTTGATCGCTGAGAATGTGAGGTTGCCGATCCGGAACTGGATCTCCAGTATGTCGCCGGCGAACTCCTGCTGGAAGTCCAGCAGACCCTCGGTGGGGTAGTGGGACGCCGACAGCTCGGCGCTGTCGGGGAACACCGACAGGTAGAAGTCGACGGCCTCGCGGGCGGTGTGGTCGAACCAGAGGCTCGGGATGATCCTGTGTGCCATGGGCGGACGCTACCCTGTGTCGGGGCCAGAAGGGCTTTGGGTGGCGGGAGCAGGGCCGCCGGTAAGCACCGGTAGGATGGCCCGACGTGGCACTCACCATCGGAATCGTCGGCCTTCCCAATGCCGGCAAGTCAACCCTGTTCAACGCACTGACCCGTAACGACGTGCTGGCGGCGAACTATCCGTTCGCCACCATCGAGCCGAATGTCGGGGTGGTGGGCGTCCCGGATTCGCGGCTGGACGTGCTGACCACGATGTACAGCTCGGTCAAGACGATTCCGGCCACGGTCTCCTTCGTCGACATCGCCGGCATCGTCAAGGGGGCCAGCAAGGGCGAGGGGATGGGCAACGAGTTCCTCTCCAACATCCGCGAGGCAGACGCCATCTGCCAGGTGACCCGTTGCTTCGACGATGAGGACGTCACCCACGTCGACGGGAAGGTGGACCCGGCCGCCGACATCGAGACGATCACCACCGAGCTGGTGCTGGCCGACCTCCAGACCATGGAGAAGCAGCTGCCGAAGCTGCAGAAGGAGGCCGCGATCCGCAAGGAGTCGCGTCCGAAGGCCGAGGCCTGGGAGCAGGCTCAGAAGGTGCTCGAGGAGGGGCGCACCATCTACTCGGCGGGGCTGGACCCTGAGCCCCTGCACGACCTCTTCCTGCTCACCACCAAGCCCTTCATCTACGTCTTCAACTGCGACCAGGACCAGCTGGCCGACGAGGACTTCCGGTCGAGGATGGCCGGGATCGTCGCCCCGGCCGAGGCGATCTTCCTGGACGCCGAGTTCGAGGCCGAGCTCGCCGAGATGGAACCCTCCGATGCCGCGGAGTTCCTGGCGGACGCCGGGATCACCGAGCCCGGATTGGACAAGCTGGCTCGGGTCGGGTTCGACACCCTGGGGCTGCAGACCTTCCTCACTGCGGGCGAGAAGGAGTCGCGGGCCTGGACGATCCACAAGGGTTGGACGGCTCCTCAGGCCGCAGGTGTGATTCACACCGATTTCCAGAAGGGATTCATCAAGGCTCAGGTGGTCTCCTTCGATGATCTGGTGGAATACGGTTCCGAGAAGGATGCCCAAGCCGCTGGGAAATTGCGGCTGGAGGGCAAGGAATATGTGATGCAGGATGGTGACGTCGTCGAGTTCCGGTTTAATGTATAGGGTTGGAATTAGTAAGAAGTAGCTGCTGCGGATAGGTGGGTCGTTTATGGTGTCGATGTCCCTTGTCTCCCTGTTGATCAACGCCACGTCGAAGATTTTCGACGTCGTCGCGAACGTGCTCGGTCCGGTTGCATGGGTCAAGTTATGGCATCAGCGGAACGAGAAGTGTGGCGTCGTTGAACCAGATCGACTCGTCGTTGAGGTGGCGAGCCGGAATCGCGGGTTCACCATCGTTTCGGTCCACTTGATCAACCTGGGCGAGGATCCGGATCACCACCGTGTTCGGCTCACGACAGCCCGCGGCGAGATTTCGTCCCGGCTGGCGACGAATGATAGCGCTGAATTCGTCATCGAAGAACTGTGCATGGCGGGCGAAGGAGCGAGTACCCCGCATCCCTGCCTCCGCGGCCCGTTCGTGGTGGAGGTTGAGATCGCAGGCAGACGCTTGATCGTCAAGCGGTTCCCGCGGATGGAAATGCACGGGCGCCCTTTCGCCTGCCTGGCAGGCGGATCGATCGAGTTGTAGACGTCGATCGACGAGGACAATTGATACGGTCCAGTGACCCTAATGAAGAGCCTTGATTGAGCTCTATCGGAACGGCTGGCATGACCCACTCCGGAACCGTCCGATCAGTGAGGACGGGTTACTCCACCGAGGAGCTGGGTGTCGTCGTCAGGTGACGACATGGGGCGTGATTCTCCAACGTCTTGCATGAGTTCGGCCTGCCAGCCGAGCGGCAGTGAGAGATCATTCAGGAGCATCTGCAACTGAGGGCGACGTCCCGGGCCACGCACGAGTGGTTGACTGCCTCGGACTTTAGCTCCTGAACTATCTGCTCCTCAGGGGCCACCACTGGCCGTCAGGGGTGTGCCTGCGCCAAGACCGGGAAGGAGTTCCGGTCTAACGTGTCGCGTTATTGACGCAGCACGTTATCTCTGTCATGCTTAAGACATGATCAGATCCTTCGCTGATCGCGACACTGCGCGGGTGTGGCTGCGTGAGCCGGCGAAGCGACTTGATCCGCGCATCCACAAGGCTGCGAACCGAAAACTGCATCAGCTGGACGCCGCGACGACGCTGGACGCGTTGCGCGTGCCGCCTGGCAACCACCTAGAGGCGCTCAAACGCGATCGGGTCGGACAGCACAGCGTCCGCATCAACGATCAATGGCGGATCTGCTTCCGGTGGACTGAGGCCGGTCCGGAAGATGTTCAGATCGTCGACTATCACTGAGGAGGGGAGATGTCCGAGAAGCTGTACCCGCCGATCCACCCGGGCGAGATCCTCATGGAGGACTTCATCGAGGGGTTCGGCATCACGCAGCACAAGCTCGCCATAGCCATCGGAGTGCCGCCACGCCGAATCAACGAGATTGTCCATGGCAAGCGGGCGATCACAGCTGACACCGCGTTGCGCCTGGGGCGCTACTTCGGGATGGATCCCCAGTTCTGGCTCAACCTTCAAACGCGGTACGAGCTGGAGGTCGCGCAGGATAACGTCGCCGACCAGGTCGCGGCGATCACGCCACTCCAGGTCGCGTGACGAGTTGGCGTCAGATGGTCTCTGGTTGCCGAGGGCGCTCCACGGGTCGGTGGCTCCGTGGTGCCGGGGTTCGAACCGGTCCTCGCTAGTCCAGTCTGTGTCCCTCTGTACCCTGGAAAATACGCAAGTAGTTGCGTACAATGAGATCATGTCCAAGACCGTACCGATGAGCCGGTTCATTCAGAGCTACAACCAGCATCTGTCTGAGGCTGAACGTACCGGCGACACGATCATCCTTCAGCAGCGCTCTGGCCGACCCACATGGGTCCTGGAGACTGAGGACCGGGTCGTCGAGACGCAGAGTGCCACGGACTTCCTCGCGGCCGCTCTGGCCGCTCTCGTCCACGATGACCAGCTGGTTGGGCGCTTCGCGGACGCACTAGTCTCTACGCTTCCCTGGGTCGCGTTCCTCCAGGAGGATGACCGTAGAACCTTCGCCGAGGAGGCCGTGTCCACTCTTCGTGCCTGTGCTTCGATCGGCAGGTACGCGGCCTTCGCCTCCCTTGTAGGGGACTGGCGGAACACTGCGGAGATCTGGTCCGATCCCGCCCTGGCGCGCTCGCTGGCGACGCCCATCGACGAGCCGGTCGATCTGCCAGTCGACGCAGTCTGATGGTTCGGGCGAAGCGTGGTGAGCAGGTCCCTCCTCCGCCCTCCAGCGATGAGTGGGAGCTGCGCTACGGAACCAAGGAGTCGCTGTCCTGCCCGGAACTCGGCGGAGTTCCCGAGGCAATGGCTGGAAGTTCCGGGAACAAGTTGAATGTCTGACGCGCGTACTACAATGGTCTCATGTCGATCGTGACGAAGCGCGACCTCAATCAGCGGACAGCAGACGTGCTGGCGAAGGTTGCAGAACTCGGTGAGGTGATCGTGACCGAGCGGGGGGAGCCGCGGTGGCGGGTGAGTTCCTATCGCGGCGAGGATGATGCGCTTGGCCGCGCCGAACGGCAAGGGCGTTACACGGCTCCGGTCCCGCGCCCCGTACCTTGGCCCGAGGTGGTCGGCGGACCTCGGTACGAGCCTGAGGAGTTCGACGCCTTGCTCGAGGAGATGAAAGGCGATCACTGACTGATGAGTATCGTTTACCTTGATTCGTCGGTGGCGCTACAGACGCTCCTCGATGTTCCAGAACGTGTGCGACTGCAACACTGGATGGACTCGTCTGGCGCCGACTTCGTGTCGTCGCGCCTGCTGCGGACTGAGGTGATTCGCGTGTTGCGACGAGACGCGAGACCAGTATCGGATGCGGAGCCGCTGCTGAGTCGCGTCGGGCTGTTCGATGTCTCGCGTGAAACGCATGCGGTCGCGGAATCGATCGAACGTCACATCAAGACTCTTGATGCTCTGCATCTTGCCACCGCTCTGTTGATCGGAGAGCCGGTGACGGTCGCGACCCATGACGCAAATATGAAAGACGTGGCCGAACGTCTCGGGCTCGGTACGGTTGATCCCGTGGTCTCAACCCTGTCTAGCCGGCGTCCGAATATTGGTATGACGCTGATGGAGGAAGCGCAGAAGAGCGGGGGCGTCGACGACCTACCCGTTCCTGCGCGGTCGGATACTGCTCGTGTGGTGGATCTCGAATGATCGTCCTCGACACCAATGTGATCTCGGAGATCCTCCGTCGAGAACCTCATGCGCAGGGTCGAGGAGTCGCGGCTCGGGTCTCTCGGTATGCAGAGGTGCCGTCTGCTCTGGTCATAGCCCGTGTTTCAACGCCGAGGATCGCGTCGCCGAGCAGATCGAAGCGATCAGACCGTTGCAGCTCGCATGAACGGGCATTGCTTCATCGCGGAGCGTGGCTTGCGCAGACGGTAGGCATCACGACGCGCGCAGCGTCTCCATGTCGCGCAGTACCTGCGCGGCACCGGCACGATCGTCAGGGTCCGCCGCCAGGGACTCCGCCTCAGCGCGAAGCCTGGCTTTCGCATGCCGAGCGGCGGCTTCGATCAGGGCGTCGCGGATGGCCATCGACACCGGAGTGCCGTCGGCGGTGAGCTCTTCGAGTGCAAGGTGCGCATCGTCGTCCGGGAGGAAGGTGATCGTTGCTGCCATGAGCTCGAGTGTCCTCCCGTGTGCAAGATGATCGACTGGTGACTCGTTGACGTCGACCAGTTTCGCTGAGCAGTGGTGGGACGCGATCTCGCTTGGCGTCCGGGTCTGCGCTCGGCGTGAAGATGTGTTCGAGGCATGCTTGGGCGGCGGTCCCCGGGACCGCCAAAAGGTAGCGTAGAGAGACGCCAAAACGTAGCGTAAGACGTCGACAGTCGCCTCAGTCCCGCCTGTAGCACGGATGCTACAATCTATGTCATGGGCATTGTCGAATCGCAGGTTGAGAACCTGTCGCAGCGAGAGTTGCGCAATGAGTCTGGGCGCGTGCTCAGGGAGGTAGGGGAGGGTCGCTCCTTCGTCCTCACCAACCGGGGCGTGCCAGTGGGCAGGCTTATTCCGATCGACGCCCCGACTCCAGGGCTGGCTATCAGTCGTCCGGCGCGGCGTGTGGGCGGCTGGACTGCGCTGGGTATTGAGCGGAAGGTCTCTACACAGGATCTCTCCGAGATCCTCGACGATCTGCGCGAGGATCGGTTGTGAGCGCGGAACCAGTCGTTTACGTCGATACCTCTGCCCTCGGTGCGCTACTCATCGATCGGCCAGAGAGTCCTGCTCTCCTGGAATGGCTCGATCGGACGCCCGCCGTTCTGGTTTCCAGTGATCTCCTTGAGACCGAGCTGCGTCGGCTCGCGGTCCGGGAAGGCCTCGAACAGTCCGAAGTGACGCGCATCCTCGACGGCATTGGTTTGGCGGCCCTCGACCGGGCGGTGTACCGCAGCGCCGGATTCCTGCCCATGCCGTACTTGCGCACGCTCGATGCCTTGCACCTGGAGGCAGCCATGCGGCTCGACGCGGTGGCCATCCTGACCTACGATCGCAGACTCAGCGAGGCGGCCAGGTCCGCAGGGCTCGACGTGATTGCACCCGGTGTGGCACGTCCGTGACAGCGCCACATATGGGCACGATCCTTCCCGGATCATCGCGATATGATCATGTTAATGACCGTTTGAGGTGGAGGTTGGATGACGGGATACAGGATCGACCGGCAGCTCGCCGAGTTCGGTGATCACGTTCGCGGATGGCGCATGGTGCTCGGCCTGACCGCTCAGCAGGTCTCCGAGCGCGCCGGCATCACGCGTGCCACGCTGCGCAAGATCGAGAACGGCGACGCCGGCGTCAGCTTCCGCAATGTCGCCCAGGTCCTTCGCGCACTCGGGATGCTCGACCAGGTCGTGGAGACGATCGACCCGCTGAGCAGTGAGATCGGCAGGCTCCGTGCCGACCGGCTCGTCAAGAAGCGTGCGCGATGAGGGCCGTCGATGTCCTGATTGATGATGGGGCGAAAGCTGCTCGCCTGGTCGGCCGGGCCTACTTCGCTCGGACGCATGGCGAAATTTCGACGACGTTCCTTTACGACTCCGCCTATCTCGCCGACGGGGGAATGAACATTGATCCGTCGCTGATGTTGGTGCCGGGGTCTCAACATCAGGCGGGGTTGCTGGGCGCTTTCGCCGACAGCGCCCCGGACCGATGGGGACGCAATCTCATTGAGAAGGCCGAAAGAGTCAGAGCCCGCGAGGAACGCAGAACACCGCGTCGCCTGGACGATCTGGACTTCCTGCTCGGTGTCAGCGACGACACCCGCCAGGGTGCGCTGCGCTTCCGGCTGCAAGGACATGAGGAGTACCTGGGTGCGCCTTCGACTGTTCCTCGGCTCATTTCGCTGCCCGAACTGCTGCGCGCGAGCGATGACATGGCGTCGGAGGGAGATTCTGCTCAGGCGGTGAAGAGGCTTCTCGACACCGGGACGACGGGTCTGGGCGGCGCACGACCGAAGGCCTCGGTTCGTCTCGAGGACGGGGGTCTGGCCATCGCGAAGTTTCCGCATGCCAGCGACCAGTGGGATGTGATGGCCTGGGAGGCCACAGCCCTCGACCTGCTCGACACCGCCAGCTCGCGTGCTCCCGAGCATCGGCTCACACATGTGGGCGATCGAAGCGTGTTGATTCTGCGCCGATCCGACCGCGCAACGGCCGGGTCGCGCATCGGCTACATCAGCGCGATGACCGTCACCGCGTCTGTCGACGGTCAGCAACGGGACTACGCCGACATAGCCGAGGCAATGCGCGACGTATCCCGCTCGCCCAGAGCGGATCACCATGAACTCTACGGCCGGGTCATTGCCAGCGTCATCCTCGGAAACACAGACGACCATCTGCGCAATCACGGGTTTCTCTCCGACCATGGATCCTGGACACTCAGCCCGGCGTTCGACGTCAATCCGACCCGGACATCACCAGGACCAGAGCCACATCGATCATGGGAGCGGACTCCTTTCCCGACGAGGTGGAGGGCCTCCTGGCGTTGGCAGAGGACTGCGACCGACACGGTCGACGAGGCGCGGAATCAGATGAGCGGCGTCGCGTCCGCTATGTTCAGATGGCGCGAGCAGGCGCGGAGAAACCACATCAGCGAGCGCGAGATCGTCATGATGGCCGAGTCGATCGAGCCTCGGTTGGAGGCTGTCACCAGAGCCGGCAGGGCGTGAGCGGGTGTGGGCTACCGTTGCGGACGTGCTGGACATCACTTACGACATCGTCGGTTCCTTCCTGCGACCGCAGGAGATCAAGGATGCCCGAGCCAGGTTCAAGGCCGGAGACATCTCTCTGAAGGATCTTCGTGAGGTCGAGGACGCGGCTATCGCGGATCTGGTCGCCAAGGAGGTCGAGCACGGCCTGTCGATGGTGACCGATGGCGAGTTCCGACGCCGCTGGTGGCACCTGGACTGGCTCAAGGAGTTCGACGGATTCACCACCGAGCACTTGGACTCCGAGCGCAACGGCGTCGTCAACCACATCGAACTCGGCTACATCGACGGGAAGATCGGCTATGACCCGAACCGTTCTCATCCCGAGATCGAGGCCTACGACTTCCTGAAAGCGCAAGCTGATAGGTACCCCGGTGTCCGGGCCAAGAAGTGCATTTCCGGACCCAATATGATCCTGGTCGACAATTACTTGCAGTTGGGCCGGAAGGATGTCCCGCACTACGGCGATGACATCGATCTGCTGATCGACGATATCGCCGCCGCCTACCGAGCGGCGATCGCAGATCTGTATGCCCATGGTGTCCGCTACCTGCAGATCGACGACACCTCGTGGACCTATCTCATCGACGAGAACTTCCTCAAGAAGATCAGTGCCATGGGATATGACAAGAACACAGGTCCTCGAATGGTTCCGGCGAGTGTCGACGGAAGCTCTGGAGGGTCGCCCCGAGGGTATGACGATTGCCACGCACTTCTGCAAGGGGAATTTCAAGGGGAACCACCTGTTCGAGGGGTTCTACGACTCGGTCGCGCCGGTCATCGCCCAGGTTCCTTACGACGGCTTCTATGTGGAGTACGACGACGAGCGTTCCGGCTCCTTCGAGCCGTGGGCCGTCCTCAACGGGTCGAGCGCCACCTTCGTCGCCGGGCTCATCTCCACCAAGAGCAGCCAGATGGAGAGCCACTCCGATCTCGAACGGCGTCTGGATGAGGTCCGTGCCATCGTCGGAGACAACATCGCACTGTCGCCGCAGTGCGGGTTCGCCTCGGTGGAGGAGGGCAACTCCATCGACGAGGAGACTCAGTGGGCGAAGGTCGATCTGCTGGTGGCCAACAGGGATCTGATCAAGCGCTGACGTCGATGATGTGACGCCGCGGCCGTCGCGCTCGCCCTGTTCATCCGGTGCGATGAAAGTTGATGACCCTGCCGGATGTCTTGTGGATGGTCGAACCCGGTACCGTGATTGCATGTGGTGCCGTGAGGAAGGCGTATGTCATGCCCATAAGCGCGAGTGAGGCTCGCAGGAACTTGTCACAGCTCATCGGGCGCATCAACGAGGATCACGACGCTGTTGAGATCGTCTCGCGGAGGGGAAATGCCGTCTTGATGCCCGCCGATGAGTATGCGGCGTGGCAGGAGACCGCGTATCTGTTCCGCTCGCCCGCGAACGCCCGGCGGTTGCTCGATGCCTATGAGCGGGCTCATTCCGGGCAGACGGAGGTGCATGAGCTGGATCGGGAGGACTGATGCGCCTGATCTGGGATCCGGTCGCATGGGAGGACTACAAGTTCTGGCAGACCACGGACCGGCGGGTCTTGAAGCGGATCAACACCCTCGTCGATGCGTCTGTCCGTGACCCATTCGGAGGCATCGGAAAACCCGAACAACTACAATCAACAATTGCGAGAAAGACTGAAATGAACGCGGATCAGGGGCTCATCGAGGACCTGAGTTCCATCTATGACCGAACGCGGATGGTGGGATGGGATTTCTCGCGACTGGACGGTCGGCTGACGTCTGACGAGCCGTGGTGGAACTTCGAAGCCGACTGCCTTACGGCGATGCACGCCTCCCAGCGGATCGCGGATCTGGGCACCGGAGGCGGTGAGCGTCTCGCCGGACTGCTGGATCGGATGGGACGCCGAGGAGCGCCGGGGTCGCACAATCATCGCCACCGAGGGCTGGGAGCCCAATGTCGAGCAGGCTCGGGCGCGTCTCTCACCGCTTGGAGTCGAGGTGCGCCGCTACGTCCCCAATGATGGTCAGTCCATGCCATTCGCCGACCGCGCTCTCAACCTCGTCATGTCGCGTCACGAGGGCATCAATGCCCCGGAGATCGCGCGAGTGCTGGCCCACGGAGGCCGCATCCTCACCCAGCAGGTCGACGGCCACGACGCCGAGGAGATCCATGAGTGGTTCGGCACGCCCTACGTGTATCCGAATGTCACCGCCGACCACTTCGTTGCGGACCTGGAATCGGCTGGTCTGCACATCGACGCCGTGGACGAGTGGAAGGGGACGATGGAGTTCTCGGACGTCAGAGCGCTGGTGACCTATCTCGCCCTGGTTCCCTGGGACGTCCCCGGGTTCACGGTCGACGACCATGCCGAGAAACTTCTCCAGCTCGCGTCGCTCACTTCGATCCGCGTGACACAACGACGATTCCGGGTGTACGCCTCGAAGCCGGGACAGACCAAGGCTCACTGACTCACGGACGGCAGGATCCTGACGCGGAGAGGCCCGCTCCAGCAGCTTCCGAGCGACAATAGGTCGACAATGGTGGCATGCCCGAGATGCCGGAGGTCGAGTCCCTGCGCCGGTTCCTGGCCCAACGCGTCATCGGCCGCGCCATCACCAGGATCGACATCGTCGCGATCAATGCACTCAAGACCTTCGACCCCTCGCCCGAGGCCCTCTACGGGCTGTCGGTGCGAGCGGTCGGCCGTCACGGCAAGTTCCTCGACATCGACGCCGGGCAGGCGCGCCTGGTGTTTCACCTCGCCAGAGCCGGCTGGCTGCGCTGGTCGGACGACCTTCCCGCGATCCCGCCGAGACCCGGCAAGGGACCGCTGGCGGCGCGGATCCATCTCGACGACGGTTCGGGGTTCGACCTCACCGAGGCCGGCACTCAGAAGCGACTGGCCATCCATGTCGTCTCCGATCCGCAGCAGGTCGGCGGGATTAGGACCCTCGGTCCCGGACCCGACCGAGGACTCCTTCGGGCGCGACGAGCTGCACGGCGTCCTCGATTCGGCGGGCCGGGCGCGTCTCAAGGGGGTGCTTCGCGACCAGCATGTGCTGGCGGGCATCGGCAACGCCTACTCCGATGAGATTCTCCACGCCGCGAAGCTCTCGCCCTTCAAGGCCGCCGACTCCCTGACTTCCGACGAGTTCGAGGCGCTCTTCACGGCGATCAAGGGCCGGCTTGCCGAGGCGGTCGACAGGGCTCAGGGACTCGCCGCGAAGGATCTCAAGAAGGAGAAGAAGGTCGCGATGCGCGTCCACGGGCGCACCGGCCGGCCCTGCCCGGTCTGCGGCGACACCATCCTCGAGGTCAGCTACGCCGACTGGAGCATGCAGTACTGCCCGACCTGCCAGACCGCGGGAAGCCCCTGGCGGACAGGCGGATGAGTCGGCTGCTGAAGTAGCCGTCGGAGGGAAACTCTCTTCGGGACGCCGTTCATCCGATACCGCCCCGGGCCACGCCGGCGAGATGTACTTCAGCTCACGGTTCACTCATAGATAATCCACAATATCGACATAGTATATGCATAAGGATTACCACGGTCTCCCAGAACTGTCGGTGCCTCCTGCTAGCGTGGGAAGGATTGACCGGAATGACGAATATTGCAGACGTCGGCGCGAACCGGAACTGCAGCACTGAAAATCCATGTCCTAGCCTGTCTGTAGGCAAGGCAAAGAAGTCAGTTCGCGGACGGGTATGTCTCATCCATGCTGTCCGTGTGACATCTATCACATAAAATGATGCTGTGACCTCTTGGGTCGGATTCGAAGGAAAATAATCCTGCTCGACCCTTGCATCAAGGTGCTCGCGTAGAGTAGTCTTTCCCCATGGACGCGACATCGGCTTTCTGGATGAGAGTCCAGGCCCTCGAGGAGAATCTCGACAGCCTGGACTACACCATCCTGTCCGCCATGTCCGATACCGACAAAGTCACCGCCGTGACCCGCATTCGCAGACTGGCCAACCGCATGAGCGCCAGTGCCGCGGTGGTCACAGATGCGGCCTACAGGGCGAATGCGACAGAGCACACCACGGGGACACCACTCGGCGACTTCCTGGCCGTAGCCGAAGGCCGCACACCCAGCCAAGGAATCGGGGTGGTGAAACGGGCCTCCAAACTCGCCCAGAATCCAAAGGTCAAAGATGCGGCGCTCTCCGGGGATGTGAGCCCCGACCATGCGACGGCCATCGGTGAGGAGTTGGGCAAACTGCCGCAAGGGCAGTTGAGTCCCGAGCAGGTCGATCGGGCCGCCGGACTGTTCCTGGACCGGGCCGCCACCACACCACCGGGACAGCTCAAGCGCGCGACCCAGAAGATTCTGGAAGAAGTCGCCCCCGAGGCGGCACCCTCACCGCACGATGAGGCCGCCCGGATCGCCGCGCAGCGGAACCGGGCCGTCAAAGACCGGCGGCTGGTATGGGGTTCCGACGGCGAGGGCTCCACATGGTTCTCTGGACAGTTGCCCGATCTGGAAGCCCAACAGCTCATCGGCACCCTGCAGGCGTTCGGGGAGAAAGGCCGCCGCGCCGAACGCGATGAGGCCGAAGCGTTGCGATCCCAGCGGGCCGAGGGGCGCATCACGGACTCCCAGTACCTGGCCGCCCGCCTCGAACTCGAGTCGCGGGAGGCCCGGAGTACTGCCCAGCGGATGGCCGACGCCTTGATCGACATGGTCGGGCTACTGGGCAGCCTCGACAAAGTCCCCTCCGCGGGAGGTCAGACACCCAGACTGGTCGTCACCCTCAACTACGACCGGCTGCACGATGCCCTGGCCGGGAAGATCGTCGCCGGAGTGGTCAACGGTGCCACCGGTGAGATCCCCGTCGATGCCGGATCCCTGCGCCGGATGTGCTGCGATGCCGGGATTCTCCCGGTGGTCCTGGGCGGGGAATCCCAGGTGATGGATATGGGTCAGGAGCGCCGGTTGGTCACCGGAGCAATCCGCAGGGCCCTGGAAGTCAGAGACAAGCATTGCATCCACCCTGGCTGCACTGTATCGGCGAATTTGTGCCAAGCACACCACATTATTCCCTGGTGGGATGAAGGCCCGACTTCTCTGGAGAATCTTGTCTTGCTCTGCCGCCATCACCATACTTTGGTAGAACCCGATAGATATCACTCGAGGGATCAGTGGCGGATCGTCGTCGACCCCGACACGAGAATACCGAGGATGCTCCCACCGGAACGACTCAAGAAACACCTGCCACAATCTGCGGCCGACCCGGTCGTCGGCGGAACGATCACCGTGAGCATGGGGGAGAGTTCTGCCCAGCCTGTCCTGGTTGCCTGACCAGACCAGGGGGATAAAGAGCCCTCCCAGGTTCCCTGGTTCTCAGGCCCTCATCGGGTGACGCGGCTCAACAGTCCATCCAGAGACCGTCGCAGCGCGGCCCGGGTATTAGTATCGAAGAACTCGGTGCGCAACTGCTCATTCAGCCCGCCCGGAGTCTCATGGGCGACGATGAGACGATCCATCGACATCTCGCGATCCCGCAGCGCCGGCCCCAGCCCCGCCACCGCGTCGCGAAGGTACTCCTCCATCTGTTGGCGCGGAATCCCCTGATCCCCCGCCCAGTCGGAGGCCACCCGGATGTACTCCAGCAGCCCGGTGAAGCACCCTGTGAGAGCCGAGATCACCGCCAGCTCCGGTTCTCCCGCCACGAGCAGAGACCCGCCCAGCAGATCGAAGAACGACGCCGCGATCGGGCAGCCGGGGGTGATCACCGTCACTGCGCCGCGCCGGGCCACTGGTGGCAGTGGGATCGCCCGGCAGATCGGCAGGTCCGTGTGCAACACCTGACGCAGTTCCGCGATGCTCACCCCCGCCAGCACGCTGATCACCGTCTGACCGGCCCGAAGACGCAGACCGTCCACCGCCTCATGGAGCTGCTCGGGGCGCATCGACAGCACCAGGATGTCGGCCGCATCGACCACCTCCTGGTTGGACGCCGCCACCTCCACCCGCGGCAACCGCCCGGCCAGATCCGCGACCCTGCGGCGTCCCCTGGGGGAGAGCGTCACCCGCGCGGGTCCGTCGGCTCCGCCCATCAGTCCCTCGACCATCGCGCCGGCGATCTCCCCGACCCCGACGACTCCCACCGTCGCGCTACTGATTCTGTCCATGCCAGTCTCCTGTTCGTCCTGCCGATATCGCCACGGTTGTTGCGCAGCGACGCTCCCTGTGACCCAGATCGCGTCGTGCGGTGAAGTCTCGTTCGAGCCGCCATTCTGTCAGGTGCCGCACGTACGGTAGGGGGTGAACACGGCCGAGCGGCCGGCGCCCGCAACACACCAGGAGCACCGCAATGGCACAGGCACCACGATCCAACGTGGCCGACTATTACGAGCGGCTGCCCGAGATCGCCCAGCCCCACCTGGCAGCGCTGCGCGGACTGTGTCGCGGCGAGCTGCCAGACGCCGAGGAGGTGCTCCACTGGAACACCCCGGCCTTCGTCCAGGACGGCACCCGTCTGCTCATGCTGCAGTCCTTCAAGAAGCATGCCTCACTGAGATTCCCGACCCGGTACTTCGCCAGCGTCGAGCACGAGGTCGTCTCCGCAGGATTCGAGGCCGGAGCCGGGTTCATCAAACTGCCCTACGACGTCGAACTTCCGATTGAGCTGCTGAGACGGCTCATCGCAGGCCGGCGCGTCGAGTTCGAGTCCACCGGTGCAGCATGGTGAGCGCCGGGTCGATGGACAGCCGCATATCCGACCGCGCGAGCGTCGGGACGAAGGAGGAACCCATGGACGTGGCCTACCGCATCCTCGACAGCCCGATCGGCAGACTGCTCGCCGCCGCCACCCCGAAGGGCCTGGTCCGGGTCGCCTTCGACATCGAGGGGTTCGACGCGGTGCTGGCCGAGATCGCCCGGAGGATCGGCCCGCGAGTGATCGAGCTGCCCGCGCGCCTGGACCCGGTCGCAGCGGAGCTCGACGAGTACTTCAGCGGTTCCCGCAGATCCTTCGACCTGGCGCTGGACGACACCCTCCTGACGGGCTTCCGCGGCGAGGTGCAGAGCTATCTGCCGACCATCGGGTACGCGACGACGGCCAGCTACAAGCAGATCGCCGAGCGGCTCGGGAATCCCCGGGCGATACGCGCGGTGGGCAGCGCCTGCGCCACCAACCCGATTCCCATCGTGCTGCCCTGCCACAGGGTGCTGCGCAGCGATGGTGGGCTCGGCGGATATCGCGGCGGGCTCGCGGCGAAGAGAGCACTGCTGGCACTGGAGGCCGACCGAGGAGCCGAGTCTCGCTGAGACGGCCCGCCCCTCAGCGAGTCCACTCGACGCCGGCGCGGGTGAACTCCTCGACCACGGCAGGTACCGCATCGGGATGAACCGCGGCGGTCAACCTGCCGAGCACCCTGGTCGCGAACCCCTCCCGTGCGGCGTCCAGAGCGGTCGCCCGGACGCAGAAGTCGGTCGCGATCCCGCACACGTCGACCCGGTCGACCCGCTGGGCGCGCAGCCAGTCGGCCAGGTGGATGCCGT
Organism: Acidipropionibacterium sp.; assembly: GCA_022647765.1. GTDB lineage: Bacteria > Actinomycetota > Actinomycetes > Propionibacteriales > Propionibacteriaceae > Acidipropionibacterium. The sequence goes on from JALCLH010000001.1 coordinate 23,082, forward strand.
CGTCCACGCCTCCGATGGTGCCCTCGAAGCCGGAGTAGGCGGCCCGGTAGGAACCCTTGTCGAAGACGGCGTCGAAATCCCTCTCGCGCAGGGCCGGCTGCAACTGCTGCCCCGGCGTCCCCACGACGCAGTGCGGCGGCCAGCTGTCGATGAAGTCGGGATGATCGGAGAAGTGGCTGCCGGGATCGATGTGGTGGTCGCGAGTGGCCACCACCCGCGAGTAGCCGTGATTGGATTCGAGCAGCTTCGCGACGTCGATGGCGACGGTATTCCCGCCGTCGACCCCCAGCGCCCCGCCCTCGCAGAAGTCGACCTGGACGTCGACCACGATGAGTGCCCTGTTCATGCGACGACCGTAGTACGCCGGGGGTGCGTGGCGTACCCTCCCTCTGATGACCGAGACCAGTGAACCGAGCCGCAAGCCTGCCGATGACGATGATGTGGTGCTCACCCCGCCGCAGCACAAGAGCGCCTATCGGCGCTGGTTCGGCCGGCTCGACCCGGCGTTGCAGCTGGTCCTCATGCAGTTGTGGATGCCCGTGTTCATGTGCATCATGTTCGTGCTCTGCTACGTCGGCGCATTCCACCAGCTCGTACCGCATCAGGTCCCGATCGGAGTGGTCGGGACGGCCGCTCAGGCGGAGATCTTCCAGGCACGGGCGGATCATGCCGCACCGGGCGGCTTCGACTTCGAGCTGGTGCGCAGCCCGGAGGTCGCCGGCCAGCAGGTCAAGGCCGGGGAGCTGGGGGCCGCCTATGTCGTGGACCGCAACACCATCATCGTCGCCAGCGCGCACCAGGCGCAGGCGGCAGAACTGATTCCGGCCATGATCACGCCACTCTTCGGCGCGGCCTCGCCTCCTCGCAGAGTCGACGTCGCGCCGCTTCCGCTGGGCGATCTGGGCATGACGCCGATGTATCTGATGCTCGCATGGTGCATCTCCGGATATCTGTGCGCAATGTTCATCGGGCTGATGGGCGGGCCGCTGCGCCGACGGTCGAGGTTCAGGATCATCGGGGTGGTCGGGGCGTGCCTGAGCTTCCTGTCCGCCTTCCTCACGACCTTCGTCCTGGGGGCCGTTCACGGTCACTTTCTCGCCCTGTGGGGGCTCGGATTCTGCTGGGCGGTGGCCATCGGCGTCGCGGTCAATGGACTGTCCTATTTCGTCGGGCGGTTCATCGCACTGCCGGCGATGGGGATCTTCATCTTCCTGTCGATCCCCGCTTCGGGGGCTGCGATGCCGAAATGGTTCGTTCCCCCGCTGTTCGGCTGGCTCAACAATGTGGTGGCCGGTTCCGGCATCACCGAGATGCTCAAGCGGCTCATCTACGACGTCGGTCCGGGCTATCAGCGCGGTTGGATCATGCTCTTCTGCTATCTGGGCATCGGGCTCATCCTGACCTTGGTTCGGGCGGCCCTACTGGGAGTGGCTGAGGATTCGCCGGCTGCTCAGCGGGAAGACCACCATGTTCCGCGACGCCCAGAAGGCCAACGGCCGCAAGATCGACCGTGAGAACCAGGAGATCCTGGCCGCCTTCGGCCTGGCTCGGCGCGATGACGGCGCCATTATCCGCATTCCCCCGCAGAGGGTCCGCGACGCGCACCGGGAGGGGAGTGGCAGGCGTCGCCCATTCAGGGAGGTGCGCGGGAGGAGACCGAACCGGTGCAGCCATCGACCGATCAGCCGATTCCCGACGACATCTACCGCGAGACCGGCGCCGACGCTGCTCGTCGGGATGATGACGCCCGGTGGGAGGGTCGCTGGGATCAGAGCGGAATCATGGACACCCTCGAGCACGACTTCGATCCGGACATCCCCTCGAACGACGAGGCCGATGAGACCGGGGGAGTCGAAGACAGCGATGGATCCGGACCGGGTGGCGAACGCCGGTAGTCCGCAGAGAATCGGACTGGCCAAAAGGCGATGCACCATGCTCGAAGTCTGGACGAAAGTTGCTGGTGGTCGGCCGCTCCGAGGAGTTGACTCAGTGGTGGGAGGGCGCTGACCTCTCAGGGGATCTGGGGACTCGCGCGGTCCGGTCGGTCATGGTGTCGTCCGATCGGACCGCGCGTGGCATTTCTCAGAAGGCCGGTCGGCCGGGAACGGTCAGGGTCGTCATCCACTCGTGATCCTCGCTGATGGGCCCTGCCGAGACTTCGCAACCCTGGGCCGCTGCCTCTCTCCGCAGTCCACGGATACCGAGCCCGGTCGACTCCTCGGGGCCTGAGGCTCCCTCCATGAGGGTGTTGGCCAGACTCACCTGCCATCCATCGTCAACGGTGTTCGCACAAATGCGCACCCGTGAGCCATGGCCGCCGTGCTTGACCACGTTCGTCACCGCTTCGCTGAGGAACCGTTGCAGCAAGGAACGCTGCTCGTTGGTGGGCGACAGTTCCGCCACATCGGGATCGATAGCGATCTCGACCTCATCGCCGATGACCTGGAGATCCTTGGCGGCGTCTCTGACCAGCGCGGCGACCGACTCGCCTTCGTCTCCATGGCGGTCTCCCGGGATCGGTGACAGCGACGGGGGATACGAAAGAGAACCAGGAATCAGCTCGCCGTCGTCGCCGTCCAGGAGCCTCAGCACCCGCCGCAGTTCATCCAGTGCCTTGCGGCTGGTCTGTTCCAAAGTCTGCATGAGCTCGGCGTCGAGCTCCGTGCTTTGCTGGCCGGCCTCGCGTCGTGCTCGGGCTGCCGCTAGCGCCGCGACGATCACGGTGAGCTCATGAGCGACGTAGTCGTGCATGTCATGGGCCAGCCGTTGGCGCTCCTGCTCGGCGGCCTCCTCGGCCCGCTTCTGCGCCTCGATGAGCTGCTTCTCCTGATGACGCCGCTCGCTGCGGGCGTTGAGCACCGCCCGCAGCACCAGCCCGAGTGCCGTGCTGGCTGCCAGCAGGAAGGCGCCGGTCCACAGGATCGGTGAGAAGTTATGTGACCAGCGTGTCCATCTGATCGTGAGGGCAATCGTGCCGAGTACCAGGGCAGCGGCGTCGAGCACGACGAATCGCAGGGTCCCGACGGCTGTCACTGTGATGCAGATGATCGGACCCACGATAATCAGGAGCGCAATGTCGCCACTGACGGCGCTGAGAGGTATCGCGATCCACAGCAACAGCGCACCGGTCCGGGGAAACCAGCACACCACGCCCACAGCAGCCGCACAGATCAGAAGGTAGAGGAAGTCGAGAAGTGATCCCGGGGAACCGAGCCTTTCCAAGGCCGCGACAAGGTCGTCCAAGTTGAACAGCAGGGCAATGCAGGAGACCGCGATGGCCACGCCGCGAGGCACAGAGTGACTTCCCTGCCAGAAGCTTGCCTGTGAACTCACCGGCTGGGCCGTCGGCGTCACCCGGCCTCTTCTGGGCAAACGCGCCCTATCGGCAGTAGTTGGGGAGCCAGAAGCACGCCATCGACCTGAGGCCGAAAGGCGTCACCGTGGCGGAGGAGGCCGGGGTCCCCGAGCTGATCGGGGCGGCGTGGGCCGGAATGGCGCCCAGGCTCAGTGAGGCGCCGAGCAGGACGGCGGCCATGACGGAGGCGAGGGAACGGTGATTTCTCATCTCTGAATCTCCTGTGAAATAGAAGGTGCCTGAGCAGGGACGGAATGCTGGCTGAGCAGATGCGGAGCCGGGAATATCATTCGGTTGCTGCCCGCCCATCATGTTCAAGCCAGCATAGCCTGCGCGGTGTCCAAGGTCGCGACTTCCGACGGAGCTCGGGAGAGCGGCGACGGCCGGCGCGTGACTAGCGGATACGCTGGAGTGCGTGAGCGGGCTGAGAATACTGGTGGTCGACGACGATGAACTGCTGCGCGACGGCATCGCAGCAGTGCTTCGCTTCGACCAGAGCCTGAGCACCGAGGCGGTCGAGACGGCTCGCGATGGCCAGGAGGCCCTGGTGCGCTGCATCGCCGATCCACCCGACGTCGTCGTGATGGACATCAGGATGCCGCGAATGGACGGCGTGGAGGCCACCCGGCGGATCGTCCGCGAGCATCCCGGAATCAAGGTGCTCGCCCTGACGACCTTCACCACCCAGCAGAACGTCGCGTCGATGCTGGAGGCGGGGGCCAGCGGATATCTGGTCAAGGACAGCACCGAGGAACTGGCGGGAGCCGTTCGCGCCGTCCTCGCCGACGAGTTCTACATCTCTCCGCGGGTCTCCAGCGCGCTGGTGAGGATGGCGCTGGGGCGCCCGTCCAGCGCACGGCCCGCCCCGGAGGTCACTGCCGGCGGCGAGCGCCGGACACCTGCGGCCGCACCGTCGCGGCGCTCCGTCCCGTCGCTGAGCTCGCGGGAGAGCGAGGCGGTCGGCTGGTTGGGACGCGGCTACTCGAACGCGGAGATCGCCGCGGCGATGGGGGTCTCGGTGGGTTCCGTCAAGGGCTACCTCAGCCGGGCGACGGAGAAGCTCGGCGTGCGCGACCGCGTCCAGCTGCTCATCGAGGCCGCCCGGCTCGGCATCGTGGACCTCGCGGCGGGCGACCGCCCGGAGTGATTCCTGTGCTCGCGTCGCCGGCACAGGGGTGGCAGTCCACGCCCAGCCGACCCACATCCGATTCATATCTGAATCACAGCGGATACATGACGGTAACCGCCCTCCTTTACAATCCCGAGAAACCTCCTAGCTGCGAGGCGAGCCACTTGAAGGGAAGACGCCATGAGCAGCACATATTCTGGTTCTGCGGATTTCGGAACTCAGGCGGCCGACGCGGAGCAACGTCGGCGCCTTGAACTCTCCGACGTCACCATCGTTGACCCGCCGGTGCTGAGGAAGACCATCGCCGGCACGATCGTGGGCAACCTGATGGAGTGGTACGACATCGGGGTCTACGGCTATCTGGCGGTGATCATCGGCCGGATCTTCATGCCCGGCGGATCGGCCACCGCCCAGAACCTGTTCTCCCTCGGCGTCTTCGCGGTGACCTTCATCGCCCGGCCCGTCGGCGGCATCGTGCTCGGTCAGCTCGGCGACCGCGCCGGCCGCCAGAAGGTGCTGGCCTTCACCCTGATCATGATGGCCTCGGCCACCTTCCTCATCGGCGTCCTTCCCGACTACTCGAAGATCGGATTCTGGGCGCCGCTCCTGCTCATCGTGCTCAAGCTTCTCCAGGGCTTCTCGACCGGCGGCGAGTACGCCGGCGCGACGACCTTCCTCACCGAGTTCGCGCCGGACCGTCATCGAGGCTTCCTCGCCTCTCTGCTGGACCTGGGCTCCTACCTGGGATTCGCCTTCGGCGCCGCCGTCGTCTCGGTGCTCCAGCTGTCCCTGTCGCAGAGCTTCATGCACAGCTGGGGCTGGCGCCTTCCGTTTATGTTCGCGCTGCCCTTCGGCCTGGTCGCCCTGTGGTTCCGCTCCCAGATCGAGGAGACGCCGGCCTTCCAGGAGGCCAAGAAGCTCCAGGAGGCCGAGGCCATCAAGGGGCCGAAGTCGCTGAGGGAACTGGTGAGCACCCTGTGGCGCCAGATCCTCATCGCGATCATCCTGGTGGCCGCCGCGAACACCGCCGGATATGCGCTCACCAGCTACATGCCGACCTACCTCACCACCACCCTCGGCTACGACGAGACCCACGGCAATCTGCTCACCCTGCCGGTGCTCGTCGTGATGTCCCTGTGTATTCCGCTGGCCGGCGCGCTGTCGGATCGGATCGGGCGTCGGACCGTGCTGCGGATGGCCTCGATCGGCGGCATCGTGCTCGCCGTTCCCGCATTCCTGCTGATGATGCACGGGTCCACCTGGTCGACCCTGCTCGGACTGTTCGTGCTCTCGGTCCCGGTGGCCCTCTACGTCTCCAACCTGGCCTCCTGCCTGCCGGCTCTGTTCCCGACCTCGTCGCGCTACGGCGGCATGGGAATCTCGTACAACATCGCCGCCGCGCTGTTCTCCGGCACCGCGCCGTTCATCATGGAGGCCCTGGTCGCGATCACCGGGTGGGCTCTCGCCCCGGCCTTCTGGGTGATCGCCACCTCGATCGCGGGCTTCATCGCGATCCTCTTCCTGCCGGAGTCCGCCCGTCGCCCGCTGCCGGCGGCGATGCCGACGGTCACCAGCGTGGCCGAGGCCGAGGCTCTGGTCGCCGGTCAGGACGACAATGACGACCTGGACGTCGACGATCTGTTCCGGCAGTTCGCCCTCGATCGGTAGGGCGCCGGATTGGCGCCCAGGTGGTCTCCCGCTGACCGCCGCATGGTGAGAAGACAATCGGCGGGAACGCGCAATGGGGCGTTCCCGCCGACAGTCTCCTCGTCGTCCGGCGGTGACTGGGATCCTGCCGGAACGTCCCGGCGTATTGCCGGGGGAACGTCCCCTCCCCATGTCGGTCGGTGGAAAGGGGACAACGCTCAGAGCGAGCCGAGGTGACAGCTGGCCAGGTACTCCCGGGTCGCGATGGCGTTGGGCAGTGGGAACGCCGGGTCGACGGGGTACAGGTCCTGCTCGACCACGACGTTGAGCTCCTTGCCGAGGCCGGCCAGGGCGTCGATGAGCTCGACCATGTCGGGGGCGCCCTGGGGAGGGGTCACCGAGACTCCGTGGGCCACGGCCTGGCCGAAGGACCAGTTGTTCCTGGCGGTCTCGGCCAGCACGTCGGTGTCCATGGCCTTGATGTGGACGAAGGAGATCCGGTCGCCGTGATCGGCGATGACCTGGATCGGGTCGCCGCCGGCGTAGACGACGTGGCCGGTGTCCAGGCACAGGGAGACGACGTCGGGGTCGGTGTCGTCGAGCATGCGGGTGATCTCGGCCTCGGTCTGGATGTAGGTGTTGCCGTGGGGGTGGACGCCCAGGGTGATGCCGTACTCGTTCTTGAGCATGGTGCCGACCCGGTTGAGGCCTTCCATGTAGACCTTCCAGGCCTCGTCGTCGATGGTGGCGGGTTCGATCTGCTGGGAGGTTTTGTAGTCGATGAAAGGGGTGGGCAGATAGACCAGATGGCGGGCCCCTTGGGGTGCGACCATGTCGGCGACGGCGCGGATGTCGGCGGTGGTGGGGGCCCAGTCGGACTTGTGGTGCAGGGGTCCGCCCTGGGTTCCGGCGACCACGCTCAGGCCTCTGGCCTGTGTTTCTTTCTTGAGGATGTCGGGGTCGGTGGGGAAGAATCCGTAGGGGCCGGTCTCGATGTTGACGAATCCGGATTCGGCCATCTGGTCCAGCACGGTCAGTGGGGGGAGCTGTTTGTCGTCGTCGGGGAACCAGACTCCCCAGGAGTCGCAGGCGATGCCCACGGCCAGCTTGGAGTACTTCGGATCGGTGGAGACGGCCTTCGAGGACGTTGTTACGGTTGTCATTTCAGATTCCTTTCGGTTTCAGTTCTCGGCTGCGTGGGCAGCTCGAAGTGTGAGTGTTCCGGGCTCAGGCGTTCTCAGGCGCGGGTTTTCTTCCGTCCCCTCCGGTGGCGAGCTCCTCCTCAAGGCGCTCCAGGCTCTTACCTCTGGTCTCGGGAAGGTACTTCTGTTCGAAGATGAGAGCGACGACGTTGATGACGGCGAAGATGAAGAAGGTGTTGCCACCGATGCGGGCCAGCAGAATGGGGAAGAAGAACGTGACCAACCCGTTGGATATCCACTGACAGAAGATCGCAATGCCCATGGCGAGACCGCGGATCCTCAACGGGAAGATCTCCGACATCATGAGCCAGAACACGATTGAGCAGAACATCTGCATGAACAGCAGATAGACCAGCATGAGGGCGAGGATGAGATAGCTGCGCCAAGTCTGTTCGGGCAACATGAAGGCGAAGGCGAGCAGGATCTGGGCGCTGATTAGGCCGATCATGCCGATCTTGAGCATCGTGCGGCGGTTCGCTCGGCCGATGATCTGCAGGCCGATGGCAACGGCGCCGACTGAGACGATGCCGTTAGTGATGGTGGCGAGCAGGGCGGCGTTGGTGCCCAGGCCGGTCGAGATCAGCACGGTGGGTGCGAAGTACATGATGGCGTTGACGCCGGTGAGCTGGATGACGACGCCGAAGCCGATTCCGATGAGTGTAATTCGCTTGATCCAGGGCGTGCGCAGGTGCTGTCGGGCGTTGGCCTGGGAGACCGCGGTCTCCTCGACGAGCTTGTTGATCTCGGCGAGTTCCGGCTCAGGATCCTCCTCGCGCAGTTGCCTCAAGACATCGAGGGCCTCGCCGTTGCGGCGTTTCATCACCAGCCAGCGCGGGGACTCGGGTACGAAGAAGGTGCCAATCCACAGGGCGACGGCAGGAATGGTGGCCAGACCGAGCATCCAGCGCCATGCGTGGGCAGGGTTGCCGTAGACCCCGAGGATGGCCTGGGTGGTGTAGGCGATGAGCTGACCGGTGACAATCATGAGTTCGTTGCGAGAGACCAAGGGGCCACGTCGGTTGGCGGGGGCGAGCTCGCCGATGAACATGGGCACGGTGGCCGAGGCTCCGCCAACGGCGAAGCCGAGGATGATGCGGAAGGCGATCATCACGGAAAGATTCGGTGACAGAGCGGTGCCCAGGGCTCCGATGAGGAAGACGATGGCCAGCCACTTGATGTTGTGACGGCGTCCATACATGTCGGAGAGCCGGCCCCCGCCGACCGAGCCGAAGGCTGCACCGAGCAGCAGTGAGGCGGTGACCATGCCCTCGGTCATCGGGGTGAGGTCAAGTCCGCCTTGGCTGGTGGGCAGTTTCATGAACGGAAGGGCACCGGAGATGATGCCGGTGTCGTAGCCGAAGGCCAAGGCGCCAAAAGTTACGACGAGAGTAGCCACGTTGAGGCGGTGGCGGACCTGCTTGCGGTGTTCCAGAGCATTGGGGTCTTGGTCCTCAGCTCTGGGCGTGGTGGGTGTGGGACTGTCATGTCCAGTGGTTTGTGAAGTCATTCGTCATCCTCTTCGATGCGCCGTTGACTGTTCCTATTATCACGTGATAACGTTCGGTGGGTCAGACGATATACGGGTCTGCTGACGGATGTCAAGGCTTGATCTGCACAGGGCAGAGGCTCGTCTGGCGGCTTCAACGAGGAAGGGATTAGAAAATGTCCGATCAAATCAATGTCGCGCTCGTCGGGGCGGGCTACGCAGGTCAGTCGCACGCGTACGGCTATCAGAACGCTCAGATGGACGACGACCTGAATGGTGTGAAGGTGCTGCTGCACACCGTCGTGGACCCGAACGAGGACCTGGCCAGGCAGGTCGCCGGCAAGTATGGCTTTCTGCGCACTGCCACCGACATTCAGACCGTCCTGGACGACCCTGAGATCGATGCCGTGAGCATGGCTCTGCCCAATCGGATGTACGTCGACGTCGTCCCGAAGGTGGTCGCCGCGGGCAAGCACATCTTCTGCGAGAAGCCGTTGGGGCTGGACGCCGCCGAGGCTGAGATCATCGTGAAGGCCGCCCAGGAGGCTGGCGTGGTCAACGCGGTCGGATTCTCATTCCGACGGATCCCAGCCCTGGCCGCGCTCCACGAGATAGTTGAAGAGGGGACTCTCGGCGACGTCGAGTGGTTCCGGGCTCACTACTACGCCGACTACGCCGCCAGCCCCGAGGAGCCCCGCACCTGGCGCTATGTCCAGGAGCAGTCCGGCGGTGGCGCTGTCGCCGATATCGGCGCTCACACTCTGGATACGGTCCGCTATGTCATCGGCGACATCACGGAGGTCACCAGTGCACAGCTCACCACGGTCATCACCGAGCGTCCGATGCCGGCCGGCGGCATCGGCCACGCTGTCAAGGCGTCGGCCACCGAGCGTGGTCCAGTCGACAATGACGACATCGCAAACCTGTCGGTCAAGACCGCATCAGGCGCGGTCGGCAATGTCACCCTGTCACGGATCGCCTGCGGCGTCCCGAACGATCTGGGCATCGAGGTCTTCGGCACCAAGGGCCACGCGCGGTTCTCCTCGGCGCAGATGGATCAACTCGTCGTCTACGAGGCCTCCGGCGTCCGGCCGGGATTCGACGGCGCTCGCACCATCGTCGCCGGCCCCGATTTCCCGTACTTCGGGGCCACCGCCGCCATGCCCGGTCGTGGCGTCGGGACCGGATACGGCGAGGCATTCATGGCGGAGATCCAGGAGTTCGTGAAGGCCGTCGTCAAGGGCACAAAGGTCACCAACCCCTTCAGTGACGCCATCCCCACGATGAAGGTGATCTCTGCGGCGCAGAAGTCGGCCGCCGAGGGCCGTCCGGTGATGATCGGCTGACGACTTCGTCCTCGACTGGCAGAAAAGCAATGTAGCGTCGGCGTCCGTGAACTTCATGCGAACCCTGTGCCCTCATGGTATTCGGGGGTGGCAATGAGTCCAGCAGGACGCCGGCGCTATGTCACTCAGGCGGACGTGGCCCAGGCTGCGGGAGTCTCCAGACCCCTGGTGTCCCTGGTGATGCAGGGATCCGAGCATGTATCGGAGGAGAAGAGACAGCGGGTTCTGGAGGCGGCGGCCTCGCTCGGCTATCTCAACAACGGCATCGCCACCTCGCTCGCCGGGAACCGTTCCCACTGCATGGTCGGATTCTTGGCGCAGTCCCTGTCCAACCCCGTCTTCGTCGACGTCTACGAGAGTCTCGTCGAAGAACTGCGCGCTCACGGGCACCGCGTCGTCCTCATGCAGGGCGGTTTCGATCCGGAGGAGGAGGACCACAGCCTGCGCGACCTCGTCACTCTGCGTCCCGACGGCGTCGTGCTGGTGGGCTACGCCGGGTCGACATCTGCACTCGGCGCCGCCGTCAACTCGCTGCCGGTGGTCGCGGTGACCCGCCAGATCGAGATGTCCGGGGTGTCCAGCGTCTACAGCGACGACCGGATGAGTGCAGACCTCGCCGTCGACCACCTTGTCGCACTCGGCCACCGCGACATCGCCCATCTCGCGCTGCCGGCCGACATCCCCTATGAGGGCCGGGCTGACGGCTACCGGAAGGCGATGGCCCGTCATGGGCTGCCGGACCGCGTCGTCTTCCCGGAGCTGAGCGCGAGGGGAGCAGCGGAGATGGTTCATGAACTCATGACTGAGGGCAGTGCGCCGACCGCCCTGTTCTGCGGCAACGACGTCTTGGCGTTGGGGGCGCTCGACGCGTTGGCAAGGCTGGGAGTGCGGGTTCCGGAGGATATCTCGGTCGTCGGCCATGACAATACGAGCTTCGCCGCCAGAATGGGGTTGACGTCCGTCGATCAGCATGCCAGGCAGCAGGGCCGGATCGCTGCCGAGATCCTCATGAGGATGATCGAGCAGGAGAATCTGAAGGACGAGATCGAGACGCGCCGGCTGCTTCCTCGGTTGGTGGTCCGTCGGACCACATCGCTGCCGCCTTCGCCTCGCTGATCGTAGAATCTGACCATGTCCAAGGCCGCCAGCAGCGTGGAGAGGTACTGGGCCGGGCAGGTCGACCTGATGAGGTCGCTGCCCGGTGCCGTCCGACGGCGCGAGCCCGACTCGATCCACGATCTGAGAGCCGCCGGACGCCGGCTCCGGGCGACCATCAGGATCTACCGGCCACTGCTGCCCCAGAAGCAGGCGGCCCGGCTGCTGGACGGCCTGCGCTGGTACAACGGCGTCCTCGGTGAGGCGCGGGACGCCGAGGTCGCCGCCCAGCATGTCGGAAAGCTGCTCGAAGTGGTCTCCGGTGGTTCCTCGTTGCCCGGATCCGATGAGCTGATCGCCCGTCTGGCCGAGCATCAGGAGCGCACCGCGGCGGCCGCCGACGAGATGCTTTCCTCGGGTCGGTCCAAGGCGCTTATGGAGGAACTGTCGAGGTTCGTCGCCGCGCCCTGGCGGGCCCCGATGGCCAGAGGCGGCCGGGGGCCCAGGCGCTCCCAGATCGTCAAGAGGGTGGCCTGGGCCGAGCGGCGCGCCTCGACCGTCTGGGAGCAGTTCGACGGCGCATCCCTGGCCAGCGAGGCACTGGCCCCGACCAGGCACCGGTTGCGCCGCCGGATCAAAGCTGCCCGCTACGGCTATGAATCGCTCGGTGGGACCGTCAAAGATGCGAGCGAGCGGGCCGAGCGGCACGCCGGGGCCGCCGACGTCCTGGGCGAGATGCAGGACGCCGTGGTGCTGGAGGAGGTGCTGTCCGGGGACTCCTCGCCGGCCGCGCAGGCCGTCCTGTCCGAGCAGCGCAACCGTTCTCTGGACGCGGCGGAACGCGCCACCGGGATCGTCCGGGATGCGCTGGCCTGAACCCTGGCTTGAACCGGCGGTGGCGGGCCCCGTCGCGGCCGCAGATGTGGCAGGATTGAGGATGCGCTCGTACCGAGCGAGTGTCCAGCCCCGCAGCCTCTGGTGCAGTAGGGGTCACGTGACACAGACCGAGCTCAAGATGTTGCCGGAGTGATCAGACGTGTCCCAGTACGCCCCGAACGATGTGCTCTCCCAGCTGGTTGGGGATCGGCTGCGCGCCATCGAGATCGCGGCCGGCGAACCCCTGCGCCTGATGTTCACCAGGCCCGGGCGCAGCGCCGACCGGGTGCTCAGCAGCCGCGTCTGGCCCAGCATCGAGCGCTCGGGGGGCACCTGGCGAGACGGCGACATGGGGTACACCGATCTGCTGCGCCAACTGATCGGCGCCGACGTCACGGGCACCTCGGAGAGGGCCGGACAGGGCCTTCGCATCGACCTGACCCGCGGCTCCCTGATCATCAGCCCGCGGCGAGTGGATCGATCCCGGGAGATCGCCCTGCTCTCGGGTTTCGAGGACGGCCGATGGATGGCCTGGTGGCCCGGGGACTACGCCTTCGAGGATCTCGTCTGAGTCTTGACGCCGGGCCGGTTCAGCGGCCGGTTCAACCGATCTGTGTCAGAAGATCCCGCAGCGAGGAGATCACCAGGCAGCCCTTCGGCAGGTCCTGGGTTCGCACATCGCCCTCGGGCACCAGCAGCGCACCGGCCAACCCGGCCGCCTCTGCGGCCTCGACGTCGATCGGGCGGTCGCCGACGCACAGCACGTCCGCCGCCCGCAACCGGTGGCGTCTCATCAACAGCTGGAACATCGTGGGATCGGGCTTGCGCGGGTAGCCGTCCGGGGCGCAGATCAGATCATCGGGGTGCAGCCCCAGCCCGTCCAGCAGCGCACCGGCGCTGGTCCGGTCGCGGTGGGTGGCCACCAGATTGAGCCCGCCGGCGGCATGCACGGCAGCCATCACCTCGACGGCGCCGTCCATCAGGGGTGCGGGACGGCTCTCCCACCGGTGCTTGAGCGCGCTGTAGGCCTCATCGAGGACGCGTCGATCCACCTCGTGGCGATTCGACAGCACGTCGATGGCGTGGGCGATCGAGGTCGATCGCAGGGTCGACACCTCGTGGAGCTGCTCCGGGGTCGGACCGTCCCCCCAGACGGCGCGCGCCAGGGCCCGGTCCACCTCAGGATAGGTGTCGACGAGGGTGCCCCCCATGTCCCAGATGATCGTGTTCATCAGACTCATCTTAGAAGGGGGGCGAGTAGCGTCAGCGGTTGTGATTCCCGAGCATGAACCGGATCCGTGGGCGATGCAGCTGGTCGTGATGCGCGACCGGCACCATCCCGCCCGCCAGGTCGACGTCTGCGAGGCGGCGGCGCGAGCGGTGGTCGCCCTGCTCGACGATCCTCGCTCGGCCGAGGGCGGCCCGTGGTTCCCGGCCGTGCAGCACTGGAACGACCACCGGATCCGCAAACTGGTGCGCCGCGCCGACGGCAAGCGGTGGACCGACGTCCAGGAGCTCGACGGCGTCACCGTCGAACAGGACGGGGTGGACGGATTCGGGCCGGCGGCGGTGCGGGCCTTCCCGCCGGCCCCGGTCCAGCCGCTGCCCAAGGCCCTCGACAAGCTGCAGGTCTCCGGCACCCACTTCCCCGACGAGGGAGTCAGCGCGAACGGGGACGCCGTCGTCACCATCGAGATCAACCCCTCCCTCGAGATCACCAGCGGCAAGGCCGCCGCCCAGTGCGGTCACGCCGCTCAGCTGGCCCGCCAGACCATGCCCGCCACGATTCTGGAGGGCTGGCGCTCCGACGGCTTCCGGGTGCGGGTCGTCACCGCCACGGAGCAGGACTGGAATGCCGGCGGACGCCCGGTCTCGATCACCGACGCCGGATTCACCGAGCTGGACGGGCCCACCGAGACAACCCGCGCCTACTGGCGGGTCCGGCAGTCCCCGGACGACACCCGACGATAGAATTCGGGCATGGCACAGCTTCTCCTCACAGCAGTCGGCGCCGACCGTCCGGGCATCGTCTCCTCGGTCGCCGCGAAGGTCGCCGAGCAGGGCGGGAACTGGCTTGAGAGCCGGATGGCCCTGCTGGCCGGTGCATTCGCCGGGATCGTCCTGGTGGACATCCCGGATGAGTTGGTCGGCGGGCTGCGCGACAGCCTCGCGGAGCTGGCCGCCGATGGCCTGGACGTCACCATCACTCCGACCGGTCCGATCAGCCAGCCCGATCAGACCACTCTGTCGGTACGCCTCATCGGGCACGACCGTCCCGGGATCATCAGTCAGGTGACCGGTGCGATGGCCGATCTCGGGGTCACCATCGACGACCTGGAGACCGGAGTCCGCGAGGCGCCGATGGGCGACGGGGTGCTCTTCGAGACGTCTGCGCGGGTGCGCATCACCACCGCCACCACCGTCGACGACCTGCGCTCCGCGCTGGAGGGGATCGCCGCCGAGCTGATGGTCGACATCGAGATGGTCGAGGACTGAGCCGGAGACCCCCTCCATCAGGCGTCTGCGCGCGGCACCGAGCCCTGCCAGGTGTGGGTGCGCTCGGCCTGCGCCAGCTGCGCCTGAAAGCGGCGGCGGAATCCCGGCGAGCCGGCCCGATCGTCGTCGCGCTCCCGGACCATCCGGGTGCCGGCGTCCACCAGCACGCAGTTGGAGCAGATGTAGTGCATCGGCAGCTGCCAGATGAGGCAGCAGGAGGACCGGACGAAGGGCCCGCGAGGGGTGCCCGAGCCGGCCAGCTCCGGTGCGGTGAGCAGCTCGGCGCGCAGCTCCTCGGCTCTGCCGGCCAGCTCCGGGCGGGCCGCTCCGATGACGCCGCAGGACCCGGCAACGGCCGCGGCGGCGTCCCCGATCAGGACCCGGCGGGACAGGCGGCAGGCCTGCGAGATCGCCGGACCAGGGGCAGCACCAGGGCTGTGAGCGCGACCGCCGGATCGGCGTCCACCGGCTCGGCGGTGGTGGCCAGCGGGACGGGACCTCTCCGGACCCGTCTCAGCCAGGTGGCGCTCGGGTCCGGGACAAGGGTCGGCGCCCCGAGAACGGCCGCCCCCAGCACCGGCGAGAGCAGTCGTGAGAACAGTCCCAGCGCCATCGTCGAGGCCACCGCTCGGATCTCGCGAGGAGAGTCGCCCACCCCGCCGATCGCCAGCCGGGTGTTCTCCACCCGATCCATCAGGACGGCGGGGGAGAGCATCGCCGCCAGCGGTATCCAGTCCTCGGAGGCATTGACCTCGGAGGTGCCGAGGCGGCTCAGTTCAAAGTTGGGCCCGAAGGCGTCAGCGGCGAAGCTGCATCCCGGTGCACTCGGATCACTCATGACACCCCCTTGGACTCCTTGCATGGTAGATCGTTCCACGCTCCCGGCGGCGGGATACGACGTGTCCTGCGGGCCGTGAAGGGCGACTCGGCGGGGTCTTGTCTGCGCGGCGTCCAGACCATAACGTGGGTGACACATCAACAATTGAACCAACAACCGAGGAGTACTCATGATCCGATTCGCCGGTGCAGATCTGGACACCCGCCCCCTGGTGCTGGGTGGCAACACCTTCGGCTGGACCAGCGACGAGAAGCAGTCCTTCTCGGTGCTGGACGCCTTCACCGCCGCCGGCGGCTCCCTCATCGACACCGCCGACGGCTACTCGGCCTGGGTGCCGGGCAACCACGGCGGCGAGTCGGAGACCATCATCGGCCACTGGCTGAAAGCAGGTGGCCCGTCGACGACGGTCGTCATCGCCTCGAAGGTCGCCACCCACCCGCAGTTCCAGGGGCTGGCCCCGGCCACCATCGCGGCCGCCGCCGACGCCTCCCTGGCTCGGCTGGGCACCGACCACATCGACCTCTACTACGCGCACTTCGACGACGACTCGCAGACCGTCGAGGACATGGCGGCCGCCTTCGACAAGCTGGTCACGACGGGCAAGATCGGTCACATCGGGCTGTCGAACTTCTCGGTGGCCCGCGAGCGCGAGTGGCTCGAGGTCGCCGAGCGCGAGGGGCTGGCCAAGCCGGTGGCGCTGCAACCGCACTACAACCTGCTGCACCGCGGAGATGTCGAGGGGGCCGACGGATACGGCGCCCTCGCCGCCGAGAAGGACCTGGCGATCTTCTCCTACTTCTCCCTGGCCTCCGGATTCCTCACCGGAAAGTACGCCGGCGTCGAGGATCTCAAGGGCGCCGCCCGGGCCGACGGGATCGGCAGCTACCTGCCCGACGAGGCCGCGCAGAAGGCCGCCTTCGCCGTCGTCGGCGCCGAGCGCGAGATCGCCTCCGCCCACGGAGCCGAGGTCACCAGCGTCTCGCTGGCCTGGCTGCTGGCCAAGGGGGTCACCGCCCCGATCGCCTCGGCGCGGGTGCCCGAGCAGCTGGACGCCCTGCTGGCCGCCACCGAGCTGGAGTTGGCAGCCGACGAGGTGGCGGCCCTGGACGCCGCCTCCGAGCACTTCACCGCGCAGGCCTGACTCCCGGGAGAGGGCGGGCGTATTCCGCTCGGGCGGCGCTGTTCGTCGGTGGCGCAAGTAGTTGCGAGGGGCCGGTGGGCTCACAAGGATGGGGGCATGGCCGAAACGAAGTTCAAGGGAAATCCCGTCCACACCGTCGGAGAGCTGCCCGCCGTCGGGTCCGCCCTCCCCGCATTCACTCTCACCGGCTCCGATCTCGGTGATCTCACCAGCGACTCGCTGGCGGGCAGGAAGGTCATCCTCAACATCTTCCCGAGCCTGGACACCGGCACCTGTGCCGCCAGCGTGCGCACCTTCAACAAGAAGGCCGCCGGTCTCCAGGACACCACGGTGCTCTGCGTCTCCAACGACCTGCCCTTCGCCCAGGCCCGCTTCTGCGGCGCCGAGGGCATCGAGAATGTCACCACCGCGTCGGGCTTCCGCTCCACCTTCGGCGACGACTTCGGCGTCACCATGACCGATGGCCCGCTGAAGGGGCTGCTGGCCCGCTCGGTGGTCGTCGTCGACGCCTCAGGGAAGGTCGCCTACACCCAGCTGATCTCCGAGATCGCCGACGAGCCCGACTACGACTCCGCTCTGGAAGCCGCCGACAAGGCCTGACCCGCACACTCCTCTCTCACGAATCTCCCGGCAGCCGAGAGTTCAGGGCTCAAATGAAGCCCTGAACTCTCGGCTGCCGGGAGATTCGTCGTCCGCGGCTCGATGTGAGACGCCTGTCCAGAAACTGAGACCGCCGGTGCAACCGGTCCGCTCGGTAGGAGTTGAATGAGCCCTCGGCGCCGTCGCCGGACGGTCGGGGAGAGGACTCATGGACGCGCGAGCTCAATCGGAGGCTCAGTCGGATCTGCACCGCGGACTCAAGTCGCGGCACATGAACATGATCGCGATCGGGGGTGCGATCGGCACCGGGCTCTTCGTGGCCTCGGGCGGCACCATCTCCCAGGCGGGACCGGGCGGCGCGCTGGTGGCCTACGCCCTGATCGGCCTGATGGTCTACCTGCTGATGCAGAGCCTGGGCGAGATGAGCGCCTACATCCCGGTGCCCGGCGCCTTCGAGACCTATGCCACCCGCTTCGTCTCGCCCTCCTTCGGCTTCGCCATCGGCTGGAACTACTGGTTCAACTGGGCCATCACGGTGGCCGCCGAGCTGGCCGCGGCGGCGATCGTGATGCAGTACTGGCTGCCCGGCGTCCCCTCCTGGGTGTGGTCCGTGCTCTTCCTGGCGCTGCTGGTCGGGCTCAATGCGCTGTCGGCCAGGGCCTACGGTGAGGGCGAGTTCTGGTTCGCCACCGTCAAGGTGGCCGCCGTCGTCATCTTCCTGGTTCTCGGCGTCCTCATGATCATCGGCATCCTCGGCGGCCACTCCCCGGGAACCTCGAACTGGACCCGTGGCGACGCCCCCTTCGTCCACGGGCTCGGCGGGGTGATGTCGGTCTTCCTCATCGCCGGATTCTCCTTCCAGGGGGAGGAGCTCATCGGCATCGCCGCCGGGGAGGCGAAGGACCCGGAGAAGGCCATCCCGCGGGCGACCCGGCAGATCTTCTGGCGGATCATGATCTTCTACATCGGCGCGATCACCGTCATCGGCTTCCTGCTGCCCTACACCGACCCGAATCTGCTGGCCTCCGACGTCTCCGACGTGGCGATCAGCCCGTTCACCCTGGTGCTGCGCCGTGCCGGGATCGCCGGGGCGGCCGCCGTCATGAACGCCGTCATCCTCACCTCCATCCTGTCGGCCGGAAACTCGGGCCTCTACGCCTCGACGCGGATGCTCTACGCGATGGCCAGGGAGCACAAGGCGCCGGGGATCTTCGCCATGGTCAACCGCCGCGGCGTCCCCGTCTACGCGCTGATCGCCACCAGTCTGGTCGGAGCGGCCTGCTTCGCCACCAGCCTGGTGGGCTCCGGGAAGGCCTACACCTGGCTGGTCGACCTGTCGAGCCTGTGCGGGTTCATCGCCTGGCTGGGCATTGCGGTGTGCCACCTGCAGTTCCGCCGCGCCTTCCTGGCGCAGGGCCACCTGCTCTCCGAACTGCCGTTCCGGGCGCGCTGGTACCCGCTGGGGCCGATTCTGGCCTTCGTGCTGTGCATCGTCGTGGTGGTCGGCCAGGGGTGGGACGCCGTGATCCGCGGCGACATCCAGGGCACCGTGGTCGCCTACATCGGCGTCCCGGTCTTCCTGGCCATCTGGGCCGGGCACAAGGTCGTCACCCGATCGTCGAAGGCGGATCTGAGGACGGCGGATCTGTCCCGCCGCTGAGCGCGCGGCGCCGTCTGCGGACGCCGGCCGGACCGCACCTTCCCGATCTCGGCATGGGTGGTCCCATAGACTGTCGGCCCAGTAAGGTCGGCCACGGGACCGACAGGGCGCGGACGGCGCGTTTGCAGATGAAAGCCGTCCATGAAGGAGAACACGGTGACAACGAGGATCGCGGTAGCCGGACTCGGCTACGTCGGGATGGCGATGGCCGTCCTACTGGCCCAGCACAACGAGGTGGTGGCCGTCGACATCGACTCCGAGCGGGTCGGCCTGGTCAACAACGGGCACACCACCATCGCCGACGCCCAGATCCAGGACTACCTCGCGCACCACGAGCTGGATCTGCGCGCCACCACCGAGGCCGGCCAGGCCTATCCGGGCGCCGATTTCGTGGTGATCGCCACCCCGACCAACTACGACCCCGACGCCAACTACTTCGACACCTCCTCGGTGATCTCGGTGATCGAGCAGGTGGAGACGCTGGCGCCGCAGGCCACTGTCGTCGTCAAGTCGACCGTCCCGGTCGGCTTCACCGAGCAGACCCGGGCCGCCCACCCCGGGCTCCACCTCATCTTCTCCCCGGAGTTCCTGCGGGAGGGCCAGGCGCTGACCGACAACCTTCACCCCTCAAGGATCATCGTCGGCGGCCGCGATGAGCGCGCCCACCGGTTCGCCGACCTGCTGCTGGAGGGCGCGGAGGCGGAGGATGTGCCGGTGCTGCTCACCGGCTCTACCGAGGCCGAGGCCACCAAGCTGTTCGCCAACACCTACCTGGCGATGCGGGTCTCCT
Organism: Acidipropionibacterium sp.; assembly: GCA_022647765.1. Lineage (GTDB taxonomy): Bacteria > Actinomycetota > Actinomycetes > Propionibacteriales > Propionibacteriaceae > Acidipropionibacterium. The sequence continues at coordinate 42,743 of JALCLH010000001.1, forward strand.
TCTTCAACGAGTTGGACACCTACTCGGCCCAACGCGGACTGGACACCCGCCAGATCATCGACGGCGTCTGCCTGGACCCGCGGATCGGCAGCCATTACAACAACCCGTCCTTCGGCTACGGCGGCTACTGCCTGCCCAAGGACACCCGCCAGCTGCTCGCCAACTATCAGGACGTCCCGCAGACCCTGATCGGGGCGATCGTGGACTCCAACACGGTCCGCAAGGACTGGGTCGCGGCCGACATCGTGTCCCGCGATCCCAAGCGGGTCGGGGTCTACCGGCTGGTGATGAAGGCCGGTTCCGACAATTACCGGTCCTCCTCCATCCAGGGCGTGATGAAGCGCATCAAGGCGAAGGGGATCGAGGTCGTCGTCTACGAGCCCACCTACGAGGGCGAGGACTTCTACCGCTCGAAGGTCACCCACGACCTGGACTCGTTCAAGCGCGAGTGCGATCTCATCATCGCCAACCGGATGGCCCCGGAGCTGGCCGATGTGGCCGACAAGATCTACACCCGCGACCTGTTCGGGAATGACTAGCCAAAACAGGCGGGGGAGACGACTCCCCCAGCACCCCCTCGTAGCGGCAGCTTCCTGCACATCGGGGTCCGCCTCGCAGGCCACTATCGTGGCCCGGCGGGGCGGGGGAGACGACTCCCCCAGCACCCCCTCGTAGCGGCAGCTTCCTGCACATCGGGGTCCGCCTCGCAGACCACTATCGGGGCCTGCGAGGGCGGGGAGAGGACGCGGCGTCGCGAGTGGACGAATAGGCTGACGGCATGGACTGCATCACGTTGACAGCAGACGATGGCGCCGAGGTCGACGTCCTGGTCTGGGAGCCCGAGTCCGAGCCCCGGGGGATCGTGCAGATCGACGCCGGGATGTGCGAGTACGCCGCCCGCTACGACGAGTTCGCCCGCGGCCTGGCCGACGACGGCTGGCTGGTGATCTCGGGCGAGAACCGTGGCGAGGGGCCCCGCGCTCTGGCCCGGGGAGAGCTCGGACAGCTGCCCGATCGCGGCTACCACCAGCTGCTCGACGACATGTCGATGGTCATCGACCACTTCCGGGCCGAGCGGCCCGACCTGCCCTGGATCCTGATCGGCCACTCGATGGGCTCCTTCCTGGCGCGCATGATGGCGGCCCGGCGCGGTCGCGAGATGGCGGCCCTGGTCCTCATCGGCACCGGTGGCTCGCTGGGCCCGGCGGGCCCGGTGGGGCTCGGAATCGCCGAGGCGCAGATCGCGCTCGCCGGCGAGGACCGGCGCAGCCGCCTGATGAACACGCTGGCCTTCGGATCCTTCAACGCCGCCTTCCGTCCCGCCCGCACCGACTTCGACTGGCTGTCGCGGGACCGCGAGATGGTCGACGCCTATGTCGCCGATCCACTGTGCGGCTATGTCTGCAGCGCGGGGTTCTACCGGGAACTGCTGAAACTGATGAGAGCGGCCAACAGCGTTGACGTGATGGGAGCGGTGCCGCCGCAGCTGCCGGTCGGGCTGTTCAGCGGGGCCGCCGACCCGGTCGGCGGCGCCGGCCGAGGTGTGCGCGGGGTCGCCGCCAACCTGCGCGCGGCCGGCGTCCGTCATGTCGACGTGGTGCTCTACCCGCAGGGCCGCCACGAGATCCTCAACGAGATCAACCGCGCTCAGGTGCATCGCGAGATCCGGCAGTGGATCGATGAAACTGCTCGAGAAACTGCACGAATGTCACGGCTCTGAACACATGACCCCCGGCGGGGAGTCGACAGGGGCCTTCGATACGATGGTGGTCGCTGGTGTTGGGGCTGTGAGAGCAGCCTCAACCGCAAGAGGGAAGCCGGTGAGATTCCGGCGCTGCCCCGCAGCGGTGAGTGGGAACGACATCACCATCATCGCCGGGTCCGCGGTTCAGATCGCGGGCGCGACGATGATCAAGCACTGGGCTCCGGCCCGGGAAGCGGTGACGTAGGACCGGCCAGTCGGCGAGAACCGCCGGCGGGCGGGGTGCCCGCAAGTCCGAATACCTGCCGGCACGTCTTCGCACCGCCGCGTGCGATGCGGTACCGCGGATCTCGAGGGGAGGTCCTCGGCACATGTCCATCCACAGCGGAGCAGGAGTCTTCTGAGTATGACTGATCCCGACAACCTCGGCGACCCGTCGGTGTCCGACGTCCCCGAGGCGCTCACCCTGGCCGGCGATTTCCCGGCCCCCACCCAAGAGCAGTGGGAGAAGGAGGTGGCCAAGGTCTTCAACCGCGGCCGCCCCGAGGGCAAGCAGCTCACCTTTGAGCAGTCGTTGAAGCGCATGGAGCCGACCACCGTCGACGGCGTGCAGTTCGAGCCGATGTACACCAGGGCGGATGCCCCCGAGATCCTCGGCGCCCCCGGCGTCGCCCCGTTCACCCGGGGAACCACCATCCGGACCGGCGCGATCGACGCATGGGATGTGCGTTCCCTCCACGAGGATCCCGACGCCGACTTCACCCGCAAGGCGATCATCGCCGACCTCGAGCGCGGCGTCACCTCGATCTGGCTGCGGGTCGGCGCCGACGCCGTCAAGCCCGCGGACATCGCCGGTGATCTCAAGGACGTGCTGCTGAACCTGGCCAAGGTCGAGGTCTCCAGCCGCGACGACCAGGCCGCCGCCGCCAACGCCCTTCTCGACGTCTACGCCTCCTCCGATCTCGCCGCCGACGAGCTCTCCTTCAACCTGGGCATCGATCCGATCGGCTTCGCCGCCCTCAACGGCGGCACCCCCGACCTGTCGGGTCTGTCCGAGTGGGCCGGGAAGATCAAGCCCTACAAGAACGCGCGCGCCTTCGTCTCCGACGGCACGATCTACCACAACGCGGGCGCCGGAGACGTCGCCGAGCTGGCCTGGGTGATCGCCACCGCGGTCGAGTACGTGCGCGCCCTGGTCGAGCAGGGAGTCTCCGCCGAGGAGGCCTTCGACGCCATCAACTTCCGCGTCACCGCCACCCACGACGAGTTCCTCACCATCGCCCGGCTGCGCGCCCTGCGAGTCCTGTGGAACCGGATCGGCGAGGTCTTCGAGGTGCCCGAGGCCAAGCGCGGCGCCCGCCAGCAGGCGGTCACCAGCTGGCGCGAGCTCACCCGCGACGATCCCTACGTCAACATCCTGCGCGGCACGATCTCGACCTTCAGCGCTGCCGTCGGCGGCGCCGAGGCGATCACCACGCTGCCCTTCGACGCGGCCATCGGCCTGCCGAAGAACCAGTTCACCCGCAGGATCGCCCGCAACACCGGAATCGTGCTCTCCGAGGAGTGCAACATCGCCCGGGTCAACGACCCGGCCGGCGGCTCCTTCTACGTCGAGTCCCTCACCAAGACCCTCGCCGAGGCGGCCTGGAGCAAGTTCCAGGAGGTGGAGGCGGCCGGCGGATTCGCCGCCTTCCTCGCCGACGGAAAGGTCGCCGCGGAGCTGGAGACCCTCAATGCGGAGCGCGCCAAGCGGCTCGCCACCCGCAAGCAGCCGATCACCTCGGTCTCGGAGTTCCCGTTGATCGGGGCCCGCACCCTGGAGGCCAAGCCCTTCCCGGCCGCTCCCGAGCGCAAGGGCCTGGCCTGGCACCGCGACTCCGAGGTCTTCGAGGCCCTGGTCGACCGGTCCGGCAAGGCTCCCGAGCGTCCCCAGGTCTTCCTGGCCTGCCTGGGCACCCGGCGCGACTTCGGCGCCCGCGAGGGCTTCTCGGCCCCGATGTGGCACATCGCCGGCATCGAGACCCCCGAGGTCGAGGGCGGGTCCCTCGAGGACATCGTCAAGGCCTTCAAGGACTCCGGCACCACGGTCGCCGACCTGTGCTCGAACAGGAAGGTCTACGCCGACCAGGGCCTGGCAGTCGCCAAGGCCCTCAAGGAGGCCGGCGCCAAGAAGGTCTACCTGTCGGGAGCCTTCAAGGAATTCGGCGATGACGCCGCGGAGGCCGAGCAGGTCTTCGACGGTCGTGTCGCCATGGGGATGGACGTCGTCGCGGTCCTCTCCGACACTCTGGACACGTTGGGAGTTGCCAAGTGAGCACCTTGCCCCGTTTCGATTCGATCAACCTCGGTGAGGCGACGGTTCCCGCGGATGCGCAGCAGCGCTTCGCCGAACTCGCCGCAGCCGCCGGCGAGCAGGAGCCCTGGGTCACCCCGGAGCAGATCCCGGTCGGCCACCTGTACGGCGAGGACGTCTACCAGGACATGGACTGGCTCGGCACCTATGCCGGCATCCCGCCCTTCACGCACGGCCCCTACGCCACGATGTACGCCTTCCGCCCCTGGACGATCCGCCAGTACGCCGGATTCTCCACCGCCAAGGAGTCCAACGCCTTCTACCGCCGCAACCTGGCGGCCGGCCAGAAGGGCCTGTCGGTGGCCTTCGACCTGCCGACCCACCGCGGCTACGACTCCGACAACCCCCGCGTCCCCGGTGACGTCGGCATGGCCGGTGTGGCCGTCGACTCCATCAAGGACATGCGCGAGCTGTTCGCCGGCATTCCGCTGGACCAGATGAGCGTGTCGATGACGATGAACGGCGCCGTGCTGCCGATCCTCGCCCTCTACGTGGTGGCCGCCGAGGAGCAGGGCGTCAAGCCCGAGCAGCTCGCCGGAACGATCCAGAACGACATCCTCAAGGAGTTCATGGTTCGTAACACCTACATCTACCCGCCGCAGCCGTCGATGCGGATCATCGCCGACATCTTCGCGTTCACCAGCGCGAACATGCCGAAGTGGAACTCCATCTCGATCTCCGGCTACCACATGCAGGAGGCCGGCGCCACCGCCGACATCGAGATGGCCTACACCCTGGCCGACGGCGTCGACTACATCCGCGCCGGCGAGAACGTCGGCCTGAAGGTGGACCAGTTCGCACCGCGGCTGTCCTTCTTCTGGGCGATCGGGACGAACTTCTTCATGGAGGTCGCCAAGATGCGCGCGGCCCGGATGCTGTGGGCCAAGCTGGTCCACCAGTTCGGACCGAAGAACCCCAAGTCGATGAGCCTGCGTACCCACTCGCAGACCTCCGGCTGGTCGCTCACCGCCCAGGACGTCTACAACAACGTCATCCGCACCTGTGTGGAGGCCATGGCCGCCACCCAGGGCCACACCCAGTCCCTGCACACGAACTCGCTGGACGAGGCCATCGCCCTGCCGACCGACTTCTCGGCCCGCATCGCCCGCAGCACCCAGCAGTTCCTCCAGCAGGAGTCGGGCACCACCCGGGTGATCGATCCGTGGAGCGGTTCGGCCTATGTCGAGAAGCTCACCCTGGAGCTGGCCCGCAAGGCATGGGGCCACATCCAGGAGGTCGAGGCCGCCGGCGGCATGGCGAAGGCCATCGAGAAGGGCATCCCGAAGATGCGCATCGAGGAGGCCGCGGCTCGTACCCAGGCCCGCCTCGACTCCGGCCGCCAGCCGCTGATCGGCGTCAACAAGTACCAGCTCGACGAGGAGGAGCCCCTCGAGGTCCTCAAGGTCGACAACTCCCAGGTGCTGGCCGAGCAGAAGGCCAAGCTGGAGGCGCTGCGCGCCGAGCGCGACGAGGCCGCCACCCAGGCCGCGCTGGAGAAGCTCACCTGGGCCGCTGCCAACCCGGATCCGACCGATCCCGACCGCAACCTGCTCAAGCTGTCCATCGAGGCCGGTCGTGCATCCGCCTCGCTGGGCGAGATGAGCGACGCGATGGAGAAGGTCTTCGGGCGCTACACGGCTCAGATCCGTACAATCTCCGGTGTGTACAGCAAGGCGTCGGGATCCTCTGAGACCTCCAAGAAGGTCCAGGGCATGGTCAAGGAGTTCGAGGAGAAGGAGGGCCGCCGCCCCCGTATCCTCATCGCGAAGATGGGCCAGGACGGCCACGACCGCGGTCAGAAGGTCGTCGCCACCGCCTATGCCGACCTCGGCATGGACGTCGACGTCGGCCCGCTGTTCCAGACTCCCGAGGAGACCGCCCGCCAGGCGGTTGAGGGCGACGTCCACGTCGTCGGCGTCTCCTCGCTGGCAGCCGGCCACCTCACCCTGGTGCCCGCGCTGCGAGAGGAGCTGGCGAAGCTGGGCCGTTCCGACATCATGATCGTCGTCGGAGGCGTCATCCCGACCCAGGACTTCCAGGAGCTTCGCGACGACGGCGCTGTGGCGATCTACCCGCCCGGCACCAACATCCCGGAGGCTGCGGTCGACCTGATGCAGCATCTGCTCGACAAGATCGACGCCGAGAACTGATCCGATCCCGATCGAATCTGGATAGACCATGCGGCCGGCCCTCGGGAGATACTCTCCTGAGAGCCGGCCGCGCGGCATCCCGGCGGCGAGGACGCTGGACCGGGCCACGAATTGCAGCCGATCTTCGGCGCAACAAGAACTCATGGAGGAACTGATTCGATGAAGATCGAGGTCCCGGAGCTGGTCGAGCAGGTGCTGGCGGGCAATCGGATGTACATCGCCCGGGCTCTCACCCTGGTGGAGTCCAGCAGACCGGACCACCGGGAGAAGGCCCGCGAGATGCTGCGGCTGCTGGCCCCGCACACCGGCAACGCCATCCGGGTGGGCATCTCCGGGGTGCCCGGGGCGGGCAAGTCGACCTTCATCAACAACATCGGCTGCCGGCTCATCGACCGGTACCACTACCGGATCGCGGTGCTCGCGGTGGATCCCTCCTCCACCCGCACCGGAGGGTCGATCCTGGGCGATCGCACCAGGATGGCGGATCTGGCCAACCGCGACGAGGCCTTCGTGCGGCCCTCGCCGTCGGGCGGCCACCTCGGAGGGGTGGCCCGTGCCACCCGGGAGGCGATGATCGTGATGGAGGCCGCCGGCTACGGGGTGGTCATCATCGAGACGGTCGGCGTCGGCCAGTCCGAGGTGGCCGTCTCAGGGATGGTCGACACCTTCCTGATGCTGGCGGTCACCGGCACCGGGGACCAGCTGCAGGGCATCAAGAAGGGCATTCTAGAGCTGGCCGACGTGGTGGCGGTCAACAAGGCCGACGGGGACAATGCCGGCAACGCCCGGGTCTCGGCGCGGGACCTGTCGATCGCGATGAGACTGGTCTCCTCGGAGGCCGGAGAAGCGCCGAGTCCCGGTGATGACCTGTTCGGCCTACACCGGCGACGGCCTGGACGACGTCTGGAAGGCGGTGCTGGACCACCGCGCGTATCTGGAGAAGGACGGCTCCCTCACCCGGCGTCGCATCGACCAGCAGCGCGAGTGGCTGTGGAACATGGTGGAGAACGAGGTGCTGGAGTCGCTGCACACCGACCGGACAGTCCTGCGCGCCGCCGAGCAGATCGAGGCGGGGCTGGGCACCGAGGCCACCAATGCGCTGGACGGGGCTCTGCAGATCCTGCAGCTGTTCGCCAGCCGGGTGCCGGAGCTGTCCTGGGCGCACGGGGAGCTGAAGGCCGGCAGCTGAGCCGCCGGGGCTTTCTACCAGCTTGAGTGGCCGGGCCTTCTACCAGGGGACGTCCATCTCGCCGAGCTGGACGGTCTCGTGGACCTCCTGGCCGTCGCTGCGCACCGCGACCTCGTCGCCGGGGTGGAGCTGACGGCCCCGTCTGGTCTCCTGCTCGCCGTTGACGTAGACCAGCCCCTCCGCGATGAGCTCGCGGGCCCGCCCGCCGGTCTCGGCGAGATTCGCGTATTTGAGGAACTGTCCCAGTCGGATCATGTCGTCGCGCACCACGGCCCCAGTCTCTCACCACTTTGGGATGAGGGGCCGGGGCCGTGGGTTATCTTGAAGAGGCGGGGCGACGCCGTCAGAGCACCGAGTTGAGGAAGTCCGCCAGCCGGGGGGAGCTCGGGTGGTCGATCACCTGGGCCGGCGCTCCCGCCTCGACGACGACGCCGTCGGCCATGAAGACCACTTGATCGGCCACCTCACGGGCGAATCCCAACTCGTGGGTGACGACGAGCATCGTCATTCCCGAGCGGGCCAGATCCTTGATGACATTGAGCACCTCGCCGACCAGTTCGGGGTCAAGGGCCGAGGTGGGCTCGTCGAAGAGCATCAGCTCGGGATCCATCGCCATCGCCCGGGCGATGGCCACCCGCTGCTGCTGCCCGCCGGAGAGCTCGGAGGGGTAGTGGGTGGCCCGGTCGGCCATCCCGACCCGCTCCAGGAGCTCGGTGGCCCGCGCTCTGGCCTGGGCGGTGGGCACCTTGCCGACGTGGATCGGGGCCTCCATGACATTCTGCAGGGCTGTCATATGAGGAAACAGGTTGAACCTCTGGAAGACCATTCCGACCCGCGCCCGCTGGGCCGCGATCTGCTTCTCGGTGAGCCGGGCCAGGCGCCCGTCCGGCAGCGGATGCTCGGCGAACCCGACCCGCTCCCCGCCGACCCGGATCTCGCCGGCCTGGAAGGTCTCCAGCTGGTTGACGCAGCGCAGGAGGGTGGACTTGCCCGACCCGGAGGGGCCGAGCAGCACGCACACCTCGCCGGTGGAGACCGTCAGGTCGATCCCTTTAAGGATGTGCAAGGAGCCGAACTCCTTGTGCAGCCCGGTGATCTGCACCATCGGGGAGCCCAGCGGTGGGCGGAGCGTCCCGGTTGTAGTGGATGCCGTGGTACTCACTGTTCGACCTCCAGAGCCGGATCGATGGTGGTGGTGCCGGCCGCGTTGACGGCGGCCTGCCTCTTGGAACGCTTCGAGCCGCTGTTGGTGAAGCCACGGCCGTAGTAGCGCTCGAGGTAGTGCTGGCCCACCATGAGCACGCTGGTCATCACCAGGTACCAGAAGGCGGCCACGATGAGAAGTGGGATGGGCGCGTAGATACGGTTGGCGATGGCGTTGGTGGCGAACTGCAGGTCCAGGGTGAAGGGCACTGCCAGCACCAGGGAGGTCGTCTTCAGCATGCCGATGGTCTCATTGCCCAGCGGGGGGATGATGACGCGCATCGCCTGCGGGATGGTGATCCGGCGCATGATGAGGGAGGGCTTCATGCCCAGGGCCTTCGCGGCCTCGCCCTGTCCTCCGTCCACCGACTCCAGGCCGGAGCGGATGATCTCGGCCAGATAGGCGCCCTCGTTGAGCCCCAGGCCGATCACTGCGGCCGCGAAGGCGCCGATCAGCTTGGAGGTGTCGAAGTCGACGAACTGGGGTCCGAACGGGATGCCGATCCCGATCACCGGGTAGAGCACCGCGACCAGCCCCCAGAAGATCAGCTGGGTGTAGACCGGGATGCCCCGGAAGACGAAGATGTAGGCCCACGAGACGCCGCGCAGTACCGGGTTGGACGCCGTTCTCATGATCGCCATGATGAGCGCCAGGATGGTGCCCAGGATCATCGCCAGCGCCGTCAGCAGCAGGGTGTATCCGATGCCCTGGATCACCTTGACGTCGCGCAGGTACAGCCAGACGATGTGCCACTGGAAGTTCTTGTTGCGCACCAGGCCGTGGAGCATCATCGCGGCGAGCACCGCGACGATGATCGCCGCGATGAGGGTGCCCGGGTGGAAGACCTCCTTGGCCCGGATCCGATTCGGTATGTCGGCGTGTTCCTCGTGTGCCATCTCGATCACTTCACAGTCGGGTTGATTTCAGATGTCTTGATCATGCCCGACTCATTGCCCCAGGTGGCCAGGATCTTCTTCATGGAGCCGTCGTCGATGAGCTTCTGGGTGGCCGCCTGGACCGCCTTGGCGAGCTGCGTGTCGTTCTTGCCGACGGCCACGCCGAAGGGCTCGGCGTCGGTGATGCCGCCGAGGGGTTCCAGCTTCCCATTGGTCTGCTCGATGGAGTAGGCGATGATCATCGAATCGGCGTAGGAGACGTCGGCCTTGCCGCCGATGACATTGGTGGTGGCGTCGGTCTGGGCCTTGTAGGACAGCACGTTGACGGCCTTCTTGCCGGCAGCGGTGCACTCCTTGGACTGCTCGTTGGCCGAGGCCTCCTCGGAGGTGCCGGTCTCGACAGCCACGGTGAACCCGCACAGCGAGTCGGCGGGCACCTTCTTCGGGTTGCCCTTCTGCACCGCCTTCGCCATCCCGGCCTGGAAGTAGGAGACCAGGTTGACCTGCTTCTCGCGCTCGGCGGTGATGGTGAAGGAGGAGATCGCCATGTCGTACTTGGTGCCGACCGAGGGGATGAGGGTGTCGAATGTGGCATTGGAGAACTTCACATTGATGCCCATCAGCTTGGCCATCGCCTCGGCGTAGTCGACGTCGTAACCGATGATGGTCTTGCCGTCGGAACCGACGAATTCGGCGGGCGCGTAGGTGGCGTCCGAGCCGATCGTGAGGGTGCCGTTCTTGGCGATATCGGCGGGGACCAGTTTGGCGATCGCGTCGTCTTTCTTGATCGAGTCGATGAGGGCGTCATTGCTGGCCGGGGACGCCGATCCGCTGGCGCTTGAGCCGCTCGACCCCTGCTGGGAGGCGTCGGTGCAGCCCGTCAGTGCCAGGGCCGTTGCCAAACAGACGGCTGCCAGTGTGCGGGGGAAGACGGTTCTGATCATGGGAAATGCTCCTGATCGTGAGGTCGAGGGGCTGCTTGGCCGCCGCGGGTCACCCGGCGGGCCATTCCACCCCTCCTTTCTGACTTCGTCACCCTATGGATGAGGTGTTTCTCTCGGAGAACAGTTCTGTTACCGTTATGTGACAACTTGTTTTCACGGTGGGATATTTATGCCACGCGGTAAAGGAGGGGAGGAATCTAGGGCCTTACTTGACGGCGGGATTGATCTCGGACTTTGCGATCAGCCCGTTCTCGTTTCCCCAGGAGGCGAGAATCTTCTTCATATCGCCATTGTCGATGAGTTTCTGAGTAGCCGCCTGAATGGCCCTGGCGAGCGGCATGTCGCTCTTTGCGGTGGCCACCCCGAACAGGGCCGCGTCGGTCATACCGCCGAGGGGCTCCAGTGCGCCGTTGGACTTCTGGATGGCGTAGTCGATGATCATCGAGTCGGCGAAGGCTACATCGGCCTTGCCGCCGACGACGTTGGTGGCCGCGTCAGACTGAGACTTGTAGGAAAGGACGTCGATCGCCTTCTTGCCGGCGGCGGTGCACTCCTTGGACTTCTGTCCGGCCGCGGTCTCCTGGGCGGTGCCGGTCTGGACGGCCACGGTGAATCCGCACAGCGAGTCGGCCGAGACCTTCTTGGGATTTCCCTTGCGCACCGCCATGCCGAAACCGGCCTTGAAGTACGAGACCATGTTGATCTGCTTCTGGCGCTCCGCGGTAATGGTGAACGAGGAGACCGACATGTCGAATTTGCTGCCGAGCGCTGGGATCAGAGTCGGGAAGTCGGCATTAGTGGTGGTGACGTTCAGGCCCATCAGCTTGCCCATCGCCCGTGCGTAATCGACGTCGTAGCCGATCACGGTGCTGCCGTCGGCGTCCATGAACTCAGCCGGCGCGTAGTTGGCGGCGGCGCCGTTGGTGAGGGTGCCCTTCTTGGCGATGTCAGCGGGCACCAGCTTGGCGATCGCGTCGTCCTTCTTGATCGAGTTGATGAGGGCGTCGTTGTTGCCCGCTGCCGCCGAGGCGGAGCCGCCGGCATCCGGGCCGTTCGATTCCTCCTGGGAGGCATTCGTACAGCCTCCCAGTGCCAGGGCGAGCACGACGAGACCGGTGGGGGCGAGACGGGTGAGCTTGTTCATGGGGGTCTTCCTTGCGACGAGATGCGCCGGGCGGCGCTGCTCATCACATAATTATGCACCACGCTGCATACTCGCAACCCGACGGGTCCGACTCCGCCGGACTGCGAGGCGGTGCGCTGCCGGGGCAACTTGTCAGGATCGTGTCAGGACCAGCCGAAAAGGGGCGGGAAGGCGATGGCCACGACCAGCGCCCACACCCCGAAGAGCGGCAGGATCCCGCACTGCCAGCGCTGCAGCGCGCGAGAGCAGCCGACGGCGCTCGGCGTCCGGCCCAGGCAGATCCGTCCGTAGCACCAGGCCGATCCGGACAGGTGGACCAGCAGCAGGATGTTGCATCCGAGGCCGGCGAGCTTGTTGGGGGAGGCGCCCCACTCGCCCAGCCGCCCGGCCATCGCCCAGAGCATCACGAGGTCGACCGCGATCGCTGCCAGGGTGAGGGCGAACTGCATCCAGTCCAGGGCCGGGGCGGCCCGCTGCGGGCTGCGGGCCTGAGACAGTGAACAGCACGATGGCCGCGACGGCGATGAGTACCGCGTCGAAGATGATGAGCACGTTGCGGTCGACGGTCACCGGGCTGCCGGTGACGGCGAGGACGGCCAGGAAGGCGAGCAGTGCGGCCGTCATCAGGGGAGTGAAGACGGCGGTGAGGACGGGGGCCATGTTCTCGATCACCGACTTCTTCCGCTCGACCAGCCAGGCGCACACCAGCACCGCGGCACCGGCGCCGACCGGAATCACCCAGCCCAGCACATGCTCAACGGCGGTGGGGGAGACGCCGATCGCCCTGAAGATCGCCATCACGAGAGCGCTCAGCGCCCCGCCGCCGAGCGCGATGAGGATGTAGTAGAGCACCGACTCGCCGAGGAATCGCACCCAGTCCATCCATGCTCCCAGTAGCCTCCAGCGCGGCCCCAAGTAGGCGACGCCGGTCGCCACGACGAGGGCGATCGGAAGGTGGATGGCGGTGAGCCAGAAGGTCTGCCCGGACGGATGAGTCGGGAAGATATTGACCAGGATCGCCGTTGCGGCGAACACCGCAACCAGCAGGGTGACGCCGGCTGCCCCACCGATCCGGTCGATCCCCCGGGCGTCGTCCGGGGCGGCGCGCCAGTGGCGGACGAGGAAGTAGCCGATCAGGGGCAGGACGAGAAAGCCTAGGTTGTGCGGGTAGAAGGCGGTGCCGGCGGCGTCGCCCAGGATGGCGTGGGGCAGGCGGACGGCGAGCCCGGCCGCCAGGCCGAGGATCAGAGCGAGGGCCAGCCCGCTCGACGCGGCGTCCGGTCGCCTGGCCGCGGTGCCGGGTGTCGACACCGCTCTGCCGGAGCTGGGGTCGGGGCTGGATCCGGCGTCGGCATCGGTGAGGACCAGCTGCCGCCAGAGCCTCTCGGAGTGCACCCGGGCGTACTCCCGGGAGACCTCGTCCTGGGCGCCGATGCGCTTGACGGCGATGAGGAAGGCCTCGTCGGGAGCCAGGCCGAGGGCCTGCAGGTCGGCGATCTCGCTCTCGAGGTGATCGGAGAGCTCGTCGACGTCGTCGGGGCTCATACCGGGCCGCTCGGCCATCAGCCGGCGCCACTGGGCGAGGCTCCCGGCCAGGTCGGCGGCCCGGGGATCGGTGCGGGGCGCGGGCATTCCGGTCATCCTCGCAGGCCCGAGGAGGTCGCCGCGGGGGAGCCGCCCGGAGGTAGCAGCGCGTCGAGGGTGGCGATGACCAGCCGCCACTGCGAGACGTGCCCGGCCAGCTCGCGGCTCCCGGCGTCGGTGATCGCGTAGTACTTGCGACGGCGTCCCTCCGGGGAGGCTCCCCAGTGTGAGGCGACCAGGCTCTGCTCCTCGAGCCGGTGGAGCAGCGGGTAGAGCATGCCCTCGCTCCACTCGAGCTGGCCGTCGGAGGCGCGGGCGATCCGGCGGAGCAGGGAGTAGCCGTAGTCCTCGCCGCGGCTCAGGACGCCGAGGACGATCGGCGTGGCCGAGGCGGCGACCAGATCCTTGGAGAGTTGCATGACATACCTCGTGCTGCTAGGTGTCCAATAGGACAGAGCCTAGCACCGCTAGGTATGTGAGGCCGGAAGAAGGGGTCCGGCCGAGCTGTTCCCGAGCTCGGCCGGACCCCCTTGTTCAGGCGTAGTTGACGGAGGTCAGGCCCTCCTCGACCATCCCCGGCGACGCCGCAGCGCCCCGATCGGCAGACAGACCAGATATGTCACGAAGCTGATCGTCGTCACATAGGGGCTGATCGGCAGACCCGGCCCCAGCGAGAGCAGGATGCCGCCGACCGCGGCGATCACCGCGAAGACGATCGACAGCAGGCACAGGGTGGTGGGCGTCGCGGTCACCTTGGCCGCCGCAGCGGTGGGGGTGATGAGCAGGCTGAGCACCAGCAGGGCGCCGACCAGCTGGATCGCCATCGCGGTGGTGAGGCCGAGCAGCACCATGAACACGATCGACAGGGTGCGCATCGGGATTCCCCGGGCCTTGGCCACCGCGGGATCGACCGAGGCGAAGAACAGCGGCCGCCAGATGATGGCCAGGGCGATGGCCACGAAGGCCGAGACGGCGCACAGGGTGGCCAGCTGGGTGGTGTCGACGGCGACGATCTGGCCGGTGAGCAGCCCGAACTTGTTGGAGGATCGGCCCTTGTAGAGGCTGAGGAAGAGCACGCCGATGCCCATTCCGAAGGGCAGCATGATGCCGATCGAGGCGTTGCGGTCCTTGGCCCGCACGCCCAGCATCCCGAGGATCACCGCGGCGATGAGGGAGCCCGCGACCGCACCGCTGGTGACGCTGACGCCGAAGTACAGGGCGACCGAGGCGCCGGCGAAGGACAGCTCGGAGGTGCCGTGGACGGCGAAGGCGAGGTCGCGGGCGTGGATCATCGGGCCGATCAGGCCGGCCAGGACGCCCAGCACGATCCCCGCCATGATGGAGCCGGAGACCAGCGGCACCAGCTGGCCGAAGTTGTCGAAGCTGATGACGGAGGTGAAGAAGTCAGTCACGCGTTTTCGCCTTGTGCTCTCCGTGGTTGTGGGGGACGCGCTCCTCGTCGGCGAGCACGATGATCCGGTTGTCGCGCCGGAAGACCTGTACCGGTGAGCCGTAGAGCTCGCTGAGGGTGTCCGAGCGCATCACCTCGTCGGGGGTCCCGACCAGCACCCGGCCGCCGGCCACATAGGCCACCCGGTCGATGTAGGGCAGCACCGGGTTGATCTCGTGGGTGACGAAGAGCACGCCGATGTCGCGGTCGCGGCGGGCCTGGTCGATGAGCTGGGTGACGGCCGCCTGGTGGCGGATGTCCAGGCTCAGCAGGGGCTCGTCGCACAGCATCAGGGTGGGATCGGTGACCAGCGCCTGGGCGATCCTCAGCCGCTGCTGCTCGCCGCCGGACAGCTGCGAGATGGGTGCATTGGCATACGAACTCGCTCCCACCACCGAGATCGCCTCGTCGACCTTGTGACGCCGGGCCGGCGAGGGCCAGCGGGGGCCCCAGCGGTGGCCGTCGACCCCCATCGTCACCAGGTCGCGACCGCGGATCGGGGCCAGTGCGTCCATCGAGCGCTGCTGGGGCACATAGCCGATGTCGACCGAACCCTTGGTGACCGGGTGTCCGGCGACCGTGGCGGTACCCGCCGACAGCGGGATCTGTCCGAGCAGGACCCGCAGCATGGTCGTCTTGCCGGCGCCGTTGGGGCCCAGCACGGCGACGAACTCGCCGGTGCGCACCGTGAGGTCCACGTCGTGCCACAGCACGCGGTCGCCGAAGGTCACCGCGGCGCCCGTCATGCGGGCGGCCTCCCGGTCCTGCGCCGGTTGAGACGCCGGTCCCGGGTCGGCCGGGGCAAGTTGATGATCTGCCATCGAATCTCCAAGAATGCCTGAACGGTGAGGGCGTGGTACGAGGCGGGACTCTATACCGAGAACGATAACGAGTCCCGCCTCGACGGCCTCACTTGGACAGTGCGTTCGAGATGTTGGTGATGGTGTCGCCGACGAACTGGGAGTAGGTGGTGACCCCCTCCGGGAAGGTCTCGGTGACCCCGACGCTCGGCAGCTTGGCGCTTGCGGCGGCGGCCTGCAGCTTCTTGGTGACGTCGTCAGAGGTCTGCCCGTTGACCACCAGCAGACCCGCCTTGTGGGTGGTGAGCAGCTGAGAGGTGTCGTTGATCACCTTGACCGACGGGCCGGCGTCGGTCTCGGCCTGCTCGACGAAGGCATCGGGGGTGATGTTCTTGATCCCCATGTCGGTGAGCAGGTAGCCGGCGACCGGCTCGGTGGCCACGGCGGTGGTTCCCGGGTGGGCGGCACCCGCGGTCTTGGCCTGATCCTTGAGCTTGTCGATCTGCGAGCCGAAGGTCTTGGCGTTGGCGGAGTAGTCGGAGGCGTGGGTCGGATCGATCTTGCTCAGGTCGGTGGCCACCACGTCGGCGACCTTGCGAGCGGTGTCCATCGAGTAGAAGACGTGCTCGTTGAAGGGCTCGGCCTTGGTGTTGAAGCCGGAGACCTTGACCGCGTCGACCACCTCGGCGTCGCTGCCCTTGGCCAGGGTGGAGGCCCAGTCGTCATAGCCGCCGCCGTTGACCAGGGCGATCTTGGCATTGGTGAAGATCAGCTTGTCCTGGGCGGTGGCCTCATAGTCGTGCGGGTCCTGCGTGGGCTTGGTGATGATCGAGGTGACGTCGACATTGTCCCCACCGACCACCTCGGCGACCGAACCCCAGACGTTGGTGGAGGCGACCACCTTGACCTTGCCGGCGGGCGCCGGGGCGCTGCTGGCGGCGGCCGAGGAGGCGGCGCTCGACGAACCGCTGCTCGACGACCCACTGCTCGAGCAGGCCGCCATGCTCAACGGCAGCACCGCGACCGCAGCGGTCGCCAGCACCTTGCGGGAGATGGTGTGGGTCAGGGAACGTGATGACATATAGGTCCTCAATTCAAGTCGTGACTGAGAACCATTA
The DNA here is from genome assembly GCA_022647765.1 of Acidipropionibacterium sp. Taxonomy (GTDB): domain Bacteria; phylum Actinomycetota; class Actinomycetes; order Propionibacteriales; family Propionibacteriaceae; genus Acidipropionibacterium. The sequence goes on from JALCLH010000001.1 coordinate 59,277, forward strand.
TCAGATTCTTGGGCGGCTGAGGCAAATCACGTTCCGGGACTGAGGCGGTGGAGAAGACCTAGTGCGGGCCGGGGCCGATGTCCCCGTCGTCGAACAGCGCCGAGAACAGCCCGAAGCCGAGCAGTCCCATACCGCCGACCATCAGGCCGTTGACCGCCGGGGTCTGGTTGTAGCGCTGGTAATAGCCGTTCAGCCAGGGGGCGTAGTCCTGGCCGGCCTGCCAGTAGGGCACCTGGTGGCCGTCCACCGGAACCGTGCGGATCCACGGCGAGTGGCCCTGCTGGACGCGCTGCGCGTCGGCGGCGCAGGCCGGGACCTTCCGGGCGACGCCGCCCTGGGGAGCCCACATCACCTCGGTCGTCGAGGGGCCGTGGGAGGGGTCGAAGAAGCACGGCGGGCGCTGCTCGGGGACCGGCTCGCCCTTCTCGCGGGCCCGCACGCAGGCGATGGCATGGCGTCCCTCCTCCAGTGCCTCGGTGACCAGCGAGATATTGCCGGTGCCGGGGTCGGACAACATGAGGTCCTTGGCGCGGTCATAGCAGTCCAGGGCGCGGGTCCAGTCCTTGCTGGCCTCCGGCGACAGCTCGGCGGAGTTGACCTCGATGTCCAGCTCGCGCAGGCTCTCGCCGAAGGCGGTGACGTCGTTCTCGGTGTCGCGGCGCATCTGGCTGACCCGGGACTCGATGGCCTTGGCTCTGCTCGCCTCCAGCTCGCGGGCCTGCTTTCTGGCTCGCGTCAGCGCCGCCATGGTGGCGATCATGCCGACCAGAAAGACGACGAGGAGCAGAAGATTTCCCATGCCACCCAGCATGCCGTTCCGGTGGCCGGGGCTCAAGGTGCTCTGAGCGAGAACCGCTCACCTCCGGAACGGCGTCACTTTGTCGGGTTCAGCCGGAACGGCGTCCTCGGTCGCCCGGCGGGCCCGGCTCAGTCGGGATCGACGATCTCGCAGACCACCTCGCCGGAGGCGACCGTGCTGCCGGGCTCCGCGATGAGGTTGCGGATGATCCCGGAACGGTGGGCGGTGAGCGGCTGCTCCATCTTCATCGCCTCCAGGACGACGACGAGGTCTCCCTCATTGACCTGCTCGCCCTCGACGACTTCGACCTTGACGATGGTGCCCTGCATCGGAGAGGCGAGCGCGTTGCCGGTGGGCTGGGCCGGGCGGTGGCCTCCGCGGGAGCGCTTGGTGGGCCGCTTTGGCCTGGTTCCCTGCACCGGGTGGGAGGCTTGCAGGGATGCCGGCAGCCGCACCTCGACCCGCTTGTTGTTGACCTCCACCACCACCGTCTGGGGCGGCTCGGTCTCCTCGGTGTTGCCCAGCTCGCCGGTGTAGGCGTCGATCTGGTTGTCGAACTCGGTCTCGATCCAGTCGGTGAAGACCCCGAAGTGACCGTCCTCGGCGGTGAACGCCGGATCGCGCACCACGACCCGGTCGAAGGGGATCACGGTGGGCATCCCCTCGATCCGCATCTCGTCGAGCGCCCGGCGGGCCCGCTCCAGCGCCTGCTGGCGGCTCGAACCGGTGACCACGAGCTTGCCGATCAGCGAGTCGAAGGCTCCGGGAACGGTCATCCCGGAGTGGTAGCCCTCGTCGATCCGCACGCCGGGACCCGAGGGGGGCTCCCAGACGGTGAGGGTGCCGGGGGCGGGCATGAATCCGCGGCCCGGGTCCTCGGCGTTGATCCGGAACTCGAAGGAGTGGCCGCGCAGCACCGGGTCGGCGTCCTCGAGGTGGCCGCCCTCGGCGACGTGGAACATCTGGCGGACCAGGTCGGTGCCGGAGACCTCCTCGGAGACCGGGTGCTCGACCTGGAGACGGGTGTTGACCTCCAGGAAGCTGATCGTGCCGTCCTGGCCGACCAGGAACTCGCAGGTCCCGGCCCCGACGTATCCGGCCTCCCTGAGAATCGCCTTGGAGGACTCGTAGAGCCGGTCGATCTGCTCGGATGTCAGGAAGGGGGCGGGGGCCTCCTCGACCAGTTTCTGGTGGCGCCGCTGGAGGGAGCAGTCGCGGGTCGAGATGATCTGGACGGTGCCGTACTGGTCGGCCAGGCACTGGGTCTCGACGTGGCGCGGCTTGTCGAGATAGCGCTCGACGAAGCACTCGCCGCGACCGAAGGCGGTGATCGCCTCGCGGACCGCGGACTCGTACAGGTCGGCCACCTCCTCGATCCGGCGGGCGACCTTGAGGCCGCGGCCGCCGCCGCCGAAGGCCGCCTTGATGGCGATCGGCAGGCCGTGGGTCCGGGCGAACTCGACCACCTCGTCGGCGTCCTTCACCGGGTCGGGGGTGCCGGGCACCAGCGGGGCGCCGACCTTCTGGGCGATGTGGCGGGCCTGCACCTTGTCGCCGAGGGAGCGGATCGCCTCCGGCGGCGGGCCGACCCAGATCAGACCGGCGTCGATGACGGCCTGGGCGAAGTCGGCGTTCTCGGAGAGGAAGCCGTAGCCGGGGTGGACGGCGTCGGCCTCGGCCTGCCGGGCGACGTCGAGCAGCTTGTCGATGTCGAGGTAGGTCTGGGCCGGAGTCGTGCCGTTGAGGGCGTAGGCCTCGTCGGCAAGCTTGACGAACAACCCGTCGGCGTCGGAGTCGGCGTACACGGCGATGCTGGTGATGCCGGCGTCGGCCGCGGCACGGATGACTCGAACTGCGATCTCGCCGCGGTTCGCGACAAGTACGCGGTGGATGGTCTGCCCCACGATGCCTCCATTCGTCACGATCCCTCTCGGGACGGTCCTCGTGGAGTCTAGGGGTAGATCGTGAGAAATGTGAGACGTGTCACGCCGAGGCTCCGGGGTCGATCCACGGATTTCTTACGAGATGATGGCCCTGACGGCACGTTGAGCCCCGGATCCGGGCCGATCTCGTCGGTTTTCCGTGTCATCTCTCCGATTAGAATCGCACCCATGACACTTGACCTCGGCGGCGATCTGCACACCCTCTTCCGGGAGATCGTCGACTGCGAGTCGGTGAGCCTGCACGAGCAGGAGATCGCGGATGCGGTCGAGCAGGCGCTGACCGGCCTGGGGCATCTGGAGGTCACCCGGATCGGCAACAATGTGGTGGCGCGAACCGCCCTGGGCAGGCCGCAGCGGGTGGTGATCGCCGGTCATCTGGACACCGTCCCGGTGGCGGACAATCTTCCCTCCCGCCTCGAGCACCGCAGTGACGGCGACTATCTGGTGGGGCGCGGCACCTGCGACATGAAGGGCGGCGTGGCGGTCGCCCTCTGGCTGGCGGCGCAGCTGACGGATCCGGCGAAGGACGTCACCTGGGTGTTCTACGAGGCCGAGGAGATCGCCGCCGAGTTCAACGGACTGGGCCGGATCGCCGCCTGGCGCCCGGAGCTGCTGGAGGCCGACCTGGCGATTCTGATGGAGCCCACCGATGGCGTGGTGGAGGGGGGCTGTCAGGGAACGATGAGGTTCACCCTCACCGCCGCCGGAACCGCCGCGCACTCGGCCCGCTCGTGGACCGGGCACAACGCGATCCACGACCTGGCCCCGATCCTCGAGCTGCTGGGCCGGTGGCAGCTGGGCGATCCGCTGGTCGAGGTGGACGGGCTCACCTATCACGAGGGGCTCAACGCCACGATGGTCTCCGGTGGGCTGGCCGGAAACGTCATTCCTCCCGAGGCGACGATCCAGATCAACTACCGGTTCGCCCCCGACAAGACGGCGCCCCAGGCGGAGGCGGCGATGCGGCGTCTCTTCGATGGCTGGCCGATGGAGATCCTCGATCTGTCCGCGCCGGCCCGTCCGGGTCTGGACCGCCCGCTGGCGCAGTCCTTCGTGACCAGCGTGGGCCGCGACCCACTGCCGAAGTACGGCTGGACCGACGTGGCCCGGTTCTCGGCCCTCGGTGTCCCGGCCCTCAACTTCGGCCCCGGGGACGCGCTGTGCGCCCACAAGCAGGACGAGTGCTGCCGGCTGTCATCCCTGGACGAGTGCGCCGCCGCGCTGGGGGACTGGCTGGCGGATGCTCCGGCCGAGAATGCTCCGGAAGCGGCCGCGAGCCGCACCGTCGAGGGGAGGCTGTGATGGTCTGGGTGCTGTGCGCCGTTGTCATCGTCATCATCGGGGCGGCGGTGATGGCCGCCTCCGGGCGCTTCGGCGCGGTGCCGCAGGTCGTCGACGACCGGCCGGCCCCCGATCTGCCGAGTCATCCGCTGGGACCCGATGACCTGCGGGCGGTGCGTTTCGACGTCGTCGCCCGGGGTTACTCGATGGCTCAGGTGGACGCCCTGCTGGCGCGAATGGCGGTCGAGATGCAGATGCCCGCCCAGGCGCCGAAGGCCCTTGCCGATCCGCAGGTGGAGAGCCCCGAGCGGGGCCCGGAAGCTCGTGGCTGAGGCCGGTCCGGGGGCTCCGGGCCAGCGAAACCGTGCCGGATACGGAATAATATGGGTGTTACCACTGACCAGTGAGCGAGGATGAGTGACATGGCAGCTATGAAGCCCCGTACCGGAGACGGTCCAATGGAGGTCACGAAGGAGGGGCGCGGAATTGTCATGCGCGTCCCCGTCGACGGTGGGGGTCGCCTGGTGGTTGAACTCAACTCCGAGGAGGCCCAGGAGCTGTACGACTGCCTCAAGGGCGTCGTCGGCTGACCGACGCGGCATCGCCGAAGCAACCATCCCGGTGGGTGGGGTTCAGAACCCCACCCACCGGGATTTCGCTATGTCGCGCCCTGGCAAGCGTGGCGGACCCCAGCCACGCGCAAAGCCCCCGCTGCGAGGGGTGCAGGGGGGTCGTCCCCCCGCCCCTGATGCAGCGAAGTGGCCAGCGTGGCGGACCCCAGCCACGCGCGAAGCCCCCGCTACGAGGGGTGCAGGGGGGGTCGTCCCCCCGCCCTTATGAATTGTGCCTGGCGATGGCTGCCTTGTAGACATCGACCGTCTGCTCGGCGATCTTCGCCCAGGCGAACTTGTCGATGCAGCGCTGGCGTCCGGCGGTGCCGAACTCCTTGGCCCGCTGCGGGTCGGCGACGACCTCGTTGAGCCGTTCCGCGAAGGCGTGCTCGAAGGCCGCGACCTCCTCGGGAGTGGAGTCGTCGGTCGGCACTCCGGGCACCAGGAAGCCGGTCTCGCCGTCCACGACGACCTCGGGAATCCCGCCCACCGAGGAGGCGACCACCGGGACGCCGCAGGCCATCGCCTCCAGGTTGACGATGCCGAGTGGCTCGTAGACCGACGGGCAGGCGAACACGGTGGCGGCCGACAGCACCTGGCGGACGCTGGCTCGGGGCAGCATCTCCTCAACCCAGATCACCGGCGCCTTGCGCGTGGACTGGACCTTCTCGAAGGCGTGGTGGAACTCGGCGGCGATCTCGGGGGTGTCCGGGGCGCCGGCGAGCAGCACCAGCTGGACGTCCGGGTCGAGGTCCGCGGCGGCGCGCACCAGGTGGATCAGCCCCTTCTGGCGGGTGATCCGGCCCACGAACACCACCGACGGCGCGTTCGGGTCCATCCCGATCTGCTCGGGCACGTCGGTCTCGGTGACCGGGTGGAACTCATCGGTGTCGACGCCGTTGCGCACCACATGCACCTTGTCGGGATCGAGTTCCGGGTAGGCGGCCAGCACGTCCCGGCGCATTCCCGAGCTCACCGCGATGATGGCGTCGGCGGCGTCGTAGGCGGTCCGCTCGGCCCAGGAGGAGAGCCGGTACCCGCCACCGAGCTGCTCGGCCTTCCACGGCCGGTCGGGTTCGAGGGAGTGGGCGCTGATGACGTGCGGGATGTCGTGGTAGACGCTGCTGAGCAGGCCGGCCAGGTTGGCGTACCAGGTGTGGGAGTGGACCAGGTCGACGTTGTCCGGGATGGCTGCGGTCATCGACAGGTCGGCGCCGAAGACCCGCAGGGCCGGGTTCGCTCCGGCCGGGAAGGTCTCCGGATGGGCGGTGGCGCCTTCGCGGGGCTCTCCCATGCACTGCACGTCGACGTCGACGAATGCGCGCAACTGGGGGACGAGCTGAGCAACATGGACGCCCGCACCGCCGTAGATAGCCGGTGGGTACTCGCGGGTGAGGATGGAGACATACATGACCAGATGGTCCCACATGTGACGCCGGCCCGGGGCGCCTACCTGCACATCGTGAACTGTTGATGGCAGTTTCCCGGATCCGGTTGTCAACGGGGGCTGTGGGGAATATGTTCAGGCCATGGCAATGACGCGACCCAAGGTGCTCTCTATCGTCCTCGCGGGAGGTGAGGGCAAGCGCCTCATGCCCCTCACGATGGACCGCGCCAAGCCCGCCGTTCCCTTCGGCGGCACATATCGGCTGATCGACTTCGTGCTGAGCAATCTCACGAACTCCGGTTTCACGAAGACGGCGGTGCTGACCCAGTACAAGTCGCACTCGCTGGACCGTCACATCTCGATCGCGTGGCGGATGAGCACGATGCTCGGCAACTACGTCACCCCGGTGCCCGCACAGCAGCGGTTGGGGCCACGGTGGTTCCAGGGCAGCGCCGACGCGATCTTCCAGTCGATGAACCTCATCAATGACGAGGATCCCGACTACGTCGTGGTCTTCGGCGCCGACAACATCTACCGGATGGACGTCAGCCAGATGCTGGACGCCCACATCGACGCCGGGGTGGGATGCACGGTCGCCGGAATCCGGGTGCCCCGCAAGGACGCCTCCGCATTCGGGATCATCGACGCCGGTGAGGACCACAAGATCAAGAGCTTCCTGGAGAAGCCGGCCGATCCGCCCGGACTGCCGGATTCGCCCGAGGAGTCCTTCGCCTCGATGGGCAACTACATCTTCACCCGGGATTCGCTGGTGCAGGCCATCTACGACGACTCCAATGCCACGGACGCGCGCCATGACATGGGCGGCGACATCATTCCTCGCTTCGTCAATGCCGGTGACGCCCAGGTCTACGACTTCAAGGACAATCTGGTGCCCGGCGTCACCGAGAAGGACGCCGACTACTGGCGCGATGTCGGCACCATCGACGCCTATCACGAGGCCCATATGGACCTGGTCTCGGTGGAGCCGGAGTTCAACCTGTACAACACGGAATGGCCGATCTGGACCAGTCAGGTGCAGGCTCCGGGGGCGAAGTTCGTGATGCGGGGGTCCTGTGACGACAGCCTGGTCTCGGCCGGCTGCATCATCTCGGGCACCGACATCTACCGGACGGTGCTGAGCCCGCGGGCCCGCATCGAGAGGTGGGCCAGGGTCGACGAGTCCATCCTGATGAACAATGTCAGCGTCGGTGCGAATGCCACGGTGCACCGCGCGATCCTGGACAAGAACGTCGTGGTGCCCGACGGCGCTCAGGTCGGCATCGACCATGAGCACGACAGGGCGCGCGGATTCACCGTCTCGCCGTCCGGGATCACCGTGGTCGGCAAGGGAGTCACGGTTCCCTACTGAGTCTGGGTTTCTTCTGCGGTGCCCACGAGGCGCCCCTTCCTCCACCAAACGCCCGCTAGATGAGGCGTCTCGTGGAGGAAGAGGCGCTTCGTCGTATTGGAGGGAGGCCATCGCGCGCGAAGTCCAAGCGCGCAGACTGGCGAAACGAGGGGTGCAGGGGGGTCGTCCCCCCGCCTAAATCAAGGACGGTATCAGCTCGATCGCCACCATGGCCAGGATCACCAGGATGATGAGTCCCGTGACCCACCAGTCGGTGTTGTAGTCGACGAACTCGCGCACCCCGCCGGGGGTTCTGATGGTCCCGTCGTGGATGTTGATCCGGGTCAGTCCGGCCCATACCAGGGTGGTCGTGATGGTGATGAGCAGGCACCAGGGGCACAGCGTCCCGATCACGAAGTAGGACTGCAGGAACAGCCACCAGGCGAACAGCAGGGCGATGCTGTACACCCCTTCGACGCACAGCATGTACCACCGGGGGAACTTCACACCGGCCAGCGTCGCCACCGAGATGGTGAGCACCACCGCCTCGAACATGATGCCGAGGAAGGCGTTCGGGAAGCCCAGCACCCGGGCCTGCCAGGTGAGCGCGACCGTCGAGCAGGAGAGCACCGAGTTGACATCGCAGGTGAACGCCGTGTGCGGATTCTTCGCCAGCCGCCAGGCCTCGATGGAGAGTGTGAAGGAGGCGAACAGCCCGATCGCCCCGGACACGATCATCTCGATGGCAGTACCGCGTCGCCACCGCTCGGGAGTGTCGACTCCGTTGCTGGACATCAGTGGGACCACTCCTTCGGCCGGTTGAGCCCTCAGGTCTGCGGGCCGCGGTTCAGCGTACCCGGCCCCCCGCTACCTGCTCGACCAGGCTCACGACTTCACGGCCAGCAGGAGTCCGTCACCGACCGGGACCAGCACCGGGACGAGTTCCTCGGAGTCCTCGACGAAGTCCAGCGCCTCGCGGATGATGAGGGTCTCGTCGCCCTCGTTCTCGGGGTCGGCGACGGCGTTCCCGGCCAGGGCGTCGTTGACCACGACCACCCCGCCGCGCCGCAGCAGCCTCAGCGCCTGCGAGATGTACTCCACGTACTCCAGCCGGTCGCCGTTGACGAACACCAGGTCGTAGGCCCCGTCTCGCAGTTTCGGCAGCACGTTGAGCGGAATCCCGGCGATGAGGCGGAACCGGTTGGAGCGGATGCCGGCGCGCTGGAAGCTGATCCGGGCGGCGTCCTGCCGTTCCGCCTCGAGGTCGATGCTGGTGAGGACGCCGTGGTCGGCCATTCCCTCGAGCAGGGACAGCGCGGTGACCCCGGCGTCGGTGCCGATCTCGACCACCGCACGGGCGCCGACGGCCCGCGCCAGGAAGGTGAGGAAGGTCGCCGTGCCGTTGCCGACCGGCGTCCAACCGGCCTCCACGGCCGCCTGGTTGGCTTCGGCGACCGGCTCGGAGGTGGCCACGAAGCCCTCGGCGTACTGCCACGATCGGGCGTCGGGTGCTGTGGTGGTCTCGCTTGCTTCGCTCACGCGCCCAAGCGTAGTCGGTGGCGGCCCCGTTACGATGGGGGAGATCACAGGTGACCGGTGGCCGAACAGGGTTCATCGGCAACGAGGAGGCATGTCATGTCCGATCCCACTTTTGGCCGTCTGCTGACGGCCATGGTGACTCCGATGACTGCGGGCGGGGAGGTGGATCTCGATCGGGCCGGCCAGCTCGCGGAACGTCTGGTGAGCGAGCAGGGCAATGACGCGCTGCTGATCAACGGGACGACCGGCGAGTCGCCGACCACCAGCGACCAGGAGAAGGCCGCGCTCATCGCAGCGGTGAAGGCGGCGGTGGGGGACCGCGTCCAGATTGTCGCCGGGGTGGGCACCAACGACACCCGCCACACCGTGGAGCTCGCCCGGCAGGCCCAGCAGGCCGGAGCGGACGGGCTGCTGGTCGTCACGCCGTACTACTCGAAGCCCTCCCAGGCCGGTCTGGTGCAGCACTTCACCCGGGTCGCCGACGCCACCGACCTTCCCGTGATGCTCTACGACATTCCCGGCCGCACCGGCACCGCGATCGCACCCGAGACATTCCTGCGGTTGGCCGAGCACCCCCGGATCGTCGCCGTCAAGGACGCCAAGGGCAAGGTGGTGGAGTCGGCGCAGGTGATCGCCGCCACCGATCTGGCCTACTACGCGGGGGACGACGCCATCACCCCGGCCCTGCTGGCGGTCGGCGCGGTCGGGGTGATCGGCACCTCGACGCATTTCACCGGACGCCGAATGCGCGAGCTCCTCGACCACTACCTGGCCGGGGAGCTCGAGGCCGGGCTGGCCGTCTACCGCGAGATCCTGCCGGTGCTCACCGGCGTCTTCGCCGCTCAGGGGGTTGTCATGGTCAAGGCCGGTCTGGCCCACCAGGGCTTCCCGGTCGGATCGGTCCGCGAGCCTCAGGTTCCCGCGACCCCCGCCCAGGCCGAGGCCTTCGGGGCGATTCTGGACGCCGCCCGGCTCTAGCGCCTCCGGGAGCGGGGCACGCCTGGTCCTGGATGCGGGCCGGGTCGCGCCGACGGGCTAATCTGTGGGTATGTCCTTCCCGAGCCCGACAGAGATCGCGGTCCTCATTCTCATCGGGGTCGTCATGTTCGGGCCGGACAAGGTGCCCGACATGGCGCGCAAGGCGGCGCGAGTCCTGCACTATCTCAAGGGCATCGCCAACACCACCCGCGACCAGCTGCGCGAGGACCTGGGCCCCAAGTACTCCAACCTCGAGATCACCGATCTCAACCCGAAGACCTTCGTCTCGAAGTACGTCATGAACGAGTTCCGGGACGATATCGACGGCATCAAGTCCGACATCGAGGGCGTCCGCAACGATCTGGACGCCGGTCTCAGCGACCTCAAGTCGGCGACCTCGAATCCGGAGGACGGCCCGGCGGAGGATCGGGAGGCCGAGCCGCGGACGGTGGCTCTCGGGTCGGTTCCAGTTCCCTTCGACTCCGAGGCCACCTGATCCGTCAGGCTCAGCGTGGGGCTATGAACAGTTCGTTGACAGCTCAGTTCGCGACCGGCGTCACTCCCAGATGCATGCCGGCCAGCCCGCGCGGGCGGGAGTCCAGCTGCTCTGCCAGCTCGATCAGGACCTGAGCGGCGGGCGACTCCGGATGGGAGACGACGATCGGGTCGCCGTCGTCCCCACCGGCGCGCAGGTCCACGTCGATCGGGATCTGGCCGAGCAGAGGCACCTCGGTGCCGAGCCGCTTGGACAGCGCATTGGCGGCGGCCCGGCCGCCCCCCTCGCCGAAGAGCTGAATCCGCTGGCTCTTGCCGTCGGGGCTGCTCACCTCGAGCCAGGACATGTTCTCCACGACGCCGATCACCTGCTGCTGCATGATGCCCGCCATGGTGCCGGCCCGCTCGGCCACCTCTGAGGCGGCCGGCTGCGGGGTGGTGACCACCAGGACGTCGGCATTGGGCAGCTTCTGGCCCAGGCTCATCGCGATGTCGCCGGTGCCCGGCGGAAGGTCGATCAGCAGGTAGTCCAGATCTCCCCAGTGGACGTCGGCGAGCAGCTGGGTGAGCGCCCGGTCCAGGATCGGGCCGCGCCAGGCGATGACGTCGGAGCGGTTCGGCTTGAGCATCCCGACGCTGATGGTCTTGATGCCCAGGGTCGGCACCGGCAGCAGCAGGTCGTCGATCGGGGTGGGGCGGGCGTCCCCGACGCCGAGCATGTCGGGGATCGAGTGGCCGTAGATGTCGGCGTCCAGCAGCCCCACGGAGCGCCCGCGGGCGGCCAGCGCCAGCGCCAGGTTCACCGTCACCGAGGACTTGCCGACGCCGCCCTTGCCGGAGGCGACCGCGATGACCTTGGTCATGCTGCCCGGTTCGGCGAACGGGATGACCCGCTCGGGGACGCCGTTGCGCAGCTGCACCTTGAGGGCGTCGCGCTGTTCGTCGGTCATGGTGCCGAGTTCGACGTGGACCCCGGAGACGCCGTCGACGCTCTGCACGGCCTCGGTCACGTTCTCGCGCAGTTCGGTCTTCAGAGGGGCAGCCCGCCACCGTGAGGAGGACCCGGACGAAGACGCGGTTGGATTCGTCCACAGTGATCTCATCCACCATGTTGAGATCGGTGATGGGACGTCTGATCTCCGGGTCAACCACGCCGGCCAGGGCCTCGCGGATGAGCGGAATCAGGGGATTCTCAGTGCTCATGGTTTCTGTGTACACGCCGGTGAAAGGGCTGGGCAAGTCATCGCCACAGGTGTGCATCCCGGTCCGTCATGGTTGATCGCCGGGCGGCCCGTAGCCTGAGATACTGGAAGGTTCAGTCGTGACCGGCCGGCCGGTCTGGACCGTCGGCGTCCTGCTGCTCGTCGAGATCGGCCAGGACCGCCTGCAACTCCTCCCGCAGCTGGTCGCGCAGCTCCTCGCGCATCTCGGAGCGGATGTAGTCGCGGGTGGCGAGCTCGCCCATCTGCATCCGGATCGCGGCGACCTCCCGTGCCAGGAAGTCCATGTCGGAGCGGCTCTGGGCGGCCACCCGGCGATCCTCGGCCAGCGACATCCGGTCCCGGTCCTCCTGCCGGTTCTGGGCCAGCAGGATCAGCGGCGCCGAGTAGGAGGCCTGGGTGGAGAAGAACAGGTTGAGCAGGATGAACGGGTAGGGGTCCCAGCGCAGCTTGAAGATCGCCACCAGATTCCAGGTCACCCAGACGATGACGATGATCGTCATGTAGACGAGGAACTTCGCGGTGCCCATGAACCGGGCGACCCCCTCGGCGAACCTGCCGAAGGTCTCCGAGTCGACCTGGACCCGGGGCATCCGCCGGCCGGTGCGCGGGCCCGGCAGGTCCAGGCGCAGGTCCTCGCGGATCCGGTCGTGCTCGCGATCAGCCACGGTTCACCCCCGCCAGCGCGCCGTCCATCTGAACCCCGCGCCAGTCGGCGGGCAGCAGATGGTCGAGAAGGTCGTCGACGGTCACCGCGCCGACCAGTTCGTTGTCGGAGTTCACCACGGGGGCCACCACCAGGTTGTAGGTCGCGAAGTAACGGCTGATCGCCCCGACCGGGGTGTCGGTGGCCATCGGCTCCAGGTCGTTGTCGAGCATCAGCGAGACCATCGTCGACGGCGGTTCGCGCAGCAGCCGCTGGACGTGCACCACCCCCAGATAGCGCCCCGAGGGGGTGTCCAGGGGCGGTCGGCAGACGAAGATCATCGACGCCAGGGCTGGGGTGATGTCCTCGCTGCGCACCTTCGCCAGGGCGTCGGCGACCGTGGCGTCCGGGCCGAGGATCACCGGCTCGGGGGTCATCATGGCGCCGGCGGTGAAGTCGTCGTAGACCAGCAGGTTGCGGACGTCGGCGGCGTCCTCGGGCCGCATCCGGGCCAGCAGCCGCTCGGCCAGCGGCTCGGGAAGGTCCTGGACCAGGTCGGCGGCGTCGTCGGGATCCATCTCCTCGAGGATGTCGGCGGCCCGCTCGGGATCCAGGATCGAGATGAGAGAGACCTGCTCGTCCTCGGGCAGCTCCTCGATGGCGTCTGCGAGCTGGTCGTCGTCGAGGGCCTGGGCCACCTCGGCGCGCCGGGTCGGGGTCATGTCGTGCAGCTCCCGGGCGACGTCGGCCGGCTTCATGTCCTGCATCTCGGCGACGGTGCGCTCGGTGGACTGGTTGCCCGTCATCACCAGGGCCGGCACCTCGTCCCAGTCGACGATGAAGGTGGACTGGGCCTTCTTGCGCAGTGAGCTGAACCGGCTGCGTCCCCCGGCCGGCACCACGGCCACCGCGGAGATCTCCCAGTCGTGGCTGCGCACCGGCCTCATCGCGACGTCGAAGATGCTCACCTGGGCGCCGTCGCGGGTGAAGGTGCGGTCGAAGAGATCGTCGACCACCAGGGTCTCGGCGTTGCGCCGGGAGAACACCCGGGTGTCGACGGTTCCCGAGATCATCACCTGGAGGGCGTCGATGGCATGGACCCGGGGCATCGGTACGAAGATCCTGCGCCGGGCGAAGAGCTCGACCACCAGGCCGTGCACCCGGGGGGCGCGGCCCTCGGTGCGCATCTGGATGACGACGTCGCGTACCTTCCCGACCTGGTCGCCGGCGGCGTCCAGCACCGGAAGACCGCGCAACCGGGAGATGAAGACTGACGAAGACCTGCTCACTTGCTCAAATCTACAATCTCGACGACCCCGCCGCGCCGCCGCGGTGACCCGGATGCGAGGATGCCAGGGACTTGTTCATCGGCGAGGAAGAGACATGACACAAGCACAGACACCCGCTGCCAGCGACGATTCGGAGACGCCGGCCGGTTCGGTGCCGCGCTGGATGCAGGTGCTGTTCGCCGTCACCGCGTGCCTGATCACCGTCACCCTGGCACTGGGCTCGGTGGTCTGCGCCACCGATGCCAGCGCCTCCTGCCCGAACTGGCCGGGCTGCTATGTCGGGCAGCTGACCCCCCGGGCCCACACCCAGCCGGTGGTGGAGTTCGTGCATCGAGTGATCTCCAGCAGCATCGGCCTGTTCGCGGTGGCCTCGGTGATCGCCGGAGTGGTTTTCCGGAGGCGGGACCGGAAACTGGTCGTGCTGCCCGTCGTCGCACTGCTCGGCGCCCTGGTCTCCGGGGTGTTCGGAATGATGACCATCAAGTGGGGGATCAACAGCTTCGAGGCGGCCGTCGACCTGCTCGCCGCACTCGTCTCGATGGGGGCGATGTGGCGCGCCTGGTTCGTCGCCCGGCATCCCGGCGCCCGCTGGAACTGGCGCCGAGAGGTGAGGCTCGGCGCCGCGGCCTGCATCGTGCTGGTGGTGGGTCATTTCTGCGCGGTGCTGGTCGCGGGGAGCAGCTCCCTGACGCGGTGCATGGGCTGGGCGCTGTTCGTCCGCGGGGCCGGAGACGGCCCGCTGGCCGCCTGGGTCGCCCAGCAGATCGTGATGGCCATCGGCGAACTGCTCGCCATCGCCGTCGTCGTGGTCCGGCTGCGCCGCCGCCGCAATCTCTGGGACCTGCTGCTGGCCGCCCTGATCGTGGTCGTGCTGGTCACCGGCGCGATCATCGCGGCCGCCGGGGCCAATGACGGGCTGGCCGTCGTGCACGCCGTCGGCACGGTGCTCGTCCTCAACCTTCTGATGACCGGCACGATCAGGGACAGCATCTGAGCTTGGCCCTGAAAACGGCCACTGAGGCGCCACGCTCTGGATAATCCGCGTGGCGACGCTCTGGTGGCCGTTTCCGGGAGAGGCCTGTCGGTGACCTCCCTGAAAACGGCCAGATAGCGGGCGGCGTCCGGATAATCCGGTTCCCGACCGTCTGGTGGCCGTTTCCAGCGGTGCTTGACCTACTTGGCCCAGATCTCGGCCATCCAGGCCTCCACATCGTCGATCTGACGGGGAGTGTCCTTCGACAGCCACTCGCAGTCGCCGTCGGTGATGAGGATGTCGTCCTCGATCCGTACCCCGATCCCGCGGAACTCCTCGGGCACCAGGAGATCGGTCGCCTTGAAGTAGATGCCGGGCTCGTCGGAGACCGTCATCCCGGCGCGCAGCGGCCCGGAGTAGTCCTTGCGGGCGGCCTCGGAGCAGTCGTGGACGTCCAGGCCGAGGTGATGGCTGGTGCCGTGCACCATCCAGCGCCGGAACTGCCCGCCCTCCGGGGACAGCGCCTCCTCCACCGGAACCGGCAGGATGCCCCATTCGGCGAGGTACTCGCAGATCACCCGGATCGCCGCCTGATGGATCTCCCGATGGTCGTGACCGACCCGGGCCACCGCCGCGGCGGCGTCCTGGGCCTCCAGCACCGCCTGGTAGACCCGCCTCTGGGCGGGAGTGAACCGGCCCGAGATCGGCAGGGTGCGGGTGATGTCGGCGGTGTACAGCGAGTCGACCTCGATGCCGGCGTCGATGAGCACCAGCTCGCCGGGGCGCAGGTCCCCGTCGTTGCGCACCCAGTGCAGGGTGTTGGCGTGATCGCCGGCCGCGCAGATCGAGCCGTAGCCCACATTGTTGCCCAGATGGCGGGCGTGCAGGCCGAAGGTGCCCTCCAGCCAGCGCTCCCCGCGGCCCTTCGCCACCGCGGCCGGGATCTCCTCGATCATCGCCTCGAAGCCGACCTTGGACTTGCGGCAGGCCTCGCGCAGCTGCCCGGTCTCCCAGTCGTCCTTGCAGAACCGGGCGTCCGAGGTGACCTGATAGAACTCCTGGTCGGCCTCCTCGGAGCCGGCCGGGCGCAGGGAATCTACGGTCTCGGTGACCCCCGCGTCCGCATCCCGGATGACGCGCACCTGGGGATCTCCGGCCGAGACCGCATCCTGGAGGCGCGAGATGTCGCGGCACTCCAGCCCGGTCATCGCCGCCATCTCGGCCAGCGACTCGCGCTTGCCGACCCACATCTCGCCGTAGGTCGGGTCGGCGTAGAACTCCCGGTCGGTGCGCGGGGCGCGCGGCTTGAAGTAGAGGGTGTCGCGGGCCTCGGCGGTGGGGTCGATGACCAGCACCGCGTTGGGCTCGCGATCGGTGCCCAGCCCCGAGTAGTAGGCGAAGGCGCTGTTGGGCCGGAACGGGTAGTCGCAGTCGTTGTTGCGGCGCACCAGGGTGCCGGCCGGGATCACCAGGCGCTCCCCGGGGAACCGGGCCGCCAGGGCATTGCGGTGGGCGGTGGCCGAGGGCACCGAGTCGAGCCGGTCGGGGAGGGTGGGGTCGTAGGGGGCCCAGTCCTTCGGGATGAACTCCACGAAGGCCTTCGAGAACGGCGTCTGCCGCTTGGGGAGCTTCTGCTCCTCGGCCAGCTGCTCGGTCTGATCGGTCAGCTGCCCGGTCTGGTCAGTCTGATCTCCCGAGATGCTCGTCGTCGACTGGACCTCTGTCATCTGTCCCCGCCTCCAGGCCTGAAGATGTGGCGGCCGGACGGCCGCGAATCCGATTCTAGGCCCGCTGTCGCAGGCCGTCCCGGGCCGCGAATCCCCGTTCCTGGGTAATCTTCGGGCATGGCAGAACCCCAGAACAGCGACCAGACCCTGGCCGGAACGGAGATCCTGGTGACCGCCCAGCGCCGGGCCGAGGATCTCGCGGCCCCGCTGCGACGCCACGGAGCCGGCGTCTCCATCGTTCCCACCCTGTCGGTCGAGAAGCACATCGACGAGCCGGAACTGCTGTCCCGGACCCGCGAACTCATCTCCGCCCCGCCGGCGATCATCGTCATCACCACCGGCTTCGGGCTGCGCGGATGGCACGAGACGGCCGACGCGGCCGGGATCGGCGTCCCGCTGGTGGAGCTGCTCAACGGCACCCGGGTGATGGCCCGCGGGGCCAAGGCCTCCGGCGCTCTGCAACAGCTGGGCAGCAGGGCCGACTGGGTGGCCGCCGGGGAGTCGACCGCCGAGATTCTGGACGTGCTGGTGGCCGAGGGGGTCGAGGGGGTCCGGATCGCGGTGCAGCTGGACGGCGGAGGGGACGCCAAGCTGGTCGGCGGGCTGCGCCGGGCCGGAGCCGAGGTCACCGAGCTCACCGTCTACCGGTGGGGTCCGCCGGAGGACCCGCAGGCCGTCGAGCAGGCCGCCCGGGATCTGGCGGCCGGCAGGTATGACGCCGTCGCCTTCACCGCGGCCCCCGGAGCCGCCGCCTGGGTGGCCTCGCTGGGCCAGGGGCTGGACGCCGTGCGCGAGCGGGTGGCCTCCGGCTCCCTCACCCTGGTGGCCGTCGGGTCGCTGTGCGCCCAGCCGCTGATCGACGCCGACATGCCCGCCGTCTGGCCCGAGCGCAGTCGGCTGGGGCCGCTCATCAGGCTGCTCTCCGACGTCGCCTCCGAGGCCGTCGGGCAGCGGAGGGATCCCGCCGCGAGATGACTTGAGACGGTTCGCCGTCTCGCGCTCGGACATTCACAGGTTGGGTCCGTTCACGGATTGGTGAGCGACGTGCGAGTATTCGATCGGGGTGCCGCCGTTCGGCACAGTCCCACATTCGATGTCAGAGGAAGTCTGCGCATGTCAGATCCGATCTATCACCTGCCCCAGGAGAGGCGACTCGTCACCGAGCTGCCCGGTCCCAAGTCGAAGGAGCTTGCGGCCAGGCGCGACGCCGTCGTCGCCAAGGGGGTCTCGTCCTCCTCGCCGTTCTATGTCACCGAGGCCGACGGCGGCGTCCTGGTGGACGCCGACGGCAACTCAGTGATCGACCTGGGCGCCGGCATCGCGGTGACCAGCGTCGGAGCCTCGGCTCCCAAGGTGGTGGCGAATGTGCAGGAGGCCGTCGCCCGGTTCACCCACTCGAGCTTCGCCACCACCCCCTACCAGGGCTATGTGGATGTCTGCGAGCGGCTGGCCGAGCTCACCCCGGGCAGCTTCGCCAAGAAGTCGGTGCTGGTGAACTCGGGCGCCGAGGCCGTCGAGAACGCCGTCAAGATCGCCCGCCACGCCACCGGCCGGGCGGCCGTCGCGGTTGCCGAGAACGCCTTCCACGGGCGCACGAATCTCACCATGGCGCTCACCTCCAAGGCGATGCCCTACAAGGCCGGGTTCGGGCCCTTCGCCCCCGAGATCTATCACTTCCCGAGCAGCTATCCGTTCCGCGAGCCCGCTCCGATCACCGGCGAGCAGGCCGCTCAGCGGGCCATCAGCTACCTGGAGACGACGGTCGGCGCCGACAAGCTGGCCTGTCTGCTGCAGGAGCCGATCCAGGGCGAGGGCGGCTTCATCGTCCCGGCCGAGGGCTACCTGCCGACCCTGCAGGCGTGGTGTCGCGAGCACGGGATCGTGTTCATCCTCGACGAGATCCAGTGCGGCTTCTGCCGCTCCGGCAAGTGGTTCGCCTCCGAGTACGACGGGGTGGAGCCCGATCTCATCACCACCGCCAAGGCGCTCGGCGGCGGACTTCCGCTGGCAGCGGTCACCGGCCGCGCCGAGATCGTGGACAGCGCCCAGACCGGCGGTCTGGGCGGCACCTACGGCGGCAACCCGGTGTCCTGCGCGGCCAGCCTCGGCGCCATCGACACGATGAAGGAGTGGGACCTGCCCGCCCGCGCCCGCGCCATCGAGGCGGCGATCCGCGCCAAGGTACAGCCGCTGGTCGGGACCGGCTCGGTCGGCGACCTGCGCGGACGCGGCGCCATGATGGCCGTCGAGTTCGTCAATCCCGGCACCAAGGATCCCGATCCGGCCAAGGCCGGCCAGGTGGCGTCGACCCTGCTCGAGCAGGGAGTGATCGCGCTCACCTGCGGGATCTACGGCTCCTGCATCAGGTTCCTGCCGGCCCTCACCATTCCGGCCGGCCTGCTCGACGAGGCCCTCGACCTGTTCGTCGAGGCTGCCGGGAACTGACGGGGACCCGGACGCCGGTCGCGGCGACGGCGATGAGCCCGTCGCGGCGACCGGCTAGGCTGGGCCGGACAAGTTCATGGGTGGTGATTCCGCGTCTCCGCCCGTTCGCGAGGAGGCTCAGTCCTGTGAAAGCCGCACCGCAGGAGCAGTGGCGACTGCTCGACGTCACCGAGACCGATCGGCTGCTGGCCCGGGCCGCACACCGTCGCAAGTCCCTTCCCGAGCTGGCCGAACTGTCTCAGCTCGCCGTGCAGCGCCGCGAGTTGGCCGAGGAGGTCGTGAAGCTCGCCACCGAGGTCTCCGATGCCGAGCAGGAGGAGCGTGGGATCGAGCACGATCTCGAGCCGGCCCGGGCCCGGCTGGAGCGCAATCAGAAGACCCTCGACGACGGGACGCTGGCCGACCACAAGGCGCTCACCGGTCTCACCGGGGAGATCGAGCACCTCACGCGCCGGATCTCCGAGCTCGAGGACACCGAGCTGGAGGCGATGCAGCGCCTCGAGGACGCCCAGAAGGCCCACCAGGACGCCGACCGGCGCAGGCTCGCCCTCGACGACCACATCCGCGGCGTCCTGAAATCGCGCGACGACAAGTTCGCCGAGATCGACCGCGAGATCAAGCAGCTCACCGAACAGCGCCGGGCGCAGGCCGCCGGCATTCCGGCCGACCTGCTGAAGGTCTACGAGATGCTGCGCACCCGCACCGGACAGGGCGCCGGGCGGCTGCACCGCGGCGTCTGCGAGTCGTGCGGGATGGCGATCAACTCCGCCGACCTGCGCCGGTTCGCGGCCGCCGCCGAGGACGAGGTGCTGCGCTGCGAGGAGTGCGACCGCATTCTGGTGCGGACCGCGGACTCCGGGCTGTAGGGGCGACTCGGTTATGGAGGCTGTAGACTGATCCGCTGGACGAGCCACCCGGGTGATCGCGGCAGTTTTCCTGCCGAGGAAAGTCCGGGCTCCACAGGGCAGGGTGGTGGGTAACACCCACCCGGGGCGACCCGCGGGACAGTGCCACAGAGAACAGACCGCCGGTCCTCGGACCGGTAAGGGTGAAACGGCGGTGCAAGAGACCACCGCGTCATCGGTGACGGTGACGGCAGGGCAAACCCCACCCGGAGCAAGGCCAAGAAGACCGAGAGGTCGCGGACGCGTTCGAGGGCTGCCCGCCCGAGCGTCCGGGTAGGCCGCGCAGCCATTCGGCTGGAGGACGCCGGCAACGGCGTTCACAGATGGATGATCACCGCTCCTCGGAGCACAGAACCCGGCTCATAGGGTGGCTCGTCCCCATAAGTGCCGTGTGACTAGGGGTGGGACGCCGATGGGATTGATCACTGTCGCACTGGCGATCGTCCTGGCGCTGGCCCTGGTCGGATATGCCGGGTCGCACAAAGGACGCCCCGGCCAGTTGCGCTGGGCGAGCGCCGCCGGTGTGACCAGGAGCCGCGATGGCGTGGTTGCGCCGATCAACGAGATGACCGCGGCCGAGGTCCCTCCCGAGGTCGCCGAGGCCAGGCGCTTCCTGCTGGTCCGCTCACCGGGGAGGTTCGGCGCGTCGGTCGAGGTGACGGCCCGGGGCCACCGGATCGGCGTCCTCGAGGGGCAGCTGGGCAGGGCGGTCGCCGTCGAGATGAGACGACACGGCGCATCCCAACTGCTGGTTTCCGGAGAGCTCACCGGACGGTTCGCGGGCCATGTCGTGTTGCCCGAGGTCTTCGCCGACGCGGACCCCGAGCTTCCTGCCCGGCCGCCCCGCGCCTTCCCGGTGCCGGTGCCCGTCGAGCCGTGGGGGTCGGCGGCCGAGGTCGTCGACGCCGTCCGCTCCGATTTCTTCCTGCCCGAGATCGAGGCCCTCTATCCCGATGGCCGGCTGCCGGCCGGAACCGCGGGGAGGACCCTCAGCGGCATCGACGCGGAGATCTTTCCCAGCGGGTCGGGCCGGATCGGCGTCTTCGTGGCCGACCGGCAGATCGGTTGGCTCGCGGCCGCCCAGGAGATCAGTCACGGCGCGGTACTCGAGGAGTTGGCCACCGGCGGGAACTCGCTCAAGGTGCGCGCCTCGGCGCGGGTCGGTGTCGGGAACCGGCCGAGCGTCCGGGTGCGGGTCTGGCTGCCCGATGTTGCCCAGATCTTGCCACCCGCGCCTCTGCCCGAGGGGCGGCACGTGCTGCTGCCGCCCGGACAGCGGATTCAGGTCACCGCGGAGGAGGAGCACCTCTCCGACCTGGTCGCCTTCCTGGAAGAGCGACACGAGGCGACCGCCGTCGCCGAACTCCGTCTGTTCACCCGTGCCACCGCGCGCACCGAGCACGAGATCGTCGGGGTGCGGATCGGCGGTCGCCCGGTCGGTGAACTCACCCGTACCAGCGGAGCACATTTCGAGGCGGTGCTGAGGGTCTGCGCCGAGCGCGGCATCACTGTTCTGTGCCGGGCCACCGTCTCCGGGAATCAGCTCAAGGCCGATGTCGTCCTCAACGTTGCCAAGGGCGGGTCGCTCACCTCGGAGTGGGTCGAGAGCCACATCCTCACTGAACCTGGACCCGGACCCGGCCAGGAGGGGCAGGAGGGGGGAGTCACATCCAGTTCTTCTTCTTGAAGATCAGCCACAGGATGATCCCGGACAGCGCCATCAGGATCAGCGCCATCGGGTAACCGAAGGCCCAGTGCAGCTCGGGCATCACGTCGAAGTTCATCCCGTAGATGGCGCCGATCACGGTCGGCGCCAGCCCGATGGCGGCCCAGCCGGAGACCTTCTTCATGTCCTCGTTCTGGCGCTGATTGACCAGGATGGAGTTCACGTCGAGGATCTGGTTCATGCCGGTCCGCAGGTCCTCGACCCGGGTGTTGGCCCGGGACAGGTGGTCGGAGACGTCCTGGAGGTAGGCCCGCAGGGCGTCCAGAGTCCGGTACTTGGAGAAGCCGGCGCGCAGGTCTGCGATGACCTCGCCGAGCGGTACCGAGGACTGCTGCAGGTCGATGATCTCGCGGCTCAGCCGGTAGATCCGCTCGGTGACCTTCGGATCCCCGGCGAAGACCTGCCGCTCGATCTGCTCCCGGTCGACCTCCAGGCCGCGCAGCACCTGGAGATACCCGTCGACCACCAGGTCCAGGAAGGAGTAGAGGACGGCGTCGGCGCCGAGCCTCAGCAGCTTGCGATTGTGGGCGAGACGATCGGCGCTGTCCACCGCGGGGCTGTCGCCGCCCTGGCGGATGATCGCCACCGCATTGCGGCGGGCCATCAGATGGAACTCGGTGATCTGGACGTCCTCGATCTCATCGGCGTAGCTGGCCATCCGCGTGACGATGAACAGCACATCGCCGTAGCGCTCCATCTTCGGCCGCTGCCCGGCCTTGAGCAGGTCCTCGACCAGCACCGGGTGCAGCTGCCAGGCTGACTCCAGCTGCCTGATCTGATCGGGCAAGGGGCTGTCGTAGCTGAGGATCACCATCCGCTGGGGCTCCTCGTCGGCATACGCGAGGGCCCCCTGGACCGCCGCCCGGGAGTCGTCCGGCCCGACGGTCTCGCTCGAGGTCAGCTCGCCGTCGAGCAGCCGGGTCGTCTTCACGGTCGAAGGTCTGCGCTGCGGATCGGTGGTTGTGGTCTCGTGCCGTCCGAGGAGGTCGATGAGGCGGCGGGAGCGGTCCCCGTTCTGCTCGGTGTTCCTCATGACGCTCCTTCCGCCTCGGTGCCTGCCGGCACGCGGTGACCGGCCGGCAGGCCACTCTACGGCCTACGGGCCGGCCGGCCGAGGGGACCACCGTGATCTCAGGAATTGAGCTGACGTCTCACCAAGTGATAACGTCTGCCTTCGTCGGCTCGCGAACGCGGACCAACAGGATTGCCGGGGAGAAGACGATGTTCGTGCGAATGCGTATCTGTAGCAGTCGTTGACACAGCTGCATTTCGCCATTTGCCCACTCTGTCCCCTGAGGTTCTTCTGTGACCAATCCCGAATCGGGTGCACCGGTCGACGTGCAGGACGCCGGAAATCACCTTCCCGATGCGCATCTCGCTCCGCCCCTTGAGGACGGTCGGCCAGCATCCTCCCATCATGTGTGGGCCCGGCTGAGGCGCGACCGCTGGGCCGTCGCGGGTGCGGTGGTGATCGTTCTCACCACCCTGGTTGCGGTGTTCGCAGGGCTCATCACCCGGATTACCGGTCATGACGCCTACACCTACAACCTCGGTGCCCTTGACGGTTCGGGCCTTCCCCTCGGCGCCTTCGGCGGTGTCAGCGCGGCCCATCCGTTCGGGGTGGAACCGCAGACCGGTCGCGACCTGTTCGCGATCGTCGTCGAGGGCACCCGGACCTCCTTCTCCATCGGCGTGGGGGCCACCATCCTCTCGATGGTCATCGCCATCGTGATCGGGATCACGGCGGGCTACTTCGGCGGCTGGTGGGACGCCGTCACCTCCAGAGCCACCGATGTCGTCCTGGGATTCCCCCAACTGGTGTTCATGATCGCCATATCCGCCATCGTGCCCGCCAGCGCTCCGCGGGTCCCGGTGATGATCCTCATCATCGGCATCCTGGGCTGGCCCTCCACCGCCCGCGTCCTGCGCAGTCGCGCGATGTCCCTGCGGGGGCGCACCTTCGTCCAGGCATCCCGGGCGATGGGTGCCGGAGAGTTCCATGTGCTGGTCACCCAGCTGCTGCCGAACCTGGTGGCCACCATCATCGTCTTCACAACCATCTCGATCCCCGGCAAGATCGGCGCCGAGGCGGCGCTGTCCTTTCTCGGCGTCGGAGTCACTCCGCCCACCCCCTCCTGGGGTCGGACCATCGGGTCGGCGGTGACCTGGGTGAGCACGGATCCCTGGTATCTGCTGTTCCCCGGCGCCGCACTGTTCCTGGTCACGCTGGCCTTCAATCTCTTCGGAGACGGGCTGCGCGACGCCATCGACCCGAGGACCAGTGAGTCCCGATGAACGATCGCATTCGATTCCTGCTCTCGCGCCTGCTTCAGACCCTGCTGGTTCTGATCCTCATCGCCTTCATCACCTTCGCGGTCTTCGAACTGTTTCCCGCCGATCCGGCCCAGCTGGCCTGCGGCAAACCGTGCACCCCGGAGAATCTGGCTCGGGCCAGGGCCTATATGGGCTATGACAAGCCCTGGTTCGTGCAGTTCTGGAACTACCTCACGGAGATCTTCGTCGGCACCACCTACGGCACCGGCGCCGGGGCCATCCGCTGCTCGGCTCCGTGCCTGGGATACTCCTTCCGGCTCTCCTCCCCGGTGACCGACCTCATCGCGGCGCGTATTCCGATCACCCTGTCCATCGCGGTCGGCGCCGCGGTGCTGTGGATGGTGATCGGTGTGACCGGTGGCGTGGTCTCGGCGCTTCGGCGAGGCACGGCGCTGGACCGGTCCATCATGACCTTCACCGTGGTCGGCGTCTCGGCGCCCTCCTACCTGGTCGGTCTGCTGGGCATCCTTCTGCTCGGCTTCAAGGCCGATATCGTGCCGGTCGCCGGGTATGTCCCGCTCTCCCAGAGTCCGGTCGACTGGGCCTGGCACCTGGTCCTGCCCTGGACGGTCCTGGCGCTCATCTCGGCAGCGATCTACACCCGGCTGGTGCGCGGGGAGATGCTGGAGAATCTCGGAGAGGACTATGTTCGCACCGCGCGCGCGACCGGGCTGCCCGAGCGTCGGGTGATCGGCAACCACGTGCTGCGCAATATCGCGGTGCCGGTGCTGACCATCTTCGCCCTGGACTTCGGCGGTCTGCTCGGCGGCGCCGTCATCACCGAGAGGGTCTTCTCGATCCAGGGGCTGGGCGCGCTCTTCCTGGACGCCGTCGGCGCCACCGATATTCAGCTCGTGATGGGCGTCACCCTGGTCGCCGCCGTGGCCGTCATTCTCATGAATCTGGTCGCGGACATCCTCGCGGCCGTCATCGATCCGCGAGTCTGATCCCTCCTCTCGTGCCGTTCTCCCGTCACCGGTCTCATCCCGCAACTTCCGTATTTCCCCACCCAACGAAGGACAGTCCCATGAAGCACACCAGATCACTGCAGGATCTCTCCCGCAGAGGGTTCCTGGCCGGCACCGGCGCCACCGCGCTCACCTTGGCGCTGGCCGCCTGCGGAGCCAACGAACGATCGTCGTCCAGTGCGAGCTCGGCGACCCCCACCAAGGGCGGCACGCTGACCATTCTTCAGTCGTCGCCCGACATCAACTGGGACCCGGCCAAGAGTCAGGGGATGGCCGTCACCTCGCTGGCCCTGGTGCACCGGCGCCTCACCACCTGGCGGATCGTCAATGGGCAGGAGGCCACCGTCGTCCCCGACCTGGCCACCGACACCGGTAAGGTGTCTGCTGACGGGTTGACCTGGACCTACACCCTCAAGGACGGCCTGTTCCTCGAGAACGGCTCCCCGATCACATCCGCTCAGATCAAGTACGGCCTCGAGCGCACCTTCGCCGACGCGCTGTCGGGCGGGCTCGGCTATCACAAGGCCCTGCTGGCCGACACCAAGGGCTACACCGGGCCCTATCAGGGCAAGCAGCTGGCGTCGGTGGAGACCCCCGACGAGAAGACCATCGTGTTCCATCTCGCCAAGCCCTACGGCGACTGGCCTTGGATCGCCTCGACCCCGGCCTTCGCCCCGGTGCCTCCTCACGACAACCCGGCGACTTACGCCCGCAAGCCGGTGGCGTCCGGACCCTACCGCGTCGCCGACTACAAGCAGGGAGTCTCGTCCACCCTCGAGCGCAACCCGAAGTGGAGCGCCGCCACCGACAAGGTCCGCGCCGGCCTGCCCAACTCCGTCGTGTTCTCCCTGGGACAGGACCAGTCGGTCTCCTCCCAGCGGCTCATCGCCGACTCCGGTGCCGACAAGAACGCCTTCGGCGCCGATCTGGTGGCCGCCGCCCAGCTCGCCCAGGTGACCGGCAACCCCGCGGCGAAAGGCCGGCTGGCCACCGCCAGCGCCGGACCTCTGCAGTACCTGGCCATCAACGTCGACCGGGTCACCGACCCCGATGTCCGCAAGGCGATCGCCTACGCGACCGACAAGAAGGCCGTCGTTGCCGCCTTCGGTGGCGACCTGGGTGCGGTCGTGGCCACCACCTACATCACCCCGGGCATTCCGGGGCGCGAGGCCTACGACCTGTACCCGACCTCAGCCGACAAGGCGAAGGGCCTGCTCAAGGGCAAGAAGGTGGGCAAGCTGGTGCTGCTCACCCCGAACGACGACACCTCGGTGGCCGTCTCCCAGGCGATTCAGCAGTCCTTGCAGAAGGTCGGCTGTCGGTGTCGATCGACCCCGTTCAGGACGAGACCTGGACCGAACGCGCCACTCAGGGCAACGGGTCGAGCTATGACCTCACCATCGGGTCGTGGAACCCCGACTACCCGTCGGCCAATGCCAATCTGCAGCCGCTGTTCGCGTCCAGCGAGATCGGCAACGGAGGCTACAACGTCTCCCGCTACAAGAACGCGGAGGTGGACAAGCTGCTCACCGACACCGCCGCCCTGCCGATCGACGAGGCGAAGTCGAAGTGGGCGGCCATCGACAAGCGGATCGCCGAGGACAGCCCCGTCGTGCCGTTGGTGTATCGCCGCAACTCCTTCCTGCACGGCTCCGGCGTGACGAACTTCTTCGTCAACCCGTTCCCCTCCTACCCGAACTACCTGGTCGTGGGGGTGACCGCCTGATGAGCGAGGGGCGGGAGGCCGGGACGCCGGATGCACCGGAGGAGCCGGAGCCGGCCTGAGGCTGCGTGGCCTGTCGGTGCACTTCGAGGGTTCTCCGGTGCCGGCGTCCGAGGGAATCGACCTCGATCTGGTGCCCGGGCGGGTGCTGGCCCTGGTCGGCGAGTCGGGCTCCGGGAAGTCCGTCACCGCCCTCGGCAGTCTCGGCCTGCTGCCCCCCACCGCCCGCGTGTCCGGGTCGGCGGTGCTCGCACACGGCGGCAACGGGGAGGAGGTGGAGCTGGTGGGAGCCCCTCGGGCCGTCTTGGACGACACCCGGGGCCGGCTCGTCGGCACCATCTTCCAGGAGCCCGCCACCGCCCTGGACCCGCTGCTGACCATCGGCGCCCAGATCACCGAGGCCATCAGGGCCCACCGGAGCGACAAGGGACACAAGAGAGAGTCGCGCTCCCAGCTGCGCGGACGCGTCCGGGAGCTGCTCACCCGGGTGGGCCTGCCGGACGTCGAGAGGATCGCCGCCTCCTACCCCCATCAGTTGTCTGGCGGCCAGCAGCAGCGGGCCTGCATCGCCCTGGCGCTGGCCTGCGACCCGCCGGTGATCGTCGGCGACGAGCCCACCACGGCCCTGGACGTCACGGTCCAGGCCGGTATTCTCGAGCTGCTGCGCAGCCTGACCGGCGACGGAATGGCGGTGCTGCTCATCACCCACGACATGGGGGTGGTGGCCGACATCGCCGACGACGTCGCGGTGATGAGACGCGGTCGCATCGTCGAGCGCGGCGAGGTGGACCGGATCTTCAGCCATCCCTCGCATCCCTACACCCGTGAGCTGCTGGATTCGGTACCCCGCCTCGACGCACTGCGTGAGGCTCCGGCCGGGACCGGTTCAGATCAGGAGGTCGGCAGGCCGAACGATGCGGTGGTGGAGGTCACCGATCTCGATGTGGTCTACAAGGCCCGTGGGCGGCGGCCGGTGCATGCGGTTCGCGGCGTCACCCTGGCCATCTCCGCCGGTGAGATTCTCGGACTGGTGGGGGAGTCGGGGTCGGGCAAGTCGACCATCGCGGGCACGCTGACAGGCATGGTCCCGGTGACTTCGGGGTCGGTGAGAGTCGACGGCATCGAGGTCGCCGGAGCGTCGCGGCGGGAGCTGCTGCCGGTGCGTCGACAGACCGGCGTCGTCTACCAGAACCCCGCCTCCGCGCTCAATCCCCGGCGCACCATCGGTGCCTCCATCGCGGAGCCTCTGCTGCTGCACGCCGAGATGACCTCGGCCCAGAGGCGGGCTCGGGTGCGCGAGTTGCTGGAGCAGGTGCGGCTGCCGGTCTCGATGGCCGAGCGCTATCCCCACGAGATGAGCGGCGGACAGCGGCAACGGGTGGCGATCGCCCGGGCGCTGGCACTGCAGCCGCGGCTGGTGATCGCCGATGAGCCGACGAGCGCGCTGGACGTATCGGTGCAGGCGGTGGTGCTCGATCTGCTGGTGTCGCTGCAGGCCGATCTGGGGTTCGCCTGCCTGTTCGTGTCCCACGACCTGGCCGTGGTGGAGCAGATCGCGGCTCGCACGATCGTGCTCAGTCAAGGGCGCGTCGTGGAGGAGGGGCCGACGGTGCAGGTGCTGGCCAACCCGCGCCAGGAGTACACGAGACGACTGGTCGCTGCTGTCCCAGTGCCCGATCCCAAGGTGCAGAGGGCTCGGCGGGCGGCCCTGGTGGGCTGAATCCGTGGAGGGGTGAACATTTCACTCGCCCAAGGCTGGATCGGAAACTCGGCAGTGCCGGGAGCTGGCTTAGGCGAGTGAAATGTTCACCTGCTCTCGTCGGCAGAGCGGGTGACGTGGACCCACTGCGCTCCGACGAGCTCGGCGAGGTACTCGGTGCCGATCCGCACAGCGCTGCGCGGACTGCCGCCGGCCGGGTAGACGATGTCGAAGTCTCGCAGCGACTCGTCGCAGTAGATCGGAGTCGAGTCCGGGTGGCCGAAGGGGCTCACCCCGCCGATCGGCTGCTCGACGAACTCCTGCACCTCGGCCGGGCGCAGCATGGTCGGCTTGGCCCCGAAGCGGGCACGGAACCGGGCATTGTCCAGACGCGCCAGACCGCCGGTCACCAGCAGCAGGCGGTCGTGACCGGCCCGCAGCGCCAGGGTTTTCGCGATCTGCGCCGGTTCGACGCCGAGAGCGGCCGCGGCCGCCACCACCGTGGAGGTGTCGGCCTCCGGCTCGATGACATGCAGTCCGGTGTCATGGGCGTCCAGATAGGCCTGGACCTGTTCCGTGCTCATGGCTGTTCCTCAGTCCAGAGTGGTGAGGATCTCGGCCCCGTCGGACCGGATCACCATGGTCTGCTCGAACTGGGCGCAGCGGGAGCCGTCGTCGGTGAGGACGGTCCAACCGTCGTCCCACTGGTGGGACTTGTAGTCGCCGAGGGTCAGCATCGGCTCGATGGTGAGGGTCATGCCCTCCTCGAGGGTGACCTCGTAGCGCGGCTCGTCGTAGTGGAAGACGATGAGGCCGGAGTGGAATGCGGTGTGCACGCCGTGGCCGGTGTAGTCGTGGACGACGCCGTAGCCGAACCGCTTGGCGTAGTTCTCGATGATCCGGCCGATGATCGAGATCGAACGGCCGGGCTTCACCGCCTTGATCGCCCGGTTCATGGCCTCCTGGGTGTGCGTCACCAGGTCCTTGGAGGCCTGGTCGACATCGCCGCACAGGAAGGTGTAGCAGTTGTCGCCGTGCACCCCGTTCTTGTAGGCGGTGACGTCGATCTTGACGATGTCGCCGTCCTCCAGCGGCCGGGCGTCGGGGATGCCGTGGCAGATCACCTCGTTGACCGAGGTGCAGATGGACTTGGGGTAGTTCCGGTAGTCCAGGGTCGAGGGGTAGGCGCCGTGGTCGCACATGTACTCGTGGGCGATCTTGTCGAGGGCGTCGGTGGTGACGCCGGGGGCGACGGCCTTGCCCGCCTCGTGCATCGCGCCGCAGGCGATCCGGCCGGCCTCCTTCATGGCCTCGATCACCTCGGGGGTCTGCACATGTGAGCCCTGGTAGTTCTCGTCGACATCGCCGAGCCCGACATAGGGCGGTCGGGGGATCGATGCGGGGACATGGCGGAGGGGGCTCACGGGATAGGGCTTGATGGCAGTCACGTCAGGCAAGTGTACGAGCCCGGGGAGGGGAGCCGACGACGACGTGGATCCTCCTTCGAATTGCGATGTCCTCAGATCGACCCAAAGGAAGAGAACGATATCGGATATGCAGGTGATAAATATCTAGTATGCTCCAGCGTCATGATCCAACCTCGCTCATCCACCGACAGATCGCTGAGGCTCGAAGGGCTCGACTTCGCCTACTCCTCGACGCCGGTGCTGAGATCTCTCAGCTGCCGGTTCGACGGCGGGAGAACGGTGCTGCTCGGCCCGAACGGGGCCGGGAAGTCGACCCTGTTCTCTCTGCTCTCCGGCGTGCTCACAGCGCGTTCAGGCGCAATCCTCCTGCCCGGAGCCGACAATGCGGCGTCCCGGCGAGAGCTGCGCTCCCGGGTCGGGATCATGCTGCAGGCGATCGCACCGGTGCCCGGCCTGACCGTCGCCGAGCAGGTGGCCTATGCGGGATGGCTTGCCGGGTTGTCTGCCAAGCGGGCCGCACGGCGGGCGGGAGAGGTACTCGAACAGGTGGATCTGGCCGGCAAGGCTGACGCCAAGGCGGGGAAGCTGTCCGGCGGCCAGCTCCGCCGGGTCGGGCTGGCGCAGGCGATCGTCGCCGAGCCCGAGGTGCTGCTGCTCGACGAGCCGACCGCCGGCCTCGACCCGGCTCAGCGGTTGCGGTTCCGATCTGTGCTGCACTCGATCCCCGGTGATCGGGTCACCGTCGTCTCCACCCACCAGGTCGACGACATCACCGAGCTCTACGACGTGGTCGTGGTGATCGAGGCGGGGCAGATGAGGTTCACCGGCACGCCCGAGGAGTTCCTCGCGCTCGCCGATCCCGGTTCCAGCCAGGCCGAACGGGCCTATCTGAGCCTGCTCCAGACCGAGGAGATGGCGCTGTGAGGTGGCTCACCCGGGTACGAGTCTCTGCCGGGGTCTGGCTCACCCCGTTCGTCGTGCTGATCGTCATAGCAAACCTCGGTGGCCAAGAGGGCTCGGGTGAGGGTTACCCGCTGGCAGTCGCTACTCGCGATTCCTTCAATATTCTGATGGCGACGGGGCTGTGTGCACTGGCGGGTGCTTGGGAAGGCAGCCGATTGAGGCGAGCCGATGTCTTGACTTGGCCCAATCGGAGATCAGTGCCGCGAATCCTGGCGGCGCCCTGGCTGATATCGGTGATATCGGCCACCGGCGTCGCGGTCATCGTCTTCGCGCGGCATGGGGCGCTCGCGTCGGGAGACTCGCTGGTGGTGGTCGCCACGACCGTTCTGTCGCTGTGGGTGTGGGGTCTTGCAGGGATCGCCGTCGGCCTGTGGTTTCCCCCGGCGGTCGCCCTTCCCGTCTCCTTCGCCGTTCCGGTGCTCTGGCTGATTCTTCCCCCGGCCAGCTCGGTGCTCTGGGTGCGTCACCTCACCGGCGACTGGTTCGATTGCTGTCAGGTCGACCAGACCCTCGCACCGGCGGCCGTCACCGGAACGCTCACCGTGCTGGCGGGCGTTCTTGTGGCCGCTGTATTCGCGATCTGGGGGCGGAGCAGGCCCGTGCGCAGATCGGTCCGGCTGCTGACGGGTCTCGGCGTGGCGGCCGCTCTGACTGCGGGGGTGGTCCTCGGCAGCCTCCAGGTGGACAGATTCGGGGCATATCCCGTGGTTCCACGCCGGGTATCGGTCACCTGCACGACAGGCAAGCTGGTCGCAGTCTGCGTCCTGCCCGAGCATGACGGCCAGGCGCGGCACGTCGTCTCGCTGGCGGACACCGCCATCTCGCGATGGCAGGGATACGGGGTTCGGACTCCATCCACCCTGACTGAGGCGACGGACGTCCGGCCGGGGAGCCGCGACCTCGCCGCGCTGGTCGCCAGCGCCACGTACGATACCGATTTCGACATCTTGACCCAGGTCAGCCAGGCTCTCACGGTCGCCCCCTGTCAGGCGCGCGATGAGAGCCCGGCCGACATAGTTCAGCGCCAGGAGCGTGCCCAAGCATGGATGGTGCGCACGGCAGGCGTCCACATCGACGGCAGGATGGACGCCGCGCGGTTCGGCCTGGATCCCGAGGCCTGGAACTGGGCGACCTCGCTGATGGCCAAGCCGAAGGCCCAGCAGGGCCGGGCCGTCAACGCTGATCTCGACTACCTGGCGGCATGCCGATGACGCGGGCATTGATCTGGTGGGCGAAATGCCGAGCCGTCCTGCCGACCATCGTGGTGACCGTGCTGCTCAGCGCATTCCTGGCGCTGACCGGCGACACCCCGGTGCAGGTGCCCTCGATCATCGGCGCGATCGGGGTGACGGTTCCCCTGGGCTACTTCTTCCCGCTGCCGGTCATCGTCGCGGTCGGCGTCGGCCTGTCGAGGCCCGATCGCCTCACCGAGCGCCGCTCGGCGCGGCCGGTCCGGATCTGGGATCTGGCCTTCGGCGTCCTGCTGGTGGCGTTGCTGTTGGCAGCCGCGGCCGTCGGCCCGGGAGAAGCGCCGCTCATTGCCGCTCGCAACACGGCGGCCGGAATCGGCCTGACCCTGCTGGCCGGGCGTTTCCTGCCGGCGTCACTGGCCTCTCTGCCTGCGGTGGCCTGGATCCTCATCGGAGTGCTGACCGGAAGAACTGAATATGGGCAGGACGCCGTGTGGAACTGGCCCATCCTCGAGGCGCCGTCGGCGATCGGGTGGGCCTGGGCGGCAGTGCTGATGACGGCCGGAGCCATCGCCCACCTGGTGCCCCGGTAGGGCTCAGCTCACCTGGATCGACTCCCGGGCGGCGTCCACCAGCTTCTGGCGGGCGGAGTCGCCGATGGTGGCGGAGTTGAAGTAGACGCCGAGGAAGTCGCTCTGGCCGGTGTCCATCACCACGACGTCGACGACGTCTCCCTTCACCTGCGGCAGCTCGGGGATCGACACGTAGATCTCGGAGCGGATCCACCAGCCGGTGTGGCCGTTGCGGTCGAACTCCTGCTGGGAGACGACCTTGGTACCGGTGTAGCCCGAGTAGTACTGCGAGCTGGCGAAGCAGTCGGTCATCTGCTGGGCGGCCGTCTTCGGATCGGAGAAGCCGTCGGCGGCGGCCAGCTGGCCCACTCCCGAGACGCTCATCCAACTGGTGGGGTTGGCGGTGTAGACCATGACGGTCTGCGAGGCGATGTCGCGCACCCAGGGCATCTGCATCGGCTGCTCGGCCCATCCGGAGATCTTCGCCACCGAGATCCGGCCCGAGCGCAGGCGCCCATCGACACTGCTGTTCGCCTGCGAACCGGCGCCGGCGGGGCATTTCACCACCGAGGATCCGGCGCTGGGGGAGACGGACTTCTCGTTCCAGGCCGAGACCGTCGGCGTCGACGAGTTCTGATCGGGTTGGGCCAGCTGACTGTTGTCGCTCTTGGGGCGCAGCACCAGCCAGCCCACCAGGATCAGCACCAGGATGAGCACAGCGGCGGCCAGCACCGCCTTCAGCGGACTGCGTCCACGATCCGGCTCAGGACCACCAGAGCCGCCCGAACCTCCACCAGCCGCGCCCTGGCCTCCCGTCGTCACCTGATCGGTCCACCCGGCGCCGTCGAACCACCGATAGCGATTCGGTGTTCCGTCGGGGTCGGGGTACCAACCTGGTTGGGCCATGTGGGCGAGTGTAGGTGATCAACTTGTCAGTGTCCGCGCACCGCTCACAGGAAAAACCACGCCACTCACCGGCAAAACGCCGTCAAGTTATGGGATTGCAACGTTGACGCGGCAGACTGGCCCCATGAGCAGGCAGACCGAGTTCGTTCTGCGTTCCATGGAGGAGCGCAACATCCGATTCGTGCGACTGTGGTTCGCCGATGTCCTGGGTTATCTCAAGTCGGTGGCCATCCCGCCGACCGAGGTGGAGGGGAGCCTTCGCCGAGGGAGTCGGTTTCGACGGATCTGCCGTGGAGGGCTACACCCGGGTCTACGAGTCGGACATGGTGGCCCACCCGGACCCCGCGACCTTCCAGATGCTGCCCTGGCGGCAGGGCACCGGCACCGCGCGGATGTTCTGCGACATCTCGAATCCGGACGGCACCCCCAGCTACGCCGACCCCCGCTACGTCCTCAAGCGCGCGATGGACAAGGCCTCGGCCAAGGGGTTCACCTTCTACTGCCACCCTGAGATCGAGTTCTACCTCCTCACCGGGGATCACAAGGCCGGCACCAGGCCGCAGCCCCTGGACGACGGCGGCTACTTCGACCACACCACCCTGGGCGCCGGCACCGACTTCCGCCGCGACTCCATCACGATGCTGGAGCAGATGGGCATCTCGGTGGAGTTCTCCCACCACGAGGCGGGCCCCGGCCAGCACGAGATCGACCTGCGGTACGCCGACGCCCTCACCATGGCCGACAACATCATGACCTTCCGGGTGGTGATCCGGGAGGTCGCCGCGCTGCGCGGGATCAGCGCCACCTTCATGCCCAAGCCCTTCACCGAGCACCCGGGCTCGGGCATGCACAGCCACGTGTCCCTCTTCGAGGGAGACAACAACGCCTTCTTCGACGCCTCCGACCCGACCCGGCTCTCGACGATCGGCAAGCACTTCGTGGCCGGTGTGCTCCACCACGCGCCCGAGTACACCGCCATCACCAACCAGTGGGTCAACTCCTACCGGCGTCTCAACGGCGGCGGCGAGGCCCCCAGCTACATCTGCTGGGGCCGCAACAACCGCTCGGCCCTGGTCCGGGTGCCGCTGTACAAGCCCGACAAGGCCGCCTCGGCCCGGGTCGAGGTCCGCTCGATCGACTCGGCGGCCAACCCCTACCTGGCCTACGCGCTGATCCTGGCGGCCGGGCCTGTCGGGCATCGAGCACGAGATGGAGCTGCCCGAGGAGGCCTCCGACGACGTCTGGAAGCTCACCAACCGGGAGCGGCTGGCGATGGGCATCCGCCCGCTGCCGACCAGCCTCGACGAGGCCATCCACTGCATGGAGGATTCCGAGCTGGTCGCGGACACCCTCGGGGAGCACGTCTACAGCTACGTTCTGCGCAACAAGAAGGCGGAGTTCGACGAGTACCGCAACCAGGTGACGCAGTTCGAGCTGGATCGCTTCCTGCCGAATCTGTGATTCGCCTGGACTGCTGACTGGACTACCGATCAGAGCCGTTCACGAAAGGTCGATGACCGGCAGCATCCTGGCCATCGCGTCGACGTGCGAGCCGGAGGCCTGAATCCGGCCCTCAGCGCGCACCCCGGTCCCAGGTCGCCAGCCCGGTGGCCAGCTGCACGAAGGTCGCCGGATCGGTCTCGGCGACATTCGGCGGGGTGCCGCGGTGATGGTTCGGGCCCTGCCCGAAGGCCTCCAGCTGGACGGCGGTGGCCGGTGGCACGCGCATCTCGATGGTCCGGCCGCCGTGGCGTTCCCCCAGCACCCCGGCCAGGCCGCGGGACGCCGCGATGAGGCCGGCCCGGGGGATCGCCACGCCGCTCGCCAGGCCGATCGCGCAGCTTCTCCAGGGTCACCGCCTCCAGCAGGGTGGTGGTCTCCACCGGCCCGGCGATGGCCTGCACCTGGGCGGGCAACGGCGTCTCGAGGATGCGGGAGAACTCCTCGCGCAGCACCTCGATCTGCGGGCCGAGACCTGCCTCGGGAGCATCGGCGACCGCTCGCCGGGCGATCCCACTGAGCTCCGTACCGGCCTGCTCCCGGGCGGTCAGCAGCTGCGACAGGGTCAGCGGACGGCCCTCGCCGGGGACGCCGAGCGTCTGGATGGCGCCGGTGAGCAGCACCATCAGTCGCGCCATGCCCGGCTCGTCGGTCCCTCCCGCCGCGACGGCGTCGACGGCCTGGCGGCAGGCCAGGAGGATGCGCCGCAATTTCCGGTCGCTGCGAGAATTCGGGTCGGCGGGCATGGCGGTGACGCTAGTCTCTGAGGGCGACGGTCCGCCAGCTCGACGAGGAGACGGCAGGCGGGCGGCCGGGCTGGCGCGACCCCAAGGAGGACCGATGGACCGGACGACGACGATCGCGGCCGAACTGGCCAGGCGCGGCGCCGCCGACGGGGCTCGCGCCGCCGATCTTCACGACCAGCTCGCCCGGCTGCTGGGCACTCGCACCGACCAGCTCGCGGGATGGGAGGACCACCTGGAGGAGTGCGCCGACATCGACCTGGCCCTGTCCAGTCTGGTCGATCTGGCCGCCGCCGCGCCCGCGGCCACCGCGGCCGCCCTGGCCGACAGCGCGGCGGCCCGGCGCCTGGTCCGGCTGCTCGGCGTCTCCTCCGAACTGGGACGCCACCTGGCCGCCCATCCGTCGGATCTGGCCCAGGTGGTCGTCGAACCGGTGCGGATGGACGCCAGGAAGATCGCCGCAGACCTCTTCCAGTCGGTCGGGGCGCGGGTCGACGAGACCGGCTTCCTGGTTGCCGGCTCTGCTCCTGCAGACGGCTGTGATCCTGCCGACGCCGGCGCGGGAGCCGACAGGCTGCGGCTGGCCAACCGGCGTCACCTGGTGCGGATCGCCTCCCGCGACGTCCAGGCCGCCGACGGCATCGAGATTCTCGACGACATCGCCGCCGAGCTGGCCGATCTGGCCGACGCCATCGTGGAGTCCGCACTCGCCCTGGCCCGGGCCGAGACCCCGGGGCATCAGGACGCCAACCTCGCCGTCATCGCGATGGGCAAGTGCGGCGCCCAGGAGCTCAACTATCTGTCCGACGTCGACGTCATCTACGTCGCCGAGCCCGCCCGTCCCGACGTGGGCACCGATCGGGCGGTCGCGATCGGCGCGAAGCTGGCCGGGGCGCTCACCCGGATCTGCTCGAGCTACACCGCGGCCGGCACGATCTGGCAGGTGGACGCCGCCCTGCGGCCCGAGGGCAATGCCGGCCCGCTGGTGCGCACCCTCGACTCGATGGCCAGCTACTACCGTAAATGGGCCAAGAACTGGGAGTTCCAGGCACTCCTCAAGGCCCGCCCGATGGCCGGGGATCTGGATCTCGGCGCGCAGTTCTGCGAGCTGGTGGAGCCGAAGGTGTGGAGCGTCGGCGAGCAGCCGCAGTTCGTCGCCGAGACCCGCGCGATGCGCAGCCGGGTGGTCTCGCTGATCCCGGCCCGGGAGAAGGGGCGAGAGATCAAGCTCGGCGCCGGCGGGCTGCGCGACGTCGAGTTCACCGTCCAGCTGCTGCAACTGGTCCACGGACGCCACGACAAGTCCCTGCGCACACGCTCGACCCTGGCCGCGCTGGCCGCCCTGGCCGACGGCGGTTACATCTCCCGGGGGGACGCCGAGTGGCTGGACAGCGCCTACCGGCTGGAGCGGCTGATGGAGCACCGGCTCCAGATGTACCGGCTGCGCCGCACCCATCTGATGCCCACCGACGAGGCGGATCTGCGGCGTCTGGCCCGCAGCGTCGGCGTCCACACCCCCGAGGAGGTGCTCGAGGTGTGGCGGGCCACCGCCCGGTACGTGCTGCGCGCCCACAACCGGGTGTTCTACTCGCCGCTGGTGGAGGCCGTCTCCAGGATCCCGTCGAAGGACCTGCGGCTCACCCCGCAGGCGGTGGAGGACCGGATGCGGGCCCTCGGCTTCGCCGACCCGCGGGCGGCCCTGCGCCACATCGAGGCCCTCACCCGGGGCACCACCAGGACCAAGCGGATTCAGGCCCAGCTGATGCCGGTGATGCTGGAGTGGCTCGCCAACGGCCCCAACCCGGACGCCGGGATGCTGGCCTTCCGCAAGGTCTCCGAGGCGCTGGGGGAGTCGCCCTGGTATCTGCGCGCGCTGCGCGACGAGGGGGCGATGGCCCAGCGGCTGGCCACCGCGCTGTCCAGCAGCCAGTACGCCGTCGAGCTGTTGGAGCACGCCCCCGAGACCGCGCAGATCCTGGTCGAGGAGGATCTGGCTCCGCGCGATCATGAGGACATCGTCCGCGAGATGAGGGCGGTCGCGGCCCGGCACGAGTCGGTGGAGGACGCCGTCGCCGCGGTCCGGGCGGTCCGGCGCCGCGAGCTCTTCCGGATCGTGGTGGCCAATATCCTCGACCGGATCGATGTGCTGCAGACCGGCGCCGGGCTCGCTGATCTCACCTCGGCCACCCTCGACGCGACCCTGGACGCCGTGGCGCGGGAGGTGGCGAACCCTCCTCGGATCGGCGTCATCGCGATGGGGAGCTGGGGCGGGGCGGAGATGTCCTACTCCTCCGACGCCGATGCGATGTTCGTCGTCGAGGACGACGGCGCGGAGGCGGTCGAGGCGGCGATCCGGATCGTCACCCGGGTGCGCAACCTGCTGGGCGCGGCCGGGGCCGACCCCAAACTCGATCTGGACGCCGGGCTTCGGCCCGAGGGCAAGTCCGGTCCGCTGGTGCGCAGCCTGTCCAGCTACCTCACCTACTACCGGAGATGGTCCAGCACCTGGGAGTCCCAGGCCCTGCTGCGGGCCCGGCACGGGGCGGGGGATCGCGAGCTGACCGCGGCCCTGCTGGACGGCGTCTCCCATCTGCGCTGGCCTGAAGGCGGACTGACCGGTACTCAGCTGGCCGAGATCCGCAAGCTCAAGGCGAGGATGGAGACCGAGCGGATACCCCGCGGGGTGTCGCCCAAGCGGCATCTCAAGCTCGGGCCGGGCGGCCTGGCGGACGTCGAGTGGACGGTCCAGGTGATCCAGATGCAGCACGCCGCCTCGATCCCGGGCCTGCGCACCACCTCCACGGTGAAGGCCCTGGGGGCGGCCCTGGACGCCGGTCTGGTCGGTGAGACCCAGGAGATCGCCCTCCAGGTCGCGTGGCGGGAGGCCTCCCGGATGCGCAACGCGATCCTCATCGTCAGGGGCCGGCCCTCCGACGCGGTGCCCACCGATCCGAGGGAGCTGGACGGGATCGCGCGGCTGCTCGGGCTGGGGGTGGGGGCCTCGGCGCAGGTGATGGAGAATCACTTGAGGCGCTCCCGGCTGGCCGCCAAGGCAGTGGATCAGCTCTTCTGGTCGTGAACTGAAGTGGCCCGCGCAGCTCATCGGGACCGCGCGCAGAGCTACCGCTCGGGGGGTGCAGGGGGGTTGTCCCCCCGCCTATCGGCACGGAACGCATGGGGACTTGGAATGGGCCGGGCGAAGGTCCACCCCGGGTCGGTGACCATCCGGGCCATCGCCAGCCCGATCCCGATCGCCACCACAGCCAGCACCGGCGTCGACGCCGAAACCGAGGGCCTGGACGGTGTCGTCGGCGTTGAGCCAGTACATCATCCGGTACATCGCGGTGCCGGGGATCATGATGACGCAGGCCGGCACGGTCACGGTGATCCGCGGGAGGCTGAGGCGCCGGGTGAGCGGGGCCGAGGTCAGCCCGACGATGAGACCGCCGATCCCGGCGGCCAGCTGGGCGGGCATCGACGCCGAGACCAGCGAGAGCCGGATGAGATTGCCGAGGGTTCCCAGGCAGGCGGCGATGAGCACCATCCGCCGGGTCGAGTTGAACAGCACGGCGAATCCGCTGACCCCGAAGAAGGTGGCCAGTCCGTAGGCCAGCCATCGCCAGCCGGGGGGCAGGGCGGTCGCGGTGGCCAGCGGTGTGAGGCCGGTGATGAAGGAGATCACCCAGGCCGACATGGTTGCGGCGACCACCAGGCCGAAGGAGTAGGCGGCCCGGGCCAGACCCGCGGTGAAGTCCATCCGGGCGAGGTCCAGGATCGAGGTGATCATCGGGAAGCCGGGCACCAGGAACAGCAGCGAGGCCACATAGCCCGGATCGCCCACCGCCAGGGCGTGCACCCCGGTCCGATTGAGCAGGCCGGCGGCGATGAGGTAGACGAGACTGGCGGTGGCGGCGGCCAGCGCCGTGGTGCCGAACTGGTTGAGCCAGCGTTTCGTCAGGAGTCTGCGGACCGCCTGACCGCAGGCGGCGGCGATGAGCACCACCAGGGAGTCGGTGAGGGGGAATTTGTTGAGCACGGAGAAGCCCGCGCAGGCGACGCCGGCGGCCAGGATCGACTGCCAGGGCCTCCAGCGGGCGGTGACGGTCCGGGAGATCCGGTCGAGCTCGGCCTCCAGGGTGGCGGCATTGCAGGGGTCGGGCAGGTGCCGGGAGAGGTACTCCAGGGCCTCGATCCGCCGCGAGTTCACCCCGACCCGATAGACCTCGCGGACGACGGTGCGGAAGTTGTCTCCGCGATGGGCGGTCACGCTCATCTCGGTGAGGCCCACCGAGGCGTCATGGCGGTCCATGCCCAGGGCCTCCGCGGCGCGTTCCATCGCTCTCTTGACCCGATAGGAGCCGGTTCCGGCCGAGAGCAGCATGGAGCCGAGGCGGACGATCGCCTCGGTGTCGTCGATGAACTGCTTGTCGGATCTTTCGCTCACGATCGGGGCTTCTCGGTCTCGGGGTGGACGCCGATCGTCCAGGGATCGGTGCGCAGCTGGAGGTCGATGGCGGTGACGCCGGTGGCGTCCGCGATCCTCTCGGCCACCGAATGGCACCAGGGCGATTCCGAGGCCCAGTGCGCGGTGTCGACCAGTGCCGGGCCGCCGGCGCGCAGGGCCTCGTCGGCCGGGTGGTGGCGCAGGTCGCTGGTGAGGTAGACGTCGGCGCCGGAGTGTGCGGCGGCGTCCAGCAGGGAGTCGCCGGCCCCCGAGCACAGCGCGACCGTGCGCACCGGCAGGTCCGGGTCGCCGGCCGCGCGGACTCCCCAGACGGTGACCGGCAGCCGTTCGGCGACTCTCTCGGTGAACTGTCTCAGGGTCATCGTCTCCTCGAGGACGCCGACCCGGCCGATTCCCTCCCCGGGCTGTTCGGCGGCCGGGGAGGGTTCCAGCGGCCTCTCCACCGTGACCCCGAGCAGGTCTGCGAGCACGTCGTTCACCCCGCCGATGGCGGCGTCGGCATTGGTGTGGGCGCTCATCAGGGCGACTCCGGCGCGGATCAGCCGGTCCACGACGCGGCCCTTGGGGGTGTCGGCGGCGACCGAGGAGACGCCGCGCAGCAGCAGCGGGTGGTGGACCACGAGCATCTGGGCGCCGGCGTCGATGGCCGCCTCGACCACCGCGTCGGTGGCCTCCAGGGCGCAGGCGAGGGTGGTCACCTCGTCCTGCGGGCGGCCGCAGACCAGCCCCGGGACGGTCCCACTCGTCGGCGAGCCGGGGAGGGTACCAGTCGTCCAGGAGAGTCCGGATGTCTGCGACCGAGGTCATGGCCGACAGGATACCGGGCCGCTGCGTTGAGAACGGGGAACGTGTCCTACCGGGGGAGGACGGCCCTCGGTCTGCGGCAGGGGATCCGGTGACGCCGGGATGATTCGGCCGGCAGGAGCTGGTGCCCGGTGTCACTCGCTGACAGGCTTGAATCATGGATTTCGTCCTGATGGCTGTGGTGTTCCTCGGCGGCTACGCGTGGCTGGCGCGCCTGCGTCCGGGGGCCTGGAGCAATGGCGTCGTGCTGCTGTGCGCGGTGTTCTCAGCGGCGGGCGCGGCCTTCTGGCTGGTCCGGGGCATCCCCGTGCTCGGGGCGGCGGTGGCCGTGCTGGTGGTGCTGGGCCTGGGACTGGGCACTCTGGCGCTGCCCGTGCTGCTCATCGTCAACGGGGTGACGATGCTCCGCAGGGAGGGTCGGAGTCCCGCGAATCTGCTGTCCGGGCTGGTCGGCGTCGTCCTGGTGGCTCTGATGGTGTGGCTGGCGGTGTCTGCGGCTGGCGGCATGACGGGACTGCTGGCCCTCGGCCTGGCGGCGGTGATGGCGGTGGCCTGGCTGTCCTTCGGATTCCTGGGATTTCTCACCTCCGGGGTGGCGCTGGGGCGGCGCGGATGCCCTCCCGGTGACCATCACATCGTGGTGCTGGGCTCGGGTCTGGTTCGCGGGAGGGTGCCGCCGCTGCTGGCGGGCCGGCTGGACCGGGCCATCGATCAGTGGCGGGCCGACCGCGGTGCCGGCTACGACTCCCTCATCATTCCCTCGGGCGGGCGCGGCTCCGACGAGTCCCGGGCCGAGGGCGAGGCGATGGCCGAGTATCTGGAGGTTCACGGCATTCCGGCGGAGGCGATCCGCGTCGAGGATCGCGCCACGACGACCGCGGAGAACCTGACCTACAGCACAGAGCTGGTGGCGCGGGAGACTCCGGCCGATCTGGTGGTGGTCACCAGTTCTTACCATGCGGTGCGTGCCGCCGACCTGTGCCGGCGCCAGCGGCTGCATGCGCGGGTGCTCGGCGCAGGGACCGCCCGGTACTTCCTGCCCAGTGCCCTGCTGCGCGAGTATGCGGCCCTGTTGGCAGTCCACCCCTGGCTCAACGGCATCGTCGTCGCCCTCATCCTCGCCACCTGTCCGCTGCTGTGGTGGTTGGCTGCCGGTGTGTGAGTGCCTCTTCGGGAGTGATACTGCGAGAGGTGACAAGATCGAGGGATCTGGTGGATCGGTGGCCTTGATTCCGCGGTCGTTCTGGTGGATGTCGCAGTATTCGCGATGGCCCGAGTCTGCCGGAGTGGCAAGGGTTCGAGGGGGCGGGCGGAATTTGGGGACGAGCCGGAACATCCGATTTGCACGGATGTCGGGTCGCTGAGAATACTTCCAGAAATTGATTGTCCGGATCGGGCGTGTGGGGCCTGACTGTCGCCGAAAACTGTCACACCCTCCTGCTTGACTTGATCTATGGAAGTCGAACCGATACCCGATCCGAGACGGCAGGCCAGAATGATGCTGGCCGGTGCCGAGAAGGCGCGGACAACGCGCCGAAGTGAACAAGGCCCGAGCGGTCCTGGCCATGATCGACACCTGGCCGATCCCCGATGCTCTCGACCTCGACCACCCCGCCGCCGAGAAGCCCATGGACATCGGCGGGGCCCGGGTGGGCGAGTTCGTCACCCTGGAGGTCGCTGCCGTCCTGGGGATCTCCGACCCCGCAGCCTCGGCGCTGGTGGACGACGTCGCCGGCCTGCGGTCCCGCCATCCGTTGATGTGGGC
The DNA here is from genome assembly GCA_022647765.1 of Acidipropionibacterium sp. Taxonomy (GTDB): domain Bacteria; phylum Actinomycetota; class Actinomycetes; order Propionibacteriales; family Propionibacteriaceae; genus Acidipropionibacterium. Next base: position 101,648 of record JALCLH010000001.1, read on the forward strand.
GGCGGTTCAGGAGTTGAGGTTGGAGGTGTGGCAGGCCCGCAGGGTCGTCAGGACCTGCCGTGAGCTGTCTGTGGAGGCGGTGTTGGCGGTGGATCGGAAGCTGGCCTCCGGGTGGGGTGTGCTGCCGTGGTCGAAGATCTCCAAGAAACTCCCCGGCCTGATCGCCACCGCCGACACTGTCCTGGCGAGGGAGAAGGCGAAGGCGGCCCAGGATGAGCGGTACGTGTCAATCCGCCACAACGGGGACTCCACCTCCTGGCTGATCGCCAGACTGGACACCGGGGCGGCGCTGAATCTTCAGGCCAGCCTGGGACGGTTGACCGATCACCTGATCGCCGAGGGGGCTGCCGAACCGTTGCCCCTCCTGCGGGCTCAGGCGTTGGAGATGCTGGCCACGCCTTACCTCCCCGAAGGTCAGGACACCACGAGCAGCCAAGACGGCCAGGGCAGTGGAGAGAGCCAAGACGATGATCGCGAGGAAGGTGGGAATGGCGCGGGCTCGGCTCGGGTCGGTGGATTCTCCGGAGCCAATCCGTCCCCGCAACTCCCGCTGGCCGATGTCGTGGTCCACATTCAGGCCGAAGACCTCGACCCCAACACCCAAGCCGGGAAACTCGCCCACGTGGCGGCCCGGGGTGGTGACGTGGGCCCGGTCCTGCTGCCCGACATCACCCGCCTGCTCGGTCATTTCCGGGTGAGAGTGATCCCGGTCATCGACCAGAACGGCGACCCGGCCGTGGATGCGTATCAGATTCCGGATCGGATGAGGATGGCGTTGCAGTTGCGGGAGGAGACCTCGGTGTTCCCGTACTCGTCACGAAGGTCGTGGTCGTGCGATTTGGACCACACCGAGCCGTTCCGGTTTGGCACACCCGGTAGCCCGAGGCCGCCGGGTCAGACGAGGGTCTCGAACCTGGGACCGCTGTCACGTCGGGAGCACCGGGCGAAAACAGCCGCCGTCTGGAAGGTCAAGCAGCCGGCGCAGGGACTGTACGTGTGGACCTCGCCGACGGGTCAGCGGTTCGCGGTGGTCAACGGCCACACCCACCGGCTCCCCGACGTCCAGAACTCCGACCGAATGGAGACCGCAGCGTAGATACACGTCCTCGCAGCGGCATGATAGGAGCGCCCTTCACCCTTTCGCGCACATGGGACACACCGCCCGTATCAGGGCCACGTCGTCCCGTGGGGCACCCGTGCGCCCTGCTCTGCCATCAACGCCATGATGCAGGAGAGAGCCGAGGCGTTGCATCTCGATGGGCAGCGCTGCTGCGGATTCACTTATCCCAGGGGGCAGGCTCGTTCAGCAGTGCGGCCAGTTCAGGGATGCATTTGGCCGGGCGATCGAGGATGGCAGTGAACTCGTTCCACGCGGCGTCATCAAGCCGGAACACGCGACGGTCGGCCAAGGTATCTTCGGCGCGGGTCATGGGCTGCAGTATCGCGAATGAGGGCGTCCTGATCGGGCGTGACGCGCGGGGCCTCGGGTGTCGCAGACATACGGTGACTGTACCGTCTATTGCTTACACAACGAGACTGTCTGTTCGCATCGGCGAGGGTGACCGGGATCGTCAATCGACATTCCCGTACTTGTTCGCCAACTCGGCCACGACAGCCATGTGGTCTTGGTCGAGGAAGCTCGCGCAACTTCTGGATCGAGGTGGCCGGAATGCGGTGGTGTTTGCCGACCATGCGGAACTCAATGCCGCGACGCTCGATCATCCGCATCAGCGTCGGCCGGGACATGCCAAGGATCCTCGCGGCCTCGGTCGTGGTGTATTCCTGCTTGGCCGGGACGACGACGGCGCCAGTGGTCTGCTCGGCGTCGAGGAGCGCCAGCACCTTCTTGGCGCTCTCCCGGGGGAGCCGGAGCGTCACTTCGATCTCGGGCTGGTCGCTGGCCAGGCCCGAGCGCAGGACCTGGACATTCTCAGTCAGTGCGGTGCTCATGTCGTCTCCCGGCCGTCTCGAAACTCCTAAGTGCTCTAAGTGTACACGGGTCGGGTATGACGGCTGCGAGCGGAAACCGACGGTCGGCGTCGGTCCGCAATGAGTGGACCTTCGGAGATATTCTCGGACACTTCGCGGGCAAGGACGACGCAGATCGGCCCCTGAATCCGCGTTTCCGCAGGTCAGGGGCCGATTTCAGTCAGCTACAACTCACACGTCGTAGTAGAGGTCGAACTCGTAGGGGTGCGGACGCTGCTGCAGCTCGGACAGGTCGCTGCGCTTGATGTCGATCCAGGTCTCGATGAGATCGGGGGTGAAGACATCTCCGGCGGTCAGGAACTCGTGATCGTTCTCGAGGTTGTCGAGCACCGAGCCGAGGTCGCTGGGCACGTGGTTCAGCAGGGCGTGCTCCTCGGGGGGCAGCTCGTAGATGTCCTTGTCGACCGGGGCCGGCGGCTCGATCTTGTTCTGGACGCCGTCCAGGCCGGCCAGCAGCAGGGCCGAGAAGGCCATGTACGGGTTGGCCGACGGGTCGGGGCAACGGAACTCGACGCGCTTGGCCTTCGGGTTGGGCCCGGTGATCGGGATACGCATACATGCCGAACGGTTGCGCTGCGAGTACACCAGGTTGACCGGAGCCTCGAAGCCCGGCACCAGACGGTGGTAGGAGTTGGCGCTCGGGTTGGTGAAGGCCAGCAGCGACGGGGCGTGCTTGAGAATGCCGCCGATGTAGTAGCGAGCCATGTCGGACAGCTGCCCGTAGCCGGACTCGTCGAAGAACAGCGGGTTGCCGTCCTTCCACAGGGAGGAGTGCACGTGCATGCCCGAGCCGTTGTCGCCGTAGATCGGCTTCGGCATGAAGGTCGCCGTCTTGCCGTGGTTCCAGGCCACGTTGCGGACGATGTACTTGAACTTCATGACGTTGTCGGCGCTCTTGGTGAGAGTGTCGAAGCGCCAGTTGATCTCGGCCTGGCCGGCGGTGCCGACCTCGTGGTGGGCGCGCTCGATCTTGAGCCCGATGCCCTCCATGATGGTGACGATCTCGTCGCGGAGGTCGCCGAAGTGGTCGGTCGGGGCGACCGGGAAGTAACCGCCCTTGTACTTGACCTTGTAGCCGCGGTTGCCGCCATCCTCGAGACGGCCGGTGTTCCAGGCCGCCTCGTCGGAGTCGACCGCGTAGTAGGCGGTCTTCTGGTTGTTCTCGAAGCGGACGTCGTCGAAGACGTAGAACTCCGCCTCGGGAGCCATGAACGCGGTGTCGGCCAGGCCGGTGGAGGCCAGGTAGGCCTCGGCCTTGCGGGCGATGTTGCGGGGATCGCGGCTGTACAGCTCGCCGGTGATCGGGTCGGTCACGAAGAAGTTGATGATCAGCGTCTTGTGCTCGCGGAAGGGGTCCAGCCATGCGCTGCTGGGGTCGGGCTTCAGTGCCATGTCCGACTCGTTGATCTTCTGGAAGCCACGGATGGAGGAACCGTCGAAGGCCAGACCCTCCTCGTACGTGTGCTTGTCGAACTCACGGGCCGGGACCGTGAAGTGCTGCATGATTCCGATGAGGTCGCAGAAGCGGACGTCGATCATCTCGACGCCTTCCTTCTTCACGAACTCGAGTAGGTCGTCAGGGCCTTCGAACATCGTTCCTCCATCTAGTGGTGATGATCTGAACATATCGAGAACCAGTTGCTCCGGAGTCACCGTTGTGTTTCGGGAATGTTACAGACGACTCATCGGATCGGCTCTCCGCGGGCGTTCTGGACCGCTGGACAGGGCGGCCCGATACGCTGGCCGGGTGCCCCCCAGTCAGCCTGCCACACCCTCCTCCCGACCGGACGAGCCCCCCGCCGGCACCGCTCTTGGGCTGCCCGAGTCCGGCAGGGGATCGCTGGCGCCGTGGAACCGGCGGATCGCCGCGCTGCTGGCCGACTGGGCGGCGTCGATGGTCGTCGCCACGGGCCTGTTCGGAGCCGGAGTGATGCGCGACCCCGGCTGGCGGGCCTGGATGCCGATGGCGGTGTTCTTCGTCGAGAGGTCGGTGCTCACCGCCCTGGCCTCCGCCTCCTTCGGCCAGCTGCTGGCGCGGATCGCGGTGGTGCGGCTGGACTCCTCCGGCGCGATCGCCCCGATCGGCTGGTGGCGCGCCGCGGTGCGGGCGGCGCTGAAATGCCTGGTGATCCCGGCGGTGATCATCGGGGCCGACCGGCGCGGCCTCGACGACCTGATGCTCGGATCCGTCGTCGTGAATCGAGCGTGACAGATGTACGTGCTGGTGGTGAGCCGCGGAGTGCCGTCGGCCTCCGACCCGTTGCGCGGGGTCTTCGAGCTGGATCAGGCGAAGGCCCTTCAAGACGCCGGCCTGCGCGTCGTGATGGCCGTCCTCGACGCCAGGTCGGTGAGGCGCCGGCGTCGGTTCGGGATGCGCGTGACCAGCGTCGAGGGGGTGGATGTGGTCCGTCTCGACGTCCCGCTGGGCAGGCTGCCGGCGCGCCTGGACCATGCCGCCCACGCCGTCGCGATGGGGCGGCTGTGGCGGGGAACGATCCGGCGATTCGGCACCCCCGACGTCGTCCACGCCCATTTCTCCCGGTACGCCGCGGCGCTGGCCCGGGCCGGGGTGACGGCGTCCGGCATTCCGCTGGTTCTCACTGAGCACGACTCCCATCTGCGGCCCGGCGAGACCACCCGGCTGCGCGCCGAGGACTGCCGGGTGGCGGTCGGGGCGGCCGGCCGGGTGCTGGCGGTCTCGGGGGCCCTGGCCCGCATCCTGGCCGACGGCTACGGCGCCAAGGCCGAGGTGGTGCCCGACATGGTCGACGTCGACACCTTCGCCCCTGTTTCGTCAGATTCGTCAGATGGGCGACGCCGGGACCTGCACACCCTGCTCAGCGTGGGCAACCTCATCGAGCGCAAGGGCATGGTCCAGCTGTGCCGCACTGTGATCGCCGCGGGCCGGACCTTTCCCGCGCTGAGGCTGCGGGTCATCGGTGACGGGCCGCAGCGGGGCGAGCTGGAGGCCCTGCTGAGCGCCGAGGACCCGGACCACCGGATCACCCTGCTCGGACGCCGGTCCCGCGACCAGATCGCCGGGGAACTCGCCGGCGCCGGAGGCTTCGCGCTGTTCTCCCGGTGGGAGACCTTCGGGGTGGCCTATGCCGAGGCCCTGGTCAGCGGCACCCCGGTGCTCGCCACCCCGTGCGGAGGACCGGAGGACTTCATCGGCCCGGACGCCGGCGTCATCACCGATGGCTTCCAGGACGGCCAGCTGCGCGCCGGGCTCACCGACTTCCTGGAGCGGCTGGCGGGATTCGACACCGACCTCATCGCGCGCAGCGCCGCCGGGAGATTCTCTCCGCAGGCCCTCGCCGAGCGCCTGGAGGGAATCTACCGGGAGCTGCTCGAGGGCTGAGAGCAAGCTGAGGAATCGGGAGCACCGCAACCGGGTGGCACCCCAGACGCACCGGACCGGCCCGGAATGCGGAACCTCAGTATGACCCGCCGGGCGGCCCGGCATGGAACACTGGAGATTGTGCATCTGGCAGCCTGGTTCGCGGAGATCAACTCCTTCATCGAGCTGCACGCCGGTGCGCCCTGGGTGCTGCCGGCACTGTTCGCCTTCTGCACCATCGACGGCTTCTTCCCGCCGGTGCCCTCGGAATCCCTGGTGGTCGGTCTGGCCGCGGTCGGCCAGCCGCCGTGGTGGGCGATCCTGCTGGCCGGGGCGGCCGGTGCGGTCGCCGGAGACAACATCGCCTACTGGGTCGGACGCCGGCTCGGCACCACCCGGTTGCTCAGCGGCGGGCCCAAGCGCCGGCGGATCGTGAGGTGGTCCCGCGACCAGCTCCGGCGGCGCGGCCCGCTGTGCATCCTGGTGGCCCGCTACATCCCGGCCGGCCGGGTGGCGGTCAACGCGATGGCCGGCGCCACCCGCTTCAGCTACAAGGTCTTCCTCGTCGTCGACATCATCGCGGGGCTCGCCTGGGGCGCCTACGCGGTGGCGATCGGGGCGGGCGCCTCCAGCCTCATCGGCAACAACCACCTGCTCGCGATGGCGATCGGGGTGGTCGGGGGCGATCCTCATCGGTGCGGTGCTCGACCAGATTCTCAGGAGGGTGATGCCGGCCCGCGATGCGCCCGATCAGCCTGGGCAGAGCGAGGCCGCCGATCGGGAGCAGCCGGACCCGGTACACGATGACCAGGTCCGGCAGGACTCGACGGCGGCCTGAGACTCCCGGCCCCTCCCAACCTGATCAGCCCTGGCGGGCCTTGAGGCGGGGGTTGCGCTTGTTGATGATGTAGACCCTGCCCCTGCGGTGCACGATCTGCGATCCCGGCTGGTTCTTCAGCGACCTGAGCGAGTTCCGGACCTTCATGATGACTCCTTAGCGAGAACGATTATCATTTAAGATGATAATCGATCTGCCAGGACATCGGGAAGTGGGGAACCGCCAGTGGAGCCAGTCGGCGTCATCGCAGTGGTGGGCTCGTGCCGGACGCAACGGGCGCGGTATGCGAAGAGATTGGCCCGGTCGACCCGCCGGGACCTGCTTCCGGCCTGGCGGATGGCCGGCTCCTCCCATCCGCTTCAGGACGCCGCCGCGGCATCGCTGTACGGCTCCCCGTCCGGGATGGTGGTGGAGCTCCCCGAGTCCGTGCCCGCCAACGAGCTCATCGGCGCCTTCGCCGACTTCGACGACCGCACCCGGCTGCTCGGCCTGGTCTGCGTGGCCGACGCCGTGCAGGTGCTGCGCACCCTGTACCGGGAGGACTATCTGGCCCTGCCGGGGGAGACCGAGGGCGGGCCGATGCCGGTGGCCCCCAGGGCCGAGCTGGCCGTGGCGCAGATCGAGTACGCCTCGACCATCGTCCTGGTGAACGCGGCCTCCCTGCCGACCGACCAGCTCGCCGTGGTGATGGCACTGCTGAGTCACCTGAGCCCGCAGGCGCGCATCCTGCTGGACGGCGTCGCCACCGAGACTCCCGGCGACCGTGACGCCTACGCGGTCGAGCAGGACCGGCCCGGATGGGTGCGCCTGCTCAACGACGAGTTCGCCCCGCCGATCACCGATCGCCGGGTGAGCGCCTTCCGCTACGAGCAGTTCCGGCCGCTGCATCCGGGCCGGCTCAGGCATCTGCTGGACCGCCGGATCGAGCTCGGCGAGTTCGGCCGGGTCATCCGATCGGCGGGATTCTGCCGGTTCGCCACCCGCCCCGGGGTCGTCGCCGACTGGGAGCAGGTCGGCCATCTCATCTCCTTCGGACCGCTGGTGGTCGAGGACGACCTCGAGGCCGACGACGAGTTGCTGGCGATCGGTCAGGATCTCGCCATCATCGGGCTCGACCTCGACCGGCCCGCCCTCACAGCGGCCCTCGACGAGGCCAGCCTCACTGACGAGGAGCTCATCGCCGGCCCGGCGGCCTGGGTGCAACTGCCCGACCCCTTCCCGGACTGGTCGACCAGCACTCCGACGACCGGCACCGGCGAGGACCTATAGCCGATAGTTATCGGCCCATTCATCGGTGAGGGGAGCCTGTGACGGCACCGCGACCGTAGGCTCCCCGGGCGTGCAGAAGGACAGGGCGACGCCACACGGCGAGATTACGAGCGCAGCCACGGCGACCGGGATCGACGCCCCCTCGGTCCAACGGCTTCAGCGTCGCACCCTCGGCGCCCTGTCGGCGGCCCAGATCCTCGGTGCCCTCGGCGGCGGGGCGATCCCCTCGGTGGGCGTCCTGCTGGCCGAACAGGTCACCTCCTCGGAGGTCTGGGCGGGTCTGGCGCGCACCGGCAGCACCATCGGCGCGGCCCTGGCCGGGCTGCCGCTGGCCGCTCTCGCCCTGAGACGGGGACGCCGCTGGGCGCTGGGCATCGGCTGGCTGGTCTCGGCGGCCGGCACCGCTCTGCTGGTGCTCGCCGCGCAGGTGCAGAACCTCGTCGCCCTGGTCATCGGCCTGCTCATCGCCGGGGTCGGCTCGGCGTCCCAGCTCCAGGCCCGGTTCGCCGCCACCGATCTGGCAGCGCCGTCGCACAAGGGCAGGGCGCTGAGCACCGTGGTGTGGGTGGGGGCGATCGGATCGATCCTCGGCCCCAACCTCGGAGCTCCGGGGGAGTGGCTGGCCCGGCGTGTCGGCATGGCCGATATGGGCGGGGCCTTCGTACTGGGCTCGGTCTTCCTGCTGCTGGCCGGGATCGTCACCCTGACCCGGCTGCGACCCGATCCGCTGCTCACCGCCCAGAGACTCTCGGGCGCGCTGGTGGAGCCGGGATCGCCGCGGGCCGCCGGCCGGCGTCGCGCCGGTCCCGCAGAGATCCGGCGGCTGTGCCGCGTCAACCGGCCCGCGCTGCTGGCGCTGGTGGCGATCATCACCGCCCAGATGGTGATGGTGACGGTGATGACGATGGCTCCGGTCCAGATCTCCCGCCACGGCGGCTCGCTGACCGTGGTCGGGGTGTCGATCAGTCTCCACATCCTCGGTATGTACGGTCTGGCGCCGGTCTCCGGGATGGTCGGCGACCGGTTCGGGGCGCGCACCGGGATGGCGATCGGCGTCGTGCTGTTCGTGGCGAGCTTCGCCGTGACGGTGATCGATGTCGGGAGCACCACGGCGGTGACCGTCTCCTTGGTGCTGCTGGGGCTCGGCTGGTCCTTCATGAACGTCGCCGGGTCGGCGAGCCTGTCCAGCAGCGTCCCGGACGACCTGCGCACCGGCGTCCAGGGCTTCGCCGACACCTCCTCGAATGTCGCGGCGGCGGTGGGCGCCTTCATCGGCGGCCCGATCATGATGCTCATCGGCTACGACGGGCTGGCCGTCGTCGCGGCCGTCGTCCTGATACCGGTCTGCGTGATGCTCATCGGTTTTCGCGGGTCGCGGGCCTCCAGCTGAGGCGATGCTGGCCCTGGTCCGGAGTTCCCCGGGGATAGGTGTGGAGGGCGATGGTCCCGATCACTCCCGATAGGCCGTGAATCTGCACCGGCGATGCCGAAAAGGGGCCCAGCGGGAGTGATCGGGACCACACAGGCCCGGGATGATGGCGCCGCGTCAGGCGGTCTCGTAGACGCGGACCTCCGGGTCTCCCTGCATCAGTGGCGAGAGCCCGACGAAGACGTCGTTGGTGAACAGATCCGAGGACAGGTAGGCCTGAGCGTGCTCCGCGGTGTCGAAACCGTGCAGCACCTGGACATCTTCATCTCGGATCAGCAGCTCCTTGCTGGTGGCTCCGGGGATGGTGTCCAGGAAGGGCTGACGGTACTTCTGGTAGACGCCGGCCGCTGCTGCGCGGTCGGGCTCGTCGACCTTCATGGTGATCTGCAGATATGCCATGGTTGCTTCTCTCCTGATGGAACCGGACGCGGGTGTCTGCGCCCGGGCGGGGGGCTCCCCGCCGTTGTTGAAGGCTAGAAGCCGGCCCGCTGATCCAGTAGGCCGTCGGAGTGAATGGAGGTATAACCGGCCTGTGTGGCGCTGGGATCAGGGACGAGGAGTGGTCATCCGGTCCGCGAGCCCGGCGAGATCGGGTGCCAGAGCGGCGCGCGGGTTCCAGACCGCCTCGTAGAAGATCTCCACCACATTGCCGTCCTCGTCGAGGACCTGCCGGTGGGCTGTCTGCGGATCGGTCAGTTTCGACTCCGGCAGCATCGCCGCTCCCAGACCGAGGCTGGACCACTCCTCGAGGACCCGGTAGCTGGACGCCTCACCCGGATAGGGGCGCATCGGAAGATCTCGGGAACTGAGAAGGTCCCGGGTGAAGGTCGTCAGCCCGCAGGTGTCGGGCATCAGGATCAGCTCCTTGCCGGCCAGCTCGGGCAGCGGGGCCGGATCGTCGGTGCCGCCCCCGGGCTCTGAACTCGCCTCGACCAGGACGAGCGGCTCGGAGTCGATCACGCGATGCTCGTAGCGGGGCAGCGGGCCCACCGAGGGGATGACGACGATGTCCAGCTCTCCGGTCACCAGGGCATCCTGGAGTTCGGCCATGTTCGCCTCCCGCAGGACCAGCTGCCGGGATTCCGGGGGAGTGGGCAGGGCCCCGATCGCGTCGCGGGCGCGCGCCACCAGCTTCGGATTGATCAGCGGCGATACCCCCATCCGGATGCTCCCGGCGACCGGAGCGGTCCATCGTTGGGCCTCGGCGGCGACGTCGTCCAGTGCGGCCAGGGCGCGGTCGATGAGGGGCAGGATCCGGTTCCCGAAGGAGGTCGCAGTGACTCCCCGCGGGGTGCGGGTGAACAGCTTCTCGCCGAGTCGGTCCTCGAGCCTGGCGACGCCGTTCGACAGCGCCGGCTGGGTCACCCCGTAGGCGCGCGCCGCGGCGCTGAACGATCCCGTCTCGGTCACCGCCTGGGCGTAGCGGAGCCCCTCCAGATTCAATCGCTCGGTCATATCCGGGACTCTAGAGGATTGAGTCCAGGGGGTCGGTGCCCCTGCGCCCCGTCCAACGGCAGAATGGGAACTGCGAGCCGGGCGAGGACTCCGTCCTGGGAGCAGAGACTCAGGCGCACTCCCAGTTTGCTCCCTTCAACGCGTCTATCCACTCGCGATGGCTATCGAGGCTCACACGTACGCCAGAAATCGTCCGGCGAAGATCACGCCGGTCCACGTCGTCATGGAGACGACAGCTGAGGCGCGAGCGGCGCCTGGCGTCGTGTCTGCGTTCGTCCATTCCTCGACGCGACGGTAGACGCCGCGGTGAAAAACGAGAACGTTCAGCCCTGCGAGGAGCAGCAGCCCGAGTTTCCACGGTGCAGCAGCAGAGCTGGCAACGCCGACCGCCTGGGCGCTGAACAGCGCGAGACCGGTGACGACGGCGATAGCCAACCCGACGTGTGATACCGGCAGCAGGTAGCGGGCGGCCCTCGTTACGGACACCAGCCGCCGCCCGGCGCCCAGCAACCGGAGGTCGAAGGCGAAAGCCGGCCCGACGAGCACGGCGATTCCGAGAATGTGGAGGCTCTCCAAGGTCGCATACATGAAGGGCGTCGATCGCACGGCATCGCCGAGCGGCGAACCCTGGAGAGTGCGCAGGAACTGTTCAAGCCACTCAGGCATCTGGGCCCTGCTCTGCTTGATGGGTGCGGCGGCGTACATAGAAGACGCCAACAGCGGCCATGACGATGACGACAGCACCGAACCCTGCCCACACGATCCACGACCCCGAGCCGCCGGCATCGGCGGCAGCGGAGTCTTCTGCCGGGCGGCCCATCTCAACCGGGTCTCCGACCGTGGAGGGCACTTCCGCCGAGCCCCCGCTGGGGTTCGCTTCGCCTTGCAGCGGCGCTCTGACGGGAAGAGTGTTGCCGATCACCTGGTTGACGGGAGCATTGTCGTCGCCGTACCAGAACGCGACCGGGCGAAAGAGACCGTCGTCTGAACTGTTGATGTATCCAACCCCCTGGAAGCGTTCTCCAACTTCCAGGGACCGGTCCAGGCCATTGTTGCTCGACCACCACGGGGGCGCGATGATGACCTCCAGCTCGTCGTGGGGGCCGCTGTACGCGACGGCGGAACTGACCCGGATGCTGTCTTCCGGCCCGGACAGCTCTTCGGGGATCGGCAGGTCCGGGGTGCTGGACGGCAGGTTCTCGTCCACGGTGATGTCGAAGAGCGAGTGCGGATCGCCCCAGTTGCCCTTTGATGAGACGGTGCCTGCGATGTAGAGCAATTTGTTCGTCTCGAAGCCGTCCCAGCCGTGATGGGCCTGCGCTGCGGTTGGAAAGGCGACAAGAGTTACTGCGGAGACAATGAGGCTTGCGGTCAAGAAAGCGAGGCGACGGAGGCCGGAGTGAGGGCGGGGCGGGGTGGTCATCGTGTGGGCCATGTCAGGCTGTCCTCTCTGGTGTGCGGGTCGGTTGTCGGTTGCGGGGCTTTCTAACTGAGGGTGACGCCGGTCTGCTCGGCGTAGGCGGCGAGCAGTCGGTCCTGCGCGCTGGTGTCGTGGACGAGGTCGTTCACGCGCGTCTCGACGCGCCGGTGGAAGAGGAATTCGCCGGTCACGTCGCTGCCCTGTTCCACTCCTTCGGCGAGCCAGACCTGAGTCATGTAGCCCTCGCGCAGGCTGTCCGGAGTGGTGGAGTTGCCGTCGTGGAAGCCCATCCGGGTGGGAACCCAGCCGGGCGCGACCGCATTGACGTGCCGATTGGGCCAGAGCCGGGCCGCGGCGGTGGCGATCATCGCCATGTGCAGTTTGCTGTCGCCGTAGCTGATACCGCCGCCCGAGCGCACCTCGTCCAGTTGCAGACGACCGCCCATATGGAGGTCGGATGAGAGGTAGGACAGTTGGCCCGGCGGCGTCACGAGTGCGGTGAGCAGGTACGGCGACAGCGAGTTGGAACGCAGCAGTTGCGAGTCCGGGAGTCCGTACTCGCCGGCGTTGTGGATGATGACGTCGAACGTGCCGAGCGCGTTGATCTGCTTCGCCAGCGCCCTGGTCTGGTCGAGGTCCAGCAGATCGCCGGTCACAACGCTCTCCAGCCCTGGCAGGTCGCGGCGCACGTCTGCGGCGCGCTGGGCGTTGCGGGCGTGGGCGACGACGGTGTGCCCGCGCTTCATGAGATAGGCGGCAGCGAGCTGACCGAGGCCACCGGTGGACCCGGTGATGAGCACATGCTTCGTCTTGCCTTCAGCGCGGTGAATGTTCTGATCGATCCATACCAGTTCGTCGGCGACCTGCTGGGTGTTGTAGATGCCGACGCCGTACATCTCGCCCTGTGCTGCGGGCCCGGCGCTGCCGGAGCCCGAAGGACCGGGTGTGGGTGTGGCAGTGGACGGCGTGGACGTCGTCTGGTTCGATTGCACGCCGGATGTGCAGGCCGCGAGAACTCCAGCACCAAGAGCGGCACCGGCCAGCAGGAAGCCGCGTCGGGTCAGAGATGTCGTATCGGGAGTCATTCCTCAGCGCTCCTGTATCAGTCGGCGACGGCGATGGTGACCTGTTTGCGGTCGAGACGCTCGATCTGATCGATGTCCTTGGTCTCGCCGATCTTTGTCAGGTCGTTTGAGAAGGTGTTGCCATTGGCGTTGTAGAAGAAGCAGATATTCCCCCACGGCATGTATGAGAACAGGTCCCCGACCTCCGGGTTAAGACCCTTTGCGCCGGTGAAATCCCACTTGCCTGTGGGGCTGGCCACTTTCTCCTTGCCGCCGAAGTCGGAGAACTTCAACGTCATCGGCAGCATCGCCAGGAAGGACCGTGTCGTCGGGCTGTCCTCGTTGATCACGGCATCGACCCGGACACCGTCAGCCGTGAAGCTGACAACCGTTCCCACGATGCTGTCCTGGGCTCCCGCGGACTGGGGGCTCTGACTGCTTGGGCTTGTCGCAGGTTGCGGGCTCTGGGTCTGTGTCTGCGAGGTCGACGTTGAGGTCGGCCCGGAAGGCGCGGAGGCTTCCGGAGCGGTCGAGCACCCGCTCAGCACGAGAGCCATGGTCACGGCGCCGATCAACGGCAGGGCCTTCCGCAGGGGGTGTCTTTGTGTCACGAAAGTCCTCCATCTGGGGATGCTTCACTTCTCTACCCTCCGGAGAATAGAACATGGGCGCAAATGGATCAGATTTGCTGCGAATGGGGGACCCCGGGATGAGAGGGGTATTGGCAGGGACTCCCACACGCCGGCAAGGCCGGATTATCATCACCGCATGTCTGTCACCGCAATCGTCGGAGCCGGTCCAGGGCTCGGCGCGGCCGTCGCCCGCAGATTCGGAGGCGCTGGTTCGTCCGTTGCGCTCATCGCCCGGAACCGCCGGAAACTGGAGTCTCTCGAGCAGCAACTCGCTGCGGATGGCATCAGGGCGAAGAGCTACGTTGCCGACGTTCGTGACCGCGACGCGCTGGCCGCCGCCCTGGACGACGCGGCTGCCGAACTCGGGCCGATCGATGTGCTGCAATTCAGCCCGGTGCCGGGCAAGGACTTCCTGAAGCCGATTCTCGACACCACCGTCGACGACCTTCAGGCGGCAACCGAGCAGTCCATCCTCGGAGTCGCCACCGCGATCCGCCAGGTGATACCGGGCATGATCGAGCGCGGTACCGGCACAGTGCTGCTCATCAACGGCTCCAGTGCCGCTACTCCGAACAGCAATGTCGCGGGCACCTCCACAGCATTCGCGGGTGAGTCAGCTTATGGCGCAATGGTTCATGTGGCGGTGGCGGAGAAAGGCGTGAACGTCCGGCAGCTCATCATTCCTGGCGCGATCGGTGGCGGCGATCCCCTCTATGACCCTGCTGCTCTGGCTGAGCGCATCTGGCAACTGCACCTCGCCCCGCAAGGGCCTTTTCGTGTCACGGTCGAGCGCGACGACTGATGGCACGCATCCTGGTCACCGGCGCCTCCACGGGTCTCGGTCTCCTTACCGCTCAGAGCCTCGTCCGGCAAGGACACGATGTCGTGCTCCATGCGAGGGCGGCCGAGCGAGTCGAGGACGCACCCCTCCTGCGGCGGGTACTTGGCACGGTCTATGGTGACCTCGCCGATCTCGACGCCGTGCGCCGGATCGCGGAGGAGGCGCACCGCTTCGCACCGTTCGATGCTGTCATCCACAATGCCGGTGTGAGCGACGGCCCTGACCTTGTCGCCGTCAATGTCATCGCCCCGTACGCTCTCACCGGGCTGATGGAGCGCCCGTCCCGCATGATCGTTCTCTCCAGTTCCATGCACCGGGGTGGTGCGACGAATCACGTCGCGGAGGGGATCGCTGGACGACGAACAGTCACCTACAGCGACACCAAGCTCTGGGCGACCGCCGTTCTCATGGGCATCGCCGGTCGCTGGTCAGGCACGCTCGCGCATGCTGTTGATCCAGGTTGGGTGCCCACCCGCATGGGCGGGCCATCCGCAAGCGATGACCTCACCGAAGGCCACCGGACCCAGGAATGGCTCGCCGTCACACCGGTGGACGGCATTCATCCGCGAACCGGCGGTTACTGGCATCACCGCCAACCTCGCCGTCCTCACCCCGCGGCGCTCGACGCCCGATTCCAGGACGAGGTGATCGCGGCGCTCGAGGAGCGCACGGGCATCGAGCTATGAGGAACATGGGTATGGGGGCACTCAGAGAGACTCCCTCATGGAGGCGACCGCTCGTAGCGTCGAGCGTATGAGTGAGAAGACGATGGAGTACAGCCATCTTGGTCGCTCCGGATTGCTGGTCAGCGCAGTCGGGCTCGGCTGCATGAATTTCGGTGATGCCACCGATGAGTCCGAGGCATTCGGGATCATGGATCGAGCCGTGGAACTCGGCGTGAACTTCTTCGACACCGCCGACGTCTACGGCGGTCCGCAGAAGCCCGACATGGAGAAGGGCTACGGAATCTCCGAGGAGATCGTCGGGAACTGGTTGCAGAAATCGGGCCACCGCGATGACATCGTGCTCGCCACCAAGCTGTATCAGCCGATGGGGTTCGGTCCCAACGACCGCCATCTGTCGGCGTACCACATCCGGCGGGCTGTCGAGGCGAGTCTGCGTCGTTTGCAGACCGACCACATCGACGTCTACCAGATGCACCACATCGACCGCGCCACGCCGTTCGAGGAGATCTGGCAGGCGATGGAGCAGCTGGTCGCTGCGGGCAAGATCACCTACGTCGGCTCGTCCAACTTCGCCGGCTGGGACATCGCCACCGCGCAACTGACCGCCCAGTACCGGGGCTTCTTCGGACTCGTCTCCGAGCAGAGCCTGTACAACCTCTCGAACCGGGCCATCGAACAGGAACTCATCCCGGCGCTGGAGCACTTCGGCATCGGTCTGATCCCGTGGAGTCCCCTGGGTGGAGGCGTGCTGGCCGGCAGACCTGGCGACGGCGAGGGCGTGCGCCGGACTGAGCAGAAGCAGCGAGCACAGTATGAGGCACTGGCAGACCAGCTCGACGCCTACTATGCGCTGTGCGCCAGGATTGGGAACAGTCCCGCAGAGGTGGCCCAGGCCTGGCTGCTGCACCAGCCTGTCGTGTCGACGCTGATCGCGGGCTCGCGGACCACGGCACAGCTGGAGGCCGCTGTCGACGCCTTGGACGTGACGCTCGACGCCGACACGCTCGTCGAGCTGGATCGTATCTGGCCGGGGCCGGGCGTTGCACCCGTGTCCTACGCCTGGTGAACCCGACGCGGCTCGACCGGCGAAGACGAGCACTTCCTGACCACGATGGAAGGACATCATGAGAACCGTTCCCCTTGGGACCACCGATATTCAGGCGCCGAACGTCGTCGCCGGCATGATGCGGATCGCTGGTGACAGTGACGAGCAGATCCGTGCGCTGTACACCGCGGCTCGCGAGGCTGGCATCGACTATTTCGACAATGCCGACCTGTACGGGTTCGATCACCCCGGCGGCGGCCCGCACCTGTGCGAGCGCCGCTTCGCAGAGGCTCTGCGGCTCAGCCCGTCGGAGCGCGACCAGATCGTGCTGCAGACCAAGACGAGCATCGTCGACAAGCCGTGGTACTACGACCAGTCGTATGAGCACATCGTCTCGTCCGTGGAGGAATCGTTGAGAGCGCTCGGCACCGACTACATCGATGTGCTGCTGCTGCACCGGCCGGATGCGCTGGTCGAGCCCGAGGAAGTCGCCCGGGCGTTCGATCATCTTGAGCAGACCGGCAAGGTGCGCGCGTTCGGGGTGTCCAACCACACACCCCGCCAGATCGACCTGTTGCGCACCGCAGTGACCCAGCCGATCGTCGCCAACCAGGTGCAGCTGTCGATCACGCACTCGACGATCATCGCCCAGGGTCTGTCGTCGAACATGGCCGGGCAGGAGGACTCGATCACCCGTGATGGTGGCGGAGTCGTCGACTACGCGCGGATCAACAGGATCACCTTGCAGGCGTGGTCGCCGTTCCAGAAGGGTTTCCAGGACGGCGTATTCCTCGGATCGCCCGATTACCCAGAGTTGAACGCCATGCTGGAAAGCCTCGCGGAGAAGTACGGCGTGACACCATCGGCGATCGCGGTCGCCTGGATCACCCGGCATCCGGCCAGTATCCAGGTTGTGCTCGGCACCACCACCCCGCAGCGGGTCACTGATGCTGCCGCGGGCTCCGACATCCCGCTATCGCGAGCGGAATGGTATGGGCTCGTCCAAGCCGCCGGCCACAACGTCCCCTGAACGAGCAGTACGGGGTCAGCGTCCCGCAGCTGTGCATCCGGTACACCCTGCAGCTGGGAGCCGTGTCCCTGCCGAAGACGGAGAACCCGGACCACATGCGTTCCAACGCGGAGGTCGGCTTCGAGATCGCTCCAGCGGACATGGATGCGCTGCGCGATCTGGTGGAGCGAGACTACAGCGTCTCCAGCGTCTTCGCCGCATTCAGCGGCAGCTGAGGCGCAGGACGGGCCGCGGCCCCACACGCCCACATGACGTGTGGGGCCGCGAGTGGTCGCTCCACCACCGGACCCCCGGTCAGCGCACGCGGGTCCAGCTGCCGTGCAACTGGACGAACTCGCCGCCGATGACGGAGGAGGCCATGCAAGCCCCTCTGTCGTAGTCCTCGATGTGGGTGACGTGGTCGCCGGCAGCGGGTTCGGTCCACCGCACCACGTACAGACCGTCGCGCACCTTCGTGGCGGTGTAGTCCATGGTCTCGTGGCGTCCCTTGATCGCGCCGCCAGTGACGACGAAGCTCACCCGAGCCTCGGTCTCGAAGGTGATCTCAACAGTGAAGTGCCCGAGCGGGGTGTCGGGGCCGAGATCGGCGAGCCAGGTCTGACCGACGCTGGGGAGTACTGCGTTGGTGTCCATGAGGTTCCCTTCGATGCCGTCAGTCGGCGCGGATGATGTTGATGTTGAGCTCGAAAGTGCCGAGAGCATTCACGAGGGTGAAGTACATGCGGGAGTACATCTCTGCGGCGCGGGCTGCAGTGATGTCGCCGAGGTCGATGATCGACTCGCCCGGCCAACCGAAACTCTCCAGCAGGGCACGCACGGTCTGTTTCGCTTCGTCATCATTGCCGGCGACGAAGAGATTGTGTTCGCCCGGGATCCGGGAAGGCTCGACCATGACCTGGCAGAACACACTGGTCAGGGACTTCACAACCTTGGCGTCCGGGTAGGCGCGCTGGATCTGCTCGCCGAGGCTGTCGGTGTTGGCGACGGTCAGTGTCGGAGGGAACCCGGTGGAGAAGTCCAAGGGCAGCGCCAGGTCGAGGAGGACCTTGCCAGCGAGGTTGCTCGCTCCCACCAGGGCGAGGGCCTGGAGCGAAGAGGCTCCGCCGGTGGCATTGAGGACGAGCTCGGCATGCGCACCGGCCTCCGGGAAGGCCAGCAGCCGGATGCCCGGATGCTCCTCCTGCCACTGTGAGTAGGGCGACGTGTCGACGTCGCCGGTCTTGGTCCATTCGGTGCGCGCCAGCGTCGCCGCAGGATCGCGGGTGCCGACGGCGACGTCGTGGCCCAGGTTGTCGAGCTTGGCGGCAAGGAGGCGGCCGACGAGGCCGGTTCCGAGTACGGTGATTCTCACGCGAGGCTTCTTTCTCTGATGTGTAGCCGAATCAGGCGGCGGTGTGCGGGGTGATCTCGACAGTCGCGGCGCGCGGACCGGCCGCGACCATCGGCGGCAGGTACGGGCTGCCGGCGTACTTCGCGTTGTATGCCGCATCGATGCGGTCGTTCAGTTCCGCGTCTTCGACCGGTTCGAACGCGACCTCGTGCTCCTTCCCGGCCGCGGTGATTCTTCCCGCTCGCTGGGCGATCGCGGAGCGGTACCAGCGACCCTGCACGCCGCTCCAGGCGCGTACGAAGAGTCGCCCGTCGACGACAACCGACCAGATCCAGGTCAGTGTGCCGGTGGTCTTGCCGTCGGCGTGGTATGGAGCGATGTGGAGGTCGTCGGTGGATGCGATCTTCTCAATGGTGTCAGCAGGCCATGCGGCCATGGGGCTTCCTTTCGTGAAGGCCGAGTCCGTGCCCGTGCTCTGGCGCAGCGGTCACTCCTCATGGTGTTGGTGTTCAGCTCACGTACCTATCAATCGTCGGCTCCAAAGTACGGTGCTGCCAGACCCTCTCAGGGCCTCCCTGCATGTCAGCGCTCAGTCGTGCGATGATGCACGGTGACAGAGCACGAGATCCGGCTCAGGCCTCCTCGACCAGCTCGCCGGTCTCCAGCCAGGCATTCTCCAGCTCCGCCAGGTGCGACTCCAGCTCGCCGGCCTGGGCCTGCAGATCGGTGAGGGCCTGGAAGTCGGTCGCCACCTCGGCCATCTGCTGGTGGATCTGGTCCAGCGAGTCCTGGGCCTTCGCCATCTGGCCCTCCAGCCGGGCCATGTCCTTGCGCGCCCGGCGCAGCTGCGCCGAGGACAGCCCGCTGCCCGGCGTCTCCGCCGCGCTGCCGGCCTTCTGGGACCCGGCCTTCTGGGACTTCGCCACACCGGCGTCGCGATGGCGGCGGTGCTCCAGGTACTGATCCACCCCGCCGGGCAGCAGCACGCACGACCCGTCGCCCATCAGGGCGTAGGTGACGTCGCAGACCCGCTCCAGGAAGTACCGGTCGTGGGAGACCACGATGAGGGTCCCCGCCCAGCCGTCCAGATAGTCCTCGACCACCCTCAGAGTGTCGATGTCCAGATCATTGGTGGGCTCGTCGAGCAGCAGCACATTGGGCTCCTCGATGAGCAGCCGCAACAGCTGGAGACGCCGTCGCTCCCCGCCGGACAGCTCGCCGACCCGGGTCACCAGGCGCTGCCCGGTGAAGCCGAAATCCTCCAGCAGGTTGGTGGCGCTGGTCTCCTCGCCGGTCGCCAGCTTCGTCTCCTGGCGCAGCCTCTGCACCGACTCCAGGACCCGCTCCTTGCCGGCCTCGGTGCCCGGGTCCAGTTCGTGGACCTCCTGGGTGAGGTGGCCGATGCGCAGCGTCTTGCCCTGCTTCACCCTTCCGGAGGTGGGGGAGATGCGTTGGTCCAGCAGGTTGAGCAGGGTCGACTTCCCGGCCCCGTTGACGCCGACCAGCCCGATCCGCTCGCCGGGGCCGATGGACCAGGTGAGGCGGTTCAGCAGGGTGCGCCCGTCGGGCAGGGTGAGGGTGACGTCGGTGAGGTCGAAGACGTCCTTGCCGAGCCGGGTGGCCGAGAACCGGGCCAGCTCCAGCTTGTCGCGCGGGTCGGGAACGTCCTCGATGAGGGCGTTGGCGGCCTCGATGCGGAACTTCGGCTTGGAGCTGCGGGCCGGGGCGCCTCGCCGCAGCCAGGCCAGCTCCTTGCGGACCAGGTTCTGACGCCGCGCCTCGTTGGCCGCGGCCTGCCGCGCCCGCTCGGCGCGGGCCAGGGTGTAGGCGGCGTATCCGCCGTCGTAGGCGTCGACGGTGGCGTCGTGGACCTCCCAGATGTGGTTGCACACCTCGTCGAGGAACCAGCGGTCGTGGGAGACGATGAGCATCGCGATGCCGTGAGCCTGCAACCCGCGCAGATGCTCGGCCAGCCAGGCGACCGCCTCGACGTCGAGATGGTTGGTGGGCTCGTCGAGCACCAGAAGGTCGTGGCCGCCCAGCATCAGGGCCACCAGCGCCACCCGGCGCCGCTCCCCGCCGGACAGCTCGGTCATCTGCGAGTCCAGGTCGATGTCGGCGAGCATCTGCTCGACGATCGGCCGGGCCTGCGGATCGGAGGCCCAGACATGGTCGGGCCGACCGTCGACGACGACATCGCGGACCGTCTGGCCGGGTTCGGGGATCTCGGCCTGGGCGAGGACGCCGATCGACACCGATCCGGTGCGGGTCACCGTCCCCGAGTCGGGTTCGACCGAACCGGTGAGAATGCCCAGCAGGGTGGACTTGCCGTCGCCGTTGCGGCCCACCACGCCGATGACATCGCCGCGGGACAGCCCCAGCGAGAGGTCGTCGAGAAGAATCCGGGTGCCGAAGGTCTTGGAGACGCGCTCGGCGTTGACGAGGTTGGTCGGAGCCACCAGCTCTCAGCGACCTCGCATGGCGCTGCGGGCGCCCTTGGCGGAGGTGGGCATCGGGCCCTTGGGCAGCGGCACCCGCGGCCGCATGGCGTCCAGAGCCTTCAACCGGGACGCGGTCTCGGAGATCTGGGCGGAGTTGAGGGACTTCGGCAGCTTCTTGATGGTCTTGCCGAGCTGCTCGAGGGGAACCTGATCCTTGCCCTCGCCCATGATGAAGGTGATCACCGGGACGCCGAAGGCGACCTGCTCGTGGCGGTGCTTCTCGGTGGCCAGCAGCTGGCGGACGCCGTTGCCCGAGCCCTCGGCGACCAGCACCAGCCCGCCCGGGCCGAGGGCCCGGTGGACGACGTCCTGATGGCGGTTGACGGCGATCACCGGGGTGACCGTCCAGGTCTTCTTGTCGAGCTCGGACAGCGCGACCTCGGCGGATCCGGGCTGGCCCTTGAAGCGCGCGTACATCCCCTTGCGGGCGCGGCGGCTGAAGATCCACATGGCCCCCGCGGCGCCGGCGAAGATGCCGACGATCGCGTAGATCCACCACGGCTTGACGAACAGGCCGATCACCAGGAAGACGATGAACGGGACCAGGAAGCCGCCGATCGACCACCACAGGACGGCCGGATCGGTCTTCCGGGTCATCTTGTAGGTCTCGACGAGCTGCTTCCAGGTGCCCCAGTCCTTGGGGTTGTCGGAGTGCTTGCGACGCTCCTTGGCGGCCTTGGCCTCGGCCTTCTGCTTGGCGGCAAGCTCCTTGGCGGCCTGGCTCTTCGGCATGGACGACTCCCGTGAGGTTCAACGTGCTGGACAGGACCGGGCACGATCACGACGAGCGCGCACGATCACAAGCGATCTCCGATTCTACCAGCGTGCGGAGGCCGTCAGCGCCCGGATTCAGTGCCGGGCGGCGAAGGGAGCCGGACCGGCGTCCTCCCGGTAGCCGGTGACGATGGTCACCGGGGTCTGCCCGCGGGCCGCCATCGCCTGCCGGTAGAGGCGCCCGGCCCGGTAGGAGGAGCGCACCATCGGGCCGCTCATCACCCCGACGAAGCCGATCTCCTCGGCCTCCTCGGCCAGCTCGTCGAACTCCTGGGGGGTGACCCAGCGGTCGATCGGATGCAGGTGGGTGTTGGGGCGCAGGTACTGGGTGATGGTGAGCAGGTCGGTGTGGGCGTCGTGCAGGGCCTGCATCGCCTCGGAGACCTCCTCGCGGGTCTCGCCCATCCCGAGGATGAGGTTGGACTTGGTGACCATGCCGTGCTCGTGGGCGCGGGTGAGGACGTCCAGCGACCGCTGGTAGCGGAAGGCCGGGCGGATCCGCTTGAACAGCCGGGGGACGGTCTCCAGGTTGTGGCCGAAGACCTCGGGCCCGGCCTCGAAGACCTCGTCCAGCAGCTCGGGCTTCCCGGAGAAGTCCTGGGCCAGCATCTCGACGCCGACGCCGGGGTTGAGATCGTGGATCTGCCGGATGGTCTCGGCGCACAGCCAGGCGCCCTCGTCGGCCAGGTCATCGCGGCACACACTCGTGACGGTGGCGTAGCGCAGCCCCATCTGTTTCACCGATTCGGCCACCCGACGCGGCTCGTCGGTGTCGTAGCCGTCGGGTCTGGCCGAGGCGATCTGGCAGAAGTCGCAGCGCCGGGTGCACTTGTCCCCGCCGATCAGGAAGGTGGCCTCGCGGTCCTCCCAGCACTCGAAGATATTGGGACAGCCGGCCTCCTGGCACACCGTGTGCAGATCGGTGTCGTGCATCCGTCGGCGCATGTCGCGGTATTCCGGACCCATGGTGGCCTTGGTGCGGATCCACTTCGGCTTGCCCTCGATCGGAGTCTGGGCGTTCTTGACCTCGACGCGCAATAGCCGTCGTCCGTCGGCTTCGACACTCATGAGGGGATTCTATCCAGGTCACCTGAAACTGCGGAGCCGCAGAGAGTTCGTGACCACCAGCAGACTGGACAGGCTCATCGCCAGCCCGGAGATCAGCGGGTTCAGCAGCCCGGCGGCGGCGATCGGGATCGCCGCGATGTTGTAGGCGAAGGCCCACACCAGATTCCCGCGGATGGTGCGCAGGGTCTTGCGGGCCAGCCGGATCGCGTCGGGGACGACGCCGAGATGGGCACGGACGCAGATGATGTCGGCGCTGCGCATCGCGATATCGGTACCGGTCATCATCGCCAGTCCCAGATCGGCGCCGGCCAGGGCGGCGGCGTCGTTGATCCCGTCGCCGACCATCGCGACCCGGTGCCTCCGGCTGCGCAGATCCTCGATCACCGCGGACTTCTGGGTGGGGATCACCTCGGCCAGCACGTCGTCGCAGCCCAGACGGCGTCCCGCCTGTTCGGCGGCGGCCCGCGAGTCCCCGGTGAGCAGGATGGTGCGCAGGCCCATCCGGTGCAGCTCGGCCATCACCTCGGCCCCCTCCGGCTTGAGGGTGTCGGCCAGCTCCAGCACGGCGACCGCCCGGTCGTCGACCCCGGTCACCACCGGGGTGGCGCCCCGGGCGGCGGCCTCATCCAGGGCGGTGGCCAGGGTCGCCGGCAGGCCGATACCGGCGTCGGTGAGGAAGGCCGCATTGCCGGCGGTGACCCGGTGGCCGTCGACCACCCCCCGCAGTCCGCGGCCGGCCACCGTCTCCAGATCGGTGCACGGCAACCGATCGAGCTCCGGGGCGCGGGCGGTGGCATCGGCGAAGGCGACGATCGCCCGGGCGACCGGGTGCCCCGAGCCGCGCTCCAGGGCGGCGGTCAGCGCGAGCACCCGGTCCGGGTCGACAGCGGATCGGCCGCAGGTGACGGAGACCACGGCCATCGCCCCGGTGGTCACGGTGCCGGTCTTGTCGAAGACCACGGTGTCGATCCGCCCGGAGGCCTCCAGGGCGTCCGGGCCCTTGATGAGGATTCCGAGCTGTCCGCCGCGGCCCACCCCGACCATCAGGGCGGTCGGGGTGGCCAGTCCCAGCGCGCACGGGCAGGCGATCACCAGCACCGACAGGGCCGCCGACAGGGCGTGTCGCAGCCCGGCCCCCGACAGCCACCAGCCGCCGAAGGTGACCACCACGACGCCCAGCACCACCGGGACGAAGACCGCCACCACCTTGTCGACCAGCCTCTGAACATTGGCCTTGCGGGCCTGCGCCTGCTCGGCCATCGTCGCCATCTGGGACAACTGAGACGCCGATCCCACGGCGGTGGCGCGCACCACCAGGCGCCCGGAAAGACTCACCGTCCCGCCCAGCACGCGCGAGCCGGCCGCCGCCTCGACCGGCATCGGCTCGCCGGTCATCATCGAGGCGTCGATGCTGGAGGCCCCCTCCACCACCTCGCCGTCGGCGGCGACGGTCTCACCGGCCAGAGTCACGAACAGGTCCCCGCGGCGCAGCCGGGAGATCGGCACCACCGTCTCGACGCCCTCGCGCAGCACCCGGGCATGGGTGGCCGCCAGTTGTCCCAGGGCGGTGAGCACCGAGCGGGCCGACCGGGTGGCGCGCGCCTCGAAGTACCGTCCGGCCAGCAGGAAGCAGGTGACCCCGGCGGCGACGTCCAGATAGAGGGTGTCGGCCCCGGCCGGGGTGATGCCGTAGCCCAGCCAGTAGCCCTCGTGATCGGAGGCGCCGATGGCGATCGAGATCGTCGACCAGCCGAAGGAGGCCAGCACGCCCAGCGAGACCAGGGTGTCCATCGAGGTGGTGCCGTGCCGCAGGTTCGACCACATCGCCCGGTGGAACGGCCCGGCGCACCAGAACACCACGGGTACGGCCATCAGCACCAGCAGCCAGTCCCAGCCGGGGAATCGCAGCTGGGGGGCGAGCGCCAGCACCAGTCCGATGTCCATCAGGGGAAGGGTGAGCAGCACCGCGACGATAAGACGCCGGCGCAGCGAGGTGATCCGCCGGGCGGTCTGCACCGCGGGGTCGACGTCGGCCAGCGGAGCGGCGCTGTAGCCCGTCCTCTTCACCGCGGCGACGGCGTCTGGAAGCGTCAGGCCGGTCACCATGGCGCTCTCGGTGGTGTAGTTGACGCTGACCCGGACGCCGTCCATCCGCGACAGCTTCTTCTCGATCTGGGTGGCGCAGGCCGAGCAGGTCATGCCGCCGATCTGCAGCTGGACCGTCTCGCGCCGGCCGGACCCGTCCGAGCGGTCCGCCACCGCCGATGTCATCGGCCCGGCCCATCCTGATCGTCCTGGCCGGCCATCTGGGCGAGCATCTCGTTATAGGCGGTCAGCGAGGCCTCGAGCCCGCCCTCGTCCTCGGCGGCGTCGATCTTCTTCTGATCCCGCTTGTCGGCCAGGAACCACTGGACGCACAGCGCGATGAGCACCACGGCCATCGGCGGCTCCCCAGCGGCCCAGGTGAGCTGACCGCCGAGGTTCTGATTGGCCGCCAGATCCCTGACCCAGGGCACCGCCAGGGTCTCGTAGTAGTCGGCGCCGATGATCTGCTTGGTGCTCATCACGATGACCGCGAAGAAAGAGTGGAAGGGCATCGCGGTGATGATGAATCCCAGCCGGCCGATGTGGGGCAGCGAGGTGGGCAGCTCGTCCAGGCCGATGACGTACTCGAAAAGCAGCAGGCCGGCCGCCATGAAGTGCAGCAGCATCCACTGATGACCCCAGTGGTAGCGCATCAGCAGACCGAAGATCGGGGTGAAGTAGACGGCGTAGAAGCTTGCGGTGAACACCGCCCAGCCCGCGAAGGGCCCGAACAGGATCGTGGTCGGACGCCAGTGCAGCAGGGATTCCAGGCACTCGCGCGGCCTGTCGGTGAGCACAGAGCGCAGCAGGGTGATCGGCGCGGCCAGCACCAGCAGCGCCGGCACCAGCATATTCACCAGCATGTGCACCAGCATGTGCCAGCTGAAGGTGATCGAGGAGTACTTCCACAGCCCGGAGCTGCCCAGATAGGCCACAACCGCCCAGCCGATCAGCCAGGCCACGATCCGCCCCGAGTACCACTTCCGACCGTCGCGGCGCACCCGGCGGACCGCCAGCAGATAGCTCACCGCCGCCGCGACCGCGAGGAAGAGCATCAGCAGGTTCGGGCGTCCGGGCAGCAGCAGTCTGCCCACCGTCGGGGGGCCGGGCAGGTTGTAGCCCAGATAGTTCACCACGGCGGTCTGCGGCACCAGATAGCGCGGCGGGATGAGCTGGGAGGAGGCGCCGGTGATCACCAGCACGACCGCCACCGGCAGCGCCGCCGGCCAGCCGGGGAGACGCCGGGGGATCCAGGTCAGCACCAGCCAGCCGGCCAGCGCGATCAGGAGCACAAGCCGTCCGATGCCCCAGCGCGAGTCCAGCGGCGAGGTTCCGGCCAGTCCCTGCCAGGTCACCACGAGCTGGCCGGCCAGGGCCACCGCCAGGCAGACCATCAGCGGTGCGCGGGTGCGCGCGACGCGGGCCGGGGCGCCGTCCGGGCCGCCCAGCAGCCGGGCGGCGACGATCGCGCAGGCGATCACCGTGGCGACACCGCAGATCGCCCCGGCGTCGGTGGAGAAGTCGTGATTCAGGCCCACCGAGACCGATCCGGTGACGATCACCGGCAGAGCCGAGGCGATCACCGCCAGGCTGATCAGCAGCAGGCCGCCGACGCTGCGGCACAGCAGGCAGACCAGGGAGGTGATCAGGCCGATCACCGCCATTGCGAACCAGGCTGTCACCGATGGGGTGGAGGCGAGATGACTCGGCAGGTCGCCGATCACCTCGGCGGTCGGCAGGCCGGAGCTGTCGGCCGCCTCCAGGGGCACCATCAGCAGCGCTGCGATGGTCCAGGCCTGGCTGGTCAGCCACGCCTGCCGGGTGATCCGGGGCGACGGAGCACCCTGATGATCCTGATCGCGGGATCCCAGCACGGTGGCCAGCAGGAGCTGGGCGAGGGTGAGCACCAGCGCGGTCCACGCCGCGGTCGCCGTCATGGCGTGCAGGATGCTGGTGAGCAGGTCCGGATCGGCCCGGCCGAGCAGACGCGGCTCCAGGCGGCGCGCCGACCCGATCAGGCCGGCGGCGACCGCCATCGCCACCGCGACCAGCACGGGCCAGAGGCGGTGCGCCGGATCAGACGTGGCCATCGATCCTCCTCGGTCTGGCGGGCAGTCAGTTGATGGGGTGCAGAAAGGTCGGGTGCTGATACGCCGGGTGCTCCCGCCGCGGGATGTCCGGACTCATCCGGTAGTCCCGGAAAGACATCATCTCGGTGAGAATCGGCTCCAGACGCCGCGCGACCGCGACCAGCCCGGGCACCTCGGCGTCCGGCCCGTGCGCCCGGCGCAGCTCCCGGGCCATCGTGGTGACCTCGGCGTCCTCGATTCCGCAGGGGATGATGTTGTCGAATCCGGTGGTGCCGGGGTCGACGTTGAGCGCGAATCCGTGCATCGCCGTCTGCCGGGAGACCCGGATCCCGATCGCGCAGATCTTCCGCTCCGGGCCGTGGCCGTCGGAGGGGAACCAGACCCCGGTCCGGCCCGGCACCCGGCCGGCCGACAGCCCGTACTGGGCGAGCAGCCGGATGATGGCCTCCTCGACCCGGCGCACGTAGTCGACGACGCCGATCCCGCGCTGCAGGAAGACGATCGGGTAGCCGACCAGCTGACCGGGGCCGTGCCAGGTGATCTCCCCGCCGCGGTCGACCGGCACCACCGGGGTGCCGTCGAAGGGGTAGGCCTCCGGCCGGGTGCGCCGTCCCGCGGTGTAGACGGGATCGTGCTCGACGTAGATCACGGTGTCGGGGGCCCGATGGGAGGACACCTCGGCGTGCACCTCGCGCTGGTGGGACCAGCACCAGTTGTACTCGGTGCGGGTGGGCGGGGTGTCCGCGATGCCCAGGTACTCGAAGCGCAGCCCGGCCGGATGAGCCACCCACCCCTTCGGGACGACGCCGTGGGCCACCTGTGGAGTGGACGGCTGAGGGGTGTGCGGCTGGGGAGTGGAGACCTCCCCCGCATCTGTGTCGGACACTCAGAACTCCCCTGCGAAGTCGCCCTCCTCCAGGCGGCTCTTGATCCCGGAGAGGAACCTGGCCGCCACGGCGCCGTCGATGAGGCGGTGGTCGTAGCTCAGCGAGAGATACATCATGTCGCGGATCGCGATGGTGTCCTCGCCGAACTCGTTGGTGACCACCACCGGGCGCTTCACCAGCGCCCCGGTGCCGAGGATGGCGACCTCGGGCTGGTTGACGATCGGGGTGTCGAAGAGGGCTCCGGCCGACCCGTAGTTGGTGATCGTGAAGGTGCCGCCGGCCAGCTCGTCGGGGGTCACCTTGTTGTCGCGGGTGCGGGCCGCCAGGTCACCGATCTGGTGAGCCAGGCCGGCGATGTTGAGATTGCCGGCGTCCTTGATCACCGGGACCAGCAGGCCCCTCGGGGTGTCGACCGCGATGCCGACGTTCTCGCTGGCGCCGTAGGAGACGGTGCCGGCCTCGGTGTCGATCCGGGCGTTGAACTTCGGGTTCTGCTTGAGGGCCTCGACGACCGCCTTGGTGATGAACGGAAGGTAGGACAGGCCCACTCCCTCACGGGCCTTGAAGGCCGCCTTCTCGGCCTTGCGGATCCGCGAGATCGCCGTCATGTCCACCTCGACGGTGGCGGTGAGCTGAGCCGAGACCTGCAGGGACTCGACCATCCGCGAGGCGATCACCTTGCGCAGCCGGCTCATCTTCTCGGTGGTGCCGCGCAGCGCGACGGCCTCCGCGGAGACCTGCTGGGACGCCGTGCGGGCCGATCCCTTCGAGGCCGGAGAGGGCGCCGCTGCCGGAGCGGCGGCCGGCGTCGGCTCGGGGGCCGGAGCCTTGGCCTTCTCGGCGGCCTCCAGCACGTCCTGCTTGCGGATCCGCCCGCCGACCCCGGTGCCCTTGAGGGTCGCGAGATCGATGTGGTGCTCCTTGGCCAGTTTGCGCACCAGCGGGGTGACGTAGACGTCGCTGGACGCACTGGTGGCGCGCGGAGCGACTGCATTGGTCACAGATGGTGCGGTCGGAGCCGGAGCAGGGACGGGGGTGGCGGGAGCCGGAGACGGGGTCGGGCTGGCTGGTGCTGCGGGAGTGGCGGGAGGCGCTGCCGGCGGTTCGGGGCTGGCCTGGGGTGCCGGGGCCTCGGGTGCGCTGTCGGGGTCTCCGATGACGGCGAGGACGGAGCCGACGGCGGCCTCCTCGTCCTCGCGGACGCGGATCTCCAGGAGGGTTCCGGCGACGGGGGAGGGGACTTCGGTGTCGACCTTGTCGGTGGAGACCTCCAGGAGGGGTTCGTCGGCGTCGACGGTGTCTCCGACGGCTTTGAGCCATCGGGAGACGGTGCCCTCGGTGACGGACTCGCCCAGTGCCGGCAGAGTCACCTCGGTGCCCTTGGCGGCACCGCTCGGTGCCGGGCTGGCCGGGGCTGCCGGAGTCTCGGGGCTGGCCTGGGGAGCCGGGGAGGCCGGGGTCTCGGGTGCCGGAGACGCCTGGGGTGCAGGGGAGGGTGCGTTGTCGGGGTCTCCGATGACGGCGAGGACGGAGCCGACGGCGGCCTCCTCGTCCTCGCGGACGCGGATCTCCAGGAGGGTTCCGGCGACGGGGGAGGGGACTTCGGTGTCGACCTTGTCGGTGGAGACCTCCAGGAGGGGTTCGTCGGCCTCGACGGTGTCTCCGACGGCTTTGAGCCATCGGGAGACGGTGCCCTCGGTGACGGACTCGCCCAGTGCGGGAAGGGTGACTTCGGTCGACATGAGGTGGAGCTCCTTTGCAAGCCGCAATGTGTGGGTTTCACCCTAGCCCGAGCTGTCGTAATGTGCAGGAGGTGGCGAGCAGCAGATCGGCCGGAGCCAATGCCGACACCGACGGCGGGGGTGCATCCCGGGCCGGACGCCGCTGGTGGCGGGCGGTGCTGGACGGCGTCATCATCGCTGCGGGACTGACGATGCTGATCTGGGGGATCGTGGCCCTGGCCCACCCCGCCGTCAGCTGCCGCGGAGTGCGGATGGCTCCCGGGGATGTCTGCCACAAGTCCAGCTACACCGCGGAGCGCACCGACACCGTGCAGACCTACGAGCAGAGACGCCGGGCGGTGGCCCAGTCCCGGCCGACGGTGATCGCGCTGGGCGCAACGATGACGGCCTTCGGCACCGTGATGGTCTACCGGCGATTCCGCCAGTAGGGGATCAGGCCTCGGCCAGCGACATCGGCGGGCGGACCGGGTTCCCGTCCTCGGCGAGGGTGACGGCGTCGACCCCCTCCTCCGCGAGGTCCTCCCAGACCTCTGAGAACCAGGCGTCGGCCTCATCGGCGGACTCGAAGGTCTGCTGGGCCCCCAGCTCGACCAGCGCATCGGCGACGGCGGGGGAGTTGTGGGGAACGGTGAGAATCCAGCTGAAGCTCATGACATCAGTCCTCCTTCGTGTTCCTGCGGGACGCCGGCTTGAACCGGGGAGCCGGCTTGCGCCAGCGGCGCGGCGTCATCGCGCGGTTGTTGAGGTAGCTCAGCAGCCCTCGGCGCGAGATGTCGGGATACCGGGCGATGAGCTGCTTCTTGACCGGACGCCACAGCCGGATGGTGTCCAGCACCCAGAGGGCCATCACGACGAGGATCAGCACCGACATCGCGTTGACGACCTGAACCGCCGCCGGGAAGATCGCGATGATAACGAACCAGGCGACCATCACGACCAGGAAGATCGGCATGATGAACTCGCTGAACGTCCGGCGCGCGTCGACGTAATCGCGGATGAGCTGCCGCTCGGGGCGCTTCTCCAGGTTGTCCAGATTGGTGATCCGGGCCTGCCGCTTGGCCTCCCGGTCCTGCTGGCGCAGTTCCTTGCGCGAGAGGTTGGGGTGCAGCCGTTCCATCCGGGCCGCCTCCGCCTCGGCGCGGCTCAGCGTCGGCCCGCTCTTGGGCTGGGGGCCGCGACGCCGGGTGACCTGGATCTGCTCGGCCTCGCCCTTCGGGGACGCCGGGGCCCCGGCCGCCTTCTCGCCCTGCTTGGCGTGCGCCTTCTCCGTCGGCTGGTCGGAGGCCTTCTCGGTCTCGGTCTGGCCCTGCTGGTACGGACGGAAGAGTCCCACGCTGAATCCTTGATCAGATGCCCACCCCCGCGTCCTGCGGGGCGCCCCTCGAGAAGGGGTCGCGGGCCAGTCTAGAAGATCCGATGGTCCACCGCCCGGCGGGACCGTCAGGGGCGCGGTCTCACGCTATTGGCCCCGGGACCGTAGTCTTGTCCCTGTCACCGGGGCTTTTCGGGTCCGCGGGACGTCCCGCGACCGCGGATTCACTCTACGGAAGGATCAGACACCACCCATGGCTGGAATTTTCGAGCGATTCTCGATGATCTTCCGCTCCAAGGCGAACAAGGCCCTGGACAAGGTGGAAGACCCGCGCGAGACCCTGGACTACTCGTATCAGAAGCAACTTGAGATGCTGCAGAAGGTGCGCCGCGGCGTCGCAGATGTCGCCACGAGCCGCAAGCGCATCGAGCTGCAGGCCAATCAGCTCAATGCGGAGATCGACAAGATGCAGCGCTCCGCCCAGCGCGCCCTCGAGCAGGGGCGCGAGGATCTCGCCCGCGAGGCCCTCACCCGCAAGGCCGGGCTGCAGACCCAGCTGGACGACCTGCAGGCCCAGCATGCCCAGCTCCAGGCCGAGGAGGAGAAGCTGATCCGCGGCTCGCAGCGTCTCCAGGCCAGGGTCGACGCCTTCCGCACCAAGAAGGAGACCATCAAGGCCACCTACTCCGCGGCCGAGGCGCAGACCCGGATCAACGAGGCCTTCACCGGCCTGTCCGAGGAGATGGGCGACGTCGGCATGGCGATCCAGCGTGCCGAGGACAAGACCCTGGAGCTCCAGGCGCGGGCCGGCGCGGTCGACGAGCTGATCGCCTCGGGGGCCATCGACGACCCCACCGATATGCACACCGACGACATCACCCGCGAGCTCGACGCGCTGGCCGCCGATTCCTCGATCGAGGGGGAGCTGGCCGCGATGAAGGCCCAGCTGTCCGGCGGCTCGGCGGCGCGCCCCGAGCTGGAGCAGGGTGGCGACAAGGAGGACCAGAAATGATCATCCGCATCATGGGCGAGGGGCAGTGGGAGGTTCCCGACTCCGCCCTGGTCGAGTTCAATGAGATCGACAGGCAGGTCGAGCACGCCGTGACCACCGGTTCTCAGCCGGAGCTCACGGCCGCCCTGTCCCAGCTGGTGGCCACCGTGCGATCGCGCGGCCGGCAGGTTCCCGACTCCGAGATCACCGATTCCGATCTCATCGTCCCCGACGAGACCGCAACCGTGGAGGAGGTCTCCGCCCTGCTCGCCGGCAACGGCGTCGGGGACGGTCTGATCCCCGGGTGAGAGTTCTCGTCGCCACCGACTCCTGGCGCGGGCCCCACGCCGGCGCCGGGCTCGACTCGAAGACCGTGGGCACGGCCCTGGCCAGGGCCTGGGCGGAGCTGGGGGACGAGGTCGCCGTCATCCCGATGGGCGCGGCCGGCCAGGGCTTCGGGCGCTGCCTCGAGCAGCTCACCGGCGTCCGGCCGTTGTGCCCCGAGCTGCCGCCGGCCGGCTCGGACCGCTGGTCCGCCTCCTCGCGACCGCTGGCGGACTATCTGCGGGAGGCGGCGCCGGCAGGGACGCAGGGGCGCGTCCTGGAGATCGCGGCCACACCGTGGCGCGATGGCGGACGCGGGGCGTGCCCGGCGATCGAGGGGCCGGTCACCCTGGTCACCACCCGCCAGGAATCGGAGCGCCCTCTCACCGGTCTGCGCGGGCTGGTCTCGGTCGAGGGGCGCGCCGAGGGCATGGACCCGGCCCGGATGCTGAGCCTGGATCAGCAGCTGTGCGACTGGGCCCAGCAGCTCACCGGACGCCCGGATGCCGGCACCGCGCCCGGAACCGGTGCGGCCGGCGGGCTGGGACTGCTGGTTTCAGCTCTCGGCGGACAGGTCGCCACCGGCCCGGAGTTCCTGATGGACGCCGCCGGCGCCGAGACCACCGCGGCGGCCGCCGATCTCATCGTCACCGGCTGCCAGGAGCTCAACATGATGACCCTCGAGGGGGAGGTGGTGAGCGCCGTCACCGAGCTGGCCGGGCGGGTCGGCGTGCCGGTGATCGCGGTCACCGCGACCAGCTCGGTCTCGGCCCGCGAGCTGCGCGAATCCGGCCTGGAGGCCGCGATGCCCCTGGGCGCCTCCGATGCCGGGCCGGTCGCCCGCACCTGGCACTGGTAGGACGCCCGGAAGATCCACTTCACCGGAAGACCTCCTACACTGGGGGCAGCGTGACGGGGTCATCGTGCCCCGGCCCGTCCGATCGTCTTCGTTCAGCTTCCTTCTTCATTTGGAGTACCGATATGACTGACACTCTCAACGAGGCCCCCGCAGTGGAGGGGATCGTCCTCACCGATGCCGCCGCCGCCAAGGTGCGCACGCTGCTCGACCAGGAGGGCCGCGACGATCTCGCCCTGCGCCTGGCCGTCCAGCCCGGCGGATGCTCGGGCCTGCGCTACCAGCTGTTCTTCGACGAGCGTCACCTCGAGGGCGATGTCGTGCGCAGCTGGAACGGCGTGGACGTCGTCACCGATCGGATGAGCGCGCCCTACCTCACCGGCGCCACCATCGACTTCATGGACACCATCGAGAAGCAGGGGTTCACCATCGACAACCCCAACGCCACCTCGACCTGCGCCTGCGGAGACTCCTTCCACTGACCCTCATCTCCCCGGATCCGGTCCGCCGGATTCCGCTGAGAGCGTCGACCGGCGTCCCCGAGGCCGCCCGATGAGGATCTTCACCACCCCGTCCGATTTCTTCACCGGACGGGGTGGCTCTTTTTCGCTATTGTTCGCAGCGACGGACACAACGATTTCCTGCGCCGTCAGCGGCAGGGACATCTCGCGGAAGGGTGAGGCGTGAGAGCTCAAGTCGATCGTCGGCGGACCAGGACGTACCGCCATCTCGCGGCCGCCAGTTCCACACTGGCGCTCGCGGTGCTGTCGGGCTGCAGCTCGCAGACCCAGGGCCAGGCCGCCCGCTTCGGGCTGGTCGACGGCGCCTCCGACCGTGCCGCGCACATGGAGTCGCTGTGGACCGGGGCGTGGATCGCGGCGCTGGTCATCGGCGTCTTCGTCTGGGGGCTGATCATCTTCGCCGTGGTCCGGTTCCGCCGCCGCTCCACCGATCCGGAGGTTCCCCGGCAGAGCCGCTACCACCTCCCGCTCGAGGTGCTTTACACCATCGTCCCCTTCCTCATCATCGGGGTGCTGTTCTTCTACACCGTCCGCACCCAGGACAAGGTGCTGGCGAAGGATCCCGAACCGCAGCACGTCATCAACGTGGTGGGCCAGAAGTGGTCGTGGACCTTCAACTACATGGAGGCCGACAACCCCGAGGCCGGATCGGTGGTCACCCACGAGGCCGGCACGATCGAGAAGATCCCCGACCTGTACCTTCCGGTCAATCAGTCGGTGCGCTTCCATCTGAACTCCGCCGACGTCATCCACTCCTTCTGGGTGCCGGCCTTCTACTTCAAGATGGACGTCATCCCCGGTCACCCGAACCAGTTCGACCTCACCCCGACCAGGGTCGGCGTCTACGACGGCAAGTGCGCGGAGTTCTGCGGCACCTACCACGCCAACATGCTGTTCAAGGTCCATGTGGTCCCGGTCGCCGAGTACAACGCCCACCTCCAGCAGCTCAAGGCCGCCGGTCAGACCGGCGAGGTCAAGGCCCCGAAATCCGTGACAGCCATCGCCGGCGCCAGCAGCCAGGAAGGAGGCGAGGGCAAATGAGCAGCACGCCAGCTTCCCTGGAATCTGACGCCAGCGGCCCCGTCATCGGGCAGACCACCCCGAAGCACAGGGTCGGCGCCCTCATCTGGGACTACATGACGACCACCGATCACAAGAAGATCGGCCGTCTGTACTTCATCACGACCTTCTTCTTCTTCCTGTTCGGCGGCGTACTGGCGCTCATCATCCGCGCCGAGCTGGCCTATCCCGGGATGCAGTTCGTCCACTACGAGACCTTCAACCAGCTGTTCACGATGCACGGCACGATCATGCTGCTGATGTTCGCGACGCCGCTGTTCTCCGGTTTCGCGAACTACATCATGCCGTTGCAGATCGGCGCCCCCGACGTCGCCTTCCCGCGGCTCAACATGTTCGCCTTCTGGCTGTACCTGTTCGGCTCCCTGATGGCCTGCTCGGGCTTCCTCACCCCCGGCGGGGCGGCCAGCTTCGGATGGTTCGCCTATGCGCCGCTGTCGGACGCCATCAACTCGCCCGGGGTGGGCGGGGACCTGTGGATGATGGGCCTCTACCTGCTGGGCCTGTCCTCGATCCTCGGCTCGGTGAACTTCGTCACCACCATCATCACGATGCGCACCCCCGGAATGACGATGTTCCGGATGCCCATTTTCTGCTGGAACATCCTGGTCACCTCGATCATGGTGCTGATGGTCTTCCCGGTGCTGTCGGCCGGGCTGCTGGTGA
The DNA here is from genome assembly GCA_022647765.1 of Acidipropionibacterium sp. Taxonomy (GTDB): domain Bacteria; phylum Actinomycetota; class Actinomycetes; order Propionibacteriales; family Propionibacteriaceae; genus Acidipropionibacterium. Next base: position 136,910 of record JALCLH010000001.1, read on the forward strand.
TGGAGTCCGACCGGGTGCTCGGCTCCCACATCTTCGACGCCGCCAACGGCGGTCCGCTGCTGTGGCAGCACCTCTTCTGGTTCTTCGGCCACCCCGAGGTCTACATCATCGCGCTGCCCTTCTTCGGCATCGTCACCGAGATCATCCCGGTGTTCTCCCGCAAGCCGGTCTTCGGCTACGTCGGCCTGGTCTTCGCCACCCTGGCCATCGGCGGCCTGTCGATGTCGGTGTGGGCCCACCACATGTTCGTCACCGGCGCGGTGTCGCTGCCCTTCTTCTCCTTCATGACCTTCACCATCGCCGTCCCGACCGGGGTGAAGTTCTTCAACTGGATCGGCACCATGTGGGGCGGGTCGATCAGTTTCGACACCCCGATGCTGTTCGTCGTCGGCTTCCTGGTGACCTTCCTGTTCGGCGGCCTGACCGGCATCATCCTGGCCAGCCCCCCGATGGACTTCAACGTCTCCGACACCTACTTCGTGGTCGCCCACTTCCACTACGTGCTCTTCGGCACCGTGGTCTTCGCGATGTTCGGCGGCTACTACTACTGGTGGCCCAAGATCACCGGGCGGATGCTGGACGAGACCTGGGGCAAGATCCACTTCTGGATGCTCTTCATCGGCTTCCACACCACCTTCCTGGTGCAGCACTGGCTCGGCGTCGAGGGGATGCAGCGACGGATCGCCGACTACGGCGCCTGGGAGGGGTTCACCACCCTCAACCAGGTGTCCACCTTCGGCGCCTTCCTGCTGGGCATCTCGATGCTGCCCTTCCTGTGGAACGTCTGGATCTCCCGCAAGCACCCCAAGGTCGACGTCGACGACCCGTGGGGCTGGGGACGGACCCTGGAGTGGATCACCAGCTGCCCGCCGCCCCCGCACAACTTCCACCACATGGTGCGGGTCCGGTCGAACTCGCCGGCCTTCGACGTGGCTCACCCCGAGCTTCAGGAGGCCTCCAAGACGCTGGCCGATGAGATCGACGAACCGCGGGAGCTCACCCACTCGAGCAGCAAGCGGGAGGAGGACCGATGAAGGTCGAACGATGGGTCTTCGGCGGTCTGGCGATCTTCCTGGTCGTCATGACGCCGATCTACTGGTTCTCCGCCCACGAGATCGCCGGCGCCTTCGTGCTGGGACTGGCCGGCCTGATGGCCATCATGATCTCCGGCTATGTGTTCGCGGTCGGCCGGCGCATCGACGCCCGCCCCGAGGACGACAAGGAAGCCGAGGTCGTCGACGGCGCCGGCTCCCTCGGATTCTTCCCCCCGCAGAGCATCTGGCCGTTCTGGACCGCGCTCACCGCGGCGATCATCTGCCTCGGGCCGCCCTTCGGCTGGTGGATATCGGTGCTGGGCATCGCAATGGGGATCTGGTCGGTGTCAGGCTGGGCCTACCAGTACTACAGAGGCGACTACGCGCACTGAGCTTGTCGAGGCAGGGGGACGACGCTTCCGGGACGAATGCAGGGAAACTTGGCGAATGCAGGTTAATTCCACTGCATTCGCCAGGTTTCCCTGCATTCGCCGATTTGGCGGATCAGGCTAGAGCCTCGTTGATCGGGGTGTCGCCGTCGGTGAAGCGGATGAAGCGGCGGGTCGTCGTCTCCGGGTGATCCAGGCAGGCGACGATGACCTTCGCCACCGCCTGGCGCGAGGTCGGCGTCTCCGGATGGGCGGAGGTGCCATCGGGCAGCACCGCGATGCCGCCGACCGGCTCCAGGGTCAGCGTGCTGGGCCCCAGGATCGTCCAGTCGATATTGGAGGCCATCGTGTACCGGTCGGCCGCCGCCTTGGCGTCCGCATAGGCGAAGAAGCCCAGCGCCGGGTCGACGCCGTGATCGGGGCTGCCGGCCCACGACACCAGGATGAACCGCGGCCCGGCCTGCGAGCGTGCGATGGCGTCGACCACCGCCTGGCAGCCGTCGCGATCGATCGCATAGGTCTGGGCCGCACCGTCGCGACCGCCGTTGCCGGCCGACCAGACCACGGCGTCGACGCCGGACACCAGATCGTCCAGCTCCCGCGGCGTCATGGAGGTGACATCGGCCACCAGCGGCTCGGCACCCGCCTGCCGGATGCTCTCGGTCTGCTCGGGGCGCCGGATCACCGACACCAGGTGACGGTCGGAACCGGCCAGCTCGGCGGCCAGCAGCAGAGCGACCTTCCCGTGGCCGCCGATGACGAGGATTCGAGATGAAGTACTCATGGGTTCCACCCTACGAGCACCACCCACAAGTTCAGCTCCAGGAGCTGGAGAGCGGACGCCCCTCCTCATAGCCCGAGGGGGACTGCACCCCCACCACGGCCTTCTCGTGGAACTCGGTGAGGTTCGCCGCCCCGGCATAGGTGCAGGAGGACCGCAGCCCGGAGGTGATGAAGTCCAGCAGATCCTCAACTCCGGGGCGATCGGGGTCCAGGTACATCCGCGAGTGCGAGATGCCCTCCTCGAACAGCGCCGCCCGGGCCCGCTCGAAGGCGCTGCGCTGGCGGGTGCGGTGGCGCACCGCCCGCGCCGAGGCCATCCCGAAGGACTCCTTGTACCGGCGTCCCTCGTGGTCGGTGAGCATCTCGCCGGTGGACTCGTGGGTGCCGGCGAACCAGGACCCGATCATCACTGAACCGGACCCCGCCGCCAGCGCCAGGGCGACATCCCGCGGGTACCGGACGCCGCCGTCGGCCCACACCGAGCCGCCCGCCTCGACGGCGGCCTCGGCGCACTCCAGCACCGCGCTGAACTGGGGGCGTCCCACCCCGGTCTGCATCCTGGTGGTGCACATCGCGCCGGGGCCGACGCCCACCTTGACGATGTCGGCGCCGGCGTCCAGCAGGTCCAGGGTGCCCCGCCTGGTGACGATATTGCCGGCCACGATCGGCACCCGGCGTCCGGTCGCCTGTGCGAACTCGGAGCGCACCCGGTCGGCGATCCGGATGGCCTTGATCATCTGGTCCTGGTGGCCGTGGGCGGTGTCCATCACCAGCACGTCCGAACCGGCGTCCAGAGCCCCCTGGGCGCGCCCGGCGACATCGCCGTTGATGCCGACCGCGGTGCCCACCATGAGATGCCCGGAGGGGTCGACGGCCGGCTGGTAGATCTCGCTGCGCAGCGCCCCGCGGGAGGTCATGATGCCGACCAGGCGGCCGTCCCCGTCCACCGCGACGGCGACCTTCTGGTGATGGGCCGACAGGGTGGAGAAGACGTCATCGGCGGACAGATCGGGGCTCACCACGGTGAGGTCGGTGCTCATCACCTCGTGCACCTGGGCGAACCGGTCGACCCCCTCGGCCTCGCTGGGGGAGACCAGGCCGACCGGCCGGTCGTCGTCGAGCACGATGACGACGCCGTGGGCGCGCTTCTGCACCAGGCTCATCGCCTCGCCGAGGGTGGTCGTGGGATCGACCTTGACCGGGGTGTCGAAGCGGGTGTCGGCGGCCTTGATACGGCCGATGGACTGGGCGACGAAGGGTGCCGGGATGTCCTGGGGGAGGATCGCGATGCCGCCGCGGCGGGCCACCGTCTCGGCCATCCGGCGCCCGGAGATCGCGGTCATATTGGCCACCACGATCGGTGTCGGCGTGTGCAGCGCGTCGGTGGAGGTGAGATCCACATTCATCCTGGACCCCACCGAGGACCGGTTGGGGGCCATGAAGACGTCGTTGTACGTCAGATCGTAGGTCGGCTGCTCATTGAGGAAACGCACGTGCTTGATTCTCTCATGGCCGGCAACCCCGTGAGCACTCCATCCCGCCGAGGGCAGAATGGCGGCATGGAGCCCGATCGCGTCGCAGAGGCAGTCGTCGCCCAGACCGTCGACCGGGTGCTGCTCGCCGCCGATCTGGTGCCTGCGGGCCGGGTGGTGAGCTACGGGGACATCGCGGAGCTGGTGGGCACCTCCGCCCGCCGGGTCGGGCGGATCATGGCCGAGCACGGCCACGACGTCTGCTGGTGGCGGGTGGTCAACGCCTCCGGAGACCTTCCCGCCGGGCTGCGGGCATCGGCTCGCCGGCAGTGGGAGGCCGAGGGGACGCCGGTGAAGGCATCCGGTGCCGGCTGCCGGATCGGCGCCTGCCGGGCCGATCCGATGGCCTGGGCGGCCGCCTACTGCCGGGAGTCTCGGGACCCGACCTCCCCCTGATCGCCGGAGCCGGCGTCGATCTGCGGGTGGCTCTCGGCGTCCTCGATCCGGATCTGGCCGGAGGTGGGCCTGGGGAAGTTCGCCCCGAGGAACCAGCGCGACAGCCGGGCCCGCCGCGCCGAGATGCCGCCCTTGACAGGCACCCCCTCGTCGCCGGTGGTGGTGGCCTCCAGCACCGGGTACTCGCGGTACTGGGTGAGTGCGTAGGCCTCGTCCCGGCCGATCGGGGCGTGCGACTCCCCGAATCCGCCGTCGGGGGCCCGGACGATCTCGCCGGAGGGGGAGCCGTGCTCCAGGCGCTCGGCGTCGGCCCGCTGCAGGCTGATGCACACCCGCTTGGTGATGTGATAGGCGATCACCGGGGCGACGAAGACCGCGACCCGCAGGACGTAGGTCACCGCGTTGAGGTCGACGTGGAAGTGGGTGGCGATGATGTCATTGCCGCCGGCCAGCCAGAACATCGCGTAGCCGGTCATCGCGGCCACCCCCAGGGCGGTGCGGGTCGGCACATTGCGCGGCCGGTCCAGGATGTTGTGGTACGAGTCGTCGGCGGTGATCCAGCGCTCCACGAAGGGCCAGGCGACCAGCGCCGTCATCAGCAGCCCCATCAGCATGACGGCGGGGATGAAGATGTTCCAGGACCAGGTGGTGTGGCCGATGTGCCACTCCCAGTTCGGCATGATGCGCACGGCGCCCTCGAGCCAGCCCATGTACCAGTCCGGCTGGGAGCCGGCGGTCACCTGGGAGGGGTTGTAGGGGCCGTACTTCCACACCGGGTTGATCTGCATGAAGGTCGCCATCAGGGTGATGACGCCGAAGACCACGAAGAAGAAGCCGCCGGCCTTGGCCATGTACACCGGGAACATCGGGTAGCCGACGACATTGTTCTCGGTGTGGCCGGGGCCCGGGTACTGGGTGTGCTTGTGGTAGACGACCAGCGAGATGTGGGCGACGATCAGGCCGAGCAGGATGGCCGGCACCAGCAGGATGTGGACCATGTACAGCCGGGGGACGATCGCGGTGCCGGGGAACTCGCCGTTGAAGATGAAGAACTCCAGCCAGGTGCCGACCAGCGGGATGGCCCGGATCAGGCCGTCGACGAACCGCAGCCCGGTGCCCGACAGCAGATCGTCGGGCAGCGAGTAGCCGGCGAAGCCCTCGACCATGGCGAGCATGAACAGGCCGACGCCGATCAGCCAGTTGACCTCGCGCGGCTTGCGGAAGGCGCCGGTGAAGAAGACCCGCAGCATGTGCACCATGGCGGCCGGCCACGAACAGGATGGCGGCCCAGTGGTGGATCTGGCGGACCAGCAGTCCGCCGCGGACGTCGAAGCTGATGTCGAGGGTGGAGGCGAAGGCCTCCGACATCGGGACGCCCTTGAGCAGCTGGTAGGAGCCCTGGTAGTCGATCTCGGCCATCGAGGGCTTGAACCACAGGGTGAGGAAGACGCCGGTGACCAGCAGCACGATGAAGGAGTAGAGCGCGATCTCACCGAGCAGGAAGGACCAGTGGTCGGGGAAGACCTTGCGGATGCCGGACTTGCCGAGCCTGGCCAGTCCGAGGCGGTCGTCGGCCCAGCCGAGGACGCCGGTGACCGGGCCCTTCGGCGTCTCCGGTTCGGGGGTCCTGGGCTCGACGGCGGGTGAGGAGTCGGCGGTGCCGGTTGGCCTGGCCATCAGTTGTCACCCTTCTTGAAATCGTGACGCGAGTCGCGCTCGAAGTAGCTCGGCCCGACCGGGACGGTGAAGTCGCTGCGGGCGACGAGATAGCCCTCGGAGTCGACGGTGATCGGCAGCTGGGGCAGCGCCCGGGCGGCCGGCCCGAAGACCACGACGCCGGAATCGCCCAGGTCGAAGGTCGACTGGTGGCAGGGGCACAGCAGGTGATGGGTCTGCTGCTCCCACAGCGAGATCGGGCATCCCACATGGGTGCAGATCTTGGAGTAGGAGAGGATGCCGCCGACCTGCCAGTCCCTGCGGGAGTCGGGGATCTTGATCGAGGCGGGGTCCATCCGGACGATGATGATCGACGCCTTGGCCCGCTCGGTCTGCTGCTCGGCTCCGTGGTACTTCTTGAGATTCTCGGGCTGGGCGTTGACCAGCTCGCCGATCTGCATCTCGGCGGCCTTCACCGGGGTGAAGGTGACGTCGTTGACCAGCCGGACGCCCTCGGCCCAGATGGTGCGCTCGATGGTCTCGGCGCGTACCTTCGAGGTCGGCTTGGGTCCCAGGTCGGCGAGGGTGACCAGGGCCGGCAGGGCCAGTGCGCCGAGCGCGCTGCCCAGGGCGAGGCCGACCATCTTGCGGCGTCCCAGCCTCGAGTCGGCGGCGCCGGCCCGCCAGGCCGCGCCCATCTCCCGGCGGTCCTGCGCCGAGGAGGCCACCGGATGGCGCTCCTCGACCACCTCGCGGTCCTCCATGATCTGCTTGGCCCAGTGGATCGAGGCCAGCCCGATCAGCAGGATCGCCAGCCCGGCGGTGCCGCCCAGGGCCAGGTTCATCGCGCTGGTGTGCAGCGGGCCGATCCTGACCGCGGCGTCCCGGGGGATCGCGAAGTAGCAGACCACGAAGGCGACCGCCAGGATCGGGGCCAGCCCGTACATCGTGACGATCTGCCGGTAGACCCGGCGTCCGGCATCCGGGTCGGCATCGCTGAACCGCTCGACGTAGGGCTCCAGGCCCGGGTCGGGCACCGGTTGGTCCTGATCCGGTGTCCTGTCCTCCGGCGTCCTGTCGGACGGCGTCATCTCGTTGTTGCTCATCGCGACCGCGTCCCCTTCCTCGCCAGCCAGATGGCGGCCAGCACGCATGCGCCCACTCCGATGATCCAGCCCCACAGGCCCTCGCTCACCGGGCCGATGCCGCCCAGGGCGAATCCGCCGTCGGAGGGCTGGGCATGGGTCGCGTTGAGGTAGCCGATGATCGCCTTGACGTCCTGGTCGGTCATGGTGCCCGAGGCGAAGACCGGCATCTGCTGGGGGCCGGTGCGCATCGCCTCATAGATGTGCTTGCCCGAGGTGTTCATCAGGGAGGGGGCGTAGGAGCCGTTCGGCAGGGCGCCGCCGCGCCCCTCGATGTTGTGGCAGGCCGAGCAGTTGGTGCGGAACAGCTCGCCGCCACGGGCGATCTGTTCGGCGGTGAGTCCCGCGGTCGAGTACTGCTCGGCGTCGGGAATCCTCGGGCCGGGCGACAGGCTGGCGACATAGGCGGCCACCTGGTCGACCTCTCGGAGGTGAAGGTCGTCCTCTTCTGCGGGGCCTGGGCCTCCGGGCGGGCCATCGGCATCCGGCCGGTGCCCATCTGGAAGTCCACCGAGGCGGCGCCGACGCCGGCCAGACTCGGACCCTGGGTGGTTCCGTCGCCGTTCATCCCATGGCAGGACGAGCAGTTCGTCTCGAAGATCTCCTTGCCGGCGGCCACCTGGCTGGAGACATTCGTGTCGGCGCTGCTGGAGGCCGACGGGCTGATCAGGGCGTAGACGCTGCCGACCAGTACCAGTGCCAACAGCAGCAGCAGAGGCTTGGCCGCCGGGTGTCGCCGTCGCGTGGAGAGGAACCTCACTGGATCGACCTTTCTTGAGTGGCGGGTGGTCAGCGCACGATGTAGACGACCGTGAACAGGATGATCCAGATCACGTCGACGAAGTGCCAGTAGTAGGACACCACCATCGCCGTCACCGCCTGCTCATGGGTGAAGGTCCGTGCCAGGTAGGTGCGCCCGAGGGTGAACAGGAAGGCGATCAGCCCGCCGAAGACGTGCAGCGCGTGGAAGCCGGTGGCCAGGAAGAACGCCGAGAAGTAGACGTTCGAGGAGATCGTGTGGCCGTCGATGATGAGGGTGGCGTACTCCCCGGCCTGTCCGGCCATGAAGACGGCGCCCATCACGAAGGTGAGGGTGTACCACTCGCGCATTCCCCACGAGGTGATCGAGGCCAGGCCCTTCGAGCGGCGCACCCGGCCGTGCTCGGCGGCGTGCACCCCCATCTGGCAGGCCACCGAGGAGAGCACCAGGATCAGCGTGTTCACCGAGGAGTAGGGCACGTCCAGGTGGGCGGACTCGACCTGCCAGAGGGTCGGCGTGCCGGGAGCGGCGGCCGCGCTGGTGGTCTGGCGGATCATGAAGTACGCGGCGAACAGCGCCGCGAAGAACATCAGCTCGCTGGCCAGCCAGACCCAGACTCCCATCGGCAGGAGATCGGGACGGCCGGTGGGCGCCTTGAGTCGTGATGGGGCGATCGGATGGATGGCGCCAGTCGGTCGCGCGGATGTCTGCGATGAAGTGGCCACGGGCTCATTATGTCGGGAATCGTCCGATTGGTCATGCATTAGCGCGATGAAAGATCGGCCCGTGCCTTCCGGCCGGGTCGGGCGGTACCTGCTCGACGCCGGCAGCCGGGGCGATACGATGCCTCCCGAAGGGTGCGAGAGGCAGTTCTGACCCCAGATCGCCGGTCCCGAGCTCCTTCACCGAACCGCACCCGACGGGATTCCCGGATTTCACCGTCGGCGCACACATCGAGCCCCATAGGACGTGTCATGAGCGAAGATCAGAAGGGTGGGACGCCGACCCTCAAAGTGCTGGTGTACTCCGACGACCGCCGTGTTCGCGAACAGGTGAGGCTGGCGCTGGGCACCCGAATAGCCGGGGATCTGCCCGAGGTCGAGACGGTCGACGTGGCCACCCAGAACGCTGCCGTGCACGCCGTCGACTCGGGCGGCTACGACGTCCTGATCGCTGACGGGGAGGCAGGTGCCCAGCGGGGGAATGGGCCTGTGCCACCAACTCAAGGATGAGGTGGCGGACTGCCCGCCGGTGGTCCTGCTCGTGGCGCGCACCGCCGATGCCTGGCTGGCCAGCTGGTCGCGCGCCGATGCCATATCCACTCATCCCGTCGATCCGGTCGAGCTGCCCCGGATCGTCGCCGACGTCGTTCGCGCAGCCTGAAGGAGACCCGAATGTCGACCGACACCCTCACCAGCTGGACCCCGCACCTGGCCCTGATCTGCTGACCAGCCTGGTGGTCGGCACCGATATGGATCAGGCCACCGCCGCGTGGGCGATGGACCAGGTGCTCTCCGGTGACCTCACTCCGGTTCAGATCGCCGGTTTCGCGGTGGCGCTGAGGGCGAAGGGGGAGACGGTCGACGAGCTGGCCGGGATGGCCGAGGGGATGCTTGGGGCGCGCCACCCCGGTGGATCTCGATCGTGAGACGGTCGATGTGGTCGGCACCGGCGGGGACCGCGCCAACACCGTCAACATCTCGACGATGGCGGCGGTCGTGGCCTCGGCGGCCGGTGCCCGCGTCGTCAAGCACGGCAACCGCGCCGCCAGTTCGGCCTGTGGCACGGCGGACTGCCTGGAGGCGCTGGGTCTTGTTCTGACTGTGCCGCCGGCCCGTGAGCCGGAGGTGCTGGACGCCGCCGGCATCGCCTTCCTGTTCGCTCCGCTCTACCACGCCTCGCTGCGCTTCGCCGGGCCCGCCCGCAAGGAGCTCGGCATCCAGACCACCTTCAACCTGCTGGGCCCGCTCACCAACCCGGCCCGGCCGGCCGCCGACGCGATCGGTCTCGCAGATCTGCGGATGGCTCCGCTGGTGGCCGAGGTGCTCACCCGGCGCGGTGCCCGGGGTCTGGTCTTCCACGGCGGCGACGGGCTGGATGAGCTCACCACCACCACCGACTCGTCCATCTGGCTGTTCCGCGACGGCCGGCTGGTGACGACCACTCTCGACCCGCTCGATCTGGGACTGGCCCGGGCCGACCCCGACTCCCTGGTCGGCGGGGACCCCGAGCACAACGCCCAGGTGGTCCGAGACCTGCTGGACGGGCAGACCGGGCCGGTGCGCGACATCGTGCTGCTCAACGCCGCCGCCACTCTGCTCGCCTTCGACGGGCCCGATCTGGACGCCCCGCTGGTCGACCAGTTCGCCGTCCGCCTGGAGCGGGCCGCCGAGGCCGTCGATTCCGGCAAGGCGCGGGAGCACCTGTCCAACTGGATCGACACGACCAGGCGGGTGTCCCCGGAGGCCTGAGTTCCGGGGTGCTGCGTCGCAGAGGTGTGTGTCGCGGCGTCAGGCCAGCGCCAGCGCGGCCCACGGGCCCAGCCACAGCGCCGGTCCGTAGCCGAAGGCCGAGCCCCACGGCGAGGGTCTGATCCTGCGCACCAGCCAGCTGGCGACGCCGAGCACCGCCCCCGCCAGGGCGGACGCCATCAGGGCCACCAGCCAGGGGTCGACTCCCAGCACGGCCGCCACCGATCCGGTACCGGCGGCCAGCCTCACATCCCCGAACCCGATCCCGGCGCGCAGCCGCCAGACCAGCCAGAAGGGTACCGAGGCGACCAGGCCCAGCCCGGCCCAGATCAGCGGCTCGATGATGGCGGACCCGGTGACCAGGACGCCGATCACGGCGGCGGCGATCCCCTCGGCCAGGGACCATCGCCACAACCTCAACGGCAGGAAGGTGGTGGCCTGGTCCACCGCCACCAGGGTCAGCACCGAGCCGGCCCACACCCACCAGAGGGCCCGGCCGTGCGCAGGCACCAGGGTGCAGGCCGCCCCGGCGGCGATCGCCAGGATCGCGACCGCGGCGACTCTCGGCGGCGTCACCAGATCGCGGTAGCGCGGTTTGGCGGCCACCACCTCTCCGCCCACCTCCTCGGGGTCGGGCTCGGGCAGCCGGGGGACCAGGATCAGCAGATGGGTGAGGGCCAGGCCGAGGGCGACCGCCGAGCCCAGGGCGGCGTGCAGGGCCGCGGGATCGAGTATCGCGTCGGGGATCATCAGCAGGCCTCCTCACCCTCGGTGTCTCGTTCGATGCCTGGTTCGTCCTCTGCATCATCGTCCATGCAGGTCCACAGCCGATGGCTCTGGCAGGCCGCCCGGGTGCGCAGCCGCACCATCTCGCTGCACTGGCGGGCCCGGCCGGTGGCCAGCGCGATCATCTCGTCGCGGCCGATTCCCAGCTCTGCGGCCAGCCGGGTCTCCGGGACGCCGGCCGTCAGCAGGGCTGCGATCCGGGTGGCCGTACCGCGGGCGGAGACCTGGCACTGGCCGAGGGCTCTGAGGGAGCGTGGGTCCAGACGGAGGAGGCGGCGGGCGTCGCGGGCGCGGATACGGCTCAGCGGCCGGCCGGCGCCGAGCAGTCGTTCCACGGTGAGGGGCGAGACGCCGGCGGCCAGGGCCAGGACCCGCCAGGGCAGGCCGGTCGCGGTGAGGAGCTGGCGCAGATGGGCGCCGAAGCCGAGGGTGGGAACCCACCGGTAGTCGGCGTCGTGAGTGTCGGTGGTGGTTGTGGTTGTGGTTGCGGTTGTCATGGTGGTGCCCCCGTCTGTGGCGTTGGGGTCCTGGTGGCCCCTCTTCACCCACAACAGGTGCATCGAGACCCCCGAAGTGTGACGGGTGGGCCGGAATCTGTCTGGAATCTCTCGTGTGTCCCCGGGGGCTGTGGACAACGGGGGGACGCCGTGTGAGGTGACTCACAGCAGGGCGGGTTTTCCACAGGTTTGGTGGTGGTTACTGGCGCTGGAGTGGACTGCGTTGTCAGGATGCGGCAATGAATCGGCGAATGGTGGCGACCGCGATGGCGCTCGTGATGATCGGCTCGGGCCTGACCGCGTGCGGAAGCAACTCCGATGCGGGCCCGGCGCCATCGGCCGGTGTCTCCGCAGGATCCCCAGCGACCGTGACGTCGACGCCGACTCCAACACCACACGTGAGTCCCACCCCGAACTCGACACCGAGTCCGTCCGAGAACGCCCTCTTCCTCGAGGCCAAGGACGTTCACCAGAAGTACCTGGATCAAGTGTTGAAGTTGGAAAAGGCCGGGGGAGCAGATGATCTTCCAGCCGATCTTCAAGTACTCGTGACCGGTCAATACAAAAGAGATGTTGAGGATTCGTATAGGAAGTTAAAAAGTCTTGGTACGCGAGCTGATGAAGACTCCGTATTCCGGGTTCTATGGGTTCGTGAATCTCCGGTATGGGGGACTGGGGTCGTTGCTATCCGTGCATGCGTTGACGCATCAGATGTAGTTTTTCAGGACAAGAACGGTAATACAGCCGGGCATGGCGGCACTAGACAGGATGACTTGGAGTTCACTCGGTCTGGAAGTCGGCTTGTGATATTCGACGGCGACTCGAAGAGAGTTGAGAGATGCTCAAAATAGTTCGCGTTTCGATGGTTCTCCTCTTGAGTGCTCTCCTGATGACTGGAGTCGCAACGTCGTCAGCAGTGGCCGATGTTGACATCGTAGGCGGACCTGATGGGCTGGGCGTACGGGCGACCGAGTCGCGGTCTTCTGGTGAGAGGGGTACTTCGGGCGCCGGATCCGGATCGGGGTCGAGGGACTCCCGGCCGTTCAGACACTCCGGAACATCGGGAAACTCCGGCTCGTCTGGACTGTCCGGGGCGACGGGATCCCGGACACAGCACACCGACCCGGACGCCAGATTCCGGCAGTTCGCCATCACCCTCATGACCAGCCCCAACGGCCTCGGCGATCCCACATGCACCCTGCTGGGCATGTGCAACCCCTGCCTCCTACCCGACTCACTCCCCAGCTGCCACACCGACCACACCCAAGCCCAGCCCGCCGCACCAGCAGCCGGAGCCCCCGCCCAGAACAGAACACCCACCCCCGACCAGATCCGCACCTGGGCCGTCACCGCCGCCACCACGATCCACCTGCCCAACCCGGCAATCGGTGTGGCACCCGACCCGACGGTCAACCAATGGAAGATCGTGGCCGTCGGCCAACCCCTGTGGCTGTCCGACACCACACCCGACACCGTCACCTCCACCATCACCCAGCACGGCATCACGATCTCGATCACCGCCCGGCGCACCCGGGTCAGCTTCAACACGGGAGAAGCCACCATCTCCTGCACCACCATGACCCCACGACCCGCCACCGCCGACCCCAGGGCCACCTCGCCCGACTGCGGCTACGCCTACCAGCGCAAAGGGAATCGCACGGTCACCGCCACGGCGTCGTGGCGGATCTTGTGGTCGGCGTCGGGCCAGTCGGGCACCGTGGCGATGACCCGGTCGTCCAGCAGGACGCTGCCGGTGCGGGAGTTGATCGCGGTCAACGTCCGCCCCTCCTGAATCGCCAGTCCCGCCCACACAAGCACCGGCCCTTCCCACGAGGCGCCCGTTCCTCCACCAGACGCCTCATGCATCGGGCGCCTCGTGGAGGAAGAGGCGCCTCGTCGGAACAGGGGGGACGGGGGAGTCGCACTGTGTGGTAGTCATCGTCAGGTGGCCCCCTCCTGGGCCAGTGCTTCACGATCGCCGGACGAGAAGAAGTCATGATGAAGAAATCTGCGACTCTCAAGATCAACGAACAGATGCAGGAATATGCCCGCAAAGGCGTCCCGGTGGTCAATCTGGGATTCGGGGAGGCGGGCCTTCCGGTCCTGCCGGTGTTCCGGGAGCTGGTCGCTGCGTAACTGTTCAGGTGGTCGGGTCGGGGTCGTGACCGGCTGATCCGCGTCTCTCGGCGTGTCGCTGCCCGGGCGTCGCGCTTGCCCGGCACACCATTGACCATGGCGACCAGACGAAGGCCCACCTACGACGAGCTCACCGAGCTCGTGGCCTCCCAAGCCGCCCAGATCACCACGATGAAGGCCGATCACGCCGCCGAGGTCGCAGCCCTCACCACCCAGATCACGGCGTTGAACGCCCGGATCGCCGACCTGGAACGCCAACTCCAGTCCTCCTCCCGCAACTCCTCGAAACCCCCCTCGAGCGACGGCCTGGCCGCACCCGCCCCGAAATCGTTGCGCACCCGGACCGGGCGCACGCCCGGGGGCCAGCACGGCCACACCGGCACCACCCTGCGACAGACCGACCACCCCGACCATGTGATCGTCCACGCCCCCGGCCACTGTCCGGACTGCGGAGGGGCCCTCGACGAATCCTGCGACACCGGTGCGGTGGCCCGGCAGGTCGTCGAACTCCCGCCCCTGCGCGCGATCGTCACCGAACACCGCCTGATCACCCGCCGGTGCGCCTGCGGGCATCAGACCACCGCGCCGGCACCGGCCGGAGTGAACGCCCCGGTCCAGTACGGGCCCCGCGCGAAAGCCATAATGGTCTACCTGACCGCCGGCCAGCACGTGGCCATCGCCCGGACCGCCACGACCATGTCCGACCTGCTCGGCATCCCGGTGGCAACCGGCTCGGTGGCCGCGGCCCTCGCCGCGGCCGGGGACCAGCGCCTGGACGGATTCATGGAGACCATCGGGGCCGCTATCTCCTCCGCCCCTGTGGTCCATGCCGATGAGACCGGGCTGAGAGTCGCCGGCACACTGCACTGGGTCCACTCGGCCTCCACACCGGGCCACTCGCACCTGAGCGTGCACCCCCAGCGGGGCCGGGCGGCGATGGACGCCGCCGGTGTCCTGCCCCAGGTCACCGGGGTCCTGGTTCATGATGCGTGGTCGCCCTACGACGGTTTCGGGGATGCCGATCATCAGTTGTGCGCCGCGCACGTGCTGCGCGAGTTGATCGCGGTGATCGACTACCACGCCGCGCATGATCCACCGGACTCGTTCTGCTGGGCCCAGCAAGTGTTGGACGCGCTGCTGGTGCTGATCCACGATCCCGACGCAGCCGCCGGGGATGTGGATGCGGGGGTTTTGGCCGCCCAGCGCCGCCTCATCGTGGATGCCGCGATACTGGGTGCCCAGTCGCTGGTGGCGGGGAAGGTCGGCAGGAAGCATCGTGCCCTGGCCCGGCGGATCGGTGCTCGGATCGATGATTACCTGCGGTTCGCCACCGTGGAGGGCCTGCCGCCGGACAATAATGCGGCTGAGCGCGAGGTGCGGATGGTGAAGGTCCATCAGAAGGTGTCGGGGTGTTACCGCAGCCTGCCGGGTGCGACCCGGTTCGTGCGCCTGCGCTCGTACCTGGCTACGGCGGCCAAGCAGTCACGCAACGGTTTCGGGGTCCTGGTCGACCTGTTCGACGGGCATCCGTGGATGCCCGCCACCACCTGAACAGTTACGTCGCTGCGAACAGTCATCTCAATGCATATCCTCCGGTCCAGGGCGGGCGCGGCGCCCGGAATGCGGTCGCATCGTATTTCCGGCGTCGCCGGATCGACGCGGACCCGCAGTTGTGTCTGACCGCACCCGGCAGCAAGGCGATTCTCTACGGGCTGCTCGCGTCATTGCCCGGGGACGTTGTGCTCGCCCGGCCCTCCTGGGTGAGCTATGCGGCGCAGGCCGGAAGTCTTGGAAAGCGCACCGTGTGGTGCGACATTCCCGCCGCGACTGGGGGAATTCCGGACCCCGACCTGCTTCCGGAGGTACTGGAGCAGGCCCGCCGCGATGGTCGTGATCCGCGGATTCTCATTCTCACCTCTCCGGACAATCCGACCGGGACGGTGGCCCGCGCCGATCAACTTCACAGGCTCGCGCAGATCGCGGTCGATCACGATCTGACTGTCATCTCCGATGAGATATACCGGGACCTCGCATACGACCCCGATGAGTACACCAGCATTGCCGAGATCATTCCCGATCGCACCGTGGTGACCTCCGGGCTGTCGAAATCCCTTGCCCTGGGAGGTTGGCGGCTCGGCGTCGCCCGCTTTCCGGCCACCGCGGAGGGGGAGGCGCTCTACGACAGGCTCATCGCACTCGCCTCTGAGCTGTGGTCGGGGACGCCGATCCTCCTCGAAGCAGTCGTCGAGTACGCCTTCTCCGAGCCGGCCGATGTCGTCGAGAGGGTTGCCCAGAGCCGGAGGCTGCACGGCGCCGTCTCCCAGGCGATCTTCCGGATTCTGCGCTCGGCCGGCGCATCTGTCCGGCCTCCGGCGGGCGCCTTCTACCTGTATCCCACTTTCGCCGGCAGCGCCCTGGCGGAGCGGCTCGGAGTGCACACGGACGTCGAGCTCGAGGACGCCCTTCTCAGCACCGAACGGATCGGAGCGCTTCCCGGAAGCAGCTTCGGAGACCGCCCCGAGCGGCTCGGTCTCCGCCTTGTCACATCGATGGTCTACGGCCGGTCCGACGCCGAGCGGCTCGCAACTCTCCGAGCCACCGATCCGCTGCAGGCCGAGCCGGTGCGCTCCGCCCTGGAGGCGATCTCGGCGGCCTTCTCACCGGTCGATATGTAGAGCTTGACGGTAGTCAAGCATGCGGCTATGCCGCGGGGCATGGCAGTACGCCGCGTGGTGTCGCGATATATGGGATATGTACCGGGTGCGCCTGCGCGTCGTGTGCGACGAGAGCGTGTGAAGGAAGCTCCTGCCGCGACGCCGTGAGGGCGTGTATCTACGCTGCGGTCTCCATTCGGTCGGAGTTCTGGACGTCGGGGAGCCGGTGGGTGTGACCGTTGACCACCGCGAACCGCTGACCGGTCGGAGAGGTCCACACATACAACCCCTGCACCGGCTGCTTCACTTTCCAGATCCCGGCGGTCTTCGCGCGGTGCTCCCGGCGCGACAGGGGACCCAGGTTCGAGATCCTCGTCTGCCCCGGCGGCCTTTGGCTGTCGGGTGTGCTGAATTTGAAGGGCTGGGTGTGGTCGAGGTCGCATGACCATGACCTTCGTGAGGAGTACGGGAATATCGAGGTCTCCTCCCGCAGTTGCAATGCCATTCTCATCCGGTCGGGGATCTGGTAGGCGTCCACAGAGGGGTCGCCGTTCTGGTCGATGACCGGGATCACTCGCACCCGGAAATGACCGAGCAGGCGGGCGATGTCGGGCAGCAGGACCGGGCCCACATCACCACCCCGGGCCGCCACGTGGGCGAGTTTCCCGGACCAGGTGTTGGGGTCGAGGTCTTCGGCCTGAATGTGGACCACGACATCGGCCAACGGGAGTTGCGGGGACGGATTCGCCGACGAGGATCCGCCGATCCTTCCCGAGCCCACGCTTTCACCCCTCGTGGCCGGTGCGTCGCCCTCATCGCCAGCGTCGTGTCCACCGTCCTGGCTGGTCGGGCTATCGGGAAGGTACGGCGTGGCGAGCATCTCCAACGCCTGCGCCCGCAACAGCGGCAGGGGTTCGGCAGCCCCGTCAGCGATGAGGTGATCGGTGAGCCGTCCCAGGCTCGCCTGCAGTTGCAGCGCGGCCCCGGTGTCCAGTCTGGCGATCAGCCAGGAGGTGGAGTCTCCGTTGTGGCGGATCGCCACGTACCGCTCATCCTGGGCCGCCCGGGCCTTCTCCCTGGCCAGCGCGGTGTCGGCGGCGGCGATGAGATTCAGCAGTTTCTTGGAGATCTTCGACCACGGGAGGATTCCCCACCCGGAGGCGAGCTTCCGATCCACCGCCAGGACAGCGTCGAGGGATAGTTCGTGGCAGGTCCTGACGACTCTGCGGGCCTGCCACACCTCCAGCTTCAGGTCTTGGACAGCGGCCCACATGAGCGGATGGCGGGACCGCAGGCTGGCGACGTCATCCACGAGTGCCGAGGCTGCGGGGTCGGAGATTCCCAGGGTGGCGGCGACTTCCAGGGTGACGAATTCGCCCACCCTCCCGCCGCCGACATCTGCACGCTTCTCGGCGGCGGGATGGTCAATATCGAGGGCATTGGGGATCGGCCAGGTGTCGATCATGGTCAGGACCGCGTGGGCCTTGTTCACTTCGGCGCGTTGTCGCGCCTGTTCGGCGTCGGCCAGCGCGTGTCTGGCCTGCCGTATCGGATCGGGCATCGGTTCGACTTCCATGAACCAAGTCAAGCAGGCAGCACCGACAGTTTTCGGCAACAGTTGGGCGCAACACGCCCCATCCGGACAACCAATTTCTGGAAGTATTCTCAGCGACCCGACATCCGTGCACGAGTGGCTCGATGCACGTCCTTTTCACCATCGGGGGCTTCCCGATCCCGGCACTGCCCATCCATGCGGAAAGGCGCCAGAACATAGCGGACGGGCCCGGTCGAAAGACCGGACCCGTCCGCTATGAACTGCGAAAATCGTGCAGCGATATCTCTCAGCGCTGCGCCTTGGTGAAGCCCGCGGCCTCGGCCGCGGCCTCGGTGGTGAACCACACATCGGCAATGGTGCGTTCGTAGCCGGCCGATCCGGGCACATGGAACTTCTTGGACCGGTCGTTGCCCTTGATGACGTATCCCTCGGGCGGCTCGTCGCCGACATAAGAGTCGTCGGCCGGGCTCTCCGCGGTGGTCTCAGTGTCCTCGGGGGCCGGTGCGCCCTCCTCGGTCATCGTCTCGTGGCCGGAGATGTCCTCGGTCGGCGTCTCCTCGACCGATGCTTCCGGGGCGGCATCGGCAGCGGGCTCCGGGGCAGTCGGCGTCTCCTCGGCAGGTGCCTCCGGCGTCTCCGCAGGTGCTTCCGGCTTCGGCTCGGCGGGGGCCTTCGGCGTCCAGGAGTAGGACTCGCTGGGCTCGCGGGCGGTCCATCCGTCATCGGATGAGGAGAGGAACTTCCGGGCGGCGATCACCCCGGCCACGCCGAGCGCGCCGAGAATGAAGAAGGTCTTGAGCACCTTGTGGCTCTTCTTCGGAGAGCTCTTGGCCAGCTCCTTGGAGGCGGACTTCTTCGCCTTCTTGGCGGCCTTCTTCGACAGCTGCGGAGCGTCCGAGGCGATCACGGCGTCGGCCGCCTTGACCGTCGCCTCCGCGGTCTGCCCCTTGAGGGCCGACAGGGCGGCCTGGCCGCGGCGGGTGGCCTCCTCGACAGCGGGGCTGCCGGCGACCTCGCGGGCCCGCTCCTCGAGCTCCGGCAGGACGTCCCTCTGGAAGGTCTCGTAGGCCTGCTTCACGGCCGGGACCACCTTCTGCTGGGTGACCTCCACCGCACCGGCCAGAGCCGGCTGCAGCTTCACCTGGGCGTCGGCAATGGCCTTCTTGCTGATGTCGGCGGCCTGGCCGGCCAGCGGCACGGCCTTCTCCTGGGCGGCCTGGAGGTAGCTGGTGGCTTCGGCCAGGGCGTGGGCGGTCTGCTCCTTCGCTGAGGCTGCAGTGCTCTCGGCGGCCTTTCGCTTCGACTTCTTGGTGCAGGACACTGGTTCCTCCTGAGGGTGCGGTGGCTTGTGGTCAAGCACTTCCCACATTAATCGCTGTCAGCGCGCCACGACAGAGTTCGGCGCAACGTCTCCGCCGGCAGTCCGCGCCGATCCGGGCGGGCGAGTCGGTACTGTGGACCGGGAGATCGGTTTTCATCTCCACAACTCATCCCAGGAAGGCAGCCACGTGGCCACATCTGCGACCCTGCACACCAATCACGGCGATATTGTTCTCACCCTGTTCGAGAACCAGGCGCCCAAGACCGTGAAGAACTTCGTCGGTCTAGCCGACGGCAGCAAGGAGTACATCGACCCGCTGACCGGGCAGAAGACCACCGGGAAGTTCTACGACGGCCTGACCTTCCACCGGGTCATCGAAGGATTCATGATCCAGGGCGGATGTCCGCTGGGCACCGGCACCGGTGGCCCCGGCTATCAGTTCGGCGACGAGTTCCACCCCGATCTCAACTTCGGCAAGCCCTACCTGCTGGCGATGGCGAATGCCGGCCCGGGCACCAACGGCTCCCAGTTCTTCATCACGGTGGCCCCGACCCCGCACCTCAATCGGCGTCACACCATCTTCGGCGAGGTGGCCGATGACGACTCCAAGAAGGTCGTCGACGAGATCGCCAAGGTGCGCACCGGCCGGATGGACCGCCCGGTCGAGCCCGTCGTCATCGAGAGCGTCGAGATCGCCGAGTGACTCCGGGACGCCGGTCTCCACACCGCCGTGGGGGCCGGCGTCGTCATCCGGTGCTCTCGCGGCGAGCCTTTCAGGAGGATGTTGATGAACGACAGGTGGTCTGAGCATCAGATCCGGCCCTCGCGGTCGGCCACTCCGGCCGCGATCGCGCTGGCGGCCGTGACCCTGGCACTGGCCCTCGCCTCGATGGTCGGACCGGTCGGCTACTGGCTGGCCGCCGGGGCCCACCCGCAGTTCGCCTTCCAGATATGGCGGCCGCTGCTCTACGCGCTGACCACCGGTTCGATCCTGCAGGCGATCATCAACGCCGTCTTCCTGCTGCTCATCGGACGCAGCCTCGAGCCCATGCTGGGCTCCTTCGACTTCGCCGCCGTCTACCTGCTGGCCGGTCTGGGAGGGGCGACCGCGCTGTCGGTGACCGGCGTGCCGGTGTCCGTCTCCGGATCGATCTGCGGGATCTTCGGCATCCTAGCCGCGATGGCGGTGATCAAGTACCTGTCCCATCAGGACATCCGCGGCGACATCATCTTCATCGCGCTGTTCGTGATCTGGGGAATCCTGACCGGGGCCAAGGACTGGACCGCCGACATCGGCGCCGTGATCGTGGGAGCGCTGGTCGGCTGGATCTGGATCAGGACCCGATGGGCGAGCCGTCGCAGGGCCTGGCTGAGTTACGCCGCCGTGGCGCTCGCCTGCTTCGCTGATCCTCGTCTGTGCTGCTGGGTCAAGTAGTCCCAGCTGCTCACACCTCCAGTCTGCCGGCGACCTGCCGGGCGAGTTCCTCGTCCAGAACCGCGCAGTGCGCCGGCCAGGACCACTCCCCGGTGACCTCGACCAGCCGGACCCCCGGCTCCTCCAGCCAGGACGCCACCAGCTCCGCCTCCTCCACCGAGCAGGCCGGGACGCCGGAGGGCCCGGCCGGCACGGTCTCGGCCTCCCGCCGCACCGCGTCGATCGTGGGCATCGGATCGACCCCCGCCGGGCTGAGGGCCGCACCCGCCAGCCGTCCGTGGCGCACCACATGGATCTCCCAGCTGCGACGTCGTGCAGAATCACTGCTGGGACGCGCCGCGACGATCTCCTCGCAGTCGGCCAGCGCCGCGATCCGGGCGCGACGCCGCGTGGCCCGCAGCACCAGATCGGCACGTTCGCGCACCTCGGCGGCCTCCTCGAACCGCTCGGCCCGCGACAGAGCCGTGATCCGATCGGCCGCCCGGGCCACCAACAGCCGCAGGTCGACGGTCATCGCGATGCGGGCCAGCTCGACCGCGTCGCGGTGAGCCGAACTCTCCGGATGCAGGCAGGGCGCCGCACAGCGTCCCATCTCCGCCAGCGGGCAGCCGTGCGGATGGGACGCCGCCGATCCGGTGCACTCGCGCACCCCGGTCAGCTCGCGCAGCCCCCGGCAGGCCTCCTCGGCCTGCCCCCGGCCGGTGAACGGCCCCCAGTACAGCCGGCCGCGACGACCGGCGTCGCGCACCACCGACAGCCTGGGGTGACGCTCCTCGGTCAGCGTCACCCAGACGACGCCGTCCTGGCGTCTGGATCGCCGGTTGTAGCGCGGCTGGTGGGCGTTGATGAGCCGCAGCTCGCGGACCCCGGCCTCCAGGGTGGTGGCGCAGGCCTGCGCCCGCACGCCGGTGGAGACCCGCACCATCTCGTCCATCCGGCGTCTGGTCTCCGAGGCGGTGAAGTACTGCCGGACCCGGCGGCGCACATTGACCGAGGTGCCCACGTAGAGCACCTCCGGGGAGCTGCTGCGCCGCTCGGAGACGAACCAGTAGACGCCGGGGCCCTCCGGCAGCCCATCGGCCCAGACACGCTTGGAGCGGCGGGCGGCCGGCACGGCATGGGTCACCTCGAGCAGATCCTCCAGGGTCGTGACGCCCAGGTTGCCGACCCGCTCCAGGATGCCGTGCAGCACGTCGACGGTGGCGCGCGCGTCGTCCAGCGCCCGGTGGGTGGGGGAGGTGGCGGCGTGAAAATGCCGCGCCAGGGTGCCGAGCTTGAAGTCGTTGACCTCGTCGCGATGCAGGCAGGAGCGCGCCAGGGCCAGCGTGTCGACCACCGTGTTCCCGGGCCAGGGGCGCTCGTCGGCGGCGCAGGCGCGCTTCAGGAAGCCGATGTCGAAACGGGCGTTGTGGGCCACCAGCACGGTGCCGCGGCTGAACTCCAGCCAGCTCGGCAGCACCTGGGGCATCGTCGGCGCGGTGGCCACCATCTGGTCGGTGATGCCGGTGAGCAGCTGGACCGAGGCCAGGATGTGCGAACCCGGCCGCACCAGGGTCGACAGCTCCCCGAGACTCTCCCCGCCCCGTACCTTGACGGCGCCGATCTCGGTGATCGCGTCCGCGCTCCCGGTCCCGGTGGTCTCCAGGTCCACCACGCAGAAGGTGACGTCGTACAGGGGCGTCCCCAGGTCGTCGAAGGAGGGCTGCACGGCGGTCGCGGTCATGGAGATTACGCTAGGGATCGGCACCGACAGTTCTGTGGATGTCGGGCAGTTGCGTGGGAGCTGAACAACATCTAAGATTTTCTCAGACGCTCGGACATCGGTCCGACAACGTCCGACTCGCGAGGAGAGAACGTGGCACAGGATCGACAGACTGACGTGGCGTCGCGACGGTCCTCTTCTCTCAGGTCCCATCGGCTCGGCCACGGTCTCGTCGCGATGGCGCTCAGCGGAGTCATCGTCGTCTCCGGTCTGATCGGCGGGCAGAGCGGTGCCGCCGCCACCCCGGACACGGTCTCCGAGGCCAAGGCGAATCTCGACTCGATCCAGGCCCAGACCTCCAAGATCCAGGACAACTACACCAAGGCTCAGGCCGATCTCGACAAGGCCTCGAAGAGCCTCGCCACCGTCGACAAGGATCTCACCGCGCAGCGCGCGAAGGTCGAGAAGATGCGGTCGACTCTCAGCGTGCTGGCCGTCAACGACTACCAGAGCGGTGGCGTGAGCCTTACCGCGCGGTTGATCACCAGCGGCGACTCCACCCAATTCCTCTCCAAGCTCGCGACTGTGCAGAATCTCAACGATCGCACTCGCAGCGAGTTCCAGACCTTCCAGTCGCAGCAGGCGGTCCTCCAGGACCTGGAGCACAAGGCCGCCGCCGACAAGGCCACCATCAAGTCCAGCCGCGACGCGCAGGCGGTCCTGCTGAAGCAGGCGAAGGCCAAGCAGGGCGACGCGCAGAAGGTTCTCGACCGGCTCACCGCCCAGGAGCGCGAGCGCCTGGCCAAGGCTCAGGCAGCCGCGGCCGCCGCCGCGGAGGCTCGAGCCGCTGCCGCCGTCTCCCGATCGACGACCCGCCCGGCCGCGCCCGCGGGAACAGCCGGAGCCACCTCGACCACCGGCGCTGCCGCCGCGAAGACGGCGACCGTCGCCTCCGGTCCGGCCTCGGGCCGCGCCGCCACCGCGATGGCCTTCGCGATGTCCAAGGTCGGCGGCCCCTACGTCTACGGCGGCACCGGCCCGACCGGCTACGACTGCTCCGGTCTCACCCAGGCCGCCTGGGGCGCCGCCGGAGTGAGCCTGCCGCGCACCGCCGCCGAGCAGTTCGGGGTCGGCACCCCGGTCTCCATCGGCTCCCTGCAGCCCGGCGACCTGGTCTTCTACTACTCCGGGATCAGCCACGTGGCCATGTACATCGGCGGCGGGCGGATCGTCCACGCGGCCAACCCGAGTTCCGGGATCACCACCGGCTCGGTCGGCGAGATGCCGATCCAGGGTGCGAGGCGGGTAGGCTGACCCGGTGCTGAGCATCGGGATCGACATCGGCGGAACCAAGGTGGCCGCCGGTGTGGTCGACGAGGCCGGCACCATTCTGCGGCGTCTCCAACGGCCCACTCCCTCCAGGAGTCCGGCGGCCGTCGAGAACGCGATCGTCGAGTCGGTCGAGGAGCTGTCCCAGGGACTGGCCATCGGCGCGGTCGGTATCGGTGCCGCCGGATGGGTGGACACCGAGCAGGCGCTGGTGCGCTTCTCCCCGCACCTGGCATGGCGCAACGAGCCTCTGAGAGACCGTCTGATCAGCCGCATCTCCGTCCCGGTGCTGGTCGACAATGACGCCAATGCGGCGGCCTGGGCCGAGTTCCGATTCGGCGCCGGGCGAGGATCCCGGGTGATGGTCTGCCTCACCCTCGGCACCGGCATCGGCGGCGCGCTGGTGATCAACGGCCGACTGTTCCGGGGTCGGTACGGGATGGCCGGCGAGTTCGGCCACATAACCGTCGTGCCGGACGGGCACTGGTGCCCCTGCGGCAACCGCGGCTGCTGGGAGCAGTACGCCTCGGGCAACTCCCTGGTCCGCGACACCAAGGCACTGCTGGAGGAGGGTTCGCCGCGCGCCCAGGGACTGCTGGATCACGTCACCGATCGCGACCCGGCCAAGCTCATCGGACCCGACGTCACCGCCGCCGCCCTGGACGGCGATGAGCTGGCGGTCGAGCTCATCTCGGACGTCGGCTACTGGCTCGGTCGCGGGATGGCTGATCTGGCGGCGGCCCTCGATCCGGATCTGTTCGTCATCGGCGGCGGGGTCAGCGACGCCGGTGAACTCCTGCTGGCACCGGCGAGGTCGGCCTTCGGACGCCATCTCACCGGCCGCGGATACCGCCCGGTGGCCGAGATTCAGCACGCCCGGTTCGGGCCGAACGCCGGACTGATCGGCGCCGCCGACCTGGCCCGCCACTCCATCACCGAGCCGCCCGGCCCGGCGCGCGGATTCTGGCCCCGGCGTCGCACCCGCAGGGCGCGCCGGCCGATCTTCCAGAGCTTCGCCGAGGGATTCGCCCCCAGTGCGGACAGGCCCTCACCGGGCCGCTGACCGCTTGGCACCGGGATAATGTGTGGGCGACGGGACGGGCAGCGTCCCAGATCCGCCGGTCCAGAAGGGATCCCCATGTGGTACAAGTTCTTCAAGGTCGCGCTGTTCGGACCGGGGGTGCGTGCGCTGTGGCGGCCCTGGGTCGTCGGTGAGGAGAACATTCCGGCCACCGGGGGGGCCGTTCTGGCCTGCAATCACATCGAACTGCTCGATCCGGTGATCGTGGCGGCGATGATCGACCGTCAGCTCACCTACCCGGCGAAGAAGGAGCTCTTCCAGGGCAACCGGGGAATCGGCTCGAAGATCGTGGCCTGGTTCCTCAAGGCCGTCGACCAGGTGCCGCTGGACCGCTCCGGCGGCCGGCGCAGCGTCGAGGGAATGCGCCCGGTGCTCGACCGGCTCGAGGAGGGCGGCCTGATCGGGATCTTCCCCGAGGGCACCCGATCGGCCGACGGCGAGCTCTTCAAGGGCAAGACCGGCGTCGCCAGGATGGCCCTGATGGCCGGCGTCCCGGTGATCCCGGTGGCCGTGGTCGGCACCGGGGTGGTCAAGGGCGCCCTGGGGATTCCGAAGGTCGACCGGCCCGGCATCATCATCGGCAAGCCGCTGGACTTCTCCGAGCTGCGCGGCCGGGACGACGAGGTGGCGGTGCTGCGCTGGATCACCAACGAGGTGATGGACGCCATCCAGCAGCTCAGCGGCCAGGACTACGTCGACGTCTACGGGTTCCGCGCCAAGTACGGCAATCTCAAGGGCAAGGATCTCAGCAGGTGGCGGCGTCCCCGGCCGGGCGGCACGGAGCCCCCCGCACCGGCCCACCGGGCGGCCTCCGTGGAGGGCGCTGTGGAGGGCGCCGGGCAATGATCGGCTCCCTGCACTGGGCCGGTGGGGACGTGGCTCTGACTGGATCCGAGTTGCCGAGCGGCGGGGCCATCCTCGCCGTCCACCACGTCCGCCATGACGACGCCGTCCTGGTGCGTGCCGCGGTGCGGCAGGCAGGTCGGCCCCGGCCCTGGCTCGGCCTGGTGATCCCGACCCGGGCGCTGCCGTGGGGCACCTCCGCCAGGTCGCGGGCGCTGACCGCGCTGCGCCGCGGCGAGCTGGTGGTGATCTTCCCCGAGGTCGCGGTGGCCCCCGACCCGGGAGTCTTCAAGGGGGACGTCGAGGTCGCCCATCTGGCCCTGGAGGCCGGCGTCCCGGTGCTCCCCGCGGTGATCTCCGAGGATCGGACCCAGGTGCGGATCGGGGACGCCCTGGACTTCAGCAGACATGCCGGCACCCCCCACAGCCGGGCGGTGCTGAGGGCGGTCACCGATGAGGTGATGGAGGCGATCGCCATCCTGGCCGGGCTGCCCTATCGCGACGTCCCGGCGTCGGCGGCGCGCCAGGAGGCAGCCGACGCCAGGCGCGAGCAGACCCGGGCGGAGCGGGCGCGCCGGGAGGCCGACCGGCAGAACGCGGCACTGGAACGCCAGGAGGCCAGGGCGCGGGCGGCCGCCGAGGAGGCCGATCTGGCTCAGGCCGCCATCCGGGCCCGCGAGGAGGCCAAGCTGCAGGCTCGGCGGGCCGCCCTCGCCGATCAGCTGCGCGCCGCTGGCATCCACCCCGGGGTTCATTCCGATGCCGAGGAGTCCGATACCGACGAGGACGAGGGCTGATGACGCCCTGACCGTGGGCCGCTCGACGACCCGATCCTCGAAGCCGTGGCCCGGACTCCTGATGTACTGGTGCAGCTGGGAACGGGATGGAAAGCTGGGGCCAGGAGGCAGAGCCATGACCACCTCACACCCCGCCGCCGGACGGCGGGTGATGCTCGTCGACGACCACCCGCTGTGGATCGACGCGCTCAGCGAGGGGCTCACCGCCGAGGGGTTCGACGTGGTCGCGGTGGCGCACAATGGCGCGGAGTGCCTGCGCCGGGCCAGAGCGACTCGCCCCGATGTCGTCGTGATGGATCTCAGGATTCCCGAACCCGACGGCGCCGCCTGCACCCAGATCCTTACCAGCGAGTTCCCCCAGATGCAGGTTCTGGTGATCAGCGCCTCGGGCGAGAGCGAGGACGTGCTGCGCGCCACCAAGGCCGGGGCCCGCGGCTACCTGGTGAAGTCCGCCACGCGGGCCGAGCTCATCGACGGGGTGCGCCGCACCGCCGAGGGGGACGCCGTCTTCACTCCCGGGCTGGCCGGACTGGTGCTGGGCGAGTTCCGCCGGATGGCGACCCGGCGCGACGAGCCCGAGCCTGAGTCCTCATCCCGGCTGACCGCCCGCGAGACCGAGGTGCTGCGCCGGGTCGCCCAGGGAATGGCCTACCGCGAGATCGCCGAGGAGCTGGTGCTCTCTCACCGGACCGTGCAGAACCATGTCCAGAACGTGCTGCGCAAGCTGCATCTTCACAACCGGGTCGAACTCACCCTCTACGCCCTGGAGAACGGTCTGGTTGAGGCTCAGGAGTGATCCGGTGGGTGAACATTTCACTCTGTAAGTCTGGTGGTGGTCGGTCTGGGACCGACTGGCAGGCTGGGTGTCGTCACCGGATGCCTGGACGTGACCCCATATCACTCCGGCCCCCACACAATAGGGGTGCCCATTAGGCGATGTGTCCATCCAGGCCCCCGATGACGGCACCGGCCCGCCCGACCGCGGTGACCTGATAGAAGCCCGTCCACCCCCACCCCTGGTGGGAGCGTGACTGATTACAGAGTTGCCCCGCGATCACACCGTACGAGCCGGCGCCGACAGCGACACCGTTCTCAACAATTCGAGGAGCATCGCCAATGCCCAGTATGCAACCCATCACCGCAGACCGCTACCGGTGGATCGTGGGCATCGACACCCACGCCGCCACCCACTCCTACGCGGTCTTGGACACCACCACCGGCCGCATCACCGACCAGCAGACCTTCCCCACACACCCGGCCGGACTGGCCCGGGCCCTCGACTGGATCGGGCGGCGCACCAGCACCGGACCAGACCAGGTCCTGATCTCGGCCGAGTGCACCGGCTCCTACGGGGCCACCGTCGCCGACCGGCTCACCGGGGCCGGCTACCGGGTCACCGAGGCCCCCACCCCGCATCGGGCCGGGGGCCCCAAGACCGACCCGATCGACGCGGTCGCCGCAGCCTCCAGTGCCGCGGCCGCGCTGATGTCCCGGTTGCGGGACTGGCGCTCGGGCCAGACCGGCCAGGGCCTGGAGGTCCTCACCTGCGCCCGCGAGCAGATGAACCACGAGCGCAGTGCCGCGATCTGCACCCTGACCGGCCTGCTGCGCCGCTTCGACCTGGGCGCCGATGCCCGCCACACGTTGACCGGCACCCAGATCGCGGAGGTGGCCCGCTGGCGCGAGCGTGCCGGTGACCGGATCGGGGAGGCGACCGCGCGCGCCGAGGCCGTGCGCCTGGCCAGGCGGGTCACCGACCTTGATGCGCAGTTGAAGACCAACCTGGCCGCCATCGACGGCCTGGTGGGTGCGGTGGCCCCCGAACTGTTGGACCTGTTCGGGGTGGGCCCGGTCAGTGCCGCGGTGATCATCTCGGCGTGGTCGCGTCCGGGACGGATCCGCAGTGAGGCGGGGTTCGCCGCGCTGGCCGGGGTCTCTCCGGTGGCGGCGTCGTCGGGTAAGACGGTGCGCTACCGGTTGAACCGGGGCGGGGATCGCAGACTGAACGCCGCCCTGTATCGGATCGTGATGACTCGGGCCAGGGGGGATCAGGCGACCCGGGAGTATGTGGAGCGGCGCACCAGGCAGGGTCGGACTCGTACTGAGATCTGGAGGTGCTTGAAGCGGTATGTGGCCCGCAGTATCTGGAGGTTGTTGAACCGTGCACACCCGGTCTGCGCTGATGAGCCGGCACAGGTGGTGGCAGCGGCTTGACAGACATAGAAGCATCGCCTAAGGGCCGGTACGCCACAGGATCTGTCGAAACAGGCCGTTACGCGAGTGATTGGTGCACTTCATCTCTCCGACACACCCTCTCACCCGGTCTCGTTGCGCCGACAGGCGAGCCGACTGAGGGAGCCGCCGCGAATCCGGGTAGGCTCACGGCCATGCTTCACGGTGTTCCCAGTCTCGCATCCCTGCACGCCTTGCCACAGATGCAGCAGCCGAGCTATCCGGACCCGGCAGAGGTGGACCGTGTGGTCGCCGCGCTGCGCAAGCTTCCCCCGCTGGTCTTCGCCGGGGAGTGCGACGACCTGCGCGACAAGCTCGCGGCGGTCGCCGAGGGCCGCGGCTTCCTGCTCCAGGGCGGGGACTGCGCCGAGACCTTCGCCGGAGTCAACGCCGACAACATCAAGGGCAAGCTGCGCGTCCTGCTGTCGATGGCGGTGGTGATGACCTACGGGGCCCAGGTGCCGGTAGTCAAGGTCGGCCGGATCGCCGGCCAGTATGCCAAGCCCCGCTCCCGCGACACCGAGACCCGTAACGGCCTCACCCTGCCCAGCTACCGGGGGGACGCCGTCAACGGCTTCGAGTTCACCCCCGAGTCCCGGGTCCACGACCCGCGGCGCCTGATGCGGATCTACAACGCCTCGGCGTCCACCCTCAACCTGGTGCGCGCCTTCGTCAAGGGCGGATTCGCCGACCTGCGGGGGATCAACGCCTGGAACGCCGATTTCGTTCGCAACTCCAACGTGGAGACCCGCTACGAGGTGATGGCCGGCGAGATCGAGCGGGCGCTGGCCTTCATGATGGCCTGCGGCGTCGACGACGACCAGATCAGCACGGTCGACTTCTACGCCAGCCACGAGGCCCTGCTGCTCGACTACGAGCACGCCATGACCCGGATCGACTCGCGCACCCAGCTGCCCTACGACACCTCCGGGCACCTGCTGTGGATCGGAGAGCGGACCCGCCGCACCGACGGGGCCCACGTCGCCTTCATGTCCTCGATCCGCAACCCGATCGGGATCAAGCTCGGGCCGTCCACCACCGGCGAGGAGGCGAACAGGATCGCAGATCTGCTCGACCCGGACCGGATCCCCGGGCGGATCACTTTCATCACCCGGATGGGCGCCGGCAAGATCCGCGAGAAGCTCCCCCCGATCATCAAGGCGGTGGAGGCCACCGGCCGCAAGGTGGTGTGGAGCTGCGACCCGATGCACGGCAACACCTTCGAGGCCGCCAATGGCTTCAAGACCAGGTCCTTCACCGATGTGTGCGCCGAGGTCAACGCCTTCTTCGATGTGCACGAGGCGCTCGGCACCTGGCCCGGAGGGGTCCACGTCGAACTCACCGGCGACGACGTCACCGAGTGTCTGGGCGGCGTCGACGCCCTCGACGAGGCCGATCTCGCGGACCGCTACGAGACCGCCTGCGACCCGCGGCTGAACCGCAATCAGTCCCTCGAACTGGCCTTCATGATCGCCGAGCGGCTCTCCGACGGGCGGATCAAGCGCAAGGCGGTCAGCCCGCTGGAGCCCTACCGCGGCCTGGACATGTGAGCGAGCGTCCCCCGATACCGCCGAACCGGTTGTCGGGGGACGCCGTTGAAGCCAGACTGGGGCCATGAGGATCACACATCTGGGACACTCCTGCATTCTGGTCGAGGCCGCCGACGCCCGGATTCTCATCGACCCGGGCAACTTCTCCGAGGAATGGCACGGTCTGACGGATCTGACCGCCATCCTGGTCACCCACGCCCACCCCGACCATGTGGACCCCGAGCACATCGCGGACCTGGTCGACGCCAACTCCGGTGCGCTGTGCCGCGCCGAGGCCGGAGCGGTGGCGGCGGTGCCGCAGCTGGACGCCGACCCGATCATGCCCGGGGACGTGATGGAGGTGGGCGGCGCCACCATCCAGGCGGTCGGCGGCCAGCACGCCATCATCCACCGCGACATACCGGCCATCGGCAATGTCGGCTATGTCATCGGTGAGGGGCTCGGCACCATCCTGTTCCACCCCGGCGACGAGCTCGACGAGATCCCGCACGGCGTCGACGTGCTGGCCTGCCCGGCCTATGGTCCGTGGGCGGCGATGAAGGAGACCGTCGACTTCGTGCGGGCGGTGGGGGCGCGGCACGGGTTCCTGATCCACGACCGGCTGCTCAACGAGCGGGGCCGGGCGCTGGCCTACGAGCGTCACGACTCGATGAGCGACACGATCTTCCACGACCTCCAGATCGGGCAGGCCTGGGAGGTTCCGGCGCGCTGAACGCCCGGTGCCGACTTCAGCTTGCGGTGGCCAGCTCGTCGGGGCGGGCCGTCTCCCCGGGCTGATTCGGGGCGGCCCGGTTCGCGGAGGGCCGGACCGCGACGCGATGCCGGCGCGGCTGGTGCACCACCAGCACCATCGCCGCCAGGATCGCCGCCGCGCCGAGCACGATCGAGACGGTGAGCGGTTCCCCGCCCAGCCCGATGCCGAAGACGGCGCCCCACAGCGGCTCGGTGCACATCAGGATCGCGGCCCGGGTGGTGTCGACCCGCGCCTGGGCCCAGCTCTGCAGGAAGGCCACGACGGCGGTGCAGATCAGTCCGAGGTAGAGCACGACGAGCCACTCGCGCGGGGTCGAGGCGACCTTGATGCCTCCCGGGGCGGCCGCGATCAGGCAGACGGCCGCAGCACCGACGGTCTGGTACAGGCCCAGCGACATCGCCGTGCGCGGGGCGGCGACCCGTCCCAGGACGAGGATCTGACCGGCGTAGCAGACCGCGGAGGCCAGGGTGAGCAGCTCCCCGATCCCGATGCTGAGATCCGACGGGTTGAGGGCCAGGCCGGCCAGTCCGAGGGTGGCCATGATGACCGCCATCCAGACCCGCCGGGGAATCCGCCCGCCGAACAGGACGGCGCCCAGCAGCGGGGTGACGACGACGTACAGCCCGGCGATGAAGCCGCTCACCGAGGCGGGGGTCGAACTCAGGCCGACTCCCTGCAGTACCTGGCCGAGGCCGAACAGGACGCCGGTCAGCAGGCCCCCGAGGACGGTGCGCCGGTCGGCGGCCCAGGCCTTGGGCATCAGGATGCCGAAGGCCAGCAGGGCCACCCCGAAGCGGTTGGCCAGCAGATCGGTCGGCGACAGGCTGGCGTAGGCGTCCTTCGTCACGATCAGGGTGGACCCCCACATGACCGCCATGAGAAGAAGCGCCGCGGGCGCCAGACGAGAAGAACGATTTTCAGCCATGCCGGCCATGCTAGACGGGAAGATCTCTTCCGATCAAGCCGGTTGACGAGAAGATCTCGTGAACATGATCTGAACTACCGGATGAATGAGCGTCTAGGAGGGGTTCTGTGCGGGATTCTCCTGTCCGGGTGTGGCTCGGGCGATGATCGTGGTCGCCGGGGCGGCGTCCGCGGAGGTGCGCAGGGAGACCCCGAACTGGTAGGCCATCACCCCCACAGCGATGGCGAGCGCGGAGATGAGCAGCATGATCACCAGGCCGCGCGGCCCATGACGATCCGGCTCACGGTGATTCTGGGCGGCGTGGCTCCGGGGCTGAGTCGGCCGACGGACCGGGATGGCGTGCGGGGGGCGGGCGGTGCCCGGGTGCCGGGCCGGCTGGGAGGCGCGGTGGGAGACGTCGACCCGGGTCCGCGCCGTCGGCTGGGGCCGTGTGGCAGCCAGGGGCGCCCGGTAGTCCACCGGGGAGACCGGCGTCCCGGTCTGTCCCACCGGATTCAGACGCCGGGTGGGCGCGGGCACCGGGCTGGTGGCCAGTTCGGGGCCCCCGCCGCGGTGCATCAGCGCGGTGATGGCCGGATCCTCGACGCGACCGCGGGCCAGCGAGGAGCGGACCGACCGGAGCAGGCCGAGCAGGGCCCGGCCGTCGGCCGGGCGCTCGCGGGGATCGCGCGCGGTGCAGGTGCGCACCAGCGCGTCGAGGTAGCCGGGAATGGCCTTCGCCAGCTCCCGTCCCTTGGCGCCGCCGTGCTCCGACAGCCAGACCGAGGGGGCCGGGACGTCCTCGTTCACATGCGCCCAGGCCACCTGGATCGGCGTCTCCCCGGTGTGCGGCTTGCGCCCGGTGAGCATCTCGAAGAGCACGATCCCGGTGGAGTAGATGTCGGAACGCTCGTCGGCGTGGTCCTTGACCACCAGCTCGGGCGGGAGGTAGCTGACGGTGCCGACCAGCACCCCCTTGCTGGCCGAGACCGAGTGATTGGTGACGGCCCTGGCCAGCCCGAAGTCCGCGACCTTGATCTGCCTGCGGTCCGAGATGAGGACGTTCTCCGGCTTGATGTCGCGGTGCACCAGACCGTTCTCATGGGCGCTGGCCAGCGCCGAGACCACCGGCTCCAGCAGGTCGATCGCCCTCAGCGGGGGCAGCGGGGCCTCCTGGGCGATGACATGGCGCAGGGTGCAGCCGGGCACGTACTCCATCACGATGTAGGGCCGCGAGTTGTCGCTGCCCTGATCGAAGACGCTGACCACATGCGGGTTGACCAGCCGCGCGGCCGCCTTGGCCTCCAGGTCGAACTTGCGGGCGAAGGCCACGTCCTCGGCCAGCTCCTCGTGCATCACCTTGACCGCGACGACGCGCATCAGGTGGCGGTCCTGGGCGCGGTAGACGGTGGCCATCCCGCCGCGCGCCACCCTGGAGGTGATCTCGTAGCGACCGCCGAGAACGCGACCCACCAAGGGGTCGGTGCTCACAGTCATGCTCACAATTGCCTCACAACACGGTCGAGGGGGAAGGAAGAGGCCGTGTTCGCCTGTGCTGAGAAGTCTAGGACCTCCGGTGCCGAAGACCTCGGCGAAGCGGTCCGGCGGCGAGTCCCGCCGGACGGGTCTGCGGCGGGGTCCCCGGTCGGCTCAGCCCATGCCCTGCTGATAGAGCCGGTAGCCCTCCCCGGTGTGCTCGAAACACAGCGTCCAGGGCCGTGTGCCGGCGGTGATGCCGCGCTTCGGCTCGGCCGTCGTGGTGATCGTGAGGTGGTAGCAGTCCAGGTCCACGCCGGCCTGGGAGGCCGGCAGTTTCGTGACCTCGCCCAGGTTCTTGTACCCGGTGAGCTTCGGGGTGTCGCACCAGGCCCAGGTGGAGGCCGCGGTGAGCTCCTGGGTGACGGCGCAGTCGCCGGACTTCGCGGCGTCCAGGTAGCTGCGCACCACGTCTTGCGAGCTCGCGCTGGCCGGCGGCAGGGTGGGGAGGGCGTCGCGGTCTTCCGGCCGCCCGAGCAGCCGGAGACGGCTGTGACCGCCAGGGCGACGCCGAGGGCGCCGACGAGTGCCCGGAGGCCGGGCGAGATGACGGTTCTCATTGGTCAGGCCTCGCGTCGCACCGACTGACGGGCCAGTTCCAGCAGCGCCCGGCGTCCCGGATCGGTCATCTCGGTGCTGTTCAGGACGCCGACGGCGCGCCGGTAGCCGTCCTCGATGTCCTCCTCGGCGCGGGCCCGGGCGCCGCTGCGCTCGATGATGGCGCGCGCGACGGCGATGTCGGCGTCGTCCAGGTCGTCGCGGCCCAGCAGACTCTCCAGCGTGGCGGCGTCGGCCGGGGTGGATCCGGCCAGGGCGTGGGCCACCAGGACGGTCCGCTTGCCCTCGCGCAGGTCGTCGCCGGCCGGCTTGCCGGTGAGCTCGGCGTCCCCGAATACCCCGAGCAGGTCGTCGCGGAACTGGAAGGCCCGCCCCAGCGGGGAGCCGAAGTCGAGCATCGCCCGTTGCAGGGCGTCGCTGCCGCCGCCCAGGCTCACCCCGATCTGGCAGGGCCGGACCACCGTGTAGCGGGCCGACTTGAACTCCACCACCCGGTTGACCAGGCCCAGTGCGGACTCGGAGTCGGTGCCGGCCAGCCGGGCCTCGGCGGCGACGTCGAGCACCTGGCCGCAGGTGACCTCGGTGCGCACCGCCTCCAGCAGGGGGGTGGCGGCGGCCAGCCGAAGCGGATCCAGCCCGCAGCCCGAGAACATCTCCGCGCTCCACACCAGGAGCAGGTCGCCGAGCAGGATCGCCATGTCGGCGCCGTAGTCCTGGGAGGATCCGGCGCCGTTGGCGGCGGCGTGGCGGGCCTCGAAGCGCCGGTGGGCGGCGGGCAGCCCGCGGCGGGTGTCGGAGTGGTCCATCACGTCGTCGTGCATCAGCGCCGAGACGTGCAGCAGCTCCAGGCTGGCGGCCGCCCGGAGCAGCGGGGCGGCGTCCATCGGCCGGCCTGCCGCGGCGACCCGGGACCAGTAGCAGAAGGCGGGTCGCAGCCGTTTTCCGCCGGCGGTGTAGTCGTGGGCGGCGTCGAGCACCGGCTCGAGCTCCGCGCCGATGCCCGCCAGCGTCGTCCGTTGCCCGGCGAGGAAGGCCGACAGGCTGTCCTGGACCGCTTGCCGGAAGGACTCTCCGGCCGGGTCGGCAGGATCGAAGGAGGCGCACATGGCACCCACCTTATGGCCGTCTCGCACCGGTGGAGGCGAGGGGTGCCGTCGGCTAGATGAGGCGCCTCGTGGAGGAGGAGGCGTCTCGTGGGGCGGACAGTGGGGCGTGGCGGGGTGCGGAGGTCGCGAAGGCGGTGGCACCGGCTGCTGCGATGAGCAGGCACACGGGGGTGCTCAGGTTCGGCACATGCTGGCCGAAGGTGAGGCCGGCCGGGGCGCGCAGCGCTCCCCACAGTCCGTGATGGACGGCGGGATGAAGGGGCCAGGAGAACCCCATCGACGCCAAGGAGGCCACCAGCGGCGCTGCCCAGATTGCGAAGGATGGCAGCACGGACAGGCTCAGCAGGCCCAGGCCCAGCAGAGCCGCGTCGTCTCGCCATGCGGCCGCGAATCCGCTATCGATGGAGTCGGTGGGAAAGGCCACTGCACAGGTGATGCCGGATACGATCAGCGCGATACCCAGGAGTGTGCATCTGTGGGTGAGCGGACACCTCGACGATGCCCGGCCGGAGCTGCTGGCGAACATGAGCAGCAGGGGCAATGTGGAGAGCGTGGCCACCCACAATGGGGCGATCTCCGCCGGATCTCCGTCCGGGGTCATGAGAAGAGTGAGCCCGCGCGTGATCGTGGCGAAGAGCACGGAGGCCATCACACACGACCCCATGCGGCGACGGGATGCTCGGGGTATGGTCTCGCGTGTCACGCTGAATCTCCCCTCTCAACGGTGCGAGTATCGACACCGAGTCGTAAAAGAACACTCCGATGTGAACTCGGTATGTATATCACGTACTGTAGCGCTCCCGGGGCGCTGCGTCATGGATCTTGGGCGGTGCGGCGTGTGGCGGTGATGCGGACCATCGGACGGGGGAGGGGCATCGGTGAGCGATCCGAGCGCGCGCGAATGGCATCCCGGTCGCAGGGCGGCGATATTCATGAATGTCGTCGCAGTGGTGCTGCTGGCGGTGGGAATCCTGGTGTATGGACTGGCCTGGTCGGGTGAGCAGAATCGGTCGTTCAGGATCACCGGAGTCGGGCTGCTGCTCGCAGTCGTCACGACGCTGATCCTCACGCTCGCCCTCATGCTCATTCACGAAGGAATCCATGGCCTGGCGATCGTGTGCTCCGGAGGGACTGCACGATTCGGAGTCACCATGATCGCCCGGGTGATGCCGGCGTTCTACTGCACCGCACCGGAGAAGCGATTCACCAGGACGCAGTACATCGCCATCGGACTGGCACCGTTGCTGACTCTCGGCGTCGGCTGCGGCATCGCGGTCGCGCTCGCACCGTTCGGCGGTTGGCTGGTACTGCCCTCGGCCGTGCACCTGAGCGGTTGTGCCGGGGACATCGCGATGGTCTGGGTCGCCGCACGACAGCCGCGCGGCACGACGATCGAGGATCTGCAGACCGGGGTGCGGTTCTGGAACTGAGACTCACGGATTTCTTACGAGACGATGGGCTTCTCGGCAGTCTGGGGCACCGAGGAGCGACCATCTCGTACGTTTTCCGCGGTCTTGCTGCCGTCTCAGCGCCCATCGGGTTCCCCGACACCTGTTCTAGGGTGAGAACCATGCAGCCCTCGACCACCTCCACGGCGACGATCGCCGATCTGCTGGCACGATCCGAACGGCCCCTGCGGTCCTTCGAGTTCATGCCGCCGCGCAGCGAGGAGGACGTCTACCAGCTGTGGCGGGCCACCGACTCCCTGGTCCCCCTGGAGCCAGACTTCATCTCGGTGACCTACGGGGCCAACGGCTCCAGCCGCGATCGCACCCTGCGCTGCACCCGCCACATGGTCGCCTCCGGCTGCGCACCGTCGGCCATCTCACGGCCGTCTCCCAGAGCGTGGCCGAGCTGGAGCAGGCGGTGGCCGATTACCGGGACGCCGGCGTCGACCACATCCTGGCCATCCGCGGCGATATGCCCGGCGGGGCCACGGTGCCCTGGGTGGCGCGCCCCGACGGGCTGGCCAACGCCACCGAGCTGGTGAGACTGGTCAAGCGGATCAACCCGGAGGCCTGCGTCGGAGTCGGCGCCTTCCCCGACGGGCACCCGGCCTCCGGCGATCTCGACCTGGACGCGCGCATCCTGGCGACAAGGCCGAGGCCGGCGCCTCCTTCGCGATCACCCAGCTGTTCTTCATCCCCGAGCACTACACCGCCCTGGTGGCGCGGGTCCGGGGCCTGGGATGCGACATCCCGATCATTCCGGGCATCATGCCGATCACCTCGTACGGCCAGATCAAGCGCTTCGGGGAGCTGTCGGGCACCGACGTCCCGGCCGATCTGGTGGCGCGGCTGTCACGGGTCGCAGATGACAGGGCCGCGGTGCGCGATCTCGGCCTGGAGGCGGCGGCGCAGCTGTGCTGCCGGCTGCTCGACGAGGGAGCGCCCGGCCTGCACTACTACACCCTCAATCGGTCGCGTGCGACCACAGAGCTGCACTCCATGGTGCGCGATCTCCGGCCGGGACTGTGGGATCTCTGAGCCCCAGCACGACCAGCCGCTGAGTGGGACGGGTGAGCGCCACATAGAGCACCCGCACCCCGCCGGGGGACTCGGCGACGATGTCGTCGGGGTCGACCACCACGGCGGCGTCGTACTCCAGCCCCTTGGCCTGCATCGTGGTCACCGGGATCACCTGGTCGTGCCAGGCCGCCAACGGCTCGGGACCGCTCACCAGCTGTCGAGCGATGTGGATCAGCGAGGGCGGGCAGATCACCCCGATGGTGCCGTCGACCTGCTCGATGAGCTTCCTGACATGGATCACGATCTGGTCCATCAGATCCTGGCGGCTGGTGCGCGCCAGTTCGGGCTGGACGCCGGTGGAGCGCACCGCCTCGGGCAGGTCGGCGTCCGGGTAGACGGTGGAGATCACCTCGGCGGCCAGGTCGAAGACCTCGGCGGGGGAGCGGTAGTTCTTCGTCAGCCGGAAGGTCCGCCGCGGGGCGTGACCGGTGAGATCGGCCACCGCGGCGTCGGTCTCCTCCGGGTAGGGATAGGCCGACTGGGCCGGATCCCCGACGATCGTCCAGGAGGCCTGCGGGCCGCGCCGGCGCAGCATCCGCCACTGCATCGGCGTGATGTCCTGAGCCTCGTCGACCAGCACATGGGCGAAGGTGTCCTGGGGCTCCTCGTCGGAGTCGGCGTTCCGCCGGTCGGTGAGGGTGTCGGCCACCGTCACCAGCTCCCCGACCTCCTCGCCGCCCTCGATGAAGACCGGCTGATCGGCGCTCGGATCGGCCGGGGCCGGCCCGAGGATCGACACCAGCTCGTCCAGCAGCGCCATATCGGCCACCGACCAGTCCCGGCGTCCGTGCTCGCCGGGTGCGGGGATCGACGCCGCCAGCACCTCGCGGTCGTCCTCGGGCAGGTCCGGGGCCACCCGGTCGATGACCGCGCGCTCGGACAGCCGGGCCAGCTCGTCCTCGGCGCTCATCGGCGGCCACCAGGCGTGGAGGAACATCCGGAAGGAGGCCTGGGAGGTGACCATCTCGTCGAAGTCCTCCCGGGTCAGCTCGTAGGAGGCGATGGCGTCGTCGGGCATCCTCGACCAGAGCTGGTCGAGCAGGGACTGCTTCACCGCGTCCAGCCCCCGGTTGTACTTGTTGCGCGACAGGATCCGCGCCCGGGTGCGGGCCAGCGCCGCCGCCTTGAGGGTGAGCACCTCGCCCTTGACCGTCACCCGCAGGCTGAGGAACGCCGGATCCGCGGACAGCGGAAGGCCGACCAGCCGGTCGAGCATGCCGACCATCTGCAGGCTGCCCTTCAGGGTGGCCGCCCGGGACTCGTCGAGCCGGTCGGAGCCGCGCCGCAGCACGTCGGTGGCCAGGTCGCCGACCGAGCGCAGGGTCACCGAGTCCTCGCCCAGGCTCGGCAGCACCCGTTCGATGTAGTTCATGAAGACCGCGCTGGGCCCGACCACCAGCACTCCGCCGTTCTCCAGCCGGGCGCGGTGCGTGTAGAGCAGGAAGGCCGCCCGGTGCAGGGCGACGACGGTCTTGCCGGTTCCCGGCCCGCCGGCGATGGTGGTGACCCCTTGGTAGGGGGCCCGGATCGCCTCGTCCTGCTCGGCCTGGATGGTCGCCACGATGGAGTGCATCCGGGTGTCCCGGGCCCGGCTCAGCGCCGCCATCAGCGCCCCCTCGCCGATCACCGGAAGGTCCTCGGGATTCTCCGGGTCCAGCAGGTCGTCCTCGATGCCGATCACCCGGTCATCGCGGCAGCGCAGCACGCGGCGCCGGGTGGCCCCCATCGGTGAGGTGGCGGTGGCGCGGTAGAAGGGCTCGGCGGCCGGCGCCCGCCAGTCGATGACCAGCGGCTCGTAGTTGGCGTCGCGGACGCCGATCCGGCCGATGTGGCGCACCTCCTGGCCCTCGGCCAGATCGAGCCGGCCGAAGACCAGGCCCTCGTGCTCGGAGTCCAGCACCGCCAGGCGCCGAGCCGCGTTGAAGGCGAAGGCATCGCGCTCGAACATCGCCGTGCTGTCCTCCTCGCGGACCCAGGTGGTCCGGTCCGAGTGGTAGATCTGCCGGCTGGCGTCGGCCAGTCTCTTGGCGGCGGCGGTGTCCGACTTCAGCTGGGCGTACACCCGGTCGACATGCGCCTGCTCGGCGGCGATCTCCTGGGCGACGGGGTCGACGGCGCGGGCGGCGGAGGAATCAGAGGTCAACGAAATCTCCCTCGTGTGGGACACATAACCCGCCCTCGTCTAGGCGAGGGCTGAGGGAAGAGTTTACGCGCTCACAACCCCCGGCGGTGCGCCCGGCCGTCGGCGCCGACCGCCGGATTGGTGGGGGAGACGTCCTCCCCGGTCAGGCGGCGGTGCACCCGGTAGGCGGCCAGGGCACCGGTCAGCAGTTGCGCCCAGGGCTCGGGTCCGCCGTGCGAGGCGGCGCTGGCCGGCAGGGTGGCGACGCCGTCTCGCTCGGTCCAGGCCAGCGGGGGACGCCGCGTCCACCCCCTGACGCCGGCCAGGGAAGGGCCCCGGGAGGGGTCGGGAACCGGGCGGGTGTGGTCATCGGTGACGGTGATCAGGCGGTCGCCCCGGCGCCATCGCCAGGTCACCACCGGGCCCTCATCGCTGTGGATGACCCGCTCCCGGATACCCTCCGCCTCGCCGGGTACCGGCACGGAGCTCACCGA
Organism: Acidipropionibacterium sp.; assembly: GCA_022647765.1. Classification (GTDB taxonomy): domain Bacteria; phylum Actinomycetota; class Actinomycetes; order Propionibacteriales; family Propionibacteriaceae; genus Acidipropionibacterium. The sequence goes on from JALCLH010000001.1 coordinate 176,996, forward strand.
GGCGATGGTGCGGGTCGGGGCCCCGAAGATCGGCTCTCGGCGGAACGAGCGGCGAGCCGGCGGGGGAGCAGTGGCGTCCACCACAGCGTCGGGGGCGGTTCCGGGCCCGGAGACCACCTCAACCCCGCGACGCTCCAACCGGGAGTCCAGGAGGTCCAGCAGGGGCTGGAGATCGGCCGGTCCGTCGTCGCCGAGGAGCTGCCATCTGCCGAAGATCCGGGACACGGCGAGGTCGGCGGTCAGCAGCCCGGGGCTTGCGCCGGCCGGGGCGCCGCCCGAGCGCGGTCCCAGCGAGCCCAGCACGGCGTCCAGCAGGGCCGGCAGATCCCGGCCGGCTGCCAGCGGGTCGCGGCCCCGGAGGATCTCCGGCAGTGCGGAGATTCTCGGAGAGGTGATGACGGGCTTCTCCAGACCGAGACGCCGGCGGGCCTGCCAGACCTCGTCAGCCCGGTCGAGGACGCCGCGCCAGACCTGGGCGGCCCCGTCCCCGAACTCGCCGCGGACCGCTGCCAGCTGCGCCGCCCGCTCGGTGGGCAGCTCCAGGAGGACGCCGTCCAGGGCGTGCACCGCCGGGGGAGTCCTCGACCAGTCGCAGACCGACGCCGGCGAGCTCGGCGTCCATCGCGCGTCCCGACTTGGCGAACAGGTCCTTCCACGCCGAGGGCAGCTCCAGCACCGGCGCCAGCTCGGCGGCCAGCGGACGCCGCGAACCGGCCCGCCATCGCGGATCGGCGGCGATGACCCGGACCCGATGGCCCAGCCGCGACAGCCGCAGCGCCGCGGCCAGGGCGACCAGCCCGTCGCCGCGGATCTCAATGCGGAACTGCGGAGATGAGGACGGCACCCGCCCATTGTGCCGAGACCTATCAAGATTCTCACAATGTGAGACACGATATCAGTATGTAAGAGGGAGTTGAGAGACGCAAGAGCTTCGTCCTATTGTTTCAATTAGATTTCAGAGTATGTGGCTTCTGATGAGAGGAACGCCGGAACATGGCTGAGCACGAGGCTTCAGCGCGTCGCCCCATGTGGGCTCGCGCGATGGGCTCGTGTCTCCGTTCCTGTTGAAGATCCGTCGATTGACGCACTGCCGCTTTCAATCCTGACGAGAAGTCCGCGGTTTTCTGTTTCTTGTCCTTCGTTCGTTGTCTTTCCCGATTCGGGTGGTCCGCGGCGTCTTACCGTCCCGTTCCGTCCTCGGGTACCCCCGTATCTCTTTTATTCCTGGAGAAGTTGTCATGTCACATATTACCGGCAATGAGCCGCCATCCACTCCTTCGCAGCCCGACCCTCAGAATCCGGCCACTCTGCCATCGGGTGCGGTCCTGGCCGACGACGATGCCGAACAGACCCAGCGCGGGGTCGGCCGCCGCACCCTCATCACCGGAGTCGTCGCCGCAGCCGGTGGCCTGATTGTCGGTGGCGGAATCGGTGGCCTGATCGGGCGCTCCACCGCCAAGGGCAGCGCGACGGGGACTGCGGCGGCGGTGAAGAACCGGCCACTCTCGGTGATCTATGGCGGCGACGTCTGTGATGCACCGGCCATCGTCGCCAAGGAGAAGGGCTTCTTCACCGAGGCCGGACTGGACGTCACCCTGCATCGCACGGTCGGCGACGAAGACATCAAGGCCGCCGTCGGCTCGGGTCAGTTCGACGCCTCCTCGGGCATCTTCTACTCCTGGCTCAAACCGGTGGAGCAGGGCCAGAACGTCAAATTTGTCGCCGGACTGCACTCGGGCTGCCTCCGGCTCGTCGTACCCAAGAGTTTCAAGGGCACGGTTGCAAATCTCAAGGGAGCCACCATCGGCATCCCGAGCCTGTCCTCCAGCGCCACCATGTTCTTCTCCATGGATCTGCTGGATGCCGGCATCAACCCGCTGCCGGAGGCCAAGCAGGTCACCTGGAAGGTGCTGGACCCCTCGACCCTGGCCGACGCCCTCAGACGCGGTCAGGTGGATGCCATCGCCACCTCCGACCCGATCGCCTTCCGCCCCATCCTCGACGAGTACGGCACCGAGCTGGCCAGCAATATGAGTGGGATGAATGCTCAGGAATTCTGCTGCTGCACGGCCCTCAATGGTGACCTGGTGAAAAACGAGGCACCTCTTGCTCGGAAGCTCATCGAAGCCTGGTGCCGCGGGTCGCGGTACGTGGCCGGGCATGAGGCGGAGGTCGCCCGTATCGAGGTGGACAAGAAATATGTTGCCGGGGATGTCCCGACCATCGAGAAACTTCTCAGGGGATATGGCTGGAAGCCCTCTGTGGTGAAACTGAAGGACTCTCTGCTGCCCGGGATCGAGAAGTTCAAGAAGACCGGCTATCTGGATGCGTCGGCGAACCCCCAGCAGCTTGCCGACAAAGCCTTCACCACTCTCGGTATCGGGTGGTGAGGATCAGGTGAGTGCTGGGACGGGGCCCGGCGAGGCGATCGCGCCGCCCGCGAGGGCGACTCCGCAGGAGCGGGACCGGAGGATGGCCTCCGATCCGCTTGTCCGGGAAGGCTTGACCAGCCGGTATCGGCAGCGCACCGCCGACCCGCGATCGGTTGCCGCCTGCCTGGCGGTCTGGATCGCCGCCACCGTGGTGATCGCGCTGGTTCCCGACACCGACGCTTTCATCGTGCACGGTCAGCTGCCGGTGGCGGTGTTCACCGGCCTGGTGGCGGTGGCGCTGGCCCTCGTCTGGCTGGTGGCGCGTCGCCCCACCGGCTCCCGTGGACTGGCGGCCTCTCGGTGGCTGGGACAATGGGCCGGCTGGTGGATCGCGGCCGGCGTGGCGATTCTGCTGTGGGATGTCGCGACCGCCAAGACCGGATGGGGTCGGCCCCCCTACGTCCCACCGCCCGGCCAGTTGCTCACCGAGGCCTGGGCCGACAAGGAGCTGCTCGGCTCCTCGATCGGTCACTCCGCGGAGCTGCTCGCCCTGGGGCTGGTAATCGGCGGGGCGGCCGGTCTGGCCACCGGCCTGTGGATGGGCTGGTCCAGGCGGGCCGGCTACTGGATCAACCCGATCGTCAAGTACATCGGTCCGGTGCCGACCATCGCCTGGATCCCGATCGTCTTCATCGCCTTCCCGGACACCTTCTGGGCGGCGGTGTTCCTGGTGTCGCTGACCGTCTGGTTCCCGATGACCGTGCTCACCAACGCTGGCATCCGTGCGGTACCCAAGGAGTACTTCGACGTCTGCCAGACTCTCGGCGCCTCCAGTCGATTCCTGATCTTCAAGGTGTCTCTGCCGGCGGCACTTCCGAACATCTTCACCGGTGTCTTCATGGCCCTGCCGACCGCTTTCGTCACCCTGACCATCGCGGAGACCCTGGGCGTCAACTCCGGCCTCGGCTGGTACATCAACTGGAAGAAGGGGTGGAGCGCCTATCCGGCGATGTACGCGGCGATCGCGGTGATGGTGGTCTTCTGCGGCACCCTGCTCACTCTCGAACTGGCGATCAGGAACCACGTCCTGGCATGGCAGAAGGATCTGACGAGATGGTGATCGGAACGCCCCAGGATCGGGGAGCGGAGCAGCAGAGAGGCGCGATTGATGTGCTCGACGTGAGCCAGGCCTTCCTCAACCACGGTGAGCCTCTCCCGGTCCTCGACCATGTCAGCCTGTCCGTGCGTCCCGGCAGTTTTGTGAGCCTTGTCGGGCTCTCCGGCTCCGGCAAGTCGACCCTGCTTCGGCTGGTGGCCGGCCTGGACAGGCCGTTGGCGGGGAGGGTATACGTCGACGGCCGCCCGATCGCCGGACCGGACCCGTCGCGCGGGCTGGTCTTCCAGGACCCGACCCTGCTGCCCTGGCTCACAGTGGCGAAGAACGTCGGCCTGGGCCCGCAGGTACAGGGCCACGAGGCCGACCCGGTCTGGCGGCGTCGCGTCGACGAGATGATCGAACTGGTCGGGCTCGAGGGATTCCGCGACGCCCTGCCCTCCGAACTGTCCGGAGGGATGGCTCAGCGGGCCTCGCTGGCCCGGGCCCTGGTGACCCGCCCCGAGATCCTGCTCCTCGACGAGCCGCTCGGGAAGCTGGACGCTCTCACCCGGTCCGCCCTCCAGGGCGAGATCGGCCGGCTCTGGCAGCGCCAGGGCTTCACCGCGCTGATGGTGACCCATGACGTCGAGGAGGCCCTGCTGCTGTCGGACCGGGTGGTCATCTTCTCTCCGCGCCCGGCGCAGATCATCGCTGATGTCGAGGTGGACCTGCCCCGGCCCCGGACTCAGGACGACTCCCGTTTCCGCGAGTTGCGTCGCCAGATCCTCGATCTGCTGTCCTGATCGCCCCGGACCGGGCCGGACGCCGGTACGGGTCGTGATATGAGTCGGCAATGAACGTCGATCCCATCGTCTGCCTGCACGGCGTCACGAGTTCGCACACCACCTGGGGCGGTCTGGTGCTGGCCTGCAAGCCCCGCGGGGTCGACCCGCACTGCCTCACCCTGCTCGGCCACGGCCCCGTCGGGCGGCGTCACCGGGTGGACGGCTACTCGCTGGAGGCCTTCGTGGCCGACGCGATGGCCCAGATCAACCGGCTCGGACTGGAGAGATTCCAGCTGGTCGGCCATTCCCTGGGCGCCCATGTGGCGAGCATGATCGCTCAGAGATTCCCGTGGCGGGTCAGCCGTCTGGTTCTGGAGGAGTTGCCGGTGCCGGCGCGCACCCGGGCCGACTCCGGTCCCGTTCACCACCGCTGGTCAGGGGTCCTCATCAAGGTCGGCGCGCTGTCCGGATATCGGCGCTTCGACCCCGTCATGGTGTCCCGGGTGCTCGATCAGCTCGACTCGCCCCGCCCGCAGTGGTGGCGGGATCTGGACCGGATCACCATGCCGGTGCTGATGATCGGCGGCGGCACGCGCTCCTATCTGGACCAGCGCCGGTTCGCCCTGGTGGCCGCCGAGCTGTCCGACGTCCGGCTGGTCGAGATCGACGGCGGCCACCGGGTGCACATCACCCGGGGCGACGCCTTCCTCGCCGAAGTGGTGCCCTTCCTCCTCGGTCCGGACAGGTCCGGCGCGCACTGAGGGAACAGTAGTTGAGCGAGAGAGGCTCAACTCTTCTTGAGTTTCCGAGAAGGCGTGTCTAAAGTTAAGCCTGCAAGGCTCAAGGAGCCGGGGATGGCAACACATCCCTCCAGACAACCGACCACACGACTCAGAGGATGATCACCGATGGCACACAGCTTCGACCCCTTCAGCGAGATGGACCGTCTCTTCTCCGGCGCCTCCCGCACTCCCGCGTCCGTCGCCATGCCGATGGACCTGTACCGCAACGAGGACTCCTACGTCGCCGAGATCGACCTGCCCGGGGTGGACCCGGCCAGCATCGACATCGACATCGACGGCCAGACCCTCACCATCCGCGCCGAGCGCGCCTCGCACGCCGGCGAGCAGTCCGAGTGGCTGACCCGCGAGCGCGCCGTCGGCACCTTCGCCCGCCAGCTCACCCTGGGCAGCGGCCTGGCCACCGACCAGATCGGCGCCGACTACTCCGATGGCGTGCTGCGCCTCACCATCCCGGTCGCCGAGGCCGCCAAGCCGCGCAAGATCGAGGTGCGGCACGCCGAGTCCGCAGCGCCCACGACCACGGTGCCCGGCAGCGTCGAGGCCTGACCCGCAACCCGGAGCGCCGAGGGACGAGGAGGTCAGCCGGCGGGCCGCTCAGTCAACCAGGCCGCGGCCCGGCCGGCGACCTCCTGGACGGGACCAGTGACGTCGAGAGTGATGCCCTGCTCATCGGCCCCGAGCGGCTCGAGAGTGGCGAACTGGGAGTCGACGAGGCCGGCCGGCATGAAGTGGTGCTGGCGTGCGGCGACCCGCTCGATGATGAGGTCCCGGCCTCCGGCGAGGTGGATGAACACGACGCCGGGGCAGGCCTGGCGCAGCAGGTCGCGGTAGCTGCGCTTGAGGGCCGAACAAGCGGCGATCGCGCCCTCGGCGCGGTGCTCGCGCAGCCATCTCCCGACGGCCAGCAGCCAGGGCCGCCGGTCGGCGTCGTCGAGGGGATGTCCCGCGGCCATCTTGGCGATGTTCTCCGGAGGATGCAGATCGTCGCCGTCGATGAAGGCGGCGCCGAAGCGCGCGGCGAGCCGGACGCCGACGGCCGACTTCCCCGCACCCGAGACGCCCATCACCACGGCCGTGACAGGCAGCGTCGATGCGGGCAGTTGGGATGCTGTCATGGCTCCATCAGATCACACGTCGCCTCGGCCCGGGGTGGGACGCGGATACAATCCGCTCATGAGCCTATCGAAGTGGGAGAGGGCCACTAAATGGCCGCTTGCCGCGCTCAGTCTCGTGTTCATAGCCGTGTATGCGTGGCAGGTTGTCGCACAGCCCATCGACCCGTGGAATATCTTGGCCAACAGCGCGATGTACGTATTGTGGGCCATGTTCGTGGCCGATTATGTGACGAGATTGCTGCTGTCCGAACGCAAGTGGACATTCGTCAAACAAAATGTGCTCTCTCTTGTCGTTGTGGTCCTTCCCGCGTTCGGGCCACTGCGGATACTGCTCCTGCTTCCCGCATTCAACTCCCTCCAGCGCACCGGCCGCATCGCACTGCGAGGCCGAATCGTGACGTATGTCGCCAGTTCTGTCGTCATGGTCGTGGTCATCGGGTCGCTCGCCATACTCGATGTCGAACGTGGCGCGCCGGGCGCGTCGATCGACTCGTTCGGCGATGCCGTCTGGTGGTCGTTCATCACTCTCACCACCGTTGGATACGGCAATTACTCTCCGGTGACGGTCATGGGACGCGTGATTGCGGTGGGAATGATGCTCGCAGGGATCGGTCTCCTCAGCGTCGTCACCAGCTATCTCGCATCATGGATGGTCAGTAGGGTCAGCGAGGACAAGAAGAAGTCCGAGCAGATCACCAGAGCGCAGATTGAAGGTGTGGAGAAGCGGCTGGAACGCATCGAAATGCTGCTGCAGGACTTACAGCGATAGGCTCCTCCGGTGCCTTCCTCGAATCCGCCGGAATCCGCGCGTACCACGAGGCGACGCGGAATCGCCTCCGCCTTCATCGCCTACGGAGTGTGGGGCGCCTTCCCGCTGTACTTCGTGGCGCTGGCCCCGGCCGGAGCACTGGAGATTGTCGCCCACCGCATCTGGTGGACGATGATCACCTGTGCCATCGTCCTCACCTGGCGGCGGGACTGGACCTGGCTGAGGGATCTCCTGCGGCGTCCGGGTCTGGCGGCCGGGGTCGCCCTGTCAGGAGCCGTCATCACCTTCAACTGGGGAACCTACGTGTGGGCGGTGAGCAACGATCACACCGTCGACGCGGCTCTCGGATACTTCCTCAATCCGCTGGTGACGATCGGCCTGGGGGTGCTCATCCTGCACGAGAGGCTGCGCAGGCTCCAGTGGGCGGCGGTGGGCATCGGGCTGATCGCCGCGGTCTTTCTCACCGTGTCCTCCGGGAGCGTGCCCTGGACCGCGCTGGCGCTGGCGTTCAGCTTCGGGCTGTACGGGCTGCTGAAGAACCGGGTCGGCGTCACGCTGGAACCCTGGCAGTCGCTGGGCGCCGAGAGTGCCGCCGTGGCACCCTTCGCCCTGGCCTTCCTCATCGTGCTCCAGGTGCGCGGCGAGTCGACTTTTCTTGCTCCCGCCGGAGTGCACACCGGGCTGCTGGTGCTGTCGGGGCTGGTGACCGCCATTCCACTGCTCTTCTTCGCCGAGGCGGCGCGCCTCATTCCGCTGTCGATGATCGGGCTGATCCAGTTCATCACCCCGATCCTGCAGCTGATCGTCGGTGTGGCGCTGCTGCACGAGCACATGGCGGCCGGACGCTGGATCGGTTTCGGGATCGTGTGGATCGCGCTGGTGGTGCTGGCGGTCGATTCCCTGCTGGTCTCCCGGCGTCACCCCTCTTCAAAGGCCTCCGGCGGTGGGCAGGAGCAGACCAGGTGACGGTCGCCGAAGGCGTTGTCGATGCGCCCTACGGGCGGCCAGTACTTCGCCTGGATGCGGGTCACCGGGTTCATGTGGAGCCCCGCCTCGGCGTCCCGGGCGGCCGACGCCGTCACCCCCGGATAGGCGGCCAGCCGGCGCGAGTAGGGGTGCGACCACTCGTCGTCCAGCAGCCGGTGGGCCGGGTGCGGGGAGTTGACCAGCGGATTGTCGTCGGCCGGCCAGACGCCGTTGGCGACCTGTTCGGCCTCGTCGACGATCGCCAGCATCGCGTCGCAGAACCGGTCCAGCTCGGCCAGGTCCTCGGACTCGGTGGGTTCGACCATGAGGGTCCCGGCCACCGGGAATGACATCGTCGGGGCGTGGAATCCGTAGTCGATGAGGCGCTTCGCGACGTCGTCGACGGAGATCCCGGTGTCATGGGTCAGCGGGCGCAGGTCGAGGATGCACTCGTGGGCCACCAGCCCGTGGGCCCCCGTGTAGAGCACCGGGATCTGCGACTGGAGCCTCCGAGCGACGTAGTTGGCGTTGAGCACCGCCTGGCAGGTGGCCTCGCGCAGCCCGGCCAGGCCCATCAGGCGGATATAGGCCCACGAGATCGGCAGCACCGAGGCCGAGCCGAAGGGGGCCGCGGCCACCGGCGCTCCGCCATGCCCCGGCAGGAAAGGCGCCAGATGGGCCTTCGCGGCCACCGGTCCCACCCCCGGCCCGCCTCCTCCGTGCGGGATGGCGAAGGTCTTGTGAAGATTGAGATGGGAGACGTCCCCGCCGATCTCACCGGGCCGGGCCACTCCGACCAGGGCGTTGAGATTGGCGCCGTCGATGTAAACCTGCCCGCCGGCGTCGTGCACCATCTGGCAGACCCGGCGCACCTGAGCCTCGTAGACGCCGTGGGTCGAGGGATAGGTGAGCATGATGGCGGCCAGCCGGCCGGCATTCGCCTCGATCTTGGCGGCCAGATCGGCCAGGTCGATATTCCCCCGGTCATCGGAGGCCACCACCACGACCGACAGCCCGGCCAGCGCCGCCGAGGCGGCATTGGTGCCGTGCGCCGAGGAGGGCACCAGGCAGACCCGCCGCCGGTCCTCGCCGCGCGAGTGATGGTAGCCGCGGATCGCCAGCAGTCCGGCGTACTCGCCCTGGGAGCCGGCATTGGGCTGCAGGCTGACCGTGTCGTAGCCGGTGAGCTCGGCCAGCCAGGTCTCCAGGTCGTCGATCAGCGATCTCATCCCGGCGGCGTCGGAGGCGGGGGCGAAGGGATGCAGGTCGGCGAAGGCGGGCCAGCTCACCGCCTCCATCTCGACGGCCGCGTTGAGCTTCATGGTGCACGAGCCGAGCGGGATCATCCCGCGGTCCAGTCCGTAGTCGCGATCGGCGAGCCGCTTGAGATAGCGCATGAACGAGGTCTCGGAGCCGAAGCTGGTGAACACCGGGTGGGCGAGGAAGTCGCTGGTGCGGATCAGTTCGGTGGGCCATTCCCAGGCGGCGTCCGCCCCCGTCTCGCCCCGGTCCGTCGTGCCGGTTCCGCCTCTCGTCCCGCCCTCGGGATCGCCGCCGATGAGCTCGGCCAGCGTGGCGACGTCGTCATCGGTGACCGTCTCGTCCAGGCTCAGCCCGAGGGTGTCGGCGTCCAGCAGGGCCAGCGTGTAGCCCTCGTCGCGGGCGCGCCGCCAGATCTGCTCGGCGCGGTCGGGCAGCCGGATCCGCAGGGTGTCGAAGAAGGGCGAGCCGTTCAGCTCCAGCCCGGCCGCCCTCAGTGATTCCGCCAGCCAGACCGTCTGGTCGTGGACCCGGTGCGCGATCCCGCGGATTCCCTCGGGCCCGTGCCATACCGCGTACATCGCCGCCATCACGGCCAGCAGCACCTGGGCGGTGCAGATATTGGAGGTCGCCCGGTCGCGGCGGATGTGCTGCTCGCGGGTCTGCAGGGCCAGCCGGTAGGCCGGCGTCCCGTCGGCGTCCCGCGACATCCCGACCAGCCGGCCGGGCAGCTGGCGCTCCAGACCCTTGCGCACCGACATGTAGCCGGCGTGCGGGCCGCCGTATCCCATCGGGACGCCGAATCGCTGGGTCGTCCCGATGGCGACGTCGGCGCCGAGCTCGGCGGGCGGGGTGAGCATCGCCAGGGCCAGGATGTCGCAGTCGGCCACGCAGATCCCGCCCGCCTGGTGGACCGCGGCGAACAGCTCGACCGGGCTCCAGACGCGCCCGTCGGCGTCCGGGTAGGCGGCCAGCACCCCGAAGCAGCCGGCTTCCACCTCCGGGCGCCAGGACGCCGGATCGGTGAGATCGGCGTCCACCAGCTCGATGCCCAGGGCCGCCGCCCGCCCGGCCACCACCGCTCGGACCTGCGGAAACACCGCGCGAGCGATGATGAATCGGGGCGTCTTCACCCGCGAGGCCCGCCGCGCCAGCATCATCCCCTCCGCAGCGGCGCTCGCCTCGTCCAGCAGGGAGGAGTTGGCCACCGGCAGGCCGGTGAGATCCTCCACCATCTGCTGGAAGGTGATGAGCGCCTCCAGCCGGCCCTGGGAGATCTCCGGCTGGTAGGGCGTGTAGGCGGTGTACCAGGAGGGGTTCTCGAAGATATTGCGGCGGATCGCGGCCGGGGTGAGGGTGCCGTAGAAGCCCTGCCCGATGAGGGCGTGGGTGACGCGGTTGCGGTCGGCCAGTGCGGCCAGCTCGCGGCGCACGGTCTGCTCGTCGGCGGCCGGCGGCAGGCTCGGGGCCTCGACCGGGGCGAGGATGTCGGCGGGAGCGGCCAGCGCGATGAGCTCGTCGAGGGACCCGGCTCCCAGTTCGGCGAGCATCCGGGACCGGTCCGCTCCGATCGCCCCGATATGACGCGCGGCGAAGCTCTCGGCCTGACGTGACGGGCGGGTGCGGGGCATGACGGTCCTTTCGGGCTCGGGCGGGAGGTCAGTCGGCGGTGAGGGCGAGATAGTCCTGGCGGTTGAGCAGGCCGGCCGGTTCGGCCGAGAGCGAGATCTTCATCAGCCATCCCTGGCTGAACGGGTCGGTGTTGACCAGCTCGGGGGAGTCCGACAGGGCCTCGTTGATCTCGGTGACCGTGCCGCTCACCGGGGAGAACAGGTCGGAGACCGATTTCGTAGACTCCACCTCGCCGATCACCGCTCCGGCGGTCACCTCTGTGCCGACCTCGGGCAGCTGGACGAAGACGATGTCCCCGAGCTCCTGGGTCGCGAAGTCGGTGATGCCGACGGTCGCGGAGCCCGAACCGTCGGTGGCGAGCCACTCGTGCTCGGCGGAGTAGAGCAGGTCCTCAATGGTCACGATGTGCTCCTCGGGGTGGGTCAGGATCGGGTGTAGAAGGGCAGTGGGACGACGGTGAACGGCAGGCTCGTGCCGCGGACGTCGACGGCCAGCCGGGTGCCGGGATCGCTGAACTCCGGCGCCAGGTAGGCCATCGCCACCGGATGGCCGAGGGTGGGCGACAGCGCCCCGGAGGTCACCTCGCCGATGGCGTCCCCGGCGGCGCTGAGCACAGCGTATCCGGCCCGGGCGGCGCGGCGTCCCTGGCCGGCCAGTCCGACCAGCACCGGGTCGCCGGACCCATCGCGTCCTTCCAGGGCGGCCCGGCCCACGAAGTCGCCGGGCTTGGCGAAGGAGACGACGCGGCCCAGCCCGGCCTGAGCGGGCCGGGTGGCGGTCGTCAGCTCGTGTCCGTAGAGCGGCATCCCGGCCTCCAGCCGCAGGGTGTCTCGGCAGGCCAGACCGCAGGGCAGGGGAGCGACGCCGGCGACGTCGCTCAGCGTCTGCCACAGCCGCTGTGCCGAGGAGCTCGGGACATACAGTTCGAAGCCGTCCTCCCCGGTGTAGCCGGTTCGGGCGATCAGCAGCGGATCTCCCTCGAAGGTGCCGGCGCGGCACCGGTAGTATCCCAGCGAACCGATCTCCTCGGGACCCACGCTCGAGCTTCCGGAATCGGGGTGAGCCAGAGCCGCGGCGACGATGGCCTCGGATCCGGGACCCTGGACGGCGATCAGCGCGGTGCCGGCGGTCTCGTCGATCACCTCGGCGTCGAAACGCCGAGTGCGGTCGACGAGGGCGGCCAGATCGAGTTGTGCATTGGCGGCGTTGACGACGGCCAGGTAGTCCCCGTCTGGCAGCCGGTAGACGACCAGGTCGTCGAGGATTCCGCCCTCCTCATTGAGCAGCAGGGTGTACTTCGCCCGTCCGATGGCCAGGCCGGACAGTTTCCCGGCCAGCGAATAATCCAGGGCGTCGCCCGCCTGGGCGCCCCGGATCCGGATCTCGCCCATGTGCGAGAGGTCGAAGATCCCGGCGCCGGTGCGCACGGCTCGGTGCTCGGCGAGGTCGGAGGTGTAGCGCGCCGGCATCTGCCATCCGGCGAAGGTGATGAAGGTCGCGCCGAGCGCCTCGTGCACCGACTGCAATGGGGAGTGACGAAGACTCTCATCGGTCATTGCCGTGGCCTCCTGAGACGCGGTGCGGATGGACCCCACGAGGAAGTATGGCACTGCGGTGATCCGTTGGTGTGATCTGTTTCCCAGCGGACCGGCTCCGACCTACAATTAGCCGCATAGGAAGATGGTCGTCCCCGTCGGGGAACGAGTGATGAAGGAGGTGCGACGTGCCACTCTCAGCAGAGGAGCAGCGGCGACTCGCTGAACTCGAGGAGTCTCTGTCGGCCGAGGATCCCGGGTTCGCACGCACCTTCTCGCGCAACGCGCCCGGGCAGAAGAAGCCCGGCGGACGCCGGCGTCCGCCCACCGCGCGGACCATCTGGTCGATCCTCGGCATCATCGTGGGTCTGGTGCTGCTGCTGGTCGGGATGGAGCTCCGGCCGATCGTCAATATCGTCGTCAGTATCTGCGGTTTCGTCGTGATGCTGGTCAGCGCCGTGACGCTGATGAGCGGTGTGCAGCACCGCGGGCCCGCCAAGGGTCAGGGCCCGGACAAGCGAGGGTCCGGCACCCATCCTGCCGGGACCGGACGCAGCTTCACCCAGCGGATGGAGGAGCGCTGGCGCCGTCGCAGCGACGGTCAGCACTGAGTCGGTCACCCTTGAGGCACTGACTTGGGCTGTGGCTTTGCCACCCGTCAGTTCCTCACAGATTCGCCTTAGACCTCTCACAGTATCTGCTCAGATCTTGGCGTCTCGCTGACTGGCTCCATCCGGGAGCGCCGTCTCGTGGTTGTGGTGGGTGGAGATTCCGATCTTCGGGGCATCCAGCACCTCGACCAGACCCGCTGGAATCAATCCTCTAGTGGAACAGCGACCTGGGCCACCAGGTCGCCAACCAGCCGGGACGCGGCGTCTCCCCCTCCGACAAGGCGCTTCGCACCGTCTCGACGTCACCGACGACGTCTTCGATCTCCCCGATGCTGCGGGCGTAGCGGGCCCGCTCCTCGGCTCGGGCGAGCCGGGCCAGCGCCTCGGCGGCGTCTCCCGGCAGCTGATCGGCGGCGGCCGCGTACTGGGCGCGAGGACTGCCCTGAGGCCAGCTCAGGCCGCGGTCGGTCCACGAGTCGTGGACCTCGCGCCAGGCCCCGGCCACCAGGGTCGAGGGATCGGTGGCCGAGAGCCGGCGGCGCCGGCGTCCGATCCTCAGCAGCATCGGCGTGCAGGCCAGCAGCACCACCGCGATGGCGACTCCGACGCTGATCAGCACGGTGCGCCAGGGGAACGGACGGCCCGGATTCTGCGTCGACTCGGGGACAGGGGTCGGTGTGCTGGAGGGGGTGGGACTCGAGGACGCCGTGGCCGAGGGCTCGGCGCTCGGCTCGGCGGACTCGCTGGCCGAGGGGCCGGCCTGCGGCACGGAGTTCGGGTTCTCCACGGACCAGGCCGGAGACTCCGCGACGGCCGCGGTCGGCTCGTAGCGCACCCACCCGTAGCCCTGGAAGTACAGCTCCGGCCAGGCGTGCATATTGGTCCCGCGGACCTGCCACAGCCCATCCACCTCGGTGCCCGGCAGGAATCCGACCGAGACCCGGGAGGGAATCCCCTCGATGCGGGCCATCAGGGCCATCGCGGCGGCGAAGTGGATGCAGTAGCCGGAGCGGCTCCTGGTGAGGAAGTTCGTCAGGACGTCGAAGCCGTCGCCGGGCGGCGCGGTGGTGCTGTAGGTGAACCGTCGCGGATCCCGCAGATAGTCCTGGATCGCGGTGGCCTGCTGCACCGGGGTGTTCGCCGAGGCGGTGATCCGATGGGTGAGGGTGATGATCGCGTTCGGCACGTCTGCGGGCACCTGTCGTGGTTCCGGTGTCGACCGGGGTGCCGGCCGCCGCGCTCTCGAAGGTGGCCAGATCCGGCTGGGGGATCTGCGAGGTGACCGAGTAGCTCAGCTCGCGGGTGGCGTCGTCCCGATTGTCGGCGGTGCTGATGATGGTGAGGTTCTGGGGATCCCAGGACCACTGCGGCCCGGCGGTCGTGGAGACCGGGGCGTAGGGGGCCGGCAGGAACTCCGACCCGAAGTCGCGGATGCTGATCCGGACCGTGCGAGTGCTCCCCGGGACGGCGAGACCGGGGACCGAGTCGGGGGCGGTGGTGGTGAGATCTGCCGGGGCCAGATGCCAGCCCTGGGAGTCGACCCGGGTCAGCGAGGCCATCCGCAGGTACTCGCCGGTGCGGCTGGTGGTCTGGTAGGTGAGCAGGATGTCGTTGGACTGGTCGGAGAGGTTCTTCTGCAGGTCGATGGTCGGATCGGTGAGCTGCATCGGACCGGTGCCGCGCGGACGGGCCGAATCGATCGTGAGGTTGCCGAAGCCGGGCAGCGCGCTGCCCAGCAGCAGGGACAGCACCACGGCCGGAACGGCCAGCATCGCCCCCAGTCCGGCCAGCGCCCCGGAGGCGCCCGCCCCCGACCCCTCGGCGGAGTCCTCCACCAGGTTGCGGGTCCAGCGGCTGCTGGTGCGCCACTGCTCGGTGATGAGCACCACGAGGTAGCCGACGGCGATCAGCGCGAAGCTCCACCACGGGGTGGCGTGCTGGGCGGCCAGGGCGGGGATGATGTAGATGGTGAGCAGCGGCGCGATCGCCCACACCGGGCTCTCCAGGGTGACGGTGAGGATGTCGGCGAGAATGGTGACGACGCCGATCAGCAGGACGGTGAGCCAACGCACCCCCGCAGACACCGGCAGCGGCGCCGCCTGGGTCTGCACCACCACCGAGGAGTCGAGGCCGAGCTGCCACAGCTGGGAGGGCGGCGACCCCTCCAGGCCGAGGCCGCGGGCCGCCGACAGGCCGAGCCCGATGCCCACCGCGACCACCACCAGGAGCTGCACCAGGTGGATCACCCAGGGGGCCAGCCGCAGCCGCCGCCCGGCCGCCGACAGGGCCTCGACGACCAGGATCGTCAGCCCGGCCATCCACCAGTAGCTGCGGTCGGAGGTGAGCGGGCTGAGGCTGAGGGTGGCCAGGATCATCGCGACGGCGACCGCGCCGCACATCGCGATCGGGGTCCTGCTCGTCCCGTTCATCGCAGCGCCCCCGTCTGTGCGAGACCGGCCTGCTCAAATCCGCTCTGGCCGAACCGCTGCCAGGCCTGCGGCACCGAGTCGCCGCCGTGCACCGCGACCACCCGCCAGCCGTGGGCGTGCAGCTTCTCGATGGCCCGCTCGTGCCGGTCGGCCTGCTCGGGGGTGCCGCGGAACCGGCGGGCGGTGAAGGAGTCGGGGTCCAGCACCAGGGCCAGCGCCTCGGGGCTGCCGAGTCGGGCGGCGTCCAGGGCGAGCACGTCGGCCTCGTCGAGGCGCCCGAGGATGGCGACCACGGTCTCTCCGCCGCCCTGGCCGGCGCAGGCGCGGGCGGCGTCCACCAGATCCTGCTGATCGCCCATCCGCTGGTCGGTGAGGATCTGCAGGGACCTCTCCTGGGCGGCCGCCAGGTCGACGTCCAGGGAGGTCATGGTGAGCCCGGTGGCGTCGGCCAGCCGCACCCGGAAGCCGTTGCCGAGCATGTGGGAGCAGACCGAGGCGGCCGCCGAGACCGCCCACTCGAAGGAGCTGTCGGGGCCGACGCCGGCATGCCGGTCGGCGCGGGAGTCCAGCAGGACGGTGGCCGCCGGGTCCCAGGCCTGCTCCTCGCGGCGGACCATCAGGTCGCCTTGGTGAGCCGTGGAGCGCCAGTGCACCCGGCGCAGGTCGTCGCCCTGGCGGTACTCGCGGACCAGGACGTCGTCCTGGGCCTGGGCGCCGATCTGCTGGGGGGTGGTCTCGCCGCTGCGCCCGGTGCCGGCGGCCCGGGCGAATCCCGACAGCGGCCAGCTGCGCGGGACGACCATCACCTGCGTGCTGGTGGCGAACCGGTGGTCGGAGACGGCGGTGCCGAAGGGGTCGCAGGCCCGCACCAGCATCGGACCGACCTGATAGCGTCCGCGAGCCCTGCCGCGCAGGGTGTACCTGATGGTGCGCCGCCAGCTGCCGGCGAGGCTGTGCACAGCGAACCGCGGCCGGGGGCCCAGCGCCCGGGGCGCCGACTCCTCGAAGCGCAGGATGCCGAACGGAAGGCCGCCGGTGCGCTCCAGGACGGTGCTCACCTCCATCGTCTCGCCGAGGGTGCAGCGGGAGGGCCGGACCGTGCGCTCGCAGGTCATCCGCATCCCGGTGACGCTCACCAGCAGCAGGCCGAGCAGGGGGATGAGCACCAGCAGCAGGCCCACCCAGGCCATGTCGTGCTCCCCGAAGCCCAGGGCGACGACGGTGAGCACCACCCCGCAGACGAGCAGCACTCGTCCGCGCACCGTGAGGCGTCGCCAGAACCGCACCCGGTCAGCCCCGCTCCGGCAGCGGCGTGGCGGCCACGATCCCGGTGACGATGTCGGACAGCGCCTTGCCGTCGAGCTGGGCGTGGGCCGAGGGCATCAGCCGGTGGGCGAGAACGGGCACCGCCAAGGCCTGAATGTCATCGGGAATGACGTAGTCGCGCCCGCTCATCGCGGCCCTGGCCCGGGACGCCCGCAGCAGGTGGAGGCCGGCGCGCGGCGAGGCGCCCAGTCGCAGGTCCTCGTGATGACGGGTGGCCTCGGTGATGTCGAGGATGTAGTCCATGATGGCCGGCGCGGCGTAGACCGTGTGCACGGTGGCCACCAGGGAGCGGATCTGCTCGGCGGAGGTCACCGGCCGCAGGGAGTCGAGGGGATTGCCGGCGCCGTGGTGCTCCAGCATGTCGAGCTCGGCGCCGCGCTCCGGATAGCCCATCGTGATCCGCGCCATGAAGCGGTCCCGCTGGGCCTCGGGAAGATGGTAGGTGCCCTCCATCTCGATCGGGTTCTGGGTCGCCACCACCATGAACGGGGTCTCCAGCCGATGGGTGACGCCGTCGGCGGAGACCTGGCCCTCGGCCATCGCCTCCAGCAGGGCGGACTGGGTCTTCGGGGAGGCGCGGTTGATCTCGTCGCCGATGACGATATTGGCGAAGATGCCGCCCGGCTTGAACTCGAACTCGCGGGTCTGCTGGTTGAACACGCTCACTCCGGTGATGTCGGAGGGCAGCAGGTCCGGGGTGAACTGGATTCGCCGCGAGGTGCAGTCGATGGACCTGGCGATGGTGCGCGAGAGCATCGTCTTGCCGACTCCGGGGACATCCTCCAGCAGCAGGTGACCCTCGGCGAGCAGCACGATCAGCGCCGTGTCGATGCGGTCGGCCTTGCCCTCGATGACGCTCGCCACGGTGGCGCGCACCCGATCCATCACCTCGACGACGTCCTGGACAGAGTCGCTCACTGTGTGTCCTCCTCGGGATCCGATGGGGAGCCTGCACCAGCGCCCCGGCTGATGTTACCCGGTGGCGGACGCGCCTCGGATCACCCGACGGGTGGTGCGTTGTGGAGTATGGTGGAGCCAAGTGGAGCGAACGGGCGCTCTGGTGGGGTCGAGGAGGTGCCGGGTGTTCCTGGGCACGCACACTCCTCGGCTCGACGAGAAGGGCCGTTTCTTCCTCCCGGCGAGGTTTCGTGACGAGTTGGAGGGCGGGCTGGTGATCACCAGGGGACAGGAGCACTGCCTGGCCATCTACCCGACGGCCACCTTCGTGTCGATGACCCAGGAGATCGCCAGGGGCTCGGTGAGCGTGAAGAAGGTGCGCGACTACCAGCGGATGCTGGCGGCCGGCGCCTCCGACACGGTCCCCGACAAGCAGGGCAGGGTGATGATCCCGCCGACGCTGCGGCACTACGCAGGGCTGGCCAAGGACATCGTCGTGGTCGGCGCCCTCACCCGGCTCGAGGTGTGGGACGCCGCCGAGTGGGAGCGCTACTCCACCGAGCAGGAGGCGGTCTTCGCCGAGATGAACGAGGAGGTCTTCACCGATCTCACGCCTGAACGGTGAGGAGACGCCGTGAGGTGAGGCTTCGTCCCGATGACGGTTCCCTGGCACAACTTCCCCTGTGCCAGGTGATCGCGTCGGGCCGGAACCTGGCCCCACGGTCCTAGACAGAAGAGGTATCAGACAGCACAGGCGAGACGCCGGGGAGGGACCGATGAGTCTGATCGGCAGCGACGCCATGCACCTCCCGGTGATGCGCTCCCGGGTGGTCGACCTGCTGACCCCCTCCCTTCTCCACCACGACTCCGCCCACGTGGACGCCACCCTCGGCATGGGCGGGCACGCCGAGGCGGTGCTGGAGGCCTGCCCGCAGGCGAGGCTGATCGGCATCGACCGGGACACCGAGGCCCTCGAACTGGCCGGACGCCGACTGGCCCGGTTCGGCGACCGGGTCCGGCTGGTGCACGCCGTCCACGACGAACTGCCCGCAGTCCTCGACGATCTCGGGCTGGCGCGGATCGACTCGATCCTGCTCGACCTGGGGCTGTCCTCGCTGCAGATCGACCACGCCGACCGCGGCTTCGCCTACGCCACTGACGCCCCCCTGGACATGCGGATGGACCAGACCTCGGGGAGCACCGCCGCCGACCTGGTCAACACCGCCGGCCCGGCCGAGCTCGCCCGGATCATCTCCCGCTACGGCGAGGAGAAGTTCGCCTCCCGGATCGCCTCGGCGATCGTCGCCGCCCGCCGGGAGGAGCCCTTCACCAGCTCCGCCCGGCTGGTCGAGGTGGTCACCGGGGCGATCCCGGCCGCGGTGCGCCACCGCAGCCACGGGCATCCGGCCAAGAAGACCTTCCAGGCCCTCCGGATCGCCGTCAACGGTGAGATGGACACCCTGGCGAGGGTCATCCCGGAGGCGCTGAGCCGTCTCGCCGTCGGCGGGCGGATCGCCGTGCTGGCCTACCACTCGCTGGAGGACCGCCCGGTCAAGGAGGCCTTCCGGACGGCCTGCAGCGACTCTGCCCCGGCCGGCCTGCCGATCGTCCCCGAGTCGATGACCGCCAGGTTCATCGCGGTCACCAAGGGGGCCGAGCGACCCTGCGCCGAGGAACTGGCCGCCAATCCCAGAAGCGCGTCGGCCCGGTTGAGAGTCGTCGAGAGAGTCAAGGAGGACGCATGAGCGCCGAGATCGCGACGCCGGAGGGCCGGCTCCGACCGACCGGCGCCGAACGGCGTCGCCGCCCCCTGCTGTCGGCCGTGCCGGGATCCCGGCACCGGATGAGCGGGCTGGCCTTCGCGGTCGTCGTGCTGCTGGTCCTGGCGCTGGGACTGGTGGCCGCGCTGGTGCTCAACACCACCCTGCAGAGCCAGTCCGCGCAGATCACCGAGAAGAAGGCCGCGGTGGAGTCGCTGTCCCACCGGCAGGCCGCTATCAGCAGCCAGGTCGACGTCAAGCGCTCGCCGACTCAGCTGGAGGCCGCCGCGGCCAGGCTCGGGATGGTGCCCAATGTCGCTCCCGCCTTCATCGACCTGCGCACCGGAAAGGTGATCGGCACCCCCCACAAGGTGACCGGCACGGAGCTGAAGGGCCTGCTCGACGCCCCCGTCTCGGCGGGCATCCGATGACTGAGAGAAAAGGGACGCAGAGAAGGACGGGGAAGCGCCCGGGCACCGCGGCCTCGCGCGGGCCCTCCCCGGTCCGCGGCACCCGCGGGCACTCCCGGCAGACGAGGCGGCGCAGACCGAGCAGACCGGCCGGGCTGGCCGGTCAGCGCGGGCGGCTCACCATCGGGCTGGTCTTCATCCTCTTCGGCATGACTGCGCTGGCCGGTCGCGCCCTCCAGCTCCAGGCGATCGAGGCTCCCGCCTACGCCTCCTCGGCGGCCTCCGGGATCCAGCGCGCCTACACCCTGCACCCCGACCGGGGCCAGATCATCGATCGCAACGGCACCGTGATGGCGGCCAGCGAGCCGGCCGTGCTGGTCTTCGCCGACCCGCTGATGATCAGCCGCAACGGCGTCGACGAACGGGTCTCGATGGGTCCTCTGCAGACCCAGAAGGCGGCAGCGGCGCCGAAGGCGATCGCCAAGGTGCTGGCGAAGTACCTGGGCGGGCGGCCCGAGGACTACCGCGACATCGTCACCAAGCGGGATCCCGACGGTTCGCTGGCCCGCTACGCCCCGGTGAAGAGGCACGTTCCCAGCTACACCTACGACCTCATCAAGAAGGACCTGGCCGCCGGCAAGTGGTACGGCATCAACACCACCCCGGACCCGGTGCGCAGCTACCCCGCCGGAACCGTCGCCTCCAATGTCATCGGATTCGTCAACAGCGAGGGGCAGGGGGCCGGCGGACTCGAGTACGCCCTCGACAAGCAGCTGGCCGGCACCGAGGGCAAGGAGTCCTACGAGGCCTCCACCTACGGGCGCATCCCGCTGGGCCGAGCCACCCTGGTCCCGGCGGTCGACGGCACCGACTACACCCTCACCCTGGACTCGACGATGCAGCTCACCACCCAGAACGCGCTGGCCGCGGCGGTGGAGAGCACCGGTGCGACCAGCGGCCAGGCCATCGTGATGAATGTCAAGACCGGCGAGGTGCTGGCGATGGCCTCGATGCCCACCTTCGACTCCTCGAACCTGTCCGCGGCCACCAGCAATGAGCTGGTCAACCACGCCGTCCAGGACGCCTACGAGCCCGGGTCGGTGCAGAAGGTGCTCACCATGGCCGCCCTCGCCGATCAGGGACTGGTGACCCCCGACAGCCATGTCGAGGTCCCCCCCTCGATCAGCTCCGGAGGCGGCACCATCAAGGACGCCTTCAGCCACGACAAGCTCGACCTCACGGCCCGCGGCGTGGTGGCCTACTCCTCGAATATCGGGACGACGCTGCTCACCCGCACCATGGACAAGGCGGTTCTGGCCAAGTACCTGAAGTCCTTCGGGCTCGGCGCCACCACCGGGATCGGGCTGCCGGGGGAGGCCACCGGATCGGTGCCGGGCCCCACGATGGCCGACTTCACCCGGGACCAGATCTCCTTCGGCCAGGGCCTGTCGGTGACCGCGATCCAGCAGGCGGCGGCCGTCGCGGGAATCGTCAACGGCGGCGTCTACCATTCGCCGACCATCATCAAGTCGGCCCGCAACGGGCAGGGCGAGCCGGTCAAGGTGCCGGCCTCCACCACCCGGCGGGTGATCTCCGCCAAGGCCTCCGCGCAGGTGCGCGACATGATGGAGGCGGTGGTCACGCTGGCCCCGGATCGGGCGGTGCCGGGATACCGCACCATCGGCAAGACCGGGACGGCGCAGCGCATCGATCCGAGCTGCCACTGCTACCGTGGCTACACAGCTTCCTATGTGGGGGTCGGCCCGGCGGAGAGTCCGAGCATCCTCGCATACGTCGTTCTCAACAATCCCGTCAAGGGCCATGAGGGAAGCGCGGTCGCCCTTCCCGTGGCGCGGCAGATCCTCTCTGTGGCGCTGCCCCGGTACGGCGTCGAGCCCTCCACCTCGAAGCCCCCCAAGGCAGTTCTGGAGTACAAGCCGTGAGTTCCGAGCCCTCGCACCTGTTGCGTCCCAGTCATGTGCACACCACCGGGTGGCGCCGGATCCTGGACGAGCTGCCGGACGCCGTGGTGACCCCGGAGGGGCCGCAGCCGCCGTCCGGCGGGGTCAGCGGGATCACCCTGGACTCTCGCCAGGTGCAGCCCGGCGATCTCTACGTCGGGCTCCCCGGCACCCGCTTCCACGGGGCCCGGTTCGCCGGCCAGGCGGTGGCCTCGGGGGCCGCCGGGATCCTCACCGACGCCGAGGGCCGGCAGCTCCTGGCCGAGGCGGGCACCCAGGGCGGGACCGATGGCGGCGGGGTCGCCGGCGTCCCGATCGTCGTGGCGGACCGGCTGCGGCCCGCGATGGCCCGCGTCTCCGCCCTCATCTTCGGCCACCCGGCCGACCGGATGACGATGTTCGGCATCACCGGCACCAACGGCAAGACCACCACGGCCTTCCTGGTCGAGGCCGGACTGCTGGCGGCCGGCCGCCGGGTGGGCACCATCGGCACCATCGGCTACCGCCTGGACGGCCATCCGCTGGTCAGCGCCAGGACCACCATCACCACCCCGGAGGCCCCCGACCTGCAGGCCCTGTTCGCGGCCCTGGCCGACCACGGCGCCACCGACACCGTGATGGAGGTCTCCTCGCACGCCCTGGCGATGCACCGGGTGGACGCCACCCGCCTTCGACGTCACCGGATTCACCAACCTCGGCCGCGATCATCTCGACTTCCACAAGACGATGGAGGCCTACTACCGCGCCAAGGCCCGACTGTTCAGCCCCGAGCTGGCCCGCGCCGCCGTCATCAATGTCGACGACGAGCACGGCGTCCGGCTGGCCGGGGAGGTGCGGCGGACCGGGGAGGTCCGGGTCGTCACCACATCGGTGGACGCCCCCTCGGACTACCGGGTCGCCTCCTGGCATCCGGAGGGCGGGCTGGGCAGCGAGCTGGTCGTCGACACCCCCTCGGGACGCCGCCGGCTGCACCTCAGCCTGCCCGGCGAGTTCAACGTCCGCAACGCCACCATGGCGCTGGCCATGCTCGAGACGGCCGGCTACGCCTTCGAGGAGGTGGCTCCCGGGCTGGCGGTCGCCCAGGTGCCCGGCCGGATGCAGCGGGTGCCGCTGGGGCCCGGGGCGCCCGAGGTGCTGGTCGACTTCGCGCACACCCCGCAGGCCATCGGAGAGGCTCTGAGGGCCTCCCGCACCGCCGCCGAGGGCCGGCTGATCAGCGTGCTCGGCGCCGGCGGCGACCGCGACGCCACCAAGCGCGAGGCGATGGGCCGGATCGCGGCCCAGGAGTCCGACGCCGTGGTGGTCACCGACGACAATCCGCGCTCGGAGGATCCGGCCGCGATCCGGGCCGCGGTGCTGGCCGGGGCGGGGCAGGCCGACTCGCCGGCCGAGATCGTCGACGGCGGGGACCGCCGCCGGGCGATCGGCGTCGCGCTGGAGATGGCCGGGCCGGCGGACCTGATCGCGATCCTCGGAAAGGGACACGAGACCGGCCAGCAGATCGGGGACCGGGTGCTGCCCTTCGACGACCGGGTGGTGGTCGTCCAGCAGTGGCGCGACGGCCGAGGAGAGGACCAGCAGGCATGAGAATTCTCACGACGGCAGAACTCGCGGGGGCGATCGGCGCCCGGCTCAGCGGGTCCGGCGATGTCGCGGTCGGCCCGCAGGTCGTCATCGACACCCGCAAGGCCGACCGGGGCAGCCTCTTCGTCGCCCTGCCGGGGGAGCGGGTCGACGGACACGACTTCACCGGGGCGGCCGCCCGGGCCGGCGCCGCCGCGGTACTGGCCACCCGGCCCACCGACGCCGACCTGCCGCATCTGATCGTGGCGGACTCCCAGCAGGGGACTCACCGACCTGGCCCGGCACCTGGTGGCCGCCGAGAAGTCGCGGCCCGGCACGGCGATGCGGACCATCGCCCTCACCGGCTCCTCGGGCAAGACCAGCACCAAGGACATCCTGGCCCAACTGCTGGAGACCGCCGGCAGCACGGTCTCCCCGATCGGCAGCTTCAACAACGAGATCGGCGTCCCGCTGACCGCCTGCGGGATCGACCGGCACACCGACTTCCTGATCTCCGAGATGGGCGCGCGGGGCAAGGGCCACATCTCCTGGCTCACCTCGATCGTGCCCCCCGACGTGGCGATGGTGCTCAACGTCGGCACCGCCCACTTGGGCGAGTTCGGCTCGCGCGAGGCGATCGCCGCCGCCAAGGGGGAGATCGTCGAGGCCCTGGACGCCGACGGATTCGCCGTGCTCAACGCCGCCGACCACCGGGTCGCCGCGATGAGCTCGCGCACCCCGGCGCAGATCGCCTGGTTCAGCACCGACCCGGACCATCGGCATCCGCAGGCCGGGATCGAGGCCTGGCCGGACCGGGTGGGCAGCGACGACCTCGGGCGTCACCACTTCACACTGCACCTGCGGACCGACGGCGCGGAGTCCGCCGCACCGGTGCAGCTGCGCACCCTCGGCGCCCATCAGGTCGCCAATGCGGTGGCCGCGGCGGCGGCCGCCGCCTGCTGCGGGATGGCCCCCGAGGCGATCGCCGCCGGGCTGTCGGCGGCCAGAAGCAGGTCGCCGTGGCGGATGGAGCTGGACCAGCGCGCCGACGGGCTGGTGGTCATCAACGACTGCTACAACGCGAACCCCGACTCGATGCGGGCCGCCCTCGAGGCGCTGTCGGGAATCCTGGATCGACGCCGCGCCTCGGATCCGCGGACCCGGGGCGTCGCGATCCTGGGAGACATGCGCGAACTGGGCGCCGGCGCGGCGGCGATGCACCGCGAGGCCGGCCTGCAGGCCGCCCGCGGCGGCGTCGACCTGGTGCTGTGCATCGGCGAGCAGGCCGGCGAGCTGGCCCGCGGAGCCGCCGAAGGCGGGGCCGACGCCCGCGTGGTGGACGCCGCGCAGGCGGCCGGTTCGGTAGATTGGTCCCCGCATGACGTCGTACTGGTCAAGGCATCCAGGGCGCTCGGGCTGGAGAAGGTCGCCGCCGAGGTCCTGGCCGATGAGGAGGGCCGGGCGTGAAGAACATCCTGTTGGCAGGTGGCCTGTCGATGCTGGGCACCCTGCTGGGGACCCGCTGGCTGATCGGCTACCTGGCCCGGCGCGGGCTCGGCCAGTACGTCCGTGACGACGGGCCGAAGACCCACGCCGCCAAGCAGGGCACCCCGACGATGGGCGGGGCCGCCATCATCGTCTCGGTGGTGGTCTCCTACTTCCTGGCGCACCTCATCACCTGGACCCACGTCACCATGTCCGCGCTGCTGGTGCTGTGGCTGTTCGCCGGGCTGGGATTCATCGGCTTCCTGGACGACTGGACGAAGATCTCCAAGCAGCGCTCCCTCGGCCTCAAGCCCAAGGGCAAGCTGATCGGGCAGGCGATCGTGGCCGTCGTCTTCGCGGTCGGGGTGATGATGTTCCCGAACCGGCACGGGGTGACTCCCGGCTCGCCGGCGATCTCCTTCCTGCGCGACATCCCCTGGCTGGCTCTGCCGGTCTGGCTCGCGGTGATCTGGGTGATCGTGCTCATCGCGGCGGCCTCCAACGGGGTCAACCTCACCGACGGCCTGGACGGGCTGGCCCCGGGCTCGGCGACCATGGTCTTCGCCGCGTACACGCTGCTGAGCCTGTGGCAGTTCAACCAGTGGTGCACCGGGCAGGCCGGCCCGCAGTGCTACACCGTCCGCGACCCGCACGACATGGCGGTGGTGGCGCTGTCCCTCACCGGGGCCTGTTTCGGCTTCCTGTGGTGGAATGCCAAACCGGCCAAGATCTTCCTCGGCGACACCGGCTCGCTGGCCATCGGCGGCGCGGTCGCCGGTCTGGCGGTGGTGAGCCGCACCGAGCTGCTGCTCCTCATCATCGGCGGGCTGTTCGTCATCGAGACCCTCTCGGTGATCATCCAGGTCGGGGTGTTCAAGATCACCGGCGGCAAGCGGGTGTTCAAGATGGCCCCGCTGCACCACCACTTCGAGTTGAAGGGGTGGAACGAGATCACCGTGGTGATCCGGTTCTGGATCATCTGCGGCCTGCTGGTGGCGACGGGTCTTTCAATCTTCTATGCGGAATGGGTGGTTGGCCAGTGAGTGGCGGCAATGGACAGAACGACAGGACTCTGCGAGACGGGCTGAGGACCGCCGACCGGACCTTCGACTGGCCCCGGGTGCATGCGGTGATCGCCGGCCTGGGCACCTCCGGATACGCCTCGGCCGACGCCCTGCTCGAGCTCGGCGCCCGGGTGACGGTGCTGGACGACGCCACCGACGAGGGGCACCGGGACAAGGGCGGGCTGCTGGAGGTGCTGGGCGCCGAGGTGCGTCTGGGGCCCGGCTCCACCGCCGCCCTGCCGTCCGGCGCCGATCTGGTGATCGTCTCCCCGGGCTGGCGCCCGGTCCAGCCGCTGGTGGCCGAGGCCCTGGCCACCGGCGTCCCGGTGTGGGGGGAGCCCGAGCTCGCCTGGCGGCTGATGCACCCCGACCGGGTGGTGCCCTGGCTGGCGGTGACCGGCACCAACGGCAAGACGACCACCACCCAGATGACCGAGTCCATCCTCAAGGCTGACGGCCTGAAGGCCACCGCGGTCGGCAATATCGGGCGTCCGATCCTGGAGGCGATGGCCGACGAGGTGGACTACGACGTCTTCGCGGTCGAGCTGTCCAGCTTCCAGTTGCACTGGTCGCCCTCCCTGGCCCTGCATTCGGCGGCCGTGCTCAACCTGCACCAGGACCACCTCGAGTGGTACGCCGATCACCCCGATCCGTTCGCGGCCTACGGCGCCGACAAGGCGAGGATCTATCACCGGGTGAGCCATTCGGCCGTCTACAACGTCGCCGATCCCGCCACCGAGAAGATGGTCGAGGAGGCCGACGTGGTCGAGGGCGCCCGGGCCATCGGGTTCACCCTGGGCACCCCGGGGCCCTCAATGGTCGGCGTGGTCGACGACCTCATCGTCGACCGGGCCTTCGTCCAGCAGCGCCAGTCCTCGGCGCTCGAGCTGGCGAGCCTGGCCGACGTCCACCCCTACGCCCCGCACAACGTGGAGAACGCGCTGGCCGCCGCGGCACTCACCCGCTCCTTCGGGGTGCACCCCAGGTCGGTCGGCCAGGGGCTGCGCGACCTGGTGCTCGGCGGCCATCGGATCGAGACCGTGCACCAGGCCGGCGGGCTGACCTGGGTCGACGACTCCAAGGCCACCAATCCGCATGCCGCGAACTCCTCGATGCGCGCCTTCGAACACATCGTGTGGATCGCCGGCGGCCAGGCCAAGGGCACCGACTTCGACCACCTGGTCACCACCCACCGCGACAAGCTGCGCGGCGCGGTGGTGATCGGCGTCGACCGCGAGATGATCGCGGAGACGCTGGCGCGCCTGGCCCCGCAGGTGCCGGTCGTGGTGCTCGACTCGCCGCAGCGCGCCGTGATGGCCGAGGCGGTCAAGGTGGCGGCCTCCATGGGCCGGCCCGGAGACACCGTGCTGATGGCACCCGGCTGCGCGAGCCTGGACATCTGGCCCGGCTATGCCGCCCGCGGCGACGACTTCGCCCAGGCTGCCCGCAGCATCGACGGCCCGACTGACGACGGCACTGCCGAGCGGTGACCGAGCACCCCGACGGTCCCTTCGGTCGGCTGGTCGCCCGGCTCGACCATCTGCTGCGTCTGGACGGCGGCTCCCGCGTCGTCTCCGGATCCGACCGTCCGCTGCTCTCGCTCGCCCTGTTCGACTACTACGTCATCCTGGTGGTCACCGTGCTGCTGGCGGGGATCGGCGCCCTGATGAGCCTGTCCTCCTCCTCGGTGTACGCCCAGTCGCAGGATCTCAGCCCCTACTACTACGCGATCCGGCAGGTCATCTTCCTGCTGGTCGGGGGGAGGGCTGGCGGCCCTGGCCACCCGGATCTCGGAGCGCCTCACCCGGGTCCTGGGTCTGATCGCCTATATCGGGACCCTGGTGATGCTGCTGCTGGTCTTCTCCCCGCTGGGCAGCGACGCCGGCAAGGGCAACCGGAACTGGCTGACGCTGGGCCCGGTCACCCTGCAGCCCTCCGAGTTCGCCAAGCTCTCCCTGGTGATCGTCGGCTCCAGCTATCTGGCGGCGCGTCGGGAGGATCTGGGACAGCTGAAGCATCTGCTGCCCTATCTGGTGATCTACGCGGTACCGGTGATCCTCATCATCGCCCAGGGGGATCTCGGCACCGTCACCATCATCGCCGCCATCATGTTCGCCCAGATGTGGGCCTTCGGGATCCGGCTGAGGCATCTGCTGGCGCTGCTGGTGGTGGCTGCCGCCGGCGTCTCCGTGGCGGTGATGACCCAGCCCAGCCGGATGCGGCGGGTGATGCTCTTCCTGCACCCCACCGACTCCCCGGAGGCCTCCCAGCAGCCGCTCAGCGCCATCTTCGCGCTGGCCTCGGGAGGCTGGTGGGGGGTCGGGATCGGCGCCTCCCGGCAGAAGTGGGGAGGCCTGTACGACGGCGCCCAGAACGACTACGTGTTCGCCGTCCTCGGCGAGGAGATGGGGCTGGTCGGCACCATCGCGGTGATCGTGCTGTTCACCCTGCTGGCCTGGGTGGGGATCCGGGTGGCGATGCGCTCGGAGTCCCAGTTCAGCCGGGTGCTGGCGGTCAGCATCTCCGCCTGGACCGCGATCCAGGCGATCATGAACATGGGGGTGGCCCTCGACCTGTTCCCGGTCTTCGGCGTCCCCCTGCCGTTCATCTCGATCGGCGGCTCGGCGCTCATCTCGAACCTGGTGGCCGCCGGGCTGCTGATGTCCTGCGCCAGACGCGAGAAGGCCGCCAGGAGGTACCTCGACGCGTCGCGCCGCTCGGGAGCCCCTCGGGTGACTACCGTGGTGGACGGCGGACGACATGGCTGAGATTCGATCCAGCCGGTCCGGAAGAACCGATGAAGCCGGAAGAACCGATGAAGATTGAGGTGACCTGTCAATGGTGAACGTCGTGCTGGCCGGGGGTGGCACCGCGGGCCACACCTCGCCGCTGATCGCTACCGCGCAGGCCCTGGCCCGCCACTCCGATCTGGGCCACCTGTCGTGCATCGGCACCCCGAAGGGGCTGGAGGGCCGGGTGATACCGGACGCCGGCCTGGAGCTCGACATGATCGACCCGGTGCCGCTGCCCCGGCAGCTGACTCCCGAACTGCTCTCGGTGCCCGGCCACCTGCTGAAGGCCGTCCGGCAGGCCGCCGAGGTGCTGCGGCGGCGTCAGGCCGATGTCCTGGTCGGATTCGGCGGCTATGTCTCGATGCCGGCCTATCTGGCCGCCCGCAGGGCCAAGGTGCCGATCGTCATCCACGAGCAGAACGCCGTCCCGGGCGTGGCCAACAAGGTCGCCTCGCGATTCGCCGTCCAGGTCGCGACCGCCTTCCCCGACACCCCGCTGCCCGGCGCCCGGTTCATCGGGATGCCGCTGCGCGACGCCGTCACCGCGCTGGCCCGGCTGGACGCCGAGGCGCGCCGCCAGGAGGCCCGCACCGCCCGCGCCGAGCTCGGCCTGGACCCCGACCGGCCCACCCTGCTGGTCAGCGGCGGCTCCCAGGGGGCGGTGGCGATCAATGACGCCGTGATCGGGGCCCGGGATCGGCTGCTGGCCGACGGGGTCCAGATCCTGCATGTGCTGGGGCCGCGGAATATCGGCTCGGCGGTCCCGCTCGACGACCCGACGACCGGCGCCTCGTGGCGTCCGCTGGGCTACCTCGACGACATGACTCGCGGATACGCCGCGGCCGACCTCATGGTGGCCCGGTCCGGGGCCGGCACCGTGGTGGAGAGCGCCACCCTCGGACTGCCCTGCATCTACGTCCCGCTGCCGCACGGCAACGGCGAACAGGCCCGCAACGCCTCCTCGGTGGTGGCGGCCGGGGCCGGGGTGCTGGTCGACAACGCCGACCTGAGCCCCGAGAGGCTGCTCGCAGAGACCGCCCGGATCCACGATCCGGACGCCCTGGCGGCGATGTCGGCGGCCGGCCGGGGCCTGATGCCCTCCGACTCTGCCGAGACACTCGCCGAACTCGTACTGGGGGCGGCCGATCGCTCCCGGACCCCTCGTCCCATCCCCCAGGAGGATTCCGATGACGCTGCGTGAACCCGTCGAGCTGGCCGACCCGCGGGAGATCGGTCCGGTTCACTTCATCGCCATCGGCGGAGCCGGAATGAGCGGCGTCGCCCGGATCTACCAGGAGCTCGGGGTGCAGGTCTCCGGCTCCGATCAGGTGGACTCGGCCAATCTGCGCTCCCTCGCCGATGCCGGGGTGCGCACCTGGGTGGGCCACGACCCCTCCCATCTGGACGGGGCCCGCACCGTGGTGATCTCCTCGGCGATCCATCCGGACAATCCCGAGCTGGTGGAGGCCGGACGCCGCGGTCTGCGGATCTGGCACCGCAGCGCCGGGCTGGCCGCACTGATGCTCAACCACGACGGGATCTCGGTCTCCGGCACCCACGGCAAGACCACCACCACGGCGATGATCGCGGTGGCCCTGGCCCACGCCGGCGCGGATCCCTCCTATGTCGTCGGCTCCCCGCTGGCCAGCACCGGCACCAGCGCCCACCTGGGCCGGGGGACCGCCTTCGTGGTGGAGGCCGACGAGTCCGACGGGTCCTTCCTGCAGTACCCCAGCCAGATCGTGGTGGTCACCAATGTGGAGGCCGATCACCTGGACAACTGGGGCACTCCGGGGGCCTACTTCGAGGGTTTCGTGCGGATGGCCACCCGGGCCCAGGTGCGCTATGTGGTGGCCAACAGCGACGATCCCGGATCGGCCGAGCTGGCCCGGCGCCTCGAGGAGACCGGCCACGTCCAGGTGGTCACCTATGGCGAGGCCGAGGGGGCCGATGTGCGGCTCACCGACCTGGATCTGGAGGGCACCACCGTCTCGGCGACCATCACCTCCGGGCGCGCCAAGGGCCGCCTGGAGCTGCAGGTCCCGGGCCGCTACAACCTCGCCAATGCCTCCGCGGCCTATGCCGTGGGCAGCCTGCTGGGGGTGGAGCACCAGGAGCTGCTGGCCGGCCTGGCCTCCTTCACCGGGACCCTGCGCCGCTTCCAGCTGGTCGGCAGCCGCCGCGGAATCCGGATCTTCGACGACTACGCCCACCACCCCACCGAGATCCGGGCCACCCTGGGCGCGGCCCGCCGGGCCGCCGGCGACGGCCGGGTGGTGGCCTGCTTCCAGCCGCACCTGTACACCCGGACCCGCAACTTCGCCACCGAGTTCGGCTCGGCGCTGGCGCTGGCCGACCGGGTGCTGGTCACCGACATCTACGCCTCCCGGGAGGATCCGATCCCCGGGGTCACCGGACGACTGGTCGAGGACGCCGTGGAGGCGGCCGGCGGCTCCTCCCGCTATGTTCCCGACAAGGCGGATCTGCCGGCCGCGCTGGCCGCCGAGGCCCGACCCGGCGATCTGGTGATCACGCTGGGGGCCGGCGACGTCACCCTGGTCGGCCCGATCCTGCTGGGGCTGCTCGACGAACCCGCCCCCGACGACGGTCGATGATGCCGTCGGGGGTCTCCGATCTCACCAGGCCGATCGACCTGAGACGCCGCCGGGCGCGGCGCCGCAGGAGGATCGTCATCGCCTCCATCGCGGCGCTGATCGTGGTGCTCGGCGCCGCGGTGCAGCTGGTCGGCTACTCGAGTGCGATGTCGGTCCGCCATGTCGAGGTGCAGATTGCCGAGGTCCAGGCTGCCGGCGCCGTGCTGAGCACCGAGCAGGTCCTGAGTACCGAGCAGGTCCGGGCCGCCGCCATGGTGCCCGAGGGGGAGGGGGTCCCGCTGATCAGGGTGAACCTGTCGGCGGTGGCCCGCCGGGTGGCCGCCCTGCCGCCGGTCGACGAGGTCCGGGTGCACCGCCGCTGGCCCGACACCGTCCGGATCACGGTCACTCCGCGAACTCCCGTCCTCCAGCTGCGCAACGGCCGGGACTATCTGTGGACGGACCGCGCGGGGGTCGTCTTCCACACCAGTCGCAAGCTCGATCCGGCGCTTCCCCAGGCGGCCGCCGACCCGGGCGACCGGCCGCTGCTGGCAGATCTGGCGACCACCGTCGAGGCGTTCACCCCGGCCCTGCGCCGCCAGACCGACCACCTCACGGCGACCGGCCGCGATCAGATCGTCGTGGTGCTCACCGGCGACCGGAAGATCATCTGGGGCGGCGCCGACCAGTCGGAGGAGAAGGCGACCGTGGCGACCGCGATGCTCGCCACCCGGGGAAGCATCTACAATGTCTCCGCGCCTGACCATCCCACAGTCAGATGAGGCCGATCTCTCAACCAGTGATTGAGAGTCTGGGCCGACCCGGCGGCTGCGGTGGACACCCCCGATGAGTGCTCATAGCCTGTGGTGCGACCAGGTTTCAACCAAAGTGAGGCAGACTCCCGTGGCAACTCCTCCATCCCAGAACTACCTCGCTGTGATCAAGGTCGTCGGCGTCGGCGGCGGTGGCTGCAACGCCGTCAACCGGATGATCGAGGCCGGGCTCAAGGGAGTGGAGTTCCTCGCCATCAACACCGATGCCCAGGCGCTGCTGATGAGCGACGCCGACGTCAAGCTCGATGTCGGCCGCGACCTGACCCGGGGGCTGGGCGCCGGAGCCGACCCCGACAAGGGCCGACAGGCCGCCGAGGACCACTCCGATGAGATCGAGGAGTGCCTCAAGGGCGCCGACATGGTCTTCGTCACGGCGGGCGAGGGAGGCGGCACCGGCACCGGCGGCGCGCCCGTGGTCGCCAAGATCGCCCGGTCCCTGGGAGCCCTGACGATCGGGGTGGTCACCCGGCCGTTCAGCTTCGAGGGTCGCCGGCGCACCAACCAGGCCGAGGACGGCATCGATCGGCTCCGCGAGGAGGTCGACACCCTCATCGTCATCCCCAACGACAAGCTGCTGTCGATGACCGACCAGCAGATCGCGATCATCGACGCCTTCAAGCAGGCCGACCAGGTGCTGATGCAGGGCGTCTCGGGAATCACCGACCTCATCACCACGCCGGGCCAGATCAACCTGGACTTCGCCGACGTCAAGTCGATCATGTCGGACGCCGGATCGGCCCTGATGGGCATCGGCCACGCCTCCGGGGAGGATCGGGCCAGGGCGGCCGCCGAGATGGCCATCTCCTCGCCGCTGCTGGAGGTCTCCATCGACGGCGCCCACGGCGTCCTGCTGTCTATCGCGGGAGGCTCGGACCTGGGCCTGTTCGAGGTGGCCAGCGCGGCCAATCTCATCGAGGAGTCGGCCCACGAAGAGGCGAACATCATCTTCGGAACGGTGATCGACGACGCCTTGGGGGACGAGGTGCGGGTCACCGTCATCGCGGCCGGCTTCGACGGCGGCCAGCCCCCCACTCGCCAGCCGGGGAAGGCCGCCGGGAGGAAGGCGCCGGGAGTGCCCGCAGCCGCCGGCCGGCCCGCCGCCGAGGCGCAGCCCTCGAACCCGTTCTCCCGCCCCGAGCAGGCCCCGGCGGCCGAGCCCACCAATCCGCGGGTCCAGCCGGTCGAGGAGGCCGACGACGACCTGGACGTGCCGGACTTCCTCAAATAGGTCTGTGCGAGCAGGACGCCCGCGACCATGCTGAGAGTGCGCATCGACCCCGACGCCAACCGCGGTGTCGGGGTCGCCTTCACCGATCGCCGGGGAGGCTCCTCGCAGGGGACGCTGTCCGAGCTCAACCTCGGGCGGGTCGAGTTGGATCGGCCCGAGCATCTGGTCGCCAATGTCGCGGCGCTGCGCCACGAGCTGGGGGTCGAGGGGATCGCCCTGGTCCACCAGGTGCACGGCGTCCGGGTGCTGGAGGTCGACCAGGAGCTGGCCACGGCGTCGGGCGGATTCGGGGACCGGACCATCCTGGACGAGGCGCCGGATGCCGAGCATCCGATGCCCGCGGCCGACGCCATGGTGAGCCGGCTGCCGGGTGTGGCACTGGCGATCCGGGTCGCCGACTGCCTGCCGGTGATGCTGGCTGACCCGGCCGCCGGGGTGATCGGCGCCGCCCATGCCGGGCGGGCCGGACTGCTCGGCGGGGTGCTGCCGGCAGTCGTCGCCCGGATGCGCGCCGCGGGGGCCGCCGACATTCTGGCCTGGATCGGGCCGCACATCTGCGGCTCCTGCTACGAGGTGCCGCAGGCGATGGCCGAGGAGGTCTGGGCCAGCCACCCGGCCACCCGGGCCACCACCTCCTGGGGGACGCCGTCGCTGGACCTGGGCGCCGCCGCGCTGGACCAGCTGGCCGGTCTCGGAGTGACCGCGGTCGGCCTGGACCCCTGCACCCGGGAGAATCCCGACCTGTTCTCGCACCGCCGCGACCCCGGATCGGGGCGTCTGGCCGGGCTGGTGTGGATCAAGGGCTAGCTAGTAGCGTGTCATCGGATCGAGGACCGGTGCCGAAGTGGCAACCTAGGCCATGATGAGCGGGCGGGTACGTTCGGGCGGGCAGATTCGAGTGAGGAGAGCCAGATGGCTGGATTCGGCAGGAAGTTGGCCTCGTACGTCGGTCTGGTCGACGACCGGCGCTACGACGAGAACCTTCCCGACGAGGAGCTGACCACCGAGGTGTACTCCGACGACGGCTACGAGCCCTCCAGCATCACGCCGATGCCCCAACGGCGTCCCGCCAGAGATGCGGTCCAGGGATCAGTGCAGCCCGCGACCTCCTCGCGCCGTCCCGCGGCGCCGGTTCAGCCCGAGGTCGAGGAGCAGAGCATCGCGGACATCAACCGGATCATGACCGTGCATCCCCGGGCCTTCAACGACGCCAGGATCATCGGCGAGCACTTCCGCGACGGGGTGCCGGTCATCATGAACCTCACCGAGATGGAGAATGACGACGCCAAGCGTCTGGTGGATTTCGCCGCCGGCCTCATCCTGGGCCTGCGTGGCACCATCGAGAAGGTGACGAGCAAGGTCTTCCTGCTCTGCCCGCGCAATGTCAACGTCACACCGGAGGACAAGGCCCGGATCGCCGGCGAGGGATTCTTCAACCAGTCCTGAACCCTCCCTCTTGTCAATCTGGTTGTGAACCCGTCAACCGAGGAGTAGTCCCCGTGCAGCTGGCCGGCATCATCATTCTCTACGCGATCCAGATCTACATGGCTCTTCTGGTGGTGCGGATGATCATCTCCTGGGTTCCACTGCTGGCCCGCGGCTTCCAGCCGCGCGGGCCGCTGGCGGTGGTCTTCGAGGTGGTCTACACGCTGACCGATCCGCCGGTCCGGTTCTTCGACCGGATCCTGCCGCCGCTGCGGCTCGGCGGGGTCGGATTCAGCCTGGGATTCATGCTGCTCTTCGTGCTGCTGATCGCCCTGCAGAGGCTCGTTCTCGTCGTCTTCTGGTGAGCCGGGACCGCGGCCGAGATCGCACCGAAGCCGCAACCTCGGGTGGAGGGTTTGGCCCTCGGCCGCACCTCCTGATGACGCGGCCCGCCGCCGGGTAGTAGCCTAGGCGAAGTCTCGTGGCGGGGTGCGCCGGTTTCGGAGCTGCCCCACCACCAGTCCAGACCGTATCCAAACTGTTGGAGTGCACAATGACGCTGACCCTCGACGAGGTGCGCAGGATTCGTTTTCCGATGGCACGACGCCCAGGCGAAGGGTACCGCGCGGGTGAGGTCGACGACTTCGTGGACAAGGTTGACGCCACGTTCGCCGCCATCATCGACGAGAACGATCGCCTCAAGGCCCAGCTGGGCGCCCTCAAGAGCGCCGACGGAGCCGTGGCAGGGCAGCCGGACCCCAGGCTGCATGAGGAGAACGAGCACCTCAAGGCCCAGCTCCAGGAGCTGAGGGCCCAGCAGCAGGGAGCCGGCAGCGCGGAGCTGGAGCGCTCCCGCGAGTCGTTGTCCCAGGCCGAGAGCAGGCTGCAGGCCTCCGAGCAGGAGAATGCGAGCCTCAAGGCTCAGCTCGAGGAGCTCAGCCGCTCCGCCCAGCAGTCCGGCGGCGAGGCCGCCGCCGCGGCCGAGGTGGCGCGGCTGCGCGGCGAGAACGCGCAGCTCGAGCAGCGTCTCAAGCAGGCCCAGGAGGCCGCCAGCGCGGCTTCCAGCCGTCCCGCCCCGGCCCCGCTCGCCGGGGGTCAGGTCGGCCCCGAGAAGATCGTCGTCACGACCGCCGCCGAGGCCTCCCCGGCCGTGGTCCGGATGGTCGAGCTGGCCATCGCCGATGCCGAGCGCGTGGTGCACGAGGCCGAGGAGGAGGCCCGCCGCAAGACCTCCGACGCCGAGAAGAAGGCCCACGAGCACATCGTCGACGCCCAGACCCGCGCCGAGCGGATCGAGTCGGCCGCCCGGGTCAACGCCGATCGGATGGTCTCCGAGGCCAAGCAGAACGCCCAGCAGGTCAACATCGACGCCACCAACCGTCGCAACGATCTGTTCAGCCAGCTGGAGGGCGAGCGGGACGACCTGGCCGGCAAGATCGATCAGCTGCGGGCCTTCGAGTCCAACTACCGGCAGAATCTGGTCGGCCACCTGCGCAGCCAGGCCGAGAACATCGAGAAGGGCGTCTTCGAGCCCACCGACACCGCCACCCTGGTGCGTCCGGAGAACCGGGTCGCCCCGGGAACCTCGGCCACTCCTCGGCTGGACGCCCTCATCACGGGTCGCAGCCAGCAGAACTGACACCCCCGCGGGTTGACCTCGACGCCGGCCCCTCCTGCTCGCAGGAGGGGCCGGCGTCGTCGGGTGTATTGTCTGCGCACAGTTCCGGCCCGCGCGGGCCGGCGTGTGGATGCCTGAGCGGGTGCCTGCTCGTGCGGGTGCCGCAGGACGGAGAGACGAGATCATGTCCCAGCAAGATGCTGAGGTCCGCGATGTTCGAATCGCGGCATCGCTGCCGGTCCGCGACGGCGACGAGCCGTGGTCCGCGGACGAGGTGGCCGAGGTGATCGGCACCCTGCAGGCCGACGCCGCCCGGATGGCGCGCAATCTCGCCGCCGCCCAGGACAATCTCGCCGATCTGATGACCGAGGGGGCCGACGGGGCCGGCAAGGATCCGGTGGATGTCGGCTCCTCCCAGTTCGAGCGGGACCAGGAGATGTCGCTGGCCCACAACGCGCAGCTGGTCTACGACCAGTCCCGGCTGGCGCTGAAGATGCTGGACGAGGGCACCTACGGGACCTGCGAGGTGTGCGGCAAGCCGATCGGCAAGGCCAGGTTGCAGGCCTTCCCCCGGGCCACCATGTGCGTGGCCTGCAAGCAGCGTGAAGAGCGCCGGTGAGCGGGCTGAGTTCGGACCGGCCCGCCGCGCAGGAGTCGCCGGCGTCCCTGGAGGGCGCCCGGCTGCGCAGCTGGCGGATCGTCATGGTGCTCATCGCGGTCTGCGGGCTGGCCCTTGACCAGATCGTCAAGGCACTGGCGGCGGCCCGGCTGGATCCCTACGACCCGCCCTCCTTCCTCGGCGGGCTGCTGAAACTCCAGCTGCTGCGCAACTCGGGGGCCGCCTTCTCGATGGGCTCCTCAGCCACCGTGGTGATCAGCCTCTTCGGCCTGGCGGTGCTGGCCGTGGTGATCGGATACATCGCCCCGCGGGCCCGGCACCGGTGGACCCTGGTGGCCTGCGGGATGGTGCTGGCCGGGATCAGCGGCAATCTCACCGACCGGCTGTTCCGCGCCCCCGGACCGCTGCGCGGGGAGGTGGTGGACATGTTCGCGCTGCCTCACTTCGCGGTCTTCAACGTCGCAGACATGTTCATCACCGGCGCCGCGGTGCTCGGTCGTGGCGATGATGCTGTTCGGCAACCGGGAGGGCCGGTGAGCGTGCTGCTGGTCCCCGAGGGGCTGGACGGCGCGCGGCTGGACGCGGCCGCCGCCCGGATGACCGGCGTCTCGCGGTCGCGGATCGGTGAGCTCATCGACCAGGGCAAGGTGCTCCTGGAGGGCCGGCCGGTCGGCCGGGCCTGCCGACCAGGGTGGCCGCCGGCCAGATGCTCGAGGTGGATCTGTCGGTGCCCCGGCCGGGGGCCTCGGTGACCCCGAAGCTGGTCGAGGGGATGGGCATCCTGCACGACGACTCCGACATCATCGTCGTCGACAAGCCCGCCGGGGTCGCCGCCCACCCCTCCCTGGGCTGGGACGGGCCGAGTGTCGTCGAGCACCTGGCCGCGGCCGGATTCGCGATCTCCACCAGCGGCGCCGCCGAGCGCCGGGGGATCGTCCAGCGGCTGGACGTCGGCACCTCCGGGGTGATGGTGGTCGCCAAGAGCGAACGCGCCTACACCCTGCTCAAGCGCGCCTTCCGGGACCGCACCGTCGACAAGGTCTACCTGGCCCTGGTGCAGGGCCACCCGGACCCCTTCGACGGGGTGATCGACGCTCCGATCGGGCGCCATCCCGGCCACGACTGGAAGATGGCGATCGTCGACGGCGGCCGGCACTCGGTGACTCACTACGAGACGGTCGAGGCCTTCCGGTCGACCACCCTGCTCAAGGTGCACCTGGAGACCGGACGCACCCACCAGATCCGGGTGCACATGGCCGCCATCCACCATCCCTGCTGCGGGGATCCGCTCTACGGCTGCGATCCGGTGCTGGCCGCCGAGCTGGGGCTGGAGAGGCAGTGGCTGCATGCCAAGGAGCTGTCCTTCACCCACCCGGGGACGGGGGAGTGGGTCACCTATGCCAGCCCGCTCCCCGAGGACCTGCGTCACGCCCTCGATGTGGTGAGGCGGCGCGACGAGTTCTGACCCCGTCGAGCAGTGAACCTTGGTGCACGGCATCCGCGGCGTCGCGAACGATGGTGCACGCGCGGCCCGAACCCGCCGTCGAAGTTCCTGACCGGGTCCGTGCCCCTGTACAGTCGGTGTCGTGCGTAGAGCTAAAATAGTGAACACCCTCGGGCCTGCAGTTGACAGCCACGACGGGATCAAGGAACTGATCGAGGCCGGCATGAACGTGGCCCGCCTCAACATGAGCCACGGAGACTACGAGGAGCACCAGCATCGCCTCGACCTGGTGCGTTCGGTGAGCGCGGAGCTCGGCGTCAACGTCGCCGCGCTGGGCGACCTGCAGGGGCCGAAGATCCGGACCGGGGTCTTCGAGAAGGCCGAGGGACAGTCCAACGGCAAGATCGTGCTGAAGCTCGGTGACAAGTTCACCATCACCACCGATGACATCGTCGGCAATCAGGAGCGCGTCTCCACCACATTCAAGGGCCTGCCCGGCGACTGCCACCCGGGCGACATCATCCTCATCGACGACGGCAACGTCTCCCTCAAGGTCGTGTCGGTCACCGACACCGACGTCAACACCGAGTGCATCGTCCCCGGCGCCGTCTCCGACCACAAGGGCATCAACCTTCCCGGCGTGGCGGTCTCGCTGCCGGCCATGACCGAGAAGGACGAGGAGAACCTGCGCTGGGCGCTCGGCGTCGGCATCGACCTCATCGCCCTGTCCTTCGTGCGGCACGGCTCCGACATCGACCGCGTCCACCAGATCATGGACGAGGAGGGCCGTCGGGTCCCCGTCATCGCCAAGCTGGAGAAGCCGCAGGCGATCGACAACCTCGACTCCATCATCGACAACTTCGACGCCGTGATGGTCGCCCGCGGCGACATGGCCGTCGAGTGTCCTCTCGAAGAGGTCCCGCTGATCCAGAAGACCATCATCGAGAAGGCCCGTCTCCAGGCCAAGCCGGTGATCGTCGCCACCCAGATGCTCGAGTCGATGATCCACGCTCCGCGCCCGACCCGCGCCGAGGCCGCCGATGTCGCCAACGCCATTCTGGACGGCGCCTGACGGCGTGATGACCTCCGCCGAGACCTCGGTCGGCGACTACCCCGGTGAGACCGTGCGCACCATGGCCCGCATCGTGGAGTCCACCGAGGCTCACGGTCTCGACAAGATCGCCCCGATCGACTGGGATCCGCACACCACCTCCGGCATCATCTCGAAGGCGGCCGCCGAGATCGCCACCGCCGCCGAGGCCAAGTTCATCGTCGCCTTCTCCAAGTCCGGCGACACCGCGAAGCGGATCTCCCGTCTGCGTCCGGCCACCCCGATGCTGGTCTTCACCTCCGACGAGGTCACCACCAAGACGCTGGCCTGGACCTGGGGCGCCAACACCATCGTGACCCCGACCTTCACCAGCG
This sequence comes from Acidipropionibacterium sp., assembly GCA_022647765.1. Classification (GTDB taxonomy): domain Bacteria; phylum Actinomycetota; class Actinomycetes; order Propionibacteriales; family Propionibacteriaceae; genus Acidipropionibacterium. Next base: position 216,813 of record JALCLH010000001.1, read on the forward strand.
CCGAGGACCTCTACGAGTGGGTGAACGACTACATCCGCGACAAGGGCCTGGCCGAGGTCGGCGAGCGCATGGTGGTCGTCTCCGGCTCCCCGATGGGCATCGCCGGCAAGACCAACGACATCCGCGTGCTGCGGATCAAGAAGTGAACTGATCCTCGCGAGTCCGATGGGCTTGTGAGAAGAACGCGGGCGGTCACCACATCATGTGGTGACCGCCCGCTGCGGTGCCCGAGAGGGGAGTCGAACCCCTACGTCCTTGCGGACAGCGCATTTTGAGTGCGCCGCGTCTGCCATTCCGCCACTCGGGCCGCACCGGTCATTCTGTCACAACCGCGCCTGCCCGGCACATTCTCATTCCCGTCTCAGGATCGTCCAGTTGTGCGCCGAGTAGGCCATTCGCTGTATGATGGGCGGGCAAATGTGTCAGCGTCCGAGATGCAAGGAAGCACCACCGTGGGTAAGAATGCGAGTTTCGATCAAGAGGATGCCGGCAGTGGTGCGTCGTCCGACTCCACCAGTCGTCCCCGGGTGGTGGTGGCCGAGGACGAGGCGCTGATCCGCCTGGACCTCACCGAACTGCTCGAGGAGCACGGCTACGAGGTGGTCGGCCAGGCCAGCGACGGCGAGGAGGCCGTCGCGCTGGCGACCGAGCTCGAGCCGGATCTGGTCGTGATGGATGTCAAGATGCCGAAGATGGATGGCATCACGGCCGCCGACAAGATCGCGGAGGACCGGATCTGCGCGGTCGTCATGCTCACCGCCTTCAGTCAGCGGGACCTCATCGAGCGGGCCAAGGAGGCCGGCGCGATGGCCTACGTCGTCAAGCCCTTCGACGCCTCGGACGTCGTTCCGGCGATCGAGATCGCGCTGGCCCGGTTCGCCGAGATCCGCGCCGTCGAGGACGAGGTGAGCGACCTCGAGGAGCGTCTCGAGTCGCGCAAGATCGTCGACCACGCCAAGGGCATCCTGCAGAGCAGCCTGGGGCTGTCCGAGCCGGAGGCCTTCCGTTGGATCCAGAAGACCGCGATGGACCTGCGCAAGCCGATGCGCGAGGTGGCCCAGGGAGTCATCGCGCACGACGGCGGGCGCGATCGCTCCGCCGGCGACCTCTGAGTCAGGGTCTCAGGGCCTGTGCGGGCCGTGGGGCCTGCCTCTCACCTGTCGACGATCTGGCAGGTGACCCGGCCGGTGGCGCACAGCCTGCCCTCGTCGTCGTGAATGCTCACCTCGTGGGTGGTGGTGTGCCGCCCCAGATGCATCGCGATCGCCGTGGCGGTCATGGTGTCGCCGTGCGGAGCCCTCAGATGGGACACATTGAGCTCGGTGCCGACCGCCCACTTGTCCATCTGGCGCCCGTGCGCCATCGCGGCCAGCGATCCGGCGGTCTCCACCAGAACCCCGGAGGCGCCGCCGTGCCACAGCCCGGTCGGCTGGGTGTTGCCGTGCAGCGGGGCGCTCACCACGCAGCGCTGGGGGGAGATCTCGTGCACCTTCACCCCCAGTTTGTCGTCCAGCGGGCTCACCAGCTCGCTGAGCCAGTCGGGAAGTTCTTCACCGGGTATCTCATAGCTCATGGGGCCAACCTTGGCACGCTGGGTGCGGCGGCGCATCTCGGGATCGAACACTGAAAGACACACGGGACAACGCGGAAGACACCGCAGGAGGGGAGCCGGAATGGCGCGGGAACTGGTACTCATCGGCATCGGCGCGGGGAACACGGACTGGGTCAGCCTGGCCGCCGTCAAGGCGATCCAGGAGCTCGACGTGCTCTTCGTGGTGATCAAGGAGAAGGAGCTCGACGAGTTCGTCGAGGTGCGCCGCCGGATCGTCGCCGAGCATCGCGAGCGCCCGCTGCGCACCGTCGGAGCTGCACGATCCGCCCCGGCCCTGGCGCAGCACCCCCGACTACCGGGCGGCGGTTCGCACCTGGCGGGAGCAGCGGCTGCGCCAGTGGGGGGACGCCGTCGCCGCCGAGCTGGGCGAGGGCCAGACCGGCGGGTTCCTGGTGTGGGGGGACCCGTCCCTCTATGAGAGCACCCTGGCCATTGTGAAGGAGCTGGTGGCCAAGGAACTGGTGGCGGCGTCCCCGACCGAGATCTCGGTGCGCGTGATTCCGGGCATCAGCAGCGTGCTGGCGCTCGCCGCGGCGCACCAGATCCCGCTCAACCGCCAGGGCCGGGCGGTCGTCATCGAACCGGCGCGGTTGCTGGCCGCCGGGATGCCCGAGGGCACCGACGACGTCGTCGCCATGCTCGACGGCCACCAGACCTTCGCCTCGATCGACCCGGAGGGTCTGGACATCTACTGGGGCGCCTATCTGGGAAGTCCCGACCAGATCCTCATCCACGGCGATCTCGCCACCGTCCGTGAGGAGATCCTGAAGGTACGGGCGGAGGCGGTCGAGCGCAAGGGCTGGATCTTCGACACCTACCTCATTCGGCGGCGCTGAATTGTCCCCTCTCGGGCGACGCTGAACTGTTCCCTCAGAACTGTCCCCGCCTCCCGCTAGAGTCGAAGCCATGAGCAAGACCTCCCGCCCGACCCTGCTGATTCTCGACGGCCACTCGATGGCTTTCCGGGCGTTCTTCGCCCTGCCGGTGGACAACTTCGCCACCAGCACCGGCCAGCACACCAATGCCGTCTACGGGTTCGTCTCGATGCTCATCAACTTGCTGCGCGATGAGCAGCCGAGCCATGTCGCGGTGGCCTTCGACCTGGCCGGAGGCACCTTCCGCACCGAGCAGTACGGCGAGTACAAGGGTGGGCGCGCCCCCATCCCGCCGGAGTTCCCGGGTCAGATCGACCTCATCAAGGAGGTCCTGGACGCCCTCAACATCGTCCACCTGGAGAAGCCCGACTACGAGGCCGACGACATCCTGGCCACCATGTCGACCAGGGCCACCCGCAAGGGAATGCGCACCCTCGTCGTCTCCGGGGATCGCGACGCCATCCAGCTGGTCAACGACGACGTCACCCTGCTCTACCCCCGCAAGGGGGTCTCCGACCTGCTGCGGCTGGACCCGCAGGCCGTCGAGGAGAAATACCTGGTGCCGCCGGCGAGCTATCCGGAGCTGGCGGCACTGGTGGGGGAGAGCGCAGACAATCTGCCCGGGGTGCCCGGGGTGGGGCCGAAGACCGCGGCGAAGTGGCTGAAGAGCTACGACGGACTGGAGAATCTCATCCGCGAGGCCGATTCGGTCAAGGGCAAGGCCGGGCAGTCGTTGCGCGACCATCTGGAGGATGTCCAGCGCAACCGTCGCCTCAACGCCCTGGTGCTCGATCTGGATCTGGACGCCGACATCGACGACCTGGCGCACCGGCCCTGGAACCCGGAGGCCACCAGGACCCTCTTCGAGTCCCTGGAGTTCCGCAACCTGTGGGACCGGGTGCAGGCTCTGGAGGGCGGCGAGGAGGAGCCGGCCGAGGCCGCCGGCATCCAGATCGACGGCAAGACGCTGACCGCCGGAGGCCTGGCCGGCTGGCTCGCGGAGCACGCCGGGCAGCGGATCGGCCTGGAGGTGACCGGGTCGTGGTCACAGGGCACCGGGGACGCCACCGGCCTGGCACTGGGCTGCCAGGACGGCTCGGCGCTGTGGCTGGATCCGGCAGAGCTCGGCCCCGCCGACGACCGGGAGCTCGCGTCCTGGCTCGCCTGATGCGGCGTCTGACAAGGCCATTCATTCGGGCAAGGGGCCGATCGAGGCGCTGCTGGCGCGGGGCTGGCAGGTGGCCGGGGTGTCCTGCGACACCGAGCTGGCGGCGTACCTGCTGCGTCCCGACCGGCGCTCCTATCCCCTCGACGAGCTGGTGAGCCACCACCTGGGCGTGCAGCTGAACGCCGAGGAGCAGGAGTCCGACCAGGGCATGCTCGACTTCGGCGAGAGCGACGCCGCCCGGGCCCAGTCGGCGATGACCAGGGCGGTGGCGGTGGTCCGGCTGGCCCGCGAGATGGAGGCCGGGCTCGACCAGCGCGGGGAGGTCGGCCTGCTGCACGACCTGGAGATGCCGGTCCAGACCGCCCTGGTGAGGATGGAGCGGGCCGGCATCGCGGTGGACACCGATGTTCTGGAGGGCCTGCGGTCCGATTTCGACACCCGGGTGCTGGACGCCCAGCAGGAGGCCTGGCGGGTGATCGGCCACGAGGTCAACCTGGGTTCCCCGAAGCAGTTGCAGGCGGTGCTCTTCGACGAGCTGGAGATGCCGAAGACGCGGCGCACCAAGTCCGGATACACCACCGACGCCGACGCCCTGGCCGGACTCTTCGAGAAGACCGGGCACCCCTTCCTGGAGCATCTGCTGGAGCACCGGGACGCCATCCGGCTGCGACAGACGGTCGACGGACTGCTCAAGAGCGTCTCCGACGACGGCCGCATCCACACCACCTACCAGCAGACGGTCGCCGCCACCGGCCGGCTCTCCAGCACCGACCCGAACCTGCAGAACATCCCGATGCGCACCGACGAGGGACGCCGGATCCGCGAGGGGTTCGTGGTCGGCGGGGGCTACCAGACCCTGATGAGCGCCGACTACTCGCAGATCGAGATGCGCATCATGGCCCACGTCTCCGGGGACGCCGCGCTGGTGGACGCCTTCCGGTCCGGTCTGGACGTGCACACCGTCACCGCCTCCCACGTCTTCGGCGTCGAGCCGGCCGCGGTGAGCGTGGCCCAGCGCTCCCGGATCAAGGCGATGAACTACGGCCTGGCCTACGGGCTGAGCGCCTTCGGGCTGTCCCAGCAGCTGCACATCGGGGTCCCCGAGGCCCGCGATCTGATGGACGACTACTTCGACCGGTTCGGGAAGGTGCACGACTACCTCACCGCGGTGGTCGACCAGGCCCGCAAGGACGGCTACACCTCGACCCTGATGGGCCGGCGGCGCTACCTGCCCGACCTCACCTCGACCAGCCGGCAGCGCCGCGAGATGGCCGAGCGGGCCGCCCTCAATGCGCCGATCCAGGGGTCGGCGGCCGATCTCATCAAGCTGGCGATGCTCGCCACCGACAAGGGGCTGGCGGCCAGGAAGCTCTCATCCAGAGTGCTGCTGCAGGTCCACGACGAGCTGATCCTCGAGGTGGCCCCCGGTGAGGAGGAGGTCGTCCGCGAGGTGGTCACCGACGCGATGGGTCACGCGATGGACCTCTCGGTGCCGCTCACCGTCTCCATCGGCAGTGGGGCAGCTCCTGGTTCGAGGCTGCTCACTGATGGTGTCCACCACTACTCTGATCGCGTTCATCGCCGCCGCGGCGCTGCTCGCCGCAGTCCCGGGTCCGAGCGTGCTGTTCATCGTCGGACGCTCGATCGCCTACGGCCGGGCCGACCGGCGTCATCACCGTGCTGGGAACCGATCTCGGACTTCTCGTACTGGCGCTCGCCGTGGCCTTCGGCGTCGGCCCCCTGATCGCTGCATCCGAGGCCGCCTACTGGATCATCAAGTTCGTCGGCGCCGGGTATCTCTGCTATCTCGGCGTCCAGGCGATCCGGCATCGCAAGGCCGAGGCGCAGTTGAGCGGTGCCCCGCGCGGCGGGAGGCTCGCCCAGCTCGGTCAGGCATTCCTGGTGGGCGTCACGAACCCGAAGACCCTGGCGATCTGCACCGCCCTCTTCCCCCAGTTCGTGGTGCGCGGAGCCGGACCGGTGCCCCTGCAACTGGCGATCTTCGGAGTGATCTTCTGGATCCTGGCGATGGCCTTCGACACCATCTGGGCCCTGGCATCGGGCACGGCGCGAGCCTGGTTCGCGCGCTCCCCGCAACGGCGGGAAGGGCTCTCCGCGACCGGCGGCGTCATGATGATCGCCCGTCGGTGGAATCCTCGCCGTCACCAAGCGAGCCTGAGCACCCGGATCCCGGATCGTCTCCTCACGCCCACCCCGCCCCCGTGGAGATCACTCCCGCCTCGCCGTCATTCAGCCCGATCAGGGCCTCGGAACGGCGAGGCGGGAGTGAAATCCACCCGAATGTCGGCCCCCAGCTACCACATTGCAGGGGGGCCGACAGCAACCGGATCAGGCCGGGGCGAACTCCACCATCCGCTCGGCCAGCACATTGAGCACGTGGCGCCACGGCTTGCCGGTGGCGCGCTCCATGCCGAGCTCGCAGGTGCGGTTGGCCGACAGGTAGAGGTCGAAGTGACGGCGTCCGAGTTCGGCGGCCTCGCGTGCGGTGGCCGAGGCGGTCAACTCCGGATGCAGCATCCCGCGGTCGCCGGCGAAGCCGCAGCATCCCCAGTTGTTGGCCACGTAGACCTCATCGGCGATCGCCTCCGCGCACTTTCGGATGGCGTCGTTCCAGCCCATCCGGGTCGACGAGCAGGTCGGGTGCAGGGCCGCCGAGTGCACCTTGGGCAGCTCCGGCAGCGACGGCAGCAGCTCATTGGCGATGTACTGGACGGCGTCCACCACCCGGATGTTGGTGACGCCCTCGTACTCGAGCTCGTGCACGAACCCCTCGGAGCAGCTCACCGCATCGGAGATCACGGTCAACTCGCCGTCGTGGCTGGCGCGGCGCATGATGTCCACCACCCGGGCCCGCATCTCGGCATAGCCCTTCGTCATCCCCTTGGACTTCCAGGGGGTGCCGCAGCAGATCGAGTTGATCCCCTTCGGAACGGTGACGCCGACCCCGGCCGCGGTGAGCAGCTCGATGACGGCGAACTGCATGGTCTCCTCCTGGGGGACCGCCGAGCCGAACATCGTGTTGACGCAGGCCGGCATGTAGACCACCTCGGGGCGTCCCGGCTGGCCGCCGCGATGCCCGGGCACCCGGCGCTTGCCGCCGCCGGGCAGCTCGTCGGAGACCATCGGGATCCGGTCCTTGCCGAGCACCGCTCGGGCGGCCCCGGTGAGGACATTCGTCGCCTTCGCCGGGACCGGTTCGATGGCGGTCATCGCGACACTGGCCACCGTGACGAATGGGTTCCAGGCCTTGCCGACCGCCGACCAGCCGAGCTGCCAGGCGGCCGGATTCTCCTCGCCGCGCAGCCGTCGCACCAGGTCTCCGGTGTTGATGTGCAGCGGGCAGTTGGTCTGGCACATGCCGTCGACCGCGCAGGTCTGGATGACCTTGTACTCCTCGCTCTCGCGCAACTGGGCGACCAGCTCGTCATTGCCGTCGGCCTTCGCCTGGGCGATGGCCCGCTGGACGACGATCCGCTGGCGCGGGGGTCAGGGTGAGGTCGCGGCTCGGGCAGACCGGCTCGCAGTAGCCGCACTCGACGCAGCGGTCGACCTCCTCCTGGACGGTCGGGGTGAGCTTGATGTCCTTGAGGTGGAGCTTGTCGTCGGAGGTGATGATGGTGCCCTCGTTGAGGATGGCATCGGGATCCAGCGACTTCTTGACCTGGGTCATCACCCCGTACAGCTCGGGTCCGTACTGGCGCTCGACGAAGGGGGCCATGATCCGCCCGGTGCCGTGCTCGGCCTTGAGGGTGCCGTGGGCATTGAGCACCAGCTCGACCATCTCCTCGGTGAACCCCTCGTAGCGATCCAGACCCTTCTTCTCGCGGAAGTCCTCCAGCACCAGGAAGTGGATGTTGCCGTCCTTGGCGTGGCCGTAGATGACCGACTTCGGGTAGCCGTGCTCGCCGAACAGATCCTGCAGGTTCTCGCAGACCCCGGCCAGCGAGCTCACCGGGACGGCGATGTCCTCCAGCAGCGCGGTCTGCCCGGAGGGACGGGTGCCGGCGATCTTCGCGTAGAGGCCGTTGCGGATGCTCCAGATCGGTCCGCGCACCGCCGGATCGTCGGTGAACTCCGGCGTGCTCACCAGGTCGAGGCCGGCGATCACGGCGTCCCCGCGCTCCTCGGCCTCGTGCCGGGAGGTGGCATCGGGGCAGTGGTACTCGACCAGCAGGGCGGCGTCCGAGCCACCCGGGCTCGGCGGGATGACGTGTCCGTCGACGGGATCCTGCCGCCCCAGTTCCAGCGAGGCGGAATCCAGCAGCTCGGTGACGGTGACGCCGGACTCGACCAGCGCGGGCAGCGCCTTGGCGGCGGCGTCCAGGGTCGGGAAGTGCAGCAGGGCGGTGGAGATCTGCGGCATGATCGGCATCGTCCGCAGCACTGCCGAGGCGATGAATCCCAGGGTGCCCTCGGATCCGATCATGAGGTGCTGGAGAATCTGCGCCGGGGTGTCGAAGTCGAGGAAGGAATTGATGCCGTAACCCATCGTGTTCTTCATCGAGAACTGATGGCGGATCTCGGCGGCCAGGTCCTCGCGGCGGCACAGATCGCGCAGGGCCATGAGATTCTCGACGAGTTCCGGTTCGGCGGCGGCGAGCTTGTCCTCGCAGTCGGGGTCCCCGGTGTCGACGACGGTGCCGCTGGTGAGCACGAAGACCATCGATTCCAGCGTCTTGTAGGTGTTGGCCACGGTGCCGCAGCTCATTCCCGATGAGTTGTCGGCGATGACGCCGCCCAGGGTGCAGGCGACCGAGGAGGCCGGATCCGGGGCCGAGTTTGCGGCCGACCCGGGCGAGGATCGTGTTGACGGCCTGGACAGTCGCGCCGGGCTGCACCTGAACCCGCTTGCCGCCGTCCAGTACCTGCACGCCGCGGAAGGCCCGGCGGGTGTCGATCATCAGGCCTCGGGTGAGGCCCTGCCCCGACAGGCTGGTGCCGCCGGAGCGGAAGTTGAGGGAGACCTTGTGGCGCTTGGCGGCCGCCATCGTCTTGGCGACGTCGGACACCGAGGTGGCGCGCACCAGGGCTCCCGGGGTGAGCAGGTAGTGGGACGCGTCGACGGAGACGGCCGCCAGGTCCAGTCCGTCCTGAGTGACGGAGGACTGCCCGAGGCTGTGCCGCAACTCTGCGATGAGGTCCGCGGGCATGGGTGAATGATCGCTGCGAAGCATGAGCACAGCCTAATGCGAATTTGGTCAGACCAGACGTTCCAACAAGAAAAAATATGCAAATTGAAATACGCGAAGAATGCGTTGAATAAATGGCCTGGCTATGCCGGTGCCGGTGGCCCCTCTACGCCCTACTTGGCGCTGCCGGCGACCGGGGTGCCGTAGAAGATGATCCGTGAGCCCCAGTCCTTGGTGTCGTGGTTGTAGTCCCAGCAGATGACGACGGCGACCATCGGCGCACCGGCGTTGTCGTAGAGGATCGTCGAGTTCGGGTCGTAGTCCTTGACGAGAACCTTGGCGTGATGGTCGAAGCGGTAGCAGACGGTGGTGCCCGAGACGTCGGCCAGCCGGATGATGTCGCCCTTCCGCAGCCCGTTCTGAGCGTCGTAGAGCGTGTTCCCAAGAGCCCCGCCCGAATGATAGGTGTGGGTGGACAGCACCACCTTGCCCCGGTTCGAGCCGGGCTTCGGCCCCTGGTCGAACCAGGCGACAGCACTCGGGTCGTCCTTGGGCGGGGCCGCCGCGGCGCCGCTGGAGTCCAGCCCAAGCGGTAGCACCTGGGTCGTGATGTTCAGCTGGTCGATCTTCATCGACGCCGGGACGATCGGCGTCGGCTTCGCGGCGCATCCGTCGGGGATCGCGGCGGATGTGGGACCCGGGGAGGCCGGGGTGGACGAGGGCGCCGCCATGCTGGCCGCCGGGGAGGTGGCACTCGGGCTGGGATGGCTCGCGGGGGTGACATTGCCCCGCGTCTGGGACCAGACCATGGCGGCGACGACGAGTACTACGGCGATGATGATCACCACGCCGATGACCCTGTTGCGGGAGCGGTGGTCCCGGTGCGGCGGCCTCGCGCCGCTTGTCTCCGTGTCGGTCGCATCATTGGTCACAGTGATCTGGCCTCCCGGGGTCTGCGTGATACCTCCGGCATTCTACGGAGTGAGCATGAACGGCGTCTGAACAGACGGATGCCCGGTTGTTTGCCGGGCGGTTGCCCGCAAGAGTAATCTAGGTCCCGCATTGTGGCCTGCGCGGACTCGGACGGAGCAGGACGCGTTCGCTGGTTCCCACCTCCGGCCCCGGTCGGCATGTGGCGGGCGGCGGGGTCATGGTGCGCGGACTGAACATCAACCAATCGGAGCCCTACTACATGACCTCCTCCACTGAGGCCTCCACCTCGAACACGGTCGCCGCCGGCGACCAGCAGACTGCCGTCACCGCGGCCGGGACAGACTCGGTCACCGTTGACGACCTGGGCAGCCCCGAGGCCTTCATGGCCGCGGTGGACGCCACCATCAAGTATTTCAACGACGGCGACATCGTGACCGGTACCGTCGTCAAGGTTGACCGGGACGAGGTCCTTCTCGACATCGGCTACAAGACCGAAGGCGTCATCCCCTCCAAGGAACTCTCCATCAAGCACGACGTCGACCCCTTCGAGGTGGTCCACGTCGGCGATGAGATCGAGGCCCTGGTCCAGCAGAAGGAGGACAAGGAGGGTCGCCTGATCCTGTCCAAGAAGCGGGCTCAGTACGAGCGCGCCTGGGGCACGATCGAGAAGATCAAGGATGAGGACGGCGTCGTGGACGGCACCGTCATCGAGGTCGTCAAGGGCGGCCTGATTGTTGACATCGGCCTGCGTGGCTTCCTGCCGGCATCCTTGGTGGAGATGCGCCGGGTCCGCGACCTGCAGCCCTATGTCGGCCAGCAGATCGAGGCCAAGATCATCGAGCTCGACAAGAACCGCAACAATGTGGTGCTGTCGCGGCGCGCCTGGCTCGAGCAGACCCAGTCCGAGGTCCGGCACAACTTCCTGACTCAGCTGCAGAAGGGCCAGATCCGCAAGGGCGTCGTCTCCTCGATCGTCAACTTCGGCGCCTTCGTCGACCTGGGCGGCGTGGACGGACTGGTTCACGTCTCCGAGCTGTCCTGGAAGCACATCGACCACCCGAGCGAGGTCGTCGAGGTCGGCCAGCCGGTCACCGTCGAGGTGCTGGACGTCGACATGGAGCGCGAGCGCGTCTCGCTCTCCCTCAAGGCGACCCAGGAGGATCCGTGGCAGGCCTTCGCCCGTCTGCACCAGATCGGCCAGATCGTCCCCGGCAAGGTCACCAAGCTGGTCCCCTTCGGCGCCTTCGTGCGCGTCGAGGACGGCATCGAGGGCCTGGTCCACGTCTCCGAGCTGGCCGAGCGCCATGTCGACCTGCCCGAGCAGATCGTCTCGGTGGGCCAGGACGTCATGGTCAAGATCATCGACATCGATCTCGACCGTCGCCGCATCTCGCTGTCCCTCAAGCAGGCCAACGAGGGCGTCGACGTCGACTCCGACGAGTTCGACCCGTCGCTGTACGGCATGACCGCCTCCTACGACCAGGACGGCAACTACATCTACCCCGAGGGCTTCGATCCGGAGACCAACGAGTGGAAGGCCGGCTACGACGAGCAGCGGGTCGCCTGGGAGCAGCAGTACGCCGAGGCGCAGGCTCGCTGGGAGGCGCACAAGAAGCAGGTCGTCGCCGCCGAGCAGGCCGAGACCGACGCGGCCCTGGCCCCCAGCACCGCGAACTACTCCTCGCCGACCCCCGGCGAGGGCTCGCTGGCCTCCGACGAGGCTCTGCAGGCGCTGCGCGACAAGCTGACCGGAAACTGATCGGCAATTCGATCCGCAGGATCGGTAGCTAGGTAGACGTTCCACGATGTGGGCCCCGTCCGGAGTTCCGGACGGGGCCCACATCTGTCTGCCGACAAGGCCCATATTTGTCTGCTGACAAGGCCCATATTTGTCTGCCGACAAGGAGGCGGAAGCGATGACGGGGAAGAAGACAGCGCAGCGGAGACGCCGCAGGGTCGCCCTCACCGGGGGGATCGCCAGCGGGAAGTCGACCGTCGGACGCCTGCTGGCCGACCACGGCGCCCTGCTGATCGACTACGACGGGCTCTCCCGGGAAGTGGTCGAGCCGGGCACCGAGGGGCTGCGCCGGGTGGTGGAGGCCTTCGGGCCCGGCGTCATCGGCCCCGGCGGCGGGCTGGACCGAGCCGCCCTGGCCGGGGTGGTCTTCGCAGACCCTTCGGGGCGGGAGCGGCTGGAGAGGATCCTGCATCCCCTGGTTCTGGCGGAGGCAGATCGTCGCGAGTCGGCCGCGCCACCCCGGCAGGTCGTCGTCCACGACGTCCCGCTGCTCATCGAGGCCGATCTGGTGACGGGATTCGATGTGATCCTGGTCACCGACATCGACCCGGAGGAGCAGGTTCGCCGCGCGATGGCTCGCGACGCGATGACCGAGGATCAGGTGCGGGCCCGACTCGCCGCCCAGGCCACCCGCGAGCAGCGCAGAGCGGTGGCCGACATCGTCATCGACACCTCGGGGCCGCTGAGCGCCCTGGCCGGAATCGTCGACGGTGTCTGGGAGAGGCTGACCGCTCTCGTCTCTGCGAGAACTGTCGGTGGGGACATCTAGTCTTGATCCTATGCGTCCCGTCTCTGATCTCACCCGTCGCGTGGCCCCGTTCCACGTGGTCAGCGATTTTGAACCGTCCGGCGACCAGCCGAAGGCCATCGACGAGCTGGAGAAGCGGCTGAACAACGGCGAGCAGGATGTGGTGCTGCTGGGCGCCACCGGCACCGGCAAGACGGCGACCGTGGCCTGGCTGGCCGAGCGGGTGCAGCGCCCGATGCTGGTGATGCAGCCGAACAAGACCCTGGCCGCCCAGTTCGCCCAGGAGCTGCGCACCTTCTTCCCCGACAACGCCGTCGAGTACTTCGTCTCCTACTACGACTACTACCAGCCCGAGGCGTACATCCCGCAGAGCGACACCTACATCGAGAAGGACTCCAGCCTCAACGAGGAGGTCGAGAGGCTGCGTCACTCGGCCACCAACTCGCTGTTGACAAGGCGCGATGTCATCGTGGTGGCGACCGTCTCGGCCATCTACGGCCTGGGCACCCCCCAGGAGTACGTCGACCGGATGATCACCCTGAGAGTCGGTCAGGAGTGGGACCGGGACAAGCTGCTGCGGCAACTGGTGACCGACCAGTACGCCCGCAACGACCTGTCGGGGGAGAGAGGCACCTTCCGGGTGCACGGGGACACCCTGGAGATCTTCCCGATGTACGAGGAGAACGCGCTGCGGGTGGAGTTCTTCGGAGACGAGATCGAGGCCCTCACCACCCTCCAGCCGCTCACCGGGGAGGTGGTGAGCGAGGACCAGGAGGTCTACGTCTTCCCCGCCACCCACTACGTCGCCGGCCCCGAGCGGATGGAGCGGGCCATCACCGGGATCGAGAAGGAGCTCGCCGAGCGTCTGGCGGTGCTGGAGCGCGACGGCAAGCTGCTGGAGGCCCAGCGACTCAAGATGCGCACCACCTACGACATCGAGATGATGCGCCAGGTGGGCAGCTGCGCCGGCATCGAGAACTACTCCCGCCACATCGACGGGCGCGAGGCCGGATCGGCCCCGAACTGCCTGCTGGACTACTTCCCGGAGGACTTCCTGCTGGTGGTCGACGAGTCCCACGTCACCATCCCCCAGATCGGCGGCATGTACGAGGGGGACATGAGCCGCAAGCGCACCCTGGTCGAGCACGGCTTCCGGCTGCCCTCGGCGATGGACAACCGGCCGCTGAAGTTCGACGAGTTCGTGACCCGGATCGGCCAGACGGTATACCTGTCGGCGACCCCGGGGCCCTACGAGATGGAGCGCTCCGACGGCGTCGTGGAGCAGATCATCCGGCCTACCGGGCTGATCGACCCCGAGATCATCGTCAAGTCCACCAAGGGCCAGATCGACGACCTGATGGCCGAGATCCGGATCCGCGTCGACAAGCAGGAGCGGGTGCTGGTCACCACCCTCACCAAGAAGATGGCCGAGGATCTCACCGACTACCTGATGGAGCACGGCATCCGAACCCGCTACCTGCACTCCGAGATCGACACCCTCAAGCGGATCGAGCTGCTCAAGCAGCTGCGGATGGGGGAGTACGACGTGCTGGTCGGCATCAACCTGCTGCGCGAGGGACTGGATCTGCCGGAGGTCTCCCTGGTCGCCATTCTGGACGCCGACAAGGAGGGCTTCCTGCGCTCCGAGCGGTCCCTCATCCAGACCGTCGGCCGGGCCGCCCGCAACGTCAACGGGCAGGTCCACATGTACGCCGACGAGATCACCGACTCGATGCGGGTGGCGATCGACGAGACGAACCGACGCCGCGAGATCCAGATCGCCTACAACACCGAGCACGGCATCGATCCGCAGCCGCTGCGCAAGAAGATCGGTGACATCACCGAGATGCTCGCCCGGGAGGACGCCGACACCGACTCCCTGGTCTCCTCGGTGACGGGCGGTCGGAACGGCAACGGCTCGGACGCGGCCGGGATGGAGGGACGCCGCAGGCTCGACACCTCGACGATGGCCGCCTCCCAGCTCGGCGACCTCATCGTCGAGCTCAGTTCGGAGATGCGCCAGGCCGCCGCCGAGCTGAACTTCGAGGTGGCCGCCCGGCTGCGCGACGAGATCGCCGACCTCAAGCAGGAGCTGCGCCAGATGGTGGAGGCCGCCAAGTAGGTTGACATCGAGTTGACACAGCACGGAGTGGCGCGAGTCCGGCGCGAGGTGCGAGACTTTCCAGGATTCTCAGCATTTCCTTGGAGGCCCGGTGCATATCCATCCCTATGTCTGGATCATCACGATCGTCGTCATGCTCGGGCTGCTGCTGGCCGACGCGCTGATCCTGGGACGGCGTCCCCATATGCCCTCCATGAAGGAGTGCGCCTTCTTCATCGGGCTCTACGTGGTCCTGGCGGTGCTCTTCGGAACCGGTGTGACATTCATCCAGGGGCCGGAGCCGGGCAAGGAGTTCTTCGCCGTCTGGCTCACCGAGTACAGCCTGTCGCTGGACAACCTGTTCATCTTCATCATCGTGATGAACAAGTTCAAGGTGCCCGGCTATCTGCAGCAGTTCACCCTGCTGGTCGGCATCATCGTGGCCCTGGTGTTCCGCGGCGTCTTCATCGCCCTGGGCCAGGTGGTGCTCAACGCCTGGGCCTGGGTCTTCTTCATCTTCGGCGCCTTCCTGCTGTACTCGGCGATCGGGCTGCTGCGCGACTTCTTCAAGAAGGAGCCCGAGGGGGAGGACGAGGACGCCGCGGAGAATCTGGTCACCCGGTGGATGCGCACCCATCTGCCCACCACCGGCGACTATCGGGGCACCTCGTTCTTCGTCAAGGACAACGGGAAGATCCTGGCCACCTCGCTGCTGACCGTCGTCATCGCGCTGAGCACCGCCGATCTCATCTTTCGCGCTGGACTCGATCCCGGCCAGCTACGGGCTCACCAGCGAGGCCTATCTCATCTTCACCGCCAACGTCTTCGCCCTGATGGGGCTGCGTCAGCTGTACTTCCTGCTCGGCAACCTGCTGCACAAGCTGGTCTACCTGCCGCTCGGCCTCTCGGTGATCCTCGGCTTCATCTCGATCAAGCTGATCCTGCACGCCCTCAACCACTACGAGCTGGACCAGAAGTGGTTCGGCGTCTCCACCGAGATCTCCACGGAGATCTCACTGGCGGTGATCGTCGGCACCCTGGCGCTCAGCTCACCGCGGTGGCCAGCATCCTGCGCTCCCGGTACCTCGACCGCTCAGCCCAGTAGCGGCAGGGCCAGATTCCGGGCCCCGCGCAGCTCCTCGGAGCCGGTGCGCCCCGACAACCAGCCGGCCAGCGCGGCGTCCGACCCGTGCACGGTGGTGGCGTATCCGGAGCCGCCGATCCGGTCGGTGAGCCCGGAGTCGGACTCGATTCGCATGGCCGGCGTGCTGCCCCGGTGGCGCAGCCGGAAGCACACCCAGGCGAGCAGCCAGCGGGTGGCGTCCGGGGAGACGTCGGCCAGTGAGAAACCGACATCGAGGTCGAGATGGTGCAGCAGCACCTCGGCGAGCCTCGCGACGGGCAGTTGAACGGCGTCGACCACGACGTCGGGGGCCAGCGTCACCTGAGTCGGCACGGGGACTCGCTCCAGCAGGTCGAAGGCCTCGTGAAGCCGCCCGGCGCTGGTGTCCAGGTCGATCTGCAGGGCCAGACCGTCGCGCTCGGATCCCCGCTCGATCTCCCGGTCGCGCTCGCTCAGCGAGGGATACAGCGGAGCCTGCCGCCCCTCCACCAGATCCTTCACCAGCCGGGTGAGGGCGTCGGCATTGCGGGCCAGATGGCTGGCGACGTGGGCGCGGGTCCAGCCCGGGAGCCGGCTGGGGGACTGCCACTGCTCCTCGGAGATGCCCATCGTGCTGCCGAGAAGCCGCTGGGTGGCCTCCAGCTTGACGGCGCGGACCTCGTCCATGCCGGCGTCGATGTGCAACGCGCTGGTCCTGGTCGAATCCGAAGTCATACTCCCAACCTAGTGCCCGGCCAGGGGCGACGCCCACGCGGCGCGGAACTGCGCCCAGAACTACTGCGCCCAAAACACTGTGCACAGAACTGTCGGTGCCTCCACCTACGATGTCTCCCGTGAGTGATCGCATCATCATCCGGGGAGCCCGGGAGCATAATCTGCGCAACGTCAGCCTGTCCCTGCCGCGCGACGCCATGATCGTGTTCACCGGCCTGTCCGGCTCCGGCAAGTCCTCGCTGGCCTTCGACACCATCTTCGCGGAGGGCCAGCGCCGCTACGTGGAATCGCTGTCCGCCTACGCCCGGCAGTTCCTCGGCCAGATGGACAAGCCGGACGTCGACTTCATCGAGGGGCTGTCCCCGGCGGTCTCGATCGATCAGAAGTCCACCTCCCGCAATCCGCGGTCGACGGTCGGCACGATCACCGAGATCCACGACTATCTGCGGCTGCTGTGGGCCCGGATCGGGGTCCCGCACTGCCCGGTCTGCGGCGAGCGGATCTCCCGGCAGACTCCCCAGCAGATCGTCGACCGGCTGATGGACCTGGAAGAGGGCACCCGGTTCCAGGTGCTCGCCCCGGTGGTCCAGGGCCGCAAGGGGGAGTACGTCGAGCTGTTCCGCCAGCTCGTCACCGACGGCTACACCCGGGTGCGGGTCGACGGCGAGGTGCACCGGCTGGACAATCCGCCGGCCCTCGACAAGAAGCGCAAGCACAACATCGAGGTGGTGGTCGACCGGATCGCGATCAAGGAGTCGGCCAAGCAGCGCCTCACCGAGTCGGTGGAGGCCGCTCTCGGGCTGGCTCACGGTCTGGTCGCCATCGACTTCGTCGACCGGGAGGAGAGCGCTCCCGACCGGACGCGCCGGTTCAGCGAGAACATGGCCTGCCCCAACCAGCACGACATCGACATCGACGAGCTGGAGCCGCGCCAGTTCTCCTTCAACGGGCCGTGGGGGGCCTGCCCCGAGTGCTCGGGGCTGGGCACCACCCTGGAGGTGGATCCCGACCTGGTGGTCCCGGACCGTCAGGTGAGCCTGGCCGACGGCGCCATCGCGCCGTGGTCCACCCCGCAGGTCGCCAACCACTACCGGCACGTCTTCGCGGCGCTGGGCCGCGACCACGGCTTCGACCCGGAGCGGCCCTGGGAGGAGCTGCCCGCCGCGGCCCGCGCCCTGGTGCTGCACGGCGACGGCGATCCGGTGATGGTGAGTTACCGCAACCGGTTCGGCCGGCAGCGGACCTATGCCCAGAACTACGAGGGCGTCATGCACTATGTGAGACGCCGTTTCGACGAGGCCGAGACCGATTCCGGCCGGGCCCGCTGGGGGGCCTATCTGCGCGAGAGCCCCTGCCCGGCCTGCCACGGGCGCCGGCTCAAGCCGTCCAGCCTGGCGGTGACGATCGGGGAGCGGAACATCGCCGAGGTCTCGGACCTGTCGATCGCCGAGGCCTGGGACTTCCTGGAGTCGCTGGAGCTCACCCCCCGCGAGCTGGCGATCTCCGAGCGGGTGGTCAAGGAGGTCCGGGCCCGGCTGAGGTTCCTGGTCGACGTCGGCCTGGACTATCTCACCCTGTCCCGTTCGGCCGGGTCGCTGTCGGGCGGGGAGGCCCAGCGGATCCGGCTCGCCACCCAGATCGGGTCGGGCCTGGTCGGGGTGCTCTACGTTCTCGACGAGCCGTCGATCGGGCTGCATCAGCGCGACAACCGGCGTCTCATCGAGACCCTGGTGAAGCTGCGCGATCTGGGCAACACCCTCATCGTCGTCGAGCACGACGAGGACACCATCCGGGTCGCCGACTGGGTGGTCGACGTCGGCCCCGGGGCCGGCGAGCACGGCGGCCGGGTGGTGGTCTCCGGACCGGTCTCCGAGCTCATGGAGAATCCGGAGTCGATCACCGGCGCCTACCTGTCCGGACGCCGGTCCATCCCGCTGCCCGCCGAACGGCGTCCCCGCACCGGGCGCGATGTGGTGGTCCGCGGCGCCCGGCAGAACAACCTCAAGAAGATCGACGTCGACTTCCCGCTGGGACAGCTGGTCGTGGTCACCGGGGTGAGCGGCTCGGGCAAGTCCACCCTGGTGAATCAGATCCTCTTCCGCTCCCTGTCGCACCGGATCCAGGGGTCGCGGGCGGTGCCCGGCAAGCACGACACGGTCGAGGGGGTGCACAACGTCGACAAGGTGATTCACGTCGACCAGACGCCGATCGGGCGGACGCCGCGCTCCAACCCGGCCACCTACACCGGCGTCTTCGACAAGATCCGGGCGCTGTTCGCCCAGACCCCGGAGGCGAAGGTGCGCGGCTACCTGCAGGGCCGGTTCTCCTTCAACGTCAAGGGAGGGCGCTGCGAGAACTGCCAGGGAGACGGCACCATCAAGATCGAGATGAACTTCCTGCCCGACGTCTACGTGCCCTGCGAGGTCTGCCACGGCGCCCGGTACAACCGGGAGACCCTCGAGGTGCACTACAAGGGCAAGACGATCGCCGAGGTGCTCGACATGCCGATCGAGGAGGCCGCGGCCTTCTTCGAGCCGATTCAGGCCATCCACCGCCACCTCAAGACCCTGGTCGAGGTGGGGCTGGGTTACGTCCGGCTCGGCCAGCCCGCCACCACCCTGTCCGGGGGCGAGGCTCAGCGGGTGAAACTGGCCTCCGAACTGGCCCGCCGATCCACCGGGAACACCCTCTACGTGCTCGACGAGCCCACCACCGGGCTGCACTTCGAGGACATCCGCAAGCTGCTGGCGGTGCTCGGGCGGCTGGTCGACCAGGGCAACTCGGTGGTCGTCATCGAGCACAATCTCGACGTCATCAAGACCGCCGACTGGCTCATCGACATGGGCCCGGAGGGCGGCAACGGCGGGGGCACGGTGGTGATCGAGGGGACGCCGGAACAGGTCGCGGCCTGCCCGCAGTCCTACACCGGGCAGTATCTCAAGGAGGTGCTGGACGGTCACGAGGTGCCGGTCGGGGACACGCCGGTGCCCCTCACCCCGATCGCGTCGAAGGCGGGACGGGGCACGAAGAAGGCCGCCGGAGGCCGCCGATCGGCGGCCGGCACGGCGACGAAGGCGCGGAAGGCCTCCTGATCCTGTGCCGATCGGCACAGGGCATGATGGCGATGCATTCGCACAACCGAGAGGGCACAGACCATGGCCAGCAGTCCCGTCCAGAAGGACCCGCATGTCGGGCGCACCGACGCCGAGGCCGTTCTGGCGGCGCGCGACGAACTCGGGGAGCCGATGGAGCCGGCCCTGGTGGACTCCTTCGCCTCCAAGGTGACCGAGGAGATCCAGCGCCAGATGGAGCTGGAGCGGGCCGCCGCCCGCCCCGCGGCCCCCGTCCCGGGCGGGGTCACGGCGAATCAGCGGGTCGCGGTCGCCGTCGTCACCGCCGGTGTGGCGATCCCGCTGACCGGCATCATGATGGGCACCAGCGGCGGGCTGCTCGGCACCCTCATCGTCTGGGTGGGCCTGGTGGCCCTCAACGTGGTGCTGGCGCTCAGACCGAGAGCTTGAGCTTCGACCCCTCCACCGCGACCTTGGCCGCACTCAGCCCCTCGGTGGCCGGGCCCTTGACGACCGCTCCGTCGGTGATCGCGAACCGGGAATCGTGGCAGGGGCAGACGATCTGGCCGTCGGCCACCTTGGAGACGTCGCATCCGGCGTGCGGGCAGAGCGCGCTGAACGCCCGGTAGGAGCCCTTGGTGGGCTGGGTGACGACGTAGCCGGATTTCGCGATCACGGTGCCGCCGCCGACCGGCACCTGGGAGGCGTCGATCTCGAGGGGACCTGTCGGGCTCACTCCCTGGGTGGTGTCGCCGCTGGAGCAGCCGGCCAGCGCGCTGCCGGTGGCCAGCGCCGCGATGCCGAGACCGCCCCGCAGAACGGCGCGTCTGGTGGGTGACATGTGTGCCTCCTGATTGATCCGGTGCAGTGTGATGGGGAACGTGTCTCAGCGGGTCCCGGGATTTCCGGTGGCGTGGGCGCTGGCTCCGGTGACCATGCCCGCGGCGACGAGATGGTCGACCCGATTGATCCAGTGCACCTCGATCTTGTCACCCGGCATGAGTTCGACCATCGAGGTCGAGGTGTTCGCCAGGTTGAACCACCAGGGCTCGGTCCCGGCGACGAAGCCGCCCAGGGTCTCCTGGCGGCCGGGGCAGATGATCGCCGAGAGAATGAGAGCGCCGATCGCGCCGTGGGCGACGATCGCCACGCAGTCCTCCTCGTCGTGGGTCTCGCGCACCCAGGCGGCGATCCGGACGGCCCGCGCGGCGGCCTGCTGGGGAGTCTCGACCTCGCCGGTGTACCAGCCCCGCTCGGTCACCGAGCCGGGGAAGACCGCCCTCGGGGTGATCGACGCCAGCTCGCTGAGAGAGGAGCCCGGCGCGGCGCGCTGGGTCGCTCCGAACCCGTCGGTGGGTCCCGGCCGCTCGTAGAGGAAGTCCTCGACCAGCAGTGGCAGATCCAGGGCCTCGGCGACCGGGGCGGCGGTCTGGAGAGTCCGCCTCATCGGGGAGCAGTACAGCCTTGTGGGCCGGGGATCGACGCCGTCGATCCAGTCGGCCAGCGCCTCGGCCTGGCGCACCCCCAGCGCGGTGATCGGGGGATCGGCGACCCGTCCGGCCCCGAAGGCCTCAGGGCCGGCGGCCACCAGGGCATTGTTGGCGGACTGGGCGTGGCGGATCAGCAGCAGGTGCACGGGCTCAGGTTATCGGGGTGCACTTTTCACTCGCCTAAGGCCCGGCGAGTCGCAGCGACGTCCGGAGACGGGGGTTAGGCGAGTGAAAAGTGCACATGAGGCTCGCGCACCCCTCCGTTTATAGTGCGATACATGGCCGACCCGTCCAGCTACCGTCCCGCTCCCGGCACCATTCCCACCCAGCCCGGGGTGTACCGGTTCAGCGACGAGCACGGCCAGGTCATCTACGTCGGCAAGGCCAAGAACCTGCGCAACCGGCTCAACTCCTACTTCCAGGACATCTCGGCCCTGCACCCGCGCACCCAGCGAATGGTCACCACCGCGGCCCACGTCCAGTGGACCGTGGTGCAGAACGAGCTGGAGTCCCTCCAGCTCGAGTACACCTGGATCAAGGAGTTCGATCCGCGGTTCAACGTGATGTACCGCGACGACAAGACCTATCCCTGGCTGTGCGTCACCTGGTCCGACGAGTTTCCCCGGGTCTTCGTCGGCCGCGGCGCGCACCGCCGGGGCTGGCGCTACTTCGGCCCCTTCGGGCAGGCCTGGGCGATCCGCGACACCATGGAGACCCTGCTGCGGGTCTTCCCGATGCGCTCATGCTCTACCGGCGTCTTCAACCGCGCCAAGTCCCAGGGCCGGCCCTGCCTGCTCGGCTACATCGGCAAGTGCTCGGCCCCCTGCGTGGGCCGGATCACTCCCGAGGCCCACCGGGACATCGCCGACGACTTCTGCTCCTTCATGGCCGGCCACAGCACCGGCCTGGTGCGCAAGATCGAGAACCAGATGGAGCAGGCGGCCACCAACCTGGAGTTCGAGCGCGCCGCCGTGCTGCGCGACTCCCTGGGGGCCCTGGCCAAGGCCACCGAGCGCAACGCCATCGTGCTCGGCGACGGCACCGACGCCGACGTCATCGCGCTGGCCCTGGACCCCCTCGAGGTGGCGGTCAAGATCTTCCACGTCCGCGGCGGGAGGGTCCGCGGGGAGCGCGGCTGGGTCGCCGACCGGGCCGATGACGCCGAGGCCGGCGAGCTGATGGAGACCTTCCTGCTCCAGCTCTACGGGGCCGGCGACGTCTCCCGTGGTCAGGTGCGCGAGACCGGGCAGGGGCCGGCCATCCCCAGGCTGGTGATGGTCTCCCACGAACCGGCGTCCCCGGAGCCGATGGCCGATCTGCTGAGCGAGTCGCGCGGCTCCCGGGTGGAGATCCGGGTGCCCCGGCGCGGCGACAAGCGCACCCTGATGGACACCGTCACCCGCAATGCCGAGGAGGCGCTGGCCCAGCACAAGCTCAAGCGGGCCTCCGACCTGGCCACCCGCACCCGTGCCCTGGAGGAGATCCAGGAGGCCATCGGGCTCGATCGCGCCCCGCTGCGGATGGAGTCCTACGACATCTCCCACATCCAGGGCCACCAGGTGGTCGGCTCGATGGTCGTCTTCGAGGACGGCATGCCCCGCAAGTCGGAGTACCGCCGATTCATCATCAAGAGCTTCGACGGCTCCGACGACTTCGCGGCCATGCACGAGGTGCTCTCCCGGCGGCTGCGGCGTCTCCTCGACGACCGGGCCGCGATGGCAGAAGCGATGGGGGACGGGGACGCAGGAGAGAGCGGAGACGCCACCGGCACCCTCATCGACCCCACCACCGGCGCCCCGCGGAAGTTCGCCTATGCGCCGAATCTCATCGTCGTCGACGGCGGCGCCCCCCAGGTGCACGCCGCCCAGGAGGTGCTCGAGGAGTACGGCCTGTCCGACGAGATCGCCCTGTGCGGCCTGGCCAAGCGGCTCGAGGAGGTGTGGATGCCCGACGAGGAGTGGCCGGTCATTCTGCCCCGCACCTCCGAGGGCCTCTACCTGCTGCAGCGGCTGCGCGACGAGGCGCACCGGTTCGCCATCACCTTCCACCGCTCGCGGCGCTCCAAGGCGATGGTCGAGTCGGTGCTGGACGACGTCCCCGGCCTGGGGGAGGTGCGCCGCAAGACCCTGCTGCAGCACTTCGGCAGCCTGAAGGCGCTGCGCGCCGCCGGTGTCGACGAGGTCGCCGCGGTGCCCGGCTTCGGCCCGGTGCTGGCCCGCTCGGTGGCCGACGCGCTGGCCGCCTCCCGACCGCAGGCCGCCGTCAACACCGCCACCGGTGAGGTGATCGAGGACGGGACAGACGCCCCCTGACCCCGGCCGCTCGTCCTACGATGGGCCCGTGAGCAGTCAGGACGGGGACCCTCGGGACGGCACGGCCGGCCCCCAGCGCGTGGTGATCATCTCGGGGATGTCGGGAGCCGGCCGGCGCACCGCCGCCCACGCCATGGAGGATCTCGGCTGGTACGTGGTCGACAACCTGCCGCCGGCGATGCTGGGCGCCCTGGTCGACGAGACCTCGGCCAACGGGGTGGACCGGCTGGCCGTGGTGCTCGACGTCCGCACCCGGGCCATGTTCGAGAAGATCGGCATCGCCCTGGGCGATCTCAACGCCCGCGGCATCGGGCCCGAGACGGTCTTCCTGGAGGCCTCCGACGCCGCGATCGTCAACCGCCAGGAGTCCAGCCGGCGTCCCCTCCCGCTGCAGCACGGGGGCCACCTGCTGGAGGCGGTCGCCCTGGAGCGCCGGATGCTCTCGGTGATCCGGGCCGGCGCGGACCTGGTCATCGACACCACCTCCATCACCACCCGCCAGCTCGCCCAGCGGATCGAGTCGGCCTTCAGCGACGACGACAACCAGCTCACCATCCAGCTGATGTCCTTCGGGTTCAAGCGCGGGGTCCCGATCGACGCCGATCTGGTCTTCGACGTGCGCTTCCTGCCCAACCCCTACTGGGTGCCGGAACTGCGGCCGAAGACCGGGCTGTCCCCCGACGTCTCCTCCTATGTGCTGGCCCAGCCCGGAGCCCGCGAGTTCATCGACCGGGTCGACGAGCTGCTGGCCGGGATCGAGCCGGGATACCTTCGGGAGGGGAAGAAGCAGGTGACGGTCGCGATCGGCTGCACCGGCGGCAAGCACCGCAGCACATCGGTCGCCGAGGAGCTGGCCCGCCGGCTGCGCTCCCGGGGACGCCCGGCGACCGTGCTGCACCGAGACCTGGGGAGAGAGTGACGTGACGTCGACACAGGGTGCGGGATCGCACCCCGGCGGGGGACGACTGGCCGCCGAGAGCTATGTCGGAGGTCCGGCGGTGGTCGCCTTCGGCGGCGGCCACGGGCTGGCCGCCTCGCTGCGCGCACTGCGCCGGATCACCGAGCGGATCACCGCCATCGTCACGGTGGCCGACAACGGCGGATCCTCGGGACGCCTGCGCGACGAGTTCAGCTGCCTTCCGCCCGGCGACCTGCGCCGCGCGCTGGCCGCGCTGTGCGCCGACGACCGTCTCGGGCGGACCTGGGCGGAGGTGCTGCAGGCCCGGTTCGGCGGAGACGGCGAGCTGGCCGGACATGCCATCGGGAATCTGCTGATCGCCGGCCTGTGGCAGGAGCTGGGGGACCCGGTGGCCGGCCTGGACATGGTGGCCGAGCTGCTGGGCACCCGGGGCCGGGTGCTGCCGATGAGTCTGGAGCCGCTCGACATCTTCGCCGAGGTGATCGGGCTGGATCCGCTGCGCCCCGACGAGACCTACACCCTGTCGGGGCAGGCCACGGTCGCCAAGACCAGGGCCGAGGTGCTCACCGTCCGGCTGGAGCCGGAGCGGCCGCCGGCCTGTCCGCAGGCCGTCGAGGCGATCGGCGAGGCCGACTACCTGGTGCTCGGCCCGGGGTCCTGGTTCACCTCGGTGATCCCGCACCTGCTGGTTCCCGAGATCGCCGACGCCATCATCGCCTCCCGCGCCCACAAGATCCTCACCCTCAACATCGCCCCGGCCGAGGAGACCGACGGCTTCAGCCCGGCCCGCCATCTCGAGGTGCTGGCCGAGCACGAGCCGCGGATCCGCCTCGACACCGTCCTGGTCGATCGCGCCTTCGGCGGAGGAGACGCCCATCTGGCCTCCTATGCGCACAGCCTGGGCGCCGAGCTGGTGCAGGCCGATCTGGCGGTCAGGGACGGCTCGGCTCGTCACGACACGCTACGGTTGGCCTCCGCGTACGCCGAGATCATGGACTGCCTGCCGCACTGACCTGCCCGTCCATCCTGCTCAGCTACCTGTTGAGAAATATTGACACGTCCACCGAAGAGAGAGAAAGAACCACCAGATGGCCCTCACCGCCCGCGTGAAGTCGGAACTGTCGACCGTCGTCGTGCCCAAGCTGTGCTGCCGGCGCGCGGAGATCGCGACGACGCTGCGTCTGGCGGGCGGAATCCACCTGGTGAGCGGTCACATCGTGATCGAGGCGGAGCTGGACAGCGGCGGTGCGGTCCGTCGGCTGCGCCAGGCGATCCAGGAGATCTACCACATGGACGCCGACGTGGTCGTGGTGAACGGCTCCGGAATCCACCAGGGCACCCGCTATGTGCTGCGACTGGCCCGCGGGGGAGGGGAGCTGGCCCGCCTCACCGGGCTCATCGACCGCAGCGGCCGCCCGGTGCGCGGTCTGCCCAGCTCGGTGGTGGGGGCCGGCCGGTGCTGTCAGGCGGCGGCCTGGCGGGGGGCCTTCCTGGCCCGCGGGTCGCTCACCGAACCGGGCCGTTCGATGGCGATGGAGATCACCGCGCCCAGCTCCGAGGCGGCGATGGCCCTGGTCGGGGCCGCCCGTCGGCTGGACATCTCGGTGAAGGCCCGCCAGGCCCGCCAGATCGAGCGGGTGATCATCCGCGACGGGGACGCCATCGCGGCGATGCTCACCCAGATGGGGGCCCACGAGTCGGTGCTGGCCTGGGAGGACCGCCGGGTCCGCCGCGAGGTGCGCGCCTCGGCCAACCGGCTGGCGAACTTCGACGACGCCAACCTGCGCCGTTCGGCCCATGCCGCGGTGCTGGCCAGCGCCCGGGTGGAGCGCGCCCTGGAGATTCTCGGCGACGACGTGCCCGCCCATCTGCAGGAGGCCGGCAGGTTGCGCCTCGAGCATCGTCACTCCAGCCTGGAGGAGCTGGGCCAGCTGCATGTGCCCCCGCTCACCAAGGACGCCATCGCCGGCCGGATCCGGCGTCTGCTGGCCACCGCGGACAAGGCGGCCGCGGCCCAGGGGATACCCACCACGATGGAAAGCCTGTCGGCCGAGATGCGCGAGGAGCGCCCCTGAGCGGACCGCGCCCGAGAAAAGTCGACTCCGGGCGCGCGATCCGCCGATGTATTGGCTATCCTTAGCGATGTCCGCGTGCCACGTCTGGCACACATCTCACTTGTAGGAGATCCCTGTATGACCGTCAAGGTTGGTATCAACGGGTTTGGCCGCATCGGCCGCAACTTCTTCCGCGCCCTTCTCGAGCAGAAGGCGGACCTGGATGTCGTGGCTGTCAACGACCTGACCGACAACGCCACTCTGGCCCACCTGCTGAAGTACGACTCCCTGCTGGGCCGTTTCCCCGGTGAGGTGTCCTACGACGAGGAGGGCATCATCGTCGACGGCAAGCACATCAAGGTGCTCGCCCACCGCGACCCGGCCGAGCTCCCCTGGGGCGACCTCGGTGTCGAGATCGTCGTCGAGTCCACCGGTTTCTTCACCGATGGCACCAAGGCCAAGGCCCACATCGACGGCGGCGCCAAGAAGGTCATCATCTCCGCCCCCGGCAAGAACGTCGACGGCACCTTCGTGATCGGCGTCAACGACGCCGACTACGACAACGCGACCGACAACATCATCTCGAACGCGTCCTGCACCACCAACTGCCTGGCTCCGCTGGCGAAGGTGCTCAACGACGAGTTCGGCATCGAGCGCGGCATCATGACCACGATCCACTCCTACACCGGCGACCAGAAGCTGCTGGACGCCCCCCACAAGGATCTGCGTCGCGCCCGCGCCGCCGCCCTCAACATGATCCCCACCAAGACCGGTGCCGCTCAGGCCGTCGCCCTGGTGATCCCCGAGCTCAAGGGCAAGTTCGACGGCCTGGCCGTTCGCGTGCCGACCCCGACCGGCTCCCTCACCGACCTCACCTTCGAGGCCTCCAAGGAGGTCACCGTCGAGGCTGTGCAGGCCGCGGTGAAGAAGGCCGCCGAGGGCCCGCTCAAGGGCATCCTGGCCTACACCGAGGACCCGATCGTCTCCACCGACATCGTGCACGACTCTCACTCGAGCATCTTCGACGCCACCGAGACCAAGGTCATCGGCAACCTCGTCAAGGTGCTGTCCTGGTACGACAACGAGTGGGGCTACTCCAACCGTCTCGTCAACCTCACCTCGCTCGTCGCCAGCAAGCTGGCCTGAGTCCCGTTGAGTCCATCGGCGTGACATGCACGACGGCCCCGCGCCCCTCTCGGGGCGCGGGGCCGTCGTCCATCTGCGCCCTCCTACCGCGTGGCCTTCGCGCCGCGCGCGTACCCACAATTCACGGAAGCACAGAAAGGATCGTCCATGAAGTCAGTTGAGGACCTCGGCGACCTGTCAGGCAAGCGGGTTGTCATCCGCTGCGATTTCAACGTCCCGCTGGATGGCGAGACCATCACCGACGACGGCCGCATCAAGGCCGCTCTGCCCACCCTGGAGCAGCTCCACCAGGCCGGCGCCCGCACCACCGTGCTGGCCCACCTGGGACGCCCGAAGGGCGAGGTGAACCCCAAGTTCTCGCTGGCCCCGGTGGCCAAGCGGCTCGGTGAGCTGATGGGTCTGGACATCAAGCTCGCCTCCGATGTGGTCGGCCCGTCCGCCCAGGAGACCTCCGCCGCCCTCGCCGACGGCGAGATCGCGCTGGTCGAGAATGTCCGCTTCGAGAAGGGCGAGACCTCCAAGGACGAGGCCGAGCGCACCGAGCTGGCCAAGAAGTACGCCTCCTTCGGAGACTTCTACGTCTCCAACGGGTTCGGCGTCGTGCACCGCAAGCAGGCCTCGGTCTACGACCTCGCCAAGCTGCTGCCGAGCGCGGCCGGCTCCCTGGTCGCCAAGGAGGTCGACGTCCTCGAGGGGCTCACCGCCGACCCGAAGCGCCCCTTCGTCGTCGTCCTCGGCGGCGCCAAGGTGGCCGACAAGCTGGCCGTCATCGACAACCTGCTCAAGGTGGCCGACACCCTGGTGATCGGCGGAGGCATGGCCTTCACCTTCATCAAGGCCCAGGGCCACGAGGTCGGCACCTCGCTGGTCGACGACGACTCGATCGAGGCCGTCAAGGGCTACCTGGCCCAGGCCGCGGCCGCAGGCAAGAAGATCCTGCTCCCGGTCGACGTCCGGGTCTCCGACTCCGTCGACTTCGGCGCGCACACCGTCGGTGAGGTGGACGTCGTCCCCGCCGACCAGATGCCCGCCGGCAAGATGGGTCTGGACATCGGCCCGGAGTCCGAGAAGCTCTACGCCGAGGCCGTCAGCAGCGCCGCCTCGGTGTTCTGGAACGGCCCGATGGGCGTCTTCGAGATCAAGGGCCTGGAGGAGGGCACCCGCGCCGTCGCGCAGGCCCTCACCGAGGTCAAGGGCCTGTCGGTGGTCGGCGGCGGCGACTCCGCCTCGGCGGTCCGCTCGCTCGGCTTCGCCGACGACCAGTTCGGTCACATTTCCACCGGTGGTGGCGCCTCCCTGGAGCTCATGGAGGGCAAGGAACTCCCCGGTATCGCAGTCCTGAAGGAGAGCAACTGATGTCCCGCAAGCCGATTCTGGCCGGTAACTGGAAGATGAATCTGGATCACCAGGCCGGTCTGAGCCTGGTCCAGGATCTGGGCGCCGCCCTGGCCGACAAGGACCACGATCCGGAGAAGTCCGAGGCCGTCGTCATCCCGCCGTTCACCGACATCCGCACCGTCCAGGTGCTCATCGAGGGGGACAAGCTCCCGATCGCCTTCGGCGCCCAGGACATCTCGGCCCACGACGACGGCGCCTACACCGGGGAGATCTCCGGATCGATGCTGTCGGCCCTCAAGTGCTCCTACGTCGTGGTCGGCCACTCCGAGCGCCGCGAGTACCACTCCGAGTCCGACGAGCTGGTCAACGCCAAGGCCAAGAAGGCCATCGAGAACGGGCTGACGCCGATCATCTGCTGCGGCGAGCCCCTCGAGGTCCGCAAGGCCGGCAAGCACGTCGAGCACACCGTCGCCCAGATCACGGCCGACCTGGCCGGGATCGACGCCGCCGACGTCGCCAAGCTGGTCATCGCCTATGAGCCCATCTGGGCCATCGGCACCGGCGAGACGGCCACCGCCGACGACGCCCAGGAGGTCTGCGGGGCGCTGCGCAAGGCCGTCGCCGACCTCTACGACGCCCCGACCGCCGAGGCCGTCCGGATCCAGTACGGCGGCTCGGTCAAGCCGGGCAACGTCGTCGAGATCATGAGCAAGCCCGACGTCGACGGCGCCCTGGTCGGAGGGGCCTCCCTCAAGGCCGGCGACTTCGCCGACATCGTGACCTTCTACCAGAAGTGATCGACTGACGGTTCATCCGGTATCTATTCAGTACCGAACAGGCACGCCGCCCCGGGTCCCGCGAGATCCGGGGCGGCGTGCTGTTCGGGGGCCGCCGCGAACGTGAGTTAGGGTAGAGCCTGTGATTTTCGCGCCCCTCATGACATGGCCCGTGATGACCCTGTCGATCATCCTGTGTGTTTTCAGTGTGATCCTCACGCTCTTCGTCCTGCTCCACAAGAGCAAGGGCGGCGGCCTGTCGGATCTGTTCGGCGGCGGGGTGTCCACCTCGATGGGCGGCACATCGATCGCGGAGCGCAATCTCGATCGGCTGACGACGGTAATGGGGCTGTTGTGGCTGGCCTGCATCATCGGCCTGCTGGTGGTCTACCGCTACGCCTGAACGGGTAAGTGGTGCGATCAGCAGGCTGGACAAGTGAACGAAGAGGGAGAGTGACCAGGACGTGTCTGGTGGAAGCGCAATCCGAGGCAGCAGAGTGGGTGCCGGGCCAGCGGGAGAGGCGGAGCGGGGTGAGGCCGCACCCCGTGAGGTGATCCAGTACTACTGCGCGAACCACCACGTCGTCCGTCCGGTGTTCTCGGTGGACGCCCAGGTCCCCGATACCTGGGAGTGTCCCAAGTGCGGCCTGCCCGCCAACCGGGACCAGCAGAATCCGCCGCCGCCGCCGAAGATCACCCCGTACAAGACCCACCTGGCCTATGTGAAGGAGCGTCGCAGCGACGCCGAGGCGGCGGCCATCCTGGCCGAGGCGCTGGCCAGCCTGCGGGAGCGACGCCGCAACGGCGAGGTCATCTATTGAGCCCGGCCGGTCACGAGCAGCTCGTCGAACAGCTGCAGGCGCGCTGGCCCGAACATCGGATCGGGCCAGGCCTGGACCGCGAGAGGGCGATCCTCGACCTGCTCGGCAATCCGGAGCGGTCCTGCCCGGTGATCCAGATCGCCGGGACCAACGGGAAGGGCTCCACCGCGATCATGGTGGAGTCCGTCCTGCGGGCCGCCGGGCTGAGGGTGGGCCGGTACACCTCCCCGCATCTGGTGGATCTGCGCGAGCGGATCTGCGTCGACGGCGAGCCGATCAGCGCTCAGCGGTTCGACGAGATCTGGTCCCAGATCGAGCCGATGGTGACGATGGTCGACCAGCAGCACATCGACGGCATCGAGCCGACCTTCTTCGAGGTGATGACGGCGATGGCCTTCGCCGTCTTCGCCGACGCCCCGGTCGACGTCGCGGTGGTCGAGGTCGGACTGGGCGGCCGTTGGGACGCCACCAATGTGGTGGACGCCCAGGTCGCGGTGGTCGCCCCGGTCGCGATGGACCATATGAACATCCTCGGCGACACCCTCACCAAGATCGCCACCGAGAAGGCCGGGATCATCAAGCCCGGGAGCAGCGCGGTGATCGCCGGGCAGAAGCCGGAGGCCGCCGCGGTGCTGCTGGCCCAGTGCACCGACGCCGGCGTCCAGCCCATTCTGGAGGGGCCCGATTTCGCCCTGCTGGAGCGTCGCCCGGCGGTCGGCGGTCAGGTGATCCGGATCCAGACCGCGGGCGGGCCGCTGGGGGAGCTGTACCTGCCGCTGTTCGGTGAGCACATGGCCCACAACGCCGCTCTGGCGGTGGCCGCCGTGGAGGCCTTCATGGGCGGCAAGCCGCTCAACCCCCAGATCATCGAGCGCGGCCTGGCCGAGGTCGTCGCCCCCGCCCGGCTGGAGGTGGTGCGGCGCACCCCGCCGGTGATCCTGGACACCTTCCACAACCCGCATGGCGCGCACTCGGCGATGGCCGGGCTCACCGAGTCCTTCGAGTTGAACCCGCTGGTCGCCGTGGTGGCGTCGATGCGGGACAAGGACACCGACGGGGTCTTCGCCGAGATGGCCGGCAGCGTCGGCCAGGTGGTGCTCACCACGATGCCGGAGCTGCCCCGGGCGCGGACCCTCGAGGACATCGACGCGGTCGCCTCGCGCTACTGGGACGAGGATCATCGCAGTCAGGCCCCGACGGTCGCCGAGGCGATCGGCCGGGGCATCGAACTGGCCGAGCTGGCCGGCCCGGGAGCCGGCGTCCTCATCGCCGGATCGGTGGTGCTGGCCGGCCAGGCCCGCGCCATCCTGGTGCCCGACGGCGTCAACCGCCTGTCGAGCGGACCGCAGGCGGTCGTGGAGACCCCGGAGCTGTCCGACCAGGAGATCGCGGCGATGGAGGGTGAGAGGCTCGAACCCGTCGACGACGATCCCGACGGGGACGACGAGGAGACCTGGTGAACCCGGCGCGGGTCGGCGGACTGTCGCCCGGCAATCCGATGCGCACCCCGCTGGCGGCGGCCCTGTTCAGCGAGGTGATCGTCTTCGGCCTGGCGATCCCCGGGATGATCCTGGTCTCCTCGGTCCCGGCGTCGGTCGCCGCCGCGCTGGGCGGCCTGTGCGCCCTGCTGGCGCTGGTCTCGGCGCTGGGGCTGCGCCGCGGATGGGGGTATCCGCTGGGCTGGATCACCCAGGCGGCGGGCATCCTGCTCGGGCTGGCCACCCCGATGATGTACCTGGTCGGCGCGATCTTCGCGGTCATCTGGGTGGCGACCTACGTGATGGGTCGACGACTCCAGTGACGTGGGCGATGCGATAGGGTCTGCGCCATGGGTGACACGCAGAGAGTCCTCGTCCTCCTCAAGCCCGACGCCGTCGAGCGTCATCTCATGGGTGAGATCATCGGCAGGTACGAGACGCGGGGACTGACGGTGCGGGCGATGGAGCTGCGCACGATCGACGAGGATCTGGCCTCCCGGCACTACGCCGAGCACATCGGCCGGCCCTACTACGAGACCCTGGTGGAATTCATCACCTCGGGGCCGCTGGTGGCGCTGGTCCTGGAGGGACGCAAGGCGATCTCCGCGGTGCGGGCGATGAACGGCGCGACCGACTGCGCCGAGGCCGCCCCCGGCACGATCCGCGGCGACCTGGGGGTCGAGTACCAGCACAATCTGGTGCACGCCTCCGACTCCCCGGAGTCCGCGGCGCGCGAGGTCGCGCTGTGGTTCCCCGACCTGGCCGAGTAGCGCAGTGACCCGCGATCCCGCCCGGATTCTGGCCGGCATGACCCTGGCCGAGAAGGCCGGTCAGCTGCTGGTCTGCGAGATCTACGGCACCGATCCGAAGGTCCCTCATCCGAAGAACCTCGAGCACTTCGGGGTGCCGACGGCGGCCGAGGCCATCGCCGAGCTCCGGCCGGGCGGGGTGGTCTACTTCCGCTGGACCGACTCCTTCGACGACGGCCCCGAGCAGCTCGCCAGGCTGTCCAACGGCCTTCAGGAGGCCGCCCTCTCGGCCGGTGCGGGCGTCGGCCTGCTCGATCACCACCGACCAGGAGCAGGGGCCGTCGAGCCGTTTCGGGCCGCCGGCCACCCAGTTCCCCGGGGCGATGTCCCTGGGCGCCATCGGCGATCCGGAGCTGGCCCGGCAGACCGCCGCGATCACCGGCCGGGAGCTGTCCGCGGTCGGCATCACCACCGATTTCGCCCCCGACGCCGACGTCAACGTCAATCCGGCCAACCCGGTGATCGGCGTCCGCTCCTTCGGCTCCGACCCGCACCGGGTGGCCGAGATGGTCGTCGCGCAGATCCACGGCTACCAGGAAGACGCCGGAATCGCCGCCTGCGCCAAGCACTTCCCCGGCCACGGGGACACCGCCACCGACTCCCACACCGGACTGCCCGTCATCGAGCACAGCCGCCAGGAGTGGGAGCGCACCGATCTGCCGCCCTTCCAGGCCGCGGTGGACGCCGGCGTCGACCTGGTGATGAGCGCCCACATCCGGTTCCCGGCGCTGGAGCCGTCCGGGGAGCCCGCCACCCTGAGCCGGCGGATCCTCACCGATCTGCTGCGCACCCGGCTGGGCTATCGGGGGGTCATCATCACCGACTCCCTCGAGATGGCCGGAGTGCGTCAGACCCATCCGGACGCCGAGACCCCGGTGTTGGCGCTGGCCGCCGGCGCCGACCTCATTCTGATGCCTCCCGACCCCCGCCAGGCCCGCGACGCCATCGTGGCCGCAGTCGCCTCGGGCCGGCTGCCGGAGTCGGAGATCGACGCCAAGGTGCTGCGGGTGCTGGAGCTCAAGGCCCGCCGCGGGATGCTCGACCCCGCGCCGGCCGACCCCGGGAAGGTGCCGGACAGCGTCGGCACGCCGGACCATCTGGGTCTGGCGGCCGACCTCACCCGGCGCGCGATCACCCTGATCAATCAGGGGACGGGTCGAGCTGCCGATCCGCCTCGACGGCCTGCCGGTGCACGTCACCGGCTGGAATCAGGCCGAGAATCTCGACCTGGTGTCCGCCCTCAGCGATGAGCTGAAGGACGCCGGCGCCCGGCCGGTCGGACAGCTCGATGAGCTCGAGGAGACCGGCCTGGTGGTCTGCCTCACCCACCGGCTCACCGAGGGGTCGGACCAGGCCCGATTCCTGGCCGACCTGGCCTCGGCGGGCCGGAATGTGCTGGCGATCTCGGTCGGGGTGCCCTACGACGTCTGGCAGATCCCCGAGTCGATCACCCAGCTCGCCGTCTACACCTCGGCGGTCACCGTGCCTCATGCCGTGGTGCATGCGATCACCGATGGCGAGGCGCCGGGCGGCGTCTCCCCGGTTGATCTGACGGTGGAATACACACGGTGTGGCATAATCAACGTCAGGTGACGGGGCACCGCCCCAATCTCTGAAAGTCGAGACCCACACCGCGACGCCATGGCGACCGCGGGGGATCATGGCGACAGAGCTCACCGCCAGCTTTTGCACCGCGCCGGGAATCGATACCGAACTGGTCTGCGCCACGACATCGTGAGCGTGTTCCTGGTGGCCGTGTGCATCTGATCGCGCCGCAAGGCGGAGGAGACACATGCTCCAGGACAACACTGACAACTCCATTGTGGGATCGACCGGCGACGGGCCCGATGAGGGGGCGGCGAATCCCCCGAAACGCCGGCATCGCGCCGCCTCCCGCCCGGCCGGAGCCCCGGCCGCCAGCGCCGCCGGCTCGAACGGCCCGGCCGTGACGATCGTGGCCGCCGGATCCGGCGGCAGCGTCATCAGCTCCGAGGCCGAGGCCTCGGACCTTCCGCGCCCCCCGACCGGACGCCGGCGTCGCGCCACCCGGTCGGCCAGTGCGCCCGTCGAGAAGCTGCTGCGAAGAAGACTCCCGCGAAGCAGGCACCCACTGAGAAGGCCGCGAGAAGCCCTCGGTCGAGAAGACGCCGACCCGCCGGCGCCGCGCCACCCGCGCCAGCCAGCCGGTCGCTGAGCCGGTGCGCCAGGACGTGCCCGTCGAGAAGCCGGCTGAGGACTCCACCGACGGAGCCATCGAGGCCGCTCTCAACAAGGCCGCCGCTACCGCCCGGACGAGTGCTCTGGACCCGGTGGTGGCCGATCCCTTCGGCTCCACCGGTTCCGACCGCTCCACCTCCGACATCCTTGACTCCCTGGCCGCCGAGATCGGCGGCGAGGATGCCGTCCCGAAGCGCACCCGCCGTCGTCGCTCCCGCTCCACTGACAGGACTGAGACTGACAGGGCTGAGGCGGTCGAGGAGACCGGGCCCGCAGCCGAGGAGCCCACCGAGCAGGACGAGCAGACGCCGT
Source organism: Acidipropionibacterium sp. (assembly GCA_022647765.1). Taxonomy (GTDB): domain Bacteria; phylum Actinomycetota; class Actinomycetes; order Propionibacteriales; family Propionibacteriaceae; genus Acidipropionibacterium. Next base: position 251,778 of record JALCLH010000001.1, read on the forward strand.
CTCGCCCCGCCAGCCCGGCGGCCGACGACGACTCCGATGGTGCCGACGCCGGTCAGGCGACCGACAGCGCTGACCACGAGGAGGACGCCGAGGAGTCCCGCGGGACCACCCGCCGTCGCCGTCGTCGCGGCGGACGCCGTCGTCGCCGCGGCGAGGCCGAGGAGACCTCCTCGCAGGCCGGCGAGGCGGCCGAGTCCGGGACCGACGAGTCCACCGACCAGAGCTCCGGCGAGAATGCGGAGCACGAGGATCACGACTCCGAGAAGTCCGGTGAGGCGAAGTCCGGTGAGGACAAGAGCGGCGAGGAGGAGTCCAGCTCCACCCGTCGCCGGCGTCGTCGCCGTCGTCGCCGCGGCGAGGACACCTCGGGAGCCGAGGACGATCCGAGCGAGGTCGTGGTCAAGGTCCGCGAGCCGCGCCCGCACCACTCGGTGACCGACGAGGTCACCGGGATCGAGGGATCGACCCGCCTGGAGGCCAAGAAGCAGCGCCGCCGCGAGGGCCGCGCAGCCGGCCGCCGCCGCAGCGCCATCCTCACCGAGGCCGAGTTCCTGGCCCGCCGCGAGCAGGTGGAGCGCCGGATGGTGGTGCGCCAGTCCGAGGAGTACTCGCAGCTGGCGGTGCTGGAGGACGGCGCCCTGGTCGAGCACTACGTGGACCGCTCCTCGGCGGCCTCCTCGATCGGCAACATCTACCTGGGCAAGGTGCAGAACGTGCTGCCCTCGATGGAGGCGGCCTTCGTCGACATCGGACGCGGCCGCAACGCCGTGCTCTACGCCGGCGAGGTGGACTGGGCCCGCTACGGCAAGGAGGGCGAGCCGAGGCGCATCGAGCACGCCCTCAAGTCCGGCGACCAGGTGCTGGTGCAGGTCTCCAAGGACCCGGTCGGCCAGAAGGGCGCCCGGCTCACCAGCCACATCTCGATCCCCGGCCGCTACATCGTCTACGCCCCGGGCGGCCAGCTGTCCGGGATCTCCCGCAAGCTCGCCGACACCGAGCGCAAGCGGCTCAAGAAGATCATCGACGAGAACATCCCCTCCGACGCCTCGGTGATCGTGCGGACCGCCGCCGAGGGGGCCTCCGAGGAGGATCTGGAGCGCGACATCAGCCGGCTCAAGAGCCAGTGGGAGGTCATCGAGCGCAAGGCCAAGTCCTCCCACGCCCCGGCGATGCTCTACACCGAGCCGGATCTCACGCTGCGGATCATCCGCGACCTGTTCACCGCCGACTTCACCGAGCTGGTGGTCGCCGGCGACGGCGGGCCCGAGGACGCCTACGAGACCATCAAGGGCTACGTCGAGCACGTCGCCCCGGATCTGGGCGGCCGGTTGACCCGCTGGGACACCGAGTCCCAGGGCGACCCCTTCGCCCAGTACCGGATCGACGAGCAGATCGCCAAGGCGCTGGAGCGCAAGGTCTTCCTGCCCTCGGGCGGCTCGCTGGTGATCGACCGCACCGAGGCCATGACGGTCATCGACGTCAACACCGGCAAGTTCACCGGCTCGGCCGGCAACCTGGAGGCCACCGTCACCGCCAACAACCTGGAGGCGGCCGAGGAGATCGTCCGCCAGCTGAGGCTGCGCGACATCGGCGGGATCATCGTGGTCGACTTCATCGACATGGTGCTGCCGGCCAACCGGGAGCTGCTGGTGCGCCGGCTGGTCGAGTGCCTGGGCCGCGACCGGACCCGCCACCAGGTCTCCGAGGTGACCTCGCTGGGGCTGGTGCAGATGACCCGCAAGAAGATCGGCACCGGGCTGGCCGAGGCCTTCACCGAGGAGTGCGCCGAGTGCGGCGGGCGCGGCTACCACCGCTCCAGCGAGCCGGTGGACTCCCAGGCTCCCGCCGATGGCGGGGAGCGCTCGGGCCACAGCAAGGGCCGGTCGAATCGGTCCAGGTCGGGGTCCAAGCACTCCGGCCGGAGTTCCAAGAACGCGGACTGAGAAGACGGATTGAGAAGACGAACCGAGGCGTGACGCCGGCCGCCGGCGGACCTGTTTTGACCCGATCGGGGTTGAACGGTAAAGTTGGCGGCCGGTCCGACCTGACGGTGCGATCATGCCCCAGAGTCGGTCAGGCTTCGGTCGGGACCCTCGTGGTTCCGTTCCATTGAGAAGACATCGAACGAGAGTAGGTCAGGCGTGTACGCGATCGTGCGTAGTGGCGGCCGCCAGCACAAGGTGGCAGTGGGTGACGTCGTCGAGATCGACAAGGTCACCGACGAGGTGGGCAGCAGCATCGAGCTGACTCCCCTTCTGCTGGTGGACGGCGAGTCTGTCACCTCGCAGCAGGATGCCCTAGCCAAGGTCTCGGTGACTGCCGAGGTGCTGGGCGAGGCGAAGGGTCCGAAGATCCGGATCCTCAAGTACAAGAACAAGACCGGATACCGGAAGCGCCAGGGGCACCGTCAGAAGTACACCCAGGTCAAGGTCACCGGGATCAAGGGCTGAGAGGGGTAGACAGAGATGGCACACAAGAAGGGCGCATCCTCGTCCCGTAACGGTCGCGACTCCAACGCTCAGCGTCTGGGCGTCAAGCGCTCGGGCGGTCAGCTCGTCAACGCGGGCGAGATCATCGTTCGCCAGCGCGGCACTCACTTCCATCCCGGCAAGGGAGTCGGCCGCGGCAAGGACGACACCTTGTTCGCGCTGCGCGCCGGCAATGTCGCTTTCGGCACCCGTCGCGGTCGTCGAGTGATCGACGTCGTCCCCGTCGAGGAGCTCGCGCAGGCCTGATCCGCGCACTCCCCGCACCGACACTCACGCGTTGGACCCCGCCCGGCAAGGGCGGGGTCCTTCCGTCTCCTACGACCCTGGTATGAGAAGACATTTCAGGGTTGAGATGGCCGGGTCGGCCACCTAGCGTCGGGTGCGGCGGCCGATGAGAATCGGCGGCCGGAGGAGGAGAGTTGCAGGTGCAGGATCGGAGCACGAGGGCCACGGGAATCGGCGATTCGGTACCCGAGCAGGCGAGCAGTCGCGTCACACTTCCGGCGGGCTGGGGCGCCGGCTATCCCGAGGACCGCGAGAAGGCCGTGCGGGTGCGACCCTCCCAGCAGATTGACGCCCCCACCACGGTTCATCCGCTGGTCTCCGCACCGCGCCAGGACGATCCGCTGGGCATCTATCGCTCGGCCGGTGCTCCCTGTCCATATCCCGTCGCATCACTGCGAGACCGCGACGGCACGGCCGGCGGAACAACCGGCCCGCGACGGCGTCGAGCAGGCTCATGGCGGCCGTGAGCAGGTCAGGAAGGTGGCCGACACCACTCGGGTGGCGTCGCGCAAGCTCGGACTGCGCGGCCATGAGGTCATTGCCGGGGCCGGTGCCTCGGCCCTGGCGACCATCGTCACCTCCTCGTTGGGGATCGGCGGCACCCCCTTCGGCAGCGCGATGACGAGCATGGTGATCGCCGTCGCGGGCGCGGTCTTCGCCCGACTGCTCACCCGGGGCCAGCCCGATCAGCGGGCGTCGGCACCGACCCGCGGCAGGTCGCGCGGCGTCTTCCTGCGGACCGTCGCCATCGCCGTGGCGCTCACTCTCGGCACCGGCATTCTGGGCGCGATCTTCCTGAGCGGGGCGACGGGCATCCCGTTCTCCCAGCAGGTCCTCAACATCACATCCTCCAGCTATCGGGTCCGCGAGATGTGGGAGCAGGCGTGGCCCTACCTGAAAGATGCTTGGCGAGCGGCTGTTCGCTGATCCCCAGTAGTCTTGGCCCCACCGCACCCCATTCTCAGGAGGACCCGGATGGCCATCCCGTCGTTCGTCGACCGCGCGACCCTGCTCGCCGTAGCCGGCAAGGGAGGCGATGGCTGCGCCTCGGTGCGCCGCGAGAAGTTCAAGCCGCTGGGCGGGCCCGATGGCGGCAACGGCGGCCGCGGGGGCTCGGTGATCCTGCGGGTCGATCCGCAGCTCACCACCCTGGTCGACTACCACCGGCAGTCGGTGCGCAAGGCCACCAACGGCCAGCCCGGCAAGGGGGACGATCTGAACGGCGCCAACGGCGAGGACATCGTGCTCGCGGTGCCCGACGGCACCGTGGTGAGCGACGCCGAGACCGGCGAGGTGCTGGCCGATCTCACCGGGGCCGGCGCCGAGATCGTCGCCGCGGCCGGCGGGCGGGGCGGTCTGGGCAACACCGCCCTGGCCAGCGCCGCCCGGAAGGCCCCCGGATTCGCCCTGCTGGGCGAGGCCGGCGAGGAGCGCAAGATCACCCTGGAGCTCAAGGTGGTCGCCGACATCGGCCTGGTGGGCTTCCCCTCGGCCGGCAAGTCCAGCCTCATCGCGTCGATCTCCCGGGCCCGGCCCAGGATCGCCGACTATCCCTTCACCACCCTGGTGCCGAATCTCGGCGTCGTGGTGGCGGGGGAGACCACCTACACCGTGGCCGACGTCCCCGGCCTCATCCCCGGCGCCTCCCAGGGCAAGGGCCTGGGCTTCGACTTCCTGCGCCACATCGAGCGATGCCGGGCGCTGGTGCACGTCATCGACTGCGCCACCTACGAGCCGGGCCGCGACCCGGTCACCGACCTGGACGCCATCGAGGCCGAGCTGACGGCCCACGGCGGCCTGGAGGACCGGCCGAGGCTGGTCGTGCTCAACAAGGTCGACGTGCCCGACGGCGCCGAGCTGGCCGAGATGGTGCGCCCCGACATCGAGGCCCGCGGGCTGTCGGTCTTCGAGGTCTCCACCAAGTCGGGCCAGGGTCTCAACGCGCTGCGCTTCGCGATGGCCGAGGTGGTGGCGCGCACTCGCGAGGAGTCGCCGGCGCCCGAGCCGGCCAGGATCGTGATCCGGCCCGCGCCGGTGGACCGCAGCGCCAAGGCCTTCACCATCGCCAAGCAGGGCGACGGCGAGGGCGGCTTCCTGTGGCGGGTCAAGGGGGAGAAGCCCACCCTGTGGGTGGCCCAGACCAACTTCTCCAATCCGGAGGCGGTCGGCTATCTCTCCGACCGGCTGAACCGGCTCGGCGTCGAGGACGAGCTGCTGGCGATGGGCGCCCAGGCCGGCGATGCGGTGGCGGTCGGCGGGGAGGACGCCGTCATCTTCGACTTCGCGCCCCAGGTGCAGTCGGGGGCCGAGCTGCTGTCGCGGCGCGGCGAGGACCAGCGGCTGGAGCACGAGCGCCCCTCTGCGACCCGCCGCCGCGAGGAGGACAAGGAGTACCACGAGGCCCGCGACGCCCACGGCGTGGTCGGGCGCGACCCCGAGGGCCGGTCCTGGCGGGCCGAGCTGGCGGAAGAACAGGTCGAAGAGCAGGCCGATGAGTCCTGATCGTGCCGTTCGCGGCGATATCGCCGCGGCGAACCGCGTCGTCGTCAAGGTCGGATCCTCCTCCCTCACCCAGCCCGGCGGGGGGAATCGACGTCTCCAAGGTGGACGCCCTGGTGGAGGTGCTGTCGGCAGCCAGGGAACGCGGCCGGGAGGTGGTGCTGGTGAGCTCGGGGGCGATCGCCGCCGGCTTCCCAGCGCTGGGAATGGCCCGGCGTCCCCGGGATCTGGCCGGACGGCAGGCCGCCGCCTCGGTGGGACAGGGCATCCTGCTGCACCGCTACGAGGAGGATTTCGCCCGGCACCGGGTGACCACCGGGCAGGTGCTGCTCACCGTGGAGGATCTGGTGCGGCCCAAGAGCTACCGCAACGCCTGGTCGACCCTGGGCAAGCTGCTCGCCCTGGGGGTCGGTTCCGGTGATCAACGAGAACGACGCCGTGGCCACCGGGGAGATCCACATCGGCGACAACGACCGGCTTGCGGCACTGGTCTCCGAGCTGGTCCGGGCCCAGGCCCTGGTGCTGCTGTCGGACGTCGACGCCCTGTACACCGCCCATCCTTCCGACCCGTCGGCCCGCCGGATCGACCACGTCGACGACATGGACGCCTTGGAGGTCGACACCTCCCGGTCGGGTTCCGGGGTCGGTACCGGGGGGATGGCGACGAAGCTGGAGGCCGCTCGGATCGCCACCGGATCGGGTATCCCGGTGGTGCTGGCCGATTCCGGGGACGCCCTGGCGGCGATCCGGGGGCAGCAGGTCGGCACCTATTTCGCCCCCTCGCACCGGCGTCGCCCCCGCAAGCTGCTGTGGCTGGCCGACGCCGCCTCCCCGCAGGGGGAGATCCGGATCGACGAGGGGGCGGTGCACGCCCTGCGCGACCGCAAGGCCTCCCTGCTGGCGGTGGGGGTCACCGAGGTGCACGGCGACTTCCAGGCCGGCGATCCGGTGCTGGTGATCGGCCCGGACGGTCGCACTGAGGGGCGCGGCATCGTCTCCTACTCCGACCAGGAGGTCAGGGAGATGCGCGGTCGTTCGAGCGCCTGGCTGGCCCGCGAGATGGGGGACGCCGCCAGCCGCGAGGTGATTCACCGCGACGCGCTGGTGCTCACCCGGCGGCGCAAGACCATCAGAGCCGAGGAGAACAGTCCGGGGGAGAACAGCCTGGGGGCGGAGTCGGCGCGTCGGTAGGATGGCGTCATGTCTTTCCAGGATCAGGCGCGTGCCGCCAAGGCGGCGACCGGGGCGCTGCGCAGGCTCGATCGGGCCGGCAAGGATGAGGCCCTCGGGCTGATGGCCGGCCGGCTGCGGGCCGCGACCGACCGGGTGCTGGCGGCCAATGGCGAGGATCTGGAGCGGGGCCGGGCGGCGGGGATGCCGGAGAGCCTGCAGGACCGGCTGGCGCTGACCGGCGAGCGGGTCGAGGCGATGGCCGCTGGGCTGGAGGCGCTGGCCGGGCTGCCGGATCCGGTCGGTGAGGTGGTGCGCGGCTGGGTGACGCCGCAGGGGGTCCGGATCGAGCAGGTCCGGGTGCCGATCGGGGTGATCGGCATCATCTACGAGGCCAGGCCCAATGTCACCGCCGATGCCGCCGGGATCTGCCTGAAGTCGGGCAACGCCTCGCTGCTGCGCGGATCCTCCTCGGCGCTTGAGTCCAACCGGGCGGTGATCGCGGCGCTGCGCGACGGGCTGGTCGACGCCGGCCTGCCGGTCGACGCCGTCAATCTCGTCGAGGGGGGCCACGAGATCACCGACGAGATGATGCACGCCCGCGGGCTGGTGGATCTGCTCATCCCGCGGGGCGGGGCCGGGCTCATCAATGCCGTGGTGACCGGGTCGTCGGTGCCGGTGATCGAGACCGGTGTCGGCAACTGCCATCTGGTGGTCGACTCCTCGGCCGATCTCGCGATGGCCGAGACGATTGTGCTCAACGCGAAGACCCAGCGTCCCAGTGTGTGCAACGCGCTGGAGACCGTCCTGGTGCTCTCCGACGTCGCCGGGGAGGCGGTGCCGCGGCTGGTCGGCGCGCTGGCCGGGGCCGGGGTGACCGTGCACGGGGACGAGCGGACGGCGTCCCTGGATTCCCGGGTGGTGCCGGCCGGCGAGCACGAGTTCGAGGCCGAGTACCTGTCCCTGGATCTGGCGATGAAGGTGGTCGACAGCCTTGAGGAGGCCATCGGCCACATCGCCCGGTACGGCTCGGGGCACTCGGAGACCATCGTCACCTCCAGTCTGGAGGCCGCGCGGACCTTCCAGGAGTCGGTGGACGCCGCCGCGGTGCTGGTGAACTGTTCGAGCCGTTTCGTGGACGGCGGCGAGTTCGGCTTCGGGGCCGAGATCGGCATCTCCACCCAGAAGACCCATGCCCGCGGGCCGATGGGTCTGCAGGAGATGACCTCGACCAGCTACCGGCTGAACGGCAACGGTCAGACGCGGCTCGGCTAGGGTGTGTTCATGAGTATCGTCCCACTTCTGACGAGCGCACCGACCCTGATCGTGTCCGCCGTCGTCCTGGTCGTTCTGCTGTGCGCCCTGTTCGCCGTGCGCGGCATCGGCAAGGCGCGCCCGCACAGCTGAGGACCGTTGATTCTGGATGAGCAGCGTGGAACTTGGACTGGCGCGCGTCCATGACGGACGCCGGTACCGCCTCGGCGTGATGGGCGGCACCTTCGACCCTATTCACCACGGCCACCTGGTGGCCGCCTCGGAGGTGGCCTCGCGGTTCGACCTGGACGAGGTCGTCTTCGTGCCCACCGGGGTGCCCTGGCAGAAGAAGGGACGCAACGTCTCCCAGGCCGAGGACCGGTATCTCATGACGGTCATCGCGACCGCCTCGAACCCGTCCTTCTCGGTGTCGCGGGTCGACATCGACCGGCCGGGCGACACCTACACCGTCGACACCCTCAAGGACCTGCGCAAGGAGCGGGGGGCCGACGTCGACATGTTCTTCATCACCGGCGCCGACGCGCTGTCTCACATTCTCACCTGGCGGGGGGCCGAGGAGCTGTTCGACCTGGCGTACTTCGTGGGGGTGTCGAGGCCCGGGGTGCCGTTCGGCAACAAGGACATCGCGCACCTGCCGTCGGACAAGGTGACCCTGCTGGAGGTGCCGGCGATGGCGATCTCCTCGACCGACTGCCGCCAGCGGGTCTACACCGGGATGCCGATCTGGTATCTGGTGCCCGACGGCATCGTGCAGTACATCAACAAGCGTGGGCTGTACGGACAGCCCGATTACCCGGAGGATCGTTGAGCGCAACAGAGCAGGCCATCGAACTGGCACGGGTGGCGGCCCGCGCCGCCGCCGACAAGAAGGGCACCGACATCCTCGGGCTGGACGTCTCGGAGAATCTGGCCCTCACCGACATCTTCCTCATCATCTCGGCCGGCAATGAGCGCCAGGTCGCGGCGGTGGTGGACGCCGTCGATGAGGCGGTTCGCGGTGCCGGCGGCAAGGCCGTGCGGCGGGAGGGGGAGCGGGAGAACCGCTGGGTGCTGCTGGACTACTCCGACATCATCGTGCATGTGCAGCAGCCGGAGGTGCGCCAGACATACTCTCTGGAGAGGCTGTGGAAGGACTGCGCCGAGGTTGATCTGCAGCTGCCCGACGCTGTGCCTGATGTGTCTGTTCCGGACGGTGCTGTGTCGGATGGGGCAGGGGAGTGAGCGGCGCGGCGTTCACCCGGGTGATCCTGGTGCGCCACGGGCGCACGCAGTTCAATGCCGAGAACCGGTTGCAGGGCCGCTTGGACATCCCGCTGGCTGATGTGGGGGTGCGGCAGGCCGAGGCGGTGGCCCCGGTGATCGCCGCGATGCGCCCGGACGCCATTGTGTGCTCCCCGCTGGTGCGCGCGCATCGGACCGCGCGGACGATCGGTGAGGCCTGCGGTATCGAGCCGGTGACCGACGAGCGCCTGATGGAGATCGACGTCGGCCGCTGGGCCGGGAAGTCGGTTGACGAGCTGCGCCGCGAGGATCCACGGTTCGTGGCGTCGATGGCCAGTGGGGAGGATTTCCGAAGGCCGGGAGGGGAGACCGGCACCGAGGTGATGGAGCGGATCGCAGGGGCTCTGGAGGGGATCGTCGAGGGGCATCGGGGGCAGCGGGTCGTGGTGGTGAGCCACGGTTTCGCGCTGCGGACCGGGGATCTGCCGGCTGCTCGGGGGCGACTATTCGGTGTCGAGAAGTTTCGGGGGGCTGGGGAACTGCTCGTGGAGCCTGATGGACCGGTTCAGCGAGGAGGAGGCCGAGGCCCGCGGGCTGGAGCTGCGCTGGCGGCTGCGGGCGTACAACTGCAAGGTCGAGGTGGCCGGCTGAGTCTGGTGAAGTTGGCACCGGCAACGGCGATCCCCTATAGTTCTACGGGTCGCCGGAGCAGTCCGGGGGCGCGAAGACGGCCTGAAATGGCGGTTTTCGGGGCATTGGCGCAGTTGGTAGCGCGCTTCCATGGCATGGAAGAGGTCAGGGGTTCGAATCCCCTATGCTCCACACTGATGATTTATCAGCCAAATAGATCAGAAGATCTATTTGGGGCATTGGCGCAGTTGGTAGCGCGCTTCCATGGCATGGAAGAGGTCAGGGGTTCGAATCCCCTATGCTCCACATAGTTGGGAATATTCGAGCTCTGTTGTGTTTTGGCACAGCTTTGTTAAGGAATGTTTCTCGCCGGGATCTGCTATTGGAGATTGCGGTTATTCGTGCGCGTTAGAATCAGTGAGGTTTCTCGTCTGCCGGGAAAACGGTAAGACTCGTCACACGCTTGTCGTCCGAACCGGTACCATCGGAGGTGCCGATTCGGTAGATTTGCAGGTGTCACTCTAGCGCGGGGTGCGCACAGTCGAGGGAGATCGCTTGACACACCAGCATGGCGACCACGACGACGATCGCTACGCTTTGTCGTTCACCAGTGGCACCCTCCTCACCCGTGAGGCAAGCATCGGCGCGCCCCTGTACCTTGAGGATCACGACTGGCAGGCAGTCAGGGCTCGCCTCATCGGAGAGAACCTTCTCCAGACCCGCACGGATTCTTCGGCCGCGCGCCTTGCTCGCGAGACCGTTCAGCGTCTTGCCGTTTTTGTCGACAGAGAGTTGGAGTTGCTGGTCGCGGCAAGTCCCAGCGAACGCAACCTGCTCATGTGGATCGCGGCCTGCCGCCGTTACGCGTTTATCGGCGAGTTCGCCGAAGAGGTCGTCAGGGAACGTTATCTCCTTCTTACCCCGTCCCTCGAGTATGCGGAATTTGACAGCTTCGTTTCCGGTAAGGTCTTGTGGCATCCGGAGCTGGCGGAGCTGAAGGAGTCGACATTGAAGAAGTTGCGGGCGACCGTGTTCCGTATGCTCACCGAGGCCGGTCTGCTCTCAAGGGGGAGGATCCAGCAGGCGGTCCTGTCAGAACGTGTCCGCGATGCGCTAGACACTCGCGTGCCGAGTGACGTCCGCTTCCTACCGCTGCGAGTAGCGATGGAGGCCATGTCATGACGCCAGCCGAGCTGACATGCCAGGAAGAGCACCTGTTCGCCGTGATGTCAGGGCAGCGGTTCCTCAACATGGAGGGCCTGTCGAATGAGGTCCCGTTCTTCATCTACCCCTACGACCCAGAGAACGCACTGGCGGTTGCCAAGGCCCGCAAGCACGTCACCAACCGCCTCGCTCAGGCTGGAATCACAGTGCAGACCGTCAACTTGTACGACATGTCGATTGAGATCCTCAAGGATCGCGGGGTGTGGGACCGGCTCATCTCCTTGGAGCCCGACCAGGACAAGGATGATTTCCGCGAGTTGCTCCAAGGCATGCTTGACCCTCAAGAACACTTGGCTCCCGCGATCCGTAAGAAACTTAAAGACGGCGATTACGACATCGTGTTCCTCACCGGCATCGGTGAGGTCTTTCCGTATATTCGTTCCCACAACGTGCTGAACAACTTGCAGTCGGTCGTGGTGGGCAAGCCCATGCTCATGTTTTTCCCTGGCCGCTACGAGCAGTCCGAGACGCTCGGCTCGTCACTTGTGTTGTTCGGACGGCTGACGGATGATCAGTATTACCGCGCCAAGAATATTCTGGAACAGGAACCGTGACCGTCATGCTGCTCAACGAGATCTTCGCAAAAGACGTTCAGCGCCCGATCGAAGGTGTTATTAAGGCCGATGACACCGCCCACTTGGGCACTGAGGTCGAGGAGTACGTACTCACCAACGAAGCTGCCAAAGGACTGGATCAGCTGTTGGAGGCCTACACGAACTACACGAATGCGAACGGCGTGTGGATCTCTGGCTTCTTTGGCTCTGGTAAATCCCACTTACTGAAGATGCTCGCCCATCTCCTCGGTGACGTGGAGGGCCAGTCCTATTCTCGCAGCGCTGTGTCCCAGAGCTTCATGTCGAAGGCTGCAGGAGATTCGTTCCTCATTGCCTCGCTGGCGAAGGCGGAGCGCATCCCCGCAGAGAGTCTCCTGTTCAACATCGACCAGAAGGCCACCCTGATCTCCAAGGACCAGCGGGACGCCCTGCTGAAGGTGTTTGTCAAAGTCTTTGATGAGTCTCGCGGCTACTACGGAAACCAGGGCCATGTCGCCCGGTTCGAGCGCGACCTGGACAACCGGGGCCAGCTCGACGCATTTAAGGCCGCCTACGCCCGCATCTCCGGTCGGGATTGGCTCCAAGGCCGCGAAGAAGGTGTCCTGGAGGAGGGCAACGTCGCCAAGGCGTATGCCGAGATCACTGGCCAGAGAGATGGCGCACCGACAAGCATCCTGACCAAGTACCGCAATGAGTACAAGGTCTCCATCGAGGACTTCGCCGAGGAAGTCAAGACGTGGCTGGATCGCCAAGATTCTGGCTATCGGTTGAACTTCTTTGTCGACGAGGTGGGCCAGTTTATCGGCACCAACACCCACCTTATGCTCAATCTCCAGACCATCGCTGAATCGTTGAACACGAAGTGCGGCGGACGGGCTTGGGTGTTTGTCACCAGCCAGGAAGACATGGACAGGATACTCGGCGACCGGACAAAATCTCAGGGAAATGACTTCTCGAAGATCCAGGCCCGCTTCGCCACCCGCGTGAAGCTGACCAGCGCCGACGTGGAAGAGGTCATCCGGAAGCGACTGCTCACCAAGAACGAGAAGGGCAGCGAACTCCTCGACGCCGTCTACGTGGCCGAGCACGGGAATTTCAAGACCCTGTTTGACTTCGTCGATGGGGCAAAGACCTACCGTAATTTTCTCGACGAGGATCACTTCGTCGGCACTTACCCGTTCGTGTCCTACCAGTTCCCGCTGTTTCAGGCGGCGATCGAGTCGATCTCAGATCATAACGTGTTCGAGGGCCGCAACTCGTCCGTTGGCGAGCGCTCCATGCTCGGGGTGGTTCAGCAGGTCGCCAAAGACCTCGGCGCCCGGGAAGTGGGCAGCCTTGCAACGTTCGATCAGATGTTTGCCGGCATTCGGGCTTCACTCAAGTCTGCGGCCCAGCGTGCGGTTGACATCGCGGAACATAATCTTGACGATCAATTGGCGATCCGCCTGCTCAAGGCACTGTTCCTTGTGAAGTATGTGGACGACTTCAAGGCCACAGCCCGAAATCTCGCCGTGCTCGTCTATGATCGGTTTGGGATCAATCTGTCAGAGTTGAGCAAGAAGGTCCAGGCCTCCCTTACCTTGTTGGAGACCCAGACGTACGTGCAGCGCAACGGCAACGTATATGAGTATCTGACTAACGAGGAACAAGTCATCGAGGCAGAGATCAAGAACCTCGACATTGACTCATCCGAAGTATCCAGCCGCCTGAGCAAGATCTTGTCTGGCGATGTCATCAAGACCTCTAAGATCCGTTACGCTAAGAATGGGCAGGACTTCAGTTTCGGCTATAAGCTCGATGACCAGGCCTTCGGCAAACAGCCAGAACTCGCTCTTCACTTCATTACCCCCGAGTACCCCTATGGGTCAGAGGAAATCCGGATGCACTCGGCAGGAAAGGACGAGCTGCGCGTCGTCCTTGCCCCTGATGAGCGTGTCATGGGCGACCTGCGGCTGCTCATCAAGACGGAGAAGTACACCAAGAGGAAACTCACTAGTTCCATCTCTGCTAACGAGCAGCGCATCCTTCAGACGAAGGCCACACAGAACAGTGAGCGGGAGAAGGAACTCGTTGAACGCATCCGCCGCGCCGTCGGCCGGGCCGCTCTCATTATCAACGCCGCCGACATCACGTCCACCTCTCAGGATGCTCAGACTCGGGTGACCGACGGCTTCCAAGACCTCATTTCCCGCACGTACACGCAGTTGAGTCTGCTGGGTGGGTGCACGTACACCGAGCAGCAGGTTGCCGGGTTCGCAAACCCTGACTCTGGCATGATCGACGATCCCACCCTCTCCAAGCTCTCCACGCCTGGGGAAGAGGTGTTGTCGTTCGTGTTGCAGCGGGGCCGTCTCGGTGAGCAGAGCACGGTCAATACGATCGTCGACCATTTCCAGGCCAAGCCCTACGGCTGGGATCTGCCCTCCATCGAAGCCGTCGTCGCGTGGCTCGTGGGTGCGTCGAAGGTGACGCTGAACATTGACAGTAACACGCTCAAACGCAGTGAGGTCGCAACGATTTTGCGTAATACGCAGAAGCACTCCCACGCGATCGTCGCTCCGCAGAAGGACTTCGACCCTCGAAAGGTGACCGCTTTCCGTAGCTTCTGCACAGACTTCTTCGACGACCCCACAATACCGAAAGACCCGCTGGAACTCGCCCGTTTCGGCTCCTCGAAGCTGTACGCGACTCTCAACGAGCTCAAGGCCCTCACGACGTCATCAAAGTACCCGTTCATCACTCAGCTGAATGAGCCGATCAGCCTGCTGGAACAGGTCGTGGGGCAGAAGGACGAGTGGTACCTCACTGACTTCCCGTCCGGTGACGTCCTCCTGGATGCCAAGGGGGACGTGGTCGACCCAATCATCGCCTTTCTCCACGGGGGACAGCGTGCGATCTATGACGAGGCAGTGGCGCTGCTCGCTCAGAACGCCAGCAACCTCAACTACCTTCCCGAGGGCTGCGATGTCGAGATAGAGCATATCTTGGATGATCCGGCGGCCTTCCGCGGAAACAAAATGACCAAGCTCAAGGCTGCGACCATTGAACTGAAAGCCGAGATCGACGATGTCCTGAGCACCACCCGGATGAAGGCCAGCCAAGTGATCATCGTGCGCAGGGATGACTTGCATGACAACAGGATCTATCTGGATGCCCCGGATTATACTCGGCGCTCAGTCGACCAACAGATTCAAAATAGACTCGCGCGGCTGGATTCGGAGCAGCAGATCGCTGTGGTCAACGAGATTGCCCACACGTTTGAGGAGACGGCCTACCCACAGATTTTGGACGAACTCGCTGCCGCCGCAACCGACCTACCTGTGAATCCGGAGCCCCCGGCAAGACAGACCGTCTCCATCAAGACGATTCGCCCCACAGGTGTCACCGGACTGCTGGATACCGAGTCCGATGTCGATCGTTACCTCGGGGCTCTGCGTGACGCTCTGGTGGGGGCACTCAGCGAGGGAAAGAGGATCACCCTATGAGTGGCGATGACATGATCCTGTACGAGACGCCGGACGGACTCCGCATGCAGTTGCGTGCCTCCGGGAGCACGGTGTGGCTCACTCAGGCTGAGATCGCGACGCTCTATGACACGTCGTTGCCGAACGTGGCGCAGACCATCGCACGTGTGCTGGCCGATGGCGAGGTCACCGAGGCAACGATTAACTCAGAGTTAAGGGTTCAGCGAGAGGGTTCCCGTGATGTGCGGCGTCAGGTGAAGGTCTACAACCTGGACATGGTCTTGGCGGTCGGCTACCGGTCGACGTCGCAGAGAGCCGTTCAGTTCCGTCAGTGGGCCACTAGCGTGCTCCGAGAGTATCTGGTCAAGGGCTTCGCGATGGACGATGAACGGCTCAAGGGACGCGATGTCGATGACTACTTCGATGAGTTGCTGGATCGCATCCGGGACATCCGTGCATCGGAAAAGCGATTTTACCAGAAGGTTAAGGATCTGTACACGTTGGCGATCGACTATCGCAGCAATAGCGAGGAAGCCCGAATGTTCTTCAAGAAGGTACAGAACAAGATGCTCTGGGCCATCACGGGGCACACGGCGGCAGAGATCATCACGGACCGCAGTGATCCTGACGCTGTGAATATGGGGCTCACATCGTGGAGAGGTAACCGTGTTCGGAAGGGTGACGTAGACACAGCCAAGAATTACCTCTCGGAAGATGAAATTGACGAGCTGAATCGGATCGTCACAATGTATCTGGATTACGCAGAGGATCAAGCGAAACGACATCGGACTATGACGATGGCCGACTGGAGTGAGAGGCTGGATGCGTTTCTCCAGTTTAATGGACGAGATCTTCTCACCCATGCTGGAACGGTACAGGCCGAAGTTGCGAAGCAACTCGCCGAAGAACGATATAAGAAATATGCCGCTGATCGCCGAAGGGCGGAAGCTATTGAGGCTGATCGCGAGGACCTGGCTGCTGTCGAAGCGATTCAGCGACATGCCCTCGGAGCAGACGAAACAGAACGGGACCGCTGATGGAAACCGCACCCCTGAAGAGCTTTGCCACGTGGGCTCGTGCAGAACTCATCACTCAAGTAGGTGCTCGCATCACCGCAGTTCTCGCTCCAGGGTCACCGGAACAGACTGAGAACCCGCGCGCCATTCGAGCTCTAGAAGCTGGCATCAAGGGGGCTGGAGGTGGCATCAAAGGCAAGGAAGCCGTCGCTGACAAGGTCGCTTACACCTGGTTCAACCGCATCGTCGCCCTCAGGTTCATGGATGCCGGCGGTTACACCACCGCTGGAATCGTGTCACCCGCAGCAGGGCAAGCGGTCGGACAGCCGGAGGTCCTTGCAGACGCCAAACGTGGTGTCTTCGACCCTGACGTTGTCACCGATTCAACACTTGTTGTCCTCAACGGCCTGCTGGATGGGACCCGCCCCAGCATTGACCCTCAAGGCGAGGCCTACACACTGTTGCTCGCCGAGTATTGCCGGTATTGGAACAAGTCGATGCCGTTCATGTTCGAACGCGAGGGCGACTACACCGAACTCCTGATTCCTGCCAACCTGCTGGCGGACGAGTCCATCCTGGCCCGCGCCGTCGCCACCATGACACCAGACGTCTGCCGGGACGTGGAGGTGATCGGCTGGCTGTACCAGTTCTACATCTCTGAGCGGAAGGATGAGGTCTTCGCGGGTTTTAAGAAGAACAAGAAGGCCGGAGCCGCTGAGATCCCGGCTGCCACGCAGCTTTTCACCCCGCACTGGATCGTTCGCTATCTCGTTGAGAACTCTGTTGGGCGCCTGTGGATGCTCAACCATCCAGAGTCTCATCTGGCCGACCAGATGGATTACTACATCGCACCGGTCGATGAGGAGCCGGACTACCTCAAACTGACCGGCCCCGAAGCCCTGACAGTCGTCGACCCCGCCTGCGGATCGGGGCACATGCTCACGTATGCCTTCGACCTCCTTTACGCGATATACGAGGAAGAGGGCTACAGTCCATCCGAGATACCCAGCCTGATCCTCAGTCACAACCTCTACGGCACCGAGATTGATTCGCGCGCTGGAGCGCTTGCGGCATTCGCGCTGACCATGAAGGCACGAGCCAGGCAGCGGACTTTCTTCAACAAGAAGGTTGAGCCGCACATCTGCGTCATCGAACCGATCTCGTTCAGCGCCGACGAGCTTGGCTACCTCGTGACTGAGGATGGCGACCGCCAGGCGGAGGAGGCGTTCTGGAACCAGTTCGAACACGCAGACACCTTCGGCTCGCTCATTCGGCCGGACTCTGATCTGGCTGTCCGGCTCGCTGAGCACCTCGTAGCTCTCGACGACGAGGGTGACCTGCTCCGCGCTGACGCTATCGACTGGGCTCGCCGTGCCATCAACCAGGCGGGGTACTTGGAGCAGCAGTACTCGGTCGTGGTTGCCAATCCACCCTACATGGGCAGTAAGCAGATGAACCCACTCCTTTCACAGTTCATGAAAGAAGCGCATCCGGACGCGAAGTCTGACCTCTTCGCAGGCTTCATCCAGCGCTGCACCAACCTCGCCCGGCCACGAGGAATGGTAGCCATGATCACGATGCAGTCGTGGATGTTCCTCAGCTCGTACGAGAAGCTTCGCGCCTCACTGCTGGCTCACCAACAGATCACGTCGATGCTTCATCTCGGTGCGCGCGCCTTCGACTCGATCGGTGGCGAGGTCGTCTCCTCGACGGCGTTCATCCTGACGAACCAGCCATCAGCAAACCGAGCCTCCACCCGTGGACGGACGGGCGCGTTCATCCGTCTCGTCGACGGGATGTCGGAAGCGGAGAAGATCTCAGCGTTGCGCACTGCCCTTGTCATGCGAACCACGGACGTGGGCTTCTACCTCGCATCTGCCGAGGACTTCGCCGCCGTCCCCGGATCCCCGATCGTCTACTGGCTGAGTGAAAAGATGCGAGCAGCTTTCTCAGTGGGCCGTCCACTCAGCGATGTAGCCGATCTTCGGCAAGGCCTCGCCACTGCGGACAACAGTCGGTTCCTTCGACAGTGGTGGGAGGTCTCACGCAGCCGCTCTGCGTTCACTTGCACGTCACGTGAAGAGGCTGCTTCAAGCGGTGCGCGCTGGTTCCCGTACAACAAGGGTGGCGAGTTTCGGAAGTGGTACGGCAACCATGAGTTCGTGGTCAACTGGGAGCACGACGGCGCTGAGATTCGAACATTCGGAGTAGAAGACGGGGGACGACCGAGGTCACGCGCTCAGAACACGGGAACGTACTTTTCACCGTCAGTGTCATGGTCCGATATATCGTCGGGTGAAGCCGCCTTCAGGCGATATCCAGCGGGTTTCATCCACGATTCGACGGGACACTCGGGCTTCGGAGAGCGGACTCTCCTTGATCAGATTGCCCTGCTCCTGAACTCAACCTACGTCATGGAGGTCATGAAGGTGCTCGCGCCAACGATGCACTTCCATATCGGGTACGTCGGGCTGGTACCGGTAGCATCTGATGCCAACCATCTTCCCGCCAGTGTGGTGCAACGTTTGATCGAAACATCTCACACAGATTGGGATCTAGCTGAGATGTCATGGAGCTTCGAACGCAATCCCTTGATCACGCTTGCCAGGCCGCTCAGGGGCCTGGACTGAGCGGAATCGACGTCTCCCCGCGCTCGAAGAGTGCGACGAGCGGGTTGTATCGGAACCCCCAAGACGTCTCGGAGGTATTCCAATCGACCCTCGCGGCATCCACTGCCATTGCTGCGATGGTGGCTCCGCGGCCTGCGGCCGCTTCCGCGACGGGAAGGCCAGCGACCTGCCCCACTTCGTAGTTGAGCGTCGGAGCGATCGCAGCCAGCAGTTCAAGTGCCACTTGAGAATTTGCGAAAGAGATCACCCTACGTGCCACTTGGCCCGCGGTTACAAAGATCGATGTGCCGGCAACGTCATAGAGGAATCCAGGTGGGTAGGCCCTGAACGCCGGAGCGCCGCTGCTAATTTTGGACCATGACACTGACGGTGAAAAGTACGTTCGTGGGTTCCGGATCACTGAGCGTGGCTTGAAAGCGACGATCTCAGCGCCGTCGTGCTCCCAGTTGACCACGAACTCATGGTTGCCGTACCACTTCCGAAACTCGCCACCCTTGTTGTACGGGAACCAGCGCGCACCGCTTGAAGCAGCCTCTTCACGTGACGTGCAAGTGAACGCAGAGCGGCTGCGTGAGACCTCCCACCACTGTCGAAGGAACCGACTGTTGTCGCCGGTCTGGAGGCCGACAGCGAGCGAGGCCACCGCGCCCAGCGGCGCGCCCGCGGTGAAGACCGCTCGCATCTTTTCACTCAGCCAGTAGACGATCGGGCATCCGGGGATGGCCGCGAAGTCCGCCTGTGACACCTCGTAGCGGTTGTACGCAGAGTCGCGGAAGAGTGCCTCGATTGCGGAAACCGACCTGACATCGACGTGATGCTCGAAGAGCCGGCGATACACACCACGCGCTGAGTTGGCCGGAGCGTTGTCGATCACAAAGGCGACGGTCCCGAAGTCGGACCCGAAGATGCCACGGCCGAGGTGGACCATCGACGAGATGCGCTGGATCCGGAGCAGGTCGTGTCGCAGGTCTTCGAACGACTTCAGCGACATCCACGACGGCAGATTGATCATGGCCCAGGTTCCACGAGAGACTGTGAGCTCCTGGGCACGGACCATGAACGCCGTCATGAGGTCGGCCTTGCCAGTGGAGTACTCCTCCTTCATGAACTGTGTTGTGGTGAGCCGTATACCCGTCTCGGCGAAGGCCGTCCGGCTCTCCACGCTCCAGTACTCCGTCTCGGACGGAAAACGCAGATGGCTATCCCGATGGCTACCCTGAAAACCAACGACTCCTCGTTGATCATGGAGTCATGTCACAGATCAAGCAACGCAGCAAGGGAGCTGGCTCGGTCTACCAGAACTCTCGGGGGCAGTGGGTGGCCTCGATCGAGGCCGGGTGGACAGAACGGGGAACGCGGCATCGCATCACCCTGAAGGCGCGAACGGAAACTGGAGTTCGCGACCGACTCGCTGAAGCACAGCGGCGGATTGCGGCCGAGGGGCACGCCGTCCAGACCAGTGGTCGTATCACTGTCAAACGGTGGGCCGATCAATGGCTAGAACAGAGGCAGCGCATCGTCAGGCCCGGCACGTACGTCTCGGATCGCTCAGGAGTCGGCCGCTGGATTGTCCCTACGATTGGGCACCTGCATCTCGATGCTCTAGCGCCCGCGGACATTCGGAAGGTCGCGACGGCCCAGGAGGAAGCTGGTCTGGCACTGGCAACGATGCAGCGCACGCATGCTGTGCTCAGCAAGATCCTGTCCGATGCCGTGGCTGAGGGATACACCGTTCCTCAACGTGCCAGGGAGACGGACGGTCCGGGTTCCGGGCTTTCTCCGAGGCAGCCGTTGACTGCACAGGACGCGGCGAAGATTCTTGCTGTGGCCACCGCCCGTCCCGACGCCTCGCGATGGGTAGCTGCGCTCATTGAGGGCCTTCGGCCCGCAGAGGCGCTTGGTCTGACCTGGGACATGGTGGATCTAGGGGCGCAGACGATGACGCTCGCCTGGCAGCTCAAGGCACTGCCATACGTCGAGTTCAGGCAACCAGCGAGTGGGTTCCGGGTTCCGCGCGGATTCGAATCCCGGCAAGTCCATGGGGCATATCACCTGGTCCGGCCCAAGACTCGTGCCGGGAGCCGTGTCATACCGCTCGTGCCATGGTTGGTCGAGTCGCTCTCGTCCTGGATGGAGTGCGCCCCTCCATCTCCGTGCGGGCTAGTCTGGCCTCGAGCGGACGGCACGCCGCGATCCGCGGAGGTGGATCGCCGTGAATGGTACGAGATCGTCAAGGAAGCGGGGGTGACAGTCACACTCCCGGATGGCAGCAGCCGCAGGCCATTGCTCTACGAGGCGCGCCACACCGCAGCCACGCTGCTACTCGCCAACGGGGTGGACGAGACCACGATCAAGGCCATACTCGGGCACTCCTCGGTGCTGAGTACGCAATCCTACTTGCACACCGACAGGACGAGGACCCGAGCGGCGCTTGCGGCATCCGCTGAAATGATCGGACTGGGCGGATAGTCTAGGCAGACAGACCTTGGCTACCCCCATGGCTACCCCTTCAGCGCTTGCGTGGCGGCCGACGACGAAAATCAACTCCCTAGCGAACTCTCGTGAGGCACCCCGTTGAAGACGCTTGAACAGATCGTTGCGCAACATCGAGAAGAGTGGGCCGCTCGGTCGCGCGCACAGCAACAGCTCGAGATCGAGAACAACGAAGCCGTCGCGAAGCTGTATGGGCTGGAGGACGAGGTTCCTTCGTATGTTCCCCTCGAGCGTGTGTCGCTCACCAACAACTCCGCGTTTCGGTGGCCGAACAAGACGCCTGAGGAGCGCGACACCTTGTTCACGGAGGCCGCCATCGTGGACCTCGTCTCCTACGCTGTCGGCTGCATGCTCGGGAGGTACAGCCTCGACAAGTCCGGCCTGATTCTCGCCGACCAAGGGGCGACAGTGCAGGACTATCTCGCCAGGGTGCCGTCACCGACGTTTCCGCCGGATGCGGACAACGTCCTCCCGATCGTTGACGGCGACTGGTTCGAAGACGACATCGTCGCCAAGTTCCGCGAGTTCCTGTGCGTGGCGTTCGGCGAGGAGCACTTCGAGGGGAATCTGCACTTCGTCGAGCAGGCTCTCGGTGTGAAAACTCTTCGGGACTACTTCATCAGCCGTGGCGGCAAGTCGAAGTTCTATGACGACCATGTGAAGCGATACAAGAAGCGCCCGATCTACTGGCTGTTCTCCAGCCCGAAGGGCTCCTTCAACGCGCTGATCTACATGCACCGCTACACTCCCTCAACCGTGTCGACGGTGCTCAACGAGTATCTGCGCGAGTATGAGGCAAAGCTGGAAGCGAGTGTCCACAATCGGGAGCGAGAGGCGGTCGGGGCGGGCTCACCGCGGCAGCAGGCGGCAGCCGCTAAAGAGGCCGAGCATCTGCGGAAGATTCTGATGGAGCTCGGCGAGTACGAGCACGATGTGCTGTACCCGCTTGCGACCCGGCAGCTTGTGATAGATCTGGACGATGGCGTCTTGGTCAACTACCTGCGGTTTGGAAAGGCGCTCAGGAATTTTGGCTTGGAGAAGGAGCGCAAAAAGGTCGAGGGATGGGGCTGGCCCACGAACAGACTGGAGTCATCGGATGTGTGATCGTTTGGGGTTCAGCGGTGAAGGCTGGGTGAGTGCCCATGAGGGCAAGGCGATGGAGTTCAAGCGTGACCTGTCCTCGCTGACGAAGCCTTTGCAGACGATCGTCGTGTTTGCGAACTCTGCTGGTAGGCGCCTGGTGATCGGTGTCAACGACCACGGCACGGTGGCCGGCGTCGCGGACCCTCTCGCTAAGGGTCAGGAGGGTGCCGAATGACTTCGTTGACCTCTGTGCTCCCGCATCTTGAAGAGCAATTCAGGAACAAGCGTCTGGTCTTCTGGCACGATCCTGATGGTGATTATGCCGACCAGCTGTTCGGTGTCGACATCCCCGATGTCACCGTGGTCTCAGTCGCCAACGACGAGTATGCACTCAAGTACCGGATACTCCAGGAAGAGCCAGACGCCAAGTTCCTCATCTACCGGCAGGGCGTCGCCCCCTCAGACATCGAGAACTGGCTGCTCGACCTGGAGCTTGCTTACGGGGTGTTCACTGCCGACCGTACCGCCCTACTGCGCCACGACCTTGGCCTGACGGCTGGTGGCGTCGACGTGGTGCTTGACAATTACGAGTCATTCTTTCGGTCCTCGAAGCGAACCGATGCGCTCAAGGCTCTCTTGAACGCGGATGACTCAATGGATCTGGTGCAGGCAAAGATATGTGCGGTCTTGCTGGGCCAGAGTGAGCACAGCATGCTGGAGCTGATTCGCACTCTCCTGGTGGAGAACGCCCAAGGTAGTACCACCAAGTACGACTCACTTACCGAGTATGGGTTGCTGGACTTTCACTGGGCGGGCGTCGCCAAGATCTATGGGTACAAGGCGGACCGGCCGAGTGTCAACGACTTCGTACTGTGGATGTTCCGGCAGGCCATCAACAGGTTCAAGAGCGATCAGCCGGGAGCGCTGCGCAACATTCAGTTGGATTTCGCCAGTCTGCGCTATGACGTTCGCAGCGCTAAGGCGCTGATGACGCTGGCCTCGCGGGCGGCCAAAGATCTCGACTACGCGGGCCGGATCGAGGATGCCGATATCGCGTCCTTGGCTGGGAACGATCTGTTCGAGGAGGTCGAGCAGAAGATCATCAGTACGCTGGCACGCCAGGTAACGGATCGGACGATCGGTGCCCGTGAGGTGGCCGAGACGGTCCGAAGCCGCCGGTCCAGCATCTGGGTGGACGGCTACCGGGATCTCTACACCGCGATCGGTGCAGCCTCGGAGCTGCTTTCAGCACTCGCTAGTGCGACGTTCGAGATGTCCTCGATTGACGGGGGCTTGCAGCGGTATCAGAAGGAGTGGTTCCGCATCGACCAGCTCTACCGCCACTTCCAGCTCGCTGTTCGGATCACCGACTACGCCGACGTGGTCGAGACACTACGTGACGAGGTGGAGAACTATTACATCAATAGGTTCCTTTTCCCGCTCGGTGCCTCTTGGCAGCACCAGGTAGACGCAGTCAGTATGTGGAGCTCGAACGCGGTGCGGCCTCAGCCATCGTTCTACCAGGACCGGGTGGAGCCACTCGTTCGCAAGGGCACCAAGAAGGCCGTTGTCATCATCTCTGATGCCCTGCGCTACGAGGTCGCCGAGGAACTCGGTACTCGTGTACGCCAAGAGGATCGCTTCGACGCCGCGTTGGATGCCATGCTTGGTGTGCTGCCGAGCTACACGCAACTGGGGATGGCGGCCCTCCTTCCACATAAGACACTGGCACACTCCAAGGGTGGTGACCCTGTCCTTGTCGATGGGCAGCGTTCGGATGGGACGGTGAACCGGAACAAAATCCTGGAGCCTGTGGACGGGTTCGCGATTCAGGCCGAAGATGTGCTGGCCATGGGGAACCGGGAGCTGAGGCAGCTCTACACCGAGCACCACGTCTTCTACGTCTACCATAATGGGATCGACGCGGCTGGGGACAAGGCAGCGACTGAACGGTCCGTCTTCGAAGCGGCGGAGACGACCCTCGACACGGTGATGAAACTCGTGAAGAAGTGGACGAGCGCGAATGCGACGAACATTTTCGTCACCGCCGATCATGGATTCCTCTATCAGGATAGGCCCTTAGCCGATGCCGGGTATCTCTCGACCAAACCCCAGGGCGACGACCTCCCGGTGGTCAACCGCCGCTATGTCCTGGGACGTGGCCTGAAGGACAATCCAGCTTTCAGGACGTTCGAACCGGAGCAGGTCGGGTTGGCCAGCGATCTTCAGGTGCAGATCCCGAAATCGATCCACCGGCTCCGCCTACCCGGTGCGGGATCGCGGTATGTGCACGGTGGAGCGGCGTTGCAGGAGATCGTGGTGCCGGTGCTGGCGATCAACAAGAAGCGCACGAGTGACACCCGGCAGGTGAACGTTGATGTCCAGCCGGAGACGGACAAGATCACGACCGGTCAACTCGTCGTCAAGCTGTACCAGACCGAGCCGGTTAGCGAGAAGGTCCAACCACGCACCCTGCGTGCGGGGTTGTACGTAGGCGAGACACTGATCTCCAACCTGGCAGAGTTGACCTTTGACCAGATATCAGATGAGGCTCGTGACCGGTACCAGAGTGCACAGATGTTGCTGAGCCAGGAGGCGGATGCGTTCAACAACCGGACGGTGGAGCTCCGGCTGGAGGAGCAGATCCCTAACACGACTCAATGGAGAACGTACACCAAAGCACAATACATGTTGCGCCGTTCATTCACCACGGACTTTGATATCTAGGGGGAGAAAATGACACTAGGAACTCCTGGTCCGGATCCGATAGATCAGCCTCACGAGGATGCTTCGGTGCAACTAAGCGATCTTGACTACAAGATCAATCTGCTGTTTCCGGGAGTTGTCGTTCGTAAGGACCTCGTTAAAGCGGTCAAGGGAAACGCAATCGTTCCAACGTATGTGTTGGAGTATCTACTGGGTCAATATGCGGCCTCCGATGATGAGGCGACAATTCATGCTGGGATTGATGCGGTTCGGAAGATTCTTGCCGACCACTATGTGCACCGCAATGAGTCTGAACTAGTAAAGTCGACCATTAGGGAAAAAGGGCGTCATCGCATCATTGATCGTGTTAGTGTCGTCCTCAATGAGAAGGCTGACGCTTACGAGGCGTCCTTTGAAAATCTCGGAATCCGGGGTGTCGTTATCGATCCCGGAACCGTGAAGGCCAACGAGAAGCTGTTGGTGGGTGGTGTGTGGTGCATATGCGACATCGGATACTCTCACTCTGACGACCTTCGCGCGGTTCCATGGATTCTAGGAAGCCTCAAGGCGATCCAGATGTCCGCGTTCGATATAGACCAGTACCTCGAGGTCCGTAGAGGGTTCACGACCGATGAATGGATCGATCTGCTCATGCAGTCCATCGGCTTCGACCCTGACCTGTTTGGGCGCCGGGCCAAGCTGCTCCAGATGGTACGGCTCATTCCGTTCGTGGAGCGTAACTACAACCTCATCGAGCTGGGCCCCAAGGGCACGGGCAAGTCGCACATCTTCTCCGAGTTCTCCCCCCACGGGATGCTGATCTCCGGTGGTGAGGTGACTGTACCGAAACTGTTCGTCAACAACTCCAACGGCAAGATCGGGCTAGTCGGCTACTGGGACGTGGTCGCGTTCGATGAGTTCGCGGGCCAGAAGAAGCGCACCGATAAGGCGCTCGTCGACATCATGAAGAACTACATGGCTAACAAGTCTTTTTCCCGCGGCGTGCAGACCATGGGAGCCGAGGCGTCCATGGTGTTCGTCGGTAACACGTCCCACACAGTTCCGTACATGCTTAAGCACTCCGACCTGTTCGATGAGCTTCCCGGGGCATACCACGATTCCGCCTATCTGGATCGCCTGCACTGTTACATCCCTGGCTGGGAGATCGAGACGATTCGCGGTCAGATGTTCTCCACTGGCTATGGATTCGTCGTTGACTACTTGGCGGAGGTTTTGCGCTCCATGCGTAACAGAGACTTCTCTGACAAGTACCAAACTCACTTCGCCCTCGGTTCCGATATCTCAACCCGTGACCGTGACGGAATTCACAAGACGTTCTCCGGCCTGATGAAGGTCATCTACCCGACCGGCGAAGCAACGCGTGAGGAGATCGAAGAGCTCCTTCGGTTCGCGATCGAGGGCCGCAAACGTGTCAAGGACCAGATCCTGCGCATCGACGCAACCTTCGAGCCCGTCAACTTCGGCTATACCGACAAGACTGGTGGCGGCTGGCAGCCGGTCACCACCCTGGAGGAGGACGAATACGCGGCTTACTACTGGACGGGCCGAGGTTCCACGACAGCGTCGGCAATCGATGAGTCCGCCGGGACAAATGCCGTTGGAGGAACGTCAGCTCCTTCAGAGCCGACGGCCGAGACCGCTGCCGTACCGGCCGAGGAGAAGCTGTTTGAAGGGCAACGCGACTTCGTGGAGAACCAGCGAGGCGTCTCCTACGAAACTCTGCTAATGCCTTACTTGCGCGGCGCAAGTGAGATCGAGCTGCACGACCCGTACATCCGGATGGGCCACCAGGGCCGCAACCTTGTCGAGTTACTCGCCCTGATCGCGTCTGCCAAGGACTCGGCCGACGAGGTGACGTTCAAGCTGTACACGACGCTTGATGGTGACCCCAACTATCAGCAGAAGCAGTTGCAGATGCTCAAGCAGATCGTGCAAGGTGCGGCTCAACAGGGCGTCAAGGTAAGAGTGGCGAAGGACCCCGGCGGTCACGATCGGTGGATACGTACCAACGCAGGCTGGCGCATCAACCTTGGTCGTGGGCTTGACATTTTCCAGAAGTCGGAGGGCGGATGGTTCGACTTGGCCACCAGCCGCCAGGAGTTCCGCCAGGTCAGAGCCTTTGGAGTTACCTACATTCGGGAAGACAATCACTGACGCAGGGTCTTGGAAAGGTCGTTTCGCCCTCCTGTAATCATGCTGTGATCAGAGTGTGAGGATCGCATGCCGGATCGGGCTGGTGATATTTCCCGCACCCCCCATCCGGTGGTTCGTGCCTTCGGGGATCAGTCTTGGTGCGCGTGGGGGCCGGGACTGGCGAGATGGCCGACTACATCCGCACTCGTCCCCAGGCCGACTCCTACTACGCAGCCCTGCTGACCGATTTCCACCGCGCGCAGGGACACGCAGGCCGAGGCGACATAGAGGCCCTGCTGCGGCCGGCGCTCAGCGAAGCGCTCACCGAGCAGCAGAAGACAACCAAGATCACGAACCTGCTCACCAAGCTGCGACGGAGTGGCGTGATCGCGAACCGCGGCACACGCATGAGGCCCCGGTGGGAGCTTTCTTACGCAGGCGACGAAGATGCTTGCGTAGAGCTCGTTCGCAAGAAGGAAGCCGACGGCGAGGCGGGCGCGAAGGCGTCAGGACCAGCGTGAACACAGACCTCCACGACCCCCAGCACCTTTTCGCGGTGACGACGAACAGCGCCAGGTGCAGAAAGAAAGACTCTCGATGAAGCTCCAGTTCAAGGTACAGCAGTACCAGACCGATGCTGTCGTCGAGACCTTCGCTGGTCAGCCTAAGCATGACGGCATCTCCTACCGGATCGACCCCGGCAGGTTCGTCCCGTCGCCGCTCCGGCGCTGCTCGAGGCCGAGGAGCATTCGCACTCTTGAAGGCCGGTGGTTCGTGCCTTCGGGAGCCAGTCTTGGTGCGCGTGGAGGTCGGGACTGGCATCCACCGGGACCACAGCCCCGAGACCCCCACTCAGATAGCCCAGCCCACGCCGAGACGGTTCAAGCCTTTGCGGAGGTGGACGTTCGTGGGCTCGGCTCGCGGCACAATCTTGGATCATCGAAGGCGAGGATGAGGGTGGTTGCGAGGACGCTTGGCAGGCCACACGCGACTCTGCAGAGGCCCTCGTCCGTGGGCTCGCCACCGGAAGATGTCGACACCGGCCAGAAGTGGGGCTGCCACATCCCCTCGAGAGCAGGGCACTGATCGTGCCGATTCCTTGGCTTCTATCTGTGCGACATACTTCAGAGAAGTACGGAAGGAGTACGATAGAGGTACATAAGGCTCATCCTCGGAGGTGACCGGACGATGGAACTTGATACGCGTATCCAGGTGCGCACCAACAAGTGGCTCAAGGATCGCGCCACGAAGACGCTCGACCGGATGGGCATCGACATGCCCACCGCCATCAACATGTTCCTTTGTCAGATTGTTCACGACCAACGGTTGCCCTTCCGGCCCAGTCTCACCCCCTACGAGGACGCCGTGCGCGAGGCTGAGGCGGAGTCGGCGATCAGCGTGAAGGACATTGACGAGCTGACAGCGCTCATCGACCGTGCGTGAGATTGCCTATCGGCCGGCGTTCCTCCGCGATGTGAAGCGGCTCAAACGCAAGCACTACGACATGGATGCGCTCAAGTCCGCGCTTCGAGCTGTCGCCAGCAGGGATACCCGACTGGCTTCGTCAACACGGTGACCACCAGCTCGTCGGTAGCCTCGGCAACTACCGTGAGCTGCACGTCCAGGCGGATTGGCTCCTCTTGTACACCTTTGATGGTGACGCCCTGACCATTGTCCGGACTGGCAGCCACGACGACCTACTCTGACCGTTCAATTTCGGACGACCATCAGTTCCCATCGGGCCATGCAGGTTGTGTGTGACATAATGTAGTTGTACGGGGGATCCGGAGCACCGCTCGGGAGCACACGCTGTCGAGTGGGCCTATCCGCGAGGCTCTCGCGACTGCCGTGTTCGTCGAGATGGCAATCTACGCGGCCACCGATAGCCGAGGTCTGGAGATCGAGCTGGGGATCGTCAAGACGACCGTGGCATGGGGTTCGCGGTGGTTCATGCGATGCCGAGGGGGTGGAGACGATGAGCGACAAGCGGCCCCCTGAGGGGTTTCCTGAAACGTTTGGTCCGGATGTGATCGTGCAGGATATCGATCTGGACGACGAGGAGTTCGTCGTCGGCGGGCAGCGATTGACCGAGGAGCGTGCAGCGGCGATGGCCGATCATGCGGAGCACCGTGGCGGCCGACCGTCGTTGAGCGGGGGACGCCGGCATTCGCCGGCTTTGAATCTGCGGGTGTCCCAATTGGACAGGGATCGGCTCGACGCGGTGGCAGCCGGGCAGGGACGCCGGGCGTCGGATGTAGTGCGTGATGCGTTGCGCGAGTATCTGGACCGGCACGCATCCTGAGTGACCTTGAATGTGTCCGCTTCACGCAGGACATGGAGAGTGCAATAGCCGCACCCGAGGCGGAGTCGGCGATCAGCGTGAAGGACACTGACGAGCTGACAGCGCTCATCGACCAAGGAGGTCAACTGGTCGGGCCCTACTGACCTGTCCACACCGAATCCCCGAGTGGGGGCTCCAACCCAGCCCACCGGATGATGGCGATCTATAGAGTTCGTGGATGACGATCTTTAGACTTCGGGCGTGACGGATCATCGATTTCGGGTCGCGGAGTCTGAGCTTCACGAGCGCATGCAGGCGTTGGGCCCCTGCTGATCGATGGGCTGAAGGCTTCGGAACCGTTCGGCAATCGGCCCAGTCCTCCCGGCTTGAGCAACGACCTGTTCAGTCGGAGGAGACCACGAGCTTGCGGTCACCGAACGTGGCGACCACCTCGATGGTCCCGCCAAGTGCCTCGACATACGACTTGAGGGTGACCAGCCCAGTCCGGTCCAGGTCACCGGACTCCAGAGCCGAGATCGTTGGCTGGGTGAGATGCATCCGCTCGGCCAGCTGTTTCTGAGTAACGCCTTGCTCCTCGCGGATCTCGCGCAGGCGGTAGGCGCGCTCCTCGGCCTCCATCCGTGCGAGGTGCCGGGACACGGCGGCCTCGTCAACAGGATGCTTCTCGCGGACGTCGTGCCATTCGACGGTTCTTGATCGGGTCATCCTCGACGTCCTCCCACAAGTGGACCTCCCACGACATGACAAGGGTGTAGATCAGAATCAATATTGACTAGAGGCTATGTCCGATTACTGTGACGAGGATGTCCGGCATCGGCTATCACCGAGTGACCGAGGGTTTGCCCAGACCGTCTGCCATCGAGCGCCGAACTGGCGCGCGATATCTGGAGCTGGTCTCACCTGTTGCGAAGAATGGGAAGCAGTAGGTCGTCGACGATGCTGACTACGAGGCGCTCTTGTGCCTCCCCGACGAGCGCGAGCTCACCGTAGAGCACATCGACGGGCAGCCGGGAGATGAGCGGTGTGACCGTTATGATCTCCCCGCGGCGGACCGCTTCGTGAAGGAGATGCTCCATCTGGATGATTGCCTCGTGCGCCGCTTGATCTCGCACATACGCAGCAAGCTCGCCAGTCTCGTCGGGAACGATCCGGATCGCTTCGCATCGGTGGCGCATGGTCTTCAGGATGGTGATGGCGTCGGCGCGAACCTCTCCCGATTCCACGATGGGCGGCTCAAGCGGTGTCACCCGCCGGTCGATAGCGGCAGCCAGGAGCTCATTCCGATGGGGCCACCGGCGGTAGAGGGTCGCCTTGTTCGTGCGCGCTCGCTTGGCGATCCCGTCCATCGTGGCTTGCGCATACCCGACTTCCGCGATCTCCGCCCAGGCGGCGTCGAGAATCGCGCCCTCCAACTGCGCGCCGCGACGTCGGTGCGCCCGCGCGCCGTCCGAGGGCTGGTGCGCCGGGGGACTGCTCGGCGTCTTCAAACTCATCCCCATAGGGTACCTTGCGTTCCCTAAGCGTCGAGGATTACGATTTAGGAACTAACAGTTCCCTATCCGAAGGTAGCGAGTCGATGCCAGATCATGCTGATGCCGCCCGAACGGGCGAGGTCCTGGTGCCCGGAGCGACCATCTACTACAAGGTCCGCGGGCATGGGCCAGTCGTTCTGCTGTTGCAGGGTGGGGACGGCGATGCAGACAGCAGCGACAACCTTGCTGCGCAGCTCGCGGACCACTTCACCATCCTCAGTTATGACCGTCGCGGCCTGTCGCGCAGCAGGATCGACGATCCATCCGCTCCAATTGATCTGACTGTTCACGGCGACGACGCAGCGCGTGTGATTGCTGCCGTCACCGATGAGCCGGTGGCAGTCTTCGGTACCAGTTTCGGCGCCCTGCTCGGCCTCGACCTGTTGAGTCGCCACCCGGAGCGCATTCGCCTGCTCATCGCCCACGAGCCGCCGGCCACCGAGCTGCTCAATGAGCCCGATCGGCGCGACGCGGAAAAGGGGCAGGAAGACGTCGAAGTGATGTTCCGCAACGAAGGTGCTGTCGCAGCGATGCAGAAGTTCGCCGCCCTGGTGGGGCTGCGGTTCGATGACCGGGAGCCCGATGTTGCGCTTCCCGAGCCGAAACCCGAGCGCATGACAAACCTCGGATTCTTCCTGACCCACGACGCGCCCGCGGTGCGGGCCTATCGCTTCGATCTGCCGGCTCTTCGTCAGTGGGCGGACCGCGTCATTCCTTCGGCCGGCCGCACAACCGCGACATTTCCCCGAGGATGCGCCGAAGCGCTTGCCGCCGAGCTACATCGACCACTGATCGAGTTCCCGGGAGGTCACAATGGGTCATTGCTGCACCCGAGAGAATTCGGCAACCAACTGCTCCAGCTTCTCCTGGAACATACTTCGGACGCCGGGTGCAGCTACTGAGCACGGACGAAAGACAGGCCAGTCCAAGCGATCAGGATGCCCCCACCACGATGACCACTCGCAGCTCGAGGTCGGACTCATCCTGGGCGGCTTCGACGTCACTCGCAACCGACGAGACAGCCAGTGGCCCGGTGGCTCTCAGCGGCATTCTGTCGCGGCCCGCGCCTTCCGCTGAGGACCATGAGTATCCATAGCGTTGTGCGCTGGGTATGCGCTGTCTGTGCATCTGTCATCCGACAGGCACGCCCCACGGGGCCGCGGGCTTACCGACGATCCGCTCGTAGCTCTCGGGATCGGTCGCACCTTCAGTGTTGATCAGAACCACGATGCTGTTCTCGTCGACGTCGAGGGTCGCGCGGGCCTGCTCATCGCGCTCGAGCTCAAGGAGCGCGGCCAGCCCCGCGCACCCGGTCTCGCCCGATTCCACGGGCTGCGCACCGCCGGTGGGGATGGAGAGCGAACGCATGGCTTCGTTGACGAGTTCGTCTCCGATTGCGGCGTAGCCCGCCACCGCAGGGTAGTTGATGCGCCACGCCGGCTGTGAGACCTCTCCCGCCGACATACCCACCATGCGCGTGGCGAGATCGCCTTCGATGACCTTGGCCTCGCCTTCGCGCGCTGACGCCTGAAGGCAAGCGGCCCGCTCCGGTTCGATGACCAAGAAGTCGGCGCTGGGTGCTGCCCTCATCATGTCGGGGAGAATCGCAGCGGCCATGCCACCGCATCCGGCCTGCATGAACACATGAGTGGGCGGAGCGATGGTAGCGAAGTCGTCGCCAAGCTCGCGGGCGAGGACTCCGTACCCCTGCATCACGTCGATGACAGACTGGTTCGTTTCGTCCTGGCGGCCCTCCGTGTCCGTGACGATGGTCCACCCCTCATGCGCCGCGTGCGAAGCGTGCAGGCGCGTGACCTCGTCATAGTTCCCGTCGATGCGGTGCACGGTAGCGCCCTGTTCGGCGATCTTCTCAGCACGCTCATCGCTCACGACCGTCGGCACGTAGATGATGCACTCCACTCCGAGCGCTTTCGCGCCCCAGGCCACCGACAGACCGTGGTTCCCGTCGGTGACGCAGCTGACCACGAAGGGCCCCTGCTTGCCGGCTTCTTGCCACCTCTGGTGAGCGCGCTGAACCGCGTATGCGCCACCTAGAGACTTGAAGCTGCGCAGGTGCGAGCGCAGCGACTCATCCTTGACGAACACCCGCCCCACACGCGCACGCTCTGCCAGATCCGGACGCTCAACGAACGGCGTACGGCGGTACTCCGGCCACGCAGTGATGGTCTTCCAAGCGCGCTCACGCTCGTCGGCCGTCAGCAGCTCGGCTGCAGCGGCTAGAGCGGCTTCCCGGTCGGTGTGCGAGTTTGTGTAGACGG
Source organism: Acidipropionibacterium sp. (assembly GCA_022647765.1). Classification (GTDB taxonomy): domain Bacteria; phylum Actinomycetota; class Actinomycetes; order Propionibacteriales; family Propionibacteriaceae; genus Acidipropionibacterium. The sequence goes on from JALCLH010000001.1 coordinate 284,784, forward strand.
TGAGAGTCATGGTGTCTTCCTTGTTCCGGAACTTGTGTGCCGGGCTCATTGGGCAGCATGGTTGCCGCAGCCACACGAATCATCCTCAACCTCTTCAACGTTCAAATAAAGCGAGCATTCGTGGCATCAATAGTGCAAATTTGCTTTACATTCGAGTATGCTGCCGGGATGCCACGCCACTACGACCTGGACCGCATGCGTCTCCTGCGAGAGCTGGCGCATCGAGGCACGATGACTGCGGTCGCGGACGCGCTGGCTTTCAGTCGATCCGCGGTCTCGCAGCAGCTCGCTCAACTCGAGCGGGAGGTGGGGGTGCCACTGCTCGAGAAGGACGGTCGGCGGGTGCGGCTGACCCCGGAAGGTCTTCTGGTGGCTGAGAGCGCCGACCGCATCGTCGCTGAACTGGAGGAGCTCCGGGCGCGCATCCGCTGCACACAGGGATCGGTGAGGGGCCGGCTGCGGGTCGCGTCCATGCAGACGGTGACGCTCGGACTGTTGCCTGACATCCTGTCCGTGATGCGGGCGTCTTACCCGGATCTCGAGATCGTCACCGTGCAGGCCGAACCTGATGTCGCACTGTCCGGGCTGCTCGTTGAGGACTTCGATCTGGTGATCACTGAGTCTTACCCGCAGTGGCCGGTCATCTACCCGCCGGGTGTCCACACGGAGAAAATCCAGACGGAGCGCATGCATGTCGCATCGATTGCTGACGGGGCTGGGGGTGCTCGGCGAGCAACACTGGCTGAGTTTTCCGAGTGCCGGTGGGCGATGGAACCGGAGGGCACTCCTGCGCGCGAGTGGGCGATGAACATGTGTCGCGCCGCAGGGTTCATTCCGATCATCGGGTTGGAGACCGCGGACATGGTTTCGCAGGCGCACTACGCAGCGCGGGGCGAGGTAGTCGCATTCCTGCCGGAGTTATTGTGGCGGGTGGTCGATTTGAAGGTCGAGTTGACTGATGTCGATCCTGACGCGTGCCGCGAACTCCACCTGACAACTCGGATCGGCTCCGAGTTGGACCCTGCAATTTCCGCCTTCCGTGATCTGTTGCTCCACCCCGAGCGTGTCCGACATCAGTTCGGGCAGTAAGTCGAGCGGCCAACGACACCCGCGTCAGAACGACAACTGGCCCACGAAGTGGCTGATTTCCATGGCCACAAGACCCACGGCGAGCGAGCGGACGAGGGTGCGGAGGAAAGGCGCCCGATCACCGCGTTCACCGATCAGGGAAGTGCGAGTGAGCGACATCAGCACGGCGACAAGAATCACTCAGTCCAGTCACCTGTGACCCGCGGGCCCTTCCATACGACGAAAGCCCGAGGCGAGAAGGGCGAGGGCAAGAGTGAGCGGCAGCGCCGCCACGCCTGTGGTCAGGAAAATCGTCGTGTAGTGGCCTGCAGCGATGGCCGGTGCGGCAAGGCTGGTGAGGACTCCCGCACCGAGGAATACCGAGCAGGCGAAGAAGGCGACGGTGGTGGAGCGTGCGGCCTGGGCGACCTCGGTCGCCCAGGACTGCAGGCCGGAGTGGAGGAGGGCGCTGGACAGTCCGACCAGTACTGATGCGACGATCACGGTGGGGATCGACAGGCGCAGACCGGCGGTGACGTAGGCGGTTGCGAGGATGAGGGCCCCCGCGATCATGATGGGCAGCCGAGGCAGATGGCGCATGAGCGCCTTGTTGATCTGGGACCCGACGATCACCGCGACGCCGTAGCCGGCGGTGAGACTGCCGGCGAGCTGAGGGGCGACGCCAAGGGCTTCGATGGCGGGTGCGAGGTAGGTGGGGTGCCCAGGAGCAGACCTCCCTCGACGAAGCCGAGGCCGTAGAGGGCGAGAGGCCACGGTGCGAGCGCGACCCGGAAGGATGTCCGGATACCTCCGGTGCCGGCCCGTGGCGCGGCGTCATGTCCCTGGCGAAACAACGCCAGAAAGAGGCCCGCCGCTGCCAGGCCGGTGAACGCGACGACGATGCGCCAGTTCGTGGCCGTGGCGATGGCGCCGGCAACCAGAGTGGCCACTGTCGTTCCCAGAGCGGACGAGGCTTGCAGGTCGGAGATCGCCCGCCCACGCTCCGCGGGCGAGGTGGTGTCCGCGATGAGGGTCAGGAGCAGCGGATACAGGCCTCCGACGCACAGCCCCATCGCGGTTCTCGCTGCGAAGATCAAAGGCAGCGTCGGGGCGAGGACTGTGGCGAGTGCGGTGAGAGCGGTCCCGGCCAGTGCCACGAGCAGCGCACGCCGGCGTCCCTGACGCTCTCCCAGAATTCCCCAGATCGGCTGGCCCAATCCGTAGGCGATCCCGTAGGCGGCGATCATCGATGCGATCGCAGCGACCGATGTGCCTTCCTGGACGCTCATCAGAACCAGCATGGGCGACGCCGCGAACCGGTCGAAGAAGGACAGGAAGGCGATCCCGCGCAGCAGGCCCGCATGCGGAGACTTCAGACTCATACAGCTCAGCTTCTTCGCGCACTGGCCATGCGTCAAAGACCTAGAAGTACATTCAGATATGCTCTTGAGGCATGGATGTTCGTGTGCTCGGTTACTTTCTCGCGGTGAGCGAGGAGGGTTCCTTCAGCGCGGCTGCCGCGCGGTGTGTGGTGGCTCAGCCCTCGCTGGGCAGGCAGATTGCCGGGCTGGAACGCGAACTGGGCGAACGCTTGTTCGTCCGGAGCCGAGACGGCGTCGCGCTGACGGAGGCGGGGGAGACCCTCGTCCCCTATGCGCGGGCAGCGCTGTCGGCGATCAGCCACGCCCATGACGCGTTCGCCGAACGTTCCGGGTTGTTGACGGGGACTCTGAGGATCGGCGTGGTCGCCGGGGTCGCCAATACCGGGATTCCGGCCTGCGCGGCAGCGCTGCACCGCACCCATCTCGGGGTGCGGATCACGATGGTCGAGGGGGCCAGCCGCAGACTGATCGAGGCCGTCCGGACCCGGGAGCTCGACCTGGCCGTCGCCGTGAGCGAGGTCCGCCCGTTGCCCGAGGAGCTCGATGACGTCACCGTGATGATGGACGAGGTGGTCGCGGTGGCTGCTCCGAACGGCTTTCCCGGAATGCCCGGAGTGTCGTGGTCCGACCTCGAAGGGCGTCCCATCATCAGCTACACCCAGGAGTCCGCTCTGGCTGAGCTCATCGACGCCGCGCGGAAGGATCATCGGCTCGATCTGATGTGTGCGACCAACGATCCACTGCTGCATGTGGCTATGGCCCGGCAGGGCGCAGGGATCGCGCTGACAGCGGCCTCCATGCTGCCTCCCGCAGGTGACGACATCGATGTCAGGCACTTCGGTCCGCCCCTGATGTTCCGCAAACGCGTGATCTGGAGACGCGATGCCACTTCCAGCCCGCCGGTTCGCGCCTTCCTCAGCCAGATGACAGGGTCCGGCGCCTGAACCGGTAGTGGGTGCAGGCGAAATCGCGGTTGCGAGCCACGTCGATCAGGTCGAGCTGCGCCGCTCGGGTGAACAGCGGCTGGCCCGAACCCAGCATCACCGGGGCGAACTGCACCCAGATCTCATCGAGGAGACCGGCCTCGGCGAACTGCCCGGCCAGATCGCCTCCGCCCATCACCCAGATGTCCTTCCCGCCGGCGGAGGCGGCGATGTCGTCGATGATCTCGGCCGGTGCCCCCTGCACAAACCGCACATCGGCGCCGTCGGGGATCGGAAGGTCTCGATGAGTGAAGACCCAGGCGGGCTGCGCGTACTCCCATGAATCTTGATTGCGCAGCAGCCACTCGAAGGTGGATGAGCCCATGACCAGTGCGCCGATCCGCTGGATGAACACGGGGTACGCCATCGGTCCGTCGGCGTCGAAATCCTGCGCGAACAACCACTCCAGTGAGTGGTCGTCGGTCGCGATGAATCCGTCCAGCGACGACGCCGTGTAGAAATGCGTGACCATACACCGAGTCTAAAGGCGTCACGTCCTGCCGGGATGACGCCGATAGGCTGGCGACATGGCAATCCGTTTCGAGAACGTTGGAATCGCGGTGCGAGACATTGAAGAGGCCGTCGCGTTCTTCACCGACCTCGGCCTCACCATGGCCGGAAGAGACACGGTCAGCGGCGAGTGGGCGTCGACCGCAGTCGGGCTCGATGGCAACCACGCCAAGATCGCCGTGCTACGAACCCCGGACGGGCAGGGCCGGATCGAGTTGTTCGAGTACATTCATCCCGACGCCATCGAGACCGAACCGACACTGCCGAACGAGATCGGCATGCACCGAATTTCATTCGAGGTTGACGACATTGACGAGGCGCTAGCTGTCGCGGCGAAGCACGGCTGTTATCCGCTGCGCGGCGTCGCCAACTATCAAGACATCTACAGACTCACCTACCTGCGCGGCCCCAGCGGCATCCTCGTCATGTTCGCCCAAGATCTCAGGAAGTAATCATTCTGGGGCCAGCCTTCTCCGCGGCGTCCCACCCCGGTCTTGGGGCGGGATGCTCGCCTCCCGTCATTGTCGGCAGTCGGAGTGCTCTGGCTTCATGGTTGATCAGACGCTTCTTACCCAGGCGAAGGGTCTCGACGTGGCCGAACGCGTCGAGCTGATCAACGAACTGTGGGCTTCTATCGACGCCGATACGCTTCCGGTGTCGTCGGCTGAAGCTGCTTTCATCGACCAGCGACTGGACGAGGCAGACGCCAAGCCCCTCGTAGGCCGGTCATGGGAGGCCGTCGAGGTGTCGCTGCGCGGCCGCATCCGGTGAGTTATGGCGTCCGCTGAAGTTGATTGGATAGGGCATATAGCTTGGACCGCCAGAGTTCGGCTGCCACGATGGCCACCTTTCCGGTGCTTGCGTGGTGGCTGCGGGAGACGATCGACTTCTTTGCGAGCACTCGTGAGGTGCTTCGTTGAAATCGCTTGAACAGACTGGAGTCATCGGGTGTCTGATCGTTTGAGATTCGATGGTGAAGGCCGGTTGAGCGCCCATGAAGGTAAGACGCTGGAGTTCAAGCGCGATCTGTCGTCGCCAACCAAGCCGCTTCGGACGATCGTCGCGTTCGCGAACTCCGCGGGTGGGCGCCTGGTGATCGGTGTCAACGATGACGGCACTGTGGCCGGCGTCGCAGATCCTCTCGCCGAGGAGGAGCGCATCACAAGCCTGATCGCGGATCGCATCTCCCCGCAGCTGGTGCCCGCCATCGATCTTGTCACTCTTGGCGACTCAACGGTTCTGGTGGTGGATGTGCCGTTGAGCACTCGGCGTCCGCACTACATGGCGGATCAGGGATCTGAGGCCGGGGTCTATGTGCGGCTGGGGTCCTCGAGCCGGCAGGCCGATCCGGTACTGGTAACAGAGCTGGAGCGCAACGCTCGAGGGGTCGCTTTCGAGGATCTGCCCGAGTCGCGCGCCAATCTCGACGATTTGGATCTGGCGGATCTGTCAGGCCTGCGAGGCCGTGAAACCGGCGTCGATGATCTTCTCGCTCTCGGACTTGCGATCAAGCAGGGTGGGGAGATCGTGCCGACGAATTCGGGGATTCTTGCTGCGTGCAACGATCCCACCCGGTTTCTACCTTCGGCATGGGTGCAGTGCGGCCGGCTGCGCGGTCTCAACGGAACAGACATCTTCGACCAGACGGAGATCTGTGGGCCAATACCTGGCCCGGGTCTTCCGCGAGGCCGGGATCATGGAGCAGTGGGGTACTGGGGTTCAGCGCGTCTTTGAGCAGATCGCTGAGGCTGGGCTGCCTGAGCTTCATGTAGAAGAGGTGATGGATCGGCTACGGTTCACCGTCTATGTGTCCTCACATGCTCCTGATGCTCGTCTTGGCGCCAATGACGAGCATCAGGACAGCGCTCCGAGCGAGCAAGATGTGAGTAAGTCGCGTGAGCAAGCAGGCGTGCCAGGTGAGGATCAAGTGAGTATCAATGCGTATCAAGTGAGTATCAACCTGGCCTCGGGGACGTACGGCTTGCTGATGCTGCGGGCGGCGGTGGAGGAACCGGTGAGTCGTGATGCTCTCTTGGAGGGTGCTGGGCTCTCAACTGCATATGGCAATTACACGCGTCACGTATTGCCGTTGATTGACGCCAGGCTCTTGGAGTTCACGCACCCAGAGAATCCCCGTCATCGTGGGCAGCGCTACCGATTGACAGATCTTGGTCGGCGGGTGCTGGCAGAACACGACGATGAATGAGTCCAGTTGCCTCGGTTCTCCGGCGTCTCGAAGCTGGACTGAGCTGACAGGCAGAACCTGGATGCGATCAGCCGACAGATCCCTCGCTCGTCCGCCGCCGGGTCAGGAGCGTCCCGGCGAACAGAACGGCGGCCAGCGCCAGCACGAAGATGGTGAACGCCGCCACCGAGACGCGCAGCGGCACGCCGCCGAGAGAGGCGAAGCCGATCCCCAGCACCGGCAGCGCCATCCCGAGGTAGGCCCCGACGAACACTCCGGCGGCGGCCTCTCCCCGCGCGTCCGGCGGCGCGAGCTGCTGGCCGCGGGCCAGCGCTCCCCGGAAGGCGGCTCCGCCTCCGGCGCCGCCGATGATCCCGCCGAGGGCGAACCAGACCGCGCTGAGCTCAAGGACGCCGGCGAGCATCAGCACGACTCCGAGGCCGATGGCGGGCAGCCCGGTCACGATGAGCCGCTCGGCGGACATCGAGCGCAGCATGATCTGCGTCGCGGCTGAGGCGATCAGCACGCAGGCCACCAATAGTCCCTGCCAGAAGCGCGACTGGACGCCGAGCTGGCCGAGCAGCTGCGGCGTCAGCGAGGTGGACAGTCCGAGCACGCAGAACACCGCGCCGCCCACGCCGACCGCGACCAGGTAGCCGGTGCGGTCGGCCCGCGGCACCTGGATCCGCTGGGGACGATATCGCCGGTGACGGACAGCCACAGTCTCCGGCCCGAGCCAGACCACGACGAGGCCGGCCGCCAGCAGGACGAGGTAGATGCCGTACGGCAGGGTCAGCGGCGCCGGAGCCCATTGGGCGAGCGCGCCGCCGATGAGCGGACCTGCACCGAGGCCACCGAGATTGGCCGCCGTTGCGGCCACCAGTGCCACAGGCATGGTGATCCGTCCGCTTCCGCGGGCCAGTTCGAGAAGATACGCGGTGGCCGTCGCGGTGAGCATGCCGACGCCGGCGCCGCTGATGAAGCGCGCGACGACCACCGGGCCGAAGTTCTGGGTGACCACGAAGACAATCGCAGCTGCGACCTGGCACAGCAGCGCCGCTGCGATGAACGGGCGGCGTCCCTGCCAGTCGGAGACGTGCCCGAGCAGGATCAGGCTGGCGAGCACACCGAACGAGTAGGCGGTGAAGGCCACCGTGACCATCAGGGTGCTGTAGCCCGCGGTGTGCTCATAGAGCGACCAGAGGGTTGTCGGCACGGTCGTGAAGGACATGGCGGCACCGAAGATGACGACGATCAGCCAGAAGAAGCTCGTGAACCGTCTCGGGCCGGTCGTCACATGGGGCGTCACCGGACGATGGTCCGGAGAATGGGAAATAATGGACCGCACAGTTTCGATACTACCAGTCTCAGAATAGGATCGTGGCACATGGGGCATCGCGCTTCGTCGCATGTTCTGATACCGCTAGTCTCGAAACCATGAGCACGGGTGAACGGTCACGGGCGGACGCCGCTACCGGAAACCAGCACCGGCGTCCTGGACGCCCCCGCAGCGAAGCATCCCGCCGAGCGATACTCGACGCCGTCTCCGAGCTTGTTGCCACCACGACTCCCGCTAGCCTGCGCATCGCCGACATCGCCCAGCGGGCCGGCGTCGGCAAGGCCACCATCTATCGATGGTGGGACTCTCGCGCCGAACTGCTGCTCGAGGCGCTGCGCGAGAGCACCGTCTCCACCCTCGCCGTGCCCGACGACGCGACAACCGAGCAGGCGCTCGCCCTCCAGCTGAGCGCTCTCCAGGCTCTTCTCGCCGATCCGCAGCTGGGGGGACTGCTCATCGCCTTGACCGTCGAGGCCCAGGACAATGCCGAAACGGCCGCCGACCTGCGCCGCATCTGGCTTTCTCCCCGGCGGCAATCGGCCGCCGACCTGCTGCGTCGCGGGATCGAACGCGGCGAACTCCGGGGCGACCTCGACATTGAGATCGCGGTCGATCAACTGTTCGCCCCGCTTTATCACCGGGCGATCTATCGGTATGCAGAAGCCGACGACAACGACGCTGCCCGGCTCGTGCACGCATTTCTTCACGGGGCCGCCGCGCAGCGGTCCGTAGCACTTGGCGACTAGGCTTGCCGGCGTCCAGAATCCGGACGATTCGTCTTCTGCGCCGGGGGAGTAGCCGGAGGATTCGTCCAGCGAGGCGTCGGTATCTCTGCGCTGTGGGGCGGGGTGGTTCTGGCCGCTGCGACTCTCGTCGTCGATATCGCGGCCAGTAAGTCCGGGCCCAGACAATCCTGAATGCAGTCCGAACTTTCCGGATCTGCTATCAGGATCGCTTGCGGCCATTCCCCGTATTCAGGTACCGCTTGAATACGACCCCCATCAGGATCCAGCCGCCGAGAGCGGTGACGGTCCAGACCAGAAGAGGGGCGAGCACCCACCCGATCCCCCTGATCGTCAGCCCACCTGGGAACAGAGTCGCGATCCACAGGGCGAGGAAGGTCGAGATCAGCCCGATACCGCCCAGAATCGCGGAGGCGTATCGGCGGGCGAGGTTGAAGATGAACGGAGTGAGGATGCCCTGGGCGAGGCGAGCGCGAACACGATCACGGCGACGATGAATCCGGACACATGCACGGTGACCTGCGGCAGAATCCAGTACGCGAGCAAGTCCGCCGGACCCTGCGCCCATGAGACTTCTCCACCTCGACGTGGCCTGCCGGAACCCGTGACCACGGCAGGGACTTCAACCTCTTGTGCAGTCCGGGCTGGTTGGCCTTGACGGTGAACACGTAGTCGGCGCCGGCGGCCAGGATCGCGGTCGCGGTCGCGGTCTGGGTATGCAGAGCATCAGCGGTGATCACCGCACCCCTCACCCGCTCGCCGAGCGCGGCGATGAGGTCGGGCAGGGCCGGGATCTCGTTGGACTTCGCATCCACGGCCTGCTGGGCGACCACGGTGCCGCTGGCATGGTCGAGGGCTGCGACCAGGTGACGGGCCTGTGCGGTCTGCGATCGGGAGCCGCGCAGGGTTTTCCCGTCCACAGCGATGACACGGCGCCCGTCGATGGTGGTGGTGCGGGTCCAGGCGTACAGACACAGCTCGGCGTCCAGAGCGCCGGCATCCAGGCGTGAGAACAGCTTGCGCAGGTTCGACTCGCCGGGGGCCGCGCGCAGCCCGAACCCGGCCAGCGTGCCCTCGGCGAGGATGGCGGCCCATTCGCCGATCGCGGTGAAGCCCCGGCATCCGGCCAGGGTCGCCGAGATCGCCAGGAGGAGCAGTCCCGTCAGGGGGTATCTCTTGCCTCGGGGTTTGCGGGGGTCGGGGACCCGGGCCAGGTGATCGGCCAGCCGGGGGTTTGGTGCGGGCGTGTCAGGGATGCGGACGGCGGGTGCGGTGGGGGAGGATGGCATCGCGGGCGAGGTTCCTTGCGGCTGGATGTTGGTAGGGGTACTTCCATCCAAACCGTGCGGGTCCTCGCCCGCCTGTATGACACGCCGAGAGGGGCTTAACCCCTAGTCACAGACGACACTCCCGACTTTTCCGTGGCCCTGCAGGGCAACGGCCGATGTGATCAAGTTCGTCAAGACGCTGTAGAGGAAGCGGGTCACGGCGTCTCCTTCCGAGAGTTCCGGCCAGCTGGGTGGCCACAGAGTACCGACCGGGATCGCCTCGCCGGGTAATCGACTCGCCCGCTGCGGATGATCGCTGCTCGGCGAGCAGGGTCAGCGCAACGGTACCGTCACAACGGCGACCTTTCCTGCAGCGGCCGGTAGGTGGTGACGATGAGAATGGCTCCGGCCAGCGTGATGATGGCGGCGATCGACCAGGTCAGGCGCTGGGCCTGGATGAATGCGTCGACGGCGCCCTTGAACATTCCGGGCCTTTGGACTCCGAGGTGGGTCAGAATCTGCCGGGTTGCGGTGATCGACGTCTCCGCCCGGCTGCGCAGACCTTCGGGCAGGGGTGCCAGGACGGGAGCGACCGCCGACCTGTACCGACCGGCAAGAATGGTGCCGAGAACCGCGACGCCGAAGGAGCCGCCGACCTGGCGGAAGGTGTTGTTGACCGCGGAGCTGGTACCGGCCTGATCCTGGGGCAGGGTGGAGACGATCCGGGTGGTCATCGGCGGCAGGACGAATGCCATGCCCATCCCGAGAGCGAAGATTCCGGCCTCGAACTGCCAGATCGGCGTCACTCTGCCGGCCTGCGCGAGGCCCGCGAGAGTGGCGGCGACGATGAGCATGCCGACGCCGGCGACGGCTCGGGCTCCGAACCGGGCGACCCCTCTGGGAACCATCGGGGCGGCGAGGATCATGGCCGCCGCCAGTGGGAGGACGCACAGGCCGGTTCTCAGAGCCGTGTAGTCGCGAATCTCCTGCATGTAGAAGGTCATGACGAAGACGCTGCCGAACAGGGCGAAGAACAGCAGCGCCAGGGCGACGACCGCGACGGTGAATCCACGATCCGCAAAGAAATGCACGTCCAGAGCCGGATGAGCGGTGTGCAGCTCCCATAGGGCGAAACCGGTCAGCAGAACAAGCCCGACGGAAATCGGAACCAGGACCTGGGCATCGAGCCAGCTGCTCCGATCGCCGGCGCGAATGACACCGAATACCAGACCGACCAGGCCGGCGGCACCCAATAATGTTCCGAGTGGGTCGAACCGGCGTCGGCTCTTCTCCCGGAACTCGGGAATGAGCAGCGGAATTGTGATCAGTCCGAGAAGAATGACGGGAACATTGACCAGGAACACCGATCCCCACCAGAAATGGGCGAGCAGGGCCCCGGCCACGATCGGCCCGATGGCCAGCGCCGCGCCCACTACCGCCGACCAGATGCTGATCGCCCGGGCCCGCGCCTGTCCGGGGAACAGGTACGTGATGATCGCCAGCGTGGCCGGCATGAGGAAGGCCGCGCACAGTCCCATGAGGGCGCGGCAGACGATCAGCCGGCCGGGGGAGGAGGCGACGGCGGAGGCGGCCGAGAAGACGCCGAATCCCAGCAGGCCGGTCAGCACCACCCGGCGATGGCCGAACCGGTTGCCCATGACGCCGCCGGCCAGCAGCAGTCCCGCGTAGGCGAGGATGTAGGCGTCGGAGAACCACTGCAGTTGGCTCGGACTCGCTCCCAGGCCCTCCGGTGGACCCTGTGCCAGGGTCGTCAGGGCGATGTAGAGGATCGAGTTGTCCATTGAGACGACCAGCACCGCCACCATGATGATGGCGAAGGCCAGCCATGGCCGGCGCACCCCTCGCGCTGCTGCTCTGCTTGCCGGGACCGGCGTCCCACTCGAAGATGGTTCCATGGCTCACTCCTCGCGAGTAGCCTCGAATAAATGACTGGTAGTCATTATAGGTTGAACGGAGATGCCGATGAGCCGCAGCAAGGACCCGAGACGGCAGGCGGCACTGCTCGCCGCCGGGCGGCAGGTGCTGTCCGTCAAGGGCCTCGACCGGATGACGGTGGACGACGTCACCTCGGAGGCCGGGGTCGCGAAGGGCACCTTCTACCTGTACTTCCGGTCGAAGGCCGACCTTGTCGTGGCCCTGCGGCAGGAGTTCGCGAACCGGCTCATCGCGACGCTGAAGGACACGGCCGTACGGGACGCGCCCATCGACTGGCCGGACGCCGCCCACCGGATCGTCGAGGCCGCCGTCGACGGCTATCTGTCCGCCGCTCCCGGCTACCGGGCGGTGCTCGGCCAGCGAGCGAGCGATCCCGAGGACGAGGGCTGGACCGATGAGATCATCGGCCTGTTCGCCGATTTTCTGGCCCGGGGGGCCGACGACGAGGCATTCGCCGTCGAGGATCCCGAGACCGCCGCCGCCCTGCTCTTCTTCGCCCTGGACGGCACCTGCCATCGCGCCCTGGCCACCGGGACGCCGGATCGGGCGCGGCTCGTCGCCGCAGCCGATGCGGTTCTGGCCGGAATCATCCGGAGTTGAACACCGGCCTGGCGCGTCAGCACGGTAGTCTCGTTGCATGACGTCGAAACTCGCGGACTACATCGCAGAGGGTAGGAATCTGTCTGCCGACGAGCGTGAGATCGCCGCGCTCGCGCTCCAGCAGATCAGTGATGCCGAGCAGGCCGAGGTCGATGCGGCCTGGGACGAAGAGATCGACTGCCGCGTGGATGACATCCTGTCCGGCAAGGTCGAGCTGGTTGATGGCGAAGAGACGCAGCGCATGATTCGCAAGATGCTTGCGGAGCGGCGCAAGCCATGACGATGCTCCCTTGGCGTGAGCACCCGGCCGCCCGCGCAGAGCTGGTCGATGCCATCGGGTGGTATGAAGAACGGCAATCCGGCCTTGGTGAGCGGCTTAACGCCGAGCTTATGGAACACGTCGCGTTCGCTCGAGAATGGCCGGACGCCGCACCCTTCTATCGCAACCGCCAGCGGCATCTGCTCCTTCGGCGTCGGAGTGTCGAGGGCTTTCCCTACGGGATCGTCTATTTAGTGCGAGACAATGAGGTGATCGTCGTCGCCTACGCCCACGAGAAACGCCGACCAGGGTACTGGCGAAGTCGCCTTCGAGATCTCTGAACTGCCTATCTACCTGGATGTCATGAATCTCTTCGCTTGTCCACGCACGTTCAGTGTGACTCTGCGTAAGGGGCTGCATAAACAGAGCCGGTGATCACCGAGCGCGGCACTCCGTCGGCCATGAGAGTGCGCCGGACCTTGGCGACCAGCGGCCTCCCGCCGGCGACGAAGACCCTGTCCGGCATGAGGCTGAGCCCTTCGTCACGCAGCATCTGCAGGACTCGAAGCCCGGGAGCGAGGTGCGAGTTGTCCCGGGGCAGCCACACGACCGTGATGTTGTCGCCCAGCGGGATGTGTGCCGTGTCGTCGTGGGTCGGGACTTCCAGAAAGGCCGTCGTGGGAGTGCTGCTAGGGGTGCTCTCGGCCACCGCCAACGCCGCGGGCACGCCACTGTCCTCGGCAACGAGAACCTGCCAGTGCGCATGGTCGGGAGCCCGATATGAGCACCCGCAGTCGATGATCCGGATCCGGCTTCCAGGGGAGATCATGCAGGCCCAGGTCGACAGGAGAGCATCCGTGTCGAGTGCGATGTCGATGTCGGCCTCGAGCACGCCTGGTCTGAAAGCGCGGACTGGGACCATTCTGGTCACGGGCCGGTACATGCCTTCAAAGAAGGAGAACTGCGCCGCCGCGCTCCACGGGTCGCCGATCGTGGCCGGCATCCAGCGTGCCTGATCCTCCACCGGCGAGTTCACGACGACGCGGCAGCGTTGATCGCCACCTCGTCGGGTGATCCGGCGTAGCGCAGACCCCGTGAGTGTCACCCGTTGAAGGTGCGGCACGACGCGAACGCTTCGTAGGACGGTGAGCTCCAGAGTGTGCAGAGCATTGAGCCCCGGAATGGACAATCTCACCGTGACACTCCTCTCGAGTCCCGGGAAGGACTCAGATTGCGTACTACTTGATTAGGACACCCTAACATATGGCGATGAAGATACTCCGCCGCTGTCTGACCTCCTCATAGGGCCGGCGGGGTCGCGACAGTGAGGGGGACCGGTGCCCGCACGGCGGCGCGATTCTGCTGGGTCAGATGGCCGTGTCGTCGCGGTTCGGCGCGATGCGAATTCGGTGATGAGGGAGCTCGGCGAGCAGTTCGTCGTCGTGGGTCGTGACGATGATGAGAGAGCCGTCCTGGGAGAGCTTGCGCAGCAGCGCTACGACGCGCCTCATGCTGTCGGAGTCAAGGCCGCTGCTCGGTTCGTCGAAGACAAGCACGTCGGATCCGCTTGCGACTGCGACGGCGATTGCGAGTCGCTGCTTCTGCCCGTCGGAGAGGCTGAGTGGGTGGTCGCTCTCGCGGCCTTGCAAGCCGAGTTGTGCCAGAATCTCGGCGGCGCGTCCTTCCGAAAGGTCTGGGTTTGCGAGGGTCAGCTCATGAGCGACGGTGTCGCTGAAGAGCTGATAGTCGGTGTCCTGCATCACGAAGAATGAACGACGAACCCGTTCCCGGCCGGTGAGCCTCTTGCCATCCACGGCCACAGCCCCGGCACGCACGCGCGTCAACCCGGCGACAGCGCGAGCCAGGGTGGTCTTCCCCGATCCGATCGGACCGGTGATTGCGATGACCGCGCCGGCGGGCTGTTCCACAGCTTCGGTGAAGGCTCGGAGAACTTCCGCGTGCCCGGCGCGGACTGTCACGCCGCTGAACTCGAGCCGACGCCCCTGGTCCGCCGCTCGGGTCTGCTGCTCTTGTTGCGCGAGTGTGTCCGGTTCCCGGGTGCGGCGAAGTCCGAGTGCTTGCAGTTCTTCATCTGGCAATGCTCGTGCTGCCTCGGCAGACCACTCGTGAGTGATGCTCCCCTGGTCGAGGCGGATGAGGCGATCTGCGCGGTTCATAAGGAACGCGAGGCGATGCTCGGCGACAATGATCGTGTGCCCGAGTCGGTGAAGTTCTTCGAGGATCCGACCCAGCCGTTCTGTTGATTTCAGATCGAGGTTCGCAGAGGGCTCATCGAGGAGGAGGACACTCGGGCCTGCCGCGATGACGGACGCCAGTGCGACGAGTTGCTTCTGCCCACTGGAGAGGTCGAAGATCGGACGGCCGCGCAGCCTCTCGACGCCGGTGAGTCGCGCGGCCTGCTGCACTCGTTCTTCGATCTCTGGGCTGGACATGCCGAGGTTCTCACAGGCAAATGCGATCTCGTCATCAACCGTGGTGGTGAAGAACTGTGACCGCGGATCCTGGAACACGACCCCGATGTGCCGCGCGATCTCCCAACTCCGCATTTCTGCGATGCCACCACCGCCGAGCTGCACGCTTCCGGTGAGGGTCCCGGGGTAGCTGTGCGGGATCAGACCGCAGCAGGCCTTGATGATCGTCGATTTACCGCAGCCGCTACGTCCGGTGAGCACGACGAACGACCCCGGTTCGATGGTGAGGTCTATGTGCACGATGCTCGCCTCGGAGCGCCCCTCATAGGCGAAGGTGACATCGCTGAAACGAACCCCCGCCCCCATCAGCGCATGCCCCAACGGTCGATGAGGAGAACCCCGCAGGTGGAGAGGGCGAGGAGCACCAGATACCACCCATCGGATGCCCTGAATACCAGCGGAATCCTGGTCGTGCGCGGTGCCGGTCGTTCAAGCCCTCGGGTGATCGCGGCGGCGCTGAGCTCTTCTGCGACGGTGATGCACCGCTGCACGAGTGGAACCACAATGAGTTCCGCGGTCCTGACGGGGGCGCGCAGGAATGTGACCGGGGTGAGAGGCACGCCCCTCGTGCGCAGCGCGTCGTCGATGTGGCGCAGTTCTTGTCCGATCGTGGGGACGAATCGCAGCATCACCGCGAGAGTCACCGTCACCGTGCGCGGCACGCGCAGACGCTCCAGCGCGGAAATGAACCGGGAGACGCTGAACGCCCCAGTGAAGAGCAGCCCGGCAGCCATCAGCGGTCCGATGCGCACGAAGATCGTGAGCATCGGCAACAGCAGCGTGAAGGGTGTTGCCGATGCCCGCTGCTCGATGACGGACTTCATCAAGACACAGGCGAACCAGAACAGCACCATTGTCACTGCACCCCGCGCGCTGGCTGCGACCGCAACGAACACAGCCGTGACCAGCACGAGCATCGCGGTCGCCGCCATCGAGCGCAATGTGAGTGTGACGATCCAGAGCAGCAGAATATGCAGCAGCACCGTCCTCGGGTCAATCAGCGGCGTGCTCCGCGTGGACCGACCGGGCGTCAGGACCCCGGGTGCCGTCTGAACGCTCACGGCCACTTTTCGCCTCACGGTCACTTTCCACTTTGCCCACGGGTGAAATGCTTGCGCAGCACCCTCCTGGCGAAGGCCATGCCTGCGATTGCCGCGACGATAATCGCGGCGAGTGCGACGACGATGAACCAACTCTGCGCAGCACCGATCACCGCGTTGATATATTCGGCGCTCTGCCCGGTCCGTTCGCCGGCAGCCCGGAATGCGTCGGCATTGAGAACCGTGGTGCCGAACCCGCCGCCGAAGTTCGCGAATTCGAATGCGATCCAGGCGAGAGTCACACGGGAGATTCGGTTCGCACCGCCCTTGTACAGGAGGAGTTCGCCGGCCAGACCGGCGATCACCATGAGCCCGGTGAGGAGCCAGCCGCCGAGCACTCCCCAGCCGAGGCCGAAGATCACTGCGGTGAGAATGGCCGCGCCAGGTTTACGGACCCGGGTGACGATGAGTGCGTAGAACACCGCTCCGAGAAGTGCATGGAGAGCCGGGTTGAAGAGGAACACGATCGGGTTCCAGGCGGTGACCATGCCGGTGATGATGCACAGCACGAACAGGATCGCCGTGAAGATACCAATGGTCGCGAGGTCGCGGATCCCGAGCCGGGACTTTTCAGGGCGGACGACTGACGCGTCCTCTTGAGACTTGGACATAGGGGTCGCTTTCGTTCGGGTTGGTCGTTATCCGAGGGAGGAGCGGCCGTGTTTCCAGTATCCGAAGAAGGTGATGTCCTGTTTCGGGATGTTGTGCTGGCTGGTGAGGATGCGGCGCAGCCCGGTGGCCAGGCCGCTTTCCCCGGCGATGAACACGCTGCCATGGCCGGCGGGGAGGGTTGCGTGGGATACCGTGTCGAGCGCCAGCCTGCCGGGCATGGTGTCGGCGGTGTCGGCGGTGTCGCGGGGCAGCCATCGCACGTTCACGTGTGGTCCGAGGGTGACCGGGAGGATGTCGGCGGCCGTGGGCACTTCGAGGTAGAGCGTGGTCGGCAGACTTGCCGGGGTCTGCTCGGCGATGGCGAGAGCGGCCGGCGCGGCGCTTTCCTCGGCGACGAGCAGTTGCCAGTGGGCACCCTGCCTCGGCCGGTACATGGTGCCCTCGTCGAAGATCCCGACCGGGTCGCCGGGGCCTGCGGCCAGCGCCCAGGTGGCGGCGGGGCCGTCGCCGTGGACGACGAAGTCCACGTCCAGTTCGCGCTGCGCGGCCCGGAAGGCCCGGACGGTGTAGTTGCGCACATGGGGTCGCGTGGTGACGGGCATGAGGTAGAGCTGGGCGATCCATCCGTTGTTCGCCGCCGACGGCATCCGCAGCCCGGTCTGACCGGGTCGGGGGAAGAACAGCCGGAACAGCTGGTCCCAGCCCTGGTACTCGAAGTCGGCGAGGTCGTCTCCACCGATCGTCAGCCGCAGGAAGTGCTCGCTCAGCCGGTGCGCGGCGATCACCTCCAGTCGCAGCATGCAACGGTGGGTGGGGGCGACGCGCGTCTTCGTCTTCGCGGCCGACCGGGGGCTCGGATCTTTTCCGGTGGGGTGAGACAACTCTGAATCCTTTCTAGGGGACGATGAAGAGTCCATGGTGGGAGCGGTGGGCGAGGCCGCTGACGATGACGTGCCGCATATCTGCCCCTGCCGTGTCGTCGTCAGACCACCGGTCAGTCGGACTCGTGTGGGGTGACCCGGGCGGGTCGCACGATCATGGTGATGATCGCGGCGAGCAGGACGGTGCCGGCGGCGACGAGTGCGCCCAGGTGCATGGCGGTGTCGAAGGCGGTGCGGGCCCCCTCCAGGATCTGCGGGTGGGCGGCGGCGAACTGCGGGTGGGCTGCCGCGGCTCCGAGTGTGGCGGCCAGGGACTGCGTCATAGTGGCCTGCTCGGATGCGGGGACCCCGGTGAGTGCGGGGGCCAGATGACTGCCGTAGGTGGACCAGAGCAGGGAGCCGAGGATGGCCACGCCGAGTGCGCTGGCGATCTGGCGCAGCGTGTTCATCAGAGCAGAGCATCCTGCGGCCAGCTGCGCCGGGAGACTCGTGGTGGCCAGGCTCGTGGCAGGGGTGAGCAGCAGGCCGAAGCCGAATGCGACGACGAGCATCTCGGCCAGGATCCAGGCCAGCGCGGTGTCGCGGCCCATGAAGGCCAGTGCGCCGAGCCCGATCGTGGCAAGGAGCAGGCCGATGACGATGGTGGCGCGGGCGCCGATCCCGATACTCAGCCGGTGCGCCAATGGCGAGCCGATGACCACCCCGACCGAGAGCGGGATGAAGATCAGACCGGTCTGGAAGGGCGTGTAGCCGAGCTGCACCTCCAGGAAGAAGGTCGTGATGTACATGTACCCGTAGATGGCGAAGGAGGCCATGAGCAGGGCGATGACAGCGACCGTGAAGGACGCGCGGCGGAACAGGCGCACGTCGGCGACCGGATGCGGCGACCGCGCCTCGGCGATGACGAGCCCGGCCAGGACCAGCACTCCGATCACGAGGGGGACCAGGGTGCCGGCCGTGAGCCAGTCTCCGTGCTCGCCGCCGTTCAGCACGCCCCACATGAGGAGGGCGATGCCGACGATGGAGGCGATCACGGGGAGGATGCGGAGCCGGGCGTCGGGGTCCGTGGGAATGCGGTGCACGCCGACCCAGGAGACGATCAGGGCGATCAGGGAGATCACGGCGGTCAGGGCCAGCACAGAGCCCCACCACAGACCCGCGGACAGCAGTGCACCGCCGAGCAGGGGACCGGCCGAGATGGAGATGCCGGAGGCGCCGGCCCAGATCGAGATGGCCGCCCCGCGCTTGTCGGCGGGGAAGGTGCGCAGGATGATCGCCAGCGTGGTGGGCATGATGATCGCGGCGAACACGCCCATCAGCGCGCGGGCGGCGATGAGGAACCAGGATGCGACGGGGATGCAGGCCAGCCCCGTGGTGATGGTGAAGCCGATCAGTCCGATCAGCAGGGTCTCACCCAGCCCGAACCGGTTGCCGATGGAGCCGGCGATCAGCAGGAACCCCGCGAAGGTGAGGGTGTAGCTGTTGAGCACCCACTGCTGGGCGGTGTTGCTCAGCGACAGGGCGGCCGTCATCTGCGGCAGGGCGACGTTGAGGATCGTGGTGCCCAACAGCACCACGGAGACGGCGAGCACCAGTGCGGTCAGCACCAGTCCTGGTCGTACCCTCACCGCAGGGCGCGTCTGTCGAGTCTGTTCAAGCACGGTCAATGGGGTTCTCCTATCAGGATGTGGTTCGCCGGCGGGCGGTCAGGCGCAGAGTCGGCGATAAGACCAAACACTTGGTAAGCATACCCTAATGACTTGATAAGGGCACCCTAACTTTAGGGGTGTCCTAACTTGAGGGTGCGGTAGTGTCGGCCTGCCGTCTGTGCCGCGGCGATCCGCCACAGGACACACCGCCGGAGCGGTCACGACGGGGGAGGAGCACGGATGCCTGCAAGGCGTCACAGTCGCGAGGATGTCATCGCCACGGCCCTGGCCATCCTCGACGAGCAGGGGCTGGAGGCCGTCACGGTGCGCGAGATCGCCCGCCGGATGCGGGTGAACCTGAACTCCGTCACCTTCCAGGTGGGCACGAAGGGCAACCTCATCGCGCTGATGGCCGACGCCGTGCTCTCGGGCCTCTCCTTCCGCGATCTGCCCGACGACGGCTTCGATCGCGTCGCCGAGATCAGTCACCGCCTCCGCGCCGTGCTGCTCTCCCACCGTGACGGCGCCAAGCTCGTGTCAGGCACCGAGGCCCTGGAACAGAACACCCTGCGGGTCGCTGAGACGATGACGGCCGCGCTGACCGCTAGCGGCGTCTCCGACCTGGACAACGTGCGCGCCGCCTGGGGGCTGTTCTACTTCATTCTCGGCCTGACCCAGGAACAGCAGGCCAGAACGCTCACCACCCAGACGTACCTGGCCGCCATGGACGGCGGCGACTACCCCACCCTCACCCGAATCGGACCCATCTGGGCCGACCTCGACTACGACGACCGCTTCGACTTCGGCGTCAACGCCATTATCGACACCCTGCGTGCCAGCGTGCCCCACGACACCGCAGAGCAGCTCGACGGGTGCCGGCCGGGATGACGACCGGTCGATCGGGTTGCCGATGCCGCGGCTCGCTCAGCCCATTCGGTCTCGACGCGATCCTAGGATCCCTTCCCCGGGCGTGATCAGCTCGCGCGCCGAGTCGCGCGCAGCACGACGTCGTTGATGTGATGGATGCTCGCCGCACCCGGGGGTCGCGGCCGGGTCTCATGCACCTCGATCCTCCAGGTCCCGGGATCGGCCGAGAGCGCCGCGGCGATCTCATCGACGCCGACGAACGCCTCCGGGTCGTACATCCGGGTCTGGGACGCCACGTCGATCGGCTCGAGCATCGGGCTGAGATCGTGGTGCACGACCAGGAGGGTGCCGCCGGGGGCGACGGCGTCGAGCAGATTGCGCAGGCCTCTCTGGTCGGGAGTGCGCTTGAATGAGCCGTACTGCAGCGACACCAGATCGAAGGTCTGCGTGCCGAAGGGCGCCGGATCGTTGACATCGCCATGGATGAGATCGAGGGAGAGTCCGCGGCGCTCGGCCTCGGCGCGTGCCCGCGCCAGCGCGTTGCCGGAGATGTCGGTGGCGGTGACTCTCCATCCGTGCTCGGCCAGCCAGAGGGCGTCGGCACCTTCGCCGGCACCGACGTCGAGCGCGCTCCCGGGTGCCTGGACGCGGATCTCGTGGACCAGCGTGCCATTGGGATTGCCGCTCCACGCCTGATCATCGCCGGAGTAGCGGTGATCCCAGTCGGCCTCCTCGCCCGACAGCCTGGCGGCACTGCGCAGGTCCTCCTCGGCGAGGCTGAAGGCGATCATGGCGCCGACCTGGCTGCCCTGGGCGGCCGAGGGCAGTGCCTGAAGGCTCGGATCGGTGAGATTTCCGGCGGCGTAGATTCCGGGCACGGCGGTCTCCCCGCGCGGGTCGACCGCAAGCGCGTCGCCGACGCCGGTGGGGTGCGGGCCGGCGGTGAGCCCGGCCCCGGCCAGCACCTCGACGCGGGCACGGAAGCGGGGGCCAACGACGACGGCGTCGGCATCGAGGACGCAGCCGTCGTCGAGTTCGACGCCGGACACGTTGCCCTCCGGCGCGGCGAGGACCCGGCGGACGCGGTGGCGTTCGACGGCGACCCCGGAGGCTGTGAGTGTGTCCAGGACTTCTTCGTCAATACCGGCCGGATCGTGCAGCACTGCGGTCAGGTGGTCGGCGAGATGCCGGAACAGCGCGGTCTGGTGAAGGTGCAGGGGATTGGTGACGATCTGCACCAGACGCCGGTCGCGCACCTCGAAGCCGTGACAGAACGGGCAGTGGATCACACCGCGTCCCCACTGCTCGTCGAGACCGTCGATTCTCGGGAGGTCGTCGGTGAGACCGGTCGCGGCCAGAACCCGGCGGGTGACCAGCGTGTGACCGCCGGTGAGGTCGAGCTGGAATCTGCCGTCGTCTCGGTGGTGTGCTCCGACGACCCGGCCGATGAGCACCTCGGCGCCGTAGCTGCGCACCTCCTCGCGTCCGACCGTCCTGAGCTCACCCGGCGCGACGCCCTCGCGCCCCAGGTAGCCGTGCATGTGTGCGGCCGGGGCATTGCGCGGAGTGCCGTCGTCGACCACGATGACGCTGCGGCGCTGCCGGGCGATCTGCAGGGCGCCCGCCAGACCGGCGGCCGAGCCGCCGATCACGGCGACATCGCAGTGGCGCTCGAGCGTCTGGGGGAGGGCCGGGTGCGGGCCGTGTGCGGAGTGTTCGCTCATGCCTGGGACCCTACGGCGTCCAGCGCTTGCGGTAAGGCACCTTGCGGAATTCGCAAGACCTGTCAGGATGGTCGGGTGAGCGAAACCGCCGATGTCGAAGCGCTGGCGCGGTCGCGCCTGCGCGGAATCCGCACCACTCTGGGCTACTCCCTCGACGAGTTGGCCGAGCGCACCCATCTTAGCCCGTCGACGATCAGCCGGGTCGAGACCGGCAAGCGCAGGCTGAGTCTGGATGTGCTGGTGCCGCTGGCTGCAGCCCTCCAGATCAGTCTCGATGCCCTCTTCGAGGCGCCCTCCGACGACGACGTCGTCATCCATCCGGTCGCGCACAGCAGCGGCGCACGGACGACCTGGCCGCTGAGCCGTCCGGACGGGCGCATGGTCGCGATGAAGATCCGCTTTGAACCGACCGAGGGCCGGCCCAGTCTGCGGGTGCACCCCGGCTACGACTGGTTCCTGGTCCTCGAGGGTCGCGCACGGCTGTGGCTCGGAGAACGGAGGATCGACGTGGCTGCGGGGGAGGCGGCGGAGTTCGCGACGATGGTTCCGCACGCGGTCACGGCGCTGGACGGCCCGGCCGAGTTGATCATGATCTTCGACCGGGACGGGCAGCGCGCGCACGTGCACCAGTAGCGCTCAGGCGGTGCGGCGTCCTTCCCCTGCGAACACCGGTCGAGTTCGACGCCGACGAACGCCCCCAGGTCCGTACATCCGGGTCTGGGACGCCACGTCGATATGCTGGAGCGGCCTCGAAATTGGTAGGGGACTGTGGTGGGTTGGTCGGATAGATTTGGGTCATGACACCGAATGCTGCAACCTTGATTCGAGACGGACTGGCGCTCGACGTTGATGAGCGCTCGGTGGTCGCTAACGCCCTGCTTGAAAGCATTGACGATACGGACGATGCGAGTGAAGTTGATGATGCGTGGCGTGTCGTAGTCTCTAGGCGACTTGCAGAGATGCGTTCTGGCGCGGTTGAGATGATCGACGCTGACGAGCTTTTCGCTGAGTTGCGTGCTTCTGTGGCCGAATAATGTCTGGTCAGCGGGTACGCCCCGAGGCAACCGACCACGCAATCATGCGGCAGAGATGCCTGTTGGTGGGTGGAGTAAGTCCATTGGTGAACTGATAGCCCTTGGTTGAGGACTGGATGTCGAGCATTCCGGCTTCGTCCACGATCACTCAGTCCATCCATCCGGTCTCGCACGGCTGTGGCTCGGAGAGCGGAGGATCGACGTGGCTGCGGGAGAAGCGGCGGAGTTCGCGACGATGGTTCCGCACGCGGTCACGGCGCTGGACGGCCCGGCCGAGCTGATCATGATCTTCGATCGGGACGGGCAGCGCGCGCAGGTGCACCAGCGAGCGCTCAGGCGGCGCGGCGTCCTTCCCCTGCGAACCACCGGTCGAGCTCGTCGGCTGTCCCGCCGTCGGCGAAGGTGCCGGTGACGTGGTCGGCCGCGGCCTTGGCCTCGGTGGACCCGTCGCCCAGGGCGACACCGCACCCGGCCCAGGACAACATCTCGACGTCGTTGCGTCCGTCGCCGATCGCGAGCACGTCCTCGCGGGTCCAGCCGAGTGCCTCGACCACTCCGGAAAGAGCACTCGCCTTGTTGATGCCTTGCGGGGCGATGTCCAGCCAGGCGCTCCAGCCGACGCAGTAGCTCACCCCGTGCAGGCCGATCCGGTGGGCCAGCGCGATGAAGTCGGCGTCCGACGCTTCAGGGTCACGCACGATGAGCCGGGTGACGTCGTCGCTGGCCAGGTCGTCCACGCTCACCTGGTCGACCTCGCCGTCGAGCTCGCCGTCCGGGAACCTCTTGGTGACCCGATAGCCCAGGCCGACCACCTCGGTGGCGAGGGCGGCGCTGGGATGTGCCCGCAGCACCGACTCCACCACCGGTGCGGGGTTGAAGGTGTGGATGCGTTCAATTGCGAAGGGCGGGAACGTCACCGTCACCGCTCCGTTGGATGACACAGCGGGCCCCGCGGGGAGCTCCAGCTGTTCGAAGATCGGGCGGGTGGCATGCCAACTGCGCCCGGTCGTGAGGACGACCGGGACTCCGGCCGTCACAACGCGCCGGATCGACCGGCGCACCTGCTCGTGCAGCACTCCCGCGTGGTCGACGAGCGTCCCGTCGATATCGAGTGCTACCACCTGCGGCCTCCAAGCCGCGTTCTTTGTCGTATTCATGTTCAAACCAGAGTAGCTTGTCCGCCGAAATGCGCTCAGAAGCGGAGGTGACGTCCTGGCGAACATGGGGTGACGTACAACTTGTCGCCCGATCCAATTGGTACTTCAGCGCACCATGCAGTTCAGTTCGGTTCAGTCCAGGATCACGAGGTTGTGCGACCACGCGGGCTCGCGCACATGTGCGGCGATCCGCTCGATGGCGACGAGAGTGTCCATCGACGGCGTCACGCGGCCCGTCAGGTATGAGTTGAGACGGGTGCGCGAGGTGCCGAGACGTGCCGCGAGCTGGGCCTGGGTCATTCGCGTTCCCCGATAGGCGTCGATCAGGCGATCGAGCGCCTCCTCGGACGCCGTACGCTCCGCGTGTTCCAGGAGCAGGTCGAGCACCGCGACGGTCGACCGCGATTGCGCGGCGTCCTTCGCCTCGTCGAAGGTCTCTCGCAGGCCCGGGTCGGCGACAACGGCGTCGGCCAGTTTGCGCCAGTCGCGGGCATAGCCGCGGTCGATGGCGGCGAGCATTCCCTCGAATCCCCATTCCTGAACCGGCGAGTCGGGGGTGGCATCAATGTTGCGGAATTTCAGCGGCATCGGAACCTCTTCTACGAGATATATGGGACGAGACGGCGGCACTCGGTGACGACGGCGTCCCAGGTATGCCAGCGAGATTCCAGACCTTTGTATCTCGACAGCGTCCCGACCCGACTGTGATCCCGGGGGCCGGGATTGGCGAGTTGACGTGCGAGCTGAGACTGAACAGGCCGATCGTCGGGATGTGAACTGTCCCGGTACCAATCGTCGATTCCTGCGAGCGCCGTTCCAATGCGATCGGCGCCGAACTGGCCCGACAGCGCAGCCAGGTCAAGATAGTCGCGCATCTGATTGCGCTTGACGATCAGGTACGCCTTGATCCTGGAGATCTCCTCGAGCGTGGGCACCCGAATCGTCGCACCGGACGGCAGCGCCACCTGTTGCACCTCGAGTGGGCGTTCGCGAATGAGCTGCCGCACCCCCACTTCAGTACCGCCGAGCTCACCCAGAATGATCTTTCCCGGAACGGCTCGATTGAGCACGAATTCGCCGTCTCGCTCCAGCGCGTCGAGGACGATGTCGAAGCGGTCGCGCAGGTCGTCGAGCACATGGTCATGATCGAGTGATCGCTGGTGATGTGCGTAGTAGGCAGCGGCTGAGCCGCCGACCATGACGGCATCCGGCACGAGTTCTTGCAGCCGGGCAGCGGATTCGAGAACCGACTCGAGCCCGCTGGGCAGCGGATCAGCGGAGGACGACATGGCGTAAGTGTATCACTTCGGATACACCATGTAGAGCAGCGTCATCCCGCGCCGCCGATGGCGCGGCGGGAGCCGCGGCATGGTCCACCTGATCGGGTAGTGGGCGGACGGTAGGGTCGTGCTCGATCCGATATCCGGCCCGTGGCGGGGCGCACAAGGCAATGGGGACGAAGCAGCAGGGATGATACGCGAACCAATCACCTCGACATCGAACCCGACGGCCAAGAAGGCCAGGCGGATCTTCCAGACCCCGGGCGCCCATTCCCCAGTGGTCGCATGTGAGGGAATACAGGTCGTCACCCAGCTCCTGGCAACGGAGATCGCCAGGGGCGCGACCGTGCTCTTCGACGACGAGGCCCTGAGATCCCATCCCGTGATGGCCGACCTCGAGCGTTTCGAGAGCAATGGGGGAGTGCTCGTCCCGGCCACCTCGCAGGTGCTCAACCACATCACCTCCAAGGACGGCCGGACGGAGATCGTCGCACTGTTCGACAAGCCTGCGGACCAGCCCCTTCGGGCCTGTGACCTGGCATCCGGTGACGAGTCTGCGCAGTCCGTCGCCCTGGTCGCCCCCTCCAACCCGGGCAACCTCGGCAGCATCATGCGCACCCTGGTGGCCACCGGATGCCGCACCCTGATCCTGGTCGAGGGCGGCGTCAGCCCGTGGAACGCGCAGACCATCAAGGCCAGCATGGGGGCCTGCTTCTCGCTCGCCATCCGCACCGCCCCATCGGTCGGCTCGCTGGCCGCCATCACCACCGACAGCGGGATTCCGCTGATCGCCGCCAGCGGCCACCACGCGACGCCGGGACGCCCGCCCCGCGCCCCTCGGGTCGTCTGGTTGTTCGGGCCCGAGGGCCGCGGGCTGAGCCTGGACCAGGTGGCCCTGGCCGACTCGGTGGCCGCGCTGCCGATGTCGGACCGGGTCGACTCCCTCAACCTCAGCGTGGCGGTCGGCGTCTTCACCTACAGCTGGCTGTTCGACGCCGAATAGTCGCCTGTGCGCGCCGAGAGCCCTGCCGCGACGAGCGCGGCAAGTGCCGCGGCGGCCAGGATCGGCCAGTGCCCGCTCCGGGCCAGCGCACCGCCCAGGGCTCCCGCAATGGAGATGGCGAGGTACATCGCCGAGGAATTGAGGGCCACCGGCAGGCCGGTGTGCGCGGTGTCGGCGGCGAGCAGGCGATGCTGCTGGGGCCCGGTGATCGACCACGCGGCGATCCCGTAGATCCCGGCGGTGATCAGGGCCAGCGCCCGGCTGGAGCCGGCCATCCCGGCGGCGAGGACCGCGGTCGCGGTGATGAGGAGGGCGGCCGTGACCACCCACCGGGCCCCGAACCGGTCGGTGAGAGCCCCGGCGATGAGGTTCCCGGCGACCCCGGCGAGCCCGATGACCAGCAGGATCGCGGCGAGAACGCCGGCGTCCCCGGTGAGTGGGGCATAGACGACCGAGACGTAAGCGTAGAACAGGTAGACCGCGACGAATCCGATGAGAGTGACCGCCAGGACCCGGCGGATGACCGGGACGCCGAGCGGCTGCAGCCGGGCCCGCAGCCCGCGGCGAGGGCGTCCCGGCAGAGCCGGCACCCCGGCCGCGATGGCGGCTGCGGCGAGGACGCCGAGGCCGGTGATCGCCCAGATCGCCGCCCGCCACCCGTACCGGCCGCCGATCAGTGTGCCGAGCGGGGCCCCGGCCGCGGTGGCCAGCGTCAGCCCCGTCATCACCACCGAGATCGCGCGGCCCCGCTTCTGGGGCGTGGCGATCCCGGCGGCCAGCAGCGTCGACGTCGGCGTGATGAGGGAGGCCCCCGCAGCGGTGAGCACCCGCCAGCACAGCATCAGCCCCAGCGACAGGGCCGAGGCGGTGAGGACATTGCCGGCGGTGAACAGGGCGAAGCCGCACAGCAGAGTGCTGCGCGGTCGCCAGGACTCGGTGAGCATCGACAGCACCGGCGCGGCGAGAGCATAGGCCAGGGCGAAGACCGTGGTCACCTGCCCCGCCGCGCCCAGGCTCACGCCGAGGTCGGCGGCGAGGTCGGGCAGCAGTCCCGCGAAGACGAGCCCCTCCGTGCCGACCGCGAACACCCCGGCCGCCAGCAGCGGCAGGGCGAGGCGGCGTCGACATTCCAAAACGGTACTGATCTGTTCCATACCAGAGACGGTACCATCCTGTTCCGTTTGAAGGGAACAGGATGGTACCGTCTGGGATGTGGCACGTCGGGCTCGCGAACGTCTTCTGGAATCCGCACGCGACCTCTTCGCCTCCCGGGGCATCCGCGCGGTGAGTGTGGAGCAGCTCCTCGAGGCCTCCGGGGTGGGGCGGGCCTCGTTCTACCGCCACTTCGAGAGCAAGGACGACCTCGTCGTCGCCGTGCTGGCCCACTACAACGAGCACTGGCAGACGATGCTGCGCTCTCAGGTGCCCGAGCGCGGGGCGGGGGTGCTCGGCGTCTTCGACATCCTGGCCGAGCGCTTCGCCGAACCCGACTACCGCGGATGCCTCGCGCTGACCGCCCTCATCGAGTTCCGCGACCCCGACGATCCCATCCATCGGGCCGCCGTCGAGCATCAGGAGGCGACCGCGGCCGGCCTCGCCGCCCTGCTCGACTCCGCGCTCACCGTCGCGACGCGGGAGAGGCTCGGGCGTCAGCTGCTCCAGCTCGTCGACGCCGCCATGCTCGCCGCGCTGCACGACCCCGGCCCCCGGCCCGCGGTGGATGCGCGCGAGACCGCTCGGGCCCTTCTGCTGGACGGCTCTGCTGAACAACCAGGTAGATCGGTTGACTGACAACTAGTAGATAGCTAGCCTACTAAGCATGTCCGACACGATCCGCCAGCAATGGCTCCACGGCTTCCTCGACTTCTGTCTTCTCAATCTCCTCGCGGGAGGCCGGGAGTACGGGCGCGGCCTCGCCGCCCGTCTCGACGACGCGGGCCTCGGCGAGGTGCCCGGCGGCACCCTCTACCCGGCGCTGCTCCGCCTGGAGAAGCAGGGCCTGATCGGTTCCGTGCGGGTGCCGAGCTCCGTCGGCCCGGCCCGCAAGTACTACCAGCTGACCGGCCGGGGGAGAGCCGAGCTGCGCGGTCAGCGTGCGGACTGGGAGGTCTTCCGAGACGCCGTCGGGGCGGTCGTCTCCGGTGTCTCCGGCGTCACCGAGGGAAGGCCGACGCTGTGAGGCGCCAGACGGATGGCGATCAGTGGGAGATCGGGGTGACCGGCCAGCTCACCGACTCCGGCGTCTCCCCGGCCGAGGCCGAGCGGCTGGCCAGGGAGGCCGTCGACGAGGCCCGGGATGCCGGCGTCGACCCGGCCGATCTGTACGGGCCGGCCGTCGTCTACGCCTCGACCCTGGCGCGGACCGTGCAGACATCTGAGGCCCAGGCTCTCGCACCGTCGCGCTGCCTCGGGGAGGTGGTCCTGCGCCTGACATCGGTCTCGAAGAGATTCGGCCGTCGGGAGGTCCTGCACGGCATCGATCTGGAGCTGCGCGCCGGCCAGGTGGCGGCCGTCGTCGGGGAGAACGGCTCGGGAAAGTCCACCCTGCTCGGCATCTGCGCCGGGCTGATCCGCCCGTCGGCGGGCACGGTCCAGCGCACCCGCCATATCGGCTACGCTCCCCAGCTCGGCGGCACCGCGCCGCTGCTCACCCCCGACGAGCACTTCCGGCTCTTCGGCGCCGCCTACCGGATGACGCCGGGCCGGGCCACAGCCACGGGACGCCGGATCGCCTCCCTGCTCGGCTGGCGTCCGCGCCGCGAGGTCGTCGCCTCGCACCTGTCCGGCGGCACCCAGCAGAAGCTCAATGTGGCCCTGGCCGAGCTCGACGGCCCCGAGCTCATCCTGCTCGACGAGCCCTATCAGGGCTTCGACGAGGACTCGTACCTCGTCTTCCGGTCTCAACTGCTGCGCTGGCGGGACCGGGGCGCCGCGATCCTGATGGTCACCCACATGCTGCACGATCTGGACGATGTGGACCGCGTCGTCGAACTGCGCGTCAAGGAGGATCTGTGATGATCCGGGCCGTTCTCGCCACCAGCCTGCGGGAGATGGGACGCCGGTGGACCGCGCTGCTCCTGATCCTGCTGCTCCCGCTCGCCTTCTACCTGGTGCGCATCGACGTGGTCTGGCAGGCGATCCGGTTCCTGTCCATCGGCGTCGGCTGGGCCATCGCGACCCTGGCGTTGTTCACCTTCATCGCCGCCCGCGACCTGGACCGCCGGCTCGCCGTCGTCGGCGCCTCGCCCAGCGCGCTCTTCATCGGGCGGCTGCTGGCGGTGCTGACCGTCGGGCTGGTGCTCTCGGTGGTCTACTTCGGCGTCGTCGCCCTCACCCAGGACAACATTCCGCACACCTGGGCGGTGCTCCTGCTGCTGATCGTCAGCGCTCTGGTCGGGGCGCCGGTGGGCGCCTTGCTGAGCCTGGTCATCTCGCGCGAGCTCGACGGCGCCCTCGCGCTGCTGGTCGTGATGGCGGTCCAGCTGCTGGTTGACCCCGAGAAGTCGTACACCAGGCTGATGCCGTGGTGGTCGACCCGCGAGCTGAGTGGCTACGCCATCAGCGCCCCGAGCGCCAACAGCCTGCCCCAAGGACTGCTGCACTTCGGCGTCACGGTGACTGTGTGCGCCCTCGCCGCGTGGATCTTCAGCATCCTGCGTCTGAGGGTCGCTCCGACGGGCTGGGACGGAACATCCGGTTGTCGATCCGTGCCGGAGGGGCGAGCGCGGCGGTGACCTCGTTCAGCAGGTCATCGGTGAGCGGGACGCCGCGTCTCGCGGCCAGCCTCATCGCCTCGCGGCGGTACCACAGGTCGATCACGGTGGTGTCGCCCTCGCGGAGCCCGGCCCAGTCCCGTTCGAAGAGGCGTGCGACGAATCTGTCCTCACCGAGCTCCAGGGCGGCCCTCGCCACCGCGAGCAGGATGCGCTCGCTGCCGCGAACCGGCTCGGAAAGCCCCTGGAATGTCTGCCAGGCCTGTTGATAGCGCCCGACTTCGACGAGCAGGGTCAGGAGCTCCTCGAACCACGCCCGGTCGGCGTCCGGACCGGCCCCCTCGCATGCTTGCGACATGAGATCGACCGCCGTCTCCGGGTCGTGGTCCGATCGGGCGACGACCGCCAGGTTCCGCAGCGCGCGGGAGCTGCCGAGCTCGGCGGCGTCCTGCCAGTAGTTGACGGCCCTGACCGGATCGAAGTCCTCCCACTCCAGCAGGCCCAGATGCTCGAGGGCGGTGGCCAGTTCGCGACCGTGTGCAGTACCGAGGGTGTCCTCCAGCAGCGGACGCCACCTGGTGTCGACCATGAAGGATTCGGTGCCGACCGGCAGACGGCCGGTGGTGAGCAGCGTCATCCAGCCTGCCTGGTCGGCGCTGAGGCTGTCGGCCGGGAAGGCGAACCCCTCCGGCACCTGGTTCGGATGGCGAGCGGCCTCCAACGCGCCCCAGCCCGAGCCGAGATGCAGCACCTCTGACACGGGGATCCGGGACCGGCTCATGGCCGCGAGATCTGCGATTTCCAGGTCGGCCGCCGGAATGACGTCCTCGACCACCCGCGACACATGGGCGTTGGCCTGATCCCATTCCGCGTTCGCCAGATCGGCGTCCAGCCGGGAGCCGCCGAATACTTGGGTGAATTCCAGTTCGTCCTGGGCCTCCAATGTGTATCCGTGCAATTGTGTGGGCGCCAGACCCGCCTGCAGCTCGACATAATCGCCGCGGCCGGGTTCGCTGAGATAATCCCGCCACCAGCGGCCACCCGGATGATCTCCCCAGCAGAACATCTTGCGGAATCGCAGTGGGAGAGTGGAGCGTTCGACGAACAACTGCCCGTCTGATTGCCAGGCCGCCTCCCATGGCGTTCGTTCAGTGAACGGCGTCTGGAAGAAGTACTCGCTGGAGAAGTCGAAGTTCCCGGGGTAACTGGCGTCGAAGGCGCGCCCGCTCTGGGTGAACCAGGGCAGGGTCGCATGGCCGAAATAATTCGGCGCCTTCGCCAGCGACCGGGCGTTGAGCGGCCACCCACGGCCCTGCACCCAGGCCACCCGTGCCGCGGAGTCGGCGTAGATCACCTCGGGGGTGCCGCTGAACACCCGAGTGCCCGCATCCTGCGGGATCGCGGTGTTCGTCCACCAGTAGAGGGGGACGTCGATATCGCTGGGATTGACCACACGAACATGGGCCTCCAGCACTCCCCGGCCCTCGGGCATCCGGAAGTCGATCTGCCAGAACAGGCCGTTCATCCGCTCGTATTCCCACAGCCGCATGAGGTCGCCATCCTCGGCATGGACGATGCCGCAGAACAGGGGGTCGCAGGTGGTCACGCTGTGGCCGTAGTGACCGAGATTCCACTCGATTCCTCCGGAGAACCAGGCGTCTCTGATGGCGAGATTCGCGGGCTGGAACACCGGATTCGAGAACAGCAGATCCTGCCCCGTCATGAGATCGGTGAGCGAATACAGCCGTCCACCCAGTTCTGGCAGGAAGACGGCCTTCAGCAATCCGTTGTCGAGCTCGATCGTTGCCAGATCGGTGCGGTGACGGTCACGGCTGTAGCGGTCCTGCATGCGATAGGGCAGCACGCGACGGGCGGTGTTCTCGCCCATCCGCGTCTGCTCGTGCGCCAGCAGGCTGCCGTTGCTGAGAACGCGAGTATTGGGGAGCTGGTCTCGGAGTACCGGGAGCGGATTCTCCCCGATCGTCCTGGCCGCCGGAATGCTGAGCACTCCCTGCCGGATGTCCATGGCTGGCTCCTTCGGTGGTTGGCAAGCCGAGCGTACTCATGGCACGCGCACCACCAGGGCTTTCGGCTCGATGTGCGCGCTGATCCTGACGATCCGCTCGAAGGCCTCGCCGTCCAGTTCGCACGCCCGGGGCCGGTCGGTCTGGATGGTCACCGCGGTGCACACGAGATGCTGGATCCGGGCGCGGCCGCCGGGGAGCAGTTCTGCTGCTGGACCGGCGTCGCGCCTGGTGGAGACGCGATGGTCGATGAAGAATCGCCGGGCGATGGGCACCCACCCCAGCGGGCCGCGGGGGGACAGCACGAGCAGATCGAGCCGCCCGTCGTCGATCCGGGCTCCCGGCAGCAGACGGACGCCGCCCGGCAGCGTCCCACAGTTGCAGATCGCCACCGTGTGCGCCGCGAGATCGACGCCGGCCCGGCCATCGACCAAGATCCGGGCCGGGAAGGCTCTGGAACCGAGCAGCTTCGGGAGGCTCGTGGCGGCGTAGGCGAGCCATCCGAGCCGGCGTTTGGCACGGGGCGAGGTGCCGGCGATGATGTCGGCGTCCAAGCCGATCCCGGCCATCACGAGGAAGGACCGTCGGCAGGTCGCCCCGTCGGATCCCTCCAGCTCCGCCATGGCGACATCGACGGCATGGTCGCGCCCGGCGAAGGCAGTCTGCACGGCGTCATCCAGAGAGAATCTCGGCAGGCCGAGATTGCGGGCCAGCACATTGGCGGACCCCACCGGAATGATCGCGAGGGGGACGCCGGTGCCCGCCGCCTCCTGGGCGACCGCCCGGGTCGTGCCGTCGCCGCCGGCCACCAGCACCACCGACGGCCGGCTCTCCAGCGCGGCGCGGGCCGCGGCCTGCCCGGAGTCGGCAGCCAAGGTGGTGAACCACCTGGTCGGAGCCCATTTCAGAGCGTGCTCCCGGGCGGCGACGAGAGGGGTCAGGCGCGCCGGATCCAGCTTCGCCGGATTGCACACCACGGCGGCATGAGGGCCTCGCGCCGGGGCCGCCGAGTCGGGCATGGGCCCACCCTAGTGCCGCCCCGCGGTACCGTGGCCCGATGAGCGAGCCCGCCACCCCGCCCAGCGGATTCCGCACCTTCATCCAGGTGCTGGTCAACACCGCGATCGCCAATGTGACCACCAGCTTCGTCTGGTTCGCGCTCACCTTCTGGATCTACGCCGAGACCCGCAATGTCATCGCCACCGGGGTGATCGGCGCGTGCTACATGCTGTTCGTGTCGATGTTCAGCATGTTCTTCGGGACCCTCGTCGACCGGTTCGACACGAAGACGGTGATGTTCCGGGCGACCCTGGTCACCCTCGTCGTCCTGCTCCTCGACACCGCCTTCTTCTTCGTCGTGGGGCAGGACGCCGTCGCCGACCTCGGCCTGCCGTGGTTCTGGATCTTCGCGGTCGTCATGCTCGCCGGGGCCGTGGTGGAGCAGCTGCGGATGATCGCGCTGTCCACCACCGTCACCCTGCTGGTCCCCGCCGAGCGCCGCGCTAACGCCAACGGGCTCGTCGGCACCGTGCAGGGCCTGGCGATGCTCGTCACCAGCGTCTTCTCCGGCCTGTCGGTCGGATTCCTCGGGATGGGCTGGACCCTGGTCATCGGCGTCACGGCGCTGGGCCTCACGATGATCCACCTCGCCGCCCTGCGGATCCCCGGGCGGGACGTCCCCGCGTCCGAGCAGCCCTCCGGATGGGTCGACATCAAGGGCGGATGGCTGGCCGTGCGAGCGGTGCCGGGGCTGCTGGCGCTGGTGCTGTTCACCACCCTCAACAACCTCTTCGGCGGCGTCGAGATGGCGCTCATGGACCCCTACGGCATCGACCTGTTCGGCGTGCGCGGATGGGGGATCTGGTTCGCGGTGGCCTCCACGGGCCTGTTCGTCGGCGGCGGGCTGGTCGCCGCCAGAGGCCTGGGGAGCAACCCGATCCGCACCATGCTGCTCGTCGCCGCGGCGATCGGCGCGGTCGGGATGCTGCTCACGATCCGCGAATGGGGTTGGCTGTTCATCGTCGGGATCTGGTTGATCATGGCGCTGATGCCGGTGGTCGAGGCGGCCGAGCAGACCGTCATCCAGGCCGCCGTGCCGTACGAGAAACAGGGTCGCGTCTTCGGTTTCGCGAGCACCTTCGAGGCCGCGACCGCGCCGGTGACCGCACTTCTGATCGCTCCGATCGCGCAGGTGTGGATCATTCCGTACCTGCGCACCGATGCGGGAAGCCGGCAGTGGGAGTGGCTGCTCGGGGCCGGCGACTCCCGGGGCATCGCGCTCATCATGGTCTTCACCGGCCTGCTCTGCGTGCTGCTGTCCCTCGGTGCCCTGCTCAGCCCGCAGTACCGGTTGCTGTCGAGAAGCTACGGGAGGATCTCAGGAGTTCAGCAGCTGGATGAGCCCAGGGAACCGGATTTCGAGCTCATCGGCTCGCAGACGGATGAACCGTTGCCTGCCGGCCGTCCGGGTGCTGATGAGACCGGCCGTTCGCAGCGTCCGGAAGTGGTGCGACATCGTCGCCCGGGTCAGGCCCTCGCCGAACTCGTGGCAGGCGTGCTCGGCGCCGTCGCAGAGGGTGCGCGCGATCCCGAGCCGCACCGGATCGGCCAGCGCCCTGAGAATCTCCTCGAGCCGCACCTCCGCCATCTCGGGCTGCTCCCTCATCTCGGCCATGGTGCGATGCTACTCTCACTATTAGATACAGATCTAACTATTTGACTTGCGAGCAAGGAGGAACCCATGTCCACGATCGGCATCGACACGGCGGCAGGACGGCTTGCCGGAAGGTATCTGGAACCCGCGGACGGACCGGGGAAAGAAGGCCGTTCTTCTGCTCCACGGATGGACCGCCGACCAGCAGAGTGGCTACCTGGACCTGCCGGATCGGCTCGCCGGACGGGGCTGTGCCACTCTGGCCGTCGGCCTTCCCGGCCACGGTGCGAGCGGGGGAGACCGCGACCGGCTCAGCTATCAGGACTACATCCGTGCCTCCGTCGACGCGGCCGACGAGCTGCTGCGCCGCTCCCGGTGCAGCCGGCTGACGATCATCGGCACGAGCATCGGCGGCTTTCTCGCGGCACGGGTCGCGGGCCTGCGTGCGGTCGACTCTCTGGTGCTGTGGGTGCCCACCGACTTCTCGGACGACCTCGTGGACAGCGGCGCGACGGTGGCGGAGACCTGCCTCACCGAGGAGGCCTTCGCCTGGCGCTCCCAGCCCCACGGGCTCCAGGGCACAGGGGCGCTGCGGGCCCTCGCCAGTTTTCGCGGCAGGGTCCTGATCCTGGAGGCCGGCGACGACGAGCTCGTTCCGCATCAGACCACCGCGAACTATCTCGCCGCCGCCCCGGGGGCCGATCGCATCGTGCTGGCCGGGACGACTCACGCCCTGAGGTCTCAGCCCAGGCAAGCACGCTCTGGCCATCGGATTCACGCTGACCTGGCTCACCGCGCGTGCGGCGGAGTAACGGTTCCGGCAACTTCGAGGCCGTCGTCCGCTTTGAACTGTAGATTGTGGAGTCTACAGCAGGTACTTTTGGAAGCATGAGTGATACCACGACGATCCGCGTCTCGCGCGCGACGCACGACGCTCTCAATGACCTGGCGGTCCGTACTGGCGAGACTCTGGCAGACACGGTGGCGCGTGCGGCGCGCTTGCTCAGGCAGGAGATGATCGGACGCGAACTCGCGGTTCCGCTGCGTGATGACGACCTCGCCTGGCTCGATGCTGACGCCGGGTGATGTCGTCGAGTTGGACCTCGGTTCGCCTGTGGGATCTGAGGCCGGTATGCGCAGACCGGCCGTCGTGCTCACTGCCGGAATGATCCTTCGCGGCGGGCCGAATGTCATCCAGGTGGTCCCGCTGACTCGCACTGTTCACAACAGCGGGTCGGAGATCGTCGGTCGAGCCTGATGAGTACAACGGTCTCAGTGCCATCTCCGCGGCGCAGTGCCAGCAGATCCGATCCGTCGCCATGCAGCGGGTGACCGCCCTGATGGGAAACGTGGGTCCGGTGGTCCTCCAGGAGATTCGTGACGTCGTTGCGATCATCATTGATGTCTGAACGCTGACCTGGCTCACCGGATCCTTGTGCCGGCGGCCGGGGACAGGTCCAGACGGCGCAGCAGCTGGGCGTTGAGCGCGACCACCACGGTGGACAGGGACATCAGGATCGCCCCGACCGACATCGGCAGCACGAACCCGATCCCGGCCAGCACCCCGGCGGCCAGCGGCACCGAGACGAGGTTGTAGCCGGCGGCCCACCACAGGTTCTGGGTCATCTTCCGGTAGGTCGCCCGCGACAGCTCGATGACCGACAGCACGGAGCGCGGGTCGGAGCCGGCGAGGATCACCCCCGCCGACGCGATCGCGACGTCGGTGCCGGCGCCGATCGCGATGCCGACATCGGCCTGGGCCAGAGCGGGGGCGTCGTTGACGCCGTCGCCGACCATTGCGACTGTGCGGCCCTCCTTCTGCAGGGCCGCGACCTGGCTCGCCTTGTCCTGGGGGCGCACCCCGGCGAACACCCGGTCGACGCCCAGCTGCTCGCCCACGGAGCGGGCGACGGCCTTGGCGTCCCCGGTGAGCATCACGACCTCCACGCCGATCCGGTGCAGCGCATCGACCGCGTCGCGGGACTCCGGGCGGATCTCGTCGGCCAGCCGAAGCCCGCCGATCACCTCCCCGTCGTGCACCACATGGAGGATGATCGCGCCCTCCTCCCGCCAGCCGGAGGCCGCGTCGACCTCGGAGGCCCCGACCTCCTCCAGCAGCCGGGGGCCGCCCACCTGGACCCGGTGGCCCCCGACGGTCGCGGTGACGCCGACGGCCGGCGAGGAGCTGAAATCGGTCGCCCCGGGGACGCCGAGCCCCTTGCGACGGGCGGCGTCGAGGATGGCTCCGGCCAACGGGTGCTCGGAGTCGGTCTCGGCCGCGGCAGCCAGCGCCAGGACCCGATCGACGTCGCTTCCGGCGGCCGGAGAGACGCCGGTCACGGTCGGTGCGCCGCTGGTGAGGGTGCCGGTCTTGTCGAAGACGACGACATCGACGGTCCGCATGCTCTCCAGCGCCAGGCGGTCCTTGACGAGGACGCCGCCCTTCGCCGCGCGTTCGGTGGCGATCGACACCACCAGTGGGATCGCCAGTCCCAGGGCGTGCGGGCAGGCGATCACGAGCACCGTGATGGCTCGGACGACGGCCTCGTCGGGGCGGCCGATGAGGGTCCAGACGATCGCGGTGATCACGGCGGCGGCGAGCGCGAACCAGAACAGCAGGGCCGCCGCCCGGTCGGCGATCCGCTGGGATCGCGAGGTGGAGCTCTGCGCCTCGGCGACGAGCCGCTGGATACCGGCCAGGGCGGTGTCCTCGCCGGTCGCGGTGATCTCCACCCTCAGCCCGGAGTCGGTGGCGACGGTCCCCGCCACCACGGCGTCCCCGATTCCGCGGGCGACCGGGCGGGACTCCCCGGTGACCATCGACTCGTCCATCTCGGCGCTGCCCTCGGCGATCCTCCCGTCGGCGGGAACGGCCCCGCCGGGGCGGACCACGACCATGTCGCCGACCCGCAGATCGGCGGGGGAGACCGTCGCGATCCGGTCCTCGTCGACCCGTCCGGCCTTGTCGGGGAGCAGCGCGGCCAGTGAGTCGAGGGCGGAGGCGGTTCGCGCCAGCGAGCGCATCTCCACCCAGTGGCCCAGCAGCATGATGACGATCAACAGCGCCAGCTCCCACCAGAACTCCAGCTGGTGGTCCAGCAGCCCCAGCGTCGCGCCCCACGAGGCGAGAACGGCGACCGTGATCGCCAGGCCGATCAGCGTCATCATCCCGGGCCTGCGGGAGCGCAGCTCACCGACGGCCCCGGTCAGGAACGGCCGGCCGCCCCACAGGTACATCACCGTGCCCAGCACCGGGGCGACGGGTGCTGCCCAACCGGGGAGGGTGTAGCCGAGCAGCATCGCGAACATCGAGGACGACGCCACCGTCGGCACCGCGATGATCAGGTTGATCCAGAACAGCCGCCGGAACCTCGCCGCATGATCCATGCCGTGCATCCCGGTGTCGTCGTGGTGGTGGTGTGCGTGTGGATCGGTCATGATTCCTCCCTCGTTCCGTGGACGCCACCGTAATACCCCCTAGGGGTATTTTCAACGGGTTGATCCCTGGGGCTCTTCCCCCACCCTCCACCGAACTCGCCCCTCACGGCTCGCGGCGCGACGAGCCGGCCCGTTGGATGGCTGCATGAGGAACTCCCTGTCCCTGAAGTTCATCGCCGGCGACCTGTCGCGCAGCCGGGGCACCACCGCGGTGCTGGCCGTGCTGCTCATTCTCTGTGCCACGCTGATGGCCACCGGGGCGATCGTCATGGAGCGGCTCGTCGGCTCCATGGATCGGCTCTTCGAGGCGGCCAGACCTCCCCACTTCCTGCAGATGCACGCCGGTGGCTACGACCGCGCCGCCCTGGAGCGGTTCGCCGCCGACCACCCGCAGGTCCGCGACTGGCTCATCGAGGAGATGGTCGGACTCGACGGCTCGGCGCTGACCTGGCAGCGGCCGTCGACCGGCGGGTCCGGTGGCACGACCGCATCGGGGGACCTCTCCGACAGCCTGATCGATCACCTCTTCGTCTCCCAGAACGCCACCTTCGATCTGCTCCTCGACGAGTCCGGCGCGGCCCCGCGCCCCGGGCCCGGCCAGGTCTACGTACCGGTCGCCGTCCAGCAGAGCCACGGACTGCGCACCGGCGACGATCTCACCCTCGCCACCGCCGCCGGGCCGCTGAGACTGCGCATCGCCGGCGCCGTGCGCGACGCTCAGATGGCCTCCTCGCTGTCGTCGGGAAGCCGCTTCCTCATCTCCCCTTCGGACCTGCGCACCCTGCAGCGCTCCGGCAGCGGCTCCCCGGAGATCATCGTCGAGTACCGGACGGCCGATCCCTCGGGCGCCGTCGATCTGCAACGCGCCTACGAGTCCGATCCCGCGACGCCGAAGAACGGCCAGGCCGTCACCTTCCAGATGATCCGGATGATCAACGCCTTCGGGGACGGCCTGGTCGCGGTGGCGCTGATCATGGTGAGCCTCGTTCTCATCGCCATCAGCATGCTGGTGCTGCGATTCGTCATCCGCGGGACTCTGGAGGACGAGGTGCGCGAGATCGGCGCGCTGCGGGCGATCGGACTGTCCAGCCGGGCGGTGAGCGGGCTCTATCTGGCCAAGTACGGAGTCATCGCAACGGCCGCCTGCCTGGTCGGCGGCCTGCTCGCGGTCGTCCTGTCCGGATTTCTCGTCCGAGGTGTGCAGACCAGTTACCTCGCCGCCCCGGCCGGTCTCCAGACGGTCCTCGTCCCGCTCGGCGCCCTGGCCCTGGTCGACCTCATGGTCATCGCGCTGTGCCACCGGGTGCTGCGGGAGGTGCGCCGGCTCGACGTCGTCGAGGCCCTGGTGCGCGGCGAGCTGAGTGCCGCTCGCAGGCCGGCGGGACGGCCCGGTCGCAGCCGGCTGGCCTCGGCGCGGGGCGGCCTCAACGTCCGGCTCACCCTCATTGACCTGGCCGCCGAGAGGGGCCGTTGGCTTCTCGTCGCGACGGTCCTTGGCACTGTCGGCCCTGCTGGTCATTCTCCCGATGAACCTGCTGAGCACCTTCCAGAGTCCCCGCTTCGTCACCTACATGGGGATGCCGGCCAGCGACCTGCGCGCCGACATCCCGTTCTCCGACGGGATGGACGCGGTCCGCGCCCGGCTGGAGGCCGCGATGCGGGCCGACCGCCGGCTGACCGACGTGCGCTCCTACGCCAGGGTGCGTTACGAGGTGCGCGGCGAGAGGGGCTGGGAGGCGATGACGGTGGAGGTCGGCGAGCACTCGGCCTCCGGTCGGAGCGGATCCGGCTCCGACGGGATCGCCTTCATCAGCGGCGGCGCCCCCGCCGCCGGTCAGATCGCGCTGTCGGCGCAGAACGCCGAGCGGTACGGCCTGGGGCAGGGGGGACGCACTCACTCTGCGCCGCGGGACCATCGGGACCACCGAGCTCGTCGTGAGCGGGATCTACCAGGACGTCACCAGCGGCGGGCGCACCGCCAAGATGTCCGGACGCGTCACCGGCGAGGCCGCCTCCTATGTGCTCTACGCCGACCTCGCCGCGGGGCCGACGCCGACGCCCGCACCGTCTCCGAGGATCTGTCCCGGCGGGTCCCCGGAGCGAGCGTCATTCCGGTGGACGCCTACGTCGGGCAAACCCTGTTCCATGTGACCCGCGCCCTTCGCGGGGTCGCAGGGGCCGCCGCCGGCCTGGGGATCGGCGTCTCGGCCCTGGTCGTGGTGCTGGTCCTTCGACTGCACCTCGTCCAGGAGCGCCGTCGGATGGGGGCGCTGTCGGCGGTCGGCTTCTCCATCCGGGAGATCCTCGGCCAGTTGCGCGGCCGAGCCCTCATCGCGATCCTCGCGGGCACTGCGGCCGGGCTGGTACTGGCCGGGACCGGTGGCCAGGCGATGATCGGCTCCGCCCTCGGACTGGCCGGACTCGGAATCACCCACCTCGACCTCATCCCCAATCCGTGGCTGGTCGACCTGGCCGTCCCCCTCGCCCTCATCGCCGCAGGAGGGCTGCCGGCGATCGCCGTCACCTCACCACTGCGGCACGCCGACACCGGCGACTGGCTGACAGGAGCATCATGACCGAGACCGTCCTCGAGGCACGCGACCTCACCAAGACCTTCACCACCACCGATCCGCCGGTCCAGGTGCTGAGAGGAGTCGACCTGTCGGTGCGCCGCGGAGAGTTCCTCGCCGTGATGGGCGCCTCGGGCTCCGGCAAATCGACCCTGCTGCACACCGTCAGCGGCATGGCCCGGCCGACCGGAGGCACGGTGCGCCTGGAGGGGAGGGAGCTCACCGGTCTCGACGACGCCGAGATCTCGCGGCTGCGACTGACCAGGATGGGCTTCGTCTTCCAGGAGGCGCACTTCCTGCGCACCCTCAGCATTCGGGACAACGTGCTGCTGCCGGCCCTCAGAGCGACGCCGGATCGGCGGGGCGAGGCGATCTGCCGGGTCGACGCCCTGCTCGAGCGTTTCGGCATCGCACAGGTCGCCGGCCACGGCGTCACCCAGGTGTCCGGCGGGCAGCTTCAGCGAGCCTCGATCTGCCGGGCGCTGGCCGCCGGACCGTCGATCGTGTTCGCCGACGAGCCGACCGGGGCTCTCAACAGCGCCATGACCACCGAGGTGATGGACGCCCTCACCGAGGCGCATCACCGGGGAGCGGCCCTGGTGATGGTGACCCATGACCCGGTCTGCGCCTCGCGGGCCGATCGCGTCACCTACCTGCGCGACGGGCTGGTGGTCGACGAGCGCGTTCTCGGGGCCTGGTCCCAGGCCGGCTCCTCCTCGCGCGAGGCCGCTCTGCTCGCCTGGTTGGGGAGCCTCGACTTCTGATCCCGCGCCCTGGTGAAAAAGAATTCACCAGGTGAAAAGAATTTCCCTTCTTGTCCAGTCTTGCGGCGTCACCTAATGTATCGGAAGTGACTTCAGATACCACTACAAGTAATTCTTCTCGAGGGCACCTGAGTGGAAAAGACCTGACGATTGTCATCGGCCTGTTCTTCGGGGTCTTCGTGATGGGCGCCGACTCGTTCATCATCTCCCCGCTGCTGCCGGCGATGGCCCGGGACTTCAGGACGTCGCTGAGCGCGGTGTCCTACGGGGTGACGGTCTACGCCATCTGCTACGCGA
Source organism: Acidipropionibacterium sp. (assembly GCA_022647765.1). GTDB lineage: Bacteria > Actinomycetota > Actinomycetes > Propionibacteriales > Propionibacteriaceae > Acidipropionibacterium. Next base: position 326,335 of record JALCLH010000001.1, read on the forward strand.
TCGGCTCCCCGCTGTTCGGTCCCCTCGGTGACAGATTCGACCGGAGGAGGCTTCTGCTTCTTGGAATGGCCTTCTTCTGGATCGGCACCATTCTCTGCGCGACGGCCGGGAATCTCACCGAGTTCTACATCTATCGGGCTCTGGCGGGTCTCGGGGCCGCATTCACCATGCCGAATGTGTGGGCCTTCATCGGCTCCTACTTCTCCGGCGGTCCGATGAGACGGGTGATGGGGATCGTGATGTCGGCCCTGTCCCTGTCGATCGCCGTGGGCGTGCCGCTGGGAACGGCGCTGTCGGCGATCTCCGACTGGCACATGGCGTTCTGGGGATCCGCGGTGCTCGGCCTGATCGCGCTGGTCCTGCTGCGCCTCACCGTTCCGTCCTCGAAGCCGGACGCCGCCGCGCACCGCGGATATCTCGCCAGCTATGGGCAGGTGGTGCGCACCCGGGCAGCGGTGATCGGGCTGCTGGTGAACCTCGCCTGGATGTTCGGCTTCTATCTCCTCTACACCTTCCTCGGCGCCTTCGTCACCGACACCTTCGGGCTCACCACCTCGCAGAGCGGTCTGGTGTTCATGGCCTACGGTGCCGGAAACTTCCTCGCCAGCTTCATCTCGGGATCGGTGATGTCTCATCTGGGCGCCAGGGCCTCGATCATCGTCCCCGGGGCGGCGTCCCTCATCCTCGCCCTGGCGATCGGCACTGCGGGGAACCGCCTGGTGCTCCTCGTCGTCCTGCTGCTGGTCCTCGCGGCGGCGCAGGGATTCGGGGTGCCCTCGATCTCCTCGTACGTCGTCGGAACGGTGCCGGCGCACCGGTCGACGGTGACCTCCCTCAACAACTCGATGCTCTACCTCGGCCTCACCCTGGCCTCGGCGGCCGGCGCCCCGATCTACACCGACCGCTCGTACCTGCTGGTGTGCGTCGTCGCGGCGGCGGCATTCCTGCTGGCGATCTGCCTCACGACGCTGCTTCGGACGACGCCTTCTGGGAATAGCCGGAATTCTGGAGATAATCGCGTCCCCACTCGTCCATCTGCCGAATGATGGGGACCAGGCTCTCCCCGATGTCGGTGAGGCGATAGAGGGTTCTCACCGGCATCCGGTCCGCCTCGATCTCCTTCGAGATGACGCGGTCCTGTTCCAGCTCGGCCAGCTGCATCGCCAGCGCCCGTTTGGAGCAGGACGGGATCGATCGCCGGATCTCGCCGAAATGCAGAGGCCCCTGCATCAGGCGGCAGAGAATGATCGATTTCCACTTCCCGGACAGAATGCTGAGGGTGGTGTCGAGCGGGCAGTACTCGTCATGCCTGACACTCCTGCGGACCGCGTGCTCCATGAGACCTGCCTTCGTCGTTCTGCTCGTCATTCCTCCAGGAGCTTTCGGGCGAGCCGGGCAATCGAGGGGGAGACGTTCTCACGGCCGAGAATAGCGCCGAGAATCTGGCCGACCGTCTGGAGGCAGACCAGGCCCAATGCGACGTCTCGGTCCTCCTCCGCGGGTTCCGTGCGGCCCGCGCGCCGGGCGACCAATGACGCGATGCGCTCCAGGGTGCGGGTGAGGCCCGCGCCGAATCCCGCGCGCGCCTCCTCGTGCCGCACCGCATAGGTCCAGCTCTCCAGCCCGAGCAGAGTCCGCTCGGGAGCCTGCTGCGTCACCAGGGCGGCGAGCTCGGCGGGATCGGCGTCCTCCAGTCGGGCGTCGTCCTGCTCCGACAACTCGCGCACGATCTCGAGGAAGAGATCCTCCTTCGAGTCGAAGTTGGCGTAGAGGGCGCCCTTGGTCATTCCCGCCTCCTTGGCGATATCCGCCACGGAGGCTCCCTCGTAGCTGCGGGCGGCGAAGAGCCGGCGTCCCGCCGCCAGCAGCCTCTCCCGCGTCTGGAGGGCACGTTCGCGCCGTCTGTCATGACCGGCCGGCCCGTCCTGCGCCCCGAGACTGTCCGCCGCATGGGCGGCGATGGACGCGGACGCCTCGGCGAGGCCCCGTGCCGCCTCGTGCAGGGAGGAGGAGAGCTGACTGGAGGCCTCGCGCGTCACGGCCCCGGTGTGGGCGACCTCGGTGCCGATGGACTTCGTGAACTGGCCGAGAGCATCCGCGAGCGCCTTCGTGGCCGAGGCGAGACTGTCATCGCGTTCGGGAGAGCTCATGGCGTCAGATTACCATTCCGATCAGTATCCACGTTGCATACCGATTGGAATCGCTGTAGGTTCCAGATCACAAACCGATCGGTATGTGGAAGGAGTGGGGATGGACGACGTACTGCGTGTCGACGACCTTCACAAGAGCTTCGGCAAGGGTCACCAGGTGGTCCACGCCAACGCGGGAGTCTCAATGGAGGCCCGGGCGGGCCAGGTGGTGGCGCTTCTCGGGCACAACGGCGCCGGTAAGACCACTCTGGTCAATCAGATCGTGGGGCTGATGCGGCCGGACGGCGGAGAGATCCGCGTGGCCGGTGTCGACGCCGTTGCCAGTCCGGCGATGGCGCGCCGGCTGTGCAGCGTTCAGGCCCAGGCCAATGTGCCGATCTCCGGACTGACGCCCCTGCGCGCCATCGAGCTGGTGGGGCGCATCCGCGGGGGAGACCGTCGTCTCGTCCGTGCCCGCGCCGCGTCGCTCATCGAGGGGCTCGCTCTCGCCCCCTGGGCTCGGACGAAGGCCGAGAAGGTCTCGGGCGGCGTCGCCAGGCTCACCGCGTTCGCGATGTGCGCCGTGGTGCCGGGCCGGCTCGTCATCCTCGACGAGCCCACCAACGATGTCGATCCGGTTCGCCGTCGGCTGCTCTGGACCCAGATCCGCCGATTGGCCGACGACGGCGCCGCAGTGCTGCTGGTCACTCACAACGTCGCGGAGGCCGCCTCGATCATCGACCGGCTCGTGGTGCTGGACCGCGGCAGGGTCATCGCGGCGGGGACCCCGGCCGGTGTGGTGGCCGAGCATGCCCCGGGGGCCTCGCTCGAGGACGCCTACATCGCCCTCGTCGGTGAGGCGGAGGAGGCGGCAGCATGAAGGAGAGTCTCACCCTTGCCGCACCGACCGTCACCCCGCCCGTCACTCCGCCCCGCACCGCCAACGCCTGGACGCAGGTCGGCCTGCTCATGCGCTGGCAGCTGCTCCGCGCGGCGCAGGCGGTTCCGCTGCTGGTCGTGGTGCAACTGCTGCTGGCCGTCGCCACCGTCATCGGCTACGGATTCCTGGTGGGGGACACGGCGGGCCCGGCCGGCCTCTACCTCACCACCGGCGCTCCGACGATCTCCCTGGTCATGATCGGGCTCGTGATGACCCCGCAATGGGTGGCCCAGTCGCGCACCGAGGGCTCGCTCGACTGGATGCGCACCCTGCCGGTCGCCCGCCCGCTCTTCCTCATCGCGGACCTCGCGGTCTGGACGATGATCGCCCTGCCGGGCCTCGTCGTCGGTCTGCTCCTGGGGGCCGCCCGCTTCGACGTGACGCTGTCGCTGCGCTGGTGGATCGTCCCGGGCGCCCTTCTCGTCTCGCTCACCGCGGCGTCCATCGGCTACGGCATCGCCAACCTCTTCGCGCCGCCGGTGGCTCAGATACTCTCCCAGGTGTTCGTGTTCGTTGTGATGCTCTTCTCGCCCATCTCATTCCCCGCGCAGCGACTTCCGCAATGGGCCCAGACCCTGCACCACTGGCTGCCCTTCGAGCCGATGGCGCAGATCGTGCGCGGGGGCCTTGCCGGCGATGTCTTCAGCGTCCCGGTCCGCGCCTGGCTCGTGCTGGCCGCGTGGTGCGTCATCTCGGTCGGCGGCGCCGTCTGGGCGCTTGGACGCCGCCCCTGACCGGTGCGGGCGGCGCGCTCTTGTAGAGTGCCGCGGACCACCGCAGAAGGGGGATCTCATGTCATCACGGCGCAAGGCGACGCTGCCACCCAGAATCCCGGTCACCGTGCTCAACGGCTTTCTCGGCTCGGGCAAGACGACGCTGATCCAGAGCCTTCTCACCCAGGCCTGGAAGCGCGAGCCCCGGCTGGCGGCAGCGGCCATCGTCAATGACATGAGCACCCTGGACGTCGACGGCATGGTCGTCGAGGAGACCGACGTGGTCGGGCGCGAGGAGGGCAACTTCGCCAGCATCAGCGGCGGCAGCATCCACAGCGCCGAGCTCATCCCCACCCTCGTCGCCCGCATCGGGGAGATCGTCGAGGCCAGCTCGCCCGACCACATCTTCATCGAGACCTCCGGCAGCACCAGGCCCTGGCCACTGGTCAAGGCGCTGTCGGCGTGCCCGAGAGTCGAGCTGCATGGGCTGCTGTCACTGGTCGACGCCGCGATGCTGCGCGACGACTTCTCCTGCGGGGAGCGGATCGCCCCCACGATCGGACGGCAGTTCGAGAGCGGGAGGATGAGCGTCGAGCTGCTGATCGCCGAGCAGGTGATGTTCGCCTCGACGGTCTATCTCACCAAGCTCGACAAGCTGTCAGAGCAGGACGTCGACCGCGTCGCGCAGGCCGTCCACGGGCTCAATCCGCCGGCGGCGATCGGCGGCCTGCGGTTCGGGAATCTCGATCTGGACGCCGTGCTGGCCGAGCCGCGGTACGACCGGCGGAGGGTGGCCCGGCTCGGCGCCGAGTTCGACGCCCGCGACGCCGCCCATCCGGAGACCGGGAACCTGGTCTCCCTGGTGCTCGACTCCCCACGGCCGTTCCATCCCCGACGGCTGTGGGACGCCTACACCACGGCCCTGCCGCAGACGCTGTACCGCAGCAAGGGCACCGCCTGGATGCCGACCCGCGACGACAAGGTGCTGCTGTGGAACCAGGCGGCCGGCGGCGTCGACCTCGGGTTCATGGCCTACTGGAAGGCCGGCGTCCTCGGCCATGACGAGGGCCGCCTGATGCCCGAGGAGATCGAGGAGCTGCGCGCCCAGGTGGCCCGCACCGATCCGGTCTTCGGCGACCGGCGCACTCTCATCACCCTGCTGGGCGAGGAGAAGGACACCCGGGCCTTTTTCGCGATCCTCGAGCGTTGCCTGTGCACCGACGAGGAGGTGCGCGCCTGGCAGGCCGGGGAGCATTTCGAGGATCCCTGGCCCCAGGAGACGATCAGCTACCGCTGAACCCGCTCACGCCGCCCAGTCTCCGAGGGCTCCCTCGAGCGCACCGAGGGCGGCGTCGATGAGAGGCCACCTGTCGTTGTCGGGGCAGCCTCGCTCGACCCAGTGCAGGCAGGCGGTGTCGAGGAATCCGAAGTAGCCCCACAGGGCGTACTCGTGGCGCCTCTGATCGTTGGGTTCCAGCAGCCTCGCCAGGTCCTCGACGTAGGTGCTGCGGGCCCGGGTGCGCAGTTCGGCGGCGGCCGGAGGCTCCCCGCCCGGCTGCCGCATGGGCATCGCCCAGGCGTCCGGATGACTGGCGATGTGGTCCAGATAGACGACGGCGGTGGCTCGGAGACGGTCGCGGAGCGGGACGCCGCGGGGGAGTTGCCGGAGGGCGGCTGCCTGGGATGCTCTCAGGTCCGCGATGGCCAGCCGTGCGACCTCGGTGTAGAGGGCCTCCTTGTTCTCGAAGTACCGGTACACCAGGGCATTCGATGCTCCCGCGGCGTCAGCGATCGAGGAGATCGTCACCTCGCCGTAGGGCTGGACCGCGAAGGCCTCGATCGCCGCGTCCAGGATCGCCGCCCGCCGCGAGTCCGGATCGAGTCTGTGACGAGGTCTGCGGTCGGTGCGGCTCATGTTGCCAATCGTAGCGCTAGTGAATTACTCTCACTAGAGTTAGTGAACATGATTCAGTAGGAGGTTCTCATGGGATGGGTCGAGCACGCGATCTGGTGGCACGTCTATCCGCTGGGGTTCTGCGGAGCGCCCATCCGGGACGCCGACCCGGAGCCGGGCCACCGTCTCGGCCGGCTCCAGAACTGGCTGGACTATGCCGTCCGGATGGGCGCCTCCGGACTGCTGCTCGGCCCGATCTTCGCCTCGCAGACTCACGGCTACGACACCGTCGACGCCTTCCGCATCGATCCGCGGCTGGGGGATGACGCCGACTTCGACGCCCTGGTGGCCGGATGCAAGGAGCATGGCCTGCGGATCCTGCTGGACGGCGTCTTCGGTCATGTCGGCGTCGAGCATCCGGGTGTGCAGCGCGCCATGAGGGAGGGGCCCGGCAATCCCGAGGCGGATCTCTTCGACATCGACTGGGACGCCCCCGGCGGCCCGGCTCCCCGGGTCTTCGAGGGTCACTCCTCACTGGTCCGTCTCAATCATTCGAGTGTTCGCGCCGCTGACTACGTCACCGACGTGATGGAGCACTGGCTGGCCCGTGGTATCGACGGCTGGCGACTGGACGCCGCCTACTCGATTCCGGCCGGGTTCTGGGCCCGGGTGCTTCCCGGGGTGAGGGCCCAGTATCCCGAGGCGTGGTTTCTCGGCGAGGTCATCCACGGCGACTACGCCCGCTTCGTGGCGGATTCCGGCATCGATTCCGTCACCCAGTACGAGCTGTGGAAGGCGATCTGGTCCAGCATCAAGGACGCCAACTTGTTTGAGCTCGCCTGGGCGCTGAAACGCCACAACGCTTTTCTCGCCGACTTCACTCCGAACACCTTCATCGGCAACCACGACGTCACCCGGATATCCAGCGCCATCGGAGCCGACGGCGCGGTGAGCGCACTGGCGATTCTGATGACCATCGGCGGTATTCCGTCGGTCTACTACGGCGACGAGCAGGGATTCACCGGCGTCAAGGAGGAGCGCTTCGGCGGTGACGACGCCATCCGTCCGGCCTTCCCCGACGATCCCTCGCAGCTGGCCGGCTGGGGGCGGGACATCTTTCGGGCCCACCAGGATCTCATCGGACTGCGCCGTCGCCATCCCTGGCTCACCTCCGCGACCACCGAGACCCTCGAGCTGGAGAACACCCGTCTCGTCTACCGTGCCGGCGCAGCGGATGGGAGCGCCTTCCTGGACGTCGAGGTCGACCTCGCGGACGCGCCCCGCGTCGCCATCAGGGACGAGGCCGGGCAGACCTTGTGGGCGCAGGGCCGCTAGCACCTCACCCGGCCAGGCGAGCGAGGTCGGCACGCCTGCTCGATCCGGGTGTAGTAGTCGTACGAGAGAGCCCGGATGTGGACGAGCGAGACAGGTGGAGCGATATGAGCAGCGAGGAATTCGATCAGATCCTGATGTGCACCGCGGGCAGCGGCTGGTATCAGGCCGAGGGCCAGGAGCCTGTCAGTATGGAGCCCGGCACCGCGATCCGGGTGCCGGCCGGTACCAAGCACTGGCACGGGGCGAAGGCCGATTCGTGGTTCTCGCACCTGGCCTTCATCACTCCGGGAGAGGATGTCGGCAATGAGTGGCCGGAGCCGGTCGCGGATGAGGTCTACCGCGCGCTGCGCGGCGTCGAGATCGACACGGAAGAGGACGCATGAACATTCTGGAGCAGACGTACGCGCTGCCGAACGGCGTCGAGATCCCCAAATTGGGGCTCGGTACCTGGTTCATTGACGACGATAAGGCCGCGGACGCCGTGAAGGCGGCGGCCGAGATCGGCTACCGCAACATCGACACCGCGCAGGCCTATGGCAACGAGCGCGGCGTGGGGGAGGGAGTCCGCGGTTGCGGCGTCCCCCGCGAGGAGCTCTTCGTGTCGACGAAGCTGGCGGCCGAGATCAAGGACTACGAGGGCGCGGTCGCGGCGATCGACGGATCGCTGGAGAAACTGGGCCTGGATCACATCGACCTCATGCTCATCCACAGTCCGCAGCCGTGGGACGACTTCCGCGGCGGCGACTACACCGAGGGCAACCGGGCAGCCTGGCGCGCGATGGAGGAGGCCTACCGGGCGGGAAAGCTGAGGGCGATCGGCGTCTCCAACTTCCGCGAGCAGGATCTGGACGGGCTGCTGGAGACGGCGACCGTGGTGCCGCAGGTCAATCAGCTGCTGGTGCATGTGGGCAATACCCCGGCCGGCCTGCTCGACTACTGCGCGGGCAAGGGGATTCTCGTCGAGGCCTACTCGCCGATCGCCCACGGGGCGATCCTCGACAATGCCGAGGTTTCTGCGATGGCGCAGAGGTACGGGGTGAGTGTGCCGCAACTGTGCATCCGATACACCCTCCAGCTGGGGACGGTGTCCCTGCCGAAGACGGCGAACCCCGACCATATGCGCGCGAACGCGCAGGTGGATTTCGAGATCACCGAGGCGGATATGGCGGCGCTGCGGGCCCTGGAGGATCGCGATTATGGGAAGTATGCCCGCTTCCCGGTCTACGCCGGAAAGTGAGGGGGTAGACAGCGGAGGGAAGGTGTTGACGAGACCGCCGCATCAGGATAGGCATGAGTCGCGAAGACTCCGACCGTGGCGTCCACGATGGCCGTTCGCCGGGAGTCAGGATTCAACAGGAGGCTCCGGTGGACTGGGTAGACCATGCGATCTGGTGGCACGTGTACCCCCTCGGGTTCTGCGGGGCGCCCATTCGGGAGGCGGACCACACCCTCACCCATAGCCTGCGCAGACTGTCGAACTGGCTGGACTACGGCGTCGAACTCGGCGTCTCGGGACTGCTGCTGGGGCCGATCTTCGCCTCGCAGACGCACGGGTATGACACGGTCGACGCCTTCCGCATCGATCCGCGGCTGGGTGATGACGCCGACTTCGACGCCCTGGTCGCGAGTTGCAAGGAGCGCGGTCTGAGGATCCTGCTGGACGGCGTCTTCAGCCATGTCGGGGTCGAGCACCCCGGCGTCCAGCGCGCGCTGGCCGAAGGGCGTGACGGCTCTGAAGCGGACCTCTTCGACATCGACTGGGACGCCCCCGGCGGTCCCGCTCCCCGGGTCTTCGAGGGCCACTCCTCGCTGGTGCGGTTCAACCACGCCAGCGATCGTGCCGCCGGGTACACGACCGATGTGATGGAGCACTGGCTGGCCCGTGGTATCGACGGCTGGCGACTGGACGCCGCCTATTCGGTGCCCACCGAGTTCTGGTCACGAGTGCTTCCGGTTGTTCGAGCCCAATATCCCGAGGCATGGTTCCTCGGCGAGGTCATCCACGGCGACTATGCCGAGTTCGTCGACGCCTCGGGGGTGGATTCGGTCACCCAGTACGAGCTGTGGAAGGCGATCTGGTCCAGCATCAAGGACGCCAACTTGTTTGAGCTCGCCTGGGCGCTCAAGCGTCACAACGCCTTCCTCGCTCGCTTCACTCCGAACACCTTCATCGGCAACCACGACGTCACCCGGATCGCCAGTACGCTCGGCGCCGACGGGGCGGTGAGCGCACTGGCGATTCTGATGACCATCGGCGGTATTCCGTCGGTCTACTACGGCGACGAGCAGGGATTCACCGGCGTCAAGGAGGAGCGCTTCGGCGGGGACGACGACATCAGGCCGCCGGTTCCCGACGACCCCTCCCAGCTGGCTGGATGGGGCGCAGAAATCCACCGGACCTACCAGGACCTCATCGGACTGAGGCGACGCCATACCTGGCTCGTCACCGCGACCACCGAGACCCTCGAGCTGGAGAACACCCGGTTCAGTTACCGGACCAGCGCGGCCGACGGCGGCGCCTTCCTCGACACCGAGATCGATCTGGACGCGGCGCCGCAGGTCACCGTCAGGAATGAGTCCGGTCAAATCCTGTGGAAGCAGCCCGGTAGCGTCATCATTCCCGCCTGGGGTGAAGCCGGAAGGTCAGGCCCCGGTCGATGAGATAGCGGAATCCTCCCGGGGTGGTGACGACGAAGGATCCCGAGGACATCTGAGCGATCCGGAACCCCTTGTCCCAGGTCTTCCACCGATGCTCCTTGCGGGACAGGTGGCCGAGGTTGGTCGGTCGCGTCTGCCCCTTCGGGGGGTCGCGGTGTTGATACGCGACGGTGTGGTCGAGGTCGCAGTGCCGGGCCCGTCGCGATGAGTAGGGGAAGACCGAGTAGACGTCGCGATAGTCGAGCTGGGCCCGCATCCGGTCCGGGATCTCGTAGGAGTCGATCTGGGGATCCCCGGCCAGGTCGATGACCGGCGTCACCCGCACCGCGCGGTGGGCCAGCAGCTCCTGGATCTCGGTGAGCAGCACCGGCCCGAGCGGCTCGCCGCGGTTCTCCACCCGTCCGACGCGGGTTCCCTCGGCGGCGGTCTCCAGGCCCGGAAGATCCTCGGCGGCGATGTGCACCACGAGTTCGGCCCGGCCCGGCGGCGGGAGTTGAGGGGTGGACGATTCGTTGGTGGGCCGCGCGAGCGCCCCGAGGGCCTCGGTGCGCAGGATCGAGAGAGGCGCGGTGGCGCCCTCGGCGACGGCCTGGACCGCGAGGTGGCTGATCGCCTCCCAGATGGCGACGGCGTCGCTGCTGGCCATCCGCGCGACCAGCAGGGATGTGGAGTCGTCGAGATGGCGAATCCGCACGAAGCGTTCGGCCCGGGCCTTCTCGGCCTTGGCCCGTGCCAGATCGGGGTCGGCCCGGCGGATGAGGCCGCGGAGCCTTTCCCGGATCCGAGGCCAGGGCAGGTGCCCCCAGCAGGGCTGGAGCTGCGCGTCGATCCTGCGGGCGGCTGCCAGGGACAGCTCGGCGTCGGCGCAGGCATTGGCTACCGCGCGGGCCTGCCAGGCCTCGGCAAGCCCCTGGTCCATCGCCTGCCATGCCAGCGGATGGCGGCTGCGCAGGTTGACCACATCGGTCACCATCTTCTGAGCCAGGCCCTCGTGGGTTCCGAGCAGGGCCGCGATCTCGAGGACCAGGAACTCCGGGACCGGTTCGGTGCCGTCGGCGCCGAACTGTACGAGTCGCGGTCCGCCGGGAAGACGCGGATCCTCGGCTCCCGGGACAACGTGGCTGGCACGCGCGGCGTCGATCATCTGGGCGACGCCGGCGAGCTTGACGAAGGCGCCGCGCTGCTCCATGGTGACTCCCTCGAGCACCATGTCAGCCGCCGTCGCCATCGCGGGGGCACCGTTCGCGTCCATGGATCAAGTCAAGCAGACGGCACCGACAGTTTTTCGCGACACTTTTCCGGACGCTGGCGAACCAGTCCGGAAAGCCCGGGCGACGGTCAGACGAGGCCGTGAATCGCGGCGAAGGGATCCCAGTCCGGGTCCTTGTGCACCTCGAGTTCGATGGCGGTGGCGGCCTGCTCGGCCGCATCGTCGCCGAGCAGCGAGGCCATCAGTGCCGCGGCCATGTCCATTCCGGCGGCGACTCCCGACGAGGTCCACCGGTCGCGGTCGTGCACCCAGCGCGCCTGCGCCACCCATCGGGTCGACGGCCCGTGCTCGCCGGCCCACCTGAAAGCCATCTTGTTCGACGTCGCACGGTACCCGTCGAGCAGGCCTGCCGCGGCCAGCAGCGCCGACCCGGTGCACACCGAGGCCACCAGATCGGCCGGGCCGGCCCAGGCGCCCAGCCACTCCAGGAAGGTCCGGTCGCCGGCGAGCGGCCGGGTGCCGCCGCCTCCCGGCACCATCACGATGTCCGGGGCTCCGGCCTGCGCATACCCCACCGGTGCCACCACCTCGACGCCCTGCGCGCTGCGGACCGGCCCCGCCTGGGGCCCGATGAACTCGACGGCGATCCGCTCCGGCTCCATGCTGAACAGCTCGACCGGGCCGAAGACATCGAGCAGTTCGAAGCCGTCGAACAGCACCACGGAGATTCTTCGCTGAGAGTTCATGGCGCCATCCTTTCAGAGTTCTTTTCAGAGGGACTCCACGTAGTCCTTGGCCTCGCTCAGCCCCCAGCCGGTCAGCTCCCGGCACCGTTTGATCGCCTGGATCGGGCCCTGCTCGGAACGGATCCGTCTCAACTCGGCGTCCATCGGGCTCTCGGGAATATCGGAGACCCCCAGGGCTGCGAGAACGGCGTCGAGCTTGCGCTCGATCCGGGCGAGCTGCGGGCCGGATGCGGCGCTGCCGGGCTGAAAGAGCTGGAAGAGCGGCATGGTCGTCTCCTCGTGGTGCGGGTGATCAGGCGGGGATGGTGAGCGCCGCCACCGGATCGGTGTCGGAGCCTCTCACGAGCATAACGGTCGAGGCGACCTTGGGAGATGGGAAGTAGACCCGCCCGGTGACCGTCTCGCCGGCCTGGATCGTCCCGTTGGAGATGTCGTCGGACCAGCCCTGGCTCTGCGACTCGTGGATGTCGGTCGAGTCGTTCTCCATCAGGAAGAACGAGTAGCTGCTGAGAGTGCCGGTACTGACCTTGATCCGCATCGACAGGGTGACGCCTCCTGACGACCAGGACACGTCCGTGATGGTCCACTGGCCGGTGGCCTGCCCGGAACCGACCACGAACGGGATCGAGCTGGCTGCGGCGGTGGCGGTCGGCGCCGCTGCGGGCGGCGTCTGGACTGTGGGCGTCGCCGAGGGGGTGACGCCGCCGCTCGCGCTCTCGGGGTTGCGGCTCACCTGCCAGGCGGCGATGGCCAGGGCGGCGACCACCACCACGACGCCGAGCACCACGAGCCAGCCCGCCCGGCGACGCGGCGGGGCGTACTGCTCGATGCTGGCTGGAGGCCTGTCATCGGGGCCGGGCCACTGCGGTGCGCTCATAGGACCTCAACAATACGTCGTCGCTCCCGATGCCCATGTCGCCCGAGTTGTCCACAGGCCCGCCGATTCGCGGCCGACCCCGAAAAGTTATCCACAGATTTCGGGAAAAGCGGCAGATTCGCGTTCCGACCGCGAGAACTTCAGTGTGAGAGCACAACAACAGTCCATGCCCCCAGTCCGCATCCGCTCCGTCGACCAGGCCATCAGCATCATTCCCCATCTGCTGGGCTACCAGCCCGACGAGGACCTGCTCATCCTCATCATCAACCCCGGTCTGGTCTGCACCGTGCGGGCCGATCTCGACGAGGTCCGCACGCCCAGTGGCTTCATGACCGTGCTCGGCCCGCTCGCCGCCCGCTTCCCGGGCACCGAGTTCCTGATGGTCGCCTGGTCGAGGGAGCCGCGCGAGGCTCGCGGGATCCTGGCCATCGCCGAGGCACTGCTCGGCCCGGAACGCATTGTCGATGCCGTGAGTACCGACGGGAGGCGTTGGTGGAGCATCTACTGCCAGTACTCCGAGTGCGCCGTGGAGGGCCATGAGGTTGTCCTCGACGAGGAGGTGCGGGCCGAGGCCGTCTACCGCGGCATGGGAGTGCTCCCCGACAGGCGCGCCCTGGCGGCCAGTGTCGCCGGCCCGACTCCCGACGAGCTGGCCACCGACAACGCCCTGCTCATCGAGACCGCGCAGTGGGCGGCCGCCCTGAGCCGCCAGGACATCGCCGACGAACTCGGCCGGATCTGGGATCAGATCGAGCACAGCGAGGACACCGAGGAGCCGCTGGATCTGAGGACCGCCCTGAGGCTGGCGCAGCTCAGCTGCAACGAGGATGTCGCCCTGGCGCAGTGGCTCAACACGACCAAGGAGATGGCGCGGCCCCTGGTGGGAGCCTGGGTGAAGGCCATCTCCCACCTGCCCGACGAGATGGCGGCCACGCCCCTGGTGCTGTGCGGGCTGGCCGCCTGGCTGGCCGGCGACGGAGCCCTGGAGAGCTGCTGCCTGGAGAGGGCCAGCGGCCTGGACCCCGATCTCGTGATCTTCCAGGCCCTGGACCTCCTCCAGCGCAATGCCGTCCATCCGTCGGCCTGGGCGGAGATCTCGCCGGATCCCGAACTCATCTCCCGCGGCATCCTGGTGCCGCGCGAGGAGTTCGACGGGCTCGATGAACCGGCCGGGCGCAGACCCAGGAGGACGAGGCGGGCGGCGAAGCGCTCTCGCGCCGGCCGGAGGCGACGCCGCCGATGAGCCCTCCAGGCCGCTGTGTCGCTAGAGTTGGGCGGGCATCAGAGCGAGAGGCGAGACGGTGAGCAACGGAGTGAACGAGACGCGTCGGGCGGAGTACGACGCGACGGCTGCCGAGGAGAAGTGGTCGAGGTACTGGGCGGAGCACAAGACCTTCGCCACCCTCGACGACGGATCCAAGGAACGTCGCTACATGCTCGACATGTTCGCCTACCCCTCCGGCGACCTGCACATGGGCCACGCCGAGGCCTTCGCCATCGGCGACGTGGTGGCCCGCTACTGGCGTCTGAAGGGCTACGACGTCATGCATCCGGTCGGCTGGGACTCCTTCGGGCTGCCCGCCGAGAACGCCGCGATCAAGCACGGCACCCACCCGGCGGAGTGGACCTACAAGAACATCGACACCCAGGCGGCGTCCTTCCGCCGCTACGGCATCTCCTTCGACTGGACCAAGCGGCTGCAGACCTCCGACGAGGAGTACTACCGCTGGACCCAGTGGCTGTTCCTGAAGTTCATGGAGCGCGGCCTGGCCTACCGGAAGAACTCCTGGGCCAACTGGTGCCCGGTCGACCAGACGGTGCTGGCCAACGAGCAGGTGAAGGAGGGCCGCTGCGAGCGCTGCGGCGCCGTCGTCACCAAGCGCCAGCTCAACCAGTGGTACTTCCGCATCACCGACTACGCCCAGCGCCTGCTGGACGACATGAGCGAGATCGAGGGCAAGTGGCCCGAGCGGGTGCTGGCCATGCAGCGCCACTGGATCGGCCGCTCCGAGGGCGCCTACGTCGACTTCCTGATCGACGGCCACCAGGAGCCGGTGCGGGTGTTCACCACCCGGCCCGACACCCTCTACGGCGCCACCTTCATGGTGATCGCCCCGGACGCCGAGCTGGCCTCCCAGGTGGTCTCCGAGGCACAGCGCCCGGCCTTCGAGGAGTATCTGGAGCAGGTCAAGAAGCAGACCGAGATCGAGCGTCAGTCCACCGAGCACGTCAAGACCGGCGTCTACCTGGGCGTCGAGGCGACCAACCCGGTCAACGGGGCCAAGATCCCGGTCTGGGCCGCCGACTACGTGCTCTCCGAGTACGGCACCGGCGCCATCATGGCGGTGCCCGCCCACGACCAGCGCGACCTGGACTTCGCCCGCAAGTACGGCATCGAGGTGATCCCGGTCATCGACACCGGCGAGCCCGACCCCCGCGAGACCGGCGTCGCCACCACCGGCGACGGCGCCTACCAGAACTCCGGCGACCTGGACGGGCTCACCAACAAGGCCGAGGGCATCTCCCGGATCTGCCGCTTCCTCGACGACCAGAAGATCGGCGAGCCGACCATCACCTACCGGCTGCGCGACTGGCTGCTGAGCCGCCAGCGGTTCTGGGGCTGCCCGATCCCGGTCATCCACTGCCCGGCCTGCGGCGACGTCCCGGTCCCCGAGGACCAGCTGCCGGTGCTGCTGCCCGACCTGCGCGGCGCAGACCTGGCCCCCAAGGGCGTCTCCCCGCTGGCCGGGGAGGAGGCCCGCGCCTGGCGCGAGGTCCCCTGCCCGCGCTGCGGCGGCCCCGCCGAGCGCGACACCGACACCATGGACACCTTCGTCGACTCGTCCTGGTACTACATCCGCTACTGCTCCCCGCATGACGACCGCGAGCCCTTCGACCCCGAGGCGGTGCGCCGCTGGATGCCCGTGGCCCAGTACGTCGGCGGCGTCGAGCACGCCACCATGCACCTGCTGTACTCGCGGTTCTTCACCAAGGTGCTGCACGACATGGGGATGGTCGAGTTCGACGAGCCCTTCGCCCGGCTGATGAACCAGGGCCAGGTGATCAACCAGGGCAAGGCGATGTCGAAGTCGCTGGGCAACGGCGTCGACCTCGGCAAGCAGCTCGACCAGTTCGGGGTGGACGCCGTGCGGACCACCGTGATCTTCGCCGGGCCCCCGGAGGAGGACATCGACTGGGCCGACGTCTCCCCGGGCGCCACCCTGAAGTTCCTGCAGCGGGCCTACCGGGTGGCCTCCGACGTCACCGCGCCGGCCGACGCCGACCCGACGGCCGGCGATCCCACGCTGCGTCGGGCCACCCATCACGCCATCTCCGAGGTCACCGATCTGCTGGACTCCGGCCGGTTCAATGTCGTGGTGGCCCGGATCATGGAGCTGGTCAATGCCACCCGCAAGGCCATCGACTCGGGCTGCGGGGCGGCCGATCCGGCCGTCCGGGAGGCGGTGTCCTTCACCGCCCAGGCGCTGTCGATGTTCGCCCCCTATGTCTCCGAGGAGATGTGGGCCCTGCTCGGCAATGAGCCCTCGGTGGCGAACTCCACCTGGCCGACCGCCGATCCGGCCCTGCTGGTCGCTGATGAGGTGACCCTGGTGGTTCAGGTCAACGGCAAGGTGCGCGGGAAGATCCAGGTCGCCCCCGACATCGTCGAGGCCGACGCGGTGGCGCTGGCCACCGCCGATCCGAAGGTGCAGCGCCATATCGGAGACAAGACGATCGTCAAGGTGATCGCCCGGCTGCCGAAGATGATCTCGATCGTCGCGAAGTAGCGGCCCTCCTGTGGACAACTTTCGCGCCCGGCGCGGGAGTTGTCCACAGGTTTGAAATTGGGTGTCCGGTTTCGCCCTTCGACCACGATAACTAGTGGTGTGAAGAGCGATGATTCCTACCGCGACCGGCTCGAGAACCTGCTGGCGGACCTACCGGCGGTCAGCCCGGGGCCGCGTCATGCCCATGATGCCGAGGCAGATCCTGCCCTGACAAGGGATTCTGATCAGGACCGCGATGTCGCCCCGCAGCGCACCAGGACCTTCGGGGCGCCCCACCTGTCGGCCCTGGGCATCGTCCTGGTGCTCGCCCTGGCGGTGGTCGCCGTCCTGCTGATGCGCTCCAGGGCGACCAGCGTGCCGCTGTCGGCGGTCTCGGTCCAGCCCGCATCCCCGATGGTGTCTCCGACCGCGTCTCCTGCGAGGTCCCAGGTTGCGACGCCGGTCGCCTCCCCGGTCGCGCGGATCCGGGTCCATGTGACGGGGAGGGTCGCCAGGTCCGGGGTCTACTCGCTGGCGGCCGGGGCACGGGTGGTGGACGCCGTGACGGCGGCCGGAGGCACGGCCGCCGGGGCTCACCTCGGCTCCCTCAACCTGGCCGCACCGGTCTGCGACGGCTGCCAGGTGGTGATACCCGGCTCCGGAAACGGTCGCGTGGTGCCTCCCGAGCAGGCCGCGGGGGCGACGCCGTCCGCTGCCGGTGTCGTTCCCGGCCCCGGCGTCGCCCAGAGCTCCGACAGCCCGGCGTCCGGAGGAGCGGCGATCGACCTCAACACCGCCTCGGCCGAGGAGCTCCAGACCCTGGACGGGGTGGGGCCGGCCACCGCCGCCAAGATCATCGCCTGGCGGCAGAGCCACGGCCGGTTCAGCGAGGTCGCTGAGCTTCAGGAGATCGACGGCATCGGCCCCAAGACCTTCGCGAAACTCAAGGACCATGTCCGGGTCTGAGGGCGCCGGCCCCGGGCAGGTGCCGCCATCGCCTCCCCGCCCGGACCTGCGCACCCTGCCACTGGCGGTGGCCGCGGTGGCGACCTCCTGGCTGGCCACCTCCGGGCAGAGTCGGGCAGTGATGCTGCTCGTCGCGGTGGCCCTCGCGGTCCTGCTGATCGCCTGTTCCCGCGCCTTCTGGTGGCTGGCCGGAGTCGCCGCGGTGGTCATGGTTCTGGCCGACCCTGGGCTGGCTGAGGGTCGGTGCCCTGCACGACTCCCCGGTGGCGCGGCTGGCCGGCGAGCGGGCCGCGGTCACCGTGGTGGCCACGATCTCCACCGAACCTCGCACCCTCCAGGCCCGAGGGCCCCGGCCCGAGCTGGTGCTGCTCCACGTCCGGACTGTGCAGATCACCGCCCGCGGCCAGCAGATCAGTGCCCGCGTCCCGTTGATGGTCCGCTCCGGCGCCGATCTTCGCGATGAGCTGACAGCCCTGCCGGTGGGCGGCACGGTCGAGATGACCGGCGTCCTGGGGCCCGCCGATCCCGAGGATCCGCAGGCCGGCTGGCTGCGCCTGCGGGCGCCGCCGCGTCTGCTCGCCGGGCCCGGTCCGCTGGACCGGGCGGTCAACCGGACCCGTGCGGGACTGGTCGCCTCGGTGGCCCACAACCGGCCCGACCAGCGCGCCCTGGTGCCCTCCCTGGTGGTGGGGGACACCAGCGCGGTCTCCGATCAGGTGGCCGAGGAGTTCCGCGCCACCTCGCTGACCCATCTGATGGCGGTCTCGGGAGCCAATCTGGCCACCACGATCGCGCTGGTCTGGTGGGTCGGGGCGTGGCTGGGGCTGCGCCGGCGTGCGCTGAGAATCGTGAGCGTCTGCGGGGTGGTGGTCTTCGTCATCGTGTGCCGGTCCGAGCCCTCGGTGATCCGGGCCGCGGCGATGGGAGTGGTCATGCTGGCCGCAGCCGGCCTGGCCTTCGACCGCGCCGCCGGGTTGCGGGCGCTGTGCGTGGCGGTGCTGGGCCTGATGATCGTCGACCCCTGGCTGTCGCGGTCGGTGGGATTCTGGCTGTCGGTCTGCGCCACCGCCGGAATCCTGTGGTGGACCACCGGCTGGGCCCGCGCGATGTCGGCCTGGGCGCCGGAGAACCTGGCCCGGGCGATCGTGGCGCCCTGGGCGGCGCAGCTGTCCACCCAGCCGATCATCACCTGGCTGTCGGACCAGATCAGCACCACCGGCCTGCTGGCCAATATCGCCGCTGCCCCGTTCGTCGGCCCGGCCACCGTGCTGGGGATGTCGGCGGCCGTGCTGGGGGCGATCTGGACTCCGCTGGGGGTGCCGTTCGGCTGGCTGGCGGGATGGTGCGTGCAGCCGATCCTGTGGATCGCCCGTCTGGGCGCCGGGGCACCGGCCGGTGCGCTGGAGTGGCCCGCCCGTCCGGCCCTGCTGGCGGTGCTGGCCGGGCTGTGCCTGGGGATCGCGATGGTGACGCCGTGGCTGCTGGCCCGCCGCTCCCGATGCCTGGTCGTCGCGGTGGCGGTGCTGCTGGCCACCGTGGTGCGCCCGCCGATGCCCGGATGGCCCGGCGAGTGGCAGCTGGCGGTCTGCGACGTCGGCCAGGGGACCGCGGTGGTGGTGCGCGCCGGACCGGGGGCGGCCGTGCTCTACGACACCGGGCCCGAGCCCGAACCGGTGATCCGCTGCCTCGACGAGCTCGGCGTCCGCCAGATCCCGGTGCTGGTGCTCAGCCACTACCACGCCGACCACATCGGCGGGGCGCAGGCGGTGCTGGAGCGCGGCGGGGTGGGGCTGGTGCTGGTCTCGCCCCTGGCCTCCCCGCGGTCCGATGCCGAGCGGATCGCGCGATCGGCGGCCGGTGCGGGAGTGCCTGCGCGGATCGCCAGGATCGGGGACGCCGTCCAGGTCGGCCCGCTGCGCTTGGAGGTCCTCTGGTCGGGGTCGGTGCAGGGGGAGGAGAAGGCCGGATCGGGGGAGTCCTCGGCCGAGAACAACTCCTCGGTGGTGATCCGCACCAGCGGCGCCGGGCCCACCGCGATCCTCGCCGGCGACATCGAACCGCTGGCCCAGCAGGCCGCCCGGCGGGCGGCGTCGGCCTCCGGCGCGAGCCTGCGCGCCGACGTCCTGCTGATGCCCCACCACGGCTCCTCCCGCCAGGACGAGGCCTTCTGGCGGGCCACCGGTGCCCGGGTGGCGATCGCCTCGGCCGGGGTGGACAACAGCTACGGCCATCCCGCCGCGGCCGCGCTGGGCCTGGCCGCAAGGCTCGGCATGGAGGTGCGGCGCACCGACCAGCAGGGCGGCGTCCTGGTGCAGGCCGGCCAGGGCGCTCTGGTGACCAGGACGCGGCGATGAGCTAGGTTTGGGCGCTGGTGTCACGAGTTCGGGGAAAGGGGACAGGTGGTGTCACGGTTCACGGCCAGCGGCCCGAGGATGCCGGTCAGGCTCAGGGCCTGGCAGCGCGAGGCCCTCGACAAGTACATCGCCGCCGACCCCACCGACTGGCTGGAGTGCGCTACTCCCGGGGCCGGAAAGACGACCTTCACCCTGGCGGTGGCGGCCCATCTGTGGCAGACCCACATCATCAACCGGGTCATCGTGGTGTGCCCCACCGACCACCTGCGCACCCAGTGGATCGAGGCGGCCAGAGCGCTGGGCTTCGACCTGCGCGACACCCCGAACTCCGAGACCCTGCCGCCGGACGCCCACGGCTGCGTCGTCAGCTACGCCCAGGTCGCCCAGAAGCCGGCCCTGCACGCCGCCCGCGCCGAGAGCCATCGCACCCTGGTGATCTTCGACGAGATCCACCACGCCGGCGACCAGATGAGCTGGGGATCCGGCGTCATCGACGCCTTCTCCCACGCCAACCGGAGGCTCGGCGTCACCGGCACCCCGTTCCGCTCCGACGACGCCAAGATCGCCCACGTCCACTACGAGGACGTCGGCGAGGGGGTGCTGGAGTCGGTGGCCGACCACTCCTACGGCTACGCCGAGGCACTGCGCGACGGCGTGGTGCGCCCGGTGACCTTCGCCACCTACTCCGGACGGTCCACCTGGAACGACGCGGCGGGGGAGGAGCACACCGCGATCCTGGGCGACTCCGAGCTCACCAGGACCTCCGAGGACATGGCCTGGCGGACCGCCCTGGACCCCGACGGAGAGTGGATCGCCCATGTGATGGCATCGGCCTGGGCCCAGGTGAACCGGCTGCGCGACTCCGGCCAGATCCCGCACGCGAAGGTGCTCATCCCGGCGTCCAACCAGCAGGTCGCCAAGGACTACGCCGAGGTGTGGAGCCAGGTCACCGGCGACCGGGCCAGCGTGATCCTCTCCGAGGACGTCGCCTCGGCCCGCAAGCTCGCCGAGTACCGCGACGACCCCGACCGGATCTGCGCGGTCTGCGTCCGGCTCATCACCGAGGGGGTCGACGTGCCGGACGCCGCCGTCCTGATCTACTCGACGACGGCGTCCACCCCGCTGTTCTTCGCCCAGATGGTGGGGCGGGTGGTGCGCGCCCGCAACCGCCGGGAACGGGCCACCGTCTTCCTGCCGGCGGTCAGCAGGCTGCTCAGCCTGGCCGCCGAGATGGAGGAGCAGCGCGATCACGTCATCGGCGCGCCAGGTGGAGGGGGACCTGCTGGAGGAGGTCGCGCGCGAGCGCAACGAGCCCGGCCCGGAGGGGCCCGGATGGCAGGCGGTGGCCTCCGACGCGATTCTCGGCGAGGTCATCGAGACCGCCACCGAGCCGACCGACGGGGGACTGTTCGCCCTCGACGGGCTGCTCAGTCCCGAGCAGGAAAGGGCGCTGCTGGCCCGCGACGAGCAGGCCCGCGCCGAGAAGGCCAAACGGGTGGCGTCGGCCAGGCGGGCCCGGCGGGTCAGCCAGGAGGCTCTCGCCAGGCAGCAGCGCCGCGAGGACCTGGTCGCCCTGCAGCGCTCCGGAGGGTCGATCTACGACGAGATCACCGACCCCCACGAGATGCGCCGCGAGGTCTCCAGCGCGCTGCGGGAGTTCGCCCGCGACCACCGATTGACCCCGCGGGCGGCCTGGGGGCAGCTCTACCGGGAGATCCCTGGCCAGAAGAACGACGCCGCCCCGATGGACCTGCTCCAGAAGAGGCTCATCTGGCTGCAGCGGCACTGATCGGGCGCTGATAGCGTGATGCCGGTCGGAAGGACCGGGATGTCTCGTCGCAGGTACAAAGTCGCCCTCGGGGTGGGCATCATCGCCGGCATCGTCGGCGCGATCGTTAAATTCGGCTGGGAGGTGCCGCTGCCGCCGCGCACTCCGGAGCGCAACGCCGTCAACCCTCCCCAGGAGCTCCTCAAGCGGCTCGGGCTCACCCAGCGGCAGGTTCAGGCCGGCTACACCTACAACGGCAACGGCGGCCTTCCCTGGGTGTCTTTCCTCGTGCACTTCGGCTTCTCGGTCTCCTTCGCCGCGGTCTACTGCGTGATGGCCGAGCGGTTCCCGAGGATCAAGGCCTGGCAGGGGGCCGGTTTCGGCCTGGCGGTCTGGATCGGCTTCCACCTCATCGTGATGCCCGCCATGAAGGTGGTCCCGTCGCCGCGGCATCAGCCCTGGCAGGAGCACCTGTCCGAGGCTCTGGGGCACGCCGTGTGGATGTGGGTCATCGAGGTTATCCGCCGGGATCTCCGCAACCGGATCACCCATGAGCCGGACGCCGAGGTGCCGTTGACCGTACCGGACGCCGGACGCTGATTAAGAAACGCCTCACTCTTGCAACTATGGACGAGTGTCCATAGAGTGCTGGGGAAGGAGGCTCGCCATGCGGACTCGACACACCCCCAACGATCCCGAGCGCCGCGAACGCCTGGTCGTCGCGACGATGGACCTCCTGTATGAGTCCGGCGTGCCGGCTGTGAGCGCCCGGGCGGTGGCGCGGCGGGCGGATGTTCCGGTGGGGTCGGTGTCCTACCACTTCGACTCGGTCAAGGCGTTGCTGGTGGAGGCCAGCAGTCGAGTGGCTCAGGAACGGCTGTCCGGGCTGGAGGCATGGGCGAGAACCGTCACCCCGGAGACCGTCGTGCGGCGTCTGGCGGAGATGATTCATCATCAGCTCACCGACGGGCGCGAGTTGACGGTCATCGCCTACGAGCTCTACATCCTGGGGCTGCGCGACGAGGACTTCCGTCAGATCTCGCATATGGTCATCGAGGGGCTGCGGGCGACGCTCGCCCTGTTCTGCATTCCCACGGAGGCGACGCGCCTGGCCGCCGCGGCCGACGGCATCCAGCTGGCGAGCCTGGTCGAGGCAGAGCCGCCGAGTGTCGAGGACCTGGTCGATGCGCTGCGACGAGAGTCGGGAAGCCGATGACAACGCGCCGCGCGACGGGCGTGGGGATGCTGGCCGTCGTGCTGTTCAGCGCGGTCGTGACGCTGGTGCGCGTCACCTCCCAGGACTTCGGGGCGACGCTGGGGGCCCCTCTTATCTACACACTGGCGTCGGGTGTGCTGTGGCTCACGCACAGGCCGCGCGGCCTGCGCCGGTTCCCGCTGCGCTATCTGCTGGTCTGCGGAGCGCTGTTCGTCGCCTACGAGACCTCGCTCGCGCTGGCCGTCGGACTGGCGGACAGCGCGGAGCAGACCCTGGAGGTCAGCGTCGTCAACTACCTGTGGCCGACCTTCCTGGTGCTGCTCTCACTGGTGGGACGCCGGAGCGGGCGGGTTCACTGGCTGGTCATCCCCGGTGTGGCTCTGGCCACTCTCGGCACCGCCGCGGTGGTCGGCGGTCGGGAGGGACTGAATGTCGCGGCCATCGCCGGCCACGTCGTCTCGAACCCGGTGCCCTACGCCCTGACCTTCGGCGGAGCCGTGGTGTGGGCGGTGTACTCCGTCCTCACTCCCAGACTGGCCGAGGGGTGCGACGGCCTGACGGTCTTCATCACGGGCACGGCCGCGGCCCTGTGGATCGTCCACCTGACCACCGGGACTTCGGCCGACCGCGCGCCGGGAGTCGGCGGCTGGGCGGTCCTGGTCGCCGCCGCCCTGGTCATCGGCGCCGGGTACGCCTGCTGGAACATCGGAATTCTGCGAGGAAACATCACCCTGCTGGGCACGGCCTCCTACGCGGCGCCGGTCCTGTCCTCGCTCATCGGCGCCGTGGTGCTGGGTGCGGCGCTCACCCCATCGTTCTGGTGGGGCGTCCTGTTGGTGGCGGTCGGCTCCGCGATGAGCGGATGGGCGACGAGACAGATGGAGACATGATGAGAATCACTGTCGGGGAGTTCCTGCTGGGTCGGCTCCGGGAGGTCGGGATCACCGAGATCATCGGCGTTCCCGGCGATTTCAATCTCAACCTCATCGAGCAGATCGAGGCGATGGACGGCATCCGGTTCGTCGGCGCCTGCAACGAGCTGGACGCCGCCTATGCGGCCGACGGCTATGCCCGCTCCCGCGGCCTGGGGGCCCTGCTCACCACCTACGGCGTCGGAGAGCTCAGCGCGCTCAACGGGATCGCCGGGGCGGCGGCCGAGCACGTGCCTGTCGTCTCGATCGCCGGCGCCCCGCCGCTGTTCGCCACCGAGGGGCGCTACGAGCTGCACCACTCGATGGCCGACGGCGACTTCGACAACATGCTGGGCAGCATCGGCCAGTTCACCGCTGCCGCCGTGCGGATCACCCCGCACAACGCGGTCGAGGAGATCGACCGGGCCCTGCACACCGCCCTGCGGGAGAAGCGGCCGGTGCACATCCAGGTCCCCTCCGACATCAGCCATCTCACCATCGAGGCTCCGGGGACGCCGTTCGACGCCTCCTGGCACTCCAGCGATCCCGAGCGGTTGAACACCGCCGTCGACCTGATCCTCGAGCTCCTCGCCGGCGCCGAGCGGCCCGCTCTGCTCATCGATCTGGACGCCGATCGCCACGGCTTCGCCCCACGGCTGCAGGCCTTCGCGGAGAAGACCCGGACCCGCTACGCGCAATTGGCCTCCGGCAAGGCGATTCTCAGCGAGCGCAGCCCGCTGTTCGTCGGCACGTACAACGGCGTCACCTCCGCCCCGCAGGTCCGCAGGTTCGTCGAGGACGCGGACTTCCTGCTCACCACCACCCCCAGGTTCATCGAGAGCAACTCCGGGGCGTTCACCCAGCGCCTGCCCGCCGAGGCGATCGTGGATCTCGGGGACCAGCATGTGAACATCCACGGCCGCGACTACATCGGGATCACCGGAACCGAGCTGCTCGATACACTGATCGATCGGGTTCCGGCGGCACCCGAGGCCCCGGACGTCTCAGCTTCCCGGTCGACCGAGCCGTGGACCGTCGCCCCGGACGCGCCGCTGACCCAGGAGAGGCTGTGGCCCCGGCTGGCCCGGTTCATCCGCTCCGGAGACGTCGTGATCACCGAGGCCGGGACGTCGACCATCGGCATGGGCCCCCAGCCGATGCCCGACGGCGTCCGCTACATCTCCTCGCCGATCTGGGGCGCGATCGGCTACACCCTGCCGGCCCTGCTCGGCAGCCAGCTCGCCGCACCGGATCGTCGGCATCTGCTGTTCATCGGCGACGGATCGTTCCAGCTCACCGCCCAGGAGCTCTCGACCATCCTGCGGGAGGAGCTTTCGCCGATCATCGTCCTGATCAACAACCGCGGCTACACCATCGAGCGCTGGATTCTGGGGATGAGATCGGCCTACAACGACATCGCCGGCTGGGACTATCTGGCGCTGCCTCGGGCCTTCGCCCCCGGCACCGGCATGGTGACCTGTTCCTGCGAGCACGGAGGGCGAGCTCGAGGAGGCCCTGGATCGGGCGGAAAGATCGGACAAGGGCGCCCTGGTCGAGCTCCGCCTCGATCCGCTCGACGCCCCGGCCGGGTTGAGGGGATTCGGACCGATGACCGCGGAATTCGACTACGGCCCCCGCGGACCCCGCAATCCGGACTGAGCTGGCATGCTGGGGGCCGTGACTGGTCGACGTGGCGGTGCTGGCAGTGCTCAGAGCGGATCCGTGTTCGGACGCACCCTGCTGGTGCACGGACCTGAGAGCCTGTTGTCGGATCGGCATGTCGCCGCCCGGGTGAATGCCGCCCGCGCCGAGAATCCCGACGCCGAGGTGGTGCGGATGTCGGGCGCCGGGATGGAGGGCGCCGACTTCCTGGAGGCCAGCGGCGGCTCCCTGTTCAGCGCGGCCACCGTGCTGGTCGTCAGCGAGATCAGCGACATCGACAAGGACCTGTTCCCGATGGTCGCCGGCACCGCCGCGGCACCCGGCCCGGACCTCTGCCTGGTGCTCGTCCACCCCGGCGGGGTCAAGGGCAAGGGCCTGATCGACCGGCTGCGCAAGGCCGGCGTGGAACGGGTCGACGCCGCCGTCCCGAAGCCCTGGGAGGTGCCGAAGTTCATCGCCGCGGAGGCGCGGGCGACCGGGCTGACTCTGGAGTCGGGAGCCGCCGACGCCCTCCAGCAGGCCCTCGGCGACGACCTGCGCACCCTGGCCTCGGCGCTCGCCCAGGTGGCCTCAGACGCCGACTCGGCGCGAATCAGCGCGGACATGGTCACCACATATTTCGGCGGGCGGGCCGAGGTGAAGGGCTATGTGGTCAGCGACGCCATCCTGGCCGGCGACGTCTCCGGGGCGCTGGAGCAGCTGCGATGGGCCCTGTCGACCGGCACCGCGCCGGTGCAGGTGACCTCGGCGCTGGCCCTGGGGCTGCGTCGTCTGGGGCTGTACCTGGATCTGCGCACCGCGCGGATGAACGACTACGACCTGGCCAGGGCGATCGGCGTCCCGCCCTCGCGGGTCAAGGAGCTGTCGCGCGATTCGCGCGGCTGGAGCGCGCAGGGCGTCTCCCGGGCGATCAGCGCGGTCGCTCGCGCCGATGCCGCCGTCAAAGGCGCCTCGGTGGACGCCGAGTACGCCCTGGAGGCCGTGCTGCTGCAGATCGACGCCGTCCGCCGTGAATCAGCCCGCCGCGAGTCGGCGCTGTCTCGCCGGCGATGAACCTGGGTAGCGCAATAAATCTGGGTAGCACAATGCGCCCCGGCCACCCGGGGGCCGGAGCGCTGTGAGTGGGTCGGTCTCAGGCGGCCAGTGAATCCAGCTTCTTGGAGATGGCCGACTTGCGGTTGGCGGCCTGGTTCTTGTGGATGACGCCCTTGGAGACCGCCTTGTCGAGCTGGCGGTTCGCGATCTTGGCGTAAGTAAGAGCCTTCTCCTGATCGCCGGCCTCGGCGGCCTGGCGGAAGTTGCGCACGTGAGTGCGAAGAGCAGACTTGACGGCCTTGTTGCGCTGACGGGCCTTCTCGTTCGTCTTGACGCGCTTGACCTGCGACTTGATGTTGGGCACTGGGCAGCCTCTGATTCTGGTT
Source organism: Acidipropionibacterium sp. (assembly GCA_022647765.1). GTDB lineage: Bacteria > Actinomycetota > Actinomycetes > Propionibacteriales > Propionibacteriaceae > Acidipropionibacterium. The sequence continues at coordinate 352,902 of JALCLH010000001.1, forward strand.
GATGATCCGGGCACACGCCCACACAGGGCGCGGCTGAACACAATACCAGCGGCCCCACCGGGCGGCAAAATCACTCGGCATCCGTGAGAGACTGGTCCGAGCCCACCGAACCCCAACCGCCGAGGGAGCAGATGCCCGCGTCCACCGCCGAGAATGTGCCGCAGCCCGGGTCGACCGACCCGTCTGCGATCCGCAACTTCTGCATCATCGCCCATATCGACCACGGCAAGTCCACCCTGGCCGACCGGATGCTGCAGCTGACCGGGGTGCTCGACGAGCGCAGCGCCCGCGCCCAGTACCTGGATCGGATGGACATCGAGCGCGAGCGCGGCATCACCATCAAGTCCCAGGCGGTCCGGATGCCCTGGCGCACCGGCGGGCGGGACTACATCCTCAATATGATCGACACCCCCGGACATGTCGACTTCACCTACGAGGTGGAGCGCTCCCTGCAGGCCTGCGAGGGGGCGGTGCTGCTGGTGGACGCCGCCCAGGGCATCGAGGCCCAGACCCTGGCGAACCTGTATCTGGCCCTGGAGGCCGATCTCGAGATCATCCCGGTGCTCAACAAGATCGATCTGCCCGGAGCCGAACCCGACAAGCACGCCGAGGAGATCGCCGGGATCATCGGCTGCGACCCCTCCGAGGTGCTGCGGGTCTCCGCGAAGACCGGCGACGGCGTCCCCGAGCTGCTCGACGCCATCGTCGAGACGGTGCCGGCACCGCAGGGGCGCGACGACGGTCCGGCCCGCGCGCTGATCTTCGACTCGGTCTACGACACCTATCGCGGCGTCGTCACCTATGTCCGGGTCGTCGACGGGGAGCTGCGCAACCGCGAGAAGGTGCTCATGATGAGCACCCGCGCCACCCACGAGGTGCTCGAGCTGGGGGTGATCTCCCCGGAGATGGTGCCCGCCGCAGGGGCTCGGCGCCGGCGAGGTGGGATACATCATCACCGGTGTGAAGGACGTCCGCCAGTCGCGGGTCGGCGACACCGTCACCCGGGCCCTCGACCCCTCCGACACCGATCTGGGCGGCTACGCGCCGCCGCGTCCGATGGTCTACTCCGGGCTCTTCCCGATCGACGCGAAGGACTTCCCCGAACTGCGCGACGCCCTCGACAAGCTGCAGCTCAACGACGCCTCCCTGGTCTACGAGCCGGAATCCTCCACGGCGCTGGGATTCGGCTTCCGGGTGGGATTCCTCGGGCTGCTGCACATGGAGATCGTGCGCGAGCGGCTGGAGCGCGAGTTCGACCTGGACCTCATCTCCACCGCCCCCTCGGTGGTCTACCGGGTGGTGATGGAGGACGGCTCCCAGGTCCACGTCACCAATCCGTCGGAGTACCCGACCGAGGGCCGGATCGCGGAGGTCTACGAGCCGGTGGTCGACGCCACCATCCTGGCTCCCGCCGAGTTCATCGGCGCGATCCTGGAGATGTGCCAGCAGCGCCGCGGGGTGCAGCAGGGGATGGACTACCTGTCGGCCGACCGGGTCGAGATCCGCTACCGGATGCCGCTGTCGGAGATCGTCTTCGACTTCTTCGACGTGCTGAAGTCCAGGACGAAGGGGTACGCCTCGCTGGACTACCACGAGGCCGGCGAGCAGGCCTCCGACCTGGTGAAGGTCGACATCCTGCTCAACAGCGACCCGGTGGACGCCTTCTCCTCGATCGTGCACCGCGACAAGGCCTATGCCTACGGGGTGGCGATGGCCGGCAAGCTCAGGGAGCTCATCCCGCGACAGCAGTTCGAGGTGCCGATCCAGGCCGCCATCGGGGCCCGGGTGATCGCCCGCGAGACGATCCGCGCGGTCCGCAAGGATGTGCTGGCCAAGTGCTACGGCGGCGACATCTCCCGCAAGCGCAAGCTGCTGGAGAAGCAGAAGGCCGGCAAGAAGCGGATGAAGATGGTCGGCTCGGTGGAGGTGCCCCAGGAGGCCTTCGTCGCCGCGCTGCGCACCGGGGAGGGCAGCGAGACGAAGTGATCTGCGGCTAGTCGTCGTCCAGGGTGAAGTGCTCCGTGCTCCAGGCGACGAGATCATCCAGATCGTCGTTGGGGCTCTCCCGGAGAATCTGCGCATCGCGTTCGGCCGCGGCGCGGCGCATTCTTCTCTCGCGCTCGCGCGTCGACTCGGTGTGCAGGTAGAGGTCGCGCAGCAGGCAGACCTCGGACAGATGGTGGATGAACTCGCGGTTGATGTGCAGCACGAGCTCCGCCATCGGATGGTCGGCCCACGAACCCTCCGCCTCCCCGCAGGGCGTCCACATCTGTTCCTCGGTCATCCCCGAGACGCCGTCGACCCATCTTTGGTACTCCCGCTCCAGCTGGTTGAGGGCCTCGGCGGCGGTGGCGGCGTACTCGAAGGAGTCGTAGTCGATGGGTTCGTGGCCGAAATGCGCTCCGTTCCGGACTCCCAGCACGCCGACGATGACGTGCCCCAGACGCCAGGCGATGGTGGCGAACGGTGCGGGCTCGGGTTCCGGGAAGGCGAACTCGAGCGTCATCTTCCCGGCTCCCGCCTGGATCGGCGCCGTTCCGGTGCCCCGGGGGCGCACGCTCCAGCAGCCGCTCACCGGCTCCCAGAAGTACTCCTCGTCGGACAATCCCGACAGGCGTTGGCGGATCTGATTCTCCCAGTGCCAGCGCAGTTGGGACGCCAGCTGGTCCGGCCAGGACCGGTTCTCGATGGTCATCGCGTGACTCCTTCGCCCGAGGTGATAGCCACCAGCCTGCCAGCTGTCGGCAACGCTGGGGCCTACCATGGCTCGGTGACAGGATCCCTCGCGCTTCACCCGCTCGCCGTGCCGAGATCTCTTGCCGATCGGGGGATCGACCGGGTGCTGGTCTACCGGGTGCCGCTCACCGTCCGGTTCCGCCGCATCGACGTCCGCGACGGCCTGCTGCTGCACGGCCCGGCCGGCTGGGGGGAGAGCTCCCCGTTCTGGGACTACGGGCCCGCCGAGTCCTCGGCCTGGCTGCGCGCCGGCATCGAGGGGGCGACGGCGTCCCTCCCGGAGGCGTATCGCGACCGGATTCCGGTCAATGTCACCGTGCCGGTGGTGGACCCCGATCGTGCGCACCGGATCGTCGCCGGATCCGGATGCCGCACCGCCAAGGTGAAGGTTGCCGACCCCCGCACCGACCTGGCCTCCGACTGCGCCCGCGTCGAGGCGGTCCGCGACGCCCTCGGCCCCGACGGTTTCATCCGGGTCGATGCCAATGCCGCCTGGGACGTCGAGACCGCAATCGGCGCCATCGGAGAGCTGAACCGGGCCTGCCGGGGGACTCGAGTACGCCGAGCAGCCCTGCCCCGGCGTCGACGATCTGGCGCGGGTGCGCCGCCGCGTCGACATCCCGATCGCCGCAGACGAATCCGTGCGCCGCGCCGAGGACCCGATCGCGGTGGCCCGCGCTCACGCCGCCGACATCCTCATCGTCAAGGCCCAGCCCCTGGGCGGGGTGCGCCGCGCCCTGGACGTGGTGGAACGGGCCGGCCTGCCCGCCGTCGTCTCCTCGGCCCTGGACACCAGTGTCGGAATCGGACTGGCCGCCCATCTCGCCGCCGCCCTGCCCGACCTCGGCCACGCCTGCGGGCTGGCCACCACGCGGCTGTTCACCGGCGACGTCACCGATGATCCGATCTCCCCGGCCGATGGTGCCATCCTGGTCCGTCGCAGCGAGGTCGACGAGACCGGCGTCTGCGAGGGGGACCCGCAGCTGTGCGACCGTTGGGCGACCCGTCTGGACGCCGATGCTCGAGGCTCTCGATGTCTGAGGCCGAATCCGCAGAGGGCTCCCGGCGGCTGATCCGCGCCCTGGTTGCTCTCGGGCTGCGCGAGGTCGTCTACTGTCCCCGGTTCCCGCGACGCCCCGCTCGGCTACGCCCTGGCGGCCGCCGAACGGGCCGGCTGGCTGCGGGTACATGTTCGTCTCGACGAGCGGTCCGCCGGATTCGTGGCCCTCGGCCTTTCCCGCGCCGCTTCTCTGGACGGCCGGTCTGCCCCGGCCGCGGTGGTGACGACCTCGGGCACTGCGGTCGCCAATCTGCACCCGGCCGTTCTGGAAGCCGACGCCGCCGGCGTCCCGCTGCTGGTGCTCACCGCGGACCGGCCGCACGAGATGTGGCGCACCGGGGCCAACCAGACCACCCTGCAGTCGGATGTCTACGGCCCCGCCACCCGGTTCGCCGCCACCGTACCGGCCGGTTTTCCCGCCGATTCGAGGCTGGACGGGTTGGCGACCCGGGCGATGGCAGGCCGCCACCGGGGCGCTGTCCGGCGATCCCGGGCCGGCGCATCTGGACATCTGCTTCCGCGACCCTCTGGTGCCCGCCGAGACCTGGCGGCCCGGTCCGCTGCCGGAGCCGGTGGAGATCGCCCGCGGTTCTCTGATGCGCGGGGAAGCGCTCGAGATGCCGGCTCGCAGCGTCGTGGTGGCCGGGGACGGGGCCGGTCCGCTCGCCCGGTCGCTGGCCGAGGCCGGCGGCTGGCCGCTGTTCGCGGAACCGACCTCGGGTGCGCGGTCGGGCCCCAATGCCCTGGTCGACTATCAGGAACTGCTGGGCACAGAGTTGGCCGAAGATATCGAGGCCGTCCTGGTGCTGGGGCACCCGACCCTTTCGCGCCCGGTCTCCCGACTGCTCGCCCGCCAGGACGTCCCTGTCACCGTCGTCGCCGGCTCTCCGCGCTGGACCGATGTCGCGGGGGTGGCGAGAGTGGTCGCCAGGCCAGCGGAGCCGGCTCCGTGCGGGCCCGGGGACCCGTCCTGGCTAGAGCGATGGCGCCACACCGACCGGTCGCGTCGGATGCCTGGCTCGGCCAAGGACCGCGCCTGTGCGGCGATCTGGAATGCGGCCTGCAGCGCCGCCGCACCGGCGTTGATGATCGGCGCCTCGGCGGTGATCCGCTCCTTCGACACATCGGCTGTACCGGGCGGCGTCTCGCCCATCGCGGTGGCCAATCGCGGGCTGGCCGGGATCGACGGCACGGTCTCGACCGCGGTCGGTCTGTCGTTCGGACTGGGGAGGCCGGTCCGCGCGGTGGTGGGCGATCTCACCGCGGCCCACGACGCCACCGGGCTGATGACCGGGGAGCGCGAGCTCGAACCCGACCTCCAGGTGATTGTCCTCAATGATGCCGGCGGGGCGATCTTCGCCGGCCTGGAGCATGCGTCGGCGCCGCGCGACGTCCTGGAGCGATTCTTCCTCACTCCGCAGCGCATCGACCTCGAGCAGCTGGCCGGGGCGCTGGGAGCCGGGTTCAAGCGGGTCGGTATCGACGGTCTGGCGGCCGTGTTGGAGCGTCCGGTGGCCGGACGGAGCATCGTCGAGGTGAGACTGGAGTCCCTCTGAGCTCTGGTGACCTGAAGTGACGCACGGATTGCTTACGAGATGACCGCCGTTTCGCGGCCGAACGTGCCGCGGAGCAGCAGATCTCGTAAGAAATCAGCTGAGCACTGACAGGAACGCCTCCATCTTGGCTCCGGTCTCCAGCCATTCCTTGGCGGGATCGGAGGAGGGCATGATCCCCGCCCCGGCGAACACCTGAATGTGCTGCGATCCGGGGGAGAACTGTCCGCAGCGCAGTCCGATGCCCCACTGGCCCGACCCGTCGGCCGACATCCAGCCCACCGGCCCGGAGAACCGGCCACGATCCAGGCCCTCGATCCGGTCGATGATCCGTGAGGCGTCCTCGCGCGGCGTGCCGCAGACCGCGGCGGTGGGGTGCAGAAGGTCGACCATCCGGGCCGCATCGATGCGCCCGCCCACCTCGGCCGTGATGTCGGTGGCCAGATGGGTCACATTGGGCAGCCGGAGCAGGAACGGACCGTTCACCTGCGCGGGGATGCCATCGGCCGCGAGCACGTCGGTCACCGAGGCCACCGCCAGCTGGTGCTCGCGCTGCTCCTTGGGGTCGTCGAGCAGTTCCTCCGACCAGGCGGGCTTGCGGGTGCCGGCCAGCACCCGGCTGCGGAACCGTCCGCCGCGCAGGTCGACCAGCAGCTCCGGGGTGGAGCCCACCAGACCGTCGTGGGCGAAGGTCCAGCAGCCGGTGAAGCGAGTGGCCAGGGCGGCCGCCACCGCCGCCTGATCTATCGGACGCGACGCCGACAGCTCGACCGATCGGGCCAGCACCACCTTCTGCACCGCGGTGTCGGCGTCGAGTGCGCCCACCGCCGCGCGGACCGCCTCGTCCCAGGCCTGTTCGGCACCCGGATGGGGGAGGTCGGTGAGGGTGAGCGGCCCGGCATCGGGCTGAGAGCGCTGCGAGTGCGGCCGCGGCATCGGCGTCCCCGGTGTCGCCAGCACCTCGGTCCGCCGGCCCCGGGCCCGCCGCAGCAGGGTGACCTCCGGTACCACCAGGTCGCCGGGCAGCCGGCGGGAGAACGGGAAGGAGCCCAGCGCGAGCGGGTCGGCCGAGGCCCGGTGCGCCCAGTCGCGGAAATCCTGCCACGCCCGCTCCACCCCGCCGGGCCCGGAAGCGCTGAACCGCGCGGCCTCTCCCCAGCCGAGGATGGCCGGCGCGTCGTCGGACTCGGGGGAGATCCACACCCAGGGGCGCTCCACCTCGGACGGCAGCAGCTGGATCACGCGCGCCAGCCAGACCTCGCCGGTCAGCCCGGAGAGCGGGCGGGAACCGGGCAACTCCCGGCTGACGAGGGAGGACGTCTCAGTGGCGGGCACGTGTGCAGATTCTAGGCGTCAGTCCCGGCACCATGCCCGTCCTTCGCTGCGGGCGCGGTCGGCCAGCTCGCGCAGCCCGACCCGGTCGATCTTGCCGGAGGCCAGCATCGGGAGCCGTTCGACGGTGATCACCAGGCGCGGCGCGTGGGTCCTGGGCAGCCGGGCGGCGACGGCGTCGCGCAGATCGGGCGCCGAGGTCCAGGCCGGCGAGGGCACCACCACCGCGGCGACCAGTTGCCCCCAGCGCTCGTCGTCCAGCCCCAGCACGGCCGCCCGGGTCGCCATTCCGGTCGCCCGGATCGCCTCGGTGACCTCCGAGGCGTTGATCTTGAGGCCTCCGGAGATGATGACGTCGTCGGCGCGGCCGTCGATGACGAGCCGGCCGGCGTCCAGATGACCGAGGTCGCTGGTGGTCAGCCATCTGACACCGTCCTGCGTCTGGACCCCTAGATCGCCGTCCAGATAGCCGCTCATCACCATCGGCCCACCGAGCCGGATCGCGCCGGTCCGGTCGTCGAGGCCGATCTGCATTCCTGCGAGCGGGACGCCGTCGTAGACGCAGCCCCCGCAGGTCTCGCTCATCCCGTAGGTCACCCGTACCGGCACTCCGGCGGCGGTGGCGCGGGCCAGCAGTGCGGAGTCGGCGGCGGCCCCGCCGAGCAGTACCGACGCGCAGCCGGCCAGGGCCTCGCGGCAACCGGGGGAGGCGAGGGCGTCCACCAGTTGGGTGGGCACCAGGGAGACGTGGACGCGGGAACTCGGATCCTGACTGCGAGCCCGCGCGATGCCCTCGGCCAGCTTCCCGGCGTCGAAGGAGCCGGACAGCACGACCGGCGTGGCTGCCGGCCAGCACCGACCGCGCCACCACCTGCAGGCCGGCGATGTGATGCGGCGGAAGGGCCAGCACCCAGGTGCCCGGACCGCCGATGACCTCGTCGGTGGCCCGGATCGAGGCGGTGAGCTGGCCGGCCGACAGCCCGACCAGGCGGCCGCGACCGGTGGTCGACCCGGAGGTCCGCACGATGAGGCGGACCGTCGTCCAGGTCCCGGGCGGCCCGCTTCTCCAGATCGGTGACGACGGCCGGTGGCCTCTCGTCGCCCCCGACCGGCACCAGGACCGAGCGGGTGGTCCCGGTCAGCGCGGACTCCAGACGTCCCATCAGCCAGGAGACGTCCTCGGGGGTGCGCTCGACGCGGACCACACGGGCATTCGACAGCAGGTTCACCATGACAGCTCAGTGATAGCAGGAGAGACGCGGCACACTCAAGGTCACGCGATCAGTTCCCCTCGATCTCGGCTGGATCGTCACGAAGATCGGTTTCCCAGTCCGATCCCGGCGGTCATGTACGGGCGGCCCATCTCGCCTCGAAGCGAGCTCTCACATCCTCGGCGGGCACCGCTCTCGAGGGGTCCTCCTTCAAGGCGTCGTAAGCGGCCGCGGCTCTTGTGCGCAGCCAGCTCTCGGACGCCACGTCGAACGACTCGGCCGGGTCGACTGATCGGAGAAGACGCAGTGCCACGTCCTTGCGCACCGCAGGGGGCAGGGTCAGCCCCGCCTCGTAGAGCTCTGATGCGCTCAGTGACATGTCGGAAGTTTACGCCCACTCCAGCATGTGGACGGGAACCCCGACACCTCCCGTCGAGGAGTGGGTTCCCCGGACCTGGCCCGGCTCGAACGGGCAGCCACCCTCACCGAGCGACGGGCGGGATGCTCCCTTACCGAGTAGAAGCACCTTGGGCAGATTCGTCCCAAATCTTACAGGTCCGACGGTCTCGAACTTGAGATGCAGTGCTTCAGAGCCGCCGGACGTCTCTCGCCTACGGTGTCACCCTGGTTGCGAGCGAGCTGCTCGGAATGGTCCGCGAGGAGATCATAGGAAACGTGTGATGGTGATTGTCGTCATTTCGCAGCCGCTGCAATGCGTTGAACGAATTGGTTGACCCAGACCACGGCCTCGGCTGCGGTCGGCAAGACATTGAGGTTTTCCGCTGCCGCCGCGTAGAGAGTATCCCACTCAATTCCGAACGCGATAGGTGCTGGCCATAGTTGTGCTTTCCGATAGCTGAACAGCCGCTCACAGGTGCGAGCTACCTCGGCAAGGTCGATCTCCTCGCTGGCCTCAAGAAGTTGGAGATCAACCAAATCGCGCGCTCTGTCGCTTTCGGGGGCGGATACAGCGTGGAGCTTCTGCGCAATCTGGTGATCGGTCCGCATGACCGGGATCGGCTTCGGCGCGGGGAGTCCGAGGTCGGTGAACAAGATCACCAAGTCGTCAGCCAGCCGGTACAGCGGGTCCTCAGCATCGTCGATCTCGTTGTGCCCGAGTTCGAACTTCACCGTCCGCCACGGGCGACCCATGTAGTCAAGTTTCACGTCGAAAGGCCGCATGACATAGGCGGACGGCACTCCAACTGGTCTGGCGGGTTGCCTGTCGACGAGTCTGCCGGTGAACCCCGCCCAGCCCCGTCGGAGGGCAGTCTCGAATTCATCGCGGAACTTTTCGATCGAATGGATTCGTGCAGCATCGAGGTCCTGGGTGAATCTGCTTCCGGCCTGTCCGAATCGCAATGCCATGGCAGTGCCGCCTTTGACTGCGCCCTCAGGTAGCATCTGACCGACCACGACCATTGCCATCGTGACCAGCCGGCGCAATGCCAACCCGCTGTCGGGTTCGAGATTGCGTACTCGCTGTTCTAGTGACCGAAGATTTCTCGGCGGAGTAGCGTACGCCATCAGACTACTCACACCCTCTCGGTCGTATCAGTCGGACGCGCGTGGCGTAGTTCAGTCTGAAGATGCGAGTACTCTTCGCGAGAAATCAGGCCCTCTTTGCGCGCATCATGCGCCGCCTCCAACAGGCGGCTTGGCTCGATCCGACCCCGGCAATCAAGGAGTGCCTCTGCAACGGTCGTCGCTCGCAGCCCCTCATACCGAGTCAGTTCGGGTGGCGGACCGTGCAGCGTCGTCACCTCTATGAAGGCGGGCATTTTCGCTCGAGTGCGCCGAGGTGTCACGACGCGGATTCGGCGTGGGTTCACATCGGCAAGCCCAAACAGGGCTAGGACCGAATCCCCTCGCAAGTACGAGCCGTCACCGGCGCGCAGAAGCGCTTCAGCGAACTGGTCGAAGGGCGTGGCTGGCGCGTCTGGGACGCGATAGATTCCATAGGCGACGTTGACAAGCGCTCCCCGTGCAGCGAGCTTTCGCAATTCCACCGGAGGCACACCAGCCTCTACCGCGTCCTTGGTCGTGACATAACCATGCTCCCCGAGCGCGATCTCGCGGACCAAGTCGCGGTATCTGCCAGCAGTAGCCATGGCACAACCGTACCAAGAACGGTACTGTTGTGCCACGGACCAGGTGAAGCCGCATCCCGCGGATCGTCAGCCCTGCGTGTCAATCTGATGGTGATCCATATGTGGGTCCAGGCGGCTAGGTCAAGGCTCAGTAGTAGTAGGGGTACGCCGACCAGTCGGGAGCGCGATGTTCCAGGAAGGCGTCGCGGCCCTCCTGGGCCTCCTCGGTCATGTAGGCCAGGCGGGTCGCCTCCCCGGCGAAGGCCTGCTGTCCGGCGATGCCGTCGTCGACCATGTTGAAGGCGTACTTGAGCATCCGGATGGCCTGGGGAGAGCGCCGGGCCACGCTCAGCCCCATCTCGATCGCTGTGGTCTCCAGCTCGGCGTGCGGGACGGCCCGGTTGACCACCCCCCACCGCTCGGCCTGCTCGGCATCGTAGGTCTCGGCCAGGAAGAAGATCTCGCGGGCCTTCTTGTCGCCGATCTGGCGGGCCAGCAGGGCCGAGCCGTAGCCGGCGTCGAAGGATCCGACGTTGGCGTCGACCTGCTTGAAGCGGGCGTGCTCGAGGCTGGCCACCGCCAGATCGCAGACCACCATCAGCGAGTGGCCGCCGCCGGTGGTCCAACCCGGAATCGCGGCGATCACCGGCTTCGGAGTGCTGCGGATCAGCCGCTGCACCTCCAGGATGTGCAGCCGTCCCAGCCTCCCCTTGGCCAGCCGCTGATGGCGGGCGTCGGTGGACATGTCCTCGTCTCCGGCCGCCTCGTTGGTCTCGTACTGGTAGCCGGCGGCGCCGCGGATGCGCTGGTCGCCGCCCGAGCAGAAGGCGTATCCGCCGTCGGCCGAGGGACCGTTGCCGGTGAGGATGACGGCGGCGACATCGGCGGAGCAGCGGGCGTGATCGAGGCTGCGGTACAGCTCATCGACGGTGTGCGGGCGGAAGGCGTTGCGGATCGCGGGACGGTCGAAGGCGATCCGCACCACCGGGAGGTCCTCCCCCTGCGAGGCGAGCCGGTGGTAGGTGATGTCGGTCAGCGCAGGCCCCGGGATCTCGACTGGGCGCCAGCGCTGCGGGTCGAAGGTGTCGGAGACGAAGGGCAAGCTGCTCACAGCCGCGAAGCTATCACCTTGCGCCGGGCCCGTTCGGCGCGTTCGGCGCGGGTCAGCCACCAGGCGGCCAGGACGCCGCCGATCGCTCCGCCGAGGTGCGCCTGCCAGGAGATGCCGGCCGCGCCGGGCAGCAGACCCCACAGCACCCCGCCGTAGACGAAGAACACGATGACGGCCAGCACGATGTCGCCGAGATTGCGGGTGAACAGGCCCTTGACCAGCAGGAATGCCAGCCAGCCGAAGACGACGCCGGAGGCCCCGACGGTGACCGACGCCGGCGGTGAGAACAGCCAGACCGCCAGCCCGGAGCACACCGTGATGACGAACCCGGAGACCAGCCAGGTGCGCGTCGAGTCCAGCAGCACCAGCCATCCCAGCACCAGCAGCGGCAGCGTGTTGCTGAGCAGATGGGCCCAGCCGTGGTGCAGCCAGGGGGCGGTGAAGATCTGCCACAGCCCCTCGACGGACCTGGGGTGGATGCCCAGCGCGTCCAGGGCGCCGCCGGCGGCCATGTCGATGATCTCCAGGAGCCACATCATCGCCACCACCCCCGCCATCACTGCGGCGGAGCGGCCCGCCGGATTCGTGGTGCTGGGCAGTCGGGAAGGTCGGGTCTGGAGTTGGCTCATGCCTCCAGTGTCCGTGCCCGGTCAAAGACCTGCCCGGTCAACGACTCAGACCCTCACGCCCACGGCGAACGAGTTGAGTGAATGCGATCACAGCCGAGCCCGAACTGTGATTTCCTCGATCTCGTCATGAAGGCCCAGGTGCCCGGTCGAGGAGGACCGCCATGGCGAATGAACTCAAGGAGGACGAATGACCGACGAGAACACCCTGGTCCCGCCACCCGACGAGGTGGTCGATCAGGCCAATGTCCAGGACTGGGAGGGACTGCTGGCCGCCGCGGGCGCCGACCCGGTGGCCTACTGGGAACAGGAGGCCGCCGAGCTGGAGTGGTCGAAGCCCTGGGATCGGGTGCTGGACGACTCCAACGCCCCGTTCTACAAGTGGTTCACCGGGGCCCGCACCAATATCGTCACCAACGCCATCGACCGCCACCTCACCACCGCCCGGCGCAACAAGCTGGCGCTCATCTGGGTGGGGGAGGACACCTCGAAGGTGCGCACCTTCTCCTACTTCTCGCTCAACCGCGAGGTCGAGCAGATGGCCAACATCCTGCGCTCGATGGGCGTCCAGAAGGGCGACGTCGTCACCATCTACCTGCCCCGCATCCCGGAGATCTACTTCGCGATGCTGGCCTGCGCCAAGATCGGCGCGGTCCACTCTGTGGTCTTCGCCGGCTACTCCTCGGAGGCCCTCAACGCCCGCATCGACGACTCGGAGTCCAGGGTCGTCATCACCGTCGACGGGTCGTGGGTCAACGGCGCGGTCTTCCCGATGAAGCAGATCGTCGACGAGGCGGTCCGCTTCTCACCGACCGTCGAGAACGTCATCGTGGTGCGCAACACCGGCTCCGAGGTGACGATGGACCCGACCCGCGACCACTGGTACCACGAGCTGGCCCGGCTGCCGATCGCCCAGGGCCACTGCGCCACCGTCCAGGTGGACGCCGAGGATCCGCTGTTCATCCTCTACACCTCCGGGTCCACCGGCAAGCCGAAGGCCGCGGTGCACACCCACGGCGGCTATCAGGTGCATCTGTCCGCGACGATGAAGAACTGCCTGGACATCCACGAGGCCGACCGCTGGTGGTGCACCGCCGACCCGGGCTGGATCACCGGCACCTCCTATGTCATCTACGCTCCGCTGATCCGCGGCGCCACGTCGTTCATGGCCGAGGGCAGCCCGGTCTACCCCTACCCCGACGTCTGGTGGCAGCTGGTCGAGCACTACGGCATCAACGGCATGTTCACCGCGCCGACGGCGATCCGCACCCTGATGCGGTTCGGGGACGCCTGGGTCACCAAGCACGACATCTCGACCCTGCGCATCCTGGTGAGCGCCGGGGAGCCGCTCAACCCGGAGGCCTGGCGCTGGTTCCACGATGTGGTGGGCCGGAAGCGGTGCGCGGTGATCGACACCTGGTGGCAGACCGAGACCGGGGCGATGCAGCTCACCAGCCTGCCGGTGATGCCGAAGAAGCCGGGATCGGCGGGCCGGCCGATCCCCGGCCAGGCGGTGGCCGTGCTCGACGAGCAGGGCAACGAGGTGCCGCCGGGCACCGATGGCTTCCTGGTGCTCAAGAATCCCTGGCCGTCGATGCTGAGAACCCTGTTCAAGGAGCCGGAGCGCTATGTCAGCACCTACTGGTCGAAATACCCGGGGATGTATCTCACCGGCGACTCGGCGCGGATCGACGAGGACGGCTTCGTCTGGATCATCGGCCGCACCGATGACGTCATCAAGGTCTCCGGCCACCGGATCGGCACCGCCGAGGTGGAGGCCGCGGTGGCCTCCCACCCCGCGGTCGCCGAGTGCGCGGCGATCGGCCTGCCGCACGAGGTGAAGGGCAACGCCATCCACGTCCTGGCGGTGCTCAACAAGGGATACGAGGGGTCCAACGAGCTGGTCGCCGACATCCGTCAGCACGTCTCGCAGACCCTCTCGCCGATCGCCAAGCCCGACGTCGTCGAGTTCGTCGAGAAGCTGCCGAAGACCCGTTCGGGCAAGATTATGCGACGGGTGCTGAAGGCGCGGGCACTGGGGGAGGACGAGGGGGATCTGTCGACCCTCGAGAGCGACTGAGACTCCTCGGCCTTTCCCCGAATCCGGCCACATGCAGGCCGGCGTCCGGATTATCCAGACGCCGACCAGCATGTGGCCGCTTTCAGGAGGAGGGTTCGGGATCTTCCCCTGAAACTGGCCATATGTCGGACGGCCTGCGGATAGTGCGCAGCGCGCCTCGCATGTGGCCGTTTTCAGAGCTATTCGGGTTCATGTGTGCACACCCGGCCGGACAGCACCGCCCGGTAGATCTCCACGGTGCGCTCCACCATCGTCTCGGCGCGGAAAAGGGAGGCGTGGCGAGCCTTGGCAGTCCGGGAGTAGCGATCCCGGACCGCTGAGTCGCCAAGCAGCCGGTCGATCTCGGCGGCCAGGGCGACCGGGTCATCGGGCGGCACCAGGCTCCCGGCCGACCCTTCGCCGAGCACCCAGGGAAGTCCACCGACCGCCGAGGCGATGACCGGGACGCCGCTGGCCATGGCCTCCATCGCCACCAGGCTCGCCGCTTCCCCGCGCGATGGCACCAGCGCGAGATCCGCGCCGGCGGCGCGGCTCAGCGCTCCCGACACTGATCCGTAGAACTCGACCCGGGACTCCAGCTGCAGCTCGGCGACCATTCGCCTCAACAGGGTCTCGTCGGGCCCCGTCCCGACCACATGGAGGGTGGCATCGGGACGGCACCGCGCGACGAGGGCGAATGCGAGCAGGGCGGTGTCGTCCCCCTTCTCCGGGGACAGCCGGCCGCAGTACAGCACATCGGGCCCGGCGCCGGACCTCAGCCGGAAGCCGGTGTCGGGAGGGACGTCGACGCCGTTGGGCACCAGATGAACCGGTTGCGCGGCGCCCAGGAAGTCGCTGAGCCCCTCGCGAATCGGTTCGGCGACGGCGATGAGATGCGGCAGCCCGCCGCCCAGGCTGGCGGTCCGGATGAAAGGGTCCACGGGCGTGAACATGTGCTGGGTATAGATCTGGGGAACGCCCAGCCGATGCGACACCGCGCGGCCAGCGAATCCGGCGTGCATGAGATGGGAGTGGATCAGATCGGGCGCCCAGTCGCCGAGTGTCCGCGCGAGGGCATCGGCGGCGGAGTCCGGGTCGCCGGCCCATTGCAGTCCCAGGCTCTCGTCGACGATCATGGCCGCCCCGCTCCTGCGAGACCGGTCTGTCAACACGCCGTCGGATGCGGCCACCACCATCACATCGAGCCCCATGGCCACCTGGTAGGCGACTTGCAGGGCAACGTGGGAGACCGTTCCGCCGGTGGTGGGACCGCACTGGACGAGGTGCGCCACTCGGATTCTCGACATGGCCGAAACGATATCTGCCCGTGGTAGTTGTACTGTCACCATGGCATTCGCTCAAATCGGGACTTCTCCAGGAGCTGGCGTCAGGACATGGATTTATACCGGTTATACTTATGGCATGAAGACCGCGATCTCTGTCCCCGATGACGTGTTCCACGAGGCCGACCGCGCCGCGGAGCGCCTCGGCTGGAGCCGTTCCCAGTTGTACACGCGAGCCGTGACCGAGTTCCTCGCCGGGCAGGGCGCCGACCCGGTGACCCAGGCTCTGGACGCCCTTGCCGACGAGCTGCCCTCCGAGACCGCTCCCGCCGCCGGGCGGGCGCTCATCGACTCGGGAGCATGGCAGTGGTGAGCCGGGGCGAGGTCTGGTGGGTCGATTTCGGCGAGCCGCTCGGCTCCGAGCCGGGCTATCGAAGACCGGCCCTCATCGTCTCCTCCGACCGGTTCAACCGATCTCGCATCTCCACGGTCATCGTCACCGCAATCACCAGCAGTCTGCGTCTGGCGGCGGCTCCGGGCAACGTCGAGCTGGAGGCCGGCGAGGCGGGGCTTCCCAAGGACTGCGTGGTCAATGTCTCCCAGACCCTGGTGATCGATCGCTCCCGCCTCGCCCAGCCTGCCGGTCTGCTCGAGCCGCACCTCATGAGCCGGGTCGACGACGGCCTGCGCCTGGTTCTGGCGCTCTGATCACGCCGGGATGTCGCGGCTGCGGAAGCCCACCAGACCCAGCATGACCAGGACCGCGGCGATCGCGGTCTCGATCAGGAACGGCGTCCAGTCCATGGTGTCGCGGGGCAGGAAGGACAGATACCCCCACGGCTGGAGCTTCACCGCCCACCCCGGCAGGTCGACCAGAGCGGCGAACCAGGTGGTGAACAGGGACCAGCCGATCACCACCCACACCAGGTTGAACAGCCTGGGCAGCCACCCCAGCAGGATCATCGCGATCCCGCAGATCAGCAACATCCCCGGCGCCAGGGCGGCCGCCGAGCGGGCGTACTGGCCGATCATGGCGCCATCGCCGCCCGCACGGACCTGAGCCATCGGAAGCAGCGCCCCGACGCCGATCATCAGAACGACCGGTGCCACCAGCGCCCAGACCAGGTGGGAGGCTGCGGCCCGCCATCGGCTCACCGCCGTCGCCAGCATCGGTTCGAGATGGCCGTGGGTCTCCTCCCGGCGCAGATGGCCGAGCAGAACGGCCGCCATCGCCCCGGCGATCCCGGCGAGGATGCCGAGCATCGCGACATAGATGGAGATCTCGAAGTCGCGAGACCCGCCCATCTTGGTGAGCATGGCCGCGACCTGCGGATTCTTGGCCAGCGAGTCGCCGGTCTGGCTGACGATCGAGCCGGTGCCGACCGCCCCGACCAGCAGGCCGATGGTCCAGCCGATCAGGCCGTTGCGCTGCAGCCGCCAGGCCAGTCCGAAGGGCCCGGCGAGCAGTCCCGGACGGCGGTTGCCGGACCGGGACGGGACGGCCCGCAGCCCGGCGCCGTGATCGCGAGCCGATTCCAGCCGCAGCGCCAGCGCCGACAGGACGACGAACAGGCCGACCGGCAGGACGGCCACCCACCAGCGCTCGCCGGACCACGGCCGGATCAGCAGCCCCCACTCCAGCGGAACGAGCCAGCGCAGCCAGGCGTAGCCGGAGTCCGGGCCCGCCCCGTCGATCATCATCCGGACCAGGAACATGCCTCCGAAGACGACGCCGACGGTCCACGCCCGGGCGGTTCTGGCGCTCTCGAAGACCTGGGCCAGGACCTGCACCGGGGCCGGCGACCACCACGGCGCAGCAGAACAGGGCCAGCCCGCCGGCCAGCGAACCGGTCACCCCCAGGCCCACGGCCATGCAGCCCACGGCGGTCAGGACACCCGCTGCCAGCGAACCCAGCAGACATTCCAGCAGGGCCGCCATCAGGGGCGCGTGACGCCCCACCGCGCCGGCCCGGACGAGCTCCAGCCGGCCGGCCTCCTCCTCGGCGCGGGTCGACCGGATGATCGCGAAACCGGCCATCATCCCGGCGAACATGGCGGTGAATCCACCCGCCCGCCAGAACGTGAAGCCGCCCTTGGTGTAGATGTCGAAGACCGGGCCGAGCAGCGCCTGCATCGCCGGGTTGGCGGCCAGCGGAGCCAGCGTGACGCGGGGGTCGGAGCCGGCCGGGATGAGCTCGTCGTACTTCGCGGCGGTCAGCACCGGCATCGACGCCAGCGCGATCGACCAGCACACCCAGAACAGCCGGTCGCGCCGCAGCCCGGCGCGCAGGCACAGGCCGGAGCCGGTGAGGGTGCTCATCGTGCGACCTCCGCATCGGGCTCCGAGTAGTGGCTGAGGAAGAGCTCCTCCAGGCTCGGCGGGGTCGAGGTCAGCGACCGCACCCCGTATCGGCTCAGAGCCGCCAGCAACCCGTCGAGGGAGTCGGCGTCCACATGAGCGCGCACGGTGGTGCCCTCGACGACCAGGTCGTGCAGCCCGGGCAGCTGCTCCAGGCCGGTGGGCTCGTCGGCCAGCTCGGCGACGACGTCGAGCCGATGGAGGTGGCGCAGCTGCGCCAGGGTGCCGGTCTCGACGATGCGCCCGGACCGGATGATCGAGACCGAGTCGCACAGCTTCTCCACCTCCGACAGGATGTGGCTGGAGAGCAGGACGGTGCGGCCCTGGCCGGCCTCCTCCCTGATGAGATCGGTAAAGGTGCGTTCCATCAGGGGATCGAGCCCCGAGGTCGGCTCGTCGAGCAGCAGCAGCTCGGCGTCGCTGGCCAGCGCGGCGATGAGCGCGACCTTCTGCCGGTTGCCCTTCGAGTAGGCCCGCGCCCGGCGGCGCGGGTCCAGGGAGAACCTCTCGATGAGGTCGTCTCGGCGCGCGGAGTCGATCCCGCCGCGGGCCCTGCCCAGCAGATCGATGGCCTCGCCGCCGGTGAGGTTCGGCCACAGGTTCACATCGCCGGGCACATAGGCCAGCCGACGATGGAGCTCGGGGGCCTGGGACCAGGGATCCCCGTCCAGCAGCCGGACGGCCCCCGAGTCGGCGCGGATCAGCCCGAGCAGCACCCGGATGGTGGTGGATTTCCCGGCGCCGTTGGGTCCGAGGAAGCCCCGGACCGATCCGGTCGGCACGGCGAGGTCGAGCCCGTCGAGGGCCCGGACCTTCCCGAAGGTCTTGACCAGGCCTTCGATCTGAATTGCGGTCGCAGTCATGTGTTCGACTCCTTGTGATCGGAGGGTTCGATGACACTTCGCAGCATGTCGGTGAACGACGCGGACAGCAGACCGCGGCTGAGCAGCTCGGTGGTGACGACGGCGTAGCGCCGCATCACGTCGGGATCGGAGATGTGCTGGCCGCCCAGTTGCCGGGCGAACAGGTCGCCGAGCATCTGCAGGCCCGCGGCCCAGGCCGCGAACACGGCGATCGCCGCCTGGCGATCCTCTGGGAGGCTGAGCAGCCCCTGCTGCTCGGCCTCGGTGAGCATCTCGTCGCTGAGCGAGCAGAACAGCCGGTAGACCCGCTCGGCCCCCTCGCCACCGCCGCGCAGGCACTGGACGAGGTAGGCGAGAACGGGCTGCAGATCGGGATGATCCGCCATGAACCGTTCCAGGGTGGGCATCGGCCCGGAGCCCTTGAGATAGACCCGTTCCTCGGCGAACAGCCGATAGGCGTAGTCGTCGCAGGCCTGCCGCAGGTCGTTCTTGCTGCCGAAGTGGTGAATGACGAGACCGGGGGAGACGCCGGCGCGTGTGGCGATCTGGCGGATCGTCGTCTGGTCGAAGCCCTGTTGGCCGAACAGTTCCAGAGCCGCCAGTCGGATACGCGCCTGGGGCAGGAGATCGGCAGGGTTTGAACTCACATTCAACATGTTGAACCTGTGTTCAACCGATGTCAAGGGTTCTTCCGGCCGACGCCGCCCCGGGCTCGCTCGCGTCCCAGGATCAGATCCGCGTCAGACCGGCATCCAGGGGTGGATGAGGTGTTCTGGGGCCAGTGCCGCCGACAGCGCCTCCTCGTCGAGCAGGTGCTCCTCCAGGATGATCTCGCCGACGGTCCGGTTCTCGGCCAGCGCCTGCTGGGCGACCCGGGTGGCGGTGCGGTAGCCCAGCGCCGGGGAGAGCGCGGTGACGATGGACACCGAGCGCCACACCTCGTCGCGCAGCCGGTCGGTGTTGGCCGTGATGCCGGTGATGCAGCGGTCGGTGAACACGTCCATCGCGCGATGCAGGTGCCGGATCTCCTCGAACAGCAGGTGGGCGATGATCGGCTCGAAGGCGTTGAGCTGGAGCTGACCGGCCTCGGCGGCCATCGAGATGGTGACGTCGTGGCCGACGATCTCGAAGGCCACCTGGTTGACCATCTCGGGGATGACGGGATTCACCTTGCCGGGCATGATGCTGGAGCCGGCCTGGACGGCGGGCAGGTTGATCTCGCCCAGCCCGGCCCTCGGCCCCGAGGAGAGCAGTCGCAGGTCGTTGCAGATCTTGGAGGTCTTCACCGCGATCCGCTTGAGCACCCCGGACAGCTGCACGAAGCCGCCGACATCCTGGGTGGCCTCCACCAGATCATCGGAGCCGGACAGCTCCAGCCCGGTGAGCCGGGTGAGCTCGGCGATCATCGCCGGGGCGTAGGCCGACGGGGTGTTGATGCCGGTGCCGATGGCGGTGCCGCCGATGTTGAGCTCGGTGAGCAGCCGGCGGGCCGCGGCCAGCACGGCGACGTCGTTGCGCAGCATCACGGAATAGGTGCCGAACTCCTGGCCCAGGGTCATCGGGACGGCGTCCTGGAGCTGGGTGCGGCCGAGTTTGAGCACGTCTGCGAACTCGTCGGCCTTGGCGGCGAAGGCGTCGGCGGTGCGGTCGAGTGTCTTCGACAGGTCGTCCAGCATGAACAGCAGGGCGATCTTGATGGCCGAGGGATAGACATCGTTGGTCGATTGGCAGCAGTTGACGTGGTTGTGCGGGTCGACGACGTCGTAGCGGCCCTTGGGCAG
This sequence comes from Acidipropionibacterium sp., assembly GCA_022647765.1. Taxonomy (GTDB): domain Bacteria; phylum Actinomycetota; class Actinomycetes; order Propionibacteriales; family Propionibacteriaceae; genus Acidipropionibacterium. The sequence goes on from JALCLH010000001.1 coordinate 372,966, forward strand.
TCCGAGCTCCTCCAGAGCGACGTTGGCGATGACCTCGTTGGCGTTCATATTCGTGGAGGTTCCGGCGCCGCCCTGAATGGTGCCGACGGTGAACTGATCGTCGAATTCGCGGGAGCGGATTCGCTCGCAGGCGGCGGCGATGGCGGTGGCCGACTCGGTGGGGATCAGCCCCTGGGCGGCATTGACGGTGGCGGCCGCCTGTTTGATGACGGCCAGGGCGTCGACGAACTGGGGGTAATGTCCGATCCTCTTGCTGGTGATCGGGAAGTTCTCCAGAGCCCTGGCGGTGTTGATGCCCCAGTAGTGGCTGTTGTCGATCTGCACCTCCCCCAGGAGGTCGATCTCGGTGCGGGTGTGACGGGTTGCTGTGGCCGGCTGTGTCATGAAGCTCCTCACCTCTGTGGACGACCATTCACGGAGATCGTTTCGGCCCGGTTACGGCAATGTTTCAGTGACCTTGCGGCCATGCGGCGGACGCCTGTCACGGCGTCCTGGGCCGCGCCGCGCAACCGGCGCAGCGCCCCCTCGCGGACCTGGGAGCCATGGGCGGTGAGCATCGGGGAGACCTCCATCCCCGACTCGCTGGCGACCAGCACCGACCAGGCCAGGTCCAGCAGCACCTGGTCGGAGTGGCGATGGCTCCTTCCCAGACGCGGCGGCACCACCTCGGGGCGGGTGCCGGATCCGGCATCGAGGCGTCCCAGCTCGCCGGCCGCCTCGGCCATCACCCGGCGCAGCTCCTGGCCGGCCTCCGCCGGAGTGGGCGGGGGCAATGGCGGGCGTCCGGCCATGATCCGCCACTGGACCGCCGGACCGACCGGCTGGGGAATCCAGCACAGACCGGCCGGGACGCCTGCCGGGGGCCGAGCTGTGACAGATCACCGCGGCCCCGGCGTCCAGCACCGCGGTGGTGAGCTCGGCGGGCCCGCGCAGCCCGGCCAGCCGCCCCGGGGAGGCCAGCACCGGCTCCCACAGTGCGGAACGAGCCTCGGGCCAGTGGGCGATCCGGGTCAGCGCCATCCTGATCGGCACCGACGCCAGCGGGTCCCGCTCGGGCAGGGAGAGGACGCCGTCGGGGTCGTGGACCTGGTGCATCGGACCGAGCCGGTCCTCGGCTGCCGGAGCGCTGATCCGCCCGGCGCACAGGTCGTTGAGCAGGCAGGTCAGCTCCAGACATGTCTCGCGCACCCATGAAGAATACGGTTCAGTGGAGCACGACCCAGTGAGGTAGCCATAGGCTGTCGGTATGCGACGCGTCATCCTTCTCGGCTCCACCGGATCCATCGGCACTCAGGCGCTGGACGTCATCCGGGCCAATCCCGAGAAGTTCGCGGTGGTGGGTCTGTCCGCCGGCTCGAACCGCGAGATGCTCGCCGCCCAGGCCGAGGAGTTCGGTGTCGAGCACACCGCCCTGGGCGCCGAGGAGTCCTGTCAGCTGGTGCGCGACGTCGAGGCCGAGGTCGTGCTCAACGGCATCACCGGATCGGTCGGGCTGGGGCCCACCCTGGCCGCCCTGGATGCCGGCCGTACCCTGGCCCTGGCCAACAAGGAGTCCCTCATCGTCGGCGGTGCGTTGGTGAAGCAGGCCGCCGCTCCCGGCCAGCTGGTACCGGTGGACTCCGAGCACTCCGCGATCGCCCAGGCCCTGCGGGCCGGACGCCCCTCGGAGGTGCGGCGTCTGGTGGTGACGGCCTCCGGCGGGCCCTTCCGCGGACGCACCCGGGCCGAGCTCGAGCGCGTCACCCCCGCCCAGGCGCTGGCCCACCCCACCTGGCGGATGGGCCGGGTGGTCACCACGAACTCCGCGACCCTGGTGAACAAGGGCCTGGAGGTGATCGAGGCCCACCTGCTCTTCGACGTCGACTATCGGGACATCGAGGTGGTGGTGCATCCGCAGTCGGTGGTGCACTCGATGGTCGAGTTCGTCGACGGCTCCACCATCGCCCAGGCCTCCCCGCCGGACATGCGGCTGCCCATCTCGCTGGGGCTGGGCTGGCCTGACCGGGTCGCGGGTGTCGGCGTCCCCTTCGACTGGTCCCGGGCCTCGACCTGGACCTTCGAGCCGCTGGACGAGAAGACCTTCCCGGCGGTGTCGCTGGCCCGTCAGGTGGGAACCGCCGGCCTCACCTACCCGGCCGTCTTCAACGCCGCCAATGAGCAGGCCGTCGAGGCCTTCCACGCCGGCCGGCTCGCCTTCCCCGGGATCGTCGAGACCATCCGGCGAGTCGTGGACGCCCACCAGCCGCCCTCCGAACTCACGGTGGACACCCTGTCGGAGGCCGAGGAGTGGGCCCGTCGCCGGGCCGACGAGCTGATTTCGCTGAGTTGACCCGTCACCGGGACCACATCTGGGGATCGTTGATAGGTTCGGGGCCATGAGCGCAGTGGTGGAGTTGGCGGGGGTGGGCGTGCGGCGCGGCACCACCCAGATCCTCGACGATGTGGACTGGCGGGTGGACGAGGGGCAGCGATGGGTGCTGGTCGGGCCCAACGGCGCCGGCAAGACCACCCTGCTGCAGATCCTGGCCGCCCAGCTGCACCCGACCACCGGCGTCGTGGAGATCCTCGACGAGATCCTGGGAGCCGTCGACGTCTTCGAGCTGCGCCCCCGGATCGGCGTCTCCTCCTCGGCCCTGGCCCACCGCATCCCGCCCCACGAGACGGTGCGCGACGTCGTCGTGTCCGCCGCCTGGGCGGTGATCGGGCGCTGGCGCGAGGCCTACGACCCGATGGATCTGGCCCGGGCCGACGAGCTGGTCGCCCAGATGGGCCTGGCCGGCATGGCCGACCGCAGCTACGGCACCCTCAGCGAGGGGGAGCGCAAGCGGGTCGAGATAGCCCGGGCCCTGATGACCGACCCGGAGCTGCTGCTGCTCGACGAGCCCGCAGCCGGCCTCGACCTGGCCGGCCGGGAGCAGCTGGTCGCCGTGATGTCTCAGATCTGCACCGATCCCGACGCCCCGGCCACGGTGCTGGTGACCCACCACCTCGAGGAGATCCCGGCAGGCATCACCCACGCCCTGGTGCTCGACCACGGCCATGTGGTGGCCAGTGGTCCGGTGGGCGAGGTGCTGACCTCCGAGATCTTGTCGAAAGCCTTCGGACTACCCTTGGAGGTCACCCACAGCAATGGCCGTTGGGGCGCCTTCGCAACCAAGGGGTGAGTCCGGATGAGTGAGTTCTGGGACTGGATCGTCGCTCACGGCTGGGTCGGCTGGCTGGGCGCCTCCGCGATCCTGGCCTGCGCCGAGATGCTCACTCTCGACTTCACCCTGTTGATGCTGGCCTCCGGGGCGCTGGCCGGCGCCATCACCGCGGCCATCCTGCCCGGGGCGTGGCTGATCCAGGTGCTGGTCGCGGTCGCGGTGGGCGGCGTCATGCTCGCGGTGCTGCGCCCCACCCTGCTCAAGCGGGTGCGCGACGCGCCCGGCTACCGGTCGCTGCTGGACCAGCTGGTGGGCTCAGAGGGCACCGCCACCCGGCGGATCGACTCCGAATCGGGCGAGGTGAAGGTTCGCGGGGAGGTGTGGGAGGCCCGCACGATGTCTCCCGGCGTCGTCATCGAGGCCGGCGAGGGCATCGAGGTCTTCCAGGTCGACGCCACCACCCTCGTCGTCTATCCGGCCAGTCAAGGACTGGGGTGGCAGGATGGGGGGTACCTTCCACCCTCTCGCTGAGGAGAACCGATGGCCGAAATCATTGTCGCACTCGTCATCATCGTCCTGGTGGTGTTCATCCTCGCCTCATCGGTGAAGATCATCCACCAGCAGAAGATCGGGCTGGTGGAGCGGCTCGGAAAGTTCCACCGGCGTCTCACCCCCGGGCCGCACCTCGTGGTGCCCATCATCGACCGGGTCCAGTACAACCTGGACATGCGCGAGCAGGTCCAGCCCTTCCCGCCCCAGGGGGTCATCACCGAGGACAACCTGATGGTCAACATCGACTCGGTGATCTACTTCCAGATCGTCGATCCGGAGCGAGCCGCCTACGAGGCGCAGTCCTACCGCACCGCCATCGAGCAGCTGACCATGACCACCCTGCGCAACATCATCGGCGGGATGGACATGGAGGCGGCGCTGACCTCCCGCGAGGAGATCAACCAGAAGCTGCGCTCGGTGCTCGACGAGGCCACCGGCAAGTGGGGCATCAAGGTCAACCGCGTCGAGCTGCGCGCCATCGAGCCGCCGCCCACCATCCGCGACGCGATGGAGAAGGGCGCCCGCGCCGAGCGCGACAAGCGGGCCGCGATCCTGCTGGCCGAGGGCCAGCGGCAGTCCCAGATCCTGGCCGCCGGCGGCGATCGGGAGTCGGCGATCCTGAGAGCCCAGGGCGATCGGGAGGCCGCGGTGCTGCGCGCCCAGGCCGACCGGCAGGCCCAGATGCTGAGGTCGGAGGGCGAGGCCCAGGCGATCACCACCGTCTTCAACGCCATTCATGCCGGCCAGCCCGACCAGGGGCTGCTGGCCTATCAGTACATGCAGATGCTGCCCACCCTGGCCCGCGGCGACTCCAACAAGGTGTGGATCGTTCCCAGCGAGCTCAACGACGCGCTGCGCGGGCTCGGGCAGATGGTGGGGGAGGGGGAGAGCCCCAGGCCGACCTACCAGGCCTCGGATCCCTCGAAGTTCGAGTCGCCGGAGAAGGTCGATGTGATGGCCGAGATCGCCCAGCAGAAGGAGGACGAGCGGGCGCAGTCCGATGCCACCGTCCAGCAGGCGATCGAGGAGGCGGCCAAGCTGGAGAATCCGGCTCTCGGCTCGGCTCCCCGGGCCAAGGCCCGGCCCGAGGTCACTCCCGGCGGCAGGCGCGGCGTCCCCGCCGAGCAGCAGGCCCAGGGGCCGATGGGCGGGCTCTATCAGACCGGTTGGGGAGCGCCGGGGAATCCGCCGTCGTCTCCGGCGCCGGAGGCGCCGGAGCAGGGCTGACGCCGTTCAGCTGTCCTCGGGGTGCTGCCGGGCCCACTGGTCCCGGTAGCGCCCCGCGATCCATCCGCAGGCGATCAGCTGGGACATGTGGAAGATCATCAGCGGCAGCACGATGAGACCGATCGGCTGGCCGGTGAACAGCACGGCGGCCATCGGCAGCCCGGTCGCCAGCGACTTCTTGGTGCCGCAGAACTGGATCGCGATCCGGTCGGCCCGGTTGAAGCGCAGCCAGCCGCCCAGCGCCCAGGTGAACCACAGCATGAGGGCCAGCAGGGCCAGGCAGATGAGGATGGTGAGACCGAGCTGGCCGATGCTGGTCATCGACCAGATGTGCTCGCGCATGCCCGACGAGAAGGCCGAGTAGACCACCGCCAGGATGACGCCGTTGTCGACGAACTTGAGCGGTTTCCGGTGCTCGACGACGAGCCGGGAGGTGAGTGGCCGGGAGAGCTGGCCGAGGATGAAGGGCAGCAGGATCTGGATCAGCACGTCGAGGATCGACGAGGCGGAGATGGTGATCCCCGAGCTGGAGGAGACCAGGAAGAAGGCCAGCACCGGGGTGATGAAGGTGCCCAGCAGGTTGGAGGTGGTGGCCGAGACGATCGCCCCGGGGATGTTGCCGTGGGCGATGGAGGTGAAGTTGATCGAGGACTGCACCGTCGAGGGCACCAGACACAGCCAGAGCAGGCCCAGGTAGAGCAGCGGGGAGATCGCCCAGGGCTCCAGGACGCGCATCCCGACGCCGATCAGCGGGAAGACCACGAAGGTGCATCCCAGAATGGTGAGGTGCAGCCGCCAGTGCTTGAGCCCCTCCAAGGTCTCCCTCGGCTCCAGGCGGGCGCCGTAGAGCAGGAAGAGCAGGAAGACGAGGATGTTGACCGCCCAGTCGACCACCGGGACGGCGGCGCCCCGGGCGGGCAGGATGCTGGCGATGACGGCGGCCGAGACGATGCCGACCAGGAACCAGTTGATCCTGATGGTGCGTCCGCCGGGGCTGTGATTCACCGGGACACCCTATTCTGCGAGGCGCTGTTCTGCGAGGTCATAGGCTGTCCGGGTGGCCCAGTTCGTGACGATCGATGATCCCCATGACCCCCGTCTCGCCGACTACGTGAGCCTGCGCGACGTCAACCTCCGCAAGAGTCTGGAGGCGGCGGAGGGGCTGTTCATCGCGGAGGGGGCGAAGATCATCCGGCGGGCCGCCGATGCCGGCTACCGGCCCCGCTCCTATCTGCTGGCGCCGCGCTGGATCGAGGGGCTGCGAGATCTGCTGGACGCCGTCGACGTGCCGGTCTACGTGGTGAGCGAGAAGCTGGCCGAGCAGGTCACCGGGTTCCACGTGCACCGCGGCGCGCTGGCCTCAATGGAGCGGGTCACCCGGTGGAGCGAGGACGACCTGATGGACGCCGGCCGGCTGGTGGTCTGCGAGGACATCGTCGACCACACCAATGTGGGGGCGATCATCCGGTGCGCCGCCGGGCTGGGCTGGGACGGCGTCCTGCTCGCTCCGAGGGCCGCCGATCCGCTCTACCGGCGGGCGATCAAGACCTCGATGGGCACCGTCTTCGCGCTGCCGTGGGCGCGAATGAGCGACTGGCGCCTGGGCCTGGAGCGCCTCAAGGAGCACGGCTTCACGGTGGCCGCGATGGCCCTGAGCGAGGACTCGGTGACCCTCGGAGAGTTCGCCGCCTCGCTGCGACGGGAGCCGCGCAAGGTCGCCCTGCTGATGGGCACCGAGGGTGCCGGGCTGTCCTCGCACTGGATTTCCCAGGCCGATGTGGTGGTGCGCATCCCGATGCGCCACGGGGTGGACTCCCTCAACGTCGCCGCTGCCGCGGCGGTGGCCTGCTACGCGCTCACCCCTTCGGAGTGAGCGGCCAGTCGTCGGGGTAGAGGTGGTCGAGGTCGGCGTGCTGCTCGTCCAGCTTGCGGCGCGAGCGCTTGGACAGCCGGTCGCCGAAGACGATGCCGTTGCAGTGGTCGGTCTCGTGCTGGAGGCAGCGGGCGAAGTAGCCGGTGCCGGTGACGGTGAGCTCCCCGCCCCAGGGATCCTGCCCGGTGCAGGTGGCCAGGTCCGGGCGGGCCAGCGGCTGGAATCCGCCCGGCCAGGACAGGCAGCCCTCGTCGACCGAGACCAGGTTGCGATCCTTGCCGCTGGGCAGGGTGACCACCGGGTTGCAGACGGCGCCCTTGTGAACGACTCCGTCGTCATCGGGGCACTCGTAGATGAACAGGGACAGGCTCAGACCCACCTGGGTGGCGGCCAGGCCGACCCCATCGGCGGCCTTGTTGGTGACGAACATGTCGCGGATCAGCTCGTGCAGGTCCTCGTCGAAGTCGGTGACCGGCTCGGTCCTGGCGTGCAGCACGGGCTCGTCCCAGCGGGTCACCCGTCGCACATTCCCGCCGGTGAAGAGCTCCGCCCACCTGGGATCGTCGGTCGGGGTGTGCTCACGCATGAAAAACTCCTCAGCTGCTGCGAACCGGTGCGGACCCGGTGATGTGCCGGGCTGATTCTGCCACGTTCCTGTCAGACCGTTACTCCAGGTGAGGATGTGGGTGGCTCCGGGGAGGTCCAGGCAGAGCCGCTGCGCCCAGCCGTCGGCGCCCCGGGTGTAGCAGGACACGGTCCCGGCGTCCTGCTGGGCCACCCAGACCCGGTCCCCGTCCACGGTGAGATCGCGCGGGTTGGCGCCTCCGCAGTCGAACTCCTCACGGATGCTCGGGGTTCCCGACCAGCTGGTGAGGGTGTCGAGGCCGGTGATCACCGAGACTGTGCCGACCAGCCGATTGGCGACCAGCAGGGAGCCGTCCGGCCCGGGCACCAGACCTGAGGGCTGGGAGCGGCCGTTCCGGGAGGCCGGCACCTGATCGTGCGGATGCCAGTCCTTGGCCCAGGCCTCCTCGCCGGCCTGCCGGGTGAAGGTGAGCAGCGTCCCGGACAGCTCTCCGCAGACGGTGATCAGCTGGCGCGGGCCGTGGCTCGACAGCACCAGGTGACGCGGCCCGAAGCCCGGCGGGGTGGGGATCGCCCCGATCCGCTCCAGCCCGGCCGGTCCGAACTTGAGAATGTGGATCTGGTCGGTGCCCAGGTCGGTGACGGCCAGGTGCCCGCGGTCCAGCCAGGTCACCTGGTGGGCGTGCGGTCCCTCCTGCCGGGAGATCACCGGGCCCTGCCCGCTGAACCGGATCCGGCCGACCTGCTGCGGCTCAGCGCGCCACGGGTTCAGCCCGATGACCGACACCTCGCCCGAGCCGTAGTGGGCCACGGCGAGCAGTCGACCGGTGGGGTCGAGGGCGGCGTGACAGGGCACCCCGCCGCCGAGGTCCAGGCCGTCGACGACCGTGAGGTTGTCGGCCCTGCACCAGCCACAGATGGGAGTCGCGCTCCCCGATGACTGCCAACAGGTTCCCCAGTGGAACGACCCAGGAGGCGTCTCCCAGCGTCACCGATCCGGTCTGTTCGGCCCGCAGCTGGGCCTCGGGGCCGGGACCGCTCGCCTCGACGGCCCAGGCGGTGAGCCCGCCGGTGCCGGAATCGGTGCTGTATCCGCTGGCCAGGACGGGGGTGCGCAGGACGGTCATGGCCGCAGCGTATTGCACGCGGGGAGGTGAGGACGACGTCCCGTGTTCCGAGGAGAAGCGCGGCACAATGGCGTCGATGACACTGTGCCCAGCCCTCGCCGTCCCGCTGGAGGATTTCTGCGACCATCTGCGGGTGGATCTGCGGAGGTCCCCGAACACGGTGGCCGCCTATCGCGCCGATCTGAGATCGCTGTTCGAGCATGCCGAGGGCAGCGGAGTGACCCGGCTGGGGGAGATCGATGTGAGCACTTTGCGGACCTGGCTGGCCGACGGCCGGCGCTCCGACGAGGCTCCGGCCACCCTTCAGCGGCACTGGGCCAGCTCCCGGGTGTTCTTCCGGTGGGCCTGCGCCGAGGGGCTCATCGGCGCCGACCCGGCCGCCCGGCTCAAGGCCGCCAAGGTGCCCCGCCGGCTGCCGCGCACCCTCGGGGTGGAGCAGGCGCGACGCATCCTCGATGACGCCGTCGCATCGGCCAGGGCCGATGAGTCGCCCAAGGGGGTTCGCGACGCCGCGATCCTGGAGGTGCTCTACGGCTCGGGGATCCGGGTGGGGGAGCTGTGCGGTCTGGATCTGGGCTCTCTGGATCGGTCCCGGGCGACCCTCCGGGTGCTCGGCAAGGGTTCCAAGGAGCGCACCGTGCCGCTCGGGGATCCCGGCTGGCGGGCGCTGGAGGCATGGTTGTCGCGCCGGGACGAATGGGTGACGCCGTCCTCGGGTGAGGCGGTCCTGCTGGGTGCCCGGGGGGCCCGGATCGATCAGCGGGTGGTCCGCCGGGTGGTCCATCAGCATCTGCGCGCCGACCGGGACGCCCCGGATCTGGGGCCGCACGGCCTGCGTCACGCGATGGCCACCCACCTGCTGGAGGGCGGCGCGGACCTGCGCAGCGTCCAGGAGATCCTCGGCCACGAATCCCTGGCCACCACGCAGATCTACACCCATGTCTCCGCCGAACGGCTCCGGCAGGCCTTCAACCAGGCCCATCCCAGGGCATGAATCGCTGCTCATCGCGACAGGTGCGGTAAGGGGTCGATGAGCGCGCCGCCGCGCTCCAGGCCCAGATGGAGGTGGCATCCGGTGGAGTACCCGGTGCTGCCCACCCGGCCGATCGGCTGGCCGCGCAGCACCACCGAGCCGGTCGCCGCACCGGGCTCCGACAGGTGGTTGTAGGTGGTCCGCCACCTCGTTCCAGCTATCTGGCCGTGGTCGACGATCACCCGGTATCCCCATGCCGGGCTGTATCCGGAGAACACCACCCGGCCGGTGGCGCCGGCGCGGATCGGGGTGCCGCAGGGGGAGGCGAGGTCGACGCCGTCATGCAACTTCCAGACTCCGCGCACCGGATGGAGGCGCATGCCGAACATGGAGGTGACCGGGCCGGGCACCGGTCTCAGGAAGGTGCCGGGCTGACCGGCTCCGGTGGCCAACGGCATGCCGACCCCGTCGTTGATAGGAGGGCCGGTGACCGGAGGAGGAGCGGTCGGACGGTGGTCGGCCGGGTAGAGCCGCACCTGGGCACCGGTACCGGCTCCGGCTCCATCGCTGGCCGTCGATAGCAGCGACATCGGATCCAGGTAGTCGCGACCGCGCAGCAGACCCCAGTGCAGGCAGGTCCTGGCGCAGTGCGTGCCGGCAGTCATCCTTCCAATGATCTGGCCGGCGGCGACCGCCTGCCCGACCGTCACCGTCGCGCTCACCGGCAGATGGGTGGTGCGCCGACCGTCGGCCAGCTGCACCACGACCACGGGGGTGCCCGCCACCGGGCCGGCAACCGTCACCACCCCGGCCGTCACGGTGCGCACCGGCTCGCCCACCGTCGCGGCGAGGTCGACGCCGCGGTGCCCGGCCAGCCAGGGTTGGGGAGGCGGGTCGAAGGATTTCAGCACCTCACCGTCCACTGGCGGGGCGGAGCGCGGCGGTGGGCCGGTGTCGTCCGCCCGCGCCCGGGCCGCAGTGGTCGAGGTGAGGGTCATGGCGAGCGGCACCGCCAGCACCGCACAGATCAGGGTGACCGCCCATTGACGGGCGGAGGTTGCAAGAACTTCTCTCATACTGAAGTTCTTGTGGTCGAAGACCCGATCTGCCGCTTTTGAGGAAATCTGTGGACAACTTTTTCCCGCCCGCGCAGAATCGGCGGGCCTGTGGACAACTCCAGGGACCACGACGTACACTAGCCCGGCAGCCCGGGCCTCCCCGGGCTGACTTCGCATGCGTCCGTCTCCCTCATCGGAGGCCGGAATCACGGTCCCGCCCAGGCGGGCAGCTCCCGGCGACGCATCAGGCGGTGGCGAGACTCGTCACCGGACAACCGTCGGCGCTTCCGTGCGCCCTGAGGAAAGGACGAGCCCCATGGCCGTCGTCACCACCCGTCAGCTGCTCGAGAGCGGCGTCCACTTCGGACATCAGACCCGCCGCTGGAACCCGAAGATGAAGCGCTTCATCTTCACCGAGCGCAACGGCATCTACATCATCGACCTCCACCAGTCGCTGAGCTACATCGACAAGGCCTACGCCTTCATCAAGAAGACCGTCGCCAACGGCGGCCAGGTCCTCTTCGTCGGCACCAAGAAGCAGGCCCAGGAGGCCATCGCCGAGCAGGCCGCCCGCGTCGACATGCCCTTCGTCAACCAGCGCTGGCTCGGTGGCATGCTCACCAACTTCCAGACCATCTCCAAGCGGATCGCCCGGCTCAAGGAGCTCGAGGCGATGGACTTCGAGAACGTCGCCGCCTCCGGTCTCACGAAGAAGGAGCTGCTGATGCTCTCCCGTGAGAAGGACAAGCTGGCCAAGGACCTGGGCGGCATCCGCGACATGCCCAAGACCCCGCAGGCGGTCTGGATCGTCGACACCAAGAAGGAGCACCTGGCCGTCGACGAGGCGCGCAAGCTGCACATCCCGGTGGTCGCCATCCTGGACACCAACTGCGACCCCGACGAGGTCGACTACGCCATCCCAGGCAATGACGACGCCATCCGCTCTGTCTCGCTGCTCACCAGGATCGTCGCCGACGCCGTCGCCGAGGGCCTGATGGAGCGCTCGAAGGGCAAGGAGTCCACCGAGGAGAACACCGGCGCCGAGCCGATGCCCGACTGGGAGCGCGAGCTCCTGGAGGGCTCCGAGAAGTCCGAGAAGGGTGAGGACGCCGAGAAGACCGAGCAGTCCGACCCCCAGGCCGCCCAGCTCGCCACCGAGGTGGAGACCGCCGCCGAGGCCCCCGCCCCGGCTGCCGAGGCCCCCGTCGCCGAGCCGGCTGCCGAGGCTCCCAAGCCGGTCCCGGCCGCCCCCGCGGAGAACAACTGAGCCGTCAACCCACACCACGACAGGAATCAATCACAGATGGCAATCAAAGCTGCTGATGTCAAGAAGCTCCGCGACGCCACCGGTGCCGGGATGATGGACGCGAAGAAGGCGTTGACCGAGGCCGATGGCGACTTCGACAAGGCCGTTGACGTGCTGCGCGTCTCCGGGGCTGCCAAGGCCGCCAAGCGCTCCGACCGCGAGGCCAGCAATGGCCTGGTCGCCGCCTCGGGCCACGCCCTGGTCCACATCGGCTCCGAGACCGACTTCGTCGCCAAGAACGCCGAGTTCATGGCCACCGCCGACCAGATCGCCCAGGCCGTCGAGGCCGCCAAGGCCGATGGGAAGGACGCCGCCGGCGCTGTCGCGCTGCCCGACGGGCAGACCGTCTCGCAGACCCTCGGCGCGCTGGCCGCCAAGATCGGCGAGAAGATCGAGCTGGCCGATGCCGCCTACTTCGACGGCGATGCCGAGGTCTACCTCCATCGTCGCTCCCAGGACCTGCCCCCGCAGGTCGGCGTGATGGTCGCCTACACCGGCGACGACGTCGAGACGATCCACAGCATCTGCCTGCAGATCGCCGCGATGAGCCCCCGCTGGCTGTCCCGCGAGGAGGTCCCGGCCGAGGTCATCGAGCACGAGCGCACCGTCGCCCGCGACATCGCCGTGGAGGAGGGCAAGCCCGCCAAGATCATCGACCGGATCATCGAGGGACGCCTGGGCGGCTTCTTCAAGGAGAACTGCCTGCTCGAGCAGGCCGCCGTCTCCGACGACAAGAAGACCGTGGAGAAGATCCTCAAGGAGGCCGGTGTCACCGTGACCCGCTTCGTGAGGTTCTCCGCCGGCGACTGAGCTCGCCGGGAGGAGCCGGCGAGCGCCGGCAGGAATCGCGCCAGGGGCCCCGTCATCCGACGGGGCCCCTGGCGTTCTCGCCTCCCGGCTCGCGATGCCCGGCAGAATCGGTAAGCTGAGACGACGGAACTGCCCCGACTCAGGAGAGACGATGCCCACTCCCTACCACCGTGTCCTGCTCAAGCTGTCCGGAGAGGTCTTCGGCGGCGGCCGGGTCGGCGTCGACCCGCTGGTCGTCGCCGAGAAGGCTCGTGAGATCGCCGAGGTGGTCAACGACGGGGTTCAGGTCGCCGTCGTCGTCGGCGGCGGGAACTTCTTCCGCGGCGCCGAGCTCCAGCAGGGAGGCATGGATCGCGACCGGGCCGACTACATGGGCATGCTCGGCACCGTGATGAACTGTCTGGCCCTCCAGGACTTCTGCGAGAAGGAGGGGATCGTCACCCGCGTCCAGACCGCCATCACGATGGGCCAGGTCGCCGAGCCCTACATCCCCCGCAAGGCCGAGCGCCATCTCGAGAAGGGCCGCGTGGTGATCTTCGGCGCCGGCTCGGGGATGCCCTACTTCTCCACCGACACCGTCGCCGCCCAGCGCGCCCTGGAGATCGGCGCCGAGGCGCTGCTGATGGGCAAGCAGGGCACCGACGGCGTCTACGACTGCGACCCGCAGACCCACCCGGAGGCGAAGAAGTTCGACGAGCTGACCTACGATGAGTTCCTGGCGCGGGATCTCAAGGTGGCCGACGCCACCGCGGTGGCGATGGCGCGCGACAATGACCTCACGATGATCTTCTTCGACCTCGAGAAGCACGGGAACATCGCCCGGGTTGTCGCCGGGGAGCCGATCGGGACCACGGTTCATCGGTGAGACCCGCGGCCTGCGTCGCACCGCACACTCAGGCATCACACACCCAGACAAGACGGATGAAGGATCAGCAGTGAGTTCAGACATCATCAAGGACGCCGGCGTCAAGATGGCCTCCGCCGTCGATCACGCACGCGAGGAGTTCGCCGCGATCCGCACCGGCCGTGCGAACCCGGCGATGTTCAACCACATCATGGTGGACTACTACGGCTCGATGACGCCGCTCCAGCAGCTGGCCACCTTCCAGGTGCCAGAGGCCCGCACGGTGCTCATCGCCCCCTACGACAAGAGTTCGGTGAGCGCCGTCGAGAAGGCGGTCCGCGACTCCGATCTCGGCGTCAACCCCTCCAGCGACGGCAATATCGTCCGATGTGTGCTGCCGGCCCTCACCGAGGAGCGGCGCAAGGAGTACATCAAGATGGCCAAGGCGAAGGCCGAGGAGGGCCGGATCTCGGTGCGCGGCATCCGCCGCGCCTCCAACGACTCCCTCAAGAAGCAGGAGAAGGACAAGGAGATCACCGAGGACCAGCTGACCCGCGCCGAGAAGGAGCTGGACCAGGTCACCAAGCGCCATGTCGACGAGATCGACGCCCTGCTCAAGGCCAAGGAGTCCGAGCTGCTCGAGATCTGAGCTCCTCAGGACATCATTGTGACCAGCACACCGCAACCCGATCCCGGCCCCGTGGAAGGCCGTCCCCCGGGTAGAACTCCCAGGGCCGGCCGGGACCTGCCCGCCGCGATCATCACCGGAGTCGTGCTGATCGTCATCGTGGTCGGGACGGTGCTGTGGTGGCACTGGGGATTCGTCATCTTCATCGCCCTGGCCCTGTCGGCCGGAGTCGTGGAGCTGCACCGGGCGATGGCCCGGATCGGGATGCACTCGGCCCAGCTGCCCATCATCGGCGGTGCCGTCGTCATGGTGCTGGGAGCCTTCGCGGCGGCCGCTCACGACCTGCCGGTCGACGCCAGCACCTACCTCATCGCCTGCCTGGGGCTGACCTCGGCGGTGTGCATGCTGTGGCGGCTGCCCGGAGGGTCGAAGGGATTCGTCGGCGACGCGGCGGCCAGCCTGTTCACCATCGCGTACCTGCCCCTGATGGGGTCCTTCATCCCGTTGATGATGGCCGACAGCCTCGGCTCCCGGCGGATCGTCTCCTGGCTGCTGTGCGTGATCGCCTCCGACACCGGGGGCTACGCGATCGGCGTCATCTTCGGCAAGCACCCGATGGCCCCCAGGATCAGCCCGAAGAAGAGCTGGGAGGGGATGGCGGGCTCGGTCGGCGGCGCCATGCTGGTCGGCGCCGGCTGCGCGGCATGGATCCTGTCGACGCCGGTATGGGTCGGGATCGTCCTGGGCGGAGTACTGTCGGTGGCTGCCACCTGTGGAGACCTTGTCGAGTCGATGATCAAACGCGACGTCGGGTTGAAGGACATGTCCAACTTCCTGCCCGGCCATGGCGGCGTGATGGATCGTCTCGACTCCATGCTGCTGTCGGCCCCCTTCGCGTGGGCCGTGATGTCCCTGTGCCTATGAGCCGACCAGGGCCTATGAACTGACCAGGAGTACCGATGCCCACCGAACCGCGTCCCGCCGTCTCATCCTCGGGGCTGGTGCTGCCGATCACGCCGTTGGCCGAGCCCGGCACGGAGATGCCCGTGGTGGTGCGCAGCCCCCGCCGCAGCAAGCCTCCGCGCCATTGGATCGACCTGACGGTCGACGAGCGCGTCGAGGCGGTCAAGGAGATGGGGCTGCCCGCCTTCCGGGCCCGCCAGATCTCCGAGCATGTCTTCGCCCGCCACGAGCTGGACCCGCAGCAGTGGACCGATCTTCCCAAGGCGCTGCGCACCCCGCTCGCCGAGGCGTGGTTCCCGTCTCTGCTCACCGAGGTGTCGCGGCAGTCCTGCGACAACGGCACCACGGTCAAGACGCTGTGGAGGCTGCACGGCGGCTCCTTGGTGGAGTCGGTGCTGATGCACTACCCGGCCACCCGGCACGCCTCGGCGCGCACCACCCTGTGCATCTCCTCCCAGGCCGGCTGCGGGATGGCCTGCCCGTTCTGCGCCACCGGCCAGGGCGGCATCCAGCGCAATATGTCCACCGCCGAGATCGTCGCCCAGCTGCTGGCCGCCGACCATCTCCTGGAGTCGGGCTCGGTGCCGGGGGCCCAGCGGGTCTCCAACATCGTCTTCATGGGAATGGGCGAGCCGATGGCCAACTACCGTTCGGTGCTGTCGGCGGTGCGGACCTTCATCGCGCCGGCTCCGCACGGGATCGGGATGAGCGCCCGCGGGATCACGGTCTCCACGGTGGGTCTCATCCCGCGGATCAAGGCCTTCACCGAGGAGGGCATCCCGGCCACCCTGGCGGTCTCCCTGCACGCTCCCGACGACGAGCTGCGCGACGAGCTCATTCCCGCCAACCGGCGCTGGAAGGTCGACGACCTGCTGGACGCCGCCTGGGAGTATGCGCACACCACCGGCCGGCGGGTCTCCATCGAGTACGCCCTGATGCGCGACATCAACGACCAGGCCGATCGGGCCGCCATGCTGGCCCGTCAGCTCCGCCGCCGGGGCGACTGGACCTGGGCCCACGTCAACCTCATCCCGCTGAACCCGACCCCGGGCTCCCGCTGGACGGCGTCCCGTCCGGAGGATCAGGACGCCTTCGTCGAGACCCTGGAGCGTTGGAAGATCCCGGTCACCGTCCGCGACACCCGCGGATCGGAGATCGACGGGGCCTGCGGGCAGCTGGCCGCCCGCGGCCGGGTCGAGGGAATGGGCGTCTGATCCCTTCGGCTCGGGCCGATCAGGGCACGATGGACAGGAAGATGAAGGCCGCGGCCATCACCATGTGCAGCGCGCCGTGCAGCCGGGTGACCCGCTGACCGGAGACGGTGAGGGCGCCGAGGACCAGGGTGGTGACCAGCAGCACGATCTGCAGGTTGCCGAGCCCCAGCTCCAGCTTGGTGTGCAGCAGCGGGCTCAGGGCCGCCAGGGTCGGGATGGTGAGGCCGATGCTGGCGATCGCAGAGCCGAAGGCCAGGTTGATCCCCACCTGGAGATGCCCCCGCTTGCTGGCGTTGAAGGCCGCGATGGTCTCGGGGGCCAGCACCACCACGGCGATGACGACGCCGACGAAGGAGGCCGGCAGGTTCGCCGCCGCGACCCCCGCCTCGATCGCCGGGGACTCCACCTTGGCCAGCCCGACCACCGCGACCAGGGCGCACATCAGCAGGCCGAGGCTGATCAGCGCCACCTTGGTGGGCGGCGGGTCGGCGTGGGCGGAGGCGTCGATGACCCGGCCCTTGGTGTTGACCGGAAGGAAGAAGTCCCGGTGCTGGATGGACTGGGTCATCACGAAGACGACATAGACGACGATCGCCGCGGCGGCCTCGAAGGCCAGCTGGCTGCCGGTGAGAAAGGCGCCGTTGGCCGAGGTGGTGAACCGCGGCACCACCAGGGTCAGCGCCGACAGCACGACGACCGTGCCCAGGGCCGCGGCCGAACCCTCCTCGTTGATCCGGCCGGTCTCCCCCTTGCCCCCGCCGGTGCCGGCCAGGATCGCCAGGCCGAGGATCGCATTGCAGGTGATCATCACCGCCGAGAAGACGGTGTCTCGGGCCAGACTCTGGGTGCTCTCGCCCGGCGAGGAGGTCATCAGCATGATGATCAGGCCGACCTCGATGACGGTGACCGCGACCGCCAGGATGAGCGACCCGAAGGGCTCGCCCACCCGGGCGGCGACCACCTCGGCGTGCTCCACCGCCGACAGCACCGACAGGGCGAGGACGATGGCCACCAGCACGGAGATCGCGACCGGCAGATCCTTGTGCCAGGTGAGGGCGAGGGTGATGAGACCGACGGCCGGCGCCCAGGTCGTCCATCGGGGAAGCAGGGCTCGGGGTGATTGCGGTGCAGTCTTAGACATTGTCGATATTCTCCCGCCGGTCGGTCCCCGCTCGCAAGGTCGGGAACTGGAGAGTGGGCGCGGCAAAGGTCCGGATGGCGATGCCTGCAGTTCACCATGTGGAAGAATCCTGGGCGCCAACTGGATACCACGCCCAGAGAGGTACACATGGATACTCAACTACAGAAAGTTTACGACCAGGTGCTGCGGAGAAATCCCGGCGAGGTCGAATTCCACCAGGCCGTCAAGGAGGTCTTCGACTCCCTCGGCCCCGTGCTCCGCAAGAGACCGGAGTACGTCGAGGGCGCCGTGCTCTCGCGCATCTGCGAGCCCGAGCGCCAGATCATCTTCCGCGTCCCATGGGTCGACGACGCCGGCCGGGTGCGCATCAACCGCGGCTTCCGCGTCGAATACTCCTCGGTGCTGGGGCCCTACAAGGGGGGCCTCCGGTTCCATCCCTCGGTCTACCTCGGGATCATCAAATTCCTCGGGTTTGAACAGATCTTCAAGAACTCGCTCACCGGAATGCCGATCGGCGGCGCCAAGGGCGGTGCGGACTTCGACCCGCACTCGGCATCCGAGGCCGAGGTGATGAGATTCTGCCAGTCCTTCATGACCGAGCTGTACCGCCATCTGGGCGAGCACACCGATGTCCCGGCCGGCGACATCGGCGTGGGCGGCCGTGAGATCGGCTACCTCTTCGGTCAGTACAAGCGGATCACCAATCGCCACGAGTCCGGCGTGCTCACCGGCAAGGGACTCACCTGGGGCGGTTCCCTGGTGCGCACCGAGGCCACCGGATACGGCGTCGTCTACTTCGTCAACGAGATGATGCAGGAGATCGGCCGCAGTCTGGAGGGGGCACGGGTCGCCGTCTCCGGTTCGGGCAATGTCGCGATCTATGCCATCGAGAAGGCCCAGCAGCTCGGTGCGACCGTCGTCGCCTGCTCCGACTCCAGCGGTTACGTCGTCGACGAGCGGGGCATCGACGTCGAGCTGCTCAAACACGTCAAGGAGGTCGAGCGGGAGCGCATCCGCTGTTACGCCGACCGCCGCGACTCGGCGGTCTTCTCCGATCGGGGGAGCATCTGGCAGGTGCCGGTCGAGGTCGCCCTGCCGTGCGCCACCCAGAACGAGCTGCGCGAGGAGGACGCCCGGGCCCTGGTGGCCAACCGGGTCGCGGTGGTGGCCGAGGGGGCCAACATGCCGTGCACCCCGGCGGCCACCGCGGTGCTCCAGGAGGCCGGCGTGAACTTCGCGCCGGGCAAGGCCTCCAACGCCGGCGGTGTGGCCACCTCGGCGCTGGAGATGCAGCAGAACGCCGCCCGCGACTCCTGGGGCTTCGCCGAGACCGACGCGAAGCTCCAGGAGATCATGCACGACATTCACGACCGCTGCGCCGGGACCGCCGAGGAGTACGGCCAGCCGGGCAACTACATCCTGGGCGCCAATATCGCCGGGTTCACCAAGGTGGCGGACGCCGTGA
Organism: Acidipropionibacterium sp.; assembly: GCA_022647765.1. GTDB lineage: Bacteria > Actinomycetota > Actinomycetes > Propionibacteriales > Propionibacteriaceae > Acidipropionibacterium. The sequence continues at coordinate 391,878 of JALCLH010000001.1, forward strand.
TCGCGATGGGGGTGGTCTGAGGCCGGCCTGATCGTCTGAGGCGCGTGTCACACTTGGGCCCGTGACTGTGCTGCTGGAGGTCCTGGGCGCGCTGGTGTTCTTCGCGCTCATCATCGTGTCCGTGCTGCTGCACGAGTGCGGCCATTTCATCCCGGCCAAGATCTTCGGCGTCAAGGTGACCGAGTTCTTCGCCGGCTTCGGCCCACGGATCTGGTCGAGACGCCGGGGGGAGACCGAGTACGGGTTCAAGTGGATTCCGCTGGGCGGGTACGTCAAGCTGGTCGGGATGTACCCGCCGCAGCGGGAACGGCGTCGCCCCAACTGGCTCACCCGGCTGGCCGACGAGGCCCGCTCGGCCGAGTGGGAGGACATTACCGATGCCGACCGCGGCCGCCTGTTCTGTCAGAAGCCGGTCTGGCAGCGGCTGGTGGTGATGAGCGGCGGGATCCTCACCAATCTTCTGTTGGCCTTCCTGATCTTCTGGGCGGTCTTCGGGATCTACGGGCGCAGCGCCGAGACCACCACGGTGGCGGCGGTGAGCGAGTGCATGATCCCCGCCTCCCGCAGCCAGCAGACCTGCCAGAAGGGGGACGCCGAGACCCCGGCCCACGCCGTCGGGGCTGCGGGCCGGGGACCGGATCGTCTCCTTCAACGGCGTCTCCGTCGTGTCCTGGGACCAGCTCTCGGGCCTCATCCGGGACAACCGCGACGGGCCCGCCGCGATCGTGGTGGAGCGCTCCGGAAAGCCGGTGAGGCTGCCGGCAGACCCGCACCGTGCTCAACCAGGTCACCAACCGGCTGGCCCCCGGCAGCACGGTGGAGGCGGGATTCCTGGGCTTCGTCCCGGCCACCGAGATCGTGCATTCCGGGCCCGGCGACACCCTGGCCCAGATGTGGACGATGTCGGAGCAGTCCCTGTACGCCCTGGTGAGGCTGCCGGTGCTCACCTGGAATGTCGGCGCGGACATGGTCACCGGCCAGGCCCGCAGCGCCTCCAGCCCGATGAGCATCGTCGGCGCCTCGCGGGTGGCCGGAGACGTCGCCGGCGACTCCCAGCTGAGCATCGGGGACAAGCTCGCGATCGGGGGAGGCCTGCTGGGATCGCTCAACCTGTTCCTGTTCTGGCTCAATGTCGTCCCGCTGCCGCCGATGGACGGCGGTCACATCGCAGGGGCCCTGTACGAGGCCTGCAAGCGCGCCGTCTGGCGGCTGCGCGGCAGACCGGATCCGGGTCCGGCGGACACCGCGATGATGATCCCGGTGGCCTGGGCGATCGGGGCCGCGATGCTGCTGATGGGGGTCGTGCTGATCACCGCCGACATCGTCTCCCCGGTGAAGATCTTCTGACGAGGGGAGTGGAGAAATCCACTACTCACTAGTGGAGAAATCCACTACCTTCTAGTGGAGAACTCCGTCAAGCTCGGATAGCCTGTGGGCATGGAGAGATACCTGAGCAGGGTGAGCGATGCCGAGCTCGAGCGCCTCGCATCGAGTTCCGGTGCGATTGTCATCGAGGGCGCTCGTGCCACTGGGAAGACGGAGTCGGCTCGCCGTCTCGCGGCCTCCGAGCTTCGGTTGGACTCCGCCGATCCGCTGGCCGTGCTGGCTCGTTCCCAACCCTCGGTGGCACTGGCGGGCGCGGTCCCGCGGCTGCTGGACGAGTGGCAGATGGCGCCGGGGCTGTGGAATGAGGTTCGCCATGCGGTCGACGACCGCGGGCGGGCCGGTCAGTTCATTCTGACGGGCTCTGCCACCCCGGACGACGATCCGACCCGGCATTCTGGGGCGGGCAGGTTCGGTCGGGTGCTGATGCGCACCATGACGCTGAGTGAGAGCGGGCAGTCCACCGGGGCCGTGTCGCTGGCCGGCCTGCTTGCGGGAGAGCCGACGCCGGTGGCGGAGTCCGAGCTGGACCTGCTGAGCGTGGTGCGTCGGATCGTGACCGGCGGCTGGCCGGGCTGGGTGGGCAGCGACGAGCAGGACACGGTGGCCCGGGTCGGCTCCTATCTCCAGGACATCGCTCAGCACGACTTCCCCACGGTGGCCGGTCCACGCCGCGACCCGCGCCGGATGACCGCGTATCTGCGCGCCATCGCCGCACTCTCGGCCGAGCCGGCCACCTTCGCGGCGCTGAACAGGCGGATGGCCGAGGAGTCCATCGGCCCGGTCGGCGCTGCGGCTGCTTCCGAGCTGCATGATCTTGCCGAGCGGATGTACCTGGTCGAGGACCAGCCGGCCTGGTCGCCCAGGCTGCGCTCCAGAAGCGCGGCGATCCAGACGCCGAAGCGCCACCTGGCCGATCCCTCCTTGGCGGCCAGTCTGCTCGGGGCCGGCTCCGAGCGTCTGCTGGCCGACCTCAACACGCTCGGCTTCCTCTTCGAGTCTCAGGTCGTCCACGACCTGCGGGTCTACGCCCAGGCGTCCGGGGCGCGAGGCGTCTTCCACTATCGCGACACGAAGGGGCGCGACGAGATCGACGCGGTGGTCGAGGCCGGCCACGGCGGATGGCTCGGCGTCGAGGTCAAGCTCGGCCCCGAGGTGGTGGACGCCGCAGCGGCGAATCTGCTGCGGATCGCCGCGAAGATCGAGAAGGCGCCCCTCGGCCTGATGATCGTGATTCCGAACGGGGTGGCGCATCGGCGCCCGGACGGCGTCGACGTGGTGCCGCTGAGCGTCCTGGGCCCGTGAGTCAAGCGCTCGGCGGATGCCGGTATTGGCCCGAAGTGGGAGACTGTGGGTCAGAATCCTCCCGATCCTCAGGAGCAAGACCTCGATGACCGTGAACCTCGGCATGCCCGCCCCGCCCATCCCCACCCTCGCACCGCGCCGCAAGACCCGGCAGATCCGGGTGGGGGACGTCCTGGTGGGTGGCGACGCACCGATCTCCGTGCAGTCCATGACCACCACGAAGACCCATGACATCGGCGCCACCCTCCAGCAGATCGCAGCCCTCACCGCTGCCGGCTGCGACATCGTGCGGGTGGCCTGCCCGACCGACAAGGACGCCGAGGCGCTGCCCATCATCGCCAGGCAGTCCCAGATCCCGGTGATCGCCGACATCCACTTCCAGCCGAAGTACGTCTTCGCGGCGATCGAGGCGGGCTGCGGCGCGGTGCGGGTCAACCCCGGCAATATCCGCAAGTTCGACGACCAGATCGAGGCCATCTGCGCGTCGGCCGCCGAGCACCGGGTGAGCCTGCGGATCGGCGTCAACGCCGGATCCCTGGATCCCCGGCTGCTGGCCAAGCACGGCGCGCCGACCGCCGAGGCCCTGGTGGAGTCGGCGCTGTGGGAGGCCAGCCTGTTCGAGCAGGTGGGCTTCTACGACTTCAAGATCTCGGTGAAGCACCACGACCCGGTGGTGATGATCAAGGCCTACGAGCAGCTCTCGGAGCAGTGCGACTACCCCCTCCACCTCGGCGTCACCGAGGCCGGCCCGGCCTTCCAGGGAACCATCAAGTCCGCGGTCGCCTTCGGCCATCTGCTCTCGGAGGGGATCGGCGACACCATCCGCGTCTCGCTGTCGGCCGACCCGGTCGAGGAGGTCAAGGTCGGGCATCAAGATCCTGGAGTCGCTGAACCTGCGCCCGCGCGGCCTGGAGATCGTCTCCTGTCCCCTCCTGCGGTCGCTGCCAGGTCGACGTCCTCACCCTCGCCAACCAGGTCACCGACGCCCTCGAAGGGGTGGAGGCGCCGCTGCGGGTGGCCGTCATGGGCTGCGTCGTCAACGGGCTGGGAGAGGGCCGCGAGGCCGACCTCGGGGTGGCCGCCGGCAACGGGAAGGGCAAGATCTTCATGCACGGCGAGGTGATCCGCACCGTCCCCGAGCACGAGATCGTGCCCACCATCGTCGAGGAGGCCCACCGGCTGGCGGCGGAGATGAGCGACTCCGGTGAGCCTGTGGTCTCGGTCTCCTGAGGTGACCACCAGGGTCCGCACCCTCGACGACACCGATCTCGGGCGCGGTCATGGAGCTGCTCTCGGCGGACCCGGTGGCCAATGTCTTCCTGCTCTCCCGGTTCGGTCAGTCGGGTCTGGATCATGACCGGCTCGGCTGCTACGTGTTCGGGGCCTGGAAGGGCGATGAGCTGGTCGGCGTGCTGCACGCCGGGGCGAACCTGGTGCCGGTCTGCACCGACCCCGGGGTGCTGCCCAGGCTGGCGGCCCACGTCGGCCCCTGGCGGCGGGCGACCTCCATCATGGGCCGGTCCGACCTGGTGCTGGCGCTGCACGCCGAACTGGCCAGGCGCTGGGGCAGGCCGTGGTCCACGATCCGCGAGATGCGCGCCCATCAGCCCCTGATGGTGGCGGGCCCGGCGCCGGTGGTGAGGCCGGACCCGCGGGTCCAGCCGGTGACCCGGGCCGACTTCAACTCCTACTTCCGGGCTGCGGTGGCGATGTACACCGAGGAGGTCGGCGTCTCCCCGCTGGACCCCGGCGGCGGCTACCGGCGCCACATGGCCGGACTGGTCGACCTGCAGAACTGCTTCGGGATCGTCGACGGCGGGGTGGTGCGCTTCAAGTCCGACATCGGGGTGGCCTGGCGCGACGTCTGCCAGATCCAGGGGGTCTGGCTCGACCCGGCCTGGCGGCGCAACGGCGTCTCGGCGTCCGCGATGTCGGGTGTGGTGGAGCTGTGCCGGCGGCGCTACCCGACCGTCTCGCTGTACGTCAACGACTTCAACACGCCGGCGCTGCGGATGTACCGGCAGGTCGGCTTCCAGCAGGTCGGCGAGATGGCGACTGTTCTGTACTGATCGGTAACTGATCTGTACTGATCGGCGGCACGCCTCACTCCTGAAACACTCCCGTAACCTGTTCTAGCCGAGTCGTAACACGGCCGGGGCACCATGCCCGGCATGGACTCGTTGCTGGACGGATACCCGATCTCACCGTCGATCCACGACGAGCTGCTCGCCGCGGACGGGGTGCGTCCCGAGTGCGAGTCGTTGGCCGAGGGATTCGATCGGCTCGGCGCCGAGGAGGTGCGCGCCCGGGCCGCCTACCTGGCCTCCCGCTATGTGGACTCCGGGGTCACCTTCGACCTGGGCGGCACCGAGAAGCCCTTCCCGCTCGACATCATGCCGCGGATCATCACGGCCTCCGAATGGGACACGATCAGCACCGGCGTCGCCCAGCGCGTCTACACCCTGGAGCGGTTCCTCGGCGACGTCTACGGCAACGGGAAGGTCTTCGACGACGGGGTGGTGCCGCGGCGTCTCATCGTCACCTCGCCGAACTTCGTGCGCGAGGTGGCCGGGATCACCCCCGCCAACGGGGTGCGCATCCACGTCGCCGGGATCGACCTGATCCGCGACGGCGACGGCGCCATGCGGGTGCTGGAGGACAATGTCCGGATTCCCTCGGGGGTCTCCTACGTCCTCACCAACCGTGCGGCGATGGCCGGTGCGATGCCGGAGGTGATGCGCCAGTACGACGTCCAGCCGGTCGACACCTACCCCTACCGGCTGCGGGCCGCGCTGGAGGCGGCGGCTCCGGCCGGGGTGAGCGAGCCCAATATCGTGGTGCTGACCCCCGGGATGTACAACTCGGCCTATTACGAGCACTCCCTGCTGGCGCGCACGATGGGCGTGCCGCTGGTCGAGGGCCCCGACCTGGTCTGTCAGGGCGGGCGGGTCTATGTGCGCACCACCACGGGTCTCAACCGGGTCGACGTCATCTATCGCAGGGTCGACGACGAGTTCCTCGATCCCGTGCACTTCCGCGGCGATTCCGTGCTGGGTGCGGCGGGCCTGGTCTCGGCGATGGCCAACGGCACCGTCACGGTGGCCAACGGGATCGGCAACGGGGTCGCCGACGACAAGCTGATCTACACCTATCTCCCCGATCTGATCCGCTACTACTGCGGAGAGGAGCCGGTGCTGCCGAATGTGGACTCCTGGCGTCTGGAGGAGCCAGGGGCCCTCGAAGAGGTCCTCGACCGGCTCGACGAGCTGGTGGTCAAACCGGTCGACGGCTCCGGCGGCAAGGGAATCCTGATGGGCCCGCAGTGCTCCAAGAAGGAGCTGGACGCCGCCCGGATCAAACTGCGCGCCGATCCACGGGGCTGGATCGCCCAGCCGCTGGTCCAGCTGTCGACCGTCCCGACCTTCGTCGGTGACCGGTTGCAGCCCCGGCGGGTGGACCTGCGGCCCTTCGCCGTCAACGACGGGGACGCCATCTGGGTGCTTCCCGGCGGGCTCACCAGGGTGGCGCTGAGGGAGGGCCAGTTCATCGTCAACTCCTCCCAGGGCGGCGGTTCCAAGGACACCTGGGTACTGGCGAACCGCCACCCGGTCGAGGCCCCTCCGGTGCCGGCCATCGAGTTGCAGGCCAGTGCGGCCGAGATCGCCGCCGTGCCGCTGGCCGGCAGCGAGCCGATGGACAGACCGGACAGCTCGGTCTGGGAGGCCCAGCAGGGCCAGCAGCAGCAGGGACGCCTGAGCGCCCCGGCCCTCGATGAGGCGGAAGAGGTGGTGAAGCCATGCTGAGCCGGATGGCGGAGTCGATGTTCTGGATCGGGCGCTACCTGGAGCGTGCCGAGGACATCGCCCGGGTGCTCCAGGTGCACCTGGAGGTGACGGCGGAGGAGACCGGGCGTCGGCGCAGCGCCAACTCCAGCGCGCTGCTGGCGAGCCTGGGCGCCGAGCCCACCGAGAAGGCCGGTCCGACGGAGGTCTGGCAGGTGCTGGGCCATGATCCGGAATCCCCGGTCTCGATCGTCTCGGCCCTGTCGAGCTGCCGGCAGGCCGCCCGGAGGGCCCGCGAGGTGCTCTCCCTGGGCACCTGGGAGGAGATCAATCGGGCCTGGCGCGCGGTGGCTCAGGGGCAGCTCAACAGCACCTATCAGCAGCTCGCGCTGCGCACCGTGCTGGACCACTGCTACGCGATCACCGGGATCATCTCCTCGACGATGACCCACGACGAGGGATGGGAGTTCCATCACCTCGGCCGGTGCATCGAGCGGATCGACATCACCGCCAGGCTGATCTCGGTGGCGCCCAGCGGCGAGGGCGCCAGCCAGACCGCCACGCTGCGGGCCTGCGGTGCCGATCACGCCTTTCTGATCAGCCGCGGCGGCGACCGCAGCAAGGGGGCGGTGATCGACTTCCTGCTGCGCGACCGGCTCAGCCCGCGCTCGGTGGTGCACTGCCTCGACGAGGCCGACGAATGCCTTGAGCGTCTCGACGTGGGGCGGCGCACCGGATTCCAGTCCGACGCCCAGCGGCTGCTCGGGCGGGCCCGCGCCGAGATCGAGTACCGTTCCGAGGGGTCCCTGCTGGACGGGCTCGCCGATCAGATGGCGGGACTGAGCCGTACCTGCCACCGGGCGACCGACGCTCTGTCGGCTCACTACTTCCAAGGGGCCGACGCGTCCCAGTGGCATGAGGGATGATCGATGACCTCCACATTGCGTATTCAGCACCGCACCGACGTGCACTACGACGGGCCGGTGACACAGAGCTTCGACGAGGTGCGGATGACCCCGTTGTACTCGGACTCCCAGCTCATCCGGAGCACCTCGATCACCATCACCCCCCAGCCGTGGCACTTCTCCTACGTCGACTACTGGGGCACCCAGGTCACCTCCTTCGAGCTCCACTCGCCCCACGACCGGCTCACCATCAACGCCGACACCACCCTGGACATCGTCAAGCTGCCGCACCTGGACTCCGGGATGAAGCTGTCGGAGGTCTCGGCCGGTCATGAGCGCTGGTACGAGTACGTCGTCAACTCCCCGGTCACCAGGCCGGGGGAGGAGCTGCTCGGGCGGGTCCGCGAGCTCGTCGACGACTCGATGACGATCTGCCAGATCGGCCACGTGATCTCCGAGATGATCCACGAGGAGATGCGCTACGTCCCCGGATCGACCCGCGTCGACACCACCGCCCAGCAGGCCTGGGAGGCCAGATCGGGGGTCTGCCAGGATTTCGCCCACCTGGTGATCGGGTGCCTGCGGAGCCTGGAGATCCCGGCCCGGTACGTGTCGGGGTATGTGATGCCGCGCACCGAGGCCACCCTCGGCGAGCCGGTCGAGGGCCAGACTCACGCCTGGGTGCAGTGGTGGGACGGCGTCTGGAACGGCTTCGACCCCACCAACCTGGTCGAGACCGGGGAGAGCCACGCCCGGGTCGGATGCGGCCGCGAGTACGCCGACGTCGCCCCCTTCAAGGGAGTGTTCAGCGGGTCGGGGACGACGTCCACCTACGAGGCCGCGGTCATCATCCGCAAGCTTGCCTGAGCCGAGTTGATCGAAGCGGGACGCCGTTCTCCGGTAAGATCTGCGCGGATCGTTGCCTGGCCACGCCGAAGGGCGGCGGAGGGCTCAGCGCGGTCGGAAAGGTCGTCACGTGTTGACGCGCATGTCTGAGCTGTTCGTCCGGACCCTGCGGGAGGATCCCGCCGACGCCGAGGTTCCCAGCCACCGCTGGCTGGTGCGCGCCGGGTACATCCGGCGGGCGGCCCCCGGCATCTACACCTGGCTGCCGCTGGGCCTGAAGGTGCTGCGCAAGGTGGAGGGCATCGTCCGCGAGGAGATGGACGCCATGGGCGCCCAGGAGGTGCTCTTCCCGGCCCTGCTGCCCTCGGAGCCCTACAAGCAGACCGACCGCTGGGTCGAGTACGGCGACAACCTGTTCCGGCTGCAGGACCGCAAGCACGTCGACATGCTGCTGGGGCCCACCCACGAGGAGATGTTCACCCTCCTGGTGAAGGACCTCTACTCCTCCTACAAGGACCTGCCGCTGGCGCTCTACCAGATCCAGACCAAGTACCGCGACGAGGCCCGTCCCCGCGCCGGAATCCTGCGCGGCCGCGAGTTCGTGATGAAGGACTCCTACTCCTTCGACGTCGACGACGCCGGCCTGGACGCCTCCTACGACCGGCATCGCAAGGCCTACATCCGGATCTTCGACCGGCTCGGCTTCGACTACGCCATCGTCAAGGCGATGTCGGGGCCGATGGGCGGATCGCGCTCCGAGGAGTTCCTGGCGGTCTCTCCCAACGGCGAGGACACCTTCGTGCGCTCTCCCGGAGGCTATGCCGCCAATGTCGAGGCGGTGAGCGTTCCCGCTCCCGAGCCGCTGGACTACTCGCAGGTGCCGGCCCCCGAGGTCGTCGAGACCCCGGACGTGCCGACCATCGACACCTTGGTGGCGATGGCCAATGAGGTCAAGCCGCGCGTCGATCGGCCCTGGACCGGCGCCGACACCCTCAAGAATGTGGTGTTCATGGTCACGGCCCCCGACGGCACCAAGGAGCCGCTGGCGATCGGGCTGCCCGGCGACCGCGAGGTCGACGAGAGCCGGCTGGCGGCCGCCCTGGAGCCGGCGGTAGCCGAGCCCTTCGGCGAGGAGGACTTCGCCACCCGTCCGGCCCTGGTGAAGGGATACATCGGGCCGGGGGCGCTGGGGGAGAAGAACTCCTCGAAGGTGCGCTACCTGGTCGACCCGCGGGTGGTCACGGGTACCAGCTGGATCACCGGCGCCGACCAGGACGGCCACCACGTGTTCAATCTGGTGGCCGGGCGCGACTTCACCCCGGACGGCACCATCGACGTCGCCGAGGTGCGCGAGGGTGATCCCGGCCCCCGACGGGTCCGGTCCGCTCACCCTCACCCGGGGCATCGAGATGGGCCACATCTTCCAGCTCGGCCGCAAGTACGCCGAGGCTCTGGGGCTGAAGGTTCTCGACCAGAACGGGAAACTGGTCACCGTGACGATGGGCTCCTACGGGGTCGGCGTTTCCCGGGCAGGTGGCCGCCGTGGCCGAGTACACCTGCGACGACCGTGGCCTGGCCTGGCCGCGCGAGCTGGCCCCCTTCGACGTCCACGTGCTGGCCACCGGCAAGAGCGCCGATGTCGTCGAGGAGGCGGCGAGGATCGCCGGCGAGCTCACCGACGCCGGCCTGGATGTGCTCTTCGACGACCGCAAGGCGTCCCCCGGCGTCAAGTTCGCCGATTCCGAGGTGCTCGGGATGCCGACCTCCGTGGTGGTCGGCCGCGGTCTCAAGAACGGCGTCGTGGAGATCCGCGACCGCCGCTCCGGCGCCAACCGCGAGGTGCCGGTGGCCGATGCCGTCGCCGAGATCCTCTCCGAGGTGCGTGGCTGAGGCTGTGCCCGTCTCATTCCAGGTCATGGTCCTGCTCATCCTCGCCGCCCTGCTCGCCGGTTGGGTGGACGCCGTGGTCGGGGGAGGCGGGCTGATCCAACTGCCGAGCCTGCTGCTCGGGTTGCCCCCGAACACGCCGGTGGCCACCATCGCCGGGACCAACAAGGTGGCCTCCTTCGCCGGGACGCTGACCGCGGCGACCGCCTATCTGCAATCGGTGACGGTGCGCTGGCCCTGCGCCCTGATCCTGATGGCCGGCTCCTACCTGGGCTCCAGTGGAGGCGCCCGGCTGGTGCAGTTCCTGCCCAAACGCTGGTTCATGCCGATCGTGCTGGTGGTCCTGGTGGGAGTCGGGATCCTCACCTGGCGCCGCCCGACGATGGGTCTGGACGGCCCGGATTCGCTATCGGGGCGCCGGTCTGTACCTGAGGCTGGCGCTGATCGGGCTGGTCATCGGCTGCTACGACGGGGCGATCGGTCCGGGCACCGGCACCTTCTTCGTGATCGCCCTGGTCGGTCTGGTCGGCTACGGCTTCCTGGAGGCCTCGGCGATGGCGAAGCTGGCCAACCTCACCACCAATGCGGCGGCCCTGGTGGTGTTCTGGATTCACGGCGTCATCTGGTGGCGAGTCGGCCTGATGATGGCCGTGGCCAATGTCGTGGGCGGCTGGGTGGGGGCGCGGATGGCGGTGCGCCACGGGAATCAGTTCGTGCGCCGGGTGTTCCTGGTGACGGTGGCCGGTCTGTCGGTCAAACTCGGCTGGGACACCGTGACCAGTTTTCTTCCGTAGTCGCTCAGACCCAGCCGGGGCACCACAGGCTGGCGCCAAGCGTAGATGAGGCGTCTCGTGGCGGAAGAGGCGTCTCGTCGTTGTGGTGGGTGGGGATTCCGGTGCTCAGGGCCGTCGACGTCGAGTGCATGGTGATGAAATCGGCCACATACCGGCCGCCCTCTGGATAATCCACAGGCCGGGCCGTATGTGGCCGATTTCAGTGAAGGTCTGTCTGAGGTTCTCCTGGAAACGGCCACCTGGCGACCGCGAACCGGATATTCCAGGCCGTGGCCCGTCTGTGGCCATGTTCGGGGCATCCAGCACGATCGTGGCCATGTCTGTCGGTGAATGCTGCACTCACTGGATGCCGACGACCAGTGGCCCCCTGGATCTAATCCCCTAGTCGTTCAGACCCAGCCGGGCCATGCCGGCATCGCCGCACCGTACTGGAGAGCCTGGGACAGCGGTGCGCTCATCGCGGTGACCGCTGCGGTGCGCTCGGCCCCACGGGTGGCCGCGGCCACTCGACCCCAGCCGGCCAGGACGCCGAGCTCCAGACTGCTCCACAGGGTTTTCGTCGAGGCGGCGGTCGAGGGGGTCGCGGGCATGGGATACCCGGGCAGCAGTGGGGTGGGGGTGGCCGATGCGGAGCGCAGCTCGGCCCGCAGCCGCGCCCGTTCGAGGTTGACCTCGCTGAGCCGCTCGAGTCCGTCCTCGCGCAGCGGATCACTGGCGGGCAGCCGTCCGATGCCCCACTCCAGGCCCGTCGCCAGATCGTTGAGACGGCTCAGCAGCACCTGCCGGGCGGCAACCGCCGGTTCGGCGGGCAGCGTCACCGGATACACCTGGCCGGTCTGCGGGGCGGGACCGGAAGCGGTGATCGTGGTGCAGAAGCAGGACAGGCTGGCCCACAGCAGGGACATCCCGGAGTCGGCGGCCTGCCCTGCGGTCCTCAGATAGTCCTTGCCGGCGGTGCGTTCGGCGGCCAGCAGCTGGGCGGCGGAGACCTTCGCGACGCCCGGACTGGCACTGGGCGAGGGAACCGGGATCACCGGAGTGGTGTCGGCATTGCGGCCGGCCAGCGGATCGGCCTGGGCCAGCACGGTGGCGTGGCCGAGGTGCGCGGCGGCGATCCCGGCCAGTCCGGCCGAGCGGGCCAGATCCGCCAGGGAGGCCTCGGTGGAGACCGCGGCGCGCCGCTCGGCGGTGACCTGCGGCGTCGGAGACGGGGAGGTGCGAGCCTCGGTGCCGACCAGCGGGGAGACCCGGTAGCAGCCGGTCAGCCCCAGAGGCACCAGCGAGAGCCCCACTGCCAGGACCGCTCGTCTGCTGGGGGTGCCGAAGGTCATGGCTGCAAGGGTATCGGTCGTCTCGTAGTATGGCGTCCACAACCGCAATCACAACAGGATGAGGCAGGGATGAACGAGAACCAGCTCACGGACGTCGTCGAGCCGCTGCTCGCGCAGTTCGGCATGGAGCTCGACAAGTTGGAGGTCGTCTCGGCCGGACGCCGCCGGCTGGTGCGCATCACCGTCGACGGGGACGGTGCCGACGGCCACGGACCCGGTCTGGACGAGATCGGCCAGGCCTCCGCCGCGATCTCCAGAACCCTCGACGAGTCCACCCAGACCGGTCAGGCGCCCTACACCCTCGAGGTCACCTCTCGCGGCGTCTCGACTCCCCTGAGCAAGCCGCGCCACTACCGGCGCAACCTCGGCCGCCTGCTGGCCGTCACCCTCGAGCCGGTCGATGGGGCGAAGCCCGAGAAGCTCACCGGACGGATCACCGCGTCCACCGAGACCACCGTCACCCTGGAGGTGCCGGCCCCCGGCTCCAAACCGCACAAGCCGCTCACGGCCAGCCGTGAGATCCCGCTCGACCAGATCCGGCGCGCCGTCGTGCAGGTCGAGCTCAACCGCAAGCCTGAGAATTCTGAGGAGAACTGAGATGGATATCGATCTGGCCGCGCTGCGGATGATCGAGCGCGAGAAGGAGATTCCCCTCGACTACCTCGTGGAGACCCTCGAGGACGCCCTGCTCAATGCCTACGCCAAGACCGAGCACCCGGTGACGGGCGCCCGGGTGGAGCTGGACCGCAAGACCGGCAATGTCGCGGTGATGGTGCCCGAGACCAATGAGGAGGGGGAGATCATCGGCTGGTCCGACGGCACCCCCTCCGACTTCGGCCGGGTGGCCGCGTCCACCGCCCGCCAGGTGATCTTCCAGCGGCTCAGGGAGGCCGAGGACGAGCAGAAGTACGGCCAGTTCCAGGCCGTGGAGGGGGATGTCGTGACCGGCGTCGTCCAGCAGTCCTACCGGGACAACCGGACGGTGCGCGTCGACCTCGGCGCGATCGAGGCCATCATGCCGCCGGCCGAGCAGGTCCCCGGCGAGAAGTACACCCACGGACGCCGGCTGCGGGTCTACGTGGTCGCGGTCCGCAAGGAGGTCCGGGGCCCACAGGTGGTCGTCTCGCGCACCCACCCCAACCTGGTCCGCAAGCTCTTCGCCCTCGAGGTGCCCGAGATCGAGCAGGGAGTCGTCGAGATCAAGGCGCTGGCCCGGGAGGCCGGCCACCGCTCGAAGATCGCCGTCACCTCGCACAATCCCGATGTCTCCGCCAAGGGGGCCTGCATCGGCCCGATGGGCCAGCGGGTCCGCGCGGTGATGCACGAGCTGGACGACGAGAAGATCGACATCATCGACTGGTCCGAGGATCCGGCCACATTCGTGGGGGCCGCGCTGTCCCCGGCGAAGGTCAAGAGCGTCACCGTCGTCGACCCCGTCACCCGCTCCACCCGGGTGATCGTGCCCGACTACCAGCTCTCCCTGGCGATCGGCCGGGAGGGGCAGAACGCCCGGCTGGCCAACCGGCTCACCGGCTGGCGCATCGACATCCAGCCCGACAACCCCGTCGGCCCCGCCCCCGACCAGCGGTGAGCGTGGCGGGGGAGCGACGCCCCGAGCGCACCTGCGTCGGCTGCCGCCAGAAGGGCGACCCGGCGACCATGGTCCGCTTCGTGCTGGTCCGCGGCCAGGGCTTCCGCCCGACGGTCCGGCTCGACCCGACCTCCACGGCGCCCGGTCGCGGCGCACACCTGCACCCGGATCCGCAGTGCTGGGCGGCCGCCCGGCGAGGCGGCTTCGCCCGGTCCTTCCGGCAACGGGTGCAGGTGGAGGCTCCCGAGGTCGACTGGCTGCGGTAGGCGCAGGAGATCGAAGACGCCGGAATTGGCTGGGACCGTCATGTTCGGTATGCTCGGCAACGCATGTCTTCCGGAAATCACCGGAGACCTCACCGAACTATGCCCTTCTCCCGACGGAGCCAGGGGCTGACAAGAAAGTGAGCAGTCGCTCATGACCACTCGATGAGTACGCATCAATGAGCAATCGCAACATCTAGTTGGCCCGAGCCAACACGGCCGGGTCCGAAGGAGAGTAGTGGCCAAGGTCCGTGTCTATGAGCTTGCAAAAGAGCTCGGACTGACAAGTAAGCAGCTTCTGGGGAAGCTGGGCGATATGGGAGAGTTCGTCCGCTCAGCCTCCTCAACCATCGAGGCGCCGGTTGTCCGGCGCGTTCGAGATCAGTACAAGAACGCCGCTCAGGGCGGGGACGCCGGCACCGCGAAGCCGGCCTCGCATCCCCATTCCGGTGGCGCCAAGCCCGGCCAGGGGCTTCATCACGCCGCCGGGCAGCATCATTCCGCCGAGCACGGCGGCACCGCGACGAGCCCCGCCGCGGACGAGGGCGCCCACCAGGAGTCCCCCTCGCATGCCGATGGGCCGCATCCGGTCCCCGGCCCCCATCCGACCCCGCTGTCGGCGCGGTCGAAGGGATTCAACGCGGCCCCGAGCGGTTCCTCGGCGGCCCGCACCAGCGTCACCCCGCGTCCCGGGCTCGTCAAGCCCGGTCCGCACTCGCAGAGCACCGGTCATCCCGGCACCACCGGCACCTCGAAGGATGCCGGCGGCCGACGGGGTCAGGGCGGCGGGCACGCCACCCCGGGGAAGCCCCGCAGCGGCTCGGCCGGCACCGCGTCGACCTCGGGAACTCATTCGGGCCCGGGAACTCATCCGACTCCGCGCACCGCTCCGGTCAAGGGAGCGCCGCACCCGGGCCCGCGTCCGGGCGGATCGCGCGCCGGATCTACCGGCGGTCTGCCATCCGGCGCCAGGCCGGGCCCCAAGCCCGGTGCGCGTCACGGCTCGGGCCCGCGCCCGGGCAACAACCCGTTCGCCGCCAGCCAGGGAATGGGTCAGAACCGGCGTCGCTCCGACCAGGGCGCCGGCCGTCCCGGCGGTCAGCGTCATGACGGCGCAGGCCGTTCCGGCGGAGACCGGATGCCCCGTCCCGGCGGCACCTCGGGGATTCCGCATCCGAACCCCGCGATGATGCCCAAGCACCAGTCCACCCAGATCGGCCACACGGCCGGCGGCGGGCGGGGTCGTGGCGGCCGCGGAGGCGGTCGCAGCGGCGGCCCGGGCCGCGGCGGTTTCGGCGGCGGCAGCGCCGGCGGTGGCTTCGGAGGCGGCGGTGGCCGCGGCCCGATCGGCGGCGGCCGTGGTGGTCGCGGTGGTCGCGGCACCCAGGGCGCCTTCGGGCGCGGTGGCGCCGGTGGCCGTCGCGGTCGCAAGTCGCGCAAGCAGCGCAGGCAAGAGTTCGACGAGATGCAGGCGCCGCTGGTCGGCGGCGTGCGCGTCCACAAGGGCAACGGCCAGACCGTCCGGCTGCGTCGGGGAGCCTCGCTCACCGA
The DNA here is from genome assembly GCA_022647765.1 of Acidipropionibacterium sp. Classification (GTDB taxonomy): domain Bacteria; phylum Actinomycetota; class Actinomycetes; order Propionibacteriales; family Propionibacteriaceae; genus Acidipropionibacterium. The sequence continues at coordinate 407,516 of JALCLH010000001.1, forward strand.
TCTCGCCGAGAAGATCAACGCCGAGCCGGCACAGCTGGTCCAGGTGCTGTTCAACCTGGGCGAGATGGTGACGGCCACCCAGTCGGTCTCCGACGAGACCCTGGAGATCCTCGGCACCGAGCTGGACTACAAGATCCAGGTCGTCTCCCCCGAGGACGAGGACCGCGAGCTGCTGGAGTCCTTCGACCTGGAGTTCGGAGAGAACGAGGGCGGCGAGGAGGACCTCGCACCGCGTCCCCCGGTCGTCACCGTGATGGGCCACGTCGACCACGGCAAGACCAAGCTGCTGGACACCCTGCGCCACTCCCATGTGGTGGAGGGCGAGGCCGGCGGCATCACCCAGGCGATCGGCGCCTACCAGGTCGAGACCGAGGTCGATGGGCAGGATCGCAAGATCACCTTCATCGACACCCCCGGGCACGAGGCCTTCACGGCCATGCGTGCCCGCGGCGCCCAGTCCACCGATATCGCGGTGCTGGTGGTCGCGGCCGATGACGGCGTCATGCCGCAGACGGTCGAGGCTCTGAACCACGCCAAGGCGGCCGATGTGCCGATCGTGGTGGCGGTCAACAAGATCGACAAGCCGGGCGCCGATCCGGAGAAGGTGCGCGGTCAGTTGACCGAGTACGGCCTGGTCACCGAGGAGTACGGCGGCGACACCATGTTCGTCGACTGCTCCGCGAAGACCGGCGAGGGGCTCGACAGGCTCCTCGAGGCGATCGTCCTGACCGCCGACGCCGCCCTCGATCTGCGCGCCAACCCGGACATGCCCGCTCAGGGCGTGGCCATCGAGGCGCACCTCGACAAGGGTCGCGGTGCCGTGGCGACTGCGCTGATCCAGCGCGGCACGCTGCACATCGGTGATTCGATCGTGGCGGGTTCGGCCTACGGCCGGGTCCGGGCGCTCATCAACGACAAGGGAGACAACGTCGAGCTGGCGGCGCCGTCGGATCCGGTGCAGGTGCTCGGCCTGACCTCGGTGCCCGGCGCCGGCGACAACTTCCTGGTCGTCGAGGACGACCGGATGGCTCGTCAGATCGCCGAGAAGCGGGAGGCGCGGATGCGCGCCGCCCGCCAGGCCAAGTCGTCGCGCCGCAAGACCCTCGACGAGCTGTTCGATCAGCTGGAGAAGGGCGAGACGCAGGAGCTGCTGCTCATCCTCAAGGGCGACGGCGCCGGTTCGGTGGAGGCCATGGAGGACGCCCTGGCCAAGATCGACGTCGGCGACGAGGTGGAGCTGCGGGTCATCGACCGCGGTGTCGGTGCCATCACCGAGACCAACGTCGACCTGGCTGCGGCCTCCAACGCCGTCATCATCGGCTTCAACGTGCGCCCGACGGCGCACGCCGCCAAGATGGCCGACGAGGAGAACGTCGACATCCGGTATTACTCGGTGATCTACGACGCGATCGACGATATCGAGGCCGCCCTGAAGGGCATGCTGAAGCCGATCTACGAGGAGAAGTCCCTGGGTACTGCCGAGATCCGGCAGATCTTCCGCTCCTCCAAGGTCGGCGCCATCGCGGGTTGCATGGTCACCGGCGGCACCATCCGTCGGCACGCCAAGACCCGCCTGGTGCGCGACGGCGTGGTGGTCATCGATACCGAGATCAACACCCTGCAGCGGGAGAAGGACGCCGTCACCGAGGTGCGGGAGGGGTTCGAATGCGGTCTTACGCTGACGAACTACTCCGACATCCACGAGGGCGACGAGCTGCAGTGCTACGAGATGGTCGAGAAGCCCCGCGAGTGATCGCGTAGGAATTGGCACAGCGAGTGATCGCGTAGGAATCGGCCCGCCCCGCTCTCCGCACGGAGGGCGGGGCGGGCTCTTCTCATTCGCGGATAAGATCGCGTCATGACCAATCCACGTGTGGCCAAGCTGGCCGACCAGATCAAGGTCGTCGTCGCCGGGACGTTGGAGCGCAGGGTCAAGGACCCGCGGCTCGGATTCGTCACCATCACCGAGGTGCGGCTGACCGGCGACTCCCGGGACGCCACCCTCTTCTACACCGTGCTGGGCTCCGAGCAGGACGAGGCCTCCACCGCAGCCGCCCTGGAGTCGGCCAAGGGAATGCTGCGCTCCACCGTCGGCAAGCGGCTGGGGCTGCGCTACGCGCCCACGCTCACCTTCGTGAGGGACGCCAGCTTCGAGACCGCCAAGTCCATCGAGGACCTGCTGGCCCGGGCCGCCGCCTCCGACGCCGAGGTGGCGAAGCTGGCGTCCGGGGCCTCCCACGCCGGCGAGCCCGACCCCTACCGGCGCAAGGACGGACGAGCTCGAGGACACCGAGAGCTGAGCCCTACAGCGGACGCACAGACGGCACTCGACCCCCGGACATCGGATGTCCGGGGGTCGAGTGCTGCTCGGGAGAGGGAGGGTCAGCTCCACAGGCCGCCGGGGGCGAAGACCTCCTCGACCAGCTCGTCGAACCAGCCGGCCTCGCGGGCCACGTCGAGCACCGTGTAGCGGGAGCGGTAGTACATCGCCTTGGGGAAGGTGGCCTTGACGTCGGCCGCGGTCAGCCCGATGTCCTCGGGCTGGTGCGGGGCACCGGCGGCGGCCAGCTTGGCGGCGAACTCGCGGGCCGGCACCAGCTGCTCGCGCAGCCGGGGCAGGGTCTTGGGCCAGGAGTCGATGATGCGCTGCAGCCGGGCGGCGAGCTCCTCGGGGGTGACGTACTTGACGCGGGTCTCGGCGACCGCGTGGTCGGCCAGGGCGCCGTCGAAGGTGGACCGGATGTCGGCCTCCACGGCGTCCCATGCGGGCCACTTGGCCACCGCGGCGTCGATGTCGAGGGCGGTGATGTCGCGCTCCAGGAACTTCTCGTAGAAGGCGAGCATGGCCAGGGTGCCGATGGCGACCTTGAAGCCGTGGGAGGGCGGAACCTCCTTGTCGGCGCCGAGGTGGCCGAGCTCCCAGATGTGGGAGAAGTAGTGCTCGGCCCCGGAGGCGGGGCGGGTGCCGTCGTAGACCTGCATGGCCAGGCCCGACAGGATGAGGCCCTCGACCAGGCCGGTGTAGGCCTCGGGGATGCCGGCGGCCAGGTCGTCGGGGTGGGCCAGGGCCTGATGGACGCCGGACTGGACCAGCTCCCAGACGTGGTCGTTGATCGGCTCGACGCCGGTGGCGTCGGCCAGGATCCAGTCGGCTCCGCCGGGGATCTTGGCGGCCAGGTCGCCGTAGCCGGAGGCGGTCATCGCGGCCGGGGCCGCGGCCGCGACGTCGAGATCGAAGACGACGACCTTGGGGGCGACGCAGTTCATGGTGACCTTGACGCCGTTGTCGGAGATGGGGGCCCCGGCGCCGGTGTAGCCGTCCATGGAGGCGGCGGTGCCGACCACCGCGTAACGGCGTCCCAGATCCTTGGCGGCGAGCTTGGTGAGGTCGTTCATGGTGCCCGAGCCGATGGCCACCGGGACGACCTGGGCGCCGGTCTCCTTGTCGAGGGCGAGCAGCCGCTCGGCGATGGAGTGGGCGTTGTCCAGGGAGGCGTAGGGGATCGGATGGGCCGGGAAGATCAGCGGCTCGGTCAGCGGCACGCCGGCCGCCTTGAAGGATTCGGCGACCGTCTTGCCGGCGGCCTCCCAGGTGTTCTCGTCGGCGACGATCAGGACCGGCGCCAGGCTGCCGTCGGGCTGCTTGGCCAGGGCGTCGGCGATGACGCCGCCCGCTCTGCTGGCGACCCCTCGTCCGACGTCGACGACGTCGGTGTCCCCGGCGTCGGCGACGGCTCGTGCGATGATCTCATCACTCATTCTTGGACTCCCTCATTGTGGTGTTCATCATTGTGGTGTTCAGGGGCGTCGGCGGCCCTCAGAAAGGCGCTGATGGCCTCGAGGGCCGCCGATTCGTCGAGACCGTCGGCAATCAGTTCGACGGTCTCGTCCTTGTTGATGTCCAGGGCCAGCAGGTCCGCCAGCCGTCTGAGGCTGGCGGTCCCGCTGGAGGTGCGGACGAACACACTGGCGGAGTAGCGGGACGCCAGCAGGACCGCCTGCGCGGCGACCCGGGCATGCACTCCGGCAGGGTGTCCGATCCGCAGTGTGGTGTGAATCACGCCGACTCGATCGCAATCGTGCTGCCCGCCTGGAGGTTCGGCAGATCGCCGCTCGCGGTGACGTGCAGTGCTCCGTCCAGGCGGGGCTCCGGTGCGCCGTCGAAGACGATGGTGACGTGCCCCAGACTGTCGAGGTTGCGCTGGGCCACCTCGCCGATGGCGGTGATGGGGAAGGCCTCACCGTTGATGAGGACGGTGTCACCGACCTTGATGGTCCCGGTGCAGGTCGCCGGGGGAAGCGAGTAGCAGAAGTCGCGCAGTCCCTCGGGGGCCTGGTCGCCGAAGGTGACCAGCATCTTCTCAGCCAGGAAGGAGGAGGCCTCCGGGCCGACTGACTGAACTGTGTTGCTGTAGATGACCGCCATGATGGTATTTCTCCAGGTTGTGATTGGAATGTGTATCAGGACGCGTACAGGCCGATGCTGGCGAGCCAGCCGACCGCCACGCGCGGAACACCGTTGAGGAATCGGGAGTAGAGCACGGCCGGTACGCCGATCTCGATGGTCTCGGGCTTGGCCTCGGCAAGACCCATGCCGACCGGGATGAAGTCGCAGGCGTTCTGGGTGTTGATGGCGAACAGCGCCGGGAGGGCGAGGCTCGGGTGGATGTGGCCCTTGCCGATCTCGACGCCGATGAGGGTTCCGATGACCTGCCCGATCACAGCTCCGGGCCCCAGCAGCGGGGACAGGAAGGGCAGCGAGCAGATGAGTCCGAGGACCATCAGGCCGATGCCGTTGCCGGCCAGAGGAGCCAGCAGCTTGGAGAACCAGTTGCCGAATCCCGAGGCGTTGATGATGCCGATGAGCATGGCCACGAAGCCCATGAACGGGATGATCGTGGTGAGCATGGTCTGGACGGCGTCGCGAGCGGCCTGGAAGAAGGTCGAGATGACGCGACCGGCGCCCAGGCCGATCTTCTCCATCACGCTCTTGTTCTTCTTGGCGGCCACCGTCTCGGAGATCTTCTTGTCGGAGGACCACTCGCCCTGCACGGTGCCGCGGGAACCGGACTTGGAGCTGGACGAGTCGTCCGCCGCAGCGGTGCTCGCCGCGGCGGAAGCCGCAACGGCCGCCTCGGCGGCGTCTCCGGCGAGCTGCACCTGATCGATGTCGACCGCGGAGACGTAGATGCTCTCGTTGATGTACTTGGCCATCGGGCCGGTCTTCCCGGTGGGAAGCACGTTCATGGTCGGAATACCCTTCTTCGGGTAGATTCCGCACCGCAGCGTGCCACCGCAGTCGATGACGACGGCCATCGTCTCCTCGTCGGGAACCGCGCTGGTGAAGCCGTTGACGGCCTCGGCGCCGGTGAGCTCGACGATGCGGTCCACGACCGGGGGCTTCATGCCGCCGCCGACGATGTAGACCAGCTTGTGCTTCTCAGGAGTCGGGGTGATGGTGAGGGGTCCGCCGTAGCCGCCATTGCCACGCGAGACGATGATGGAATGGAATTCGGTCATTGCTCTCAGGCCTCCGCCATCTGGTTGACGTGGATGATCTCCCCGTCAACGGTCTTCGGCAGGATGATGCCCTGCTGCTTGCTGACATAGCGAGTGGTGAAATCGGTCACCCAGCCGCCGACGAAGTTCATCAGCGCGCCGACCAGCAGGTACCGGATCGCCAGGGGCCCGGTCGGAAGTCCGAGTGTGGTGATTCCCTGGGCGATTCCGAGCCAGATGAACAGCTCGGCCGGGTTGATGTGCGGGAAGACGCCGTTGCTGGTGTGGCAGAACTGCGCCGTGGCGGCGTAGTAGCCGGGCTTGTAGCGCTCGGGGAGGAACCGGCCGAGGGTGAACACGGCCGGGTTGCAGAGCATGAATGCTCCGACGAACGGGAGCAGCAGGTAGCGGCTGAGGATGTTCTTCCCGGCCTTCTGCGCAAAGCCGTTGATGCGATCTTCTCCGATGAGCTGGATCAACGAGTTCATCGCAATGAGAAGCATGAGCACCACTGGCACGATGCTGCCCATCCAGGCGATGAACGTCTTTGCTCCTGTCTGGAACAGGCCGATGAACCATTCAGCGGCCGAGACCACGTAATTCATGGTCATCTCCTTCGTGTGGAGTTGCGGATTCTTCATTCCCTCACTGGTGTGAGGAGTCTTTGGGAGAGCGCATTCTCTCTGCGGTACGGCCGCCCGGCCGCACCGCAGATGCGCTTGTCGGGGTTACTCGGTGGACACCAGGCTGCGGCGGCGCACGACCTGGTGGGGCGGCGGGGCGGGGGTGTCGGCGGTGCCCATGGGGCTGACCGGGCCTTGCGGCGCCGGTGGTCGAGGAACTCTTGCGTTTGCGGCCGATCTTGGAGTCGACCCGGTTGATGAGCTTCATCAGCGGCAGCGGGGGCTCCACCGGCTGGCCACCGCCCTGAACGACCAGGAAGTTGTCCCTGGCATTGATGACGGCCCGGCGCATGCTGCGCGACAGTTTGAGGCTCTGCGGGTCGATATCGGAGACCGGTTGACCGTCGAAGGCGGGAAAATCCTTGAACCGGGAGAGCACGGTGAGGCCGGTGAGCCGGGTTCCGGTGACGATTCTGTTCTCGTCGTCGAGCTGGAACATCACGATCGCGCCGGTGGTGAGGGCGTTCTTCTGCTTGCCGATGGCGACTCGGCCACGGCGACGCAGAACCTGGTAGGAATTCGCGAAATTCTTCATCTGGCGCCAGGCCAGCAGAGAGTTCGCAACATAGATCACAGCCACTGCGATGAGGATGGGCCAGAACATTGGTGCTCCCGTCATTGGTGGGATCCGGTGGGATGGTTGGCCATGAACCAGAACAACTGCTCATGGCTGGTGAGTCGGCTCATTGCGGCGAGCTGATCCGGTTCGGATGCGAGCCGGATGATTTCGTCGTACACCGCGATGAGAATGGTGTCGTCGTAATCGCGCTTGTCGGGGACGCCCATCACGAAAACGGCCTTGACGCCGGGCTCGTCCTGCTCGCGCGGGATCACTCCCATGGCGAAGACCACCTGATCGGCGTCCGGAATGGTGGTGTGGGGAAAGCCGATCTGGCCGTTGAGGACCATGGTGGCGTCGTCCTCGCGCTCCTTCAGGGCGGCCTCGAAGCCGTGATCGACCAGTCCCAGGGACTCCAGCCGGTCGACCAGCAGGGTGGTCGCCTGCCAGTAGCCGGTCCCGGCCGGCAGCGCGAGGAACCGGTCGGGGTCGAGCATGGAGACCAGCAGGGAAGGCCCGGCGCCGGTCAGCTGGAGGTCGGCCTGCCGGCGGAACCGGATGCGCGAGAGCTGTCTGACCAGCTCCTCCTCGTCGAAGACCTGCCCCAGCTCGATGACCGGGGCCGGGAGTTCGCGGCCCGGGGCCAGCGACATCGCACCGGGGGTGGAGATGACGAGGTCCACCCCGGCCAGCGCGGAGTCGTCGGCCTGGTCTGCCGAGAGCATCAGGAACTTGGTGCCCTCGGGCAGCACCTTGCTGATCTGGATCCGCAGCAGGTGGCCGGAGACCCGGCCGGTCGAGGTGACCACCGCGACCCGAAGATGGGTGCGCTGCTGGCGCTCGTAGGCGTCCAGGAAGACCTGGTGGTAGCCGGCCATCAGGCCGACCTCCGACTCGCTGATGGCCAGGCCGGTGCGCTCCTGGAGGACGTCCCGGCTGATCTCGGCCATCCGGTAGGCGACCGGGTACTGGCCCCGGATGTCGGCCACCGCGGCGTCGTCGACGCTGATCCTGAAGCGCATTCGGCTGAGCATGAAGGACAGATGGTGAGCGAACTCGTCATTGAGGTCGCTGGCCGAGACGTGCAGACCCATCTGGTGGGAGATCCGCTCGAAGATGGCGTCGACGAGTTCGGGCATCTCCTCGTCCGCGGGGAAGAGCTGGCGGCCGACCGGGTCGTCCGGGGTCCGCATGCCGGCGACCGACATCGCGATGAACCGTCGCTCGGTCAGCGGCAGGCTGAGTCCCAGGAGTGGGGAGACGGCGTCCAGCAGGGAGGCCGCGAAGTCGTCGGCAGGAGTGCTCTCCAGCTGCTCGAACTCGTCGGGGAGGCTCTCGATGACGTGGCCGGACTGGCACCGGCTGATGCTCATGGTGAGCCAGCGCAGCACGGTCCGGGTGGCCTCGCGGCTGAGGTGGTCCTCGGCGCAGATCCGCAGCGCGGCCTCGGTGGTGTCGGGATCGAGGGGATCGTCCTCGCACAGCACCTTGGCGAAGTGGGTGAGGCCGGCCATCCGCAGGTTCAGCTCGTCTCCCTCCAGACGCACCCCGCTGTTGGGAGAGCCCTCGACGGTGACCAGGTGGGAGGCCAGCTTGGTCCGCAGGCGGGCCAGATCGGTGGCGGCGGTGGTCCGGGAGACCGACATCGTGCGGGCGAGGTCCTCGACGCGCACGGGGTCGGCCGATTTCAGCAGCTCGCGGTAGATGACGGCGCACCGCTGCTCCGGATCGTTGAGGGAGTCGTCGGCGGCCAGCAGGCGGTTGCGAGTCGTCCCGTAGCGGTGGGCGTCGACGATGTACAGCCGGTACCGGCCGTCCTCCAGCCGGATCGCGGCCGAGGTGCCGAGGAGATCGTCGAGGCGGGCCACGGCATTGACGATGCTGCGCCGGCCGAGCGAGAACCGCTCGGCGAGATCCTCCGGCGTGACGGTGAGTGTGATCTCCAGCTGGCGAAGAATTGCGGCCTCGCGGTTCATCTGCACTCACCTCCTGACGTCGTCCTTGTCGTCCCGGCATTACGCCGACCCCCACGAAGGTAACAGCTCGGACTCCAGATGTGGTCACGCCATTGAATCGGTGCTGTTCCTGCCGCCGGAAAAGTTCTGGAGGAACCTCCGTTGCCGGGCCTTCGCGGGCCGGAGCAGACTATCGCAGTGTTGTCCTCCAACGGTGAAGGGGTCCCGACAATGACGGTTGGCCAGACATGCGGCGATGACGGGTGCGCGAGGTCGGCGGTGACCGCGCTGGCCCCGGTGCTGCGGGCGGCGCTGGCGCGGGACGGGGTGCTGCCGCTTGTCTCCGCCGCCTCCCCGGTCTCGGGTGAGGCCGGCTCCGAGGAGAGGGGCGGCGTCCTGGTCCTGCCGGAGGGTTGTTCCTCGTGCGCCGGAGCTGCGGAGACGACGGTTGCAGCGGTGCGGGAGTACCTGGCCTCTGCGGGCGCGCCACCGCGCCGGATCGTCCTTCCCGGCGTCTCCGAGATGACGGTGGAGTATCCGCGGGCGCCGGGCCGGATGGCCGGGAAGGTCGTCGTGGTCACCGGTGCCGCGCAGGGCTTCGGCTTCGGGAATCGCCGAGGGAATGGCGCGGCTCGGGGGCCCATGTCGCGGTGGCCGATATCAACGGTCCGGCGGCCGAAGAGGCGGCGTCGCGGATCTCCGCCCAGTGCCCGGACAGCCGCGTCGTTCCGGTGACCATGAATGTTGCCGATCTCGAGTCCACCCGGGGCGCGATCGAGTCGGTGGTGCGCACCTTCGGCGGGGTGGACGTCTATGTGAGCAATGCCGGGGTGGTGCGCGCGGCGGGGGTCGTGGAGCAGGAGCTGAGCGATTTCGACGCGGTGACCGCGGTGAACTACCGGGGCTACTTCATCGGCGTGAAAGCGGTGACGCCGGTGATGGCGGCTCAGCACGCCGCCGATCCGGAGCTGTGGTTCGACATCGTCGAGGTCAACTCCAAGTCCGGTCTGACCGGATCCAAGCGCAACTTCGCCTATGCGGGCAGCAAGTTCGGCGGGATCGGGCTCACCCAGTCCTTCGCCCTGGAGCTGGTGGACCGCGGAATCAAGGTCAATGCGGTGTGTCCTGGGAATTTCCTGGACGGTCCGCTGTGGCAGGATCCGGAGAACGGGCTGCTCGTGCAGTACCTGCGCGCCGGGAAGGTGCCCGGGGCGCGGACCGTCGAGGATGTGCTCGAGTCGTACCGGGCGAAGGTGCCGATCGGGCGGGGGTGCCGCCCCGAGGATGTGCTCCGGGCGATCTGCTACGCGGTGGAGCAGCAGTATGAGACCGGGCAGGCGATTCCGGTCACCGGCGGCCAGACAATGCTCAATTAGATTTCAAGGCTCAATTAAATTCAAGGCTCAACTAGATCTCACGATGAATGAGGAGAATTCCATGGCAGATCCGATTCCAGTGCGGATATTCGCGGACAGCGCTGTCCGGGAGGAGGTGGAGCCGTGGCTGGCCACCGGGCTGGTGAGCGGCGTCACCACGAACCCCACTCTGCTCAAGCGGGCCGGGCTTTCGGTGACCGATATTCCCGAGGTGGCGAAATGGGCCGTCGGCGACGGCGAGCGCGAGGTCTGCTTCCAGCTCTGGGGAGATACCGAGGAGGAGCAGTACGCCAATGCCATGCGCCTTCACGAGCTCGCCCCGACTGCGCTCATCAAGATCCCGGTGACTCCGGCAGGGGGCGTCGGTGATCACCCGACTGCACCGGCAGGGGGTGCAGGTGCTTCTCACCGCCGTGTACGCCGCCAAGCAGGCCGCGATCGCATCCGCTCTCGGGGTCCGGTACTTCGCCCCCTACTACAACCGCATGCTGGTTGCGGGCCTCGATGGAGCGGCCGAGATCGGCGCGATGGCCGCCGCCATACCGCAGGACGGCCGGGGTCCGTTGATTCTTGCGGCATCGGTCAAGAGCGGGCGCCAGGTGGTGGAGCTGCTCCAGGTCGGCGTGCGCGCCTTCACGCTTCCGCCGGCGGTGATCGCGGATCTCTTCAGCGATCCGCTCACCGATCACGCGATCACCGACTTCGAGAGCGACATGCGAGCCGTGCTTTAGGGTGTCCGCCATGGACTCCGGCCTGCTGATCGTCGACAAGCCCTCGGGATGGACCTCTCATCAGGTGGTGGGACGGGTCGTCGGCTGATGGGCACCCGCAAGGTGGGCCATGCCGGCACCCTCGACCCGATGGCCACCGGGGTCCTGGTGGTGGGAGTCGGCCGGGCGACCAGGCTGCTGGGCCACCTGGCCCTCCACGACAAGGACTACACCGCCACCATCCGGCTCGGCGTCAGCACCGTCACCGATGACGCCGAGGGGAGCGTCGTCTCGACCGTGGACGCCGCCGCGCTCACCGACGAGCAGATCGAGACGGCGATGGCCGGGTTGCGCGGCGAGATCATGCAGGTGCCCACCGCGGTGAGCGCTATCAAGGTCAACGGCCGGCGGTCCTACGCCCGGGTGCGCGCCGGAGAGCAGGTCGAGCTGGCGGCCCGTCCGGTCACCGTCTCCCGGTTCGACGCCGTGGCCGTGCGCCGGGCCGCGGGGGAGTCCGGCACCCTGGTCGACCTGGACGTCGAGGTCACCTGTTCCACCGGCACCTATGTTCGCGCCCTGGCACGGGATCTGGGCGCCGCGCTGGGGGTGGGCGGCCATCTCACCGCGCTGAGACGCACCCGGATCGGCCCCTACCGGCTGCCCGCCGAGCCGGTCGACCTGTCGGAGGAGGCGCCGCGCCCGGAGCTGATGAGCATGGCGGACGCCGCTCGGCTCAGCTTCCCGGTGGTCGAGCTGGACGCCGCCCAGGAGGCGGATCTGCGGGTCGGTCGCAGGCTGGAGCTGGTGGTGCCGGCGGATCCGACGGCGATGATCTCCGGCGCGTCGGGGGAGCTGCTGGCTCTCTACCGACCCGACGCCGAGCGTCCCGGATGGTCGCGCGCGGTCGCGGTGCTGGTTTGATTCGAGGCCGTCGCCTTGGCCGACATGTCACGAGTCCTTGGTGGACTCGTGCTCCAGTGCGTTCTCTATTCGCGCCATCAGGTTCGGAATGTCGATCATGAGCGTCTGCCGGATAATTGAGGAGTCCACGAGTAAGTACCCGTGCGCGATCCTGTTACGCATTCCCCACATGAGAGGCCAGTCGTCGCCGAAGATCATGTCTCGCACAGACGGGTCGAGGGTCGCAAGTGCCTCGATTCCAGCCGACAGCCTCATACAGACAGCATCGATCACCAACTGATCATTGAGATTTCGTTGCGCATAGGTCATCATCAACCGGAAATGGGTGAGCGCGTCGCGCAGCGTCTCGACGGAGGTACGACTCATAGCGGTACGGCCTCTGCGAGGATCCGCTCCCGGAGATCTGGACGCAGTGCCGAGTCGGGGACGAGATCGACCTCGGACCCCAGGATCTCCGCGACCCGATTCTCGAGGACTGAAAGCTGCATCAGGCTGAGGGCCGGCCCCATCGTGAACAGGAGGTCGACGTCGGAGTTCGAGTTCTCCCGGCCGGTGGCCAACGATCCGAAGACACGGACGTCGCTTCCGCCGGCTTCGGCGACGGCGTCCCGAATCTCGCGGGCATGCCGGCGCAGTCTTCTTGCCAGCGGCGATGAGCCATGGAAATGGAGGAGCCGCGAGACTTCGGGCTGGCTCCGGCCGATCTCTCGCGCGATCTGGGATTGTGACATGCCGTCGAGGGACGCACGTCGTACCGCGCGTTCCAGCTCCGAGCGGGCATCTGCGACTGCCTTGTCGGTGCGCCGGGCGACTTCGGGCAGGCTTGTAGACATGACCGTATTATAGCAAGTGCTATGGAGGGATCGGAGGACTTGAGGTCCTGCTGATTCGAGGCCTCGGCCTTGGCGTGCCTACAATCCCCACGTGTCACCGATGCCAAGCCCTACCCAGTCGACGGTCGTCATCGGCAACTTCGACGGCGTCCACCGCGGCCATCGAGCCGTGCTGGAGAAGGCGAGGGCGCTGGACCCCGAGCTGCCCCTGGTGGTGGTGACCTTCTGGCCGCACCCGGTCTCTGTCCTTACCCCGGGCCGTGAACCTCTCCTGCTCTGTTCTCTGGAACGGCGCATCGAACTGCTTGAGCAGGCGGGTGCCAGCCAGGTGAGGGTGGTGCGGTTCACCCGGGAGCTCGCCGGGTGGAGCCCCGAGGCATTCGTGTCGAGGGTGCTCAATCCGCTCAACCCGCGTCATGTCGTGGTGGGGCGCAACTTCCGGTTCGGTCATCGGGCCGCCGGCACTCCCGCGAGCCTTGCCGAGATCGGCGCGGGGCGGTTCGACGTCAGTTCCCTGGACCTGGTCCATGTCGCCGGCAGCTCCACCTCCTCGACGCTGATCCGCGCCGCAGTGGCCGAGGGCAAGATGCGCGCTGCGGCCCGGCATCTGGGACGCAACTTCGAGGTGCAGGGCGTGGTCGTGATGGGCGACCAGCGCGGCCGTGAACTCGGCTTCCCGACAGCCAACCTGGTGCTTCCCGCCAACTATGCGGTGCCCGCCGACGGGGTCTACGCCGGATGGCTGATCCCGGGTGGCGGCCCCGAGGCGGGCAGGCGGCTGCCCGCGGCGATCTCGGTGGGCAGCAACCCGACATTCGACGGCGTCGAGCGCCGTGTGGAGACCTACGTCCTGGACCGCACCGACCTGGACCTCTACGGCGTCGACATCACCGTCGAGTTCGTCGACCGGCTGCGCGGGCAGGTGAAGTACACCGGCGTCGAACCGCTCATCGCGCAGATGAACCATGATGTCGAGGCCACCCGCACTGTGCTGGATCCCGGGCAGTCAGAGCTGAATCCCGAATAGGGGGGACGCCGGTTCGTCATCTTCTCCGGGTTCCTGATATCCTGTGCCAGTTGCCGTCAGATCGGCCGCGGCCGTGTAAGAGCTCCCAGCCAGAAGGGCATCGGGGGCGCCGCGCAACGGACAGGGAGGAGCACCACATGGATGCTGCTGAGAAGAAGAAGATCGTCGAAGAGTACGCGACCCATCCTGGTGACACCGGTTCTCCCGATGTCCAGGTTGCGCTGCTGAGCCGCCGGATCTCCGACCTCACCGAGCACCTCAAGGTTCACAAGGGGGATCACCACTCCCGCCGTGGCCTGATGCTCATGGTCGGCCAGCGCCGCCGTCTGCTCAACTATGTCGCCAAGAGCGACATCGAGCACTACCGCGAGCTGATCTCGCGTCTCGGCCTGCGCCGGTGACGTCGTAACTCCAAGACCTGAGTCCATCGGGGCCGCCCCATTCGGGGCGGCCCCGATGTCGTATCCCAACCCAGAAGGAGAGGCAACAATGATTGTTGAAATCACCGCGGAGAACATCGCGCCATCCGACTATCCGCTGTCCCATGCCGTGCGCGCCGGAGACTTCGTCTACGTCGCCGGTCAGATCGCCGTCCGCCCTGACGGCACCCTGGTGACCGGTGATTTCGCGGCAGAGACCCGCGCCGTCCTCGACAACATTCGTTCCGCGGTCGAGGCTGCAGGGGGCACTCTCGGTGACGTTGTCAAGACCACGGTCTTCCTGATGAATGCTACGCTGTTCGAGCCGATGAATGCGGTGTACCGGGAGTACTTCGAGAAGCCGTACCCGGTGCGTTCGACCATCGTCGCCCCGCTGTCGAATCCGGATCTGCGCATCGAGATCGAGGCCGTCGCCTACCTCCCACTGGGTCATTGACGGTGCAACAATCTTCAGGGGCGTGATGCTGTGGCGAGGAGGCCCGTTGAGGTCCTCTGGCGGAGTCGTTTATGAGTTCAAGATCCGCTTGTATGACACATACAGTCGTCCTCTGTGGTTCTCGTCGAGGTCGACGCACACCCGTCGAAGGTCGAGCGCGCTGACGACTGAGCATGTGTGATCCGCCTTCATCAGTTCTGCTACGGCGTCAGGAGTGCTTCGCTCCTCATCAATGGCGACATCGAGCCAGCATCCGCCTGATGCGCACATTGTCCCGCTGCGATCGATCACCAGACCGTCAGGAAGACGAGCCTGTGTGATGGATGGGACAGATACCCCGTCATCGATTTCAAGGCCCAGAACCGGTGCCGCGTAGAAGACACCGACAGAGGCGACAACGACGGCCAAGATGATGAGCCATCGCCGTCGGGGTGAAGTCTTCCTCTCCATGCGTTCAAGTATCCGCCTCTGACTCGTTCCGCCGACTGCCTCGACCTTCCGCGGTGCGAGCCGGTCACCGCCCTCCCACAGCGAGATTTCGGGGAAACGAGGGGTCCTGGCGTAGGATGAGCAGGCAACTATTGCGAACATCTAGATGAAGTGGACCGCCGCTCGGTCCGGAGTGCACGTCTCGGTCCTCGGTAGTGGCTGGCGGGTGAGAGTTCCCCCGATGGCTTCGATCGAAGACCGGCGCGAGTGCCGGAGGGCAGAACTGTGCCCGTGGGGACGGCGGCCCCACATGAAAGGAATCCCCATATGGAGGGACCCGGTCTCGAATTCACCGAGGCAGTTATCGACAACGGATCGTTCGGCAAGCATGTCGTCCGGTTCGAGGCGGGCCTGCTGGCCCAGCAGGCGGACGGCTCGTCGGCCGTCTACCTGGACGGCGACACCATGCTGCTGTCCACCACCACCGCCGCCAAGACCCCCCGCGACTCCATCGACTTCTTCCCGCTGACGGTCGATGTCGAAGAGCGCATGTACGCCGCCGGGCGGATCCCCGGCTCATTCTTCCGCCGCGAGGGCCGCCCCTCGGAGAACGCCATCCTGGCCTGTCGGCTGATCGACCGTCCGCTGCGTCCGACCTTCGTCAAGGGTCTGCGCAACGAGGTCCAGGTGGTCGTCACCGTGCTGGCCCTCAACCCGGCCGTCTACTACGACGTCGTCGCCATCAACGCGGCCTCGATGTCCACCCAGCTCGCCGGGCTGCCCTTCTCCGGGCCCATCGGCGGCGTCCGGATGGCCCTCATCGACGACCAGTGGGTGTGCTTCCCCGACGTCGAGCAGCGCAAGGAGTCCACCTTCGACATGGTGGTCGCCGGCCGCGTGCTGGCCGACGGCGATGTCGCCATCATGATGGTGGAGGCCGAGTCGACCCCCGCCACCTGGAACCTGGTCCGCTCCGGGCGCACCGCTCCCACCGAGGAGGTCGTGGCCACCGGGCTGGAGGCCGCCAAGCCCTTCATCAAGGTGCTGTGCGACGCCCAGGTGGCGCTGGCCGCCAAGCTGCCCAAGGAGACCTACGACTTCCCGGTCTTCAAGGACTACGAGCAGGACCTGTACGACGCCGTCGAGGCCAAGGGCCACGACGAGCTGTCGAAGATCGAGCAGATCGCCGCGAAGCTGGAGCGTCAGGACGCCGAGTCCGAGCTCAAGTCCCGCATCAAGGCCGAACTCGCTGAGCAGTTCCCGGGCCGCGAGGCCGAGGTCTCCGGCGCCTTCAAGGCCATGATGAAGAAGATCGTGCGCAAGCGCGTCCTCGACCAGGGCGTCCGCATCGACGGCCGCGGCCCGCGCGACATCCGCACCCTGTCGGCCGAGGTCGGCATCATCCCGCGGGTGCACGGCTCGGCCCTGTTCCAGCGCGGTGAGACCCAGATCCTGGGCGTCACCACCCTCAACATGCTCGACATGGAGCAGAAGCTGGACACCTTGTCACCCGACAAGACCCGGCGCTACATGCACAACTACAACATGCCGCCCTACTCCACCGGCGAGACCGGCCGGGTGGGCTCCCCGAAGCGCCGCGAGGTCGGCCACGGCAATCTTGCCGAGCGCGCCCTCATCCCGGTGCTGCCCGACCGCGACGAGTTCCCCTACGCGATCCGCGAGGTCTCTGAGGCGATCGGCTCCAACGGCTCCACCTCGATGGGCTCGGTCTGCGCCTCGACGCTGGCCATGCTCAACGCCGGCGTGCCGCTGCGCGCCTCGGTGGCCGGGATCGCGATGGGCCTGATGAGCGAGCCCAATGAGGACGGCTCCACCAAGTACCTGGCGCTGACCGACATCCTGGGAGCCGAGGACGCCCTCGGCGACATGGACTTCAAGGTCGCCGGCACCGACGAGTTCGTCACCGCCCTGCAGCTCGACACCAAGCTCGACGGCATTCCCGCCGACGTGCTGGCCGCCGCGCTGACCCAGGCCAAGGAGGCTCGCACCGCGATCCTCGAGGTGATGAACGACGCCATCGACGAGCCCGACGAGATGGCTCCGACCGCACCGCGGATCCTCACCGTGCACATCCCGGTCGACAAGATCGGCGAGGTCATCGGGCCCAAGGGCAAGATGATCAACCAGATGCAGGAGGACACCGGGGCCAACATCTCGGTGCAGGACGACGGCACGATCTTCATCGGCGCCTCTGACGGCGCATCGGCCGAGGCCGCCCGCGACCTGGTCAACGCCATCGCCAACCCGCAGATGCCCGAGGTGGGGGAGCGCTACCTGGGCACCGTCGTCAAGACGACGAGCTTCGGAGCCTTCGTCTCCCTGCTGCCCGGCAAGGACGGCCTGCTGCACATCTCCAAGATGCGCGACCTCAACGACGGCAAGCGCGTCGAGTCCGTCGAGGACGTGCTGAGCGTCGGCCAGTCCATCCAGGTGGAGATCGCCGAGGTCGACGACCGCGGCAAGCTCTCCCTGGTCCTGGCCTCCGACGACACGGACGACGAGGACTGATCAAGAACTGATCAACAGGGCCCCCGGGCCGGGACTCATCTCCCGGTCCGGGGGCCCTGTGTGTCCTCGGAGTTCTCTCTCAGGAGCGGGACCGGCTGCGCAGTGCGACGATCCCCATCGTCACCAGCAGCACGATCAGACTGAGCACGGTGGCCATCCACGACGGTACTGCGAGGTTGGCGAAGGCGACGTGCGCGGGATTCTCGAAGACCTCCTCGGGGGCGTGCATCCCGCCATGGCCGATGACGACCAGCAGCTCTCCGAGGTGGCCGATCAACCAGCCGGCGAAGCACACGGTGGAGATCCAGGTCATCACCCGGACGGTTCTGCTCGCGGATCCGGCACGGACCTTCGACAGCAGCAGAATGCCGGCGAGGCACAGTGGTATGCCGATCAGATGGAAGGCCATGTGAGCCCAGTCGGCCTCCATCGGCAGGAAGACGAACGGCAGGATGACAGAGATCGCAACGACGGCCGCCAGGCCGATCGTGCGGAGAGTCGCGGAACCGCCTGCGGTGGTGGTGAGTCGTGCGGGTGTGGGCGTTGATGCCGGGATCGAGGTCATGGCTCCTCCTCGGGGCTGTCTGGTGGGTCGCTGTGCATCGACGATAGATTTCCGGCGGCGCCCCGGACATCGGTGAGAACGCCTATCTTCGGTGACCCGGCCCCGGGAGATCATGGGGCATGTCCACCAGCATCTGGCGCGTCGCCTGCACCGGCCTCGCGGGCATCGGCGTGCCG
The DNA here is from genome assembly GCA_022647765.1 of Acidipropionibacterium sp. GTDB lineage: Bacteria > Actinomycetota > Actinomycetes > Propionibacteriales > Propionibacteriaceae > Acidipropionibacterium. The sequence continues at coordinate 425,654 of JALCLH010000001.1, forward strand.
GTCGCAGCCTGGGCGATCGCCCTCGGCTGGCCGGCGGACAATCCTCTCGGCTTCATGCTGGCACCGGCGACTCTGGCGGTGATGGCCCTGGCCGGGATGCTCGTCCTGGTGCTGGCCGGCCGGCTGGACACGCCGGGATGGCCGGTGCGCGCGGCGATGCTCACTCTCGGACTGACCACCCTCGGCTACCCCTGTCTGCTGGCCATGTCCGCCGCCGGTCGCGGCGGACCGGCGGTGCGATTCGGCGCCGAGATCGGGCACTGGGCCCCGTTGACGATGGTGAACCTGCTCCCGATCCTCGCCGTCTCGGCGGTCACCGGGCGCAGCCGCCGCGGCTGGGTGGCGATCCTGCTGCTGCTCGCCGGGGTGGCAGTGCTGGTCCCGGCCCTCGGAGAGGGTTCGCTCGCCCTGGTGGCCTCGATCTCATGGCTGGGAGGATTCCTGATACCGATCCTGGCGACCTGGCCGCTGGTGCGTGGCACCGGCGCCGAGATCCGCCGGCGAGCCGTCGTGTGCGGGCTGGCATCGGTGGTCCCGGTCGTCATCATCGGGTTCTGCACGATGCTGGGCGCCGCCGAGGAGGCGCTGGGACTGGACGACCTGGCCATCACGGCCCTGATGCTCGGGTTCTCCGCCTGCACCGCGGCGACGGCCGGCCTGGCCCGGGCGGCGGTTCAGGCCGGGGCGACCTGGCTGCTGGGCCGGACCGCGCTGATGGCGTCGCTGGCCGGCATCCTGGCCATCGCGACGCTCATCGTGGCGACCGGAGCCGGGCTGGGGGTGCTGGGTGCGGCCGGCCCGCCGGCGGCACTGCTGGCCGGCGTCCTCACCACCGCGGCGCTCGGTCTGGCATCGGTGCTGCTGCACCGCCTGGCGGCCCGGTGGATCGACCTGCGGGCCGAGCTCGAGGCGGCCCGGGCGGAAAGGGCCGCCAGGGCCGAACGCCTGCGGCTCAGCCGCGATCTGCACGACGGCGTGCAGGCGCACCTGCTCGGCATCGCCCTCAACCTTCAGCTCTCCGGACAGTTGATGGCCGGGCCGCAGGCCCAGGAACTCATCGAGGAGACCGTCATGGCTCTGCGGGGCGTGGTCCAGGAAGTTCGCGCCCTGGGCGAGGGGAGGACTCCCGCGGTGCTGGTCGACGACGGGCTGACCGCTGCGCTCACCCGGCTCGTCGGTCCGCTGGACGGCGTCTCCCAGATCCGGCTGCCGCAGCACCGCCTTCCGGCAGAGGTGGAGGAGACCGCCTATTTCGTCGCCTGCGAGGCGATCGCCAACGCCGTGAAGCACGCCCGGGCCGAGCACATCCGGATCGTGGTCCAGGACGCCGAGGACCTTCTCACGGTGATGGTGAGCGACGACGGGGTGGGCGGGGCGGATCTGCGGCAGGGCGCGGGACTGCGCGGCATCACCGAGCGGGTCGCCGCCTCCGGTGGACTGCTCACCGTGCGCGAGGGCTCGCCGCGGGGCACCGTGGTGGAGGCGAGCCTGCCGTGCGGATAGTCATCGCCGAGGACCAGGTGCTGCTGCGCGACGGGATGGCGCGGCTGCTGGAGAGCGCCGGGCACCGGGTGGTGGCACAGGTCGGAGACGGCCCCTCGCTGGTCGCCGAGGCTGATCGGCATCGTCCCGGGATGGTGCTGGCCGATATCCGGATGCCTCCCTCCTACACCGACGAGGGGGTACGCGCGGTCCGCCTGCTGCGCCGGCGGCGGCCCGAGCTCGCGGTGATGATGCTCTCCCAGGTGGTGGAGCTCTCCCTGGTCGAAGAGGTGAGACGCCGTTCCCTGCGCCGGTTCGGCTACCTGCTGAAGGATCGGGTGCTGGACACCGCCGCATTCCTCGAGCAGCTGGAGACGGTCGCCGCCGGCGGCACCGTCATCGATCAGTCGGCGGTCGACCGGTACCTGGGCCGCGGCGACGGGCGACGCGCCCGGCTCACCGCGCGGGAGCGGGAGGTCCTCCGCCTGGTGGCGGCTGGCCGCAGCAATGCCGGCATCGCGTCGGTCCTGGTGATCTCGCGGCGCACGGTCGACGCCCATCTGCGGTCCATCTTCGCCAAGCTGGGCATCGAGGCCGACGCCGACGACAACCAGCGGGTGCTGGCCGCCCTCGACTGGCTCAGCGGCTGAGCTGCCGTGCCGTCTGCGGCGCAGCCGTCTGTAGTCTTGGGACCGAATTGTCAGCACGGAAGGGCGAAGCATGATCAAGGTCGGTGTGTTCGGTGCCAAGGGCCGGATGGGGAGCGAGGTCTGCCGGGCCGTCGAGGGGGCCGAGGATCTCGAACTGGTCGGCGGCGTCGACGCCGGTGAGGACCGCTCCGTCCTGGAGGGAGCCGATGTCATCGTCGACTTCACCCGCCCCGACGTCGTGATGGACAATCTGGCCTGGGCCATCGACCACGGCATCGACACCGTGGTCGGCACCACCGGATTCACCGAGGAGAGGTACGAGGCGCTGCGCTCCCTGGCTCGCCGGACACCCCGGCACCGGCTGCCTGATCGCCCCGAACTTCGGCATCGGCGCCGTCCTCATGATGCACTTCGCGCAGGAGGCGGCGCGCTTCTTCGAGTCCGTGGAGATCGTCGAGCTGCACCACGCCAACAAGGCCGACGCCCCCTCCGGCACCGCCGCCACCACCGCCCAGAAGATCGCCGCCTCCCGCGCCCAGGCCGGCCTGGGCGCCGTTCCCGGACGCCACCGCCCAGCAGCTCGACGGCGCCCGCGGCGCCACCGTCGACGGCATCCACGTGCACAGCGTCCGGCTTCCCGGCCTGGTCGCCCACCAGGAGGTCCTGCTCGGCTCCCTGGGCGAGACGCTGACCATCCGCCACGACTCGATGGACCGCGTCTCCTTCATGGCAGGGGTGCTCACCGCCGTCCGCGCGATCGGCTCCCGGCCCGGCCTCACGGTCGGCATCGAGGGCCTGCTGGGTCTCGAGTGAGCCACCGATGACCCAGCCCGAGGACTATCCGACCAGACCCGGCCGGACCGACGCACCGACCCTCAAGGACGGCACCCCCGGCTACGCCCCGCCCGCCCCGAACCAGACCCGCGGCCGCAGGTCGAAGATGTGGCGCCGGATCGGCATACCGCTGCTGATCATCCTGCTGGTGGTCGCCGCGCTGCTGGGCGACGCCGTCGCCCGCCAGCACGTCGAGGCGAGCATCGCCGACGAGGTCGCGGCCAATGTCAGCACCGACGCCGACACCGTCGGCGTCACCATCGGCGGCTGGCCCTTCGCCGCGGTCCTGGCGACCGACCGGCTGTCCTCGATCGATCTGTCGATACCGACCGCCACGCTCTCCAAGGAGGGCCGCACCGTGACCTTCCGCGACGCCGTGGTCCATGCCACCGGGCTGCGCAATGTGCGCAACCTGCAGGACACCGTCGTCGACGAGGCGAGCGCCTCCGCGCACGTCGACTGGAAGGAGCTGTCCCGGCTGAGCGGCGTCACCGTCAGCTCCGGCGGCGACTCGAGGGTGCAGGTGGAGCGCAGCATCAGCGTCTTCGGGGCGACCGTCACCATGCAGGTCTCCGCGGCGCCCGGAATCGATCCGGCCACCCGGACCCTCACCCTGGGCGATCCGAAGGCGAATGTGGACGGCATTCCGGTCCCCGTCGAGCCTGCTGACCCCCGCACTGGCGTCGGTCTCGGACAAGCTGGTGCTGCCGGACCTCGGCTCGCTGAAGTACAGGTCCTTGACGGTCGACCGGCGCGGAGTGCAGATCTCGCTGGCCGGAACCCAGGTCGAGGTCAAGGACCTGCTGAGCAGCTGAGCGCTCCGCGGGCCCGGCCTGTCAGCCCTTCGCGAAGACGACCGAAGCGATCCGGGCCGAGAGATTACGGTACAGACGCCGGCTTCTCGCCCGGCTGTGTCCCATTCACCTGATCCGGAGGTCATCCATGAACGTCGCCGAGCAACTCGTCGAGCAACTCGTGAAAGCCGGTGTGCGGCGCATCTACGGGATCGTGGGTGACTCCCTCAACCCGATCGTCGACGCGGTGCGCAAGTCGGGCGGCTCGGCGAAGGGCGGCATCGACTGGGTGCACGTGCGTCACGAGGAGGCAGCGGCCTTCGCGGCCTCCGCCGAGGCCCAGCTGACCGGCGAGCTCGCGGTGTGCGCCGGCTCCTGCGGCCCGGGCAACCTGCACCTCATCAACGGGCTCTACGACGCTTACCGGTCCCAGGCTCCGGTGCTGGCGATCGCCTCCCACATCCCGAGCGTCCAGATCGGCTCCAACTACTTCCAGGAGACCCATCCCGACCGCCTCTTCGACGACTGTTCCGACTACTGCGAGCTGGTCTCCAGCCCGGAGCAGGCTCCGCGAGTGATGAACTCGGCGATCCGCCACGCGGTCGCCCTGCAGAGCGTGGCGGTGGTCACCCTGCCCGGAGACGTCACCGATCAGAAGGCCGTCGCCCCCACCCCGGTCTACGTCCCTAGCCGCCGGCCCATCCTGGAGCCCAACCCCGAGGACCTCAAGCAGCTGGCCACCCTGCTCAACGACTCGCGCAAGGTCGCCATCTTCGCCGGCGCCGGCGTCGAGGGCGCGCACGACGAGGTGCTGGCGCTGGCGGACAAGCTCAAGGCCCCGATCGGCCACAGCCTGCGCGGCAAGGACTTCATCCAGTACGACAACCCCTTCGACGTCGGCATGACCGGTCTGCTGGGCTACGGCGCCGCCGCCGAGGGCATGAACGACGCCGACGTGCTGATCCTGCTGGGCACCGACTTCCCGTACAACCAGTTCCTGCCCGACACGCTGACCGTCCAGGTCGACAGCCGGGCAGAGAAGCTCGGCCGGCGCACCGACGTCTCCTTCCCGGTGCAGGCCGACATCAAGGCCCTGGTCACGGCGCTGACCCCGCTGGTCAAGCAGCACGACGACAAGTTCCTCAAGTCCACCGTCAAGCGCCACGCCAAGATCATGAAGGCGCCGGTCGGCTCGTACACCCGCAATGTCGAGCACATGAAGCCGATCCACCCCGAGTTCGTCGCCCACATCCTCAACGAGGTGGCCGACAAGGATGCGATCTTCACCGCCGACACCGGTATGTGCAATGTCTGGACCGCCCGCTACATCGACCCGCTGGGCACCCGCCGGCTGATCGGCTCCTTCCTGCACGGCTCGATGGCCGACGCGCTGCCGATGGCCCTGGGCGCCCAGGCCTCCCACCCGGACCGCCAGGTCATCTCGGTCTCCGGCGACGGCGGCCTGTCGATGCTGCTCGGCGAGCTGGTCACCGCCCGGATGCACAACCTTCCGGTCAAGGTGCTGGTGTTCAACAACTCCACCCTCGGCATGGTGAAGCTGGAGCAGCTGGTCAACGGCCTGCCCGACTTCGGCACCGACGTCCACGACGTCAACTACGCCGGGGTGGCCTCCGCGATGGGCTTCCACGCCGAGCGGGTCGACGATCCCAAGGAGATCCGCCGGGCGCTCACCGAGGCCCTGGCCGCCGACGGCCCGGCCCTGGTCGAGGTGCTCACCGATCCCAACGCGCTCTCCCTGCCCCCCGAGATCAAGGGCGAGATGCTCATCGGGTTCGCCACCGCGATGAGCAAGGTGGTGCTCAACCGGGGCGCCGGCGAGGTCATCTCGATGGCCACCTCGAATATGCGCAACATCCCCAGGTGATCCTTCCCGGCTGACCGCTGCTAGATGATCGGGCGGGACGGCCCGGCGTCGGCTACTCGGCGATCCAGGTGTGCAGCCGGATCTCCTTGATCCGCACCGAGCCGTCCGGGGTGCCGGTCTGGCGGTGGGCCCCGTCCGGGGCCCACCCGGCCCCGGTCAGGAAGGCGCGGGCCCGGTCATCGGTGGAGCGCAGCCAGCAGGTGGCCCGGCTGAACCGGTCGGCGCGCAGAGTGTCGACGACCGCGTTGAGAAGCCGCGAGCCGTGCCCCTCGCCGCGGTGATCGGGGTCGACCAGGAGCTCGGCGACCAGCGCGTCGGTGGGCTCGGCGTCCGGATCCTCGCTGGGGCCGATCGCCGCGAAGCCGCGCAGCTGCCGGCCCTGCCGGCTCCTCCCGGTGGACTCCGCCGGCGGTTCCAGGGCCACCAGGACCCTCAGCTCGGCCAGCGGGGGAGTGGCGATCGCCCGCCACCAGGACTCGGTCATCTGCTCGCCGCTCACCGAGCCCAGCACACCGGCCAGGTCCGGATCCGCCTGCCAGACGCGGCGCTGCAGTCCGGCGATCGCGGCCGCCTCGGCGGGCATCGCGAGACGGACCGAAGCGGTTCCCCCGGCGCTGGGGGAGATGGTGGGGCCGGACATGCCCACCAGCCTACGGGGAGGGCCCGCACGGCGCCCCGCAGGTTCGCCCCGATTCATCGCGAAGAGGAGCGCCCTGCATCGACGGCCTCCAGCGGATAGGCTGAGGCTTGTGGCAAAGAATGGACTGAAGAATCCCCCTACCCTCAAACCCGACGTGCTGAGGATCATTCCGTTGGGCGGACTGGGAGATGTGGGACGCAACATGTCCTGCTACCAGATCAACGGCGAGATGCTCCTCATCGACTGCGGGGTGCTGTTCCCCGAGGACGACCAGCCGGGCGTCGACCTGCTGCTGCCCAACCTGGACTACCTCGACGACAAGCTGGACATGATCCAGGCGCTGGCCCTGACCCACGGCCACGAGGACCACATCGGCGCGGTGCCCTATCTGCTCAAGCGGCGCCCCGACATCCCGATCTACGGCTCCCGGCTCACCCTGGCCCTGCTGGAGGCCAAGCTCAAGGAGCACCGGATCAAGGGCTACCAGCTCCATGTGGTGCGCGAGGGCGACACCGTCGAGGTCGGCGAGCAGTTCGACCTGGAGTTCCTGGCGGTCAACCACTCCATCCCCGACGCCCTGGCGGTCTGCGTGCGCACCGACGCCGGCACCGTGCTCAACACCGGCGACTTCAAGATGGACCAGCTGCCGCTGGACCACCGGATCACCGACCTGCGCGGCTTCGCCCGGCTCGGCGAGGAGGGGATCGACCTTTTTATGGTCGACTCCACCAACGCCGAGGTGCCCGGTTTCATCAAGTCCGAGACCGAGATCGAGCCGGCCATCGAGAGGGTCTTCGAGAAGGCCGACAAGAAGCTCATCGTGGCCTGCTTCTCCTCCCATGTGCACCGCGTCCAGCAGGTGCTCAACATGGCCGGTCAAGCACCATCGCAAGGTCTGTTACGTCGGGCGATCGATGGTCCGCAATATGGCGGTCGCCCGCGACCTCGGATATCTGCACGTCCCCGGCGACACCCTCATCGAGCTGCGCGACCTGGACAAGTACCCCGACGATCAGGTCGTCATCGTGTCCACCGGCTCCCAGGGCGAGCCGCTGTCGGCGCTGGCCCGGATCGCCAACCGCGAGCACCGCGACATCGAGGTGGGCCAGGGGGACACCATCCTGCTGGCCTCCTCGCTGATCCCCGGCAATGAGAACGCCGTCTACCGGGTCATCAACGGGCTCACCCGCCTGGGCGCGATCGTCGTCCACAAGGGCAATGCCCTGGTGCACGTCTCCGGACACGCCGCCGCCGGCGAGCTGCTCTACGCCTACAACATCGTCAAGCCCCGCGGCGTGATGCCGATCCACGGCGAGATCCGCCACCTCATCGCCAATGCCAAACTGGCCAGGGCCACCGGGGTGCCCGACGACAATGTCATCGTCACCGAGGACGGCGGGGTGGTCGATCTCGACGACGGCGTCCCGCGCCTGGTCGGCAAGGTCGATGCGCCCTACATCTTCGTCGACGGCACCGGGGTCGGAGAGGTCACCGAGGAGTCCCTCACCGACCGCAAGCAGCTGGGCGAGGAGGGATTCATCTCGATCGTCACCGCGGTCAACACCCGCGAGGCCTCGGTGATCTCCGGACCGGCGATCCAGGCCCGCGGCTTCGCCGAGGGCGAGGAGTCCTACGACAAGATCCGCGCCCAGATCGTCTCGGAGCTCGAGAAGGCGATGAACGACGGGGTCGACGACGCCCATCGGCTCCAGCAGGTGGTGCGCCGCACCATCGGGAGATGGGTGTCTCGCACCTACCGGCGTCGCCCGATGATCGTCCCGGTCGTGGTCGCGGTCTGAGGCCGTGCGTCGGGCCGGTCCTCCCGATTTGAGGGCGACGGGCTCGACCGTGTAGTCTGAGCAAGTTCCTGTGTGGAACCCATCTTGCGGAATCAGTCCCGCGAATTAACGAGTGTGTCGACGCGCCGCGCCGACTGTTGAACAGGAGAACTTCCAGTGGCTGCTGTCTGTGACATCTGCGCCAAGCGCCCCAGTTTCGGACATAACGTCCCCTGGTCGAAGAAGAAGACCTCCAGGCGGTGGAATCCGAACATCCAGCGCGTCCGTGTCGTGGAGAACGGCACCCACAAGCGGATGAACGTCTGCACGTCCTGCCTCAAGGCCGGGCGCGTCTCTCGCTGACCCTTTGAGCGGGCCCGTCCCGCGCACCATCGAGGCCGATCCTCCTGCCGGAGGGTCGGCCCCTTTGCGCTGTACGAAGTTGTCGGCGTCCTCCGGTAATCTCGCAGACGTGGATGACGTCGTCTCGCCGTGGTTGACCAAGGCCCAGGAGGAGCTGCACCGCCCGCTGGCCGAGGTGCTCGGCACCAGGACCGCGAAGGCCTTCGCCGGGCTGAACATCTCGACCGTCGGGGAGCTGCTGTCCCATGTGCCCAGGCGGTATCTCACCGGCACCGAGACCACCGACCTGTCCCAGCTCATCCCCGGCTCCGAGGTCGCCCTGGTGGCCGACGTGGCCGATGTCGAGTCGTACGAGATCAAGGGTCCCGGGCATCGCCAGCGCCTCGAGGTCACCCTCACCGACGGCATGGCGCGTCTTCCGGTCACCTTCTTCGGCAAGGACTGGCTGGTGAGGTACTGGCGCAAGCAGTTCATGGAGAGCACCCACGGCATCTTCGTGGGCAAGATCGGCTCCTTCCGGGACCGCCCGCAGATGACCCACCCCGACTTCGTGATGTTCGACCGCGACGGCCGGATCGTCGGCAAGGCCGACAAGAAGACGATGGCCACCCAGGTGATGCGGCACGGCCTGGTCGGGCTGTACCCGGCCACCGCGAAGCTGCCCACCTGGACCATCGCCGAATGCGCCACCCTGGTGCTGGCCCAGGTCGGCGAGCAGCGCGACACCCTGCCCGACTGGCTGCGCGAGCAGGCCGGCCTGCCCCGGATCTGGGACGCCTTCGAGGATGTGCACCACCCCCGCACCCTGGCCGAGGCCGACCGGGCCGGCGAGCGGCTGATCTGGGAGGAGGCGATCGCCACCCAGGTCACGATGGCCGCCAGACGCCGCCGGGCGGCATCCCGGAAGGCCCCGGCCTGCCCGGCCCGCTCCGATGGGATTCTCGCCGCCTTCGACGCGCAGATCCCGTTCACCCTCACCGACGGGCAGCGGGAGATCGGCCGCACGATCAGCGCCGAACTCGCCGGCAGCACCCCGATGCAGCGGCTGCTGCAGGGCGAGGTGGGCTCGGGCAAGACCCTGGTCGCGCTGCGGGCGATGCTCCAGGTGATCGACGCCGGCCACCAGGCCGTGCTGCTGGCCCCCACCGAGGTGCTCGCCCAGCAGCACCACGACACCATCACCGGGCTGCTCGGAGATCTCGGCGCCGGGCACCAGCTCGGCGCCCCCGACAATGCCACCGGAGTCGCCCTGCTCACCGGCTCGATGGGGGCCGCCGCGCGCCGACAGGCCACCGGCCAGATCGCCGACGGCTCGGCCGGGATCGTCATCGGCACCCACGCCCTGCTCACCGGCAAGGTCGACTTCGCCGATCTCGGCCTGGTGGTCGTCGACGAGCAGCACCGCTTCGGCGTCGAGCAGCGCGGGGTGCTCACCTCCTCGCCGGATCGGCATCCGCACGAGCTGGTGCTCACCGCCACCCCGATCCCGCGATCGGTGGCGATGACGGTCTTCGGGGATCTGGAGGTCTCCAGCCTGCGCGAGCTGCCGGCCGGGAGGGCCGATGTCCAGACCACCGTGGTCGACGTGGTGAGCCATCAGAGGTGGCTGACCAGGGCCTGGCAGCGCGCCCGCGAGGAGGCGGAGCAGGGCCACCGGGTATTCGTCGTCTGCCCCCGGATCGACGCCCACGAACCCGATCCCGAGGCCAAGGACGCCGAGGAGCCCGGACCCCGGCGTCCACCCTCCAGCACCGTCGAGGAGCTCGCCCCGATGCTGTCCGCCGGGCCGCTGCAGGGGATACCGCTGGAGACCCTGCACTCGCGGATGGACGCCGACGCCAAGCGCGCGGTGATGGAGCGGTTCGCCTCCGGCGACACCCGGGTGCTGGTCTCCACCACGGTGATCGAGGTCGGCGTCGACATCCCCAGCGCCACCATGATGGTCATCATGGACGCCGACCGGTTCGGGGTCTCCCAGCTCCACCAGCTGCGCGGGCCGGATCGGCCGGGGCGAGCTCCCCGGACTGTGCCTGCTGGTCACCGCCGCCGAGCCCGGCACCACCACCCGGGCCAGGATCGACGCGGTGGCGCGGACCCGCGACGGGTTCGAGCTGGCCGAACTGGATCTGGCCCAGCGCCACGAGGGCAATGTCCTCGGCTCCTCCCAGGCCGGCCTGCACAGCCCGCTGCGGCTGCTCAAGGTGCTCGACCACGGCGAGATCATCACCGCGGCCCGCGACCTCGCGGAGAGCTGGATCCAGCAGGACCCGGAGGATCCCCGGCTGCTCGACATGGTCTCCGCCACCGAGCGGCTCGCCGAGGGCGACCTGATGGAGCAGGGCTAGCGAAGCCCCCGGCCGGCTCTCAACCGGTTCTCAGGCGGTCGGTTCGGGACCGAAGGCGAAGGTGCGTCCGGTGATCGTCCCGGGCTGCACCCGCACCCAGGTCTTCTTGACCGTGGGCACCCAGGGGCGCAGCGGCATCTTCTCGCACAGCGCAAGTTCGTCGGGATCGGTGATCACCTGGGCGGTGCCGCGCAGCAGCACGCTCCAGCCGCCGTCCTCCGACCAGCCGTCGGCCTCGAAGGCGACCGTGCTGTTGCGCACCATCTCCTCGAGCTTGGTGCCCGCCGCGGTGCGGAAGACGACGGACGGTCCATCCACCACGAAGTTCACCGGGAAGATCTGCGGCTGGTCGTCGACGCTGGTGGCCAGTCGGCCCACCTCGGCGGTGTCGAGGTAACCCCAGCAGGTGTCCTCCTCGACAGCGGTCATCGGGCTGTCCTCACTGTTCATGCGCCATTTGTACCAGCCCGCAGGCCGGGCCGCAGTCGTCTCGCCAAGCTCGGTGCCTGTGCCGCGCCGGGATAATCTGGTCCGGTGAGCAGAATCATCGCCGGACGGGCGGGGGGACGCCGTCTGCGCACCCCGGCGGGGGACGCCACCCGGCCCACCTCGGACCGGGTGCGGGAGGCCTTCTTCTCCGCCGTCGCCGCCTGGAACGGCACCTCCGACCAGGCCCGTCGAGGCGCAACTGGAGGGCCAGTCGATGCTCGACCTGTTCGCAGGATCGGGGGCGGTCGGGCTGGAGGCCGCCAGCCGTGGCGCCTCCCGCGTCGTCGCGGTCGAGCAGAATGCCAGGACCGCCGCCCTGATCCGCTCCAACGCCGCCTCCTGCGGGCTGGCCGGTCCGGTGACCGTGCTGGCCACTGGCGCGGAGCGGTTCCTGGCCGGTGCAGCCGGGCCGGCAGAGGATGGAGCCTTCGACATCATCTGGCTCGACCCGCCCTACGCCTGGGACGCCGATGACCTGGACCGGCTGATCGCCGCCGCGGCGTCCACCCTGCTGGCCGCCGACGGGCTGATCGCGGTGGAGCGCTCGGCCCGCGGCCGCGCCCCGGTCTTCCCGGCCGGGCTGGACAGCTGGGCCAACAGCTACGGTGAGACCGTCGTCCACCTCGCACAACCCACCAGGGAGCACTCGTGAAGGCCGTCATCTCGGGATCCTTCGACCCCATCACCCGCGGACACGTCGACATCATCACCCGGGCCGCCGCGCTCTTCGACGAGATCGTGGTCGGCGTGGCGGTGAACTCCGCCAAGAACGGCATCTTCTCGATGGACGAGAGGGTGGCCTTCGTGCGCGACGCCGTGGCCGGCCTGCCGGAGGTGGAGGTCGCCCCGGTCGACGGGCTGCTGGTCGACTTCTGCACCGCCCAGGGGGCCGGGGCCATCGTCCGCGGCCTGAGATTCGGCGGGGACTTCGACTACGAGCTGCAGATGGCCCACGTCAACAAGGCCATGAGCGGCATCGAGACGGTGCTGCTGCCGGCCGGGCGCGAGTACGGCACGATCTCTTCGACGATCATCCGGTCGGCGGCCGGCAACGGCGGGGACATCTCGGCCTTCGTCCCGCCGATGGTGGCGGAGGCGCTGCGCGAGAGGTTCGGAAAGTAGACGCCGTCGCACCGGTTCGGCATGCAGTTTTGACATACAGCGGTCGCGCAGCATTTTGCCGATCGATGACGCCGTTGTAGAGTTGGCAGCCGGTCATGACCTCGTCATGATCCACCGGTTGAAGGGAATGCTGCGATGAACACCAGCCATCGCCGCTCCGACGCTCCTCGTGATCTCCTCATCGAGACCCATGATCTGCGCCGTCGTGCGGGCCAGATGTTGCAGATGCACCGCAGCGCTCACGCTCCGGCGGATTTCGGCGTGGACATGATCGGCGTTCCCGAGAACTCGGCCGTCGACCTGGACCTGCGTCTGGAGTCGGTGATCGAAGGAGTTCTCGTGACCGGAACCGCCGAGGTCACACTGACCGGGGAGTGTTCACGGTGCCTGGAACCGATCGAGGAGGAGTCCTCCTTCGACTTCCAGGAGCTGTACTTCTACTCCGGCCAGGATGCCGAGGAGGATGCCTACCGGGTGAGCGACGAGGAGGAGATCGACCTCGAGCCCGTCCTGCGCGAGGCGGTGGTGCTGAACCTTCCGTTCACCCCGCTGTGCCGCCGGGACTGCGCCGGGTTGTGCCCCGACTGCGGCGTGAATCTCAACGAGCATCCCGATCACGACCACGGGGAGCGGATCGACCCACGTTGGGCGGCGCTGAGGGATCCACGGCTGAAGGATCTCGGCACCGCCTCCGCGGAGTCCGGTCCGGACCGGTCCTAGGAACGTACGGCACACACATGAACCGCGGAGTCGCCGGTCGGCGGCACCGCACAACGAGGAGAAGATCGTGGCTGTCCCGAAGCGGAAGATGTCCCGCAGCAACACCCGGAGCCGTCGTTCGCAGTGGAAGGCGGCCACTGTGACGCTGGTGGACTGCGCCAACCCGGCCTGCCAGCAGAAGCACCTGCCGCACACCGCGTGCCCGTCCTGCGGTCAGTACGGCGCCCGCGGCGACCAGCGTCAGGTCACCGAGGCCTGATGAGCGACTGCTCCGAACCGGAGCAGAGCGTGGCGGCGCACCAGGGGGATCCCGCATCCGATGCGGGCTGGCCCTTCCTGGCACTGCTCGAGGAGCTGGGAATCGCTATCGATCCTCAGCTCCTTCGTCTTGCCCTCACACATCGCTCCTACGCCTTCGAGAACGGCGGCATCCCGACCAACGAGAGGTTGGAGTTCCTCGGTGATGCGGTGCTGGAGGTCGGCGTCACCGAGTACCTGTACAAGTCCTTCCCGGCCTTCGCGGAGGGGCGGATGGCCAAGCTGCGCGCCGCGGTGGTGAGCACCGTCTCCCTGGGAGAGGTGGCGCGCAGTCTGGAGATCGGTCCGCGGGTGCTGCTGGGCCGGGGCGAGGAGCTCACCGGCGGGCACAACAAGACCCATCTGCTGGCCGACACCACCGAGGCCCTGCTGGGTGCGGTGACCCTGTCGGCCGGTCTGGCCGAGGGGGTGCGGTTGGTTCATCACCTCTTCGACCCCAGGATCGACGAGGCGGTGCGCTCCGGGGCCGGCACCGACTGGAAGACCGCGCTGCAGGAGATGTGCGCCCAGCTGCACATCGCGGCCCCCGAGTACCGGATCACCGGCTCGGGGCCCGATCACGACCGCCGATACCTGGCCCGAGCCGTCGTCGACGGCCGGGAGCGGGACGGCTACGTCGGCCACAACAAGAAGGAGGCCGAGCTGGGCGCCGCCCGGCTGGCCATCGACGATCTGGTGGCGGACCACCACATCTCGGTACCGGATGCCTGAGCTGCCCGAGGTCGAGACGATCAGGGCGGGTCTGGCGGCCCGGATCGCCGGCCGGAGGGTCGACGGCGTCACCGTCCTCGACCAGCGCTCGGTGAGGAATCAGCTCGGGGGAGTCGCGGCATTTCGCGGCGGCCTGCTCGGTCGCACCCTGATGGCCCCGCGCCGGCGCGGCAAGTACCTGTGGTTTCCGCTGAAGGCGCCGGGAGAAGCCGCGCCCACCGATGCGCTGCTGTGCCACCTGGGGATGAGCGGGCAGTTCCGGGTGGATGACGCCGGGGCGCCGCCGCAGCGCCACCTCCGCATTGCTATCGAGCTGAGTGGTGTCGAGCTGGACGACGCCGAGCAGCTGCGGTTCGTCGACCAGCGGCTGTTCGGCGGCCTGCGGATCAGCTCCGGCGGGGCCGGGCTGCCGGCCGAGATCGCCCACATCGGGCTGGACCCCTTCGACCCCGGCTTCGATCCGGCGGTGGCCGCCGCCCGCCTTCGAGCCCGCCGGACCAGCCTGAAACGGGCCCTGCTCGACCAGACCCTGGTCTCGGGGATCGGCAACATCTACGCCGATGAGACCCTGTGGCGGGCCCGCCGCCACCCGGAGACGCCGACCGCCCGGTTGCGCCCGTCCGAGGCCGCCGGGCTGTACCTCACCGCACGCCAGGTGATGGCCGAGGCCCTGCAGGCCGGCGGCACCTCCTTCGACGCGCTCTACGTGCGGGTCAACGGACAGTCGGGATACTTCGACCGGCGTCTCAACGTCTACGGGCGAGCCGGCAAGCCGTGCCCGCGATGCGGCGCCCCGATCATCCGGATGTCCTTCATGAATCGCTCCTCGCACCTGTGCCCGCGCTGTCAGCGATGGCCCAGAGGAGTGCCCAGGCCCCCGGTGCCGGTAGGATCGCAGAAATGACCACGAGTAGTTCCCCCACCGGCGGGCACCGCCGCAATCTGGTGGAGTTCGTCAAGTTCGGCATGGTCGGGGGATCCGGCGTTCTGGTGAACATGCTGGTCGCCATCGTGATGAACAAGGCCAACGGAGGGCCCGGGAACTCCCAGGAGATCCTGTTCAACCTGTTCGGAACCCAGTGGAACTTCCGGTTCACCAGCCTGGTGTGGATCGTCGGGTTCGTCGTCTCCAACGTCACCAACTTCCAGCTCAACCGCACCTGGACCTTCAAGCGCGACCAGCGGCGCAGCTGGTGGGCGGAGTTCTGGCCCTTCTTCTCGGTCGGGGCGATCGCCGCCCTCATCGGCATGTTCATCAAGATCGCGCTCACCAACCCGGCATCGGTGTTCTACCTCTCCGCCCCCTTCTTCCACGAGATGACCGGCTTCCACTCGCGGGAGTACTGGGCGCAGATCATCACCATCGTCATCACGATGCCGATCAACTTCATCGTCAACAAGCTGTGGACCTTCCGCAAGGTGCGCCATCACGACGAGCCCTCGGAGCCCGCGACTCCGCTCGGCCCCCGAGCGAAGGTGAAGAGCTCCTGAGGATCGGCTGAAAGGACCCTGGGATCGGGTGTCCCGGTTGGGGATCCGTGACGGCCGGATGCACGCTGGAACCGTTGCGCGGGCAGACCGCCCGGAGCATTGACGGAGAGCGGGCAGTTCACAGTGGAGTTCATATTCATCGTCTCGATGGTGGTCATTCTTCTGGTCGCCGGGGGAGTCGCCGCGGTCGTGTGGGCCGGGCTTCGCGAGCCCGGACGGCCGGTCGAGGGATCCGGCGTCACGGCGTCCGCGGCGCGGATCGGCCGGGTGCTCGACGGGGATGAGGACGCCTCCTCGCTGCTCGGCGCGGTCCGGGTCCCGGTGAGCTCCTCGCACAAGTAGGTCGCATGGGTCGCGCGAGTGAGGGCCCCGGTAGGATCGTCGCGTGCCAATCTCCATGATCTTCGTGTGGACGCTCTTCGGCGTCCTGGTTCTGGCCATCGTTGTCGGGGTGTCTGTCGCCCTCGTCAACCGCTACCGGGTCGTCAAGGGCCGCAAGGCCCCTGCCGAGGTGGAGGCCCCGCCTGCCGAGCCGCCCAGTGAGCAGCCGACCGGTGAGCCGGAGGCCGAGGAGCCGGCCGCCGTCGTCGCGGAGCCGGAGGTCCCGGAGGCCCCCGCATCGAGGATGGCGCGGCTGCGCCGGCGGCTGGCCGGCAGCAACAACGCCCTGGCCCGCGGCCTGGCCCAACTGCTCAGCGCCGATCGGATCGACGACGAGACCTGGGACGACTTCGAGACCTCCCTCATCACCTCCGACCTGGGAGTCGGCCCCACCACCGAACTGGTGGAGAAGCTGCGCGGCGAATTCGCCATCGACGGCGTCGCCGATCCCGGCCAGGCCAGGACGATCCTGCACCGCGAGCTGGTCAATCTGGTCGATCCCGCAATGGACCGGGGGCTGAACCTGGACCATCCCGAGGGCAGGCCCGCCGTGATCCTCATGGTCGGCGTCAACGGAACCGGCAAGACCACCACCTGCGGCAAACTGGCCAGGGTGCTGGTGGCCGAGGGACACTCGGTCCTGCTCGGCGCCGCAGACACCTTCCGCGCCGCTGCCAGCGAGCAGTTGCAGACCTGGGGGGACCGGGTCGGAGTGCGCACCATCAGCAAGGAGGAGGGCGCCGATCCGGCGTCGGTGGCCTACGAGGCGGTCCAGGCGGGCATCGACGAGGGGATCGACGTCGTCCTGGTCGACACCGCAGGGCGGCTGCACACCAAGACCGGCCTGATGGATGAGCTCGGCAAGGTCAAGCGGGTCATCGAGAAGCTGGCCCCGGTCTGCGAGGTGCTGCTGGTGCTGGACGCCACCACCGGTCAGAACGGTCTCACCCAGGCGAGGATCTTCGCCGAGGTGGTCGACGTCTCCGGCATCGTGCTGAGCAAGCTGGACGGTTCGGCCAAGGGGGGCATCGTCGTCCAGGTGCAGCGCGAGCTCGGCGTCCCCGTTAAGCTGATCGGGCTCGGCGAGGGGCCCGACGATCTGGCTCCCTTCGACACCGAGCAGTTCGTCTCGGGACTCATGGGAGAGTAGGGCGATGACGCAGATTCCACCAGATGGTCCAGCGGAGGACCCTGGCGCAGTGGTGCCGATGCGTCTGGACTCGGCCAGGATCGCGGTGCTCATCCCCTGCTACAACGAGGAGGCCACCGTCGAGAAGGTGGTCAGGGACTACCGGGCCGCCCTTCCACAGGCGGAGGTCTACGTCTACGACAACAACTCCACCGACCGCACCGCGGAGATCGCCGCCGCCCTAGCGACCGACGACGCTCAGGTGCACCTGCGGCACGAGTGGCGCCAGGGCAAGGGCAATGTCATTCATTCGATGTTCCGCGACATCGACGCCGACTGCTATGTGATGATCGACGGGGACGACACCTACCCCGCCGAGTACGCGCCCCAACTGGCGGAACTGGTGCTGTCGGGCAAGGCGGACATGGCCATCGGCGACCGGCTGTCCACGACCTATGCCGAGGAGAACAAGCGGCCCTTCCACGAGATGGGCAACAGCGTGGTGCGGGGTCTCATCAATCGGCTGTTCCGGTGCGACATCACCGACATCATGACCGGCTACCGGGCCTTCTCGCGCACCTTCGTCAAGGGCTTCCCGGTGCTGTCGCGAGGTTTCGAGATCGAGACCGAGATGTCCATCCACGCGGTCGACAAGAACCTCAAGGTCCGCGAGGTGCCGATCGACTACCGCGATCGGCCCGAGGGATCGGCCTCGAAGCTCAACACCTACTCCGACGGCCTGAAGGTGCTGCGCACCGTGTTCAGGCTGTTCAAGAACTATCATCCGCTGGCCTTCTTCGGATGGGTCGGCGCCCTCTTCGCGATCGCCTGCATGGTGACCTTCCTCCCGATCTTCGTGGAGTACCTGAGATCCGGGGAGGTGCCGCGGTACCCCACCCTCATCGTCTCGGTCGCGCTGGGCGTGGCCGCCCTGCTGTGCTGGGCCGTGGCGCTCATTCTCGACGTCGAGGTGGCCAAGAGCCGGCAGCTGTACGAGGTGATGACGAACTATCACGATCACATCGAGAGACTGATGTTCACGCGTCGCCAGGAGGAGCACAGGACGGTGGATCAGAGCCGCAATGGCTGAACCGTCCCGGGTTCCCGCCGCCACGGCTCCGATGGGCATTCTCCTGATGGTGGTGTCCTCGCTGTTCTCCTGCACCGGACAGCTGATGTGGAAGCTCGGCGCCACTCGCGGAATCGGCGATGTCATCCTCGGCTTCGCCCTCTACGCCGTGGGCGCCCTGCTGATGCTGGTGGCCTACCGATTCGGAGAGCTGTCGGTGCTGCAGCCGATCCTCGGGCTCTCCTACGTCCTCAGCCTGCTGGCCGGCTGGGCATGGCTGGGGGAGACCATCACGGTGGGACGGGTGATCGGCGTCATCGCCGTGGTGGCCGGCGTCGCGATGGTCGCCAGGAGCTCGCGATGACCGGCCTGGTGTGGTCGGCGCTGCTGGTGATGACCCTGCTCGGCTCGTTGGCCAGCTGGATGCTGAAACTGGCCTCGGCGGACCTGCGGCCCACCCATCTGATCCGCGACTGGCACCTGTACGCCGGTGGCGCGGGATATCTGTGCGCCGCCCTCATCAACATCTGGGTTCTGCGATACATGGATCTGTCGGCGGTGCTGCCGCTGACCGCCCTGACCTATGTGTGGACGCTCATCCTGGCGCGTTTGTTCCTGGGTGAGAGGCTCAATCGGTGGAAGATCGGCGGAGTCACCGCCATCCTTCTCGGCGTCGCCCTGATAGCGACAATGTGACAATGCGAGGTGGGGCCCGTGCCCGAAGACGTTGAGGGACCACGAGTGGCGGGCGGCCGTTGGCGCGCCCTCGGAGGACCGGGGGCGTTGCTGATCGCCCTGGCGGTCTCCGCGCTGCTCATTGCCGCCTGGTGGCTGACCAGCCACGTCGGGACCCCTCGTCCCACCCAGTGGATCGCGATGGCGGCCGGCTGGCTGGTCCTGGCGGTGGCGATGCGGCTGAGCGTGCGCATCCGGCGTCCCGTGCTGTGGCTGGTGGCCGTGGCGCTGGCCGCGGTGATGGCGCTGATGCGAGTGCTGGGCGGGCGCTTCGACGTCGCCCTGAAACCGCCGTATCGCCACACCCGGATCTCCCCCTGGTGGGAGTTCGCCGTCGACTGGATCATCGCGACGGCGGTGATCTGCGTGCTGCTGGAGTATCTGTCCCGGCCCAGGCCGGTCTGCTCGCAGCCCCTCACCAGACGCCGCAGGATCGGCTGGTGGGTCGGTGCCACGGTGCTGATGCTGTTGGCCTGGGCCCCCTATCTGCTGGCCTTCTGGCCCGGCATCGTGGTGCGCGACTCCTGGTCGTCGATCCGGATCGGCACCGGCATGCAGGCCCTCAACAATCATCACCCGATCGCCTTCTCGCTGCTGGTCGGCCTGTGCATGAGGATCGGCGGCAGCTTCACCGCCGGCACGGCGGTCTTCTCACTGCTGCAGGGCTTCCTGTTCGCCGCGGGACTGGCGGTGTGCCTGGTCTGGCTGCGCCATCGGGGCGGTCGCTGGCCGGCGATCCTGGGCCTGGTCTGGCTGGCGCTGGACCCGTCGGTGGCGATGTGGTCGATCAGCATGCAGAAGGACACCCTGTTCAGTCTGGTGATGACCCTGATGATGGTGCTGCTCGCCGAGGCCGGTCTTCGCGGCTGGTCCTGGCTGGTGCGTCCGTGGCCGCTGGCCGGCTTCCTGGCCGGGCTGGTGGGGCTGTCCTTCACCCGCAACAACGGCACCTACATCGCCGCCTTCCTGGTCGCGGCGATCAGTCTCTTCCTCATCCCGAGGCTGTTGCGGCCACTGCGGTGCGGGTGGCGCTGGTGGGCGGTGCCGCTCAGCGCCGCCGTCGTGATGGTCGCCGTGCTGGGCATCCAGGGGCCGGGCTATCGGCGGGCCGGAGTCGTGCCCAGCAACTTCGTCGAATCCGCCGGGCTGCCGCTGCAACAGCTGGCCTGGGCCAACCGGTACGGGACCCTGACCGCCGATCAGCAGGCGACGCTGCGCAACCTGATGCCTCTGGAACGGATGCGCCAGGACTACAACCCGACCCTCTCCGACAACATCAAGTTCGATCCCAAGGGGTTCGACAACGCGTGGCTGAACCACCACCGTCGCGAGTTCATGACCACCTGGGCCGAGGCATTTCCCGCCAACCGCGCCGGCTACGGCCTGGCCTGGTTCGCCCTGGCCGGTCGCTACCTGGACCCCGGATCGGTGTTCCTCAGAGTGGATCCGGGCACCAAGCGGGGATCGGGCACCATCGTCATCCATGACCGGGACCGGCTGGACTCCGTCACGGGAGGGTCGGTGAGAGCCGATCAGCTGCTGAGTGCGGCCCGGACCGTGGCCCGCAATCCCTGGACCGGCGTCACCTATCGGATGCCGCTGGTGATCTGGTCGGCGATCCTGGCGATGTGCTCTGCGCTGCTGGCCAGGCGCCCGCGCGGCTCCTTGGCCTTCCTGCCGATGGTCGGCATGGTGCTCACCCTGCTGATCGCAGCACCGCTCACCGAGTACCGATATGTGGCGGCCGGCCACGTCGGGCTGCCGTTCCTGCTGATGGCGCTGTGGGCGGGAGCCCATGATGAGGAGGAGGACGCGGATGCCCGCCGCTGAGATCGGCATCATGAGCCCGGGCCTGGCTCGAGCGACGGTCTGTGCGGCGGTGGTTCTGCCACTGGTGCTCGCCCTGTGGTGGGGATGGCGCGCCGGGGGCGGCCGATGGCGCCGGATCCGGCGGGGGGCGGGCCGTTGGATCCTGGTGGTGGCCTGCCAGGGCATCGCGCTGGTCGCGGTCTTCCTGCCGATCAACGGCACATACGGCTTCTACACCAGCTGGGGCGAGCTGCTCGGCGAGGCGCCGGTGGCCCCTCGCCACGACCTGGTCGACATCCATCGCACCACGGTGCGCAGGATCCCGATCTCCAAGGACAACCCGCATCCGGACGGGCTGATGGCCGGCATCATGATGCCCGGCACCGATCTGCGGAACGCGCACGTGCCGGTCTGGCTCCCGCCGCAGTACTTCGAGCACTCCGAGAGCCACACCAGATTCCCCGTCCTCTACTGGATCGGCGGTGTTGACGACACGGGCGACCGGGACAACATCTCCATCCCGCTCATCGGCCCGGCCCTTCAACTCATCAAGACCTATCAGACCAATCCCTTCGTCATCGCGTTCCTGCCCGGGGAGATCCGCGGCGGGCAGGACACCGAGTGCACCGACGTCGGGGGGATCGACCAGCAGAGCTGGCTGATGCGCACCGCGATCCCCCACCTGCAGCAGCACTACCGGGTCGGTCGGAACAGGGCGTCCACATTCATCGCGGGCTTCAGCACTGGCGGCTATTGCGCGGCCAACTTCTCGATCAAGTACCACACCGACTTCCGCGCCGGTTTCGGGCTGGCGCCCTACTTCCACCCGGTCTATGCGGAGCCCCAGCTGTCCCAGGTGAGCCAGCAGACCCGGGACGACAACTCTCCGATCATGAGGGTCAAGAACCGGACCGTGCCCGCGAATGTGCGCTTCCTCTCGGTGATGAGCACGACCGACCGATCCACCTGGTCGAACCCTGCGCTGTCCTACGGGCAGGTCTGGGCGGACGGTCAGGACTTCTGGAACCACGCTCATCAGATGCCGCAGTTCTCCTTCATTCTCACCGAGGACGGTGGTCACCAGACCGGCACCTACACCCCATACGTTCCGGAGTCGCTGCGCTGGCTGGGACAGTACGGCCTGTGAGGAGGCGGGCGGATGGGCGGTACTGTGGTCCCTGACCGCCAGCCCAAGTCCACCGAAGGAACTCAGCCGTGTTCGACACACTCCAGGATCGGCTTGCCGCGACGTTCAAGGGTCTTCGCGGCAAGGGACACCTGACCGACTCCGACATCGACGCCACCGCGCGGCAGATTCGCATCGCGCTGCTGGAGGCCGACGTCAACCTCGGCGTGGTCAAGGAGTTCGTCGCCGCGGTCAAGGAGCGGTGCCACGGCGCGGAGCTGTCGAAGGCCCTCAATCCGACCCAGCAGATCGTCAAGATCGTCAATGAGGAGCTGGTCGGCATCCTCGGCGGGGAGACCCGCACGGTGCGGTTCGCCAAGACCCCTCCCACGGTCATCATGCTGGCCGGCCTCCAGGGCGCCGGCAAGACCACCCTGGCCGGAAAACTGGCCCACTGGTTCAAGGACGAGGGCCACTCCCCGATGCTGGCGGCCTGCGACCTGCAGCGGCCCAACGCCGTCACCCAGCTCCAGGTGGTGGGGGAGCGGGCCGGGGTCAAGGTCTTCGCCCCGCAGCCCGGCAACGGGGTGGGCGACCCGATCGAGGTCGCCAGACAGGCCGTGGAAGAGGCCCGCCGCAAGCTCTACGACGTCGTCATCATCGACACCGCCGGACGGCTGGGCGTCGACGAGGAACTGATGCGCCAGGCCGCCGACATCAAGGCCGCCACCAGCCCCGCCGAGACCCTCTTCGTGGTCGACGCCATGATCGGTCAGGACGCCGTCAACACCGCCGTCGCCTTCCAGGAGGGGGTGGGCTTCGACGGGGTCGTGCTCACCAAGCTCGACGGCGACGCCCGCGGCGGCGCCGCGCTGTCGATCGCGCGAGTGGTCGGCAAGCCGATCATGTTCGCTTCCTCCGGCGAGGGCCTCAAGGAGTTCGACGTCTTCCATCCCGACCGGATGGCCTCGCGAATCCTCGACATGGGCGACATGCTCACCCTCATCGAGCAGGCCGAGAAGGCCTTCGACCAGGAGCAGTCCCAGGCCGCCGCCGAGAAGCTGATGGCCGGCAAGGGGCAGTTCGGGCTCGACGACTTCCTGGGCCTGATGCGCCAGATGCGCCAGATGGGGCCGATGTCCAAGATCATGGGGATGCTGCCCGGCGTCGGGCAGATGAAGAACCAGATCTCCGACATTGACGAGCGCGAGGTGGACCGCATCGAGGCCATCATCTTGTCGATGACCCCGGCCGAGCGGGCCGATGTCGGCATCCTCAACGGCTCCCGCCGGGCACGCATCGCCAAGGGATCGGGGGTCGAGGTCCGCGACGTCAACAACCTGGTCAATCGCTTCGTCGACGCGCGCAAGATGATGACCCAGATGAGTCAGGGCATGGGCGGAGGCATGGTCGGCTCGATGGCCAAGCGCGGCGCCAAGCAGCAGAAGAAGAAGCAGCAGAAGCGGCGCAAGGGCTCCTCCGGCAACCCCGCCAAGCGCGCCGCCCAGGAGAAGGCCGCGAAGAACCCGCAGAAGAGCGCCCCGGCCGGCAACCCGTTCGGGAACCCGGCCGGCCTGCCCGCCTCCCAGGAGGATCTGCAGAAGGCGATGGCCGACTTCAAGATGCCGGCCAGCATGGAGCAGATGTTCAACCAGACCAACAAGGGACCGCGCTGAGATGAGCGCCGGGCCGGCCGCGGCGCCGCTGTTCCACACCCACACCCACGACGGCTCCACCCACACCCATGTGGACCCGGCCGCCCTGGAGCGCCTGGCACCCGCCGAGGACCTGCGGATTCGCGGCGTCGTGCTGCCCTCCGGTGAGCAGAAGGACCTCTGGATCCACGACGGGGTGCTCGTCGAGGGCCCGCTCCCGGGCGCCCGCACGCTGGCCGACGGCTGCTGGGTGATGCCCGGCCTGGTCGACGCCCACAACCACATCGGGTTGGACGCCCACGGCGCGGTCAGCGCCGAGGAGGCCGAGCAGCAGGCGGTCACCGAGTCCGAGGCGGGGACCCTGCTGATCCGCGACGCCGGATCGCCGGCCGACACCCACTGGATCGACGAGCGCGAGGACCTGCCCCGCATCATCCGGGCCGGACGCCACATCGCCCGCCCCAAGCGCTACATCCGCAACTACGCCGCCGAGGTCGACCCCGACGACCTGGTCGCCGAGGTGGACCGTCAGGCCCGCGCCGGGGACGGCTGGGTCAAGCTGGTCGGTGACTGGATCGACCGGTCGCAGGGCGATCTGGCGCCGCTGTGGCCCCAGGACGCGGCCCGCGCCGCCATCGAGCGGGCCCACGAGCTGGGTGCCCGGGTCACCGCCCACTGCTTCTCCGAGGAGGCTCCCGCCCAGCTGGTGGCGGCCGGGATCGACGGCATCGAGCACGGCACCGGACTCACCGACGAGACCATCTCCGAGATGGCGGTGCGCGGGGTCGCCCTGGTGCCCACCCTGGTCAACATCGAGAACTTCCCGTCCATCGCGGCCGCGGCCGAGGGCAAGTTCCCGACCTACGCGGCGCACATGCGCCACCTCCACGCCCATGTCGGCGAGACCATCGGCAAGGCCGTGGACGCCGGGGTCCCGGTCTACGCCGGCACCGACGCCGGCGGCACCGTCCCGCACGGCCTGGTGAGCCAGGAAGTGAGGATGCTCTCCGAGATCGGCGGACCCGAGTTCGCCCTGGGAGCCGCCTCCTGGCGGGCCCGAAAGTGGCTCGGCGGCCAGGAGCTGGAGATCGGCGACTCCGCGGACCTGCTCGTCCTGGACGCCGACCCCCGGAAGGACCTCAGCACCCTCGACAATCCGCACGTTGTCGTCCTGCGGGGACGGGTGTTGCTGCGATAGGCATCTGCGGAGTGAACATTTCACTCGCGTAAGGGGCGCTTCTCGGCTCCAGACGCTCGGCGCCCCGCTTCGGCGAGTGAAATGTGCACCGCTGCCCGCCGCCCGACCTCTTTGCACCGGCCGAGCCCGGCGAGTTTCCGTGCCGGGGCACGATGTGGCAGAATGGCGAGAGCTTCTGCCCGGTCAGGTACCCTCTCATGCCTGCCGGGTGGTTTCCCGGAGTCGTCACCGAGTGCCCCACACCGGCGGCGTCACCACCCGTTCTTCCCGGGCCGACAGCCCGGGTGCGTCCAATAGGAGAATCCACACACGTGGCTACCAAGATTCGTCTGAAGCGTCTGGGCAAGATCCGCACCCCGCACTACCGCGTCGTCGTCATGGACTCGCGCACCAAGCGCGACGGCCGTGCCATCGAGGAGATCGGCCAGTACCACCCCAAGAGCGACCCCTCGGTCATCAAGATCGACTCGGAGCGCGCCCAGTACTGGCTCGGCGTCGGAGCCCAGCCCACCGAGGCCGTCGTGGCCCTGCTCAAGCGGACCGGCGACTGGCAGACCTTCACCGGAGATACCAGCGCCTCCGGCGTCACCCCCCAGCCGACCCGCCCCGACAAGGACGAGCTGTTCAACGCCGCGCTCGCCGAGGCCGACGAGGCTGCTCGCGAGGCCATCTCGCCGAAGGCCGGCGCCGATGACGCCGCGGCCGAGAAGACCGAGGACTGAGATGCTCACCGAGGCCCTCGAGCACCTGGTTTCCGGCATCGTCTCCCATCCCGACGATGTGCGGGTGAGGGAGCGGGATCTGCGCCGCGGAAGCATGCTCGAGGTACGCGTCAACCCCTCCGACATCGGGAAGGTGATCGGCCGCCAGGGCCGCACCGCCTCCTCGCTGCGCACGGTGGTCGACGCCCTCGCCGGTGGCGAGCAGGTCCGCGTCGACTTCGTGGACGTGGATCGGCGCGGCGGGCGACGTCGCTGAGCGCTGCCGGATCCGTTGTTGTCGGCCGTGGCCCCATCGGGGTCACGGCCGTTCGCCATCCGAGCACCGGTAGTTTCCGGGAAGAATTGAGAAGGGGCAGCCATGAGCGAGTCGGTGGAGGTCGTCGTCGGACGGGTGGGCAGGGCCCACGGCCTGCGCGGGGAGGTCGCGGTGGCGGTGCGCACCGACGAACCGGAGGTCCGCTTCGCGCCGGGCCGCGAAGTCCGCGTCGAGGGCACCGGCCGCAGACTGCATGTCGAGCACGCCCGGACCCAGTCGGGCTCCCTCCAGGTGCGCTTCGCCGAGATCGAGGACCGCACCGCCGCCGAGAGTCTCAAGGGCGCCGTCCTGATAGCCGAGGTGGACGCCGGGGAACGGCCCGAGGACGAGGACGAGTTCTACGACCGGCAGCTGCGCGGCCTGCGCGCCCTGGCCGCCGATGGGCAGCAGGTCGGGGTCGTCGGCGACGTCATCCACCTGCCCGCCCAGGATCTTCTGGCCATCGATGTCGACGGCGTCGAGCGGCTGGTGCCGTTCGTGGCCGCCCTGGTGACCGGCGTCGACCTCGCTGCGGGGACCCTCACCCTGGCCGAGGTCGGCGGCCTCATCGACGACGACGCCGAGGAGGCGCGCTGAGAGTGTCCGCCACGATCAGACTCGACTACCTGTCCATCTTCCCCGACTACTTCGACGTCCTGCACATCTCCCTGCTCGGCAAGGCCGTCGAGCACGGGATCGTCGAGGTGCACTCCTGGGATCTGCGCGACTGGACCCACGACCGGCATCGCACGGTCGACGACACGCCGTGCGGCGGGGGAGCCGGAATGGTGATGAAGCCCGAACCGTGGGGGGAGGCCCTCGACGAGCTGCTCGGAACCGAGGCCGATCCCTCCATCCACATCGTCGTCCCGACGCCGTCGGGATACCCGTTCCGCCAGCAGGACGCCGAGGAGCTGTCCGGCGTGACCCGGATCGTGTTCTGCTGCGGACGCTACGAGGGCATCGACCACCGGGTGCTGGACTACGCGCGGGAGCGCTGGAGCGTCCACGAGCTCAGCCTGGGGGACTACGTCCTCAACGGCGGGGAGGTGGCCGCGCTGGCCATCACCGAGGCCGTGGTGAGGCTCGTGCCCGGAGTCATCGGCAATCCCGAGTCGCTCACCGAGGAGTCCTACTCGGACGCGCAGGAGGGTCTGCTGGAGTACCCGAACTTCACCCGGCCGGTGTCCTGGCGCGGTCTGGAGGTGCCCGAGGTGCTGATGAGCGGCCACCACGGCCGGATCGCCCAGTGGCGTCACGACCGGTCGGTGGAGATCACCCGTAGCCGCAGACCGGATCTGATCTGAGCTTCCCGGCCCTCATTAGGGGGGTCCACTACACGGTGACGTAGTCGGTTGGCTATGGTGTCGCCGTGGCGACTACAACACTTAGTACTCATCAGAGAGCGGTGCGATCAAGCGTCGCGGCGAAGGCCCTCATGGCCGTCACCGGCCTCGTTCTGGTCATCTTCCTGCTCTTTCACATGTTCGGCAATCTGAAGATTCTCATCAGTGTCGAAGACTTCAACCATTACGCGGGGTTCCTGCGCACCATCCTCAACCCGATCCTTCCAGGTGACACATTCCTCTGGATGTTCCGGTGTGTGCTGCTGTTGTGCGTCGTGCTGCACATCTGGTCGGCCGCCAGGGTGACCAAGCAGGACTACAAGGGCAAGGGCGGCCGGGGGCGCTACTCGATCAAGAAGTCGTTGTCCCCCGACAACACCTACGCGGCCCGGACGATGATCTGGAGCGGCATCATCATCGTGCTGTTCGTGATCATGCACCTGCTGCAGTTCACGATCGCTCCGGCCGCCTTCGGCAACCCCCACGACGGTCCCGACGGTCGCGCCGGGATGGTCTTCACGGCCTTCGGAAACTGGATCTTCATCGTCATCTACGTCATTGCGATGGCGGCGATCTGCTTGCACGTCAGCCACGGCTTCTGGAGCGCCTTCGCGACTCTCGGCGCCAATGTGTCGGGTCTGACGCGCAAGGTCCTGCGGGCGTGCTCCTTGCTGGTCGGTGCGGTGATCTTCTTCGGCTTCCTGGTGCCTCCCTTCCTCATCTTCTTCGGGGTGATCAACTGATGTCCACTTCAGCCAAAGAGACCAATGCCGAACTGGCCGCCCAGTACTGGCAGGCCGGTGAGGACATCCACGACGCGAAGGCGAACGTCGCCCTCCCGATCGACAAGATCTGGCCCGACCGCCAGTTCACCTCTCGTCTGGTGAACCCGGCGAACCGGCGCAAGATGACCGTCATCATCGTCGGCACCGGCCTGGCCGGCGGCGCCGCGGCAGCCACCCTCGGTGAGGCGGGCTACCGGGTCGAGAACTTCTGTTACCAGGACTCCCCGCGTCGCGCCCACTCGATCGCCGCCCAGGGCGGCATCAACGCTGCGAAGAACTACAAGTACGACGGCGACTCCGTCTACCGGCTGTTCTACGACACCGTCAAGGGCGGCGACTACCGGGCCCGCGAGACCAACGTCTACCGCCTCGCCGCGGTGAGCGCGAACATCATCGACCAGTGCGTCGCCCAGGGTGTTCCGTTCGCCCGCGAGTACGGCGGCCTGCTCGACAACCGGTCCTTCGGCGGCGTCCAGGTGCAGCGCACCTTCTACGCCAGGGGCCAGACCGGTCAGCAGCTGCTGATCGGCGCCTACCAGGCTCTCGAGCGTCAGGTCAACGCCGGCACCGTGCACATGCACACCCGCCACGAGATGGTCGAGCTCATCGTCGCCGACGGCCGCGCCCGCGGCATCGTCACCCGCGACATGGTCACCGGCAAGATCGAGGAGTGGTTCGCCGACGTCGTCGTGCTGGCCACCGGCGGATACGGCAACGTGTTCTTCCTGTCGACCAACGCGATGGGCTGCAATGCCACCGCCACCTGGCGGGCGCACCGCAAGGGCGCCTTCTTCGGCAACCCCTGCTTCACGCAGATCCACCCGACCTGCATCCCGGTGCACGGCGAGAACCAGTCGAAACTGACCCTGATGTCGGAGTCGCTGCGTAACGACGGCCGCATCTGGGTGCCCAAGAAGGCCGAGGACTGCGAGAAGGATCCGCGTCAGATCCCCGAGCAGGACCGCGACTACTACCTGGAGCGGATCTACCCCTCCTTCGGCAACCTGGTTCCCCGCGATATCGCCTCCCGGCAGGCCAAGTACCGCTGCGACGAGGGTCTCGGCGTCGGCCCGAAGGTCAAGGAGGTCGACTCCGACGGCACCGAGCACATGCGCTCGCGCGGCGTCTACCTCGACTTCTCAGAGGCCATCCAGCGGTTGGGCAAGGACGCCGTCGAGAAGAAGTACGGCAACCTGTTCGACATGTACCAGCGCATCACCGATGAGAACCCCTACGAGGTTCCGATGCGCATCTACCCGGCCGTGCACTACACCATGGGCGGCCTGTGGGTCGACTACGACCTGCAGTCGACCATCCCCGGCCTGTTCGTGTGCGGAGAGGCCAACTTCTCCGACCACGGGGCGAACCGTCTGGGCGCCTCCGCCCTGATGCAGGGCCTGGCCGACGGCTACTTCGTGCTGCCGAACACCATCACCGACTACCTGGCGGACTCCCCGAAGTTCCCCAAGGTGGACACCAAGCACCCGGCGGCCATCCTGGCTCGCCAGGATGTCGAGAGCCGCGTCAACAAGCTGCTGTCCATCGGCGGCGAGCGCACCGTCGACTCGATCCACAAGGAACTCGGCCACATCATGTGGGAGTACTGCGGGATGGAGCGCAACGAGGCCGGCCTGGTGAAGGCCATCGGACTCATCCGCAACCTGCGCAAGGAGTTCTGGACCAACGTCAAGGTCACCGGCGTCAACGAGGAGCTCAACCAGACCCTCGAGCGCGCCGGGCGTCTCGCCGACTTCCTGGAGCTCGGTGAGCTGATGTGCATCGACGCTCTGCATCGCCGCGAGTCCTGCGGCGGTCACTTCCGCGCCGAGTCCCAGACCGAGGAGGGCGAGGCGCTGCGTCACGACGACACCTATCAGTACGTCGCCGCCTGGGAGTGGACCGGTGAGGGACACAAGCCGGTGCTGCACAAGGAACCGCTGATCTACAAGTCGATCCAGGTCAAGCAGAGGAGCTACAAGTGAAAATCAATCTGCGTATCTGGCGCCAGCACAACGGCAAGGAGCAGGGCCGTCTCGTCCAGTACAGTCTCGACGGCGTCTCGGGGGACATGTCCTTCCTGGAGATGCTGGATCTGCTCAACGAGCAGCTCACCGAGAAGGGCGAGGACCCGGTGGCCTTCGACTCCGACTGCCGCGAGGGCATCTGCGGTCAGTGCGGCGTGGTCATCAACGGCGTGCCGCACGGCGGCCAGGGTGTCGCACAGCCGGTGCGCACCACGACCTGTCAGCTGCACATGCGCTCCTTCGCCGACGGTTCGACGATCACCATCGAGCCCTGGAAGGCCGCCGCCTTCCCGGTGCTGCGGGACCTCATCGTCGACCGCTCGGCTCTGGATCGGGTGATCGAGGCGGGCGGCTACATCTCGGTGAACACCGGTGCGGCTCCCGACGCCCACGCCGTCCAGATCAACAAGAAGCGCTCCGACCGCGCCTTCGACGCCGCCACCTGCATCGGCTGCGGCGCCTGCGTGGCGGCCTGCCCGAACGGCTCGGCGATGCTCTTCACCTCGGCGAAGATCACCCACCTGGCGATGCTCCCGCAGGGACAGCCCGAGCGGGTGCTCCGGGTGAAGAGGATGGTGGGCGAGCAGGACGCCCTTGGATTCGGCGGCTGCACCAACATCGGCGAGTGCGCGGCGGTCTGCCCCAAGGGCATTCCGCTGGAGTCGATCAGCCAGCTCAACCGTGACCTCATCGCCTCGCTGTTCAAGCACGACGGCAAAGACGACTGAATTAGTTGAAGCAGGGGGGCGACCCCCTCGCGACCCCCGTTGCGCGCGGTCTGCAGGTGTTGAGTCTGCGGGCGCGGGCCTCGGGGGCGCGAGAACTCGGTGACACTGTGATGGGCCGGTCCTTCGGGACCGGCCCATCCGGCGTCTGCGGCCGAAGTGGCAGTGTCGCGCCCGGCATGTCATAATGGATGACTGTGCCTGTCGGCGCCGGCTCCTGCCACGGGGGGACCGCCCGGCCAGATGGGCTGACATTCTTTCAACGAGCACCAGGTGACCTGTGGCACCGGCGAGGAAATTCCATGAGCAACCTCATCCAGGAGATCGACAAGGCCGCCCTGCGCGACGACATCCCCGAGTTCAGGGCCGGCGACACCATCCGGGTGTACGTCAAGGTCGTCGAGGGAAGCCGCTCCCGTGTGCAGCTGTTCACCGGCGTCTGCATCTCCCGCAGGGGCGGCGGCATCCAGGAGTCCTTCACCGTCCGCAAGTTGAGCTTCGGCACCGGCGTCGAGCGCACCTTCCCGCTGCACTCCCCGATCATCGATCACATCGAGGTTGAGCGCCAGGGCCGGGTGCGCCGGGCCAAGCTGTACTACCTGCGCGGACTTCGCGGCAAGGCCGCCAAGATCAAGGACAAGCACGCCAACCGGTGATCCCGCTCAGTTTCTGATCCGGCTCTGATCTCGAAGGACCCCCGCCACGGCGGGGGTCCTTCCGCATCCCGGGCCATCCCGGCCGGCATGGCTAGACTGCCGATGGCGTTGCGCATCGGGAGAGCCCCGCGAGACGGACGGCGCCGGCGAGGAACACCGTGGCAGACAAGAGCCAAGAGAACGTCCCCGACGAGGACGAACCCTCCGGCTGGCGCCGGTTCCGCAACGGCGTCACAGAGCTGGTGCTCATCGTCGTCGGCGCTCTCGTCATCTCGGCAGGCCTGCGGGCCTTCGTCGCCCAGCTGTTCGTGATCCCCTCGGGATCGATGGAGCAGACCCTGGAGATCGGCGACCGCGTCGAGGCCCTGCGGATCGGCCACTTCACCCGCGGGGAGATCGTCGTCTTCAAGGACTCCCAGCACTGGCTGGGGGGAGCCCCGGCGAAACGATCGGTCGGCGGGCAGGTCCTCGAGTTCATCGGGCTGGTGCCCAACACCAGCTCCAACTACCTCATCAAACGGGTGATCGGAATGCCCGGCGACACCGTCGCGTGCTGCGATCCGCAGGGCCGGATGACGGTCAACTCGAAGGCTCTCGACGAGTCCTCGTACCTGTATCGGGAGGACGGCAAGACCGTCGCCCCCTCCACGATCTTCTTCAAGGTGGTGGTGCCGAAGGACCGGATCTTCGTGATGGGCGACCACCGGGACGCCTCCGGAGACTCCCGATTCCACCTCCAGGACGTCGGCGGGGACTACCAGGGCTCCTCGGCCTTCGTGCCCGTCGGGGACGTCGTCGGCCCCGCGAAGGCCCTGGTGGTGCCCCTGTCGCGGATGAGGATCCTGCGCACCCCTGCGACCTTCGAGGACATACCGGATCGCTCCGGCTCCGCCCCGGCGCGCGCCAGTATCTGCCTCGGGGAGTCCTGCACCCGCTCATGAAACGGGTGGGACCGGGCCCGATGGGCCCCGAGAGGCTGCTGCAGCGGGCCGGCCTCGGGCCGGTGGCCGGCTGCGACGAGGCGGGCCGGGGCGCGTGCGCGGGCCCGCTGGTGGCGGCTGCGGTGATCCTCGGGGGTGGCCGCTCCGATCGGATTCCGGGCCTGGCCGATTCCAAGAAACTCACCCCGCGGGCCCGCGAGGCGTGCTTCGAGCAGATCATGGCGCACGCCCGAGCCGCCGCCTGGGTGGCCGTCCCGGCCGCGGAGTGCGACCGGCTCGGCATCCAGGAGGCCGACATCCAGGCCCTCCGGCGCGCCGTGGCCAGGCTCCCGGTGAGACCCCAGTACGTCATCAGCGACGGTTTTCCGGTCGACGGCCTGGGGGTGCCCGGCCTGGGAATGTGGAAGGGGGACGACGTCTGCGCCTGCGTCTCCGCGGCGTCGGTGGTCGCCAAGGTGGTGCGGGACCGGATCATGGTGCAGCTGGACGCCGAGCTGCCCGGCTACGGCTTCGCGATCCACAAGGGATACGTCACACGGCTGCATCAGCAGCGGCTGGAGGAGCTCGGTCCCAGTCCCCAGCACCGGCTCACCTACGCCAATGTGGTGCGAGCGGCTAAAGTGCATGCATCATGAGTGCCGACGATCTTGACGAGTACGAGAGCCGGGTAGAGCTCGAGCTCTACCGGGAGTACAAGGATGTGGTGGGGATCTTCACCTATGCGGTGGAGACCGAGCGCCGTTTCTACCTGTGCAACGCCGTCGACCTCAAGGTGCGCACCGAGGGCGGCGACGTCTACTACGAGGTGTCCATGGCGGACGCCTGGGTGTGGGACATGTACCGTCCCTCCCGATTCGTCAAGACCGCGAAGGTGCTGACCTTCCGCGACGTGTCCATCGAGGAGATCGTGCACTCCGACTTCGAGGTTCCCGACAAGTAGAACACCCGCCCTGTGGACAACGTTGTCCCGGAGAACTCACAGGAACTGCCCTGTGGATAACTGACAGATCCGCCTTCTCGCCGCAATAACTAGTGGCGAGGAGGTGGTTCGAATGTCCGACACACCATCGCCGGAGCCAGATCCGGCGGCCGTCACCACCAGACGCGGCGCCGCATTGCGCGCCCGTGGCGGGAGGCGGGCACGGCTGGGCGCCTGGGGGGAGGACGTCGCAGCGGCTCACCTGAGAGCCCTCGGCTGGCAGGTGGCGGCTCGGAACTGGGCCTGCGAGCTCGGGGAGATCGACATCGTCGCGATCGAGCCCGCCCCGCGCCCGGGCGCCGACGACGTCGTGGTGCTGGTCGAGGTGAGGTGCCGCTCGGGCGCTGGATACGGCGACCCGCTGGAGTCCATCACGGCGGCCAAGGCCCGCACCCTGCGCCGGTTGGCGCAGGCCTGGCTGGCCGCCGGCTCGCGATGGGTGCCCGAGATCCGCATCGATGCGATCGGCGTCCTGCGCCGCGGAGACGGACCGCCGGTGATCACCCATGTCCGGGGCATCTCATGAGCGGGGCGAGCGCGTGGTCGGTGGCCCTGGTCGGGATGGAGGGCACCATGGTCGAGGTCGAGGCGGCCACCGGCGGGGGACTGCCGCGGACCGTTCTGGTCGGTCTTCCGGACGCCGCACTCTACGAGGCGCGGGACCGGTGCCGCGCGGCGGTGGCCGCCTCGAAGCTCGGATGGCCGAGCCAGCTGCTCACGATCAACCTCACCCCGGCCTCACTGCCCAAGGCCGGCACCCACTTCGATCTCGCCATCGCCGCAGCGGCGCTGGGCAGCGTTCAGGTGGTGCCCACGACCCTGCTGGGCTCCACCGTGCTGCTGGGGGAGCTGGGCCTGGACGGTCGGGTGAGGGCGGTCAGAGGCGTCCTGCCCGCGCTGTTGGCCGCCCGTTCGTCGGGCTTCGAGCGCGCCGTGGTGCCGGCCTCGCAGTACCGGGAGGCGTCCCTAGTGAGCGGGCTGACCGTCTGGCCGGTGAGTTCGCTGACCGGCCTGGTGAGGGTGCTGCACGGCGAGCGGCCCTCGCTCGCCGTTGCGCAGAATCCGGAGGAGGACGGCAGTCGAGGGCGAGCGGTTCCGTGGGGATCTCGACGAGGTGATCGGCCAGCAGGAGGCGCGGTTCGCGCTCGAGGTCGCTGCGGCCGGTCGCCATCATCTGCTGCTGCGTGGCGCTCCCGGATGCGGCAAGTCGATGATCGCGGCCCGGTTGCCCACGATCCTGCCCGATCTGGTGGAGCAGGAGGCGCTGGAGGTGACCGCCCTGCACTCCCTGGCGGGCACCAACCCGCAGGCGACCTCATCACCTGCGCGCCCTTCTCCGAGCCCCATCACAGCGTCTCGATGGCGGCGATGGTCGGTGGCGGCGCCCGCATCGCCCGGCCGGGGGCGGTGTCGTTGGCCCATCGCGGAGTGCTCTTCCTCGACGAGGCGCCCGAGTTCCCGCCGCGCGTCCTCGATGCGTTGCGCGGGCCGCTGGAGACCGGCTGGGTGACGATCGGGAGGTCGCTGGCCCAGACCCGCTACCCGGCGCGGTTCCAGTTGGTGATGGCCCTCAATCCCTGTCCGTGCGGGATGGCCGATGATCCGTCCGGACGGTGCCGGTGCTCGCCACAGACCGTGCTCCGGTACGCGGCCAGGCTGTCGGGGCCGGTGCTGGACCGGGTCGACGTGCACCAGCGGATGCGTCCGTTGACCAGCGCTGCCCTGCTCGGGGCGGAGCTGGTGCCCAAGGGCGAGTCGAGTGCCGAGGTGGCCTCGCGGGTGGGCGAGGCGCGCGATCGGGCTCGGCGGCGACTGGCGGACAGTCCCCTGGCGGGTCAACGCCGACGTGCCCGGCTCCTATCTGAGGCGCAACCTGCCGGCGCCCCAGCAGGCCGACCTGCTGGAGGAGGCGCTGGCGGCCGGCCGGCTGAGCGCCCGCGGGGTGGACAAGGTGTTGAGGATCGCGTGGACCCTGGCCGACCTGGCCGGGACCGACCGTGTGGGGCAGAACCAGTTGCGCGCCGCCATGGCGCTGAGGCGAGGAGAGCTGACATGAGTGGACTGCAATGGACCGAGGAGCGGGTGGGCCGGGCGTGCCTGTCGGCGGTGGCCGAACCGGGGAGCCTCATTCTCAAGGCCTGCCTGGTGCGATGGACCGGGGCCCAGCTGTGGGCCAGGGTGCAGCAGGGCAAGGAGCATGAGCCGTGGACGGTGCGGGCGGCGTCGGTGCATCCCGAGCGGTTCGTCGAGCAGTGCGAGAAACTGGCGATGAGGTTCGTCATTCCCGGTGACGCCGAGTGG
>JALCLH010000002.1 GCA_022647765.1 Acidipropionibacterium sp.
GGCTGGTCCAAGGACGGCAAGACCCTTCCCGGAGCGCTCGACCTGGAGTACAACCCCACCCCGGCCGAGGGCGGCGACTGCTACGGGCTCAGCCGATCCCAGATGGCCGCCTGGATCACGAGCTTCAACAACTACTACGGCGCTCGCTGGGGCCGTTACCCGATCATCTACACCTCGACGGGCTGGTGGAACGAGTGCGTCGGGACCTCCTTCGCCACGACCAACCCCCTGTGGATCGCCTCCTACGGCGGTGCCACCCCGGGCGCACTGCCGCTGGGCTGGTCGGCCCAGACCGTGTGGCAGCATTCCGAGACGACCCTCGACGAGGACCTCTTCAACGGCTCCACATCACAATTGGCGGCCTTCGCCACCGCTGCGAAGCCCGCTCCCGGGTACCCCGTCTCGGGTCCGATCAAGACCAAGTACCTCTCGGCGAGCACCACCCTCGGCGCGCCGACTGCGGCCATGGTCGCCCGCTCTGACGGCGGGTCCTATCAGGTGTTCCGCAACGGGGTCATCACCTACGGCCGGACCACCGGCGTCCACGAGTTCGACGGTCCGATCTACACCCGATGGAAGGCCCTTGGCGCCGCCGCGGCGCTGAGCTCCCTGGGCTACGCCACCAGTGACGGGAACTCCAGAGTGACCTTCCAGAAGGGCGGGATTCTCAACAATCCCGGTCGGGGCCACAGCTACATTATTCGGGGCGCCATCTGGAAAAAGTTCCAGTCCATCGGCGGGGTCGCCGCGATGGGTCTGCCGAAATCCGATGAGGTGAATGGCCGGGGCGGCGGCGTCCGGAGAATGAACTGGTTCGAGGCCGGAGCCATCACCTGGGGAGTCGACGGCAAGACCTTCGCGGTCCGAGGCGCCATCTACCGGGCCTGGTCCGCGGCGGGATCCGAGAAGAGTCGGTACGGCAGGCCGGTGAGCGACGAGTACGCTTCGGGCCGGCAGATCCGTCAGAAGTTCTCCAACGGCTACATCTTGGCTTATCAGAGCGGCAAGGTCAGCGCGATCCGCTCCCGGTGATCGCGGTGGGGACGCCCCCTCCAACCGGGTGACGCCGATCTCCGATCCCCGGCCGGCGTCACTCCAGATCTTCGTCGGGGAGGACGTCGACCGATCTCACTCCCTCGGTGTCGCTCACCGCGGAGATGAGCGAGTCGGTGGCGCGGGGCCCCTCCAGCTCGAGGACCAGCCGGGCGGTGTCGCTCTCGGGCTGCGATCGCGGCACCGCGCTCTCGACCACCCATCCGGCCTTGGTGATGGTCGAGAGGATCTCGCGCAGCAGCCCGTGGCCGTCCTGATAGGTGACGTCGAGGTGCACCATCCCGCGAGTCCTGGAGGGCAGCACCTTCTCCAGTGCGTTGAAGCCGATCGTGATGGCGAAGTGCAAGGCCGTGACAACGACCGCCAGCAGCCACAGTCCCGCGCCGGCGGCCGTCCCGATCGCCGCCGACTCCCACACCGACGCCGCCGTGGTGAGCCCCCGGACCCGCCTGTGCCGGGTCACGATCAGACCGGCGCCGAGGAACCCGACGCCGGTGACGATCTGGGAGGCGATCCGGGAGGGGTCCAGCCGGAAATCACCGCCCATCAGCGGCACGAGGTCGAAGAAGCCGTACTTGCCGACCTGCAGGAACAGCGCCGAGGAGACGCCGACGATGGCCTGGGTGCGCAGCCCGGCGCCCTTGCCGCGCAGCGTCCTCTCCAGCCCGATCAGGGAGGTGAGGACGAATGCCAGCAGGAGTTCTGCGACCTGGGCCCAGCCCTGCCCGGGTCCCAGGCCGATCATGACCTCAAGCGGAGAATGGAGCGGAGACGGGATCACCATGATCACATTGTCGTGGTTGACTGAGGTCATGCGCCTGAAGTCCCCAGAACCGATCACGACAGGACCGATCACTCTTGAAGAGATCCAGGCGATCCGCTTCAACAACGGTGCGCGCATGGAGTACCGGGTTGACGACGTCGACCCGTTCATCGACTCCCTCATCGCCCGGGTGCAGGCCGGCCGGCCCGTCGACGATCTGGTCGCCAAGCCGAAGTTCAGACTGTCGCGAAGGTATGACAGCTCCTACTGCTGCCGCGAGGTGGACGCCTTCGTCAAGAGCCTGAAGGGACGCCCGGTCGCGAAACCCTAGCTCTGACGCAGCCAGACCGTCGTCGCCCCGGGCAGCAGCGCCTCCCCGGCGTCCCCCCGCGCAAGCGGCTCGCTGGCCACCAGCACCTCCCCGTCGGCAGCTCCACCGCCTCGGCCCGAAGTTGGTGACGCAGAGCCACCCGCCCGGGCGGCGGAAGGCCAGCACATCCCCGGTCGAGATCGAATCGTCCCAGTCCAGGGTCTCGGCACCCTCCAGCTCCCCGCGCAGCCGAAGAGCCTCGCGGTACAAAGACAGGGTCGAACCCCCGACGCCGTCCTCGGCCTCCACCGAGACGCCGGAGAACCAGGACGGCTGGGGCAGATGGGCTCCGTCGGAGCCGAATCCGAAGGACGATCCGCCGCGGGTCCATGGCAGCGGCACCCGGCAGCCGTCGCGCCCCAGCCCGTCGTAGGCGTCTGCCCCGCCGTGGAAGAAGACCGGGTCCTGGCGCTGATCGGCGGCGATCTCGGTGACCTCGTGCAGGCCGAGCTCCTCGCCCTGGTACAGGTAGGCGCTGCCTGGCAGGGCCAGCTCGACCAGGGTCGCCGCCCGGGCCCGCCGCAGCCCCAGCTCGCGGTCGATCCGGTCGGCCGGCGCTCCGGCGGCGATCCACTCGGCGCCCTGCTTGGCCTTGCGCCCATCCAGCGGCGCCAGACCGTAGCGGGTGGCATGGCGGACGACGTCGTGGTTCGACAGCACCCAGGTCGACGAGGACCCGGACAGCGCGCACTGCTCCAGGTTGGCGGCGATGATGCGCCGGAACTGGGCGGCGTCGAAATCGGCCATCAGGAGGTCGAAGTTGAAGGCCTGGCCCAGCGACTCCGGCCTGGCGTAGCGGGCCCGGCGGGCCGGATCGTCCAGCCACGCCTCGGCCACCGCGGTGCGCGGCGGGTGGTACTCGTTGAACACCGCGCGCCATTCGGCGTAGATGTCCTGCACCTCGTCGCGGTCGATGATCGGGTGCGTCCCGTCGATCGGCATGGCGGCCATCTCGGCCTTCGAGGGCAGTACCTCGGGCAGGTCCTTGGCCAGCGCGTTGGCGACGTCGACCCGGAACCCGTCGACCCCGCGGTCGGCCCAGAATCGCAGCGTCTCGATGAACTCGGCGTGCACGTCGGGGTTCTTCCAGTTCCAGTCGGGCTGCTCGACGGCGAAGGTGTGCAGGTACCACTGGCCGTCGGACACCCGGGTCCAGGCCGGTCCGCCGAAGGACGCCGTCCAGTCCGCCGGCGCGATCTCGCCGTGCTCACCGAGCCCGTCGCGGAAGATATAGCGGTCGCGGGCGGGCGATCCCTTCGGGGAGCGCAGGGCCTCCTGGAACCAGCGGTGCTGGTCGGAGGAGTGGTTCGGCACGATGTCGACGATGAGCCGCAGGCCGGCCTCGTGCAGCCGAGCGCTCATCTCGTCGAAGTCGTCGAGGGTGCCGATCCGCGGGTCGACGTCGCGGTAGTCGGCGACGTCGTAGCCCCCGTCGGCCAGCTCGGAGGGGTAGAAGGGGCTCAGCCAGACGGCGTCCACCCCCAGCTCTTTGAGGTAGGGCACTCGCGAGATGATGCCGCGCAGATCGCCGATGCCGTCGCCGTTGGAGTCCGCGAAGGAGCGCGGGTAGATCTGGTAGACGACGGCCTGGCGCCACCAGTCGGGGGAGTCGGCGGGGATGCGGAACTGGGACTGTTCTGCCGGTGCGATGGTCACGGTGTCCTTCTGGGGAAGTGCCGGGCGGTGCCCGAGGAGGTCTGTGCGAAGTTGATTCGCGGATCAAATCTATCCTCGGCGCCGCGCCCGGCACTTCGAACTGCGCGCCGAGGAGGCGTGAGCGCGACCTCTCTCGGCCTGGCCGCCCCTGCTTCGACATGAGCTGGGGCCCGATGCCGCGAAAACCGACGAGATGGGCCCCTTTCGGGGGCGATACGGACCCACCAGGGCGCCGTCTCGTCGGTTTTCGCAGTACTGGGGTCAGGAAGCGTGGCCAGCCAGGCCAGGGGATGCAGACAGCGGGCCGTCGGCGACCAGAGCGAGGCCGGGCTGGAGACCGGCCGGGGGGGTGCCCGCGACGATCAGCTTCGCCCTCTCCCATGGGCGGTCCGCGGCGAGGTGGGCGCGTTCGGCGCCGTACCAGGTGGACCAGAAGGCCTGAGTCTGTTCCCGGTTGCCGTTGACGCCGGAGGCGAGGTCGCGCTCGATGCCGCGCCTGGTGGCCTCGGTGCGGTCGGCCTGCACCCAGATGACCGCGTCGATGAGATCGGCGCCCACGGCATCGGCGGCACCGGCCCCTTCGACGATGAGAACCTGAGTTCCGGCCGGGACCTCAATGGTCCCGGTTCTGTCGTGCTTGACCCAGGCGGGCGGGGTGAATGAGACCGGGCGGCCCTGGGAAGCGGGTTCGAGCACGTTCTCACGCAGGAGCTCGGCCCAGCCGAAGAGCGGTTCGTGCCAGGCGAGATCATCCGAGCTGACAATTGCTGTGCCGGGGGTGAGTGCCGCGAGTTCGGCGGCGAGTGTCGTCTTGCCGGCGGCGCAGCGTCCATCGATCGCGACGATCACCGGCACGCCGGGCCGGGGTGCGGTCGCGGTCGCGGCGAGGAGCTTCTCCCATTCCTCGGCCAGGGCCGTGCGCCGCCAGGAGGGGACCGAGGGCTCCTCGGGTTCAAGGGTGAAGTCGGTGAACATGACGGCCCGGTCGGGCAGGCAGACCCGCTGGACGGCGCGGACGACCTCACCGGGATCGTGGGTCTCGACGTCGAGGGAGCGGTGGATGGTGAGCCCTTCGATCAGCGCATCCAGCAGCCGGGCGGTCTCCGGATCGAAGTGGCGCTCCAGGGCGGCGCGGCTGCGGGCCATCCAGGCGGCGGTGATGTCGCGGTAGGCGGGCTCGCGGGCGGCAAGGGTGTACAGCTCATGGGTGAGGACGAGATCGCGAAGATCGCCGAACACATCATCGAGGATGATCGCGACCACCGCCGCCTGGGCGGATGCAGGGTCGGTCGCGGCGGCCATCCGGCGGTCAAACCGCTCGCTGACCGTGGTCGCGAACCGGGTGAACGCCTCGTACAGCAGCTCGTCCATGCCCGAGAAGTGATAGGTCATCGACCCCAGTGGCACGCTGGCGGCGTCGGCGATCTTGCGATGCGAGGCCCCCGCGACGCCGTACTCGGCGATCACGTCCAGGCAGGCGTCGATGATCCGGTCGCGACGGTCCGGATCATTGCGCCGGCCCTGGCGGGTACCAGACCTCCGCTCCCGATCACTGCGGGAGTCCCCAGCGACATGGTCCGTGGTCATGGGGTCAATCTATCACGATGGGTGTACGTGCGTCCGCACTTATGAGTACACTCGTACCTACTGCATCGGAAGACTCGCTTCTGGTCGCTTGAGAACACCTCCGTTCCCGGCCGAGTGCCGGCTGATTCCACGGTCCGGATCACTCGGGGTCAGGCACACGAGACCCTGCCCACTCGATTGGAGAATCGTGTACGCGCTGCTGCTAGGAATCATCTATCTGGCCTTCGTCAGCCTCGGCCTTCCCGACTCCCTGGTGGGGGCGGGGTGGCCCGTCATGCACCGAGATCTCAACGTGCCCACCTCGTACGCCGGTCTTGTCACGATGGTCATCGCCGCCGGGACGATCGTCTCGAGCCTGCTGTCGGAACGGCTCACCAGACGACTCGGAACCGGCCTGGTCACCGCGATCAGTGTCGGGATGACGGCGGCCGCGCTGCTCGGCTTCTCCGCCTCGACATCATTCTGGATGCTGCTGCTGTGGGCCATCCCGTACGGCCTGGGAGCCGGGGCGGTGGACGCCGCGCTGAACAATTACGTGGCATTGCACTATTCCTCCAGACATATGAGCTGGTTGCACGGATGCTGGGGAATCGGCGCCTCCATCAGCCCGTTCATCATGGGGTACGCGCTCTCCCACAACCTTGGCTGGTCCAGGGGCTATCTCATTGTCGGCCTGATCCAGGTGGTCGTGACGGCGATTCTGATTGCCGGAATCCGATTGTGGCAGAAGGTCAACCCGACAAATCTGCGCGCCAGCCGGGGAGGGCAGGCTGCAGACACTCCGAAAGAACCAGCCCATGCGGTGCCATTGACGGACACCGTGAGAATCCCCGGTGTCACGCTCATGCTTCTCGCATTCTTCGGCTACTGCGCTTTCGAGGGCACGTCCATGCTCTGGGCTTCGACCTATCTGGCGCAATACCGGGGAGTGAGCGCGGCCACTGCCGCGCGGTTCGGCTCATTGTTCGTGCTCGGCATCACCGCGGGCCGCTTCATCAGCGGCCTCTTCGCGGATCGCCTCGGAGACAGGACGATGATCCGCTTCGGTTCGCTGGCCGCATTGCTGGGGGCCGGCCTCATCGCCCTGCCGCTCAATTCCAGCGTCCTGGCCCTCATCGGTCTGGTTGCCGCAGGCCTCGGCTGTGCGCCCATCTATCCATCGATCATCCATGCCACGCCGACCAATTTCGGCTCACAGTATTCGCACGCTGTCATCGGTATCCAGATGGCGTCGGCATACCTGGGAACCACACTCATGCCGCCACTGTTCGGGCTGATCTCAGCCAGAACCGGAATATGGCTCTTCCCCTTCTATCTGTTGGTTCTTGCCGCATTGGTTCTGGTGATGACACAGATCCTGAACCGCGTCGTGGACAGGAACCACACCGGAGTGTGACCCTGGCGTCCCACTTCTTCCGACATTCGATCCACCGCCGCGTGTGCGACGCCCCGCACGCAGAGCACTCAGGCCAGCGAGGCCTCCCAGGCCCGGTGCAGATTCGCGTACCGGCCGCCCCGGCGGAGCAGCTCGGCGGGGGCGCCGTCCTCGACGATCCGGCCGTGCTCCAGCACCAGCA
Organism: Acidipropionibacterium sp.; assembly: GCA_022647765.1. Classification (GTDB taxonomy): domain Bacteria; phylum Actinomycetota; class Actinomycetes; order Propionibacteriales; family Propionibacteriaceae; genus Acidipropionibacterium. Next base: position 7,007 of record JALCLH010000002.1, read on the forward strand.
CCCGGTCGGCGATCTCCACGGTCGACAGCCGGTGGGCGATGATGATCGCGGTCCGGTCGGCCAGGATCGTGCGCAGGGCGCGCTGCACCAGCCGCTCCGAGGGGATGTCCAGGGATGACGTCGCCTCGTCCAGGATGAGTACCGCCGGGTCGGCCAGGAAGGCCCGGGCGAAGGCCACCAGCTGACGCTGCCCGGCCGACAGCCGCCCGCCCCGCTGGGAGACGTCGGTGTCGTAGCCGTCGGGCATCGCCTCGATGAACTCGTCGGCGCCGACCATCCGCGCGGCGTGCTCGATCTCGGAGCGCGCGGCGCCGGGGCGCCCGAAGGCGATGTTGTCGGCGATGGTGCCGTCGAAGATGAAGTTCTCCTGGGTGACCAGGGTCACGCTGCGGCGCAGATCGGCGTCGCTGATCCGGTACAGGCTCACCCCGTCCAGCGCCACCCGGCCCTCGGCGGGGTCGTGGAAGCGCGAGACCAGCTTGGCGATCGTTGTCTTCCCGGCGCCGGTGGTGCCGACCAGGGCCACCGTCTGGCCGGCCGGGATGTGCAGGTCCAGGTCGGGCAGCACCCGGCGTCCGTCGACATAGCCGAAGGCGACATGGTCCAGATCCAGCCGCCCGGCGGCATCGGACAGAGGCACGGGATCGGCCGGCTCGGGGACGCCGGGCTCCTCGTCCAGCACCCCTGACAGCTTCTCCAGAGCCGAGGACGCCGACTGGAAGGTGTTGTAGAACTCTCCGATATCGGCCAGCGGCTCGAAGAACTGCCGCAGATACAGCAGGAAAGCGGTGAGGACGCCGATCGTCGCCCAGTCGTTGATGACGAACATCCCGCCGACCAGCAGCACCACGCCGACGGTGACATTGCCGATCAGGGTGATCCCGGCATGAAGATCGCGAACAGCCGGAAGGAGCGCACGTTGATCGCCCGGTAGCGGTCCGCAAGGCCGGTGAAGATCTCCTGGTTGCGGGGCTCGCGCCGGTAGGCCTGGACGGCCTTGATGCCGGTCATGGTCTCGGTGAAATGCATGATGAGGGCGGCCGAGGCGTTGCGCACCTTGCGGAAGGTGCGGCTCGACTCCGAGGAGAACCACCTCATCAGCAGCCCCACGAAGACCAGCGAGGCCAGGCAGACCAGGCCCAGCCGCCAGTCCATCACCAGCAGCATGATCCCGGTGCCGACCAGGGTCAGCAGGGCCGAGACGAGGCCGTCGAAGCCCTGCTCCATCAGCTCGGCGATGGCGTCGATGTCGTTGGTCATCCGGGAGACCACCCGCCCGGAGGTGTAGCGGTCGTGGAAGGCGACGTCCAGGCTCTGGAAGTGCCGGAAGACGCGGCGGCGCAGCTCCAGCAGCAGGTCCTGGCCGACCCGCCCGGAGACCCGCAGGAAGACGATCCGGGTGATCACCTGGGTCACCAGGGCCACCAGCATCGCGGCCACTGTCTCGATCAGGGGTCGCGCCGAGCCGCCGGCCATCAGCGGCGGGATGCCGAGGTCGATCCCCCGGCGCACCAGCCACGGGGAGGCCAGCCGGGACAGGTTCTCCAGGATGACCATCGCGATGAGCAGCCAGATGAGGCCTTTGTAGGGGCGCAGCAGATCCCACAGCAGGGCGCGGCTGCGGGCCCTCAGGAAGCCCGAGGCCCGCTGGGAGACCTCGGCGGCCTCCTCGTTGGCGACTCCGCGCCAGTCGGCGTCACTCATGGCTCTCCCCCTCTCCCGTGTCCGAATCCGTACGCGATCCCGGACCTGTCTCAGCCCCCGAACCCTTCTCAGCCCCCGGGCCCATCGCCGTCTCGGCGTTGTAGTCGGCGCTCAGCAGCTCCCGGTACTCCGGCACGGTGGCCAGCAGCCCGGCGTGGGTGCCGACATGGGTGATGGCCCCCTCCTGGAGCATCGCCACCCGGTCGGCCAGCAGCACGGTCGAGGCGCGGTGGGCCACCACGATCGCGGTGACGCCGACCAGCACCCTCCTCAGCGCCGACTCCACCAGCGCCTCGGTCTCCATGTCGAGGGCCGAGAGGGTGTCGTCCAGCACCAGGATGCGGGGCCGCACGAGCACCGCCCGGGCCAGCGCGAGGCGCTGCCGCTGACCGCCGGACAGGCTCATCCCCTGCTCCCCGATCCGGGTGTCGAGCCCCCATGGCAGGTCGCGCACGAATCCCGCCTGGGCCACCTCGATGGCCTCCCAGATCTCCTGGTCGGTGGCCTCGGGGCGGCCCAGGGTGAGGTTCTCCCGGACGCTCATCGAGAACAGGGTGGCGTCCTCGAAGGCGGTGGCCACGATGCTGCGCAGGTTGGCGACCTCGAGCTCGCGGATGTCGACGCCGTCGATCCGGATGCTGCCGCCGGTCACGTCGGCCAGCCTCGGGACCAGGGCGGTCAGCGTCGTCTTGCCCGATCCGGTGCCGCCCACCAGGGCGACCGTCTCGCCGGGGGCGATGTCCAGACTCAGGTGCCTCAGCACGTCGGCGTCCCCGTCCGGATAGCGGAAGCTGACGTCGTCGAGGGTGAGCCGGCCCTGCGCCCGCTCCAGCCGTGAGGGCCCGTCGAGGATGGTCTCGGGGGTGTCGAAGATCTCACAGATCCGGTCGGCGGCGGTCATCGCGTCCTGGGTCATCGACAGCAGGAAGCCGGTCGAGGCGATCGGCCAGATGAGGCTCAGCATCAGGGTGATGAAGGCCACCAGGGTGCCCAGGGAGAGCCGGTGCTGGGCGGCGGCCAGCGCTCCGAGGCCGAGCACCACGATGAGGGTGAGGGAGGGGATGGCCTCCAGAAGGTCCAGAACTGCGAGGTCAGCCGGACCCTGGCCATGCTGGTGCGGTAGAGGATCGTCGACCTCTCGTCGAACCCCTGGAAGGCGTGCTCGGAGCGGCCGAAGGCCTTGATCACCCGCAGCCCATGCACCGACTCCTCCACCGATGAGGCGACGTCGCCGGTCTGGTCCTGGATGGCGCGGGAGAGCCGGGTGTAGTGGCGCTCGTTGACCAGGCAGAGCCAGGCGATCGGGACCGAGGAGACGACGACCACCAAGCCCAGCGGCCAGTACATCCTCAGCAGCAGAATGGTGACGATGACGATCTGCAGGACGTTCATCAGGATGAACAGCATCCCGAAGCCGAGGAAGCGGCGCACCGTCGACAGGTCGTTCATGATCCGGCTGAGCAGCTGCCCGGACTCCCACCGGGTGTGGAAGCCGAGAGGCAGGCGCTGGAGCTTGGCGTAGAGGTCCAGCCGGAGGCCGGTCTCGGTGCCCAGAGTGCCGCGGGCCACCACCCAGCGCCGCCAGAACATGAACAGCGCCTGGACGACGCCGATCCCGATCGCCGCCGCGCCGAGGGCGAACAGACCGGGCCGGTTGGAATGGGCGATCGGGCCGTCGATGATCCGCCGTGTGATGAGCGGGGTGACGATTCCGGCCAGGGTCGAGGCCAGCGCGAAGACCATCATCAGCACGAACCGGGTGGCGTAGGGGCGCAGGTACGGGGCGAACCTCAGCAGGTTGTCGAGACGGTGGTTGAGCGAGTGCCGCCGTGGGGGCGCCAGGGCCGGTCTGCGGGTGAGGGCGTCTGCGTAGAGCTGGGCCACCTCGGAGCTGAGGGGCTGCTGAGCGTCGGTTTCTGAGCTTGAGATGGACACCGATGTGCGGGCGCGAGAGGGCATAGAGAACTCCTGATGGATCTTCGGTGGGGATCGGGGGCGCATCGTCGGCGCCCGATATCAGGAATGCACACGCATGGGGTAGACGATAGGCCCGATCCCCGGCAAGCGCCAGCAGGAGCGTCCTGATGTGTCTTGGTGCGGCTGGGCGACCGCCGCTCACACCGACGGTGCCGAACATGACAGGTGCGCCGAAGTGAGGCGACTTCCCCGGCCTCTCGATGGTCCCGATCACTCCCGACAGGCGGTGTTCCAGCGTGGCGCGTGCAGAATCACGGCGTGTCGGGAGTGATCGGGACCATCGCGCGCCGCCCCTCGGCCAGCCGCACCCCCAGTCCGCCCCTCGGCCAGTCCGCCCCTTGGCCGGCCGCACCCCCGGCCAGGCACCCTTCCCTCCACCGACCCCCTCGCCCCGGCATCCCTTCCTCCACCGACCTCCCCACACCGGCCCTCTCGCCCGTCGTTCTCTCACCCAGACCTTCGTTCACCAGCCCCCACCCGCAACCCCAGTCACCAGTCACCAGCCCCCACCCGACCATAAGCACAGCCGACTAACGGATTATCCACAGTCACAACCCACAATATCCACAGACTTGAATCTGCCACCCAGAACTGTCAGTGCCATCTGCTAAGGTAAACAGATTGCCCGGAATTACCTATCATTGATGATGGTCATCTCGAACCCTTCTGACAGTGCGGAGTATCCGCGGAGGGCATCGCCTGGACGTTCGGAAAGGCCCCCTAGGCGGTGCCTATGTGAGATCGGTCGCATAAGAGTTTTCTGAAACTTGCTGGCTCAAACTTGCAGGAAAATAGTGGTGTTCAAACCTTGCGCCTCCAGCCTCAGTCACGTATCATTTATCCATGGACACGGCATCGGCTTTCTGGACGCGAGTCCAGGCACTCGAGGACCACCTCGACAGCCTGAACTACAGTGTGTTGTCGACCATGTCCGATGCCGACAAGGTCACCGCCATGACCCGGATGCGCAGACTGGCCGACCGCATGAGCGCCGGGGCCGCGGTGATCACCGATGCCGTGGACAAAGCCAACGCGACCGACCACACCACCGGGACGCCACTGTCGGATTTCCTGGCCATGAAGGAAGGCCGCACCTCCAGCCGGGGACTCGGGGAAGTGAAGCGCGCGTCGAAGATCGCCCACCATCCGGATGTGCGCGACGCAGCCCTCGCCGGTGACGTGTCCCCGGATCACGCAGCGGTGATCGGGGAGGAAATCCGCAAGTTGCCCCGAGGTCAGATGAGTAGCGAGCAGGTCGACCGTGCCGCCGAACTGTTCTTGGACCGGGCGGCGACCACACCGCCCGAGCGCCTCCGCAAAGCCACACAGTCCATCCTGGAAGAAGTGGCACCCGAGACCGTGCCATCACCCCACGATGAGGCCGCCAGGATCACCGCGCAGCGTCGCCGGGCCATCAAGAACCGGCGACTGGCATGGGGGTCCGATGGTGACGGGTCCACCTGGTTCTCCGGGCAACTGCCCGACCTGGAAGCCCACCAACTCATCGGCACCCTCCAAGCCTTCAGTGAGAAAGGCCGGCGTGCCGAGCGCGATGAGGCCCAAGCGTTGAGAACCCAGCGCGACGAAGGGGCGATCAATGCCTCCGAGTACCTGGCAGCGCGAGTCGAGTTGGAGCATCGGGAGGCCCGGACCACCGGGCAGAGGATGGCCGACGCCCTGATCGACATGGTGACCGAGATGGCCAGCCTCGACAAGATCCCTAGCGCGGGAGGTCAGACGCCCCGGCTCGTCGTCACCTTGAACTATCAGGATCTTCACGATGCCCTCGAGGGAGAGATCGCCGCCGGCATGGTCCACGGCACCACCGGTGAGATCCCCGTCGATGCGGGATCCCTGCGGCGGATGTGCTGCGAGGCCGGGGTTCTCCCCGTGGTCCTGGGTGGGGAATCCCAGGTGCTCGATGAGGGTCAGGAACACCGCCTGGTCACCGGCGCGATCCGGCGGGCCCTGGAATTGCGGGATGGCGGTTGCATCTTCCCGGGGTGCACGGTTCCGGCGGATTTGTGCCAGGCGCACCACATCATTCCCTGGTGGGATGAAGGCCCGACTTCCCTGGAGAATCTTGTCTTGGTGTGCAGGCATCACCATGCTTTGGTGGAACCCGACAGATACCACTCGAGGGACCAGTGGCGGATCGTCGTGGACCCCGACACGAGAATACCGCGGATGTTACCGCCGGAACGGTTGAAGAATCACCTTCCGCAATCTGCGGCCGACCCGGTCGCCGGCAGAACGGGGTCCGCGACCATGGGGGAGGAACCTGCCCGAACCGGGGCCCCAGGTTCTGGGGAGAACTCGGCCCTGACCGCGGACTCAAATCCCGGGGAGGCTTCTGCCCAGGCTGTCCTGGTGGGGTGATCAATGGCGCGGGGGAACTCCGCCCGAACCGATGACCCGACCCATTGAGAGGACTCGGCCCAGCCTGCCCTGGTGGCCTGACCCACGGCACGGGGAGAACTCCTGCTTGTTGCCTCGTTTTCGTGGCATCAGGTGGGACCTGACCCGCGGCACGGAGAGGGCTCCGCCCAGACCGCGGACTCAAATCCCGGAGAGGCTTCCGCCCAGGCTGTCCTGGTGGCGTGATCAATGGCGCGGGGGAACTCCGCCCCACCTGTGTTGGTGGCGTGAGTCGGTGGCCGGGACGGCTCCACCCGAACGGCGGATCCGTCTGCGAGGAAGAGGCCTGCGCAGGTAGCGCAGACAGCGGAGCCACATGCTGGAGAAAGCTCCGCCCACCCCGCCTTGGTGGCGCGAATAGTCACTGGAGTTCGGACACCATTGTCCGGACAACGTGAGCAGATGCCTACGCACTGGCTACGGGAGCAGGTCGAGCATCTGCGGTCGGGCCTTCATGGCATGGATCACAAGTTCGTTGCCGCTGTCGAAGACGAGCACCACGATCTCGAGCATCCGGCCACGGGTGTCGAACCCGAGCCGAAGTTGTCTCGCCGGGCTCTCCTCATCGAGATCCTCGATCCACGTTGGCCATGTTGCGGCCTGGAGTGCATCTTCGGCGGCGATCCCGTGTTTCAGGGCCGAAGGGCGAACTCTCACGCCAGCGCCAAGGCTTCGCGGATCACCTCGGAGCGCGTCTTGCCTTCCCCCGCAGCACGCGCATCGAGGGCGCTGAGTTCCTCTGCGGTGAGGCGCAGGGCGATCACCTGAGATGGCCCAGCACCGCGACCGGGCCGTCCACGGCCGCGCTTCTTCAATGCTGCGACGTCGTATCCGGCTTCGGCCTCGGCCGCCCAGGCAGCGATCTGCTCCTCGGTCACCGGAACCCCATTGATCGTCTCGCGTTCACTCATGCATTAATGTTATACGGAAAAGATGAGTCGGCCAAGCCCTCCCATCGCTGGCCTCTTGGACTCGATCCCCTAACGTGGGCGCCACATCACACAGCGAAAGGCGCGACATGTCCCAGACGCCGTCCCACCCCGGCCCGTCCTCCCGCACGCCGCCCTCTCCCGGCCCCTCCTCCCAGACGCCGTCCTCCCGCACCCCGTCGATCATCTTCGTCTGCTGGGGGAATATCTGCCGCTCCCCGATGGCCGAGCGGGTGGCCCGCAAGTGGTTCTACGACGCCGGAGTCCAGGCCGACATCAGCAGCGCCGGGGTGAGCGACGAGGAGGGTCCCAGCCCGATGGACCGGCGCGCCAGAGCGGTGCTGGAGGCCAACGGCTACGACGGATCCCGGCACGTCGCCCACCAGATCGACGCCGACGAGATCGACTCCGCCGACCTGGTCATCGCCGCCGAGCCGATGCATGTCTCGATGCTGAGACGGATCTCACCGCACGCCACCAACCCCCGCGCCCGCAAATTCAGCTTGATCTGCGACTACGACCCGGCGAAGAAGCCCGGTACCCCCCTGCCCGACCCCTGGTACGGCCCCGACCGGCAATTCGTCACCACCCTGCGCGCCATCGAGGCCGCGATGCCGGGGATCGTAGACGCCGTCCGCCGGCTCTCCTGAGAGAGTCCGGGACTCGAGCACCCCGGCTGCCCCTGAAAAGCCATTCCCTCCCCCCTCCCCTGACATCCCGCCCCACCAAACACATCGCCGGTAGGCTGGCGCCATGAGCTTCTTCCTGGTTGGCGGCGGGTACGACGAGGTGCTGGACGACGTCTACGACGCCTTCATCGAAGAGGCCCGTCCGTTCGGCCCCTCCGCCAGGATCGCCGTCGTGGTCTCCGGGCCGCCCGAGGTCTCCGGTGCCCGCGCCGACCAGCTCTTCCAGATCGTCTCCTCGCGCTGGCCGGAGGCGGAGATCCTCCCGATCCACCTGACCGGCCCGGGAACATGCCCTCCCGCTGAGCACAGCGAAACTGACGACGCCCCCGAGCCCACCAGGTCGCACAAGCCCGCCCAGTCCCCCGGACCCCTCACGTCACCCGAACCCCGGTGGACCGAGGACCCCGGCTTCACCCTTCCCGAGGGCCTCGACCAGCTCGCCGGCATCATCGTCGGCGGCGGCCGGGTCCCCGGATACCTGGCCGGCCTCGGCCCGGCCGCCGATCAGCTCTCCCGGCTGGTGCGCGGCGGGGCGCCGTGGCTCGGTTTCTCGGCCGGGGCGATGGTCACCGCGGTGACCGCGATCCAGGGCGGCTGGCGACTGCAGGATCGCCAGATCGCCCCCCGCCCCGACACTGCGCAACAACCCGACACGGCACAACGGCCCGACACAGCACAACTCCCCCACACAGCACAACAGAGCACCGCCAAAACACCCGGCGAGCTCTCCCTGGCCGAGGGCCTCGGGCTGGTCAGCGTCACCAGCCTCGCCCACAACGACACCGGCTCCGGCGACGGCCTGCTGCTCTCGGCGGTCGAGGCCGGCCTGCTCGGCTCCGCGGTGGCCATCGACGAGGGCACCTGCCTGCGGGTCCATCACTCCTCGGGCCGCACCCAGGTGCTCGGCTCCGGCCTGGTGCGCTGGTTCCGGCGGACCCCGGACGGCGTCCTCGTCCGATCCGAGCGCAGCCCGCACAAGGAGGTCCCGCCGGCTCCGCCGGCACCCCGGTTCGAGGGCCTGGCCCGAGTCGCTGCGGCCACCCGCGCGGCCCGTGCCGAGCGCGGTGAGTGAGGAGGTGGCAGTCTATGGCCATGCATATCCTGGTGGTGGACGACGACCGAGCCGTCCGCGAGTCCCTGGCGCGCTCGCTGCACTACAGCGGCTACGAGGTCGACACCGCCAGTGACGGCGTCGAAGCCCTGGCCAAACTCAGTTCGATCCACGCCGATGCGGTCATCATGGACGTCATGATGCCCCGCCTGGACGGCCTGGAGGCCACCCGGATGCTGCGCGAGAACGGCAACGACGTCCCGATCCTCATCCTCACCGCGCGCGACGCGGTGGGCGACCGGGTGGACGGGCTGGACGCCGGGGCCGACGACTACATGGTCAAGCCCTTCGCCCTCGACGAGCTGCTGGCCCGGCTGCGGGCCCTCACCCGCCGCTCCCGGGCCGAGATCGACGCCGCCTCGGCCGACGACACGGAGGTGCTCGCCTTCGCCGACCTGAGCCTCGACCCTCAGACCCGCGAGGTGACCCGCGGGGACCGGCGGATCAATCTCACCCGCACCGAGTTCGCGCTGCTCCAGGTCTTCCTGCAGAACCCGCGCAAGGTGCTCGAGCGCAGCTGGCTGCTGCACGAGGTGTGGGGATTCGACTTCCCGACCACCGCCAACTCGCTGGAGGTCTACATCGGCTACCTGCGCCGCAAGACCGAGCACGACGGTGAGCCGCGCCTCATCCACACCGTCCGCGGGGTCGGCTACGTGCTGCGGGAAGCGACTCCGTGATCCGACGGTGGTGGCGTCGACTGCTCGACTGGCAGCCGCGGATCCCGCGGATCACGATGGGCCGCAGGGTCACCCTGCTGGTGGCCCTCAGCGTCGCCGTGGCCGTGATGGCGACCAGTCTGGCCGGCTACACGATGACCCGGCTGTCGCTGTACTCCCAGCTCGACAACCAGCTCACCAGCCTCGCCCGCTATCTGTCGACGCCGATCAGCAACGGCACCAGCGACATCGGGGAGTTCAGCTCCGGCGCCATGCAGGTCTCCGACGTCACCGTCACCCTGGTCCGCGCCGACGGCACCGTTCAGACCGTCCCCGGCGCGGTCACCACGATCCCGACCGGGCCCGAGGAGCTGGAGGTGGCCCGCGTCCAGCAGGGCACCTCGAACCGGACCGTGATCGACTCCGACGGCGTCCCCACCCGGATCGTCTCGGTGCCGATGACCGCCAACGGGGCCAAGTACGCCCTGGTGATGGGACGCTCCCTGGCGGCCACCGAGGCCACCCTGCACTCGCTGTGGCTGGTGCTGGTGGCGGTCGGGCTGCTCGGCGTCGTCATCACCGCGGTCGCCGGCTACTTCTCGGCCCGCTCGGCCACCCGGCCGGTCCTCGACCTCTCCCAGGCCGTCCAGCGGATCACCCGCACCGACAAGCTGGACCCGATCCCGGTGCGCTCGGCCGACGAGCTCGGCCGGCTGGCGACCTCCTTCAACACCATGCTCTCCTCCCTGGCGAGCTCCCGGGAACGCCAGCAGCGGCTGATCGCCGACGCCTCCCACGAGCTGCGCACCCCGCTCACCTCGATGCGCACCAATGTCGAGCTGCTGCTGGCCGACCAGAAGACCGGGATGCTGCCCGAGTCGGCCCGCGGCGAGATCCTCACCGACATCGCCGCCCAGCTGGGCGAGTTCTCCAGCCTGATCGGAGACCTCGTGCAGCTGTCCCGCGACGACGCGATGACCCGCGCCCCCGAGCCCCTCGAGCTGTCCGAGGTGGTCTCCAAGGCCGTCGCCCGGGCCAGGCGGCGCGGGCCGGGGCTCACCTTCGACGTCGAGCTGGCCGCGCACCCGATGATGGGGGACGCCGCCACCCTGGAGCGGGCGGTGACCAACCTGCTGGACAATGCGGTCAAGTTCTCCCCGCCCGAGGGCACCGTCACCGTGCGGATGGCCGATGACAAGGTGATCGTCTGGGACGAGGGGCCCGGCATCGCGGAGGAGGATCTGCCGCACGTCTTCGAGCGCTTCTACCGCTCCGACCGGGCCCGCAACACCCCGGGCACCGGGCTGGGGCTGTCCATCGTGGCGCACACCGTGACCTCCCACAACGGCTGGATCAAGGCCTCCCGGGCGCCCAGCGGCGGGGCGATGTTCACCATGAGCCTGCCGATCGTCGAGTCTCCGGATGCCGGTGACGCCGGGACGGCCGGGTCATGACCCACGCCCACTCCCACCAGCACTCCCACCAGCCGGCCTCCCCCGCCCAGCGGGACCGGGAGCGCTCGGCCCTGGGCCGGCTGCTGATCCTGCTCGCCCCGCTCTTCGCGGCGACCGTGGTCGGGATGATCGCACTGTGGCCGCACAACCTCCCGGCCCACCTGCAGTCGGACACCGCGGCCTGGGCCGCGCCGGGGGTCAGCATCGTCGAGGGCACCATCGAGTCGGTGCACAACGGCTCCTGCGAGGGCACCCCGGGCTCGACCGGGACCTCGACCGGCCAGGTCTGCGCGCTGGTCACGGTGCGCATCGACCAGGGGCCGGACGCCGGTCGCAGCACCAGCGTCCAGCTCACCGCGGCGGTGACCGGCTCGGGGGTCAGGCCCGGTCAGGTGATCCGGATGTACAAGGCCCCGGGGGGCTCTCCCGGGAGCACCACCGGCGTCTACCAGTTCTACGAGTTCGAGCGGACCCTGCCGCTGATCGTCATCGCCCTGGTCTTCGTCGCGGTCGTGGTGGCGGTGGCCAGGCTGCGAGGCCTGGCCGCGATCGTCAGCCTGGTGATCGCCTTCGTCATCATCGCGAAGTTCATGCTGCCCGCCCTGCTGGTCGGGTCGCCGCCGGTGCTGGTGGGTCTGGTGGCCTGCTCGGCGATCATGTTCGTCGTCATCTACCTCACCCACGGCTTCTCCACCCGCACCAGCACCGCTCTGATGGGGACGCTGTTCGGGCTGCTGCTGGCAGGCCGGACTGGGCTGGCTGGCCGCCCGCTGGGCGCATCTGACCGGCGTCACCAATGAGGACGACTTCATCATCACCGCCACCGCGCCGCACCTCACCCTGCACTCGGTGATCATCTGCGGGATCATCGTGGCCGGTCTCGGCGTGCTCAACGACGTCACGGTCACCCAGGCGTCCGCGGTGTGGGAGCTGGCTGAGTCCAGCGGCAGCCGCCGGGAGCTGTACCGCCGGGCGATGCGGATCGGCCGCGATCACATCGCCTCCAGCGTCTACACGATCGCCTTCGCGACCGCCGGGGCCGCCCTGTCGACCCTGCTCCTGCTGAGCATCTACGCGATGCCGCTGGGCGACATGCTGCGCTCCGAGGCCTTCTCCGAGGAGATCATCCGCACCCTGGTCGGCTCGATCGGGCTGGTGCTGGCGGTGCCGCTCACCACTGCGCTGGGGGCGGTGCTGGCCTGGCAGACGATGCACGGGGGCGACGACGCCGGGCGTCCTCCTCGCGCTCGAGGCAGCCGGGGCTCTCGCGGCGTCCAGTCAGGACTCGGCGTCAACGACGACCGAGGGGCTGCCGCTGATCGGGGAGGCCGGATCGCAGCGCTCCCCCTCGCACTCCCCCGCCCCGCGTCACGGGATGGACGCCGATCCTGCCGAGGACCCGGACGCGCCGTTCCGGCGTCCCGGCCGTGAGTGATCCCTGAGTGATCGATCCGCTCTGAAGGCCAGGTACCCGGGCTCAGGGCAGCTGGCCGGCGATGTCCTCGCCGAGCTGGCGGATCTGCTGCACCGTCCACGGGCTGAGCAGGGGGGACATGGTCTGCACGGTGTGGTGCAGGTCCTCCCAGCCGACCCAGGCCACCTCCTCGACCTCATCGGGGTCGGGGTACAGCTCGACGATCTCCTCGGGGTCGTCCAGCAGGGCCAGGTAGACCGGGCAGAGCTCGTTCTCGACGATTCCCGAGGAATCGGTGGCGTGGTAGGTGAAGTCGGGCAGCGCGCACCGCATCGACTCCGGGTTGAGGTCCAGGCCCAGCTCCTCGCGCACCCGGCGGACGATGGCGTCGGTCAGCGGCTCGCCGGGGCGGGGATGGCCGCAACAGGAGTTCGCCCAGACGCCGGGCCAGCAGATCTTGCCGAGCGACCTGCGGGTGATGAGCACCCGTCCGCCGACGTCGAAGATGTGACAGGAGAAGCCCAGATGGCGCGGCGTCGACCTGTTGTGGACGGCCGTCCGGGCGGCCTGCCCGATCCGGTTCCCGGCCTCGTCGAGGAGCACCACCCGGTCGTCCGGATCATCGACGGTCTGGGCGGCCTCCGCATCGGGGGACGGCCCGGCAGTGGACTCACTCGTGCGCACCATGGGCCAAAACTACATCACGTAGCATCGGCGTTCAGCCTCTTGGACAGCCTCTTGGACCGAGATCGGCGGGAGCTCTCGCAGCCGGAACCCTCCCGGCATCGACAGCCGACGCACAGAATCGCGTGTCATCGTGGATGGCGTCCAACCCCGACAGGACGGAGAACCAGATCATGAGCGGTTCCCTCGCGCTGGATATCGCCCTGATCCTGATCCTGATCGGCCAGGCCGTGCGCGGCCGGCGGCGCGGCGCGGTCGTGGAGGTGCTGAGCCTGGCCGGCCTGGTGATCGGCGCCTGGGCCGGCCTGTGGCTGGCCGGCCGGGTAATGCCCTGGCTCACTGCTCGCGGCACCGGGGCGCTCGGCGCCGGCGTGCTGGGCATCCTGGTGCTGCTGGTCACCGCGTCGTTCGGGGAGAGCCTGTTCTCCGGAATCGGGATGCGGCTCAACCGCGCGAACCGGATTCCGACCCTGCGGGCCGCCGACTCCCTGGTCGGCGCCGTGGTCTCGGTGGTCGTCTCGGCGATCGTGCTCACCGTGCTGGCGGTGGCGGTGCGCCCCCTGGTGCCGGCGTCCTGGTCGCGGGCCATCTCGGATTCGCGGGTGCTGACGGTCACCGACCGGGTGGTCCCGGACGCCGTCAACCAGGCCGCGGTGCGGGCCGCCGGGACCCTGGCCAATGGGTTCCCGCGGGTCTTCTCCGGCCTGGAGACCGAGCCGCAACTGCCCACCGGGACGCCGGATCAGGGGGTCACCGGGAGCGCCGGGGTGCAGCGGGCGGCCGGCAGCATCGTCAAGGTGAGGGCCTCCTCGACGCTGTGCTCGCGGGCCTCGGAGGGCAGCGGCTGGGTGAGCGCGAGGGGCCGGGTGGTGACCAATGCGCATGTCGTCGCCGGGGCCAACGCGGTCTCCGTCCAGGTCGGCGGGACCGGACTGCCGCGCCGGGCGACCGTCGTCGCCTACGACCCCGACCTCGACCTGGCCGTGCTGTCGGTGCCCGGCCTGGACGCCGCCCCGCTGTCGATGTCGTCGCCGCTGAGCGCCGGCGACCAGGCGATCGTCGCCGGCTTCCCGCTGGACGGGCCCTACACGCTGGCCGCCGCCCGGGTGCGCGGCACCATCGAGGCCCAGGGCGACAACATCTACTCCACCGCGACCGTCACCCGGCAGGTGATGGCGATCCGCGGCACCGTCGAGCCGGGCAACTCCGGCGGGCCGCTGCTGACCCCGGCCGGGACGGTCGCCGGAACGGTCTTCGCCCGCTCGACCACCGACACCGAGACCGGATATGTGCTCACCAATGCGGCCACCCGGGCGATGATCACCGGGGCGGCCACCGACACCACACCGGCCTCCACCCAGACCTGCGCTGTGGGGTGAACCTCCCTATTGACTCATCGACCACCAGGAGCTTAAATGGATTCAACGCCCCACCCGATGGGTACGGGGAAGTAGAGGCCAGGACACCTGCGGTTTCGTAGGGCCTGGCCTTTGCGTCACCTAAAGACTGATCACGATTTCCTGGATTGACGCCGCCAGTCGCGCATCCAGCTGCCGTCCAGCAACGCGAGCATCTCCGACCGCCCCCAGAACGACGTCCGCTGCCCACAGCAACGGTTCTTCGGCACCTCGACGCCATTCAGCTCGCAGTCCGCCCGTGATGACACCACGACTTCGCAGGCCGTCCACACGACGCCTGTCCGTCTGATCCTGGTGCCGTGTCCGGGACTCGAAGACAACCTTGGTGACACCGGACCGATCCAGTTCCCAGAGGAGGCGTTCAAAGCAGCGGCCCCGCGCCCGTTCCTCACGTATGCCGACCATCGGAGTCCCGACCACAACGACATGGTGAAGGTGAAGGTCGGGAAGTGCGTCCACCACTGGCTTCCTACCCGCGTCCCCGAGGTCCCTCCAGTGCAATTTCTTGCCTCGTGGGGCAAAACTCCTCAACAACTCGGCTGCCGCGTCGTAAGAGTCAGTAGTGGTGATCGAAGCTCCGAGCAAGTACATGGGTTCGCCGACTGTCCTGATGCTCTCGTCAACCCATGCATCCTGAATCAAGCCGCTCGGCGAGCGATAGCTGGTAGACATTGAAAAGCCCTTTCCAGAGAGCCACGCAGTGGTGCCGACGTCTCTGGAGGGCTCACTCACAGGTGCGGATAGGGATCCGCTAAGCGTCCAGACGAGGGTCCCTTAAGCCTCCCCCGCCCGTTTCGATGACCTAGCCTCGCGCTCGGTGACTGGCCGGGGCTCAGCGATGTGGAGGCTGTCATGTCCTCCGTGGTGGGCTATTCCATTCGGTAGTTCTCTTAAGGAGCTTGCGAGACCCCACATGTCAATCTTGGAGTGGACGGGAGCCGCTGACTCCCTGGCCGGTCAAAGCCGCGATCCGGAGATCGTCACTCGGGGTTATCCCAGTCGGTCAGCCTCACGATCACGGCTGAACCAAACATCTACCATGATTCTAACACGCCGGAAAAGGCGCGCGAGTGATCAGAGCTCAGTCGATCGCTTGAAGGCACACCCCACCGCGGTCAGCCAGTGTGTCTGTTCACTATGAAGTGGGTCATGTGAGCACGGTTTCCCGGCCGTTGCAGTGACTGATTCCCTGCCGGCTTACGGTGCAGGATTCCTGCCGTTTCAGCGCTAAGAATCCGGCCACATCATCACGGTGATCCCGACCAGGGATCTCGCGGACCCGTCATGGTGGCGGATAGTTCCCATCGACACGAGGGTACCGATGGGAGGAGCCGAAGGTGACAGTGACCAGGAAGATCCAAATCCAGATCCGGCAGCTGGATGCTGCCGGGGTCCCTGGACGCGAGATCGCCCGACGCCTCGCCGTCCCCAGGGACTCAGTGGCCAAGTACGCGAACCTGGAGGACTGCCCCCCGGCCTCTCTCCCATTTCAAGGAGCATTACCGCCTTCAACCCCGGTCCTGCAATCCGTACCCGTGCTCGAGAAGGGCAGCATGGACAACGCGGTGGGGTTCCTGAGACGCAATCTCATGATCCCGATCCCTCACGCGACGAGCCTGAGGGCGCTCACCAAAGTAGGCGGCATCAGCTTGACGATGGACATCGCTACCGCTGAGAAGCCCGTCGCGTGGCGCAACCGATCCGGTCGATGGGTCTAGTATCTGCCCATGGCTGTTTTCATCGTCGAAACCAACTACGATCCCGATCTCACCGACAAGCGACTTGCGGCGCGCCCGGCCCATCTCCAGAACCTGGATGCCATGCGCGAGCGCAAGCAGCTGGTCAACGCCGGCCCGCTGAGCGACGGCTCCGGGGCCGTGCTCATCTACTCGGTGCCGAACCGGAGCGCCCTGGACCGGCTGCTGGAGGCCGACCCCTATCCCAAGGACGCCGTCAAGGTGGCCTCGGTGCGCGAGTGGAAGCCCAACTTCGAGGTCTGAGCGGAGCTGTCGACGGATCAGCCCACGGATCGGCCGACCCCACGGATCGGCCGACCCCGCCGCGTGGATTTCACTCCCGCCTCGCCGTAATCCAGGCCTGTCAGTGCCCCGGGACGGCGTGGCGGGAGTGAAATCCACCCGATCAGCGGCATCTCAGACTTGGCACGCTCCGGTGCCGCCCGGGAGATCGCCCCGGTGCTCGGAGACCCATGCGTACACCCGTGCGGAAAGGGGAAACGCGACTGGGGCGAGGATGACTCGGCCTGCCCATCGCCAGGGTGCCGGGCAGCAGGCCAGCGCCTCGCCGATCGCCCGGGCGCCCCAGGCCAGGGTGCCGTCGCCGCGCACCAGCGGGATCTCCCGGCGCGCCCGGACGGCGTCCACCCCCAGGGCGTCAAGATCGGCGGCGGCCATCGGACGGACCGCCACCAAGGGTCGCCGCGCCGCCAGGAAGAGCGCCGCGCGGGTGCAGAAGCCGCAGTCGGCGTCGTAGAGCAGGACTCCGCGGGACGGGGGAAGGGTGATCCTCATGCCTGCCATTGTCCCCGGCGCGAAGCCCGTTGCCGCAACGTGGTGAGATGGGTGCATGACACGTCCCGCACTTTTCCAGCCACTCGAGCTCCGCGGCCTCACCCTGCCCAACCGGGCATGGGTCCCGCCGATGTGCCAGTACTCCGTCGACGCTCAGGACGGGGTGCCGACCCAGTGGCACCTGCTGAACTACGGATCCTTCGCGATCGGCGGCTTCGGCCTCATCGTGGCCGAGGCGACGGCCGTCGACGCGGTGGGCCGGATCAGCCCCTTCGACACCGGGCTGTGGAATGACCAGCAGGTCGACGCCTGGCGCACCGTCACCGATGCGGTGCACTCCCTGGGCGGCAGGATCGCCGTGCAGCTCGGCCACGCCGGGCGCAAGGCGTCCACCAATCGCTGGTGGCCCGGCCACCGCTCCGGCGTCGTCCCCGCCGAGGAGGGCGGCTGGCAGCCGGTCGGCCCGACCACCCAACCGGGCGACGGCGCAGAGTTCGTCGGGGAGACGGTGCACGCCCTCACCGAGCCCGAGATCCTCGCGATCATCGACGACTTCGCCGCCGCGGCCCGCCGCGCGGTGCAGGCCGGATTCGACGCCATCGAGATCCACTCGGCCCACGGCTACCTGCTGCACCAGTTCTACTCACCGCTGTCCAACACCCGCACCGACGGCTGGGGCGGCGATCTGGACGGCCGGCTGAGGCTGCCGGTCGAGGTGGCTCGGGCGGTGCGCGGGGCCATCCCCGACCAGATGCCGCTGCTCGCCCGGCTGTCGGTGACCGACTGGCGCGAGGACGGCTGGACGGCGGCGGACTCGGTGGAGCTCACCAGGCGGTTCAAGGCCGTCGGGGTCGACCTGCTGGACGCCTCCTCGGGCGGCAACTCGGCGGCTCGGATCCCGATCGGCCCCGGATACCAGGCCGATCTGGCCGCCCAGGTGCGCGCCGGGGCGGATATCCCGGTCTCCACGGTCGGGATGATCTGGGAGCCCGAGCTGGCCGAGAGGCTGATCGCCGAGGGACGCACCGATGCCGTGATGGTCGGACGAGGCGCCCTGCGCGACTCCAACTGGCCGTTGCGCGCGGCCCACGAGCTCGGCCTGCCCAACGAGGAGGCGCCCTGGCAGCCCCAGCGGTTCCGCGGCGCCTGGAGCTGAGAGCTACAAACTGAGCGACAAGGGCGGGACGCCGGCCGGTGCAGTCAGCCGGTCCTCAGTTGATGGTCTGGCGGTCCATCGGCGGGCGCAGCAGGGTGGCCGGGCCGACCCGGTACAGCTGCGCCGGGCGTCCCGCCCCGTGCGACCGCCCGCCGGGCACCGGCACCAGGAAGTCCTCCGCGCTGGTCACCTTGCGATGGAAGTTCCGCGGGTCGACCGGGCGTCGCCACACCGCCTGGTAGACCTCGCGCAGCTGGCCGACGGTGAACTCGGGCGGGCACAGGCTGGCGGCCACCGAGGTGTACTCGATCTTCGAGGCGGCGCGCTCCAGGCCGTCTGCCAGCACTCGGGCATGGTCGAAGGCGAGCCGCCCGGCGTCGGCCAGCACGGCGTCGACCGGGCACCAGTCCGCGGTCCGGGCGTCTCCTCCGCCGCGCAGCCTCTCGGCCGGAATGAGCGCCAGGTGGGCCACCGAGACCACCCGGCCGCGCGGGTCGCGGCCGACCGCGCCGTAGCTGGCCAGCTGCTCCAGATGCCCCGATCCCAGTTCGATGCCGGTCTCCTCGGCCAGTTCCCGCTGGGCGGCCTGGGCGAGGTCCTCGTCGGCCCGCACGAATCCGCCCGGCAGGGCGGGACGCCCCCGGAACGGCGCAATGCCGCGGGTCACCAGCGCGACGTGCAGCACCCCGTCGACCACCGTGAGGATGACGAGGTCGACGGCGACCCGCATCAGTGAGTCGGCGGGCAGTTCGGTGGAGTCCACGTCCGCAGACTATCGGGCGGGTGTCTCCTACGGCGGCCCCTTGCGGCGGTCCAGAGCCACTGCGCTGGTACGACGATCCGGGCTCCCACTCGCCTCTTTAATCGTCAACTTGACGATTAACGCCGTCATTGCTTATCGTCTTCTTGACGATAAAAACTGACGAGCACACCTCAAGGAGTCACGATGACCACCCTCACCCGCTTCCCCCTCCTCACCCACGCCACCGCCGCGCCGACCTCCTTCCTCATCCGCACCTCCGGCTCGAAGAGCCGCTCGGCCGGTGCGGGCGCCTCCTTCTGGTTCCGCTCGCTCGGCACCGTGCTGTCGGAGGTGCCCCTCCAGGACCTGGAGGTGCCGCTGCTGGTGCGGGCGCGCACCGCCGACGTCCAGGACGTCACCGTCTCCGGGGCGATCGGCTACCGGTTCACCGACCCGGTGGTGGCGGCCTCCCGGATCGACTTCCGGCTCGACGCCAAGGGCCGGTGGAGCGCCGAGCCGCTCCGCATCGTCTCCGACCGGCTGGCCTCCAGCGCCCAGCAGTACGCCGTCGACGCCGCCGCCCAGGTCGACCTGGCCACCCTGATGCGCACCGGTATCACCACGATGCGAGCGGCGATCTCCGAGGGGCTGTCGGCCGAGCGGTCGCTGAGCGGTCTCGGTCTGGAGCTGATCGGGGTGCGGGTGGTCGCCATCCGCCCCGACGAGGATCTGGAGCGCGATCTCCAGGCGCCGGTCCGCGAGCAGGTGCAGGCCGAGGCGGCGCGGGCGGGTTACGAGCGCAGGGCCCAGGCCGTCGAGCAGGAGCGGGCCATCGAGGAGAACGAGCTGCACAACAAGATCGAGCTGTCGCGGCGGCGTCAGGAGCTCATCGAGCAGGACGGCGCCAACTCCCTGCGCACCGCCGAACTCGGCCAGCAGACCGACGCCCTGGAGGTCGAGAAGGAGGTCAACAGGGCCCGGCAGACCGGAGACGCCGAGGCCGCGCGAATGGCCGCGCTGGCTGCCGTGCTGTCCGGGCAGGACACCGCGGTCGCGCTGGCCCTGACCGCTCCGAGGGTGCTGGCCAATCTGCCGCGGATCGATTCGCTGACTGTGACGCCCGACCAGGTCACCCAGCTGCTCGGCCGGCTGGTCGCCGGCCAGCAGGGAACAGCCGGAGCTGCCGGAGCCGCGAGGACCGCTGAGGCCCGGTCATGACGTCGCCCAGGCTGGTGGTCGTCCACCGCACCAGCATGTTCGACCAGGTGGTGGCCGAGTACGGCACCGCGGGCCAGGCCGCCTTCATGCTCGCCGAGCGGGGCCGCTCGCTGGACCCGCTGCGCCGCGACCACGAACTGCTGGCGGCCGCCCGGGCCGAGCTGCTGGGACGGGTGCCGTCCAGCTGGCGGACCGCCGTCGTCGAGCGCGCCGACCTGCCGCGCTACCTGCCCGATCCCGAGGACGTCGTGGTGGTGGTCGGCCAGGACGGCCTGGTGGCCAATACCGCCAAGTACCTGCACGATCAGCCGGTCTTCGGCGTCGATCCGGTCGCCGGCCCGCAGCGCTCGCGGCTGGCGCTGTCCACGGTCGACCAGGTCGCCCGGCACCTGGCCGACGGGCTGGCCCACGTGCGGATCTCCTCGCGCACCATGGTGGCCGCGCGCACCGCCGACGGACAGCGGATGGACGCCCTCAACGAGATCTTCATCGGGCATCCCTCCCACCAGAGCGCCCGCTACGAGCTCTCCCTGCCGGCCGGCGACGGATCGGCGCCGTCCTCGGCCGGGAGCGAGGCGAGGAGCGAGGCTCAGTCCTCCTCGGGGGTCGTCGTCGGCACCGGAACCGGCGCCACCGGGTGGCTGGCCTCGCTGGCCCTGACCGACCCCGGCGCGCCACCGCTGCCGGACGCCGAGAGCTCCGAGCTGGCCTTCTTCGTCCGGGAGGCCTGGCCCTCCCCCGGCACCGGAACCGCGCTGACCAATGGGCTGCTGGAGGCCGGCTCCCGGCTGCTCCTCCAGGCGGCCTGCGAGCGACTGGTGGTCTTCGGGGACGGGATCGAGTCCGACCGGATCACCCTGTCGTGGGGGCAGACGGTATCCGTGACGGCTTCTGAACGAGTGCTGCGGCTCGCCCGGTGAGCGGCTGGTCACACATGTGGAACTACCACGGTGGGATTTGTCCCCAGCCTGTGGACAACTCCTGTGGATAAGTCGGGGACGCCGTGTGCACAAGGCCTCCGAACCCTGCATCACCCGTAGCCAGAGGCCTGTGCACTTGGTGGACTGGGTTTACTCGCAGGGCGGGGAGTGGGGGGCTCTCTCCTCCTCCCTCCGGGCTTCCCCCGGCCTCTCCTGGCTCCCCTCCGGGATTCCCCCGGCCTCGCTCTGGACTCACCTGGTCCCGATCACTCCCGCTAGGCCCCTTTCCGGCACCGCGAGCGCTGATTCACGGCGTACCGGGAGTGATCGGGACCATTACCAGGGTCGGGGACGGAGCAGCCCCGGCGTTGTTCAGCTGTCTCCAACCCCGGCCCGCCTCACCCGCCCCACTCTCAAGTTGTCCATATACCAAGATTCTGATCTCAAACTAAGAGATCCCTTTTGCGTCTCTGGGGCATCTCCCCTAGTGTCTGCGTCAAATCCCGGCACACCGGGAACTGATTCGGTCATGATCTGACCATTTCGGCTGCATCGGCAGCCTGATCGAGGAGCAAGCGTGAACCCGTTCATGCACAGTGCTGGAGGCCCGGCGTCCATTGCCAGCCGTCCCATGTGCATGTGTCCGGTCTGCTGCATGTGTTGCCGCTGACCTGGCGAACCCCGCACTCCTCCCCTCATCCCCACCCGGCACCAGCCGAGACACTCGACCCTGTCGCTGAGCGCTGAGACTGGGAGTTCCGTCGCTGAGATCGTCGGGATCGCGACGATCGCCGGGATTGCCGCGGCTTTCATCCGCTGAGCATCCGCGCCCGACCACCGCGCGGCCCCAGTCTCCACCCGACGGCACTGACGTCGGCCACCCAGCTCCGGCCCCGACGACAGCCGCTGCTGTCCATTCCCCCTCGCATCGTCTCGCAATACCTCTTTCACCAGGACAGGAGCAGACATGTCGTCTGTTGTCACCGAGCTCGAGGCCGAACGCCCCAAGACCCACGAGCCGGTTCGCACCCACCCCGAAATCACCGCCGAGCAGACCTCCGACGGCGCCTTCAAGCGTCAGCCCAACCGGTTCACGGCCCGTTTCTCCACCGGTGAGCTGCCGGTGGAGAAGGACCGCTACCGGCTGGTGGTCTCGGCGGAGAGCGGCTGGTCGCGTCGCCAGATCATCGTGCGCCGGCTGCTCGGCCTGGACGGCGTCATCTCGATCGCCTATGTGTCGGGACGCGGTCCCGACGGCGGCTGGGTGTTCGCCGACCAGCCGGGCGGTCGCGATCCGGTGCTGGGATTCCGGCGTCTCAACGACGCCTATCGCACCGCCGAGCCCGGCTACCGGGGGCGCGGGACGGTGCCGGCCCTGGTCGACATCCGCACCGGCGCCGTGGTCACGAACGACTACCACACCCTCAGCCTCGAGCTGGAGACCGCGTGGAAGCCCTTCCACGCCGCCGGGGCGCCGGACCTCTACCCCGAGGCCCTGCGCCCGCAGATCGACCTGCTCAACCAGCAGCTCTTCGACGACGTCGACAACGGTCCCTACAAGGTGCTCTTCGCCACCTCGCCGGAGGCCGGCGCCGCCGCCAAGGGGGTCTTCGAGGCCCGGCTGCGCGACTACGACCACCGGCTGGCGACCCGTCGCTACCTGTTCGGGGAGCGGCTCACCGACTCCGACATCCGGCTCTTCTCGACCCTGGCGAGCTTCGACCAGACCTACGTCACCGGATATCCGGAGGAGCTTCGTAGTAACGCGTTGCGAGTGCGCGACCTGCCGAACCTGTGGGCCTATCTGCGCGACCTGTTCACCACCCCGGGATTCGTCGACGAACGCGACACCGAGGCGCTGGGGATCACCCCGCGCCCCGACGGCAGCTACCTCGGCGGTTTCGGCGAGCCGGTACTGGCCGCCGACGATCCCAACCGGATCGGGACCTGGCAGCAGGCCGCCGGGCGGGACCACCTCACCGGCTCCCCGGAGGCCTCGGGTCCCGGCGGTGCCGGCACCGACACCCTGTGGTCCTTCAAGTTCTGAACCCGACCACGATCAGCATGTTCAAGTGAGACTTTGATGAGTACAACCACCGTGATCCGCAGACCCTACGACGCCTACAGCCTGCCGCGCGAGGTGACCGGCGCGCTGTCACCCATCCCGCCCGCACTGTGGTTCCGCGAGCTCGACGTCGCAGACAGGGCCCTGGTGCTGCGACATACCGTGCCGCAGGAGTACGGGGAGGTCGCCGAGGTGCTGGCACCGGTCTTCGCCACCAGACGCGTCTCGACGCCGGAGCGCCTGACGAGGAATCTTCACGCGATTGCCGAGCAGGCACAGACCTCGAATATCTGGATTGTCAGCGACGGACAGGAGATTCTGGGGGCGATGCTCACCCCGCAGCCCCGCTTTCTGGATTCCGGCGTCTTCACCTTCAGCATCCTCGGTGTCGGCCCACGCGGGCGCGGCCTCGGGTTGGA
This sequence comes from Acidipropionibacterium sp., assembly GCA_022647765.1. Lineage (GTDB taxonomy): Bacteria > Actinomycetota > Actinomycetes > Propionibacteriales > Propionibacteriaceae > Acidipropionibacterium. Next base: position 30,515 of record JALCLH010000002.1, read on the forward strand.
GCGGATACTCGCCGACCATGCCGTCCAGGTGGCGCGGTCGCTGGGGCTGCATCAGGTCGATATGCGGACAGTCGCCTGACGAGAACCTGCGAAAACCGAACCTGCGTTTCCGGTCGAGCCTGGGATACACATGTTATGGAGCCACCTCACTGCTCGACTGCCCACGCCTCAATCGCGCCGTGACGCGGTGGCAGCACGCTGGGTCGCCGTCCATGTCCCGTCCGGATCGGCCACGAAGCAGAACTCGTTGGACTCCGGGTCGGCCATCACGACGAAGTGCGTACCGTCCTCGTCGGCCGGCTGGGCCAGTCGGGTCGCGCCCAGCTCGACGGCTTGGGTGACGGCCTCGGTCAGCGACTCGACCTCGAGGTCGAGGTGGACCCGGTTCTTGGGCGACTGCTTGGGCTCGGGCACCCGTTGGAAAGCGATGAACAGGGGCCCGGCGTCGACCGTGGCCCAGCCGGCGTCCACCGATCCCCAGCCCGTCCCGAGCAGGGCCCCCCAGAACCGGGCCACCCCCGCCGGATCGGCGCAGTCGATGACGACCTCCTGGACGCGCGGCTTCATATCGGTCACCCTATCCACGCGCCCCGGGGAGATTCGAACCGCTGCGTTCCGTCGGACTTCGGCAGTCGCTGTACGGATCGTGTATGTACGCTGGAGACCATGAGTGCCACTGCAGAGTCTCCGAAGGACGCTCGCCTCGACCTGCGACTGCCCCAGGACTTGCGCGCCCTCATCGTCGAGGCCGCCTCCCTCGCCGGGACGAACCTGACCGACTATGTGCTGGGTGTCGTCGTGCCGGCCGCCCGCCGAGATGTCCTCGAGTCGAGGACCATCCGCCTTTCGAAAGAAGCATGGGATGACTTTCTCGGCGTCCTCGACCGATCCGACAATCCCGAACTGGCTGCGCTGCGCACACACCAACCGAAATGGGACGGGCCACGTCAGTGAGACTCGCCAGACCGCGGCCGATCGACTCCCAGGACCCGATCGGGCGATTCGATTGCGGCAACGATGTTCTGAACGGCTGGCTCGCCAAGCGGGCGCTGAGGAATGAGCATTCCGGAGACTCCCGGACCTATGTCGGCATCGACGTCGACACCGGCCGCATTTCCGGGTATTACAGCCTCGCGGCCTGGTCAGTCGCACATGCGGAGATCGGCGGCGGCCGGCTCGCCCGCAATGCTCCCAACCCGGTATCGGTGGTTCTGCTCGGGAGGCTCGCGGTGTCGGTCGACGCACAGGGTCTGGGCCTCGGCCGGGATCTCCTGTCGGATGCGCTGGGCAACGCCCAAGCCGGGGCGGAGATTCTTGGGGCAAGGGCCATGGTCGCCGAAGCGATCGACGAGGACGCCCAACGTTTCTATCAGCACGCGGGATTCTGGCAATCCAGAGTCCGCCAAGATCTGTTTGCGGTGAGGCTCGACCGCTGATCCGTGAGCCACCGGCGGTGTTCCATCAGGGCAGGGAGAGGAAGTCGCGAAGCCACCTGTCGACCTCGCGCATGGTGTCGGCGTCCACCATCCCCCGCCGCAGCTCAGGAGTCATCGCGACCGTCGCCCAGCGCGACGTCCCGCTCGTGGAACTCGTCCCAGTAGCTGGAATCCGCACCGCGCATCGCCCGGCCGAACGCCTCCATCCGCCTGCGCCGCTCGTAGCCGTCCAGCAGTCCTTCCCCATGCCGACGAGGCGCCGCGTCTTCCACGAGACGCCAGCTACATGAGGCGCCTGGTGGAGGAAGAGGCGCCTCGTGGGGAGGTGAGGCCGGGATGCGGAAGATCGTGGAGGGCGGGTTGGCTGCCCAGGCCGGTTGACTGCGACTCGGGCGGGTTGGCTGCGTCTCAGATGCGTGCGGCCTGAGGGCTCTCAGGCTGATCCAATGATTTCTTACGAGACGATGCCCCTGACGGGGATCTGAGACCTGAATCTGGGCCGGTTTCGTAAGCTTTCCGTGGATCAGCTGTCGCCCCCGGCCAGACCAAGGCTCGCCAACGATCCGACGAGCGCCGAGAACAACTCTCGCCGCGAACCGTCGGCCCCTCGCGCCGGGGTCGCCACGAGGGACCGGCGAACCTCCGGTTCCAGGGCGATCGGCCGGGTCCCGGCCGGAAGGATCGGCTCGCAGATCGACGGCAGGATGGTCACGACCCGCCCCGCCGACACCATGGCGAGCAGCGCATTCATGTCGCGGACCAGCAGCTCGGGCCGGAAGCTCGGCCGCACGGACCAGCACAGCGCCTCCACATCGCGGCGACACACGGAGTCCGACAGCACGAGGCGGTCGTCGAGAAGATCGTCCAGGTCGATGCGCTCCTCCCCGGCGAGCGGATGGTCGCGCTGGATCACCCCCTCGTAGGCATCCTCGACCACCACCACGGCCTCCTCGCCGAGCAGCTCCGGACCGGGGTCGATGAGAATCCCGGCGTCGACGATCCCGGCGCTCAACCACTGCTGGATCTCGTCGTCCTCGCCCTCCATCAGGACGCACGAGACGCGCGGGAACTCGCGCCCCCACAGGTCCAGGATCCGCCGCTCGTACACCAGTCGGAGGGTGGCCGGAACGGCCATCCGGAAGACCCTCCTCCCGCCTCCCAGCAACTCCAGTCCGGCGTCGAGGCGGGCCGCCTCGGCCAGCACCGCGCGCATCCGGGGCAGCACCGAGAGGCAGTCCGCGGTCGGCGTCACCGGACGCCGGGAGAACAGCTCGCAGCCCAGCTGACGCTCCGCCGAGCTCACCGCCCCGGAGACATTGGGCTGCGACGTTCCCAGGATCTGGGCCGCGCCGCCGAAGCTGCCGGCGTCGGCGACCGCGACGATCGCACGGATCTGCCGAAGGGTCAGCACGTCCCTCATGGGCCTGAGTTTACGGTTTACGGCCGCACCTCGACCCCGCGCGCCCGGCTGCGGGTGATCCAGATGCCGATCAGCACCACGCATCCGCCGACGATCTGCACCGCGCCGAGCGCCTCGCCGAGCAGCGCCCACCCGAGCAGGACGCCGACGATCGGCGTCACGTAGGTCACCTGCGAGGCCTTCACCGAGCCCATCGACTCCGTGAGCCGGGTGTTGAGGAGGTATCCCAGTCCGGTGGAGAACACCCCCAGCACGACCATCGCGATCACCATGTCCGCGCGCCAGACGACGGGAGAGCCCCACGCCCCCAACGGTCCCGAGATCGCGGCGCAGACCGCGGCGGCCCAGATCAGCTCCTCCGCCGTCCCGGTCACCGGGTCCACGGCGGGCGCGCCCCGGGACTCCTGGGCCGGGGCCGACAGCAGCCCGGCCATCAGCACATAGGCCACCGCGTAGGACGCCGTCGCCCCGAGACAGGCGAGCATCGCCAGGACGCCGATCCGGCCCTCCAGCTCACCGGCCGCCGACCACGGGCGGACGACGAGCAGGATTCCTCCCGCCCCGATGAGAACGCCGAGAACCTGACGGGAGGTCGGCGGAGAATTCCGCAGGAAGACAGCCGACACGACCACCGTCATGATCGGTGTGGTGGCATTCAGAATGGACGACACCGCCGAGGGAATGTACTGCCCGGCCCACGAGTACAGATTCACCGGAATGACGAACATGAACACCCCGACCGCCAGCAGGGAAAGATGCTGGCGGATCGTCGCGGCCCACCGACGGCCTTGTCGCAGGGCCACCAGGGAGAGCGTGGCCGCGCCGATCCCGAGCCTTCCAAGTCCGACCTGGGCCGGGGACAGCCCCCGCAGACCGTATTTGATGAGGAGGAAGCTCGCTCCCCACAGAATTCCCAGCACCACGAACATCGCATTGTCGCCGGCCGCGCGACGATTCCCTGTCATGTCGTGACACTGTTTCACCGCGGCAACAGGATCTCCAATAATGGAATGCTATTTCGTCATCACAGAATGCGATCGGCCGGTCCATGCGGCCCGCAGACCGTTGAGGATCACCACCACCTCGGCCCCCTCGTGGACCAGGACGACGCCGGCCAGGCCGAGCACGCCGGTGATCGCCAGCGGCAGCAGGGTGGCGATGATGAGGATGGCCAGGACGAGGTTCTGGTTCATGATCCGCCGGCCCCTGCGGGTGTGGGCGAAGGCCCGGGGCAGCAGCCGCAGGTCGTGGCCGGTGAAGGCGACGTCGGCCGACTCGATCGCGGCGTCGGACCCGGTGGCGCCCATCGCGATGCCGACGTCGGCGATCGCCAGGGCCGGGGCGTCGTTGATGCCGTCCCCGATCATGGCAGTGGGCCGGACCCCGGACAGCTCGGCCACCGCCGCGGACTTCTGCTCGGGGCGCAGCTCCGCCCGGACGTCCTCGATCCCGGCTCCCGCGGCCAGCGCCGCCGCGGTGCGGGGGTTGTCGCCGGTCAGCATGGTGACGCCGAGCCCGGCGTCTTTCAGCTCGGCTACGGCCTCGGCGGCCTCGGGGCGCAGCTCATCGCGGACGCCGATCGCCCCGACGGCGACGCCCTCCCGCCAGACCACCACGACGGTCGCGCCGCCGGCCTCCAGCCGCGAGATGCCGGCGTCCAACTCCCCGGCGTCCTGCCAGCGGGGGCTGCCCACCATGACCGTTGCGCCGTCGATCCGCCCGGAGATCCCGCGGCCGGGGGTCTCGACGACATCGCGCGCGGAAGGCCAGGAACCACAGGAACCAGATGCGGAGCCAGATCCAGCGGCGGAGGTGATCGCGGCGGCCAGCGGATGGGTGCTGTCGCGCTCCAGAGCGCCCGCCCAGCCGAGCACCTCTTCCCTGGAGACCGCCGGGGCGGTGACGACGTCGACCACCGCCGGCCGGTTGCGGGTGAGGGTGCCGGTCTTGTCGAGGGCGACGTGCCGGATGCCGCCGAAGCGCTCGAAGGCGGCCCCGGACTTGATCACCACGCCGAATCTGCTGGCCGCGCCGATCGCGGAGACCACCGTCACCGGCACCGCGATCGCCAGGGCGCAGGGAGAGGCGGCGACCAGCACCACCAGCGCGCGGGTGATCCACACCTCCGGCTCCCCGAGGATCGATCCCAGGACGCCGACCAGCGCGGCGAGCACCATCACCCCGGGCACCAGGGGGCGGGCGATCCGGTCGGCCAGCCGGGCGCGGCGTCCCTTCTGCGCCTGCGCCTGTTCGACCAGGGAGACGATGGTAGGTCAGGGAGTTGTCGCTGCCGGCCGCCTCGGCGCGCACCTCGATCACCCCCGAGGCGTTGACCGATCCGGCCGGGACCTCGTCGCCGGGGCCCGCCTCGACCGGCACGGACTCCCCGGTGATCGCCGAGGTGTCCAGGCTGGTGCGCCCGGAGACGACGACGCCGTCGGTGGCGATCCTCTCCCCGGCCCGCACCAGCAGCACGTCGTCGACCCGGATGTCCTTGGCGGCCAGCTCGACGACCTCGTCGCCGCGCCTGATCCGCGCGGTCTCGGGCACCAGCCGCAGCAGCGCGCGCAGGCCGGAGCGGGCCCGGTCCATCGCCCGGTCCTCGAGGGCCTCCGCGATGGAGTACAGGAAGGCCAGGGCCGCGGCCTCCTCCACCCTGCCCAGCAGGACGGCCCCGACGGCGCTGATCGTCATGAGCAGGCCGATGCCCAGCCGCCCGCGGGTGACCAGCGCGACGACGGCGCCGGGGGCGAAGGTGGCGCCGCCGGCCAGCAGTCCGATCCAGAACAGCATCTGGGAGACGCCGTCCGCGCCGATGAGATGGCAGGCCAGACCGGCCAGGAAGGCCACCGTGGAGACCAGCGGCAGCAGGATCTCGCGGTCGCGCCACCAGGGCGTCCCCGTCATCTCCTGTGTCGGCGTCTCCTCCTCCGCCTCAGCGCCGGATCCGGTCTGGCAGCAGGCGCACTGACTCATCGGACCGGTCTCTCCACCGGCATCTCCGCGACGCAGCCGTCGGCAACGCCGTCGTCGGGGATGCAGCTATCGGCGGCGCAGCCGTCGGTGCACGACCCGTCGACCTCGACCGCCAGGGTCACCTCGACCAGTTCGCGCAGCGCCCGGGCCAGGTGCGGATCGGAGATCTCGTAGCGGGTCCTGCGGCCCTCCATCTCGGCCACCACGATGCCGCAGCCGCGCAGGCAGGCGAGGTGGTTCGACACATTGGACCTGGTGAGGCCGAGCTTCTCGGCCAGCTCCCCGGGATAGCCGGGGCCCTCGAGCAGGGACAGCAGAATCCTCGACCGGGTGGGGTCGGCCATCGCCCTGCCCAGCCGGTTCATGGCGTCCACGCGGGAGGAAAGTATCAGCATGCGCTGAACTATACAGCAGACGCTGAACTATCCCAGCCGTGGCAGACTTCGGGGCATGGCGGATCGAGATCGGGACGCCGAGGGGCGTCCCCGCAACAGCAGACCGCGCGACGGTCTGGGCAGGCCCCTGCCGCGCGGGGAGCAGGGCATCCCGGTGACCCCCGATGACCTGGAACTTCCCACACAACAGACCCTGGAGATGGCCCAGGACCTGCTCGACCGGGGCATGCCCTTCCACGCCCACGAGGTGCTGGAGGCCCGGTGGAAGTCCTGCCCCCAGGCCGAGCGGGACCTGTGGCAGGGGCTGGCCCAGCTGGCCGTCGGCATCACCCATCAGCTGCGCGGGAACACCACGGGCGCGATCACGCTGATCGGCCGCGGAGCCAAGCACATGCGCCCCTACGCCTCGCAGTCCGCCCTGGCCCGCGTCGACGAGGTGGACGTCCAGGCCATTCTCGACTGGGCCGACGCCGCCCTCGCCCGGCTCCGGCAAGGTCAGGATCTCGACGGCGTGGCGCCGCTGTGGGCTCGCCAGGAGTCCCACCGGACCCCATGATATTTTTGGTGAGTGCTTGATCAAAAGTCGGCGGATGTCCGCGCCCCGAGCCGCCCCGGAGCGCTCAGCCGGCATCGGGCCTGGCTCATGGTCGGCGCCGGGGTCGCGCTGCTGTGCGGGTTGGACGGCGCCCTGATCCTGCTCGGCGTGTGGTCCCCGGTGCTCTCCGCGCGACTGTCGCAGTGGCACGGGGTGCTCATGACGCTGGGATTCATCGGCACCGTGATCTGCCTGGAGCGCGCCGTGGCCCTGGACCGCCCGGCCGGATACGGCGTCCCGCTGGTCTCGGGGCTGGGAGCGATTCTGCTGGTCAGCCCGGCCCCGGTGCAGCTCGGCCTGGCGCTTCTGGCGGCCGCCCAGATCGGCCTGCTGGCGATCTACCTGCCGCTGTGGCGGCGCAGCCGGGACGACGCCACCGTCATTCAGGCCACCGGGGCGATGTGCGCAGCCGGGGCCGCGCTGCTCCTGCTGAGCGGCGTCCCCGTCTCGTCGGTCGTCGGCTGGCTGTCGGCCTACCTGGTGCTCACCATCCTCGGCGAGCGGCTCGAGCTGTCGCGGCTCACCATGACGCGCAACCGCTTCCTGCCCGCCTGCGCGACGGCGCTGCTCATCGCCCTGCTGGTCCAGACCGCACGGCCCGCCCTCGGCTGGCCGCTGTTCGGCGCCGTGCTGGTGGTGATGGCGGTCTGGCTGATCCGCAACGACGTCGCCCGGATGGGGAATGCGGCGCGGCGGCCAGGCGGCCTTCATCGGCGGGATGCTGATGATCGGCTACCTGTGGCTGGCGATCGCCGGGATCGTCTGGATCCTGGCCGGTCCGCTGGACTCCGGCACCGGCTATGACGCCGCCGTCCACTCGGTCTTCCTCGGCTTCGTGATGGGGATGATCCTCGGTCACGCCCCGATCATCCTGCCCGCGGTGCTGCGGGTGCGCCTCGACTGGTCGGGGTGGTTCTGGCTGCCCGCCGTGCTGCTGGAGGCCTCTCTCATCCTGCGACTGGGATCGGGGACGGCCTGGGCCGCCCGGTCGCCGTCCAGCTCGGCGGATCGGTCAACGTCATCGCCATGCTGAGCCTCATCGCCGTCGTCGTCACCCATGTTCGTTCCAGGAGGCCACATGCCTGAGATCAGCACCCGTCCCGCCTCACCCGCAGACTCTGCCCAAGGGCGCAGCGCCCGCGGACCGGACCCGACGGGGCGCCTGGCACCGCAAGGCCTCCCGGCCGGTGTCGATGTGGCTGATGGCGCTGGTGGCGGTGCTCATCGGTGGGCACTGGATCCCGCAGTCGCGCTGGCTGCTGGTGCACATGGTGACCCTCGGCGTCGCCACCACCTCGATCCTGGTGTGGGGGCAGTACTTCACCGAGTCGATCCTGCACGAGAAGCTCGGCGAGCCCGACCGGCGCCGCCAGGTGATCCGGATCAACGGCCTCAACCTCGGCGTGCTGGCCTGCTGCGTCGGCATGGTCGGCGGCTGGCCGTGGGTGGTGGTGGCCGGCGCCACCGTGGTCGGGCTGGCGATGTGCTGGTACGCGGTGGATCTGGCGCTCCAGGTGCGCCGGGCGCTGCCGGGGCGGTTCGACGCCACCGTGCGGTTCTACTGCGCGGCGGCCTGTCTGCTGCCGGTCGGCGCGGTGTTCGGCGCGATCATGGCCTTCTCCCCCGCCGAGCCGTGGCGGACCCGGCTGCTGCTGGCCCACCAGGGGGTCAACATCCTGGGGTTCGTCGGGATGACGGCGGTCGGCACCCTGGTGACGCTGTGGCCGACAGTCCTGCGCACCCCGATGGCCCCCCGCCAGGACCGGCACGGCAAGGTCGCGCTGGTGATTATGTGCTTCGCCGTGGTGGTGATGACGACCGGCTCGCTGGGCGGGTGGTGGCAGCTGGAGGCCGCGGGGGTGCTGATCGAGCTGGCCGGGCTGGTCGTCATCGGCACCGACCTGGTGCGTTGCGCGGCCAGGAAACCCCCGCGGGACTTCCCCGGATACTCGATGGGCGCGGCCATCTGCTGGTTCGCGATCTGGCTGTGCTGGCTGGCCTGGACCCTGGTGTCCCGGCGCGACCGCCTCATTCAGGAGGACATCACAGCCCTCACCGTTCCGATCGTGATGGGCTTCCTGCTGCAACTCCTGCTCGGCGCGATGAGCTACCTCATGCCGATGGTGATGGGCGGCGGCCCGTCCATCGTGCGGGCCACCAACGCGAAGATGCACACCCTGGGAGCGCTGCGGGCGACCGCCACCAATGCCGGCCTGGTGATCTGGGCGCTCGCCGAGGGCACCTGGACCCGGCGGATCGGGCTGGGTCTGGCGGTCGTCGCGATGGCCGGCTTCCTTCCGGCGATGGTGGCGATGGTGAAGACCGGGATCACCATGCTGCGCGCCAAGAGGGCGGCGGCGATGGGGTCCGCGGCGCCGTCTGCTTCCCCTAGCGCCTCTGCGGCCTCCTCCGACGCCGCTTCCCCCGCGAGTGCGTCAACATTTCACTCGCCCAAGGGCGGTTCCCCAACACCGGAGCCCGGGAAGGGCCCTTCGGCGAGTGAAATGTTCACTCCTCCCAGTCGGACGCCCACACAACCCGGCCGACCGACCGCGCGACCCCGTCCGGATCCCGCCCCGACCGCCCCGCCGGGCCGCCGGTCCTTCGTCGAGGGGGTGGTCGGGCTGGGCGCCGCCCTGGGCGCGGTGGCGGTGGGACGCCGCCTGGACGGGACTCCCGCCCTCTCCGGCTCGATATCCGGCTCAACAACCGGCGGCAACTCCGCGGCCGTGGCCCCCAGCGGCCGCACCACCACCGTGCAGGTGACCATGAGGGACATGCACTACCACCCCTCGACCATCGCGGTGCCGCCCGGCGACCGGCTGGTGGTGAAGCTCTCCAACACCGATCCGGACCAGGTGCACGACCTCTACTTCGCCAACGGCGCGCACTCCCCGCGGCTGTCGCCCGGACAGCGGGCCACCGTCGACGCCGGGGTCATCACCGGCCCCACCCAGGGCTGGTGCACCATCGTCGGCCACCGGTCGATGGGGATGGAGCTGGAGGTGACGGTCGACGGCGCCGCGCCCGCCCAGGCCGCCGGCTCCCCCGCAGCAGGAGCCCGCCGGAAGGTCGACCTCACCCAGCCGCCCGGCCGCGGTTTCCGCACCCGCGACGCCCGGCTGCCAGCCCTGCTGCCCGGGCGCACCCACCCGATGACACTCACCGTCACCGAGTCGATCCAGGAGGTGGCCCCGGCCACCACGCTCCGCGCCATGACCTACAACGGCCGGGTGATGGGACCGGTGATCCATGCCCGCATCGGCGACACCATGGCTGTCCACCTGGTCAACCGGGGCACGATGGGCCACTCCATCGACTTCCACGCCGGCACCGTCTCCCCCACCCCGAATATGCGGACCATCGCCCCGGGAAAATCGCTCGACTACAGGTTCACCCTTCCCAGGGCAGGGGTCTGGCTCTACCACTGCTCGACCATGCCGATGAGCTCGCACATCGCCTCGGGGATGTTCGGGGCGGTCATCGTGCCGCCCCGCGACCTGCCCGCCGCCGACCGCGAGTACGTTCTGGTCCAGTCCGAGACCTACCTGGACGCCGCCAACGGCCGGGAGGTCGACGCCGGCAAGATCGCCGCCGAGACCCCGGATCTCACCATGTTCAACGGTCACGCGAATCAGTACGTCTTCGCCCCGCTGACCGCGAAGGTGGGGGAACGGGTGAGAATCTGGGTACTGGCGGCGGGACCGTCCCGCGGGATCTCCTTCCACGTGGTGGGAACCCAGTTCGACACCGTCTTCAAGGAGGGGGCCTACGTGCTGCGACGCGACAATCCGGAGGGCGGCGGCGCTCAGGCGCTCGACCTGTCCAGCGCCCAGGGCGGCTTCGTCGAGATGACATTCGAGGCGCCGGGGCGCTACACCTTCGTCAACCACTCCTTCGTCGAAATGGAGCGCGGGGCCCGCGGACTCATCGAGGTGACGTCATGACCGGAACCACCGGAGCGAACGGGAAGACGCCGAAGTTCGCGGATCCTGGGCCGGACTCCCCGGCCGAGCGGGTGGCCGAGGCTCTGAGACGCCGGGGCGGCACAGCCTCGGCCGCCGAGATCGGCGAGGATCTCGGCATCCACACCTCCACCGCCCGGTTCCACCTGGACCATCTGGTCGAGGCGGGCCGGGCCCGGATGGGCCGGGAGAGGCGCGCCACCCGCGGCCGCCCGCGCACCATGTTCACTCTCACCGCCGATCCCACCGAGGGTCCGCGGGCCTACCAGATGCTCGCCGGCGTCCTGGTGGAGCACCTGGCCCGCCAGCCCGACGCCGCCCGCCAGGCCGAGCGGGCCGGCCAGGAGTGGGGACGCCGTTACCGCGGGGAGGACGTCGTGGAGCTGCTGGAGCAGATCGGTTTCGCCCCGCAGCCAGACCGGCCAGACCCGCCGGCCACCCCTGATTCACCGGACACAGGGGAGAACACCGACCGGATCGCCCTGCGCCACTGTCCATTCGTCGACCTCGCGATGACCCATGCGGACACCGTCTGCCCCCTGCACCGCGGCGTCATCGAGGGAGCGACCGGCCGCCCGGCAATCCTGGAGGCCCATCCGGGCGGAGTCTGCTTCGTCACTCCCGGTGCGAAGGGCTGAACGTCGGCGTCCTACAATATCGCCTGCCATGTGGGAACACCGGTGTGAATCCGGGGCTGCTCCCGCAACTGTCACCAGCGAGCAACTCCTCCTCGTCTGAGCCGAATCAGACGTGACATGTCACGGCCTTCCGGGGCTGGAAGACACAGGACGAGCGACGACCTGGAAGCCAGGACACCGCGTGGTGGATATCCGGTACAGGTGCGAGGAGACACCCACATATGAACAACGTCCAGAGCGTCCGCATGCGCGGACGCAAGCATTCGCGCGTCATGTCCACCGCCGTCCTCGGCGTGACAGCCCTTTCCATGATGCTGTCCGCCTGCGGGACGAGCGGCCCGTCGGCCAGCAGCAACTCGAGTTCATCGGCCGGCAGCTCGTCGACGGCCGCCAGAATCACGGTGACCAACTGCGGCAAGAAGGTCAGCTACGACCATCGGGCCGATCGCATCGTGGCCACCAGCAACTCCGCCAATATCGGCACCCTGATGAAGATCGGCGCGGTCGACGACCTGGCTGCGGTCTCCCTCAAGAAGGGCAATGACGCGGTGATGACGGCGCTCTACGGGCCGGGCATCGAGAAGGTCCAGCGGCTCGACAGCCCGATCTCGATGGAGTCGATCGTCGCAACCAGCCCCAACCTGCTGATCGGCTCCTACTCGGGCCTGTTCGCCGGGGCCAGCGGCGTCACCCAGGAGACCGCCGCCCAGAAGGGCATCCCCACCTACGTCATCAGCGACTCCTGCCGGCAGGACCCGTCGGCCGGCGCCTCCTCGAAGCTGGGCACCATGGGCCCGTGGGACGCCGTGCGCACCGACCTGGCCAACTACGGCGAGCTGACCGGGCATCAGAAGCAGGCCGCGGCGGCCCGGACCGAGCTCGACGGCCAGCTCGACGCCCTGGAGAAGGCCCCCAAGGCCAAGGCGAAGCCGAAGGTGCTGCTCTTCGACTCGGGCACCGACCAGCTCTACACCTCGGGGCACAACGGCCCGCCGCAGGGGATCATCGACGCCGCCGGCGGCGAGAACGTCTTCGCCTCCCAGGACACCACCTGGTTCAAGGCCAGCTGGGAGTCCGGTCGCGCAGACCAAGCCCGATGTCATCGTGGTGATGGACTACCGCCAGGGCGATCCCAATGAGGTCGCCAACAAGGTCGCCACCATCAACAAGCAGGCCGCCCTGACCAAGCTCGACGTGGTCAAGAAGAACCGGATCATCGTGCTCCCGCTGGCCCTGTTCACCAGCGGATACCCGAACATCGAGGCCGCCGTGCAGCTGCGGCTCGGCATGGAGAAGCTCGGGCTCGAGCCGGCCAGCGGCCTCAAGGGCACCCTGCCGGCGTCGATGGGCTACGGCGTCTACCATGCGGCGAAGTGATCTTGCCGATCTCGACTCGCTGACCCCCGAACTGGGAATTCACGCCACCGCCGGCATCCGGGACGACCCGTCCTGGGTGCCGGCGGGCGTGTTCTGCAGCGAGCGCGAGTGGAAGACGGCCATCGCGCCGCAGTACGCGGCCGGGCTCGGGTCCCGGTCCCTCCCGGTCGGGGCGTCCTGCGCTCTGCAGGGCCACGCCGGGCGGGTCGCGGGCCTAGTCATCGGGCTGTGGGCGACCACCCGCCAGTGCCTCCGGGTGGACCCGGATCAGTTGTGGATCCGGCTCGAGGCGGGCCGCTCCACCGGGATCGCCGTCGACCGGGCGGCAGTTTCCCGGCCGGGTACGGCGGCCGGCCTGGCCCGGCAGATGGCCGGGTATCTGGAGCCCGTGGTGGCGGCGTCCCGCAGCGCGGGCCGGATCACCGCGCGACTGGCCTGGGGAGACGCCGGGGCGGGCTGCGCCGGATGGTGGCGCCGTCTTCACTCCCGCACCACCGGCCCGGCACGCCGGGCGGCGATCGCAACCGCCGCCGGCGAGTTCTTCGCCCCCGGCTGCTGGCCATCCTCCCCGGCGATCAAGATCGACGCCCACACCGACGATCTGCGCTACCGGCGCGGTACCTGCTGCCTCATGCATCTGGCCCCCGGCAAGCGGAGATGCCCGGGCTGCTCGCACCTTGACGACGCCGAGTATCTCTCCCGGTGGGAGGAGGCGCGATGACCGGGCACCAGCGGGAGGCCGCGAATCAGGACGCCCACCGCATCCCGATCGCGCTGCTGATCGTGATCCTGACGGTCGCCCTGGTGATCAGCGCGGTGCTGTCCACCGGCTTCGGCCCCAGCACCATCTCCCTGAGAGACGCCTTCGACGTCATCGTCCATCGCATCACCGGGGCCGGCACGGTGAACCCGATGGCCGACACCATCGTGTGGAGCATCCGCGCTCCCCGGGTGCTGCTCGGGGTGATCGTCGGCGCCGGGCTGGCCCTGGCCGGGACCGTCGTCCAGACCCTGGTCCGCAACCCTCTTGCCGATCCCTATCTGCTCGGCATCTCCTCGGGGGCCAGCGTCGGGGCGACGGCGGTGATCACCTTCGGCCTGTTCTCCTGGGCCGGGCTGTGGGCACTGTCCGGGGGAGCGCTGCTGGGCGCCCTCGGCGCTGCCGTCATCGTCTTCGGCGTCGCCATGGTCCAGGGCGGGCTGACGCCGCTCCGGCTCGTCCTCACCGGCACCGTGCTGAGTTCGGCGTTCTCGGCGATGGCCAGTTTCCTGGTCTTCCGCACCGCCGACCCGCAGGCCTCCCAGTCGGTGCTGTTCTGGCTGCTGGGCAGCCTGACCCGCGCGGCCTGGGATCAGCTCGCGCTCCCGGCGATCGTCGTCGCGCTGTCCGCGATCCTGCTGATGGCGGGCAGCAGCTGGCTGGACGCCCTGGCCGCCGGACCCGAGGTGGCAGCCGCCCTCGGGGTGCCGGTGCGAGGGGTCCGCAACGCCGTCTTCCTGCTCCAGGCCGTGCTGGTGGGAGTTCTGGTGGCGGTCTCGGGGAGCATCGGTTTCGTCGGGCTGATCGTGCCTCACATCGCCCGTCTGATGACCGGCGCCCGGCACCGCTACGTGCTGCCGGTCGCGGCCCTGTCCGGGGCGTTGTTCATGGTGTGGGTCGACGTCGCCGCACGGATCATGACCCCTCCCATGGAGGTCCCCCTGAGCGTGGTCACCGGTCTCATCGGAGCCCCGGTGTTCCTGGTGCTGCTCGGCCGGCGCCACTACCACTTCGGGGGTGCGAGCTGATGGCTGAGACATCCCTGTCCACCACCGCACAGCCGGGGATCGCACTGGCCGCCCACCGGCTGAGCTGCGCCATCGGCAGATCCACCATCCTCACCGATATCGACTTCGAGATCCCCACCGGCTCCATGGTCGCCTTCATCGGCCCCAACGGGTCCGGAAAGTCCACCCTGCTCAGCACGCTGTCGGGCCTGCGACCCGCACACTCCGGCACGGTGATGCTCGAGGGGCACGATCTGACCCAGCTCAGTGGCCGGCAGCGCGCCCGGCGGCTGGCCGTCGTCAAGCAGAACGAGGAGCCTCCGGCGGACCTGCTGGTGGGCGAGGTGGTGGCCCTCGGCCTGGTGCCCCACCGGCTCCCGTGGTCCGGTGGCGGCGCCGACGAGACAGACGCCGTGGCGCGCGCCCTGGACCTGATGCAGATGGGGTCCTATGCCCGGCGTCCGTTCCACCGGCTGTCCGGCGGGGAGCAGAAGCGGGTACTGCTGGCCCGCGGGCTGGCGCAGGACACCGATCTGCTGCTGCTCGACGAGCCGACGAATCACCTGGATATCAAGTATCAGCACGCCCTGATGCGCACGGTGCGGTCGCTGGATCGCACGGTGGTGGTGGCACTGCACGATCTGGACCTCGCGCTGACTTACTTCGACCTGGTCGGGGTGCTCCACGAGGGCGGACTGATGGCCTTCGGCCCGCCCCAGGAGATCCTCACCGAGGAGCTGGTGGGCACGGCCTTCGGGATCCCGGCGGTCACCGTCCGCCACCCGGTCACCGGGCGCAGGCACATGCTGTTCGGCTGAACAGTCTGCCCCGCTCAGCGCGCCGAGCGGGGCAGACATGACGCAGGGGCGCCGCCGGACATGATGTCCGGCGGCGCCCCTGTGTTTCTGTTCTTATGTGTTCCTGTTCTTAAGCCCTCAGACCAGTGAGCTCAGGCCCGCGGGGTGCGGGTCTCGGAGCTGATGAACCAGGCCTGCTGCTCCAGCTTCTGGATGTAGGAGTGCAGGATGTCGGTCGAGGTGGCGTCCTCGGCGTCCACGGCGTCGTGCACCTCGCGCATCGTGCCGGCGGTCGCCTCGATGGCGGTCACCACCAGGTCGATGGCGTCGTGGGTGCTCACCTCGCCCTGCGGGAACTGCGGCAGGGAGGTGCGAGCGGCGACCACCGAGGGGCGGCCGTCCGGGGTAGCGTGCAGGGCGCGCATCCGCTCGGCGATCTCGTCGGAGCCCGCGCGGGCGATGTCGACGACCTCGTCGAGGTTGAGGTGCAGGTCGCGGAAGTTCGGGCCGACGATGTTCCAGTGGGCCTGCTTGCCGACCAGGCTGAGAGCGATCAGGTCGACCAGCACCTTCTCCAGGTTGTCGCTCAGCTCCTTGGAGGCCACGAACCCGTGCTCGGCGTTCTCGAGATGGGTCTGGGTGTCACCCGCGGGCTGGGGAACGGTGATTGTCTGCTGAGTCATTGACGATCTCCTCATATTGACGACTACATGTCGCCCTCGCGACCGGACGCCTCAACGGCGGGATCACGACGGCGTGCTTTCTTGTCTCGTTCAAGTAGAACACATCGGAGCGGCCGACTATTCCTCGCCCGGGGCCGGAGAGGCCCGGGGAGACGGAGATGGCCCTGTGGAACGGTTCGTGAGGAACCATCCGCAGGGCCCATTCGCCGATGTCCAGTCGTGTCCAGTCGGGAGCCATCCGTTCGGCGCTGCGCGCCGCCAGCAGGGCTCAGGCCTTCTTCTTGGAGAAGAGGGCCCGGAAGGCGTTGAGGAGACCGAGGACGATGAGCGAGATGCCCAGCAGCCACCACAGGAACACCGCGCCCCACAGCGGGGAGCTGACCAGGGTCAGACCGGCGAGGATCGAGATGATGGCGAAAACGATGGTCCACGGGGAGGATTCTCCCTTGCTGACCACAAACAGCGAGACGAAGCCTTCCATGACCCACATGATGCCGATCATGATGGCGACGAAGATGGCCAGGAAGGCGGCCGTCGCGTTGAGCTGGCCGAAGGCGAAGCAGCCGGCGACCACATACAGCACGCCGAGCAGAATGTGACCGATACGGCCACCCACGCCGATGTCCTTGCCGGTGGCCCCGACGACGATGTAGACGATGCCGGCAATGATCGCGTAGATCGCGATGATGACCGTGATCACCTTCCACACGTGGGTCGGCCACACCAGGATGGCGATGCCGGCTAGCGCCGCGACGAGGCCCGCGACAGCAACGAACCGACGCGTGCCCGCAGCCAGCTCGTTTCCGGTTGACTCTGACATTTATGCACCCTTCAGTTGATGGGGCATACCTGCCCCGTAGGCCCAAACGGGCCAGACGACTGTAGCCTAGGATCACCGATCGGGGGAAAGCAACCGTCTGGCCCGGCTCTGATCCTCCCAGAGAATTCATCACCTGTTCCGGGTGATGATATTCAGTTGTCAGCATAATTCATGCCAGCTGTGCGTCCCTGAATGCACCTGCACGGCGTCCTCGATCAGGCCGTGAATGTACTTCTCCCCCAGGAAGGCTTTCCTGGGGGAGAAGTACATTCACGAGGTTCCGGCGGCCCGCCCGATCAGACACCGATCGGATGCCGGTGGAATCAGCCGTCGCCGAGGTTCGTCCCGACCTCGCGAGCCGCCTCCACCCACGGATGGTCGAGCGGCACGTACTTCACCTTGCCGCCCACCTCCTTGAGCGGGACGGTTCCGGTGCCGGTGCCCTTGGCGGCCACCATGATCCCGGCCTCGCCGTCCTGGACCAGCTGCGCTCCCTTGGTGCCGAGCCTGGTGGCCAGCAGCCGGTCCTGGGCGCACGGCGTCCCGCCCCGCTGGACATAGCCCAGAATGGTGACGCGGGTGTCCAGGCCGGTGGCGGCCTCCAGCTGGCTGGCCAGCTTGAAGGTGTTGTCGCGCATCGAGCGCTCCAGATCCCGCTTGGCCTTCTTGGCCGCGGCCTTGGTGGAGGGGTTCTTCGTCTCGTCGACGAGGGCCTGGGCCCCGGACATGGCCAGCGCGTCGGACTCGTTGCGGGCGCCCTCGGCCACCGCGATGACCGAGAAGGTCAGCCCCTGCTTGCGGCGGTGCTCGACGGCGTTGACGATCGAGTCGATGTGATAGGGCAGCTCGGGCAGCAGGATGACGTCGGCGCCGCCGGCGATGCCGGATCCCAGGGCCAGCCATCCCGCCCGGTGGCCCATGATCTCGGCCAGGATGATCCGGTGATGGGAGTGGGCGGTGGAGTGCAGCCGGTCAATGGCGTCGGTGGCGATCTCCAGGGCGGTCGAGAAGCCGAAGGAGTCGTCGGTGCCGACGATGTCGTTGTCGATGGTCTTCGGAGATGGACGACGTTGAGGCCCGCCTTGGACAGCTTGTAGGCGTTCCGGGCGGTGCCGCCACCGCCGAGGGTGACCAGCGCGTCCAGCCCGAGCTTCTCGTAGTTCTCGACGATGGTGGGGACCATGTCGACGGTCTGACCGTCGACCACCATCCGATTGACCTTGTCGCGGCTGGTGCCGAGGATCGTCCCGCCGATGGTGAGGATTCCCGACAGGGCTCTGCCGTCGAGATTGATGTACCGGTTCTCCGCGAGCCCGCGGACGCCGTCCTGGAAGCCGATGAGCTCCATGCCGAACTCGTTGATGGCGGCCTTGCCGAAGCCGCGGATGGCGGCGTTGAGGCCCGGGCAGTCGCCGCCGGCGGTGAGAATGCCGACCTTTTTCTTCTTGGACATGGACTCCTCCTGTCTCTGTGGGCGTCATCCTGCCATGTCCGGGGCACTGCGAGCGCGACTCTGGCGGGATACGGGGTGGGCAGAACCCCCTACCAAGGAAGACGATGGGGCTCCGTGGAAGGCAGCCACCAGCTTCCCGGTCGACGGCAGCGTTGAGCCGGGGCATGTCAATTCGCTACGAGCATATTTTCAGTATGCTCTCTCCGGGCGCAGCGCATCGATGCGCGGCAATGCGACACCACCAGGAAATGGAGTGACATGCGTAAGACTCTGACCGGCGTGCTGGCTGCCGCCGTAGTAGCGGGCTCGCTCGCGATGGCCCCGACGGCCCATGCTGCCCCTGCGAGCGTCTCGCCCGCCGGCCCCATGAGGTTCGAGAACTTCAACTTCTCCGACCGGATCGCCGGCGGCGTCCCCCGCCCCGTCGTCCTGCAGAAGAAGCAGGGCAACGCCTGGAAGACGATCAGCAGCGGGAAGACCGCCTCCAACGGGGCTTTCCGGTTCACGATCAAGACCGGCAACCCGTCCGAGACGCTGCGCGGCTTCTCCCCCAGGACCACCTACAAGGGGCGGGTGTACGGGCAGGTCGGCACCACCCCGACCACAGTCCGCACCGTCGTCCAGACCGCGACACTCTCGACGGCGACCACGGCTGTGACCGGCCGGACGATCACCGCCACCGCGGTCTCCTCGCCGGCCCGGGCGGGACGCGGCGTCGAGCTCCAGATCCTGAACGGCAAGTCCTGGCAGACGATCGCGTCGGGAAAGGTGGGCGCCAACGGCAGGGGCACCTTCCGCAAGACAGTCGGCAAGCCAGGCACCTACTCATACCGAATCCTCATGAGTGCCTTCAACGGGGCCGGGCGGATGGGGTCGGCTCCCGTGAAGGTGACGGTGGGCACTGGCATCTCAATTCCCGACCGGAAGCTCCTGGCCTGCGTCGACGACGCGCTGGACCTGCCTGCCGGGACCCCGATCTCACCCTCCGAGGCTGCCGAGGTCAAGGGGCTGGAGTGCGAAGGCTTCGAGATCTCCTCCTTGAAGGGCCTCGATTACTTCACTCACCTGGAATATCTCGACGCCCCCGACGGCGGCATCACCGAACTCGCACCTCTGGCGAAGCTCTCGTCACTGCAGTTCCTCAACCTCGAGAGCAACGACATCAGTGATCTCTCCCCCATCTCCGGTCTGAAGAACCTCATCGCGCTGGGTTTGTCGGACAACTACATCACCGACATCAAGCCGCTGGGGAAGATGACCTCTCTCCTCTGGCTCGACCTGTCCTACAACGAGATCAAAGACATCACCCCACTGGCAGGGCTCAAGAACCTCCAGAATCTCTACCTCGACTGGAACTACATCACCGACGCGTCCCCGCTGAAGAACCTCACGCCCAAGGAACTCGTCCTGAACGGCAACCCGATCTGCGATGACGCGCCGAAGACCAAGGGCTGCGCCCCGGTGACCGACCTTTCAGCCAGGAGCCTCACCAGCAGCTCGCACGGCCACCAGATGCCGCACTCCCTGCGGTGAGCTGCGGGTAGCGGGAACCCAATGGTCCCGATCACTCCCGATACGCCGTGAATCTGCATCGCGAGTGCAGTTCTACGGCGTATCGGGAGTGATCGGGACCATACGACCTCCGGAGGGGCCGGGCAGAGCAACGTAGATCGTCTCCAGATACTCCTCGATCCCCTGGTAGGAGCCCGCGCGGTCCTGACCATGATCGACACCGTCGCGGCCGCACCGGCGGCGAAGCATGACTGAGTCTCTCTACCAGTCGTCGAGCATTGCGTATATACTCGCTTAATGCGGTTCGGAGTGGCCGACAGCGCTCTCAAGCACGGCATCTCCTACCGAGACGTGGTGATAGTTGCCGAGCACGGCGATTATCTCGGCACCGATGTCGACGGCTTGTCGTGGTGGCGCGGCAGCTCACAGGACAGCGGTGATATCGAGGTCGCCGGCTTCTCAACCGATGACGGAGCGATCATTCTGGTCCACGCGACCCACCTTGCCAGACTGGTGTGAGACACCGGGTCTGAAACTATTGAGGCTCGGGCGCAGACAGGAGAACCCTCACCATGACCACCTCCAACCCCACCCCCGCCGACCAGGGATCCCCGGCCACCGAGCCCGCAGGACCCCGGACCGACCGGCCCACACGCCGTAAATTCACCGCCGAGTACAAACGCCGCATGGTCGACGAATACCACCAACTGAACCACGGCGACATCAGCGCATTCCTACGACGAGAACGCCTCTACCACTCCAACATCCGCGAATGGGAAGCCAAGATCAACGCCGGCACCCTGGACACACCGGCCCCCAAAGGCCGCCCACGACGCACCCGCGACGAGAAACGCATCGCCGTCCTCGAACAACAAGTCGCCCGGCTCGAAGCCGACGTGAAAACCCGCGACGACACGATCGCCGACCGCGACGCCGCCCTGGATGTCCTGGGAAAAGGATTCGCGTTCTTGGAAGCCGTCTCATCCAAGAACGCCTCATTCCCGCAGACGACTACCGCACCTGGCAGAAAGACACCGTCGGCGACCTCGCGCCACTGACCGGGGTCAGCAGGGCCCTGGAACTGGTCGGGAGGTCCAGGGCCACCCATTACCGACACGAGAAACCCGCCCCAGTGGTGTACGGGCCCCACCCGAAGACCTGCCATCCCGCCGAACTGTCGGCCGCCGAGCGCGACCGGGTCCTCGAGGTCATCAACCGGCTCGAGTACGCGGACTACTGCGTGACCCAGATCTGGGCCGCCGAACTCGATGAGGGCCGCTACTACTGCTCACAGCGCACGATGTACCGGATCCTGGCCGATCACGGCCAGTCCGGGGAACGGCGCCGCCAGGCCACTCACCCGCCCCGGGTCATCCCCGAGCTCGTGGCGATCAGTGTGAACGAGGTCTGGAGCTGGGACATCACGAAAATGAAAGGACCATCGAAAGGAATCTGGTATCACGCCTATGTCATCATCGATATTTTCTCCCGTTATATTGTCGGGTGGCGTGTTGAGACGAAGGAGGATGGACGGCTCGCCGCCGACCTGGTGCGCGAGATCGTCGACGAGCAGGCCCATCCGCCGACACATTTGCACGCCGATGGTGGTGCGGCGATGACGTCGAAGGCCTTGGCATCGTTGCTGGTGGATCTGGATGTCATCCGGACTCATAATCGCCCGCATACCAGTAATGATAACCCATACAGTGAGGCGCAGTTCAAGACGATGAAGTATGTTCCGGATTATCCGGATCATTGTGAGTCGGTCGGGCATGCCCGGACGTGGACGGAAGAGTTCGTGTCCTGGTACAACCATGAGCACTATCATTCCGGGATCGGGTTGATGACTCCCGCGTCTGTTCATTATGGTCTGGCCGGTGATATTTACGATCAGCGTCAGCGGGTCCTTGACGGGGCCTACGCGGCTCATCCCGAGCGCTTCACCCAGCGTCCGAGACCGCCCAAGCTGCCTGTGCGGGCTGCGATCAACGATCCCTGCCGCAAGCCGGCCGAACCCACCGCGTAACTACACTCGAACTGTCTCACTTGACTTGACAACTTCCGCGATGCCGATGAGGTGGAGGAAGCGATGAACGACACTTTTTTCCGGTTCGATCCCTCCCGGGACCGCGCGACGAGGAATGGCGAGCCTGTCACCGAGGACATGATCGAGGAGATGGCGCGCACCGCGGAACGGTCCGGGCCGCCGAAGGGCCTGGTACCCGGCGGTAAGTCGCTGTCGGGGGGGCATGTCAGATCGCCCAAGGTGCAAGTGGTCCTCAGCTACGAGACCGAACGGAAGGTGCGTGCCCGTGCTGCGGCCGAGCACATGAGCGTCTCCCACTGGATCCGACGCGTGCTGGAGAAGGAGACGTCCTGATCCGCCCTTCACTCTGCCGCCGGAGCATCAAGTGCGTCAGGCGCCCCGGGGACCTGCTCACGGAACCCAAGGGCCCCGATCACTCCCGGCGCACCGTGTTTGTGCATCGCGAGTGCGATTTCACGGCGTGTCGGGAGTGATCGGGACCATGCGACCCCAGACGGGGGCGGGCAGGGCTACGTGGATCAGTGACCCGCAGATTGCACCCTGGCAACAGGAGCGGTCGAGCCGGATCGGGGCCGCTAGCAACGCGTGCATTCTGTCGTACATGCACGAATGTCGGGACCACTGAGAATACTTCCAGAAATTGATTGTCCGTATCGGGCGTGTTGGGGCCAACTGCCGCCGAAAACTGTCACACCCTCCTGCTTGACTTGATCCATGGAAGTAGAACCGATACCCGATCCGATACGGCAGGCCAGACACATGCTGGCCGACGCCGAGCAGGCGCGGACAACGCGCTGAAGTGAACAAGGCCCACGCCGGTCCTGACCATGATCGACACCTGGCCGATCCCCGACGCCCTCGATATCGACCACCCCGCCGCCGAGAAGCGTGCAGATGTCGGTGGCATCCGGGTGGGCGAGTTCGTCACCCTGGAGGTCGCCGCCGTCCTGGGAATCTCCGACCCCGCAGCCTCAGCGCTCGTCGACGACGTCGCCGACCTGCGGTCCCGGCATCCACTCATGTGGGCTGCGGTTCAGGAGCTGAAGCTGGAGGTGTGGCAGGCCCGCAAAGTCGTCAGGACCTGCCACGAACTGCCTGTGGAGGCCGTGTTGGCGGTGGATCGGAAGCTGGCCTCCGGGTGGGGTGTCCTGCCGTGGTCGAAGATCTCGAAGAAACTGTCCAGTCTCATCGCCGCCGCCGATACGGCCCTGGCGAGGGAGAAGGCCCGTGCGGCCCAGGATGAGCGGTATGTGTCGATCCGCCACAACGGGGATTCGACCTCGTGGCTGATCGCCCGGCTGGACACCGGAGCCGCGCTGAATCTTCAGGCGAGTCTGGGACGGTTGACCGATCATCTCATCGCCGAGGGGGTGACCGAGCCCCTGCCGTTGTTGCGGGCGCAGGCGTTGGAGATGCTGGCCACGCCGTACCTCCCCGAAGGTCAGGGCACCACGAGCAGCCAAGACGGCCAGGGCAGTGGAGAGGGCCAAGACGATGATCGCGAGGAAGGTGGGAATGGCGCGGGCTCGGCTCGGGTCGGTGGATTCTCCGGAGCCAATCCGTCCCCGACTCTCCCGTTGGCCGATGTCGTGGTCCATATTCAGGCCGAGGACCTCGACCCCGACACCTGGGCGGGGAAACTCGCCCACGTGGCGGCGCGGGGCGGTGATGTGGGTCCGGTCCTGTTGCCCGATATCGCCTGTCTGCTGGGTCATTTCCGGGTGAGGGTGATCCCGGTGATCGACCAGAACGGCGACCCGAGTGTGGATGCCTATCAGATCCCGGACCGGATGAGGATGGCCCTGCAGTTGCGGGAGGAGACCTCGGTGTTCCCGTACTCGTCGCGGCGGTCGTGGTCATGCGATCTGGACCACACCGATCCCTTCCGGTTCGGCACACCCGACAGCCCGAGGCCGCCGGGTCAGACGAGGGTCTCGAACCTGGGACCCCTGTCTCGGCGGGAGCACCGGGCGAAAACAGCCGGCGTCTGGAAGGTCAGCCAGCCGGTGCAGGGGCTCTATGTGTGGACCTCTCCGACGGGCCAGCGGTTCGCCGTGATCAACGGCCACACCCACCGACTCCCCGACCTCCAGAACTCCGACCGAAAGGAGACCGCAGCGTAGACGTACGTCCTCATGGCGGCATCACTGGAGTTCCAGTTCTCTTCACACATTCTCGTCATGCACCATCCGCAGGCACAATCATGACAAATCGTGTCGACCTGCGGTGTAGTGGCATGCCCCCCGCGGCGCGGATACCCGCGACATGCTCGAACTGATCAGCTCGCTCTATCTGAAGGCGTGACCGCTTCCGCCGGTTCCGGCCGACACCGGACCGGCGCTCGGCTCCAGATCCGGGCCTCGGGGTGGCCCGATCACTCCCGACACGCCGTGAATCTGCACTGGCGGTGCCGAAAACCGGTCCGGCGGGAGTGATCGGGACCACAGACCATCAGGAGGGGTCGGGCAGAGCGACGTAGATCGTCTCCAGGAACTCCTCGATCCCCTGGTAGGAGCCCTCGCGCCCCAGCCCGGACTCCTTGACCCCTCCGAAGGGGGCGGCGGCGTTGGAGAACACCCCGATGTTGGCGCCGATCATGCCGGTCTCCAGCTTCGCGCCCATTCGCTGGATGCGGTTGAGGTCGCGGGTATACACGTAGCCGGCCAGCCCCACCGGCACCGAGTTCGCGATCGTCAGGGCCTCCTCCTCGGTGCGGAAGGTAGTGATCGGGGCCACCGGCCCGAAGATCTCGGTGGCCAGCACCTCGGCATCGGCCGGGACCCCGGAGATCACCGTCGGCGGGTAGAAGAAGCCCTTGCCGGAGGGGATCTCGCCGCCGGTCAGCACGGTCCCACCGGCCTCCTTCGCCGACTCCACCAGGCCGTGCACCTTCTCGCGGTCGCCGGCGGTGATGAGCGGGCCCACATCGGTGCCCTTCTCCATCCCGTCACCGACCACCAGGCCCGACATGTACGCGGTGAACTTCTCGGTGAACTCCTCGGCCACCGACTCGTGGACGATGAACCGGTTGGCGGAGATGCAGGCCTCGCCCATATTGCGCATCTTCGCGCCCTTGGCCCCCTCCACCGCGGCGTCCACGTCGGCGTCCTCGAAGACGATGAACGGGGCATTGCCGCCGAGCTCCATCGAGGTGCGCAGGACGTGCTCGGAAGCCTGGGTCAGCAGGTGGCGGCCGACCGGCGTCGACCCGGTGAAGGAGACCTTGCGCAGTCTCGGGTCTGCCAGCACCCGGTCGGTGACGCCGTGGTCGCGTCCGGTGATGATGTTGAGGACGCCGTCGGGCAGGCCGGCGTCCTGCATCACCTTGGCGAACAGCAGGGTGGTGAGCGGGGTGGCCGAGGCGGGCCGGATGACCACCGTGCAGCCGGCCGCCAGCGCCGGGGCGGACTTGCGGGTGGCCATCGCCAGCGGGAAGTTCCACGGGGTGATGAACAGACAGGGGCCGACCGGGCGCTTCATCACCAGCTGGCGGATCGTGCCCTCGGGCAGGACGCCGTAGTCGCCGCGGATCCGCACCGCCTCCTCGGAGAACCAGCGGAGGAACTCGGAGCCGTAGGTCACCTCGCCGTAGGCCTCGGCGAGCGGCTTGCCCATCTCCAGGGTCATCACGCGGGCGAAGTCGTCGCGCCGCTCGGTGATGAGCTCCCAGCCGCGGCGCAGGATCTCGGCGCGCTTGCGCGGGGCGGTCGCGGCCCAGTCGTCCTGGGCTGCGACGGCGGCGTCCAGGGCGTCGATCCCCTGATTCTCACCGGCGTCGGCGATGGAGATCAGCACCTCCTCGGTGGCCGGGTCGGTGACGTCGAAGGTGCGGCTTCCATCGGCGTCGACCCATCGACCGCCGATGAGCAACTGGGATGGGAGATCGGAGGGAAGTGAACGGTCCGTGGTCGTCATGACCCCACCGTACGACTCCCTCGACGGCATCCGGTCAGGGCGTCTCTGATACGGCGTCTCTCATACCGTCGGATGATGGCCGGAACCGTTCCGGAGCACGATCCGCGACGAGGGCCGCCGCGGGCAGGCTGATGGCCATGTTGAGCAACCCCGTGTCCCAGATCCCCGGCGACCCCGTCGCACCGCCGTTCCCTCCGTCGACCCCTCCGCCATTTCCCCCGTCGCACCCGCTCATCGTCACCGATCAGCTGTCGAGGTCCTACGGCCGCACCCACGCCCTGGTCGGCGTCTGCCTCACCATCGGGGCCGGGGAGTCGGTGGCGGTGATGGGCCGCTCCGGCTCCGGCAAGAGCACCCTGCTGCACTGCCTTTCTGGAATCCTGCCGGCCAGCTCCGGCACCATCTGCCTTCAGCTGCCCGGCGGCCAGGTCCGCCTCGAGGGGCTGGACGCCGCCGGCCGCGCCCGGTTGCGCCGCGAGCACCTCGGCTTCATCTTCCAGCAGGGGATGCTGGTCCCCGAGCTGACCGCCGCCGAGAACATCGCCCTGCCGCTGATGCTCAACGGGGTTCCCCGCGCGACCGCCGAGCAGCAGGCCGCCGGATGGCTGTCGGCGCTGGGCCTGCCGGGCCTCGGGGAGCGCCGGATCGGCCAGTTGTCCGGCGGCCAGGCACAGCGGGTGGCGATCGCCCGGGCCCAGGTGACGAACCCGGCCGTGGTCTTCGCCGACGAGCCCACCGGGGCCCTGGACAGCCGCAGCTCGGCCGAGGTGATGTCGGCCCTGCTCGGCTCCACCGACGGGACAGGGAAGGACGCTGGTCGTCGTCACCCACGACATCACCGTGGCGCGGTGCTGCTCGCGCATCCTCACCCTGGCCGATGGGCGGATCGTCTCCGACCAGCGCCGTCCGGCCGAGCGGGTGGAGGCGGGTGCGCGATGACGTCCAACTCCCCTCTCGAGTCACCTTCCGCTGCCTCTGTGCCTCCTGCCGACTCGCCCGCCTCCGCGTCTGCCGGGCCCACCGCGCCTGTCGAACTCGCCTCGCAGCCCGCGCCGCCCGCCCCGATCGAGGTGCCCGGCGCCGGGACGCTGCGCGCCACCCGGACGATCCTGCCGATGCTGGCCCGGCCCACCCTGGCCGACCGGCGCTCCTGGGCCCTGCCGGTGACCGCCTTCGCGGTGATCTCCACGATCATCCTCGACGTCGCCGCCGGGGCCGTGATGTTCTGGCGGATCCCGGGGGAGATCGGCATCATCTATCGCAGCCTGTCGGGGATGGCCGTCGTGCTGCTGGTGCTGCCGCTGATGACGCTGGCCTCCTCGGCCGCCCGGCTGTCGGCCCGGCGCCGCGACGACCGGCTGTCCTCGCTGAGGCTGCTCGGCGCGACCTCGGGGACGCTGCGTCTGCTCACCCTGGCCGAGGCCGGCGGCTACGCCCTGATCGGCTCGCTCATCGGGCTGGCGGGATACGCCGCCTCGGTGCCGCTGCTGGGCATGCTGCACTTCGACGGCCGGCGGATCGGCGCGGGCTCGCTGATCCTCGAGCCGGGGGCGCTGGCCGCGGTGATCGCCGCGCTGGTGGTGCTGGCCCTGGTGAGCTCGGCGGTGAGCCTGCGCCGGGTGGAGATCTCCCCGCTGGGGGTGCGGATGCGCTCCAGCGCCCAGGGCGTCTCGATGTTCCGGATCGTCGCCGGCGCAGCGCTGCTGGCGGCGGCCGCGCTGTCCAGCGTGATCGCCCGGGGGCTGGGGAGCTCGGCCGGGCCTCTCGTGGCCATCGTCATCGTGCTGTTCGCGGTCGGCGCCGGGCTGACCGTGATCAACATCGTCGGGCCGAAGCTGCTGGCCCTGCACTTCCGGGCCCGGCTGCGCAAGGCCCGGACGGCGCCGGCGGTGGTCGCCGCCCGGATGGTGCTGGAGGCCCCGAAGGCCGCCTGGCGCCAAGTCTCCGCGCTGGGGGCGGTGTGCTTCGTCGGGGTGGCCGGCGGGGCCGGCGTGGCCATGCTCGACAAGGACTCACCGTCCGCCCAGGCCAGCGCACAGGCCGATCCGTCCGGGGCCTTCCTGGTGTCCGATATCCGCACCGGGATCATCCTCACGATCGCCTTCGCCTTCGCGACGGTGGCCTGCTCGGTCGGAATCAACCAGACCGCCGCGGTGCTGGATCGCCGCGACGTGGAGGTGGGGCTGGACCTCATCGGGATGACGATGGCCGAGCAGGAGGAGGCCAGACGGCGCGCCGTGCTGGGCCCGCTGTGGTTCGTGATGGTGGTCTCGATCGCCAGCTCGGCGATCGTGCTGAGTCCGCTGGTCGGGGCGGCCCTGGTGCTCTCCCCGATCACCCTGCTGGTGACCCTGGGGGTCATCGCCCTGGGGGCCGCGATGGTGGTCGCCGGACTGAGAGCCACCCGGAGCACCATGGCCGGGGTGCTGAGGGAGGGTCTGACCCGGGTGGAGTGAGGTCAGGCGAGCCCGTACTTCTCGATCACCGCGACCCGATCACCAGCGATCCCATGACGGCACACTCACAGACTTTCCACAGATGCAGGGAAACTTGGCGAATGCAGCGGAATTCCGCTGCATTCGCCAAGTTTCCCTGCATTCGCCAGTCACGACAGACTGTCAAAGGCTGTCAGAGCCCGTACTTCTCCACCACGGCGTCGATGCAGCGCCGGGCCGTGGCGGCGTCGGGCATCTCGCAGAAGACCCGCAGCAGCGGCTCGGTGCCGGAGAACCGGACGATGATCCAGCCGCCGTTGGCGAAGTAGACCTTGATCCCGTCCATGTCGGAGATGTGGTCGATCTCGACGTCGAAGGCGGGCAGGTCCTTCTCCTCGTAGATCCGGTGCTTGAGCCCCTCCTTGGCCTCGGGGGCGAAGGAGAAGTCGTCCTCGACCATCTCGAGGGAGCCGTAGCGCTCGACGATGTCGGCGTAGATCTGGGAGAGCGGCTTGCCCTTCTTGGCGATCATCTCGACCAGCAGGGTGCCGGCGTAGACGCCGTCCTTGCCGGAGATGTGCCCCTTGACGGTGAGGCCGCCCGAGGACTCCCCGCCGATCACCGCGCCGGTCTCGGCCATCTTCGCCGAGACCCACTTGAAGCCGACCGGCACCTCGTAGCAGGTCTGGCCGTGGGCCTCCGCGACCCGATCGAGCAGGTGGGTGGTGGCCAGGTTGCGCACGCAGGGCCCGACCCAGCCCTTCTCCTCCAGCAGGTAGGTGTACAGCAGCACCAGGATCTGGTTGGGGTGCAGGAAGTTGCCCTGGTCGTCGATGATGCCGAGCCGGTCGGCGTCCCCGTCGGTGGCGATTCCCAGGTCGGCGCCGCGCTCGACGACGACGCCGGCCAGGGCCTTGAGGGTCTTGGAGTTGGGCGAGGGCAGCCGACCGCCGAACAGGGTGTCGCGGCGCTCGTGGATGGTGTCGACGTCGCAGCGAGCGGTGAGCAGGATGGTCTGGAGACAGGTCTTGGAGACGCCGAACATCGGGTCGAGGACGATCTTGAGGTGGGCGTGCCGGATGGCGTCCAGGTCCACCTGGTCGAGGATCGAGTCGATGTACCAGTTCATCGAGGTCTGCACCTTGATCAAACCCTGCTCAACGGCGTCATCCCTATTGAGCGATCGCACATCATCGGCGCTCAACTGATTGACGTGATCCTGCAGGGGCGCGGTGATCTCCACCTCGGCGTCCCGGCCGCCCTCGGTGAAGACCTTGATCCCGTTGTAGATCGCCGGGTTGTGAGAGGCGGTGACGGCCAGCCCGTAGGCGCACTTCTTGTCGCGGACGGTCCACATGATCATCGGGGTGGGCGCGGGACGGTCGATAAGACGGACGTGGATGTCATTGCCGGCCAGCACCTCGGCGGCCCACCAGGCGAACTCCGGGGAGAGGAAGCGCTGGTCGTAGCCGATCACGACGGGTCGGTCGACGACCCCCTCGTCGTGGATCCGGTCGGCCAGCCCCTGGGCGAGACGACGGACATTGGCCTTGGTGAACGTGTCGGCGATCACAGCTCGCCATCCGCCGGTACCGAACTCGATCTCTTGAACCATGGTCACGACGCTAGTCGTCGGACTGCGCAAATCGTCAGATGTGACTGCTCGGAATGATCGATCTGTGCACCATGGATGAGCGATCACTCATCGAGTGGATCGGTTCGGATCGGCGGCCGGGATGGGGCGGATCATCCACCCCGATCCACGACTCAAATGGTCGGTCCAATTACATGGAGTCGGGCGAATCGGCCGGAGAGCCGAATGCTACGGTGCTGGCGGCACGCGCCCATGAGGCCGCTGAACACACTTCGACATGGAGGTCCAAGTAAATGAGTGGCGAACTGGATTGTCTGTTCACCCCGCACCGAGTGGCGGTTGTCGGAGCGGGCACCAAGCCCACCAACCTGGGCCACATGGTGGTCCGGAACCTGCTGAACGGAAACTTCAACGGGGTGGTCTACCCGATCAACCCCAAGCACGAGTCGATCGGCGGCGTCCCCGCCTTCCCGAGCGTCAACCAGACTCCCGAGACACCCGACCTGGCGATCCTGTGCGTGCCGGCGGTCGGCGTCCTCGACGTCGTCAAGCAGTGCGCCGAGGCCGGCGTCAAGGGCGTCATCTGCATGGCCGCCGGATTCCGCGAGGTCGGCGCCGAGGGCCGGGCCATGGAGGACCGCGTCGTCGAGATCTGCCGGCAGGCGGGGATGCGCCTGATCGGCCCGAACTGCCTGGGCCTCCAGGTCCCCGGCCGCCGGCTCAACGCCACCTTCGCCGCCCACATGCCGGTCCCGGGAAGCATCGCCCTGGTCTCCCAGTCCGGCGCGCTCACCGCAGCGATCATCGAATGGGCGATCGGCAAGGGGATCGGCTTCTCCAAACTGGTCACCCTCGGAAACGCCGCCGACGTCGAGCTGGCCGCCGTCCTCGACTACCTGGTCGATGACAAGGACACCCACGCCGCCGGTCGTCTACGCCGAGTCGATCTCCGACGCCCAGGCCTTCACCGCCGCGGCCAAGCGATTCACCGCCAAGAAGCCGCTCATCATCTACAAGGCCGGCCGCTTCGCCGCCTCCGCCAAGGCCGCCGTCTCGCACACCGGCGCGATGGCCGGGGCCGACGAGGTCTACAACGCCGCCTTCGAGCGGGTCGGCGCCACCCGGGTGCTGCGGATCTCCGACCTCTACCACTCCATCGAACTGCTGTCGGCCGACCGGACCGCCCACCAGCCCACCCTGGCGATCGTCACCAACGCCGGCGGCCCCGGCGTCATGTCGGTGGACGCGCTGTCCGAGCGCGGCGGGCGTCTCGCCGAGATCTCGCCGACCACCCTGGACGCCCTCAACGAGGTGCTGCCCACCGCCTGGTCGCACGCCAACCCGATCGACGTGCTGGGCGACGCCCCGGCCAAGCGCTACGAGGCCGCGATCAACGCCGCGGTCACCGAGGAGGACGCCGACGGCATCCTGGTGATCCTCACCCCGCAGGCGATGACCGACATCAGCGCCTCCGCGGACGCCGTCATCGCGGCGGCGCAGACCACCGACAAGCCGGTGCTGGCGGTCTGGATGGGCGGCGGCGAGGAGAACGCCAAGGCCACCGCGAAGCTCATCGCGGCCGGCATCCCGACCTTCGAGTTCCCTGAGAACGCCGTCGACGCCTTCGTCAACGCCACCACCTCGCAGAGCCATGCTGACCTGGCGGGCTCCCCGACCGCCGCGCCGGCCGACGACTTCACGCCGGACCGGGAGCGCGCCGCCACCCTCATCGCCTCGGTGCCCGAGACCGGGCTGCTGCCCGAGACCGAGTCCAAGGAGCTGTTCGACGCCTACGGCATCCCGGTCGCCCTGCCGAAACTGGCCACCAGCGCCGACGAGGCCGCCGCGCTGGCCGACCAGATGGGCTACCCGATCGTCGCGAAGATCGCCTCCCCCGACATCACCCACAAGACCGACGTCGGCGGCGTCGTCGTCGGCCCGAAGGATGCCGAGGAGGTGCGAGAGGCCTACCAGCGGATCGTCGCCAACGCGAAGGCCGCCAAGCCGGACGCCCGGATCGAGGGGGTCGTCATCGAGCAGATGGTGGCGGCCGGCAATGCCGAGCTGATCCTCGGCTCCACCCGGGACCCCTCCTTCGGCCAGACCATCATGGTCGCCGCCGGCGGCACCTCGGCCGAGATCCTCAAGGACTCCGCCCTCCAGCTGGCCCCGGTCGATGCCGCGCTGGCCCGCAGGATGGTCGAATCGCTGCGAATCTGGCCGCTCATCAAGGGCTACCGCGGGGCCGAGGGAGCCGACGTCGACGCCCTGGTCAAGGTCATCACCCGGTTCTCGACCCTGGTCGCCGAACACCCCGAGATCACCGAGACCGAGATGAATCCGCTGACCGTCTCGCCGTCCGGCGCGATCGCCCTGGATGCCCGGGCGGTCATCGACCGGGAGGCCCTGGTGAACCCGCCGGCGAAGTACTCGCACCTGGGGATTCTGCCGCAGTGATGTGAGGGAGACCAGTGAACTTTTCACTCGCGTAAGGGCCCATCGCTTACGGCAACCGCCGGATCCGGGGCTTACGCGAGTGAAAAGCTCATCCCTCTCCTGCACCCCCGGCGCGCCGGTCCGCGGGCACGTCGTCTGCGCGCGCCGGCTTCCAGGGCGTACATGGAGGGAGGTCGGTGAACATTTCACTCGCGTAAGAGCCCGTCGCCCACGGCAACCACCGGATCCAGGGCTTACGCGAGTGAAAAGTTCATCCCTCTCCGGCATATCCCCGGCGCGCGGGGCACCATGGGGTGATGAGCACCATTCACGTCCACTGCATCGTCCGAGGAAGGGTCCAGGGAGTCGGGTTTCGCTGGTTCACCCAGAACACCGCCGAGAGTCTGGGAGTCAACGGGACCGTCCGCAACTGCGCAGACGGCACGGTCAAGGCTGACCTGGAAGGCCCCGCCGACGCCGTCAGCGCCGTGATCGAGAAACTTCACCAGGGCCCGAGCATGTCCCGGGTGGACGGGATCGAGACCTCACAGGCCCCGGTGACCGGCATTTCCGGGTTCCGGGTCACCGGCTGAGGGCCGACCACCGGACCATCGGACGACCGGCCAGCCCATCGGCTGAGACGCAGAATCACCGGCTGAGACCCGAACTCACCCCTCCTGAATGGGCCAGGTCGCCGAGATGAACCGTCGGGCCGCACCGACATCCTCCCGGGTGAGATCCTCACGGTTCTTGCCGACCACCGAGGCGGTGACGGTGGCGACCAGGTCCAGCAGACGGGTCCGCTCCTGCTGATGCGCCCGCAGATAGGCCTCGTCCTTCTCCGAGAGATGATCGCGGCCCTCCAGCTTGTCGATGGTCCGCTGCAGCTGCACCAGCCACAGTTGAAGAGCCCTCAGCACCAGCGGCAGCTCGTCGGCCAGCGCCGCGCCCACCACGTCCCGATCGATCTCGAAGTGATCCGTCATACCTGCCACCGTATCCAGGCTCCACCCAGACTCCACGGCACGGCGACACACCGGCACACTGACACACCGGCGGGCCGAGGCACTCAGCCGGCGAACCTGGCCAGCGCATCGGCGAACTGCCCGGGCCGCACCGGTAGATCGGCGCGACGCCCGCGCACCTCGATCACCAGGTGCATCTGACTGCCGTTGACCAGCACGCTGGTGGTGATCCCACTGGCCAGCTCCATCCGGATCACGGTTCCCCCCGGGGAATGGCGCGAACCGCGGTAGCGCCGGCGCACGAAGCGGTCGGCGTCCCGGGCAGAGCCGGCGTCCAGGCTGTCGATGGCCCCGCTGACCCGCGCCACGGCGACGTCGAGCACATCGACGATGCCGTCCCTCTCCGCCATCTCAGTCCATCCCCGTTCCGGCAGTCTCTCCATCCAGCGCCGCCCTCCATCATGGCTCGCGCACTCCAATTCTGCTCAGGACGCCCACCGCCAGCCCCAGCCCCGCCACCGCTCCCCGCCGAACTCACCGCCGGGCGAAAGCGGAGTGAGACCGTCACACCCGGCATTTACACTGGCCTCCATCATGGACAGTGACAGTTGCAGCCGACAATCGGCTGAACCTCCTCCGGCCGCGACCAGCTCCGCAACCGCGTCCGCGGTCAGATCCTCCACAGGGCCCACGGCTCAGCCCGCGCCGCAGCGCACCACCCGGACCGCGTCCCTCCCACCCCGCACGCAGGGGGACCGCCATGTGGCCTGAGATCCTGATGCTGATTGTCGGCGTCCTGCTCACCGGCCTCACCGCGATCTTCGTCGCCTCCGAGTTCTCCCTGGTGGCCCTGGACCAGGCGTCGGTGGAGAATCACGCCGCCCACGGCGACAAGGGGGCGGTCCGGGTGCTGACCGCGATGAGGTCCCTGTCCACCCAGCTGTCGGGGGCCCAGGTCGGCATCACCCTCACCACGATCCTGCTCGGCTACACCGCCCAGTCGGCCGCCGCCGGCCTGCTCACCGACGCCCTGGGCGACGCCGGGCTGGCCCAGGCGCTGGCCGCCTCGATCGGCGTCATCCTGGCCGCCGTCCTCATCAACCTGTTCTCCATGCTGTTCGGGGAACTGGTCCCCAAGAACATCGCGATGGCCCATCCGCTGCGCGTCGGAGGCCGGGTGGCACCCCTCCAGATGGCCTTCACCACGATCTTCAAGCCGCTCATCGCGGTGCTCAACGGAACCGCGAACTGGGTGCTGCACCGGTTCGGGATCGAGCCCCAGGAGGAGCTCTCCTCGGCCCGCTCCGCCGGCGAGCTGGCGGCGATGGTCCGCCATAGCGCCGATCAGGGCACCCTCGACCCCTCCGTGGCAAGGCTGTTCACCAGGTCCATCCACATCGAGGAGCTCACCGCGGTCGACGTGATGACCGACCGCGGCCTGGTCCGCACCCTTCCCGAGGACGCCTCGGCCGCCGATGTGGTGGCCCTGGCGGCCGAGACCGGGCACTCGCGCTTCCCGGTGCTCGGCGCCGGCACCGACGAGATCCTCGGCCTGGCCAGCGTCCGCCGGGCGGTCGGGGTGCCCTGGGAGAAGCGCGCGGAGGTGCCGGTGATCTCCTCCTCCCTGCTCGACCCGGCGCCGCGCGTCCCGGAGACCCTCGAGCTCTCCGTGCTGCTCGGCCGGCTGCGCGACGAGGGGCTGCAGATGGCGGTGGTGGTCGACGAGTACGGCGGGGTCTCCGGCGTCGTCACCCTGGAGGACGCCGTCGAGGAGATCGTCGGTGATGTCGCGGACGAGCACGACCAGAGGCGCGGCGGAGTCCGCCCCCAGGCCGACGGCGGTTTCCTGGTGCCCGGCCGGTTGCGCCCCGACGAGCTCTTCGACCGCACCGGCATCCGGGTCCCCGACGACGGCCGCTACGAGACCCTGGGCGGGCTGGTGATGACCCTGCTCGGGCGCATTCCGGCGGTCGGGGACGAGACGTGGACCGACGGCGGCGTCGAGCTCGCGGTCACCAGGATGGTGGGACGCCGGGTGGCGCAGATCCTGGTCCGTCCGGCCGACCAGAACGGCGAGGACGGCGAGAACGACAAGGGCCGGGACAACCGGCGCCAGGACGACCGGCGCGGCAAAGACCAGAAGGACCGGGGGGACCGCTCATGAGCCCCGCCCTCGGAATCCTCATCACCGTCGCCCTGCTCGGCGTCAACGCCTTCTTCGTGGCCGGCGAGTTCGCCGTCACCTCCTCCCGGCTCTCGCAGATCGAGCCGCTGCGCGAACAGGGCAGGCGCGGCTCCGCCAAGGCGATGTTCGCCCTGGAGCACGTCTCCCACATGCTGTCGATCTGCCAGCTCGGGGTCACGGTCGCCTCCACCACCCTGGGCGCGGTGGCCGAGCCGGCGATCGCCCACCTGCTGGCCGATCCGCTCCACGAGGCCGGGCTGCCGGCGTCCAGCTCGCACCTCGTCGCCCTCGTCGTCGCCCTGCTGATCGTGGTCTTCCTGCACGTCGTCTTCGGAGAGATGGTGCCCAAGAACATCTCCATCGCGATGCCCCAGAACGCCCTGCTGCTGCTCGCCCCGCCGCTGGTGGTGATCGGCGCCGCGCTGGCCCCGGTGATCCACGCGATGGACCGCACCGCGGACTGGTTCGTGCGCCTGGCCGGGCTCACCCCGCGCTCGGAGATCGCGGCCGCCTTCACCGCCGAGGAGGTGGCCTCGATCGTGGAGCGCTCCGAGGAGGAGGGCAAGATCCACGACGAGCTGGGCCTGCTCAGCGGCTCCCTCGAGTTCACCGACCGCACCGCCGCCGACGCCATGGCGCCCCTCGACGAGCTCGTCATGGTGCCCGCGGGAACCACCCCGGCCGAGCTGGAGCACCAGGTCTCGGTGACCGGCTACTCCCGATTCCCGGTGGTCGAGCGGGGCACCATCATCGGCTATCTGCACGTCAAGGACGTCCTCTACGCCCAGGGCGCCGAGCACGACCGGCCGATCGGGCGCGACCGGATCCGCGCGATGGACCGGGTCCGGGTCGGCGCCGAGGTGGAGGACGCCATGCGCCAGATGCAGCGCACCGGGATTCACTGCGCCGAGGTGGTCGACGACGCCGATCGGGTGGTCGGCGTCCTGTTCCTGGAGGACATCCTCGAGGAGCTGGTCGGCGAGGTGCGGGACGCCCTGCAGCGGCGGTGATTCTCAGAAGCCTCTAAGGTCGCTCACAGGCCCGGCGGGCCCCGCCGACTACACTTCCAACCATGGCTGATCTTGACGCGAAGCAGCAGGCCACCCTGAAGGCCGTCTGGGAGTCCGCGACACTGCTGCACGGGCTGCGCGACGTCGAGAACATGGCCCAGGACCGATTCGTCACCTCGGTGCAGCAGGCCCGCGAGGCCGGCGTCCCGATGACCGAGATCGCCGACACGGTCGGTCTCAGCCCGGACGGGCTGACCCAGATGCTGTCTTCTCTCGAGATCCCGCGGCCCATCGAGCCGCCGCTTCCGCGCCGGATCGCCTGACCGGCGTCGCACCGGCCGGCGACGCCTCAGCCGGCACAGTCTCAGCTGGCACAGTCTCAGGCGGGAATGACCCTCGGATAGCGGGGCTGCCACATCGCCTCGTAGATCGCCTGAACCGGATTCGCGCCGAGCTCCACGGTCGCCAGATTCTGGTTCTGGGCGGCCGCGACCACCGCCAGCGCGACCCGCGCCGAGATGGATCGCAGGCTCGACATGCTGGGCAGCAGGGCCGACCCCTTGGCCTGGGCGCTGACCGTGGAGGCCAGCGCGGTGGCCGCGGCGGCGACCATCCCCTCCGATATCCGGGTGGCCCCCGAGGCGATCGCGCCCAGGCCGATCCCCGGGAAGACCAGCGCATTGTTGGCCTGGGCGATCCGGTATTTGACCCCTCCGTAGCTGATCGGCTCGAAGGGTGAGCCGGTGGCGATCAGCGCCCGGCCGTCGGTCCAGGAGATGAGGTCGGCGGGCACCGCCTCGGCCTTCCGGGTGGGGTTGGACAGCGGCATGATGATCGGCCGCTCGCAGTAGCCGACCATCTCGCGCACCAGCTCCTCGGTGAACGTGCCGGCCTGCGCCGAGGAGCCGATCAGGATCGTCGGCCTCACATTGCGCACCACGTCGGCCAGCTCGTAGCGGCCCTCCAGATCCAGCGTCCAGCCCTCCAGGTCGGACGCCGGGCGGGCCCAGGGCTGCTGGAAGTCGCGGAGTCTCAGGCCCTCGCGCAGCAGTCCGCGGGAGCCCAGCCCCCAGAAGTGACGCCGCGCCTCGTCGCGGTCCATGCCCTCCTCGACCATCACCCGGCGCAGCAGGGAGGCGATCCCGATCCCGGCGGTGCCCGCGCCGTGGACGACGATCCGCTGCTCGGCCAACGGCGTCCCCGAGGTCCTCACCGCCGCCATCACCGCGGCGACCACCACCGCCGCGGTGCCCTGGATGTCGTCGTTGAAGGTGCAGTAGTCGTTGCGGTACTTGGCGAGGATGCGGGTGGCGTTGGCCGCGCCGAAATCCTCCCAGTGGATCATCGCTCTCGGGTAGAGCTCGTGGGCGGTGGTGACGAACCTCTCGATGAACTCGTCGTACTGCTCGCCGCGGACCCGGGCGTGCCGGGCGCCGAGGTAGGTGTCGTCGTTGAGCAGCCTCAGATTGTCGGTGCCGGTGTCCAGCACCACCGGCAGCACCCGGTGCGGGTGGATTCCGGCGGCCGCGGTGTAGACGGCCAGCTTACCGACCGTGATGGCGACGCCGCCGACTCCCTGGTCACCGATGCCCAGGATCCCCTCGGAGTCGGTGACCACGATGAGATCGACGTCCTCGGGGCGGTGGCCCATCGACTGCAGGGAGCGCGCCATGGTCTCGGGCTCGTCGATGGACAGGAACACCCCGCGCGGGCGCTGGTACCAGTGGGAGTACTCCTCGATGGCCTGGCCGATGGTCGGGGTGTAGACGATCGGCATCATCTCCTCGATGTGCTCGGTCAGCAGGGCGAAGTACAGCACCTCGTTGCGGTCGTGCATCGCGTTGAGGTACAGGTACTTGCTGAGCGCGTCGGGCTGGGCCCGGTACTGCTGGTAGACCCGCTTGAGCTGGCCCTCGAGACTCATCACCCCGGTGGGCAGCAGTCCGACCAGGCCCAACTCCTCGCGGGTCTCTCGGCTGAACGCCGAGCCCTGGTTGATCCCCGGGCTGGCGAGCACCTGATGGCCCCGGGACATCACTGTGACGAACTCGCCGGACTCGTCGCGCCCGAACTCGAACTCGTTGGGCTGAAAACCGGTTGTCATAGAGCTCTCATCTCCGAATATGCCTGTCCCGCGGCAGCGGCCCGGCGGGGGCCGGCTTCTCAGTGGCGGCCGGCAGCTCTCCGCGACACTGTTCCGCGCGTGTTCCGAATTGGTCCACACTGCTCCGCACTGTTCCGCGACGACGGGGAACCTCGGGTTCAGCCTAATCGGGTCGGTGCTCCGGCGGCGGTGCTTGGGCCGATTTGGTGGTACCGAATTGGTGGGCTGCTGGGGAGGCTCCGGGACCATGGTCCCGATCACTCCCGACACGCCGTGATTCTTTGCTGGCGGTGTCGAAAGCCGGCCCAGCGGGAGTGATCGGGACCCTCATCCATCCTCGGAGCCGGGATGTTAGGGTCGGGTTCGGTGAGTCGGGAAGTCTGGTCGACCGCCCCGTGACCTCGGGGTGCCCATTGGCCGCAGTTCGGCCTCAGTGCCACCCCGTGGGAGGACCCCCGATGACCACCAGCACGACACCCCCTGATTCCCCAGCCACTTCCCCTGCTACTTCTGTTGCGACGGCGAATCCGCGTCCTGCTCAGCCGCGAGACCACCGGCGGGGTCCTGGTGCTCCTCGGCGCGATCGTCGGCCTGGCACTGGCCAATGCGCCCACCCGCGACGCCTTCCACCGGCTGGCCGAGACTCCGCTGGGTTTTCTCACGGTCGGGGAATGGGCTCAGGACGGTCTGCTGGCCCTGTTCTTCTTCACGGTCGGCCTGGAGCTGATCCAGGAGATCCGGGTCGGCAGCCTGCGCAGTCCGCGCGCCGCGGCGGTACCGATCCTGGCGGCCTGCGGCGGGGTCGCGGTGCCGGCGCTGGTGTACACCGTGATCGTGCTGTCGACCTCCGGCGGCGTCTACCTGCACGGCTGGGCGATCCCGACCGCCACCGACATCGCCTTCGCCCTGTCGGTGCTGGTGCTGGCCGGCCGCGGTCTGCCGGCCGGGCTGCGGGTCTTCCTGCTCACCCTGGCGATCGTCGACGATCTCATCGGGATCCTCGTGATCGCCGTCTTCTACTCCCACGGACTCGATCTCCTGGCCCTGCTGGCGGCCATGGCGATGGTGGCGATATTCGGATGGCTGACGCGCAGACCCCGGATGCGCTGGTGGCTGCTGGTGCCGGTGGCGGTCCTGACCTGGGTGTTCATGCACTACTCCGGGGTCCACGCCACCATCGCCGGGGTGGCGCTGGGGCTGGTGGTGCCGGCGCAGCGGCGCGATGGGGAGCTGATGTCCAGGGCCTCGCGGCTGGGCCAGATCGTTCAGCCTGTCTCCAATGCGGTGGCGCTGCCGGTCTTCGCGGTGTTCGCCGCCGGTGTTCCGATCGCGCTGACCGGGGCGCCCGGGGAGCCGGGACTGTTCGCCCATCCGCTGGTGTGGGCTGTCGCCGCGGCCCTGGTGATCGGCAAGCCGGTCGGCGTCATGCTGGTCACCGCCGCCGTCACCCGCTGGACGCGGCTGCGGCTCCCCGATGCGATCGGGATGCGCGACCTGCTGCCGGTGGGACTGCTGTGCGGGATCGGATTCACGGTCTCGATGCTCATCGCCGGGCTCTCCTTTCCCGACGGCGGGGCGATCGACGAGGCCCGGGCCGCGGTGCTGGTGGGATCGCTCATCTCGGCGGTCCTCGGCGGCGTCCTGCTGCATCACGACGCGCGAGCCGCCCGCACCAGCGATATGAACGAGGACGGCATCCCCGATCAGGAGACCAGGACGATCTGACGCGCGGCCCCATGGTCCCGATCACTCCCGACACGCCGTGATTCTGCGTTGGCGGTGCCGAAAAGGGGCCCGGCGGGAGTGATCGGGACCCTTGATCCGGCGATCAGTCGGTCGAGCACACCTCGATGATGTGTGCGGCGGCGGTGTCGAAACCCCGGTGGCGGCTGCCGGCAGACAGCCAGGCGATGTGCGGGGTGACGAGCACGCCGTCGCAGTCCAGGGCGGGCTCGCCCTGTTCATCGCTCCATCGCGGCGGCTCCTGATCCAGCACATCCAGGACCGCCCCGCGCAGCTTGCCTTTCTCAACGGCCGCCCGCAGCGCAGCGGTGTCGACCAGCCCTCCCCTACCGGTGTTGACCAGGCCCGCGCCGGGCTTCATCCGGGCCAGCAGGTCTGCGTCGACCAGGTGCCGGGTGCCGGCCACCAGCGGCACGTGAAGGGAGACCACATCGGCCCTGGCAGCCAACTCCTCAAGGCTCGCGACCGCCTCGACGCCCCGGGACTCCGGATATCGGGAGATGTCGGAGCGGTTCCACACCAGCACCGGCATTCCCAGGCCGGTGAGCAGCACGGCGACTCGGCGGGCGACCTCACCGAAGCCGACCAGCCCCACCGTGCACTCCGAGATCAGCAGCGGCGAGGTCCGCTGAGCCTCCCACACTCCGCCACGGACATCGGCCGAGGAGCGCACGATGTCCTTGGCGAGCATCAGGACCGCGGCCAGGGTGTATTCGGCGACCTCCTGGGAGTTGTATCCCTTGGCGGTGGTCACCGAGACGCCGCGGGCTCGGGCGGCCGCCAGGTCGATGTGGTCCTGGCCGACCGAGGGGGTCGAGATGATCTTGAGGTTCGGGAACTGAGCCATGGCGACCCCGTCGACCGGACAGACCGGCGGCGCCAGGATCGCGACGATGTCGGCGGGGTCGTAGTCGTCGTCCTCCAGCCGGGTCTCCAGGCCGTGCTCGCTGAAGCGAGGGGCCAGTCGCGGGAACTCCTCGGCGGTCATGAAGTTCGGCAGGAGCAGGACGGCGGGGCGCGCTGGAATCACCGGATCATCGTAGATCCTCGTTGCCGGTCACTCCCGATGACGGATTCTCGGACGCCCCTGCCACGCAGAGTACGATCCGTGGCGGCGAAAGCACGCCAGGACGTGAGAATAAGACGAGCACCAGATCATCCGGCAGCGTCGACAACACCGCAAGGAATATGACACACATTATGAATGAGTCCACCGCACAACCCAGGAAACGCAGCGCAGATCGGATTGTCGAATGTCTCAATGCCGCCGATGTGAAATGGGTGTTCGTCGTTCCCGGGGCAAAAGTTGACCAGCTCCTGGACGCACTGCTCGACAACGGCCCGGAGATCATCGTATGCCGGCACGAGCAGAATGCGGCATTCCTCGCAGCGGGCGTCGGCTGGCTCACCGGAAAACCGGGCGTCGCGATCGTGACCTCGGGTCCCGGCACGTCGAACCTGGCCACGGGTCTGCTCACGGCGACGACCGAGGGGGCGCCGATGATCGCGCTGTGCGGTGCCGTGCCCCGCGCCGAACGGCTCAAGCACACGCACCAGTCGTTCGACGCCGAAGCAATGCTGAAGTCCGTATCGAAGTACGCCGGCGAGGTCACCGATCCGGACAATGTGCCGGAAGCCGTCGTCAACGCGTTGCGCGAGGCGCAGATCATGCCCCGTGGCGCCGTGTCGCTCGTCCTGCCGAGCGACGTCCTCGCGGCCGGCTCGACGGTCGCGATGCCTGAGACCTACACGGCGCCAAGGCTCGGGTCGGCGGCGTCGACCTCTGTTGCGAAGGCGGTCGAGGCGATCAGGAACGCCAGGTTCCCCGTGATCCTCGCCGGAATGCGCGCAGCCTGCGAGAACGGGACGGACGCCGTCCGGGCACTCATCAAGAAGACCGGCCTGCCGATTGTGGAGACGTTCCAGGCGGCCGGAATCGTATCGCGCGACCTCGAGGAGCACTACTTCGGTCGCGTCGGAATCTTCCGGAATCAACCGGGCGATATTGTCCTCAGCAATGCCGACGTCGTCCTCACCGTCGGATATGATCCGGTTGAATATGATGCGAAATTCTGGAATGTCGGAGAGCCCAAGACAATCATCAATCTCGACGAGGTACTGGCTGCCATTGACGATGCCTACCGTCCCTCGATCGAATTGTTCGGGGACATCACCTCGACGGTTCTGACGCTGGCCGACGCGCTTGAAGGATTCAGGCTGCCGGCGGCTGCGTCGACCGTGCTCGATGAGCAGCGCGCACGGCTGTCGGCTCCCGAACATGTCGAGGAGACCGAACCGGGACGACCGCTCGATCCGATCGCCCTGACCCTTGCGCTGCGCGAGGCGGTCGACGATTCGACAACGGTCATCTCCGATGTCGGCTCGCACTACATCTACATGGCGCGATACTTCCGCATCTACGAGCCCCGCCATCTGATGTTCTCCGATGGTCAGCAGACACTGGGTGTCGCACTGCCGTGGGCCATGGCCGCGGCCCTGGTCCGCAAGGGCGAGCCGGTGCTCTCGGTGTCCGGCGATGGAGGATTCCTGTTCTCGGCCATGGAGCTTGAGACGGCCGTCCGCCTGGGCCTCAATTTCGTCCACGTGGTCTTCAACGACGGCACGTACGACATGGTCGCCTTCCAGCAGATGATGAAATACGGTCGCGAATCGGCGGTCCAGCTGGGGTCCTACGACATCGTCGAGTACGCCCGGACATTCGGCGCCAACGGCCACCGGGTGTCGAGACTCGAAGACGTGATTCCGACCGTCCGCGAGGCAATGGCCGAGCCCGGCCCATCGATCATCGATATTCCAGTCGACTACGCGCGCAACCTCGATCGACTGGCATCGAAGATTCAGGAGGACAGCCTGTCGTGACCGCCTCGGCTCAGCTCCACGACCCCCGCGTGGAGATCACTCCAGACTCGCCGTAATCCAGCCCAATCAGAGCCGCAGGACGGCGAGGCGGGAGTGATCTCCACCAGGAACAACCCGACCTCACATCGCGCTGTCTGAACCCTTGGCACTCGATGGCCCGACCTGATAGAACCAGTGCACGATTCCCCGTCCGACCCCAGCAGCCATGTTCGACCCCAGCAGCCGTCAGGCCGATCAGGAGGACCCAGCCGATGACTCAGATCACTGGAAGCTGCCGGGGATGGGTCGACGAGTCAGGGTCCAACGAGTCGCTCGATCCGGGGAGTTACATCCTGGCCGCGACGATCTGCCCGATCGACATCGAGACGAGCGTTCGAGAGACCATGATCCGATTGAGCCCCCACGGGTCGGCGAAACTGCACTGGCACGATGAGGACGATCCTCACCGTCGAACGATCATCACGGCGGTCAGCGAGCTCCACCTGATTCATCTAGTCGTCGTGCGCGCCCACCATCTCGACGAGCGGCCCGAAAGACGGCGGCGGAAATGCCTGGAGCAGCTGATACCTCAGCTGGAGACGCTCAGCGTCACCGATCTGGTGCTGGAGTCCAGGGGACGTGCCGACAATAAGAAGGATGTCGATATGCTCAACGCGCTGCGCAGCCAGCACCGGGTGACAGCATCTCTCGTCCGTCACGAGATCGGGCGCCGTGAGCCGTTGCTGGCGATCCCCGACGCCGTATGCGGTGCCGTGACTGCCATGCGAATCGGCAACTCGTCGTACCGAAGCATCCTCGGTGAGCAGCTGACGATGATCGAGATCTGAGCCGGAGCAAACGCGAGCCCCGGGCCCTGTCATCCGGCAGGATATCCCGAGGCTCACTTCCTGAATCCCTCGAAAGGGGAGGCGCTGCGTCCAGAATAACACGCGACTCCGATCAGCCGGCAGGTTCACTGCGGATCGCGGCCCCCGCGTGGAGATCACTCCAGACTCGCCGTAATCCAGACC
This sequence comes from Acidipropionibacterium sp., assembly GCA_022647765.1. GTDB lineage: Bacteria > Actinomycetota > Actinomycetes > Propionibacteriales > Propionibacteriaceae > Acidipropionibacterium. The sequence continues at coordinate 74,673 of JALCLH010000002.1, forward strand.
GCTCAGGGCCTCATGACGGCGAGGCGGCAGTGATCTCCACCAGGTTCAGCCCAGCCTCACACCGCCCGACCGGGAGTGAGGATCCCCAACGGGTCGAAGGCCGCCTTCAACCGCCGGTGGGCGGCCATCGTCGGCTCGTCGAGCTGGCGAGCCAGCAGGCCGAGTTTCAGCGATCCGATGCCGTGCTCGCCGGTCACCGTCCCGCCGAGCGCGATCGCCGCGACGGCGATCTCGTCGGAAATCCGCTCGGCACCGTCCAGGGTCTCGACACTCGTGTCCGGCAGTGCGATGGACGGGTGCAGGTTCCCGTCCCCGGCATGGCCGGCCACCGAGATCGGGACGCCGTTGCGCCCAGCGACTGCGGCGACCTGCTCCAGCATCTCGGCCAGCCGGCTGGGAGGAACCGCGACATCGCACACATACTCCGGCCCTCGGGCCGTGGCGGCGGCCGTCACCAATCGACGCGCCGCGAGCAGCTCCTCGCCACGCTCACCGGACGCCCGCTCGACCTTCCGCGCGCCGGCAGCCACCATCGCGGTCTCCACAACTGCGAACTGCTCCTCGGCGTCGACGCCGGTCAGCTGACCCAGCAGCACCCCGGCCGACGATCGGTCGAGGCCGGCGGGCCGGTAGCTCTCGACCATGTCGATGGTGGCGGCGTCCATGAACTCCAGCACCAGCGGCGTCACCGGACTGCCCATGATCCCGGAGACCGCCCCGCCCAGCGCATCCATCGACGGGAAGGACGCCCTGAAGGTGAGCGGCTCGTCGACCGGCCTCGGCACCAGCCGCAGGATCGCCGCGGTGACGACGCCCAGCGTCCCCTCCGAGCCCACGAAGACGCCGGTGAGGTCGTATCCGGCGGTGTTCTTGCGGGTGCGCCCTCCGGTGGTGATCACCGATCCGTCGGCGAGCACCACCTCCAGGCCGGCGACGGAGTCCCTCGTCACGCCGTACCGCACGCAGCGCAGGCCGCCCGCGTTGGTGGCGATGTTGCCTCCGATGGTGCTGGTGGCGTAGCTGGCTGGGTCCGGCGCGTACATCAGCCCGACCTCGGCGGCGGCACGGTCGATGTCGGCGGTGATCGCCCCGGCCTCGACGACGGCGATCCGGTCGGCGGGGTCGATCTCGCGGATGGCGGTCATCCCGGCCAGCGAGATCACCAGTCCGCCGTCGTAGGCGCAGGCCCCGCCGGCCAGGCCGGTGCCGGCTCCGCGCACCGAGACCGGCACCTGGCGCGCGCTGGCCCATTTCAGCGCCGCGCTCACATCCTCGACCGTCCGCGCCTCGACGACCGCCAGCGGCCGTCCGCCGGACGCCGGGGAGGCGTCACCGGCATAGTCCAGACAGCTCTCGGCCGAAGTGAGGAGCCGGTCACCGAGGAGGTCTGAAAGCTCGGCCAGAGTGGCGTCCCGCATCTTCCGGTCGCTCATCACTCGCCTCCCAGGGTCAACCAGATCAGCGCCGGACCGCCCCTGCGGAAGGCCCGGTCGACCCGCTCGGCAAGGTCGTCGATCCCGGACGCCACCTCTCCGGGGAGCCCGAATCCCTTGGCCAGGGCCACCGGATCGGGACGCGGCAGGTCGACGCCGAGAGGCTCGATCCCGCGCGCGACCATCTCGTCGCGGATCTCCCCGAACCCGCTGTTGTCGACCACCACGGTCACCACCGGCAGGTGGAGGGCGGCTGCGGTCATGAGCTCCTGACAGGAGAAGGTGAAGGCGCCGTCTCCCAGCATCGCGAGCACCGGCCGGCCGGTGCCCAGGGCCGCCCCGATCCCGGCTGGGAGGGCGTATCCGAGGGTGGCGAACCCGGTCGGGTAGATGAATCGGTGCGGCGCCGGCATCGGCCAGAAGTGAGCCGTCCCGAAATAGCTGATCTGCGAGGAGTCCCCGGCGACGATGACGTCGTCGGGGCAGACGGCCCGCAGGGCGTCCTGAATCTGGGAGAGCGGGCCGGCGTCGGCCTGCGCCTCCTCCTGGATGCGCGTTCGCAGGCCATCGAGATTCGGGACGGAGTAGCCGCCGTCGCCCTGCAGCCGGTCGAGCAGTCCTTGGAGCACCGGACCGGAGTCGCCGAGCAGGACGACGTCTCCCCGAAGGTTCTTGTGCATCTGGTGAGGGTCGATGTCGATCCGGATCACCGTGCCGCGCGGAGTGAGCGCATGGTCCCACAGGTCCGACGGCGAGATCTCGCTGCCGACGATGAGCAGGGTGTCGGCGGATTCCAGCACTTGCTGCGCCTCGGGCAGGCGGACGGACGCGCCCAGCGAGGGGCCATGGCCCTCCGGCAGGACGCCCTTGGCGCCGATGGTGGTGACGACGGGTGCACCGATCCGTTCGGCCAGCGCTCGCAGCTCGCGCCCCGCCCCCACGGCGCCGCCCCCGACGAGTATCGCGGCAGTCCCGGAACCGCCGAGAATGGAGGCGGCGCGGTCAAGCTCTGCGGGGTCAGCGACCGGGACCGGAGGCGCGGGAAGGTCGGGCAGCCAGCCGTCCCAGCCACCTTCCAGGATGTCGACGGGAACCTCCAGGTGCACCGGTCGGTGACGGCCGGGAACCGACCACGCGGCGAAGGCGGTCAGAATCGTCTGGACCGCCTCGTCGGCCGAGCGCACCCGGTGACTGGCCTCGAACACGGCCTCGGCCATCGCATGCTGGTCCTTCATCTCATGGAGCCAGCCGACGTCGGCGCGTTCCAGACCCCTCGGCATTCCGGGGCTCACCACGAGCATCGGCACCGAGTCGGCGTAGGCGGTGGCCGCTGCGGTGATGGAGTTGGTGAGACCCGGCCCGGTGGTCGTGAGGCAGACGCTGGGAGAGCCGCTCGACCGGGCGTACCCGTCGGCGGCGTATCCGGCGCCCTGCTCATGGCGGACCGAGACGTGCTGAATGCTCGAACGCCCGATCTCGCGGTAGATCTCCAGATTGTGGGTCCCCGGAATGCCGAAGATGTGCCGCACCCCGCACTTGCTCAGGGCCGCCACAACGGCGGTGCCTCCGGTTCGCCGGGATTCTTCATTGACTGTCATGTGGAAGGTGTTGTCCTCTCGGGTGCCGACGATGGCACTCATATGAAGGCGGCAGCAGACAAATGACTCACAGCACTCGTTTGAGAAAGGCGCGAGTACGTTCCTGCTGCGGATGATTGATGACGCTGTCGGGAGGACCGGCCTCGACGACCACCCCACCGTCCATGAAGACGACGGTGTCGGCAACCTCACGGGCAAAACCGATCTCGTGGGTCACCACGACCATCGTCATTCCGGCCTTGGCAAGATCGCGCATCACCTCCAGCACATCCCCGACGAGCTCATCGACGGGCGCCGTGTCATCGCCGTGGACGGGAAAACCCTGCGCGGCTCCCGATCGGCAACCGAAAAGGCCCGGCACCTGGTCGCAGCCCTCGACCACGCCAGCGGCACCGTGGTCGCCCAACAGGCCGTCGACGCGAAGTCCAACGAGATCCCGGCCCTGCCCGACCTCATCACCGCGTTGGGCGAACGGGCTGCCGGTGCGGTGATCACCGCCGACGCCCTCCATACCCAGACCGCGACCGCGACCGCGATCCTGGCCGCCGGCGCCGACTACGTGTTCACCGTGAAATCCAACCAGCCGGGACTGCACAAGCGATTGAAGTCCCTGCCGTGGTCACGGGTTCCGGCAGGACACGTCGAGGATGGAGAAGTCTCATGGGCGCAGGGTCCGGCGGACTCTGAAGGTCGTCCAGGCACCCGAGAATCTCGGGTTTGAGGGGGCGGTGCAGGTCGCCCAGTTGCGCCGGGTCGCCACCCGGGGGGGTCCAGAGCCGAGGTCGGCTCGTCGAAGAGCATCAGACGCGGGTTCATCGCCAGCGCCCGAGCAATCGCAACCCGCTGCTGCTGCCCACCGGACAGCTGCTCGGGATAGTAGCCGGTCCGGTCTCCCAGACCGACCTGCTCCAGCAGCCGGTGGGCGTTGCTCACCGCCTTCGCCCGGGACTGCCCCTGGACTCGAATGGGCGCCTCAATGACGTTCTCCAGGATCGTCATGTGGGGAAACAGGTTGAAGCTCTGGAACACCATGCCGACATCGCGACGCTGACGGTTGACGTCGCGGGGGCGCAGCTCGTACTTCTTACCGTGCGCCCGCCGATATCCCATCAACTCGTTATTGACCCACATCTCACCGCCGTTGATCTTCTCCAAGTGGTTCATACAGCGCAGCAGAGTGGACTTTCCCGATCCCGAAGGGCCGAGGATGCACATCACCTCGCCCGTATGCACCTCCAGATCAATCCCCTTGAGCACCTCAAGATCGCCGAAGCTCTTGCGAACCTTGATGGCACGGACGACGACGTCGTCCTCGGCCGTCGCTGCTGTCTCAGTCGTCGTAGTCATGCCGCAGCCTCCGCCTTCTTGGCCCGTCCACCGCGCTTGGGGAACTTCGCCGGATCGATCTTTCTCTCGATTCGCGACTGGATCGCCGTGAGAATCGTCGTGAGCACGAGGTACCAGATGCTGGCCACGATGAGTAGCGGAATCTGCTGGAAGTTCCGGCTGTAGATCAGCTGGGCCGTGGTGAGCAGCTCCGGCAGACCGATGACCAGCACCAGGCTCGTCGTCTTCAGCATGCTGATCGTCTCATTGGACATGGGTGGGACGATGATCCGCAGCGCCTGGGGGAGGACGACACGACGGTAGATCAAGCCGTTTCCCATCCCCAACGCGTTGCAGGCCTCCCACTGGCCCTTGGAGACCGAGCCGATCCCGGACCGGACGATCTCGGACATATAGGCCGACTCGTTGAGACCCAGCCCCAGCGCAGCCGCCGCGAACTGTGTGATGACGGTGTTTGTCGGGGCCGTGACGAATTCAGGACCGAACGGAATACCGAGGCTCAGCGTGGGAAGAACCGATCCGAGGAAGAACCAGAACAACAGCTGAACCATGATCGGTGTGCCGCGGAACAGCCATACCCATCCACTCGCCACCGAGCGCAGCACCGGATTGTCTGAAAGCCTCATGATGGCGAGTACCAGACCGAGTACCACGCCCATGACCATGGCCACAACGGTGAGCTCGATGGTGAGAAGAAGGCCACGAAGGATCGACTTCTCGAACAGGTACCTCACAACGAGATCCAGGCGAAGACGTTGGTTGGTGATCACGAAGTGACCGAACATGGCCGCCAGCACCGCCAGGACGGCGATTGACACCCATCGTCCCGGGTGGCGCAGTGGCACCACCTCCTGCTCAGTCGCCTCTTTGATCTGCTCCGGCGGAACTGATATCTCAGTCATATTACTTGCCCGTGTTGATGGGAGCACCAGAAAGCGCATTGTTGGTGAGGCCGTACTTCGCAAGAATCTGGTCGTAGACTCCAGAATCCTGGACAGCCTTCAGAGCCAATTGAGTCGACTTCAGCATCTGAGTGTTCCCCTTGGCGATAGCGATTCCCATAGGAACCATGTCGAAGGGCTTTCCAACGAGCTCGAATGCACCATTCGACTGGGAGACGTTGTAGGCCAGGGTGACGTCGAGGGCGATCACCGCATCCACCCGGCCCGCCTGGAGAGCCTGAACCGCGTTCGCCTGAGTCGGAAAGACCTGCTTATCGACCGGCTTCTTCCCCTGTGCGACACACGTCTTGGTGATGGTGTCGGAAGTCAGGTCCCCGGTCGCTCCCTTCTCGGAGCCGACCTTCATCCCGCACAGCGAGTCCTGACCAGTGATCTTCTGGGGGTTCCCCTTGACCACCATGATGGCAGCGCCGGACTTGAGGTAGTCGACGAAATCGACCTTCTCCTGTCTGGCCTTCTTGTCGGTCATCGCGGTGATCCCGACGTCATAGCGCCCTGCGGCGAGACCCCCGATGATGCCGTCGAAATCGACATTGGTGAACTTGAACTTCACCCCGGTCGCCTGGCCGAGCGCAGCACCCAGATCGGCATCGAACCCGAGCACGGTCTTGTTGTCGGATGCGAAGTACTCCATCGGCGGGAAGGACACCCCGGATGCGACATTGACGACTCCGGAGGACTTGACGGAGGCTGGGAGCGCTGCCGCTGCTTCCGCATTCTTGGGTACGGTCCCGATGCTTGCGCTTGGGCTGGAACCACCCGAGGCGGACCCTGAACCGGAAGAAGAGGCGGTGTCATCGGGGGCGGAACAACCTGCGAGGGCAATCGCCGATGCAATGAGTGCGGCAACAAAGCCGCGTCGGAGGTTCTTGGATGGCGTGGGGGTCAGAAGTGACATTTGAAGGGCTCCTTGGAGTGGGCGACGTGGGCGGTCGAGAGCGTGTCCAGACCAGGACTCGACACGTCGGGAGTGCATCCTTGAGGAATTGAGTGTTATCTCATAAGAAAGAATAATGACGCTTAGGACACATAATCAAGCGCCCGCTTCAGCATTTACATGACTTTTACATATGTAACAACTATTTTACGCATGGACACTTAGAGCAGTCCGCGACTCTCGTTCTGTGGAAGTGGTTGGTTATCGGTGCTGAATAACGCCCTCACCACCGAATACATTTATGCAGGTCCGGGCCCACGAGGACCCTCACCGCAAGGGCTCTCATGCTTTGATGCCCTGACGGGCGTAGAGGCTGATGAGGTCATAGGCGACGTGGGCCGCCGCGATACCGGTGATCTCCGCGTGGTCGTAGGCCGGTGCGACCTCGACGATGTCGGCGCCGACGATGTTGAGCCCGGCCAGACCGCGCAGCAGCTCCAACAGCTCGCGGCTCTCCAGACCACCAGCCTCGGGAGTGCCGGTGCCGGGCGTGTAGGCGGGATCCATGCAGTCGATATCGACCGAGACGTAGAGCGGCCGGTTGCCGATCCGGTCCCGAAGCTTCGCGACGACCTCGCGAACGCCTTGGTAATAGACGTCGGAGGAGGTGACGATCCCGAAACCGAAGCGCTTGTCGTCCTTCAGATCCTTGATCCCGTAGAGCGGGCCGCGGGTGCCGACGTGGCACAGCGCCTCGGTATCGAGGAGCCCCTCCTCGACGGCGCGACGGAACGGCGTCCCGTGGGTGAGCGGCTCGTGGAAGTAGGTGTCCCAGGTGTCCAGGTGGGCGTCGAAGTGGAGCAGGGCGACCGGACCGTGCTTGCGGGCCACAGCGCGCAGTAGCGGCAGCGCGATGGTGTGGTCGCCTCCGATCGTCAGGAGCTTCGTCCCGCGGTCGAGGAAGGCCGAGGCGCCAGCGTCGATCTGCTCGATTCCCTCGCCGATATGGAACGGGTTGGCGGCGATGTCGCCTCCGTCGACCACCTGCAGCTCCGCGAAGGGCGAGACGTCCTGCGCGGGGTTGTAGGGGCGCAGCAGCCGCGAGGACTGGCGCACATGGTTGGGTCCGAACCGAGTCCCGGGCCGGTAGGAGACGCCGGTGTCCCAGGGGACCCCGATCACTGCGACGTCCGCGTGCTCGACCTCGTCGATCCGCGGCAACAGGGCGAAGGTCGACGGGCCCGCCCATCGCGGCGTCAGGGACGCGTCGATCGGCCCGATATTTCCGTTCTCCACAACCCGCTGGGTCATCCAGCATCACTCCCGTGTCATGTTGCTCAGGAGGCATCAAGTGTTGCCTCACGAGACAAGGTAGCGACGTGCGCGCTGTCGGATCAACCGATTTCAGCCCGATTTACAAAGGAGTTACATACGTAACAAGACCCTTACAAGAGGGCGAGCGAGGCAGGGGCCGGCGGCCCAGGGCTAGGTTGTGAGCCGTGACTCGATACCTGCCCTCCTCTGTCCGCGATCAGACCGCAGCCATTCTGGAGGGTCTGGGCGCCGACGCTCGCACCCGTGACATCTGCACCACAGTCATGTTCGACACCGACCTGATGGGCATCGACTCCCATGGCATCTCGATGCTCAACTACTACAGCCACGAGGTGGCCAACGGGCACATCGCCCCCGACGCCCAGCCCGAGATCGTGCGCTCGACGGCGGCCGTCACACTCATCGATGGCCATCGCGGGTTCGGCCACACCGCAGCCCATCTGGCGATGACCGGAGCCGTGGAAGCCGCCCGGAAGTTCGGCGTCGGAATCGGCTCGGTGCGACGGTCCAATCACTTCGGGGCGGCCGGTTACTACGCCCGGATGGCTGCCGACGCCGGGCTGGTCGGCATGGCGATGTGCTCGACGGCCAATGCGCTGCAAATCCCCCACCGTGCCAAGCGCCCGCTGATGGGCACCAATCCCATGGCATTCGCCATGCCCGTGCCCGGCGAGAATCCGATCCTGCTCGACATGGCGACGTCGGTGGTGCCACTCAACAAGGTCAAGGTCTACGGACTGCGCGACGAGGAACTGCCCGCACCATGGGTCCAAGACGGTCAGGGTTCAGTGCGCCACGACTCCGCCGCGCTCTACCAACAGCTGGAATACCCCGACCCGACCCAGGAAGAAGTCGGTCTACTGCCACTGGGCGGAGAATCCTTCTTCTCCGGCGGCCACAAGGGATCAGGTCTGGCGACCATGGTGCAACTACTGTCGGCGGGCCTGTCCGGCGCCGACCAGCCCGGGAACATGAACGACTACCAGAGCATCGGCTATTTCCTCCTGGCGATCGATCCCGACCTCATCGGCTCGCGCGAGGAGTGTTACGAATACGCCCGCATACTTCGCACCACCATCCGCGGCATGGAACCAATCGATCCGACACGTCCCGTTCAAGCGATGGGTGACCGCGACTTCACCACCCGCGCCGAACGAGAGGCCCAGGGCATCCCATTGGCCGACAACCTCATCACGCAACTAAGTGAGATGACTGCGAAACTCGGAGTTCGGTTCTGCCTCAGCGTTCAAGAACCGCCTTTTCCGCGGCCTGAACGCTGAGGCCTTCCCCTCGTAGCTCAGACCGAGGCGCGTCGGTACCGGCAGGGCTCACCCCCCGAAGATCTCCATCCGCCGGATCCGGACGAAGGCCTCGTGGATGCTCCCCTCATCCAAGGTCGCGGCGAACCTCAGATAACCCTCCCCCGAAGCGCCGAACGCGGGTCCTGGAATTGCGAGGACATGCGCCTGACTGAGCATGGCGTCCATCACCTGAGCCGACGTCATGCCGGTCTCGGCGATGTTGACCCACAGGTAGATCGTGCCGCCAGGCTCCAGGGTGTGCATGTGCGGCGTCTGGCAGATCTCCTGGTAGGCGGCCGTCAAACGAGAGTGATACAGGTCGCGGATCGGCGGGATGAGATCGTGTCGCAACCGCAGCGCAGCCAGCGCGGCCCGTTGGGAGGGAGCCGGAGCGGAGTAGACGATGTTCTCATTGATCCCGGCCATTGCGTCGATGATCGGCGCAGGCCCCATCGCGTAACCGATCCGCCAGCCCGTCATGGCGAAGTTCTTCGAGAAGGATCGAATGGTGACGGTCCGCTCCGCCATTCCTGGCAGGGTCATGAACGGCGTGAAGGGCTCGGCGTAGGAGAAGGCGGTGTAGATGTCGTCGGCCAGCACCAGCAGATCGTGGCGCTTTGCGATCCGGGCGATGGCCGTCTGCGCCTGGCGACCCCAGCACACCCCGGACGGATTGGTCGGAGTGTTGAGGATGATCGCCCGGGTGCGCGGGGTGATGGCGGCCTCGAGTTCGGCGGGCAGCAGCTGAAAGCCGTCCTCCTCGCGGGTGGGCAGGTGCACGGGACGCCCGCCGGCCTGCTCGATCTGACCGTCGTAGCAGTTGAAGTAGGGCTCGGGAACGATCACCTCGTCGCGCTCATCGGGGCGGTCGGGATCCAGAACAGCCATACAGGCCAGGGCCATGGCGTGACAGGCGGAGGCTGCGACCATCAGCTCGCCGGTATCAAGATGAACGCCGTAGTCCTCGCGCTGGGCGTCGACGATGGCCTCAAGAAGTTCAGGATCGCCTAGCGCAGCGGTGTAGTGGGTGTGGCCGGCCAAGGCGTCCGCCATCGCCGCCTCGGTGATCCGCGGATCGGTGGTGAGGTCGGGGTCTCCGATCGAGAAGTTGATGAGGTCGTCGTAGCCGGCTGTATAGGCCGCATCAATGGCGCAGCCCAGGATCGACGGCGGCCTCTCCCGGTAGCGCGGCGCAAGGAATCGGATGGGATCAGCGGTCATGGTGTCCTCTCGCGACCTCGGGAGTGCGTCGACCGGCCCGATGCGTCCACCTTCGCACAACCCGCTGGGTCGGGCAGCGTCACGTCCCGTGTTCTGTTGCTTTCTAGGCATCAAGTGTTGCCTCAAGCGACACCGTAACGACGCGTCAGATCCCGGACCAACCAGTCTCAGCGGCGTTTACACGGCTGTTACATAGGTGACGATGCGCTGACAAGATCTACGGGCGTCGTCGCCCGTTGCGCAGTAGCGATGCCGGGATGCCGGCATCATGGCGGTCGCCCACGACGCCTCCCATCGCACGCGCGGACGGCGTCAGCCCCAGCTCCAGCGACTCAGATGCCGCCGCTGCCCGGCGCCGGGGCGAGGATCCACAACACCTCGCACACCCCGTCGCCGACGTTGCTCCAGGTGTGCGGCTCGCTGCCCGGCAGGGTGAGGGTGTCGCCCGGCCCCAGCTCGACCTGCCCGGAGGCGAACCGCACGGCGATCCGTCCGGAGAGCACGTAGACGACGTCGATCTCGGCGTTGATGGTGTAGAGCTCCTCGCCGCCATTGCCGCCCGGCTCGATGCGGGAATGGATGACCTGGACCCGCGGCTCGGTGCGGGAGGTGTGCAGGTGCTCCTCGGTGTGCTGGCCGCCCAGGTTGATGCGGGGCCCTTCGCCCTCTCTCACCAGGACGACGTCCGGACCCTGGAACAGCGATCCGACCGAGATGGTGAGCACCTGGCAGATACTCACCAGGGTGGCCACCGACGGGGACGTGATATCGCGCTCGACCCGGCTGATGAATCCCTTGCTGAGGCCGGTCGCCACCGACACCTGGTCGATGGTGAGACCCTTCACCTGCCGGGCGGCGCGCAGCCTGCCGCCGATCCTCACGCGCTCGTCGGGAGCGATGACCAGCGATTTCATGTCGTCCCTTCCCGCCGTCGCGCTCGTTTACCCTACCGGGTTGGCCTGGTGGCCAACCAGTGCGCCGAGACCCGTACTCACTGCGAGCGGGCATGCCGCAAAGCCCTGTAAAATTCTCGTACCCGTGGCCATAAGGAGGCTGTCATGACGACCAGGCCGTTCATCGACACAGTCGAGCGCCTCGCCGAGGTCATCAGCACTGCCCGCACCGAGCACGGCTGGTCGCAGGCCGAGCTGGCCGAACGAGCCGGCGTCTCCCAGTTTCTCGTCGCCGAGTTGGAGGCCGGGCACCCGCGGGCCGAGGTGCCCGGAACCCTGGACGTGCTGGACATGCTCGGCCTGGACCCCAGGGCGATCCCGATAGCTCCCTCGTGGGCGTTCGACGCGACCGGCGCATACGCGCCAGAACTCAGGCGCTCATCATGAGCGATGTGCTCGATGTGTGGCGCGACGGAGTCGTCGTCGCCCACCTGACTCGCACCCTGGGCAAGAAGTGGTCCGTCATCGGCTGCGAATACACCAATGAGGCGACCGCTCCCCTCTCTTTGTCCCTGCCGCTGGACGGCACCGCCACCAAGCGCGCCGCCGCGAGCTTCATCGACAATCTGCTGCCGGACAATCCGCGAATCCGGGCGTCCTGGGCTGCTCGCCTCGGCGTACCTGACACCTCATTCGATCTCCTCGGTGAAATGGGGGAGGACGTCGCCGGAGCCCTCATCATCGTCCCCGAGGACCGGCAGCCCTCCACCGAGCTCGCGCAGACACAGCGAGCCGACGACGATGAGATCGCCGACCGCATCATGCGAATCGCCAGCGATCGCGATGCCTGGCTCGCTCCGGAGCGGATCGGCACGACCCGGATGTCCCTGGCCGGCACCCAGGGCAAGTTCACCCTCGCGCGCTTCCATGACCGGTGGTTCTGGCCGAGCGCCGCACTGCCCTCGACCCATATCCTCAAGCCTCCGCCGAAAGGCGAGTTTCCGGGATTGGTGGAACTTGAGGCGGGATCGCTGGAGCTGGCCCGCCGGGTCGGGCTCGATGCCCCTGTCGCGACCGTCGAGAGTTTTCGGAGCCAGAAGGTCTACAGCGTCGAGCGATTCGACCGCGTCACCGACGAGCAGGGCATCACGCACCGGGTGGCCACCGAGGACCTCGCCCAGGCCATGGGGATGCACTCGCACGAGAAGTACCACGCCGGCGTTCCACAGGTCGTGCGGCTTCTGGCAGCTCATTGCGAGGAGGAGCAGTCGTACGTCTTCATGCGGATGCTGGCGTTTCATACCGTGACCGGCAATGCGGACGCGCATCTCAAGAACTACTCGGTGATGCTCGACGGACCGGTCCGCCTGGCACCCGTCTACGACACAATGCCCAACATGATCTGGCCGGGGCTCTCCCAGAAGCTCGCCATGAAGATCGGCCACGCGGTCAACCCCGCAGCCGTACAGGAGGGCAACTGGACCAAGATGGCGCAGTCGGTGCATCTGGACCCCGGCAGGGTGCTCGACATCGTCCGCGACGTGAGCACGATCGTGGCCGCGCAGGCTCACGACGTTTATCAGGAGTACGGCGTCCCGGACAGAGAGCTCGCCGCCGTCGACCGGCTCGTGGAGAAGACGACGAGTCGGCTGCGACGAAACCACGCCTGACAAGCGGTGTCACCGACCTGCGCCTCACCGCAGAGGAACTCAGTGCCCTCGATGCGCGTGCAGCAAGGGACGGTAGGACGCGCTCCGAGGTGATCCGCGAAGCCTTGGCGCTGGCGTGAGAGTTCGCCCTTCGGCCCAGAAACACGGGATCGCCGCCGAAGGTGCTTGACCAACTCCCGTAGCAAGCGGGCAGGTTCGGGTTGTCCTCGCTCGGGTCTTCCCCGCCCCCGATCCAGGTCGCGACGATCGGCTATACTTCCACTTGGAACCATCCTTGGCTGAGGGGAGCTTCGGGTCGCTCCAGCAAGAGCGACCAGACCAGACGTCTCGGGCGTCTCTTGTTTTCCCGATTTCGTCGCGAATACCTGTCTGTATATCCGGTCCCCAATGGCTTATTGTTTCGCGCCCAAAATACCGTTCACAGCATCTGTTACAAGACATTCACGAAATGTCACTCAGCATGAAATAGCGAACTCTTACGCTGCCATTCATGACACAGACAGCCACCAGAAGCACGGGGGACCCGGCGGCGTCCGACTCTCCTGAAATCGTCGTCGGGTCCAGTCCCGTCGGCACCGAGGACTTCTCGCTGCGCTTTGCGCCGCGCCACTACCGCCGATGGACGCCGGCCGCCGTCGCGGCCAGCGCCCTGGGCGGCATCGCCTACCTGGCCGACTTCTCCATCGGCGCCACCATCGGCGTCAGCCACGGAACCACCAACGCGATCGGCGGGATCCTCATCGCCGCGGTCCTCATCTTCGTCTCCAGCTTCCCGCTGGCCTACTACGCCGCCCGGTACAACCTGGACCTCGACCTCATCACCCGCGGCTCCGGTTTCGGCTACAAGGGATCGATCATCACGAACGTGATCTTCGTCACCTTCACCTTCATTCTCTTCGCCACTGAGGGCTCGATCATGGCGCAGGCCCTGAAGCTCGGCCTGGGTGTGCCGTTGTGGGCAGGCTATGCAGTGAGCTGCATCATCATCATTCCGCTCGTCATATACGGAATGAAACTCCTGTCGAAACTGCATTCCTGGACCAACCCGCTGTGGCTAGTGATGATGTTCGTGCCGCTGATCGTGCTCATCATCAAGGATCCCCATTCGGTCAGCGCCTTCTTCGCCTACAAAGGCGAAAGCAACGGCGTCTCCTTCGCCGCAATGATGCTCTCCGCCGGCGTCTGCCTCTCACTTACCGCTCAGATCGCCGAGAACATCGACTATCTGCGCTTCATGCCGCCCAAGACCGCCGAGAACAAGCGGGGCTGGTGGGCCGCCGTCATCTGCGGCGGGCCCGGCTGGGTCGTGCTGGGCGCCATCAAGCAGATCATCGGCGCGTTCCTCGCGGTGTACACGATCTCCATCCTGGGGCAGGGTACCGATGTGGCCGTCGAGCCGGTCCATCAGTTCTTGAACGAGTACCGCCAGATGATGCCGGGGTGGCTGGCCATGACTCTCGCCGTGGCGCTGGTGGTCCTCTCGCAGATCAAGATCAACGTCACCAATGCCTACTGCGGCTCGCTGGCCTGGACCAATATCTATTCCCGGTCCTTCAAGAAGTACCCGGGCAGGGTGTGGTTCGTCATCTTCAACGTGGCGATCTCACTGGCTCTGATGGAATTCAACATGTTCAGCGTGCTCGGCTTCGTGCTGAGCTTCTACTCGAACCTCGCCATCGCCTGGATCTTCACTGTCGCTGCGGATATCGCGATCAACAAATACCTGCTCGGGCTCTCGCCGAAGATCCCCGAGTTCCGCCGAGGAATGCTGTACAACTGGAACCCGGTCGGAATCACCTCGGTGGTGCTGTCGGGTGGAATCTCGATCGCCATCTTCTTCGGTGCCTTCGGGAGCGGGATCGCCCCGTTCTCGCCGTTGATCGCCGCGGCGATCGCGGTGGTCGTCACCCCGATCATGGCCATCCTCACCAAGGGCAAGTGGTATCTGCGGCGCAGTGATGACGGCATCGGTCTCCCGATGTTCGACGCCGACGGCAATCCCGTCGACGACCGGCTCACCTGCGCCATCACCGGCGAGTCCTGCGAGCGACCCGACATGATCGCCTCCGCGCTTCCCGGCCCCGACGGCGAGACGCAGTACGTCTCCTCGCTGGCTCTCACCCTGGACACCTCCGGCAAGCACGTGCTGCCCGCCGATCCGCCCCGGAGCTGATCGCAGCACCTGGTCGTCAAGTGGTCCCGATCACTCCCGACACGCCGTGAATCTGCACTGGCGGTGCCGAAAACCGGTCCGGCGGGAGTGATCGGGACCACACAGAGTCGGGAGAGATGGCGATTGCACCCAGCGCGCCTCGCTCAGGCGGCCTGGATCTCGGTGACGACGTCGAACTCGAGGCCGTCCGAGCGACCCAGATAGACGGGCTGAACGATCTGGTTGCCGCGGAAGTGCACCTGCCCGCGCGGCCCGGTGAAGGAGGCCCCGTCGACGACCCGGTCGATGCCGCGCACATCGGACGAACCGGCCCGCCGGACCAGGGCCGCCAGGGCGTCGAGACTCTCAATGCACGACTCCGCCGGACCGCTCAGGGCCGGAGCGCTCAGGCCGTGAAATCCCTGGTAGCGGCCCACGAAGTCCAGCGCGGTTTCGGTGGCCAGCGTCCGGAAGTAGCCGCTCACCGCATAGAGGCCGTCATTGTTTCCCGCGCCATTGGCCATCAGGACGTTCTCGTCGGCCAACGGGCACAGCCGGACCATCCGGTCGGCCAGCCCGAGCTGGCCGAAGGCGCGGTTGAAGGAGACCGAGTTCTGGCCGATCATCAACGAGAGGACGCCGTCGCAGTGCGACTGCTGCATGGCGTCAAGCCCGCGCCTCAGGCGCACCGGATCGGGCCGGCCGTAGTCGACGAACTGGTAGGCGCAGATCGTGATCCCCATCGCCGCCGACCGCTCACGCAGCCAGCGACGCACCCTGCGCGGCCACACGTAGTCGTCGCCGATGAGAAACCAGCGCCGCACCCCGAGCTGGTCGCGAAACCACTCGAGGGCGGGGCGCAGATAGGCCTCGGGCTGCTCCCCGGTGCAGTAGACCCCGGACCGCTGCTCTCCACCCTCGTAGAGAGCCGGATAGGAGTAGGGCACCCGACCGGCTACCACCGGGACCAGTGCGTTGCGCACCGAGGAGATGTGCCATCCCGCGATCGCGTTGATCCGGTGCTCATCGAGCGCCCGGCCGACCTCGGCCGCCACCTCGTCGGGACGCCGCCCGCCGTCGATCCACTGGAGTTCGACCCGTCGGCCGAGCAGCCCGCCATCGTCGTTGAGTTCTTGGACGGCCAGCTCCGTGCTGGCCATCGCCGAGGGGCCGTAGAGCCCGCCCGGACCCTGGAACGGGATCACCAGACCGATCCTGTAGACCACGCCAGCACCGTCCCCACGTCTTGGCCGCGACAGCCTCTCGCGACAGGGATGCCGATATCCCGTCAGATACCGGATAATTTCAGACGACAGCATAAATCCCGAGTGGGATGAATTGAAGGGATCATCTCATTGACGTAACATGATTTTTACATGGTTGCCATGCTCAGCACTGTGCACTCGGCCGGTCCTGCTCAACCCTGTTCAACTCCGAAGGAGAGCCGATGCCCGCGAAGACGGTCGATGCCGCAGCCACCGTCGAGGCCGAAGCTTCTCCGGTGGATGCGTTGCAGCAGATCCGCGAGGCACGGCGTCTCATCGCTGAACTCACTCCCCGAGCGCGGGCTGCCGGACTGTCGCTGGAGGGCTACCTGGCGCTGACCGCACTCTCCGGTGCACCCGATGGTCTGTCGATGAGCGAGCTGGCGCATGCCACCGGCGCCACTCCCCCGACCCTCACCCGGCACATCGACACTTTGGCGACCAACAGCCTCGTCTTCCGGGAGATCGATCCGGAAGACCGGCGTTCGACCCTCATCCACATCTCCCGGCTGGGACAGTCGCGACTGCGGGCGGTCGAGACAACCTGACAGCTGTGGACGCCCACAGAGCCTCCCAGATTCACACCTGCGCCGGTTCCAGGCCGGGATCGTCGGTGGCACAGACTTGCTCCCTCCAGAACTGTCAGACCCTTCCCGTATGGTGATCGCCATACGACAGGAGCAGAGATGACAACCCAGCTGGTGAGTCCCCCCGACGGGAGGGAGCGCGTCCGCGCCTACCCCCACCTGCGCTACATGGGCTCGAAGTACAAGCTTCTCCCGACCCTGGCCTCGGTATTCGCCGAGGTCGGCGGTGTGACCGCCCTCGATCCGTTCAGTGGCTCCGGGGTGGTCTCCTACCTGCTCAAGGCGATGGGCTACGAGGTGACATCGGGCGACTACATGGCATTCCCCGTCGTGCTCGCCTCGGCCGCCTGCGTCAACCAGGACCAGCTGCTCTCCAACGACGACGTGTGCCAGATCGTGGAAGGGGGCAATCAGGATGGACGGGACTTCATCGAACGCACCTACGACGGCCTGTTCTTCACCCCGGCGGACCTGAGATTCCTGGATGCCGCATGGTCCTGGATCGACCAGCTCGAGGGGGCCCAGCGCTCATTGGCGATCGCCTCCCTCGTGTTGGCCGCTGCTCGCAAGCAGCCGCGCGGAGTGTTCACGGTCACCGGGATGCGATACGACGACGGCCGATCCCAACTCCACATGCCGCTGTCCGAGCAGTTCAAGCTCTGCGTGGACGCCTGGAACAGCGCCGTCTTCCAGGCCTCCCCCTGCCAGGCCGTGCGAGGCGATGTGTCACAGGCCCCCACGGGAGCCGACCTGGTCTATCTGGATCCGCCGTACGCTCCGCCGCGAGATGACAACGACTACATCAAGCGCTACTGGTTCCTGGAGGGCCTGGCAGATTACTGGGACAACGGAGCAGCGGAAGTCATGACGACGACTGTGACGAAGAAGCTTCCCAAGAGACAAACTCCTTTCGGTTCCCGAAAGACGATCTCACAAGCCCTGATGAGCACGTTCGAGAGATTCGAGGACTCGACTCTCGTGCTTTCCTACGGATCGAACGCCGTGCCGGCGCTGGATGAGCTCATGGGCATGCTGCGAGATGTGAAAGGCTCGCGTCCCGAGGTGTTCACGGTGAATCACCGCTACAACTTCGGCACCCACTCGGCCGCTACGCGCAGACTGGCCGAGGAATACGTCATCGTCGCCAGCTGAGGCCGAGGAGCACGACGGAGCAATGCCAGTCACATCGTTTGACGACTACTTGGGTTCGTTGGGACCCTTGACGACCCCCACTGATCCGACCCTGTCCACACCTGCTGCCGACCGGATACGCGAGTCGGTCGCGGAGTTGGAAGCGCTGCCGAGCGTCGATGAGGCATCGTTGGTGGACTGGGTCCAGCGGAACCCGGCGCAGGCCTATGTGCTCGGCTTGACCGTCGGTATCGGACAGGAGAAGCTCAAGAACCAGGTCAACCACTGGTTCGGAACCGGCTCCTGGGCGAAAGCAGCACGCGAGCACGGCCCCGAACTCATCAGGCATCTTGACGACGACTACGGTCTGCTGAGGCTCATCACCGTGCAGCGGGGGCGCCGGTACTCATTCGCCGATGTCCTCATCGCACGAGCCGGCACCAGAGTCACAGCCACCAGCGCCGGGAGATCCGGTCGACGTGTCGAAGACGAGCTGGAGAAGATTGCTCAGGAACTTGCGGCTGCCCTACGAAATGCGCGGGCGCTTCGAAGGACGGAATGGGCGAACGGCTCCCGCCGACCTCGCTGTCCCCGCCACGGGACGCGACTGCGTCATTGCTGTGGCCGCGAAGGGATTCGACTCCACAGGCTCGAAGCTGAGTGACGCCGTCCGCGAGATCGAGGAGATGGCCGATGCACGAACCGGACGCCAAGTGGTCCTCGCTGTGGTGGATGGCATCGGCTGGAAGGGGCGGCAGGCCGATCTGAAACGAATCTGGACTCTCTGGAGCACCGGTGAGATTGACGGCCTCTACACACTCTCATCGCTGGACGCATTCCGGCGGGATCTGGACGACTTCGCCTCCGGCCGGCGAGTTCAGCGACTCGCGTCTTAACCAACTACCCTCAGAGACTGCACTGGAGATCTACAGTTCGGACTCATGTCGCCCACAGTCTTAGATCGGTCCCCCAGAACTGTCGGTGCCTTCTGCTAGCGTTGGTAGATTGGCCGGACCAGTGGGCAATACTTCTTACGTGTGTCGTATCTCAGTTGCAGCAGATGAGACGCAGATCTCACACCGGTTCCGCCACGAGATATATCTCACCGACCCCTTGAGTGTGACGTTCATCACATAACTGTCTCCTGGGGATCTATGTCGCAGATTCTCAGGAAACTAGTCGTATTCATGACTTGCATCAGATCCTCGAGCAGGGTAGCCTTTATCCATGGACGCCGTATCGGGATTCCGGACACGACTCCAGGCCATCAGAGAACAGCTCGACGGCCTGGATTACACAGTCCTGCCCCGCATGTCCGATGCGGAAATAGTCTCCACGATGACGGAGATGCGCGCGATCTCTGACCGCATGATTGCCGGTGCCGCTGTGGTCACGGATGCGGTGGATAAGGCGAATGCGACCGACCACACGACCGGGACGCCGCTGCCTGATTTCCTCGCCATGAAGGAAGGGCGTACACCCAGCCAGGGAATCGGCGTGGTGAAGCGGGCCTCGAAGCTTGCTCACCACCCGGGAGTGCGCGACGCCGCGCTGGCCGGTGATGTGTCCCCGGATCATGCCACGGCGATCGGTGAAGAATTGGGCAAGCTGCCCCAGGATCAGATGAGCCCCGAGCAGGTCGACCGGGCCGCCGGGCTGTTCCTGGACCGCGCCGCCACCACACCACCCGGACAGCTCCGCAAAGCCACCCAGAAGATTCTCGAAGAAGTCGCCCCGGAGGCCGTGCCCTCACCCGGTGATGAGGCTGCCCGGATCGCCGCCCAGCGGAGCCGTGCCGTCAAGGATCGGCGGCTGGTATGGGGTTCCGACGGGGAGGGTTCCACCTGGTTCTCCGGGCAGCTGCCCGATTTGGAGGCCCAACAGCTCATCGGCACCCTGCAGGCCTTCGGTGAGAAGGGACGCCGTGCCGAACGGGATGAGGCGAAAGCGTTGAGAGACAAGCGGGCCGAGGGGCGCATCACAGACTCCCCGTACCTGTCCGCCCGCCTCGAGTTGGAGCACCGCGAGGCCCGGTCGACGGCGCAGAGGATGGCCGACGCCCTGGTCGACATGGTCGGGCTACTTGGCAGCCTGGACAAGGTCCCCGCCGCGGGAGGCCAGACACCCAGACTCGTCGTCACCCTCAACTACGACCAGCTGCGCGACGCTCTGGAGGGAACAATCGCCGCCGGTGTCGTCCACGGTGCCACAGGTGAGATCCCCGTGGATGCCGGATCGCTGCGGCGGATGTGCTGCGAGGCCGGGATTCTGCCGGTGGTATTGGGTGGGAAATCCCAGGTGATGGATATGGGTCAGGAACGCCGCCTGGTCACCGGGGCGATCCGCAGAGCCCTGGAAGTCAGAGACAAGCATTGCATCCATCCGGGCTGCACCGTTCCGGCGGATTTATGCCAAGCGCATCACATCATTCCCTGGTGGGATGAAGGCCCGACTTCCCTGGACAACCTTTGCCTCGTCTGCCGCCATCACCACGCCTTGGTAGAACCCGACAGATATCACTCGAGGGACCAGTGGCGGATCGTCGTCGACCCCGACACGAAAATACCCAAAATGCTGCCACCGGAACGACTCAAGAAACACCTGTGGAAGTCTTCGGGAGACCCGGATGCCAGCAGAACAGGAACCGAGAATCTGGGGGAGAACTCCGCCCAACCTCGATCTTTCATCGATCGGGGGCCGTTCATCGCCCGACGGCTGTGCCGCCGGTCCGGCCCCCGATTCTGTCAGAAGAGTGTGACGATCTGCCGCATCACGCTGCGGGGGTCGGGCTGTCCACACCGAGGGTCTCCAGGTCGAAGGCGAGCAGAAGCCAGGCCGGCGAGCTACCCGGCTGAGACCGGTAGGCCCCGGATCGCGATCACTGCCGCGGCGACCGTGGCCGCCCAGCGATACCGATCCGAGACATGCAACACGACTCGCCGCCCACTGCGGGCGATCGTCGCCGGGACCACGAACAGGCGATGCCGCAGCTTCTTCGGCTCCCACCTGCGCACCGCCTCCTGCGGGTGGGCCAGCAGTCCCATCCACGCGATCAGGTCACAGGCCATCGCCACGATCTGGCACCAGACACGGTTCTGACCGAACCCATACAGAGGCAGATTCGCCAGCCCGGTGTCCTTGGCGTTACGGATCCGGTCCTCACACCGGGCCCGCCGCCGATGACGCACCTCCAGATCGGCCAGCTGACCACGTGTGGCGTTGGTGGCGAACGCGGTCAACCGGTAGCCGTCCACATCATCGAAGCGCAACGGAGCTCCAGCATCGGGATACTCGCGGCGCACGATGACCCGCATGCCCTTCGGCCACCCTTCCAGGTCCAGCAGCCCCGTGAACTCGGCCACATCGGCCCCCTCCCGGACCTGGCCATCACTGGTGTAGGCCGGGGTCCACACCTCTTCGGGGATCTTCTCGTACAACTGCGGGGTGTCCATCGGCAGGGTGAACCCCACCGAATACGACACCCGGCGGCGCACCAGCTCGTTCAGCGTCTGGTGGGTCGATCCGGCCCCATCGATACGGACCAGGACCCGCCGGCCGGGCCGCGAGCCGACTCCGGCCTGGTCCAGGGCAGCCCGGATCACCAGCTTGTGGTCGGCGGCGGTGTTGGATCCCGCGTTGCCCGGACGCAGCATCACCGCAGCCATCTCCCCGGAGCCGGCGGCTCCGTGGTCGATGAACGCGCACAACGGGTGGTGCCCGTAGCCTTTCTTGAACGTGGGGGCGGCCTGCTCCTTGTCGCTGTGAGCGGTGACCAGGGTCGCGTCGATGTCGATGATCAACGGATCGGCCGCGCTGATCTCATGATCGGGGGCGTGGGCCCCGGCCAGAGCCCACACACGACGGCGGGCGGCCTTGCGGGCGCGGCTGATGGCTTTCTCGGCGCGCTCGGCGTTGTCGCCGAGCGCGGCGATGAGCCTGGAGACGGTGGGGTCGGAGGCCACCGGCCCGTAGAGGCCGGGTTCGGCGCGGACCTCCGACAGGTCTGACAGGCAGTCCCCGCCGATCGCCACCGACAGGGCGAGGTCGCACACGATCTTGCCCGGATCATGCCTGGCCATGGGTTTCGCCCACCGGGACAGGGCCGCCGAGAGCTCCGTGTCGAGGCCGGAGGCGCGGATGGTCTCGACCAGGAGGATGCCCCCGGCCTGGCCGACCGCGGGGATGGTGGCGGTGTCGATGTGGAGGCGGGGGTACGAGCCGGTACTCTTCATCTTGAGAGTGCTCCTTGATCTTGCTGGATTCGGACCTTCGACAAGCCCTATCCTGCCAAGTCAGGAGCACTTTCATCTACTTCTGGGCGACTGCCGGGGCACTCAACGATGAAATACCCAGGCCAAGCTGTCTTGGTGGCGTGAGTGGTTACTGGGGAGGACTCTGCCACAGCCGCGATAGCCACGCCAGCCCGCTACGCCACCCCGCAGATCTTCTCGGCTGCGGCGAGAACCCTCTCGACCTCCTCAGGTCTCTCCGCCCAGGCACCGCACCACCATCGACACCCCCGGCACTCCCCCGACCCCGATCCGGCACCGACCCCCGCCGACACCAGCAGCGACACCACCAGCAGCACGGCACACATCCCGCACCTCTTCGCCCGAAGGCAGCCCCTCTGCCACCACAGCGACGGTGCCGACATGGCTGAAACCACCCAGCGCCACCGGGGAGCGCGGATCGACCGCACCCGGCTCGAGGACGAGGTTGTCCACCAGAGCCGTCCTCCCCGTCAGAGCCGTCGTCCCCGTCTGCCCAGTCAGCCCGCCGACGAAATCCACCCGCAGCCGCATCCGCACAGAGTCGAAGGCGAACTCCCGACCATCCGCAGACCACCCCGAGGTGACGATCTCGCGACACGAGAACACTGCCGACGGGTCCATCTCGACAACGGTGTCCTGAACATACCGGGCATCCCGGTAGGCGATCAGCGGATGCGGCCGCAGCCCCAGCACGGCGTCCTCCCCGAGGCTCACCCGCATGGTCTGGCGGGCGTCGTCACCCTCGCAGCGGTAGACCTTGGTGGCGCACTGGGAGTCCACAACGGCGTCGCACCCCGCCCCCAGACGCAGCGCGATCGAGTACCGGTCGCCGTCGACGTACCCGCCACCGGGATTCATCAGCGTCCAGTGCGGGGCCCGGGAACCGGGATGACGCAGTCCGCGCATCACCTTGAGGGCGCCGTGGCAGTACTGCTCGCGGGCCACCGTCCGCTCCCCACGGCGCTCGAAGCCCAGCCGCACGTCCCCGGTCCAGACCACACCGGCTCGACTCACCTCAGCTGGGCCCACCTCAGCCTGCCCCACCCAATCCCGACTCACGCAATCCCGACTCACACCGGGCCCATTCACGCCAAATCAACCATCATGACGTCGTGGCGCACCCAGGAAAGCACCCGATCGAGCCCCTCATCGGTCTTGAGATTGGTGAAGCAGAACGGCTTATGACCGCGGAACTTCTCGGAATCGGACCTCATCACCTCCAGATCGGCCCCCACCATCGGGGCGAGATCGATCTTGTTGATCACCAGGAAATCCGATTTGATCATGCCCTGGCCGGCCTTGCGCGGGATCTTCTCGCCCTGGGCCACGTCGATGACATAGATCGAGGCGTCGACGAGCTCGGGACTGAAGGTGGCCGACAGATTGTCCCCGCCCGACTCCAGCAGAATGAGCTCAAGATCCGGATGGGTCTCGACCAGCCCGGCGATCGCCTCCTCGTTCATCGAGGTGTCCTCCCGAATGGCGGTGTGCGGGCAGCCGCCGGTCTCCACGCCGACGATCCGGTCCGGCGGCAGGACACTGTTGGCGGTGAGGATGCGGGCGTCCTCGATGGTGTAGATGTCATTGGTCACCGCCGCCATCGAGAACTCCCCGTCGAGGGCTCGGGTGAGTCTCTCGACGAGCTGGGTCTTGCCGGCTCCGACAGGTCCGCCGATGCCGATCCGGATGGGTTCTGAGGCCATGATGGGCTCTCCTTCTCATGAGATGAACATGCGTCCGAGCTGGGTCTCGTGCTCGCACTGGAGGACGTCGAGCATCGGGCTGCTCGACCCGAGATCCCCGGGGTCGGCGCGCGCCGTCCGGCGCACCGTCGCCGCGACCGGGCCTGCCAGTCCGGCGAGAATCCGCTGGCCGGCGATCTGCCCGAGCGGGATGGCGCGCACGGCGTTCTGCACGAGGCTGGTGAGACACGAGTACAGATACAGCCCGCACACCTCGGGCCAGGTCGCGCCCAGCCCGCAGCCGACCGCCGCCGCCACCAGGGCGGGATGGGGGTGGACGCCGTTCCGCTTCGCCTCGGAGGCGAAGTCCGCCACCAGAGGGACGCCGAAATCCCCGGAGATCTGCATCATCCGACGCCCGATCGCGGTATTGGCGCGGCGCGCCTCAGGGGCCATGGTGGACGCCTCCAGCAGGTCCGACAACTCGCAGAGCAGGGCTGCGGCGCCCTCGGAATCGAGGGCCTCCGCGTCCGTGATCTCTGCGGCGTCCCCTGAACTCACGGGCCCGACGCCGGCCAACCGGATGGCCAGCGCGTCGTTGTACTCCAGGCTGGTCGCCAGGTAGCCGCGCAGCCACTGGGCCGCGGTTCCGGCGTCGCAGACCTCGCCGGTGACGATCGCAGTCTCCATCCCGAAGCTGTGGGAGAACGTCCCGGTGGGCGCCGCGGAGTCGAGCAGCTGGGCCAGCGGGAGGCGCCAGGGGGCGAAGGGCGGGGACGCGTCGAAGCCGGCGACAGCGTCGGAATCTCGGCCAGGGTCGGCGCGACAGCCAGGATCGGAGACGGTTCGGGGCATCACCGATTCCACCGGAAGAGACTCAGTGAGTGTGCTCGGCATGATGGAAGGGCTCGTCCAGAACCCGATCCTGCACGGAAAAAGAGACGGACTCGTGGCGCAGATAGGCGACCGTGGTCGGATCGTCGGGCACCACCATCTCGGCGCCGCCCCCCTCCAGAGCGGCGAACTGGGCGGGCATGTGGCGATTGCCCAGGGCGTGCGCCACCCGGCCCATCTGCTCGGCGTCGACCGGAGTGATGACGATGACCCGGGTGGACTCCACCCGCACCACGACGATCCCGGCCTCGTCGCGGTGCAGGATGTCGCCGTCGTGCAGCACCGTGGCGCGCGGCAGTCTCAGCCCGAACTCATTGCCGTGATCGCTGCGCACCCGCTGCACCGGACGCCGCAGATCCTCCTCCGGAAGCCGGACCGTCTCGACATGGAGGTGGCTCAGCTCCTGCGGGTCGAGGTCGTCGATATGTCCGGCCAGGGTCTCCACGAGCATCTATTTCTCCTTGTCATCGAGTCTTCAGAAGAGTTCAGAAGAGGAAGTACCGCTGGGCCAGCGGCAGCACGTCGGCCGGTTCGCAGGTGACCCGCTCCCCGTCGACCCGCACCTGATAGGTCTGCGGGTCCACCTCGATTGTCGGGGTCTCGCCGTTGCGCACCATGTCGGCCTTCGTGAGGTTCCGGACGCCGTGCACCGCCGCCACCTCCCGGTGCAGCCCGATCCGGTCGGGGACGCCGGCGTCCAGAGACGCCTGCGACATGAAGGTGAGCGAGTTGTGCGCCGGGGCCGACCCGAAGGCCCCGAACTGCGGACGCATCGTCATCGGCTGCGGAGTCGGGATCGACGCATTGGGGTCGCCCATCGCGGCGTCCGCGATCTGGCCGCCCTTGATCACCATGAACGGCTTGGCGCCGAAGAAGGCCGGCTCCCACAGCACCAGATCGGCCCATTTCCCGGTCTCCACCGAGCCCACCTGGTCGGAGATCCCCATCGCGATCGCGGGATTGATGGTGTATTTCGCGACGTAGCGCTTGATCCGCTCATTGTCATCATGATCCGAATCACCGGACAACGCGCCCCGGCTACGCTTCATGGCGTCGGCCACCTGCCAGGTCCGCAGGATCACCTCGCCGGCCCGGCCCATCGCCTGGGAGTCCGAGGAGACCATCGAGAACACGCCCATGTCGTGCAGGACGTCCTCGGCGGCGATCGTCTCGGCCCTGATCCGCGAATCGGCGAAGGCGACGTCCTCGGGCACCCTCGGGTTGAGGTGGTGACAGACCATCAGCATGTCCAGGTGCTCGTCGATGGTGTCGGCCGTGTAGGGCAGGGTCGGCGTCGTCGAGCTGGGCAGCACATTCGCCATCCCGGCGATCTTGATGATGTCGGGAGCGTGCCCGCCGCCGGCCCCCTCGGTGTGGTACGTATGGATGCACCGCCCGTCGATCGCCGCGATGGTGTCCTCGACGAAGCCGCACTCGTTGAGGGTGTCGGTGTGGATCGCGACCTGGACGTCGTACTGATCGGCGGCCCGCAGCGCGGTGTCGATCACCGACCGGGTGGCGCCCCAGTCCTCGTGGATCTTGAGCCCCATCGCCCCGGCCCGCAGCTGCTCGGCGAGCGGCTCGGTGCGCGAGGCGTGACCCTTGCCGAGGAATCCCATGTTCATCGGCATCGACTCGGTGGCCTGCAGCATCCGCTCCAGGTGCCATGATCCCGGCGTGATCGTGGTGGCGTTGGTGCCGTCGGCCGGCCCGGTGCCGCCGCCGATCATGGTGGTGACGCCGGATGCCAGCTCGGTCCACACCTGGTCGACGCTGATGAAGTGGACGTGGGCGTCGATCCCGCCGGCGGTGAGGATCTTGCCCTCCCCGGCGATCGCCTCGGTGGAGGCCCCGATCGGGATGTCGACACCGTCCATGATGTCGGGGTTCCCGGCCTTGCCGATGGCGAGGATCCGGGAGTCCTTGAGGGCGACGTCGGCCTTGTAGATGCCGGTCGCGTCGAGAATGAGGGCGTTGGTGATGACGGTGTCGGGGACGCCCTGGTCGCGGGTGAGGCGGCCGTTGTGGCCCATTCCGTCGCGGATCACCTTGCCGCCGCCGAAGACCACCTCGTCGCCGGGGACCGTCCTGTCCTCCTCCACCCGCGCCCACAGATCGGTGTCGGCCAGCCTCACGGAGTCCCCTGTGGTGGGGCCGTAGAGACCGGCGTAGCTGGGCCTGTCGATCGTCCTGCTCATCCTTGCTCCCCGGTCTGTGCTGTGGCTGTGCTGGCGATGGTGCGTGTTCCGGCGTCGTTGTCGGAGTCGAGAGGACCGTCGATCAGGCCGCTGATCCCGAAGACGCGGCGCGCTCCGCCGATGGCGACCAGCTGAACCGTCCGGGCGTCCCCTGGCTCGAACCGGGTCGCGGTGCCGGCCGGGATGTCGAGCCGGTAGCCGCGGGCGGCGTCCCGATCGAAGTCGAGAGCGCTGTTGGCCTCGGCGAAGTGGTAGTGGGAGCCGACCTGAATGGGCCGGTCGCCGGTGTTGAGGACCCGCAGCTCGATGGTCGGCCGGCCCGCGTTGATCTCTATCGGCTCGGCGCCGAGATGGTATTCGCCCGGGATCATGTCGCTCCTCATCGAATCGGATCGTGAACGGTCACGAGCTTCGTGCCGTCGCGGAAGGTGGCCTCGATCTGCACCGTGTGCAGCATCTCGGGCACCCCCTCCATGACGTCGTCGCGACCGAGAAGGGTGGTGCCGAAGTCCATCAGTTCGGCGACCGTCCGGCCGTCGCGGGCCGCCTCGAGCAGCTCGGCGCTGATATAGGCGGCGGCCTCCGGATAGTTCAGTTTCAGGCCGCGGTCGCGGCGTCTGTGGGCAAGGTCGCCCGCCACCACGATCATGAGCTTCTCCTGCTCACGGGGCGAGAGCTGCATGGTGAGCCTTTCGTCGGGTCTTTCTGGGTTCTGTGTCTGAAGGTTCTGCTCTGGTTCTGCTGCGGTGAAGTGTTTTCGTATGGAATCTCCTGGGCGGGATCCATCGGCCGCGGGATTCGTCAGCCAGGATCAGTCGGGTCCGGGAGCCGCGGTCCCGCCCGACCACCGCTCCTCCACACGACCGAACCGCCAGATCGCCAACGACACCAGCCACGCCGCCAGGAACAGCACCACAATCCCATACCCGGCACCATCCAAAGGAATCCCGGCAAGAAACGACAACACACCCCCACGCGGATGCACCCGATCCGCGACCACCCCGGCCAACTCCACCGTCCCGATCACCCACGCCACCAACACCGAGATCGACGTCACCGTCAAGTTGTAGAACACCTTGCGCACCGGCCGACGAAACGCCCACCCATACGCCCCCGTCATCACAATCCCATCGGCACTGTCCATCAACGACATCCCCGCCGCGAACAACACCGGCAACACGATCACGATGTACACCGGCAACTGCACCGCCGCCGCACCACCGGCCAACACCAACAACCCCACCTCGGTCGCCGTGTCGAACCCCAGACCCGAACAACAGGCCGATCGGATACAACTGCCACGGCGCCCGCACCGAACCCGACAACCCACCCAGCCACCGGTTCATGAACCCCCGCTTGTCCAGCACCTCCTCCAGCTCGGCCTCGTCGACATCGCCGCCGCGCATCCTGGCAAACACCCCGGCGATCCGGATCAGCGCCCCCAGATTCACCAGCCCGATCACCCACAGGAACACCCCCGACACCGACGCCCCGATGATCCCGGTCACCGCGTGCAACCGCGACCCGTCGCTCTCGACCTGACCGGCCAGGGCCTTGACCCCCACACTCAGCAGCACCACCAGGGCCAGCACCACACTGGAATGGCCCAGGGAGAACCAGAACCCCACCGACAACGGATGACGCCGCCCACTCCCGTACTCGCCGCCGGACAGCAACTTGCGGGTGGTGTTGTCGATCGCGGCGATGTGATCGGCGTCGAAGGCATGACGCAGCCCCAGGGTGTAGGCCAGCACACCGATCCCCACCGTCAGCGCCGCCGTGCTCGCGCCCGGGTAGCGGTGCGGGGCCACCACCCCGAACAGGATCCCGAACCCCACCAGATGCAACAGACCCACCGTGATCCCCATACCGACCAACGAGACACGATCCTGGTGGCCCAGACCGGGAAGGGCGCGCAGGCCCGAGGGGCGCGGCGTCACGGCGTCGGGCCGGATGTCCACAGCTGCGCCCATGTCGTCCTCCTCGCTCGTCGCCTGACCCACATCATCCCCGCCGCGTCGGTAGCGAGCGGCGATGACGGCACCTGAACCCGCCCTGGCTCACCCGGACGCGCGTTCCACTGCCCACAATACGCATCATCACTTCCACCTGGAAGCAATGGGGCGGTGTTCGGGGCCGCGACGGGCACCACCTCCGGCCCCGGCGACCCCAATGGCCGCCGCCTCCGTCACTCGGGTGCAACTTTCACTCGCGCAAGGGCGGTTCGCGAAGAGGGTCTTCGCGAACCGCCCTTGCGCGAGTGAAATGTGCACTCATCCTCCGCCGACACCCCTCAACTACGCCGCCCACACGCCCAAACCTCTCCTCAGTCCCTCCTCCCCCACACCCAAACCCCTCACCACGCGCCTCAACCCCACCCCCACGACACCTTCCCGTCATCTGAACACGGCAGACTGGGGCCTGTGCGTAGTGATGACTGGAATGATGACGGCCACGAGTTCGCAAGCCTGAACGCCACACCGCCGCTGCCGGACGCCCATGGCGTGCGCATCGGGATCCTCACCAGCGGCGGCGACGCCCAGGGGATGAACGCCGCGGTCAGATCGGTGGTCCGTTCAGGCGCTGAGCGTCGGCGCCGAGGTCTACGCCATCTACGAGGGCTACCAGGGGATGATCGACGGCGGGGACGGCATCCGGCCGTTCAGCTGGGAGGACGTCGGCTCGATCCTCAACCGCGGCGGCACCGTCATCGGCACCTACCGGTGCAAGGAGATGCGCGAGCGCGAGGGGCGGCTCAAGGCCGTCCTCCACCTCCTGGAGCGCGACATCGACCGGCTCGTGGTGATCGGCGGGGACGGCTCCCTCACCGGCCTCAACAGGCTGCGCAACGAGTGGTCCGGGCTGATCTCCGAGCTGGTCGAGCGCGGCGACCTCACCGAGGAGACCGCCAACCAGCATCCCAGCCTGATGATCGCCGGGATCGTCGGATCGATCGACAACGACCTGGTCGGCTCCGACATGACGATCGGCGCCGACACCGCCCTGCACCGCATCGTCGACGCCATCGACGACCTCACCTCGACCGCCGCCAGCCACCAGCGATCCTTCGTCGTCGAGGTGATGGGGCGCCATTGCGGCTACCTGGCGCTGATGAGCGCGGTGGCCGGCGGGGCCGACTTCGTACTGGTTCCAGAGCAGCCCCCGGAGCCGGGCTGGGAGGACCGGATGTGCTCCGACCTGAAGGCCGGGCGCAAGGCGGGCCGGCGCGACTCCATCGTCATCGTCGCGGAGGGGGCCACCGACCGCGAGGGCAACCCGATCAAGGCCGACTACGTCCAGCAGGTACTCATCGACCGACTCAACGAGGACGCCCGGGTCACCATCCTGGGACACGTCCAGCGGGGCGGGACGCCGAGCGCCTACGACCGTTGGGCGTCGACCTGGTTGGGGTACAACGCCGTTCACGAGGTGCTCACCGCGACCCCCGATTCCGAGGGCCGGGTGATCGCCACCAGGTCGAACCGGATCGACCGGATCTCCCTGGTGAAGGCCGTCGCCGACACCCAGCACGTGCCCGAGCTCATCACCGCCGGCGACTACCGCGGCGCGATGCGGATGAGGGGGCGCTCCTTCGTCGAGATGGACGCCATCTTCAGCGAGGTCGCCGAGCCGGTGCGCACCGTCCCCATTCCGGGGGACAAGCGGATCGCGATCATGCACGCCGGCGGCCCGGCGCCCGGCATGAACACCGCGGCCCGGAGCCTCGCCCGGCTCGGCATCTCCCGCGGCCACCACATCATCGGGATCCACAACGGGTTCATCGGGCTGGCGGCCGGCCAGGTCGACGAGCTCGACTGGGAGGAGACCGAGGGGCTCGCCGGCGAGGGCGGCGCCGCGCTCGGCACCCGGCGCGAGGTGCCGCGCACCGAGGATCTGTACTCGCTCAGCCGGTCCCTGGAGAACAACGGGGTGGACGCCCTCATCGTCGTCGGCGGCTACTCGGCCTATGACGGCGTCCACAAGATGACCGCCGAGCGCGACCGCTACCCCGCCTTCCGCATTCCCACCGGTCTGCGTGCCGGCCAGCATCGACAACAACCTGCCGGGCTCGGAGCTGTCGATCGGCGCCGACACCGCGCTCAATGTCATCGTCGACGCGATGGACAAGATCAAGGAGTCCGGGATCGCCTCGAAGCGCTGCTTCGTCGTCGAGACGATGGGCAAGAACTGCGGCTATCTGGCGCTGATGTCGGGGCTGGCGGCCGGAGCCGAGCGGATCTACCTCAACGAGGAGGGGATCAGCCTGGAGGATCTGGTCGCCGATACGAAGTGGCTGCGCGACTCCTTCGCCCATGGACGCCGGCTCTTCCTGGCCGTGCGCAACGAGAAGGCGTCGGACAACTACACCACCGACTTCCTGGCCCGGGTGATGGAGGAGGAGTCGCACGGCCTGTACGACGTGCGCACCGCGGTGCTGGGGCACATGCAGCAGGGCGGCTCGCCGTCTCCCTTCGACCGGCTGATGGCCACCCGGTTCGCCTACCGGGCGCTCAACCTCATCGACGACGAGCTGGCGGCCGGCACCGACGGCTCCTCGTTCATCGGCATCAAGGAGGGCCACATCCGGTCCGGCGCGATGAGCGCCATGCCCTCTTTGGTCGACGCCACCCATCGCCGGCCCCGGGATCAGTGGTGGCTGGATCTGCGCAGCGTGGTGAGGACGGTCTCCGACGAGCTGAGGAGCTGAGGGACGCCGGGGCCGGGCTCGGCGTCGGCCCTGCCGGCTGCGTCGCCTGCGTCGGCTGCGGTCGAGTTCGGCATCAATCCCCGAACTCCCACGAGGCGCCCGCTCCTCCACGAGGCGCCCGATAGATGGGGCGTCTCGTGGCGGAAGGGGCGCCTCGTCATTCAGGCGACGTCCAGCCTGCAGGGGTCGGCTGGTCTAGCCTGGCCTCACGCCCCTCGCCGACGAGGGCGACGACCCCCAGGAGACTGCGATGGCGCTCAACGAGCTGAAATTCCCCTCCCACAACGGCCGCGACGAGATCCACGGCTGGGTCTGGACGCCGGTCGCCCGGCCCCGAGCCGTCGTCCAGATCGCCCACGGCCTCGGTGAGCACTCCCGCCGCTACCTGCACATGATCACGACCCTGCTCGACGCCGGCTTCGCGGTCGCGGCCGACGACCACGCGGGCCATGGTGCGACGGCGGCGGCCTCCGGGGTCTGGCAGGACACCGGCGCCAACGGCGTCGAGACCGTGCTGCGCGATGAGAAGGCCCTGCATGATCTGGCGGTCGAACTCCATCCGACACTGCCGTATGTCCTCTTCGGACACTCGTGGGGATCGATGATCGCCCGCGGATACGCCTCCCGCTACGGCGAGGACCTGTCAGGGCTGGCACTGTGCGGGATCGCTGCGCAGATCCACGGCATCGAGCAGACACTCGACCGCACTGCCCTGGACGCCGCTCTGGCAGCCGGCGACGGCACCGAGCCGGATCAGGGGTTCCAGAACCAGATGTTCGACGGCTTCGTCGACCGCTTCGGACCGGGCGCCGGTCCTACCGCCTGGGTGGCCTCCGATCCGGCGGTGGTGGCCGATCACGGCGTCGACCCGCTCAACAACTTCGGCGCCCCGATGTCGCTGCGCTTCGTCCGCGACTTCGTCTCTCTCTACGACGAGGTGAATGCCGCCGACTGGCCCACCAGCATCCCGGCCGACCTGCCGGTGCTCATCCTGGCCGGCGAGCAGGACCCGGTGGCGAACTACGGCGAGGGCGCCCTGCACGTCGCCAACCGGTTGTGCGCCGCCGGGCGCAGTGACGTCGAGACCCACGTCTACACCGGAGCGCGCCATGAGGTGCACAACGAGCCCGCCAGCCGGGGCGAGGTGGAGGCCACCCTTGTCGGCTTCGTCGAGCGGGTCATCGCCTGAACCAGTGCTGGCACCGCGCGGCAGACTGGGAGCATCGGCAACCGGGAGAGGACGCCATGTGCGGACGCTACGGCCTCAATGTGAATGCGAACGACCTGGCGACGGTCTACCGGGCGATCGGCGAGGACATCGACGGTTGGACGCCGCAGTACTCCATCGCGCCGTCCACCACCGTCCCGATCCTGCTCGCCCTGCCCGGAGATCCTGACCAGGACGATCCCCGGGCCGCGCCGCCCCGACCGGCTGCTCCGGCCGCTGTACCGGCTGCCGAGAATGCCGTCCGCATTCTGGAACCCGCACGGTGGGGGTTCCGGCCTGCATGGGCCAACGAGTCCGGGCCGCGCCCGATCAACGCCCGACTGGAGACGGTGGCGTCCAACGGCATGTTCCGCGCCTCTTTCCGGGCCCACCGCGCCATCGTCCCGATGACCGGCTACTACGAATGGACGCCGGGCCGGGGAAAGACGAAGATCCCGCACTGGATCCACGGCGACGCCGGACTGCTCCATGCGGCCGGGGTGACCGCGACCACCACGACCGACGGCGTCGCCACCACGACGGTGGCCATCATCACCACCACCGGCACCGACCGCGCCGGTGAGATCCACGACCGGATGCCGGTCTTCCTGACGCCGGAAATCTCGACGAGTGGCTCGCCCCGGGCAGCCTCGACCCCACCGAGGCCGAGGGCCTGGTGCACCTGGCCGGTGAGCAGGCCCGGCAGATCGCCGCCACCCTGGACAGCCACCGGGTGGACCCGCGGGTCAACAGCGTCGCCCGGATCGATCCGTCGGACTCGACATTGATCAGTCCAGCGGATCCCGCACTCATCGCTCCGGTCCAGACGCTGTTCTGATCTTCTGATCGGCGTCAATCAGAGATCACCCCCGGAGCAACTGCCCCGGCGCTGCGCCGATCGACACGGATCAGTTGACGAACAGGATCATCCCGGCCCACACGATGATGATGATCGCCCCGATGATCCCCATCCCCCAGGCGAGCACCCAGACCAGCTTTCTCGTGCGGCGGGGCGGGCAGATCCTCCTCGTCCCGGGCCCCGGACTCGAGACCTCTCTCCGACTCGAGACCGGTCGCCGCGTCCTCGTCGGACTCATCGGACCGGTCGGGGGTATCACTCATCGCATCTCCTGGGCTCGCAAACAGGACGAGTGTACGAGTGTAGGAGACGCCGGAGAACCACCCGTTCCGGACACCCACACCCACACCCGCGGGCGCGGGCTCAGGCGACCTTGGGGATGGTGACCGGCTGGTTGATTCCCGACACGGTGGTGATCGAGGAGATCGAGGTCCCTCCCTCGGTGATCTTCATCGCCACCTTGACCAGCCTGAACTCGTCGTCCAGCCAGTAGTCCGCGGGAACCGGACCGATCTTGGCCGCCGTATCGGCGTCCAGGGTCGACAGCATCTTCTTCGGGTCCGCGGTCACCTCGAAGTGATGCCCGGTCGCGTCCTCGCCCACGTACTTGGCCGACACCACGGCGTCTCCCCACTTGGCGAGGGCCTGGGTCTGGTCGACCTGATCCGCCTGCTGGGAGCCGCCCTCGACCCATGAGCCGTCGTTCTTGACCCACACCTTGGGGCCGACGCTCACTATCTCCATCGCCTTGCCCGCCGCCACCATCTTCACATGGGTCTTCGGCACGGCCGGGTCGGACTGATCGACGTCGCCGGAGAACTTCACCGACGCCGAGGTCTTCTCGGCGGTGAGCTTCATCTCGCCCACTGTGCTGTAGCTCTTCACCGTCTTCAGCGCAGCCGCCATCCGCGTGCCGAGATTCTTCGCGTCCGCCACCGGTCCGACGGTGAAGGGGTAGCTGGGAGTCGGGCTCGGGGTGGGGGTGGCCGAGACACCGGACGCCGGGGCGCTGACGGCCGGGGACGACGCCCCCGTCGTGCCGCTCTTCTGCCCTCCGCACGCGCTCAGCGAACTCATCGTCAGGACGCAGAGGCAGGCCGCCGCTCCGCGGCGCAGCGAGATTCTCATACTTGCTCCAATCCTCTCCTCGGGGCATCGCGACGAGGCTCCGGATTCCTAAACGAGTTACTATCATATGAAGTCGGACGTTCGACAGGGTCCCCGGTCCCGGGCACCCGTTCCCGTCCGATCCTGACCACAGATTTCTGCTGGAGGCATCAGTGCCGTCATTCCCGACCCGACGATCTGTTCTCGCCGGAGGCGCCATCGCGGTGCCGTTGGCCCTTGTCGGGTGCGCGCCGAAGTCCTCGCCCGGCGCATCCGGCACGCCCGGCTCGACCGCCCCCTCCGCGTCGTCGGCCGCAACCGGATCGGCCGGTTCCTCGTCGACCCCGTCGCCGGCGACCTGTCACCGTCAGCTCCCAGCACTCGCTGACCCAGATCCAGCCCACCGACACCCTCAGCTTCGCGGTCTCCAACGGCACGCTGAGCGCAGTCGCGGTGACCAATGCGGACGGGGAGCCGGTCAACGGCACCCTGGCCAAGAGCGTCTGGACGCCGCAGTTCCCCTTCCGGCTCAACCGCAGCTACACCGTCGTCTCCACCCTCGACGGCCCCGCCGGCACCACCAAGGCGACCACGAAGATCAGCACCCTGGACGCCGAGACGAACGTCGCCAACCTCCTCTACGACGGCACCCAGGTCGGCGCCGGAATGCCGGTGATCGTCAAGTTCAACAACGAGGTGGTGGACGCCGGGATGCGCAAGGCGATCCAGCAGGCGATGACCATCACCACCACCCCGGCCCAGAACGGCGCCTGGGGATGGATCGACAACGGCCAGCTGATGTGGCGCCCCGAGACGTACTGGCAGGCCAACAGCAAGGTGACGGTGAGTGGGAAGATCGCCGGCCTGCCGACCTCGAGCCACCGTTTCATCAATGACAACATCTCGGGCGGATTCACCATCGGCGACGTCAGAATCCTCGACGTGAGCATTACCGGCCACACCATGACAGTCACCAAGAACGGCACCAAGATCAAGACTCTGCCGATCACCACCGGCAAGGACGGATTCGCCACCCGGTCGGGCACCAAGGTGATCATCGAGCGCGACTCCTCGCTCATCATGGACTCCACCACCGTCGGCATTCCCGCCGGCAGCCCCGATTCCTACAAGCTCGACGTCAAATGGGCGATGCGAGTCACCTACACCGGCGAGTTCATCCACGCCGCCCCATGGTCGGAGGGCGAGCAGGGGTCCGCCAATGTCTCGCACGGGTGCGTCGGACTGTCCATGGACAACGCCAAATGGCTGTTCAACCTCTGCCGGGCCGGGGACATAGTGAACAACTCCGGCTCCAACCGCACCTTCAAGCCCTCGGAGGGCATCGGCTGCTGGGTCTACGACTGGGCGGGCTGGCAGAAGCTCAGCGCGGTCTGAGCTCCGGGAGTCTTCGGGTCCACCGGGCCTACGGATCTTCGCGGCGTGTGAACCCGCACGATCCGGGGCGTCCGGAAACTCTCAACCTCGAGGAATGGTCGAGAGTGTCCCGGCCCCGTCAATGGCCGGTTCACCGCCGACAACCCTCAATGTTCTTTTGAGCGCACCGGCGGTCTTTCTTAGGCTCCAGGAAATCAGGGGCCCGATCCCGAATCCGGGCCCCGTGCCGAGGCCGGAGGACACCCCGTTGACCGCTCACACGCACCCGAT
This sequence comes from Acidipropionibacterium sp., assembly GCA_022647765.1. GTDB lineage: Bacteria > Actinomycetota > Actinomycetes > Propionibacteriales > Propionibacteriaceae > Acidipropionibacterium. The sequence continues at coordinate 111,036 of JALCLH010000002.1, forward strand.
TGTGCAGAAGATCCGTGGTACCGCCGTCACCCTCGCCCTCGCCGGCACCCTTTCCTTCGGCGTCCCGGCGGTCGTCGGATCGATCGCCCAGGCCACTGACACCACGACCGTCGAGGCCACCACCGCCGTCCACGTCCGCCTCGGCCCGAGCACCTCGAAGCAGTCCATCGGCGTCCTCCACCCGGGAGATTCGGCGGTGGTGACCGGATCTCCCGTCGGCGGCTGGACGCCGGTGCGCTACCAGGGCCGCAGCGCCTGGGTGGCCAGCGCCTACCTGTCGGGCGGAGCTGGCGGGGCCTCCGGCTCCTCGTCACACGGCTCGTCCTCGAGCGGCTCGACCCGGACCAGCCCGGCGCAGATCGGCGTCGCCTACTCCGCCGTCCGCCTCAACCTGCGCAGTGGCGCCGGGCTCTCCGCACCGGTGCGCACAGTGCTGCCCGCCGGCACCAGGGTGACGCTGACCGGAGACGTCTCCGGGTCGTGGGTGAGTGTCGACTCCTCCCTGGGATCCGGCTGGGTCTCGATGGCGTACCTCACCCAGACGCTGGGCGCCCAGACCTCCTCCTCGACGCCGGTCAGCCGGTCGTCCGCCACCAGGCCCGCGATCTCCGGCGAGGGGCAGGCGACCTGTGACCGGCTCCTGCCGGGCCTCCTTCTACGACGAGCCGCAGATGACGGCCAACGGGGAGACCTTCGACCCGGACGCCGACACCGCCGCCCACAAGACCCTGGCCTTCAACACCCGGCTCAGAGTGACCAATGTGGCCAACGGCCGGTCGGTCGTGGTGCGTGTCAACGACCGCGGGCCCTATGTCTCGGGGCGCTGCCTCGACCTGTCGCGGGCCGCCTTCGCCTCGATCGCCGACACCTCTGCGGGCACCATCGCCGTCACCTACACCGTGCTCGGCTGAGCGGTTCCGCTCGCTATTCGGCTGATGGCGCGATCGCGTTGACATCCGTGACGCCGGCCGTACTCTGGGCTGCGCAGCCTCGGACCCGCTGAGGCCGCCGGGCGGACTCATGACGACGTCCCACCCGTCGATCCCGAGCCGCGACAATGACCGCCGCATCACCAGAATCCAGCCCCCTCCAGACATTCCGATCATCGGATACTGCGTGGTCTGGAACTCGGATCTGCGGGATCGGCGTCCCCCGAAAGGAGCATGATGAGCGAGACCGCGCGTTTCACCGACGGAAGCACCGATATCGAGTTCGAGAAGGTGACCGCCAGCGACGGCCAGGTGGGGTATGACGCCTCGGGCTTTCTCCGAAGCACCGGAAATCTGTTCCTCGACCCGGCTTTCGTGAGCACGGCGTCCTGCCTCTCGAAAATCACCTATATCGACGGCGACAAGGGAATTCTGCGCTATCGCGGATATCCGATCGAGCAGCTGGCCAAGCATTCGACCTATCTGGAGACCGCTTATCTGGTGATCTACGGGGAACTGCCGACCGCCGAGGAGCTCTCCGCCTTCGAGGAGCGGATCCGGCGCACCACCCTCATCGACGAGCGGATGCGCGACCTGTTCCGCTGCTTCCCCCGGCGCTCCCACCCGATGCCGGTGCTGGCCGCCGGAATCATGGCGCTGTCGACCTTCTCCGAGAAGAGCGCCGGCACCGATCCCGAGCAGGTCGAGAACGCCACCGCCCGGCTGATCGCGAAGATGCCGACCCTGGCGGCCTTCTCCTACAAGAACTCGGTCGGCCAGCCGACCCTCTACCCGGACAACTCGTTGTCCTATATCGAGAATTTCATCCGGATGAGTTTCGGATTCCCCACCGAGGACTATGAATTCAATGATGAGATCACCCGGGCCCTGGAGGTGCTGCTCATCCTGCACGTCGACCACGAGCAGAACTGTTCGACCTCGACGGTGCGAATGGTCGGCTCCTCGGGGGCGAATCTGTACTCCTCGGTGGCGGCCGGCGTCAATGCCCTGTCCGGGCCCAAGCACGGTGGAGCGAATCAGGCCGTCATCGAAATGCTCCAGTACATCCGGGATTCCGGAATGACCACCCACGAGTTCGTCGCCAAGGTCAAGGATCATGAGTCCAGGATCAAGCTGATGGGTTTCGGCCACCGGATCTACAAGAGCTACGACCCGCGCGCCGCGATCATCAAGCAGCACGCCGATGCCATTCTCAAACTCCACACCGGACGCCAGGATCTGCTGGAGATCGCCCAGGAGCTCGAGGAGACCGCGCTCAACGACGACTACTTCAAGGAGCGCAAGCTCTACCCGAATGTCGACTTCTACTCGGGCCTGATCTACGAGGCGATGGGATTCCCGGTGAATATGTTCACCGTGCTGTTCGCGATCGGGCGGCTGCCCGGCTGGATCGCCCACTACCGCGAGCAGCTGGAGACCAGCAACAAGATCTGGCGGCCGCGCCAGCTCTACACCGGGGAGATGGAGAGGGCCTACCGCCCGGTCGACCTGCGCCCCTGAGAGGAGCTGGCCGCATAGGCTCGGGCCATGACCGTCAGCCCCGACCTCGTCCGCGCCGCCCCCAAGGTGGCCCTGCACGACCACCTGGACGGGGGCCTGCGCCCGGCCACCGTGCTGGATCTCGGCCGCGAAGCCGGGGTGGCTGTGCCGGGCGAGACCCCCGAGGAGATCGGCGACTGGTTCTTCCGGACCGCCGACTCCGGCTCCCTGCCGCGCTATCTGGAGACCTTCGAGACCACCGTCTCGCTGATGCAGAGCACGGCCGCGCTGACCCGGGTGGCCCGCGAGTTCGTCGAGGACATGGCCGCCGACCACGTCGTCTACGCCGAGACCCGGTGGGCTCCCCAGCAGCACCTGCGCGGGGGGCTCACCCTCGACCAGGCGGTGGCCGCCGTCCAGGAGGGACTGGACGAGGGAGGCCCTGCGGCGGCCGAGGCGGGGACGCCGATCGTCGTCGGACAGCTCATCACCGTGATGCGCCAGCTGGACCCCGATCCGGCGCTGGCCGAACTTGCCGTCTCATGGCTGGGGCGCGGGGTGGTCGGCATGGACCTGGCCGGGCCCGAGGCCGGTTTCGGGCCACAGCGGTTCACCGAGCTCTTCGATTCGGTACGAGCCTCCGGCGGGCATCTCACCATTCACGCCGGTGAGGCCGACGGGCTGGAGTCCATCCAGGCGGCCATCGACTGCGGGGCCGAACGCCTCGGCCACGGCGTCCGGCTGGTCGACGATCTGACGAGCTACGGGTCGGGGGTGATGAGCCTGGGGCCGGTCGCCTCCCGGGTACGCAGCGACAAGATCGCGCTGGAGGTGTGCCCCTCCTCCAATATTCAGACCGGGGTGTGCCGCACCCTGGCCGACCATCCGATCGGCGCCCTGTGGCGGGCCGGGCTGCCGGTCACCATCTCCTGCGACAACCGGCTGATGAGCGCCACCTCGATGAACCGCGAGACCACCCTGGTCAGCCGGCAACTCGGCTGGGAGCTGGAGGATCTGCGCGCAGTCACCCTCACCGCCCTGGAGTCGGCCTTCTGCGACGAAGAGACCTTCGAGCGGCTCGACCGGAGCGTCAATAAGGAGTTCGACGCCCTCGGCGCCCTCGGCGCCTGACCCGAATGGTCCCGATCACTCCCGAGACGCCGTGAAACTGCGACGGCAATGCAGGAACACGACGTGTCGGGAGTGATCGGGACACGGCCGGCGCGAGCGGAGCGGCCGATGCCCCTCGTCGGCAAGGGCCGGGCATTATAGTCACACAAAGCGTCTCAAAATCGACACCCCCCTGTTCACTTCGGGCAGAAAACCCCTTATGGTGAGGCAAGGCTCACCTAAGAGAGCCGATAGCCCCTCCTGACGGAGACGATGTGAACACCGCGACACCCGTACAACTCAGGCGCTCACCCGCCTGGCTGATATCCCTAATGGCCCTGGCCATCGCCCTGGCGATCTGCCTGTCGCCCGGCTCGGCCCCGGCGGCGCACGCCGACGACCCCGACTGGGACGCCGTGGCCGGCCAGATGATCGCCAAGATCAATCAGATCCCCGGTCAGTACCAGCAGAAGGATCAGGTCGGGGTCGAGAAGTCGATCCGGTCGGCCTACTACGAGATCTATCAGGTGAGCGGCCTGGAGGCCCAGGTCAACCACCGGCTCGGCGACGATCGTTCCGATGCCTTCACCAAGGAGTTGCTGGGCATCCGCACCCTCACCCGCGACAAGGCCCCGCAGGCCAAGGTCCAGGCGGCCGTCGACTCCACCACGAAGACCCTGCGCACCGACGTCAAGGACCTCAAGTCCACCCCCGAGCTCAACGACCAGTGGTCGCGGGTGGCGAAGACCATCAGCGGCAAGCTCTCCGAGGCCGGCACCGCCTATGCCGCCGGCAACGGGGACGCCGCCTACGCCGCCGCCAAGGACGCCTACCTCGCCCACTACGAGGCCGACGGCCTGGAGAAGGCCACCATCTCCTACCTGGGACAGGCCCGCGTCACCCAGCTGGAGGCCATGTTCAACAAGCTCCGCCAGGCCGCCAAGGAGAAGTCCCTCAGCCCCGAGGAGTACAAGAGCACCGCCGCCCAGCTGTCGGCCGATGTCACCGAGGACGCCAAGAAGATCGACCAGATGACCTCGCAGACCGAACTGGGCTGGAGCGGCTTCGTGGCCGCCTTCCTGGTACTGCTGCGCGAGGGCGCCGAGGCTCTGCTGGTGGTCGCCGCCGTCATCACCTACGCCATGAAGGCCGGACGCCGGGACCAGCTCGTCGGCATCATCGTCGGTGTCGTCGGCGCCCTGGCGATCTCGGCCGGGCTGGCCTTCCTGTTCTCCAAGCTGGCCGCCTCGGCCACCTCCGGACAGAGCCAGGAGCTCCTCGAAGGAGTCACCGGCGCCCTCGCCGTGGCCATGCTGATCTGGGTCTCGAACTGGATCCTCTCGAAGTCCAGCGGCAGGAAGTGGGAGGAGTACATCGAGAAGACGGCGGGCAAGGGCACCGCCAGCGGCGGCGTCTTCGCGCTGGCCTCGGTGGCCTTCCTGGCAGTGCTGCGCGAGGGGGCCGAGACCATCCTGTTCTTCTCCCCGATCATCGCCGGCGCCAAAACCAGCGGCGACCACGTCAAGATCTGGCTGGGCATCGGCGCCGCCGTGCTCATCCTGGCCATCCTGTTCACCCTGGTCTGGGTGTTCGGGGTGCGGCTGCCGATGAAGCAGTTCTTCAAGTGGACCTCGATCCTCCTCGGAATTCTCGCCGTCACCATCGCCGGCGGGGCCGTCAAGGAATTCCAGGACGCCGCGGTGGTACCGGCCCACGAATTCGGGGTCGGGGTCATTCCGCAGATCTCCTGGCTCGGCCTCTACCCCAATGCCGAGACGCTGCTCGCACAGCTCGTCATCGTCATCATCCTGGTCATTCTCGCGATTCTGCAGATCAGAAGATCCAGATCCTCGACAACGACCCATCCCCCCGAATCAACCATCTCCCCCGAACAGGACTCCGTGACCGTCACGGGGACTGTCGAGCACAATGAAAGGTAATCCCGCGATGAACACCAAGAAGTCCCTCGTCCTGATGGTGGCGGCAGGTCTGGCACTGACCTCGCTGTCGGCCTGCGGCTCCAGCGGCGATCAGAAGGCCGATTCCAGCGCCAGCCCCGCCGCCTCTGCCGCCTCCAGCGCGGCCTCCGCCCCGGCCGCCGACAGCTCGAAGGACACCGCCGGCATCAAGGAGATCCCGGTCGGCGACTCCGGCCCCCAGACCAAGGACGCCCTCACCGTCGACGTGGTCTACTTCCAGGCGATCGACATGGAGCAGGGCTCCACCATGGTGCCGCCGGCCTCGCAGTCCGACATGCACTTCGAGGTGGACGTCTCCACCAATGAGAAGGCCACCGAGTGGGGGTACGAGAAGGACCAGTTCCTGCCCTACCTCGACGTCAAGGCGGTCGCCACCGACAAGAAGACCGGCAAGAAGATCGACCTGGGCACCATGATGCCGATGATCGCCTCCGACGGCCCGCACTACGGCAACAACATCAAGCTGCCGGCCGGCAACTACGACGTCACCATCACCATCGCCTCCCCCGCCGACAAGTTCATGCTGCACACCGGCAAGGACTCCTCGGGCGTCAAGGGCCGCTTCTGGAAGCAGCCCCTCACCTTCCAGTTCGACAACTGGCAGTGGGACGGCCAGCTGCTCTGACCATCCGTTGAGCGTCGTCCTCCCCGATCGCCGGTCGGGGAGGACGCCGTGCATCCCGTCGGCGTCCATCCCGCGCCCCACCTCCCCGCTCCCCCCGACACCTCCACCGACACCTCCGCCACAGCCGACAAGGACATCTCGTCGTCATGCTGAAAATGTTCGTCGTCTCCATCCAGAGCGCACTCCCGCTGTGCCTCGCGATGGTCATTCTGATCGCCAGCCGCGCCCACTCCCCCCGGGAGCGCAGGCCCTTGGCGCGGATCACCCTCGTCGTGGCCCTCGCCGGCCTGGCGGGAGCGGGCGTCATCGCCTGGCTGCGGCTCAACACGACCCTCATCGACGTCCCGACCTTCAACCGGCTGGTCGAACCGGTGATGCTCGCGTCGATCGTCGTCTTCCTGGTGGCGGTGTGGGCCTTCGGCGGCCGGGATCTCCACGACATCGATCAGGGCGTGCGCCACCGCGCGCTCACCGTCACCGCCCTGTTCGCCCTGCTCACCACCTCGGTGTTCTACGGATTCAGCTACTTCTTCGACGCCGGCGGGATCTCTCCGCCCGGCTCCTCCATCCTCGACTCGGCGAGCCTGCTGAGCCTGGCCGGCTACCTGCTGGGCACTCTGCTGGTGATCGTCGCCGCCTGGGGATACGTCGTCTCAGCGGGCCGAATCCCCTGGTTCCTGCGGACCGCGATCACCACCGTCGTCTTCGTGGCGATGGTGCTGCCGGGGGCGATCCTGCTCTACCAGCAGTTCGCCACCCGCCGGATGGTGCCGCGCAGCGACACCGTCTTCGACATGGTGCTGTGGATCCAGGCCAACGAGGCCCGGACCCAGCTGGCCCTGGTGATCGTCGTCGCCCTGGCCGGGATCGTGGCGCTGTGGGCCCACCCGCGCCGTGATCCCGCCAATCCTGCCCGGGCCCGGCTGCAGAAGGCCGATCAGTACTCCCGGCGCCGGTTCTTCGGACTGTCGCTGGGCACCGCGGTCGTTTTCGGCGCCGCCCTCACCGAGGGACGCCGTCGCGCCTACTACGTGCCCGAGCTGTCGGCCATCGAGCCCTCGAAGGTGCAGGGCCAGTGGGTGACGGTGTCGCGCGATCTGGTCTCCGACGGCCATCTGCACCGCTTCGCCTATCTCACCAAGGACTCGGTCGAGGTGCGATTCATCGTGGTGAAGAAGAACGAGGCGGCATTCGGCACCGGGCTGGACGCCTGTGAGATCTGCGGGAATTCCGGCTATTACGAGCAGAAGGGCATGATCATCTGCAAGCGCTGCGGAGTCATGATGAATGTTCAGACCATCGGGTTCAAGGGCGGATGCAATCCGATTCCCATCAAATATGAGGAGGCCGGTAATACCCTCCGGTTCTCTGTGAAGGAACTCGCGAGTCACGAGAAGGTGTTCGTGTAATCATGTTCTTCTGGCGAATGATCGGGCGGGCGCTGCGGCGTCAGATGTCCAAGCGCCTCATGATCGCGGTGACGATCCTGCTGGGCTCCAGCCTCACCACCTCCATGCTGGCGGTGATGCTCGACGTCTCCGACAAGGTGCAGGCCGAGCTGGGCTCCTACGGGGCCAACATCCAGGTGCTCCCCAAGGGCGCCTCGATCGTCTCCGACATGTACGACGTCGACTCCTCGGCCTCGGTGGGGGCGATCAAGGAGTCCGAGCTGCCCAAGCTGAAGAGCGTGTTCTGGGCCTACAACATCGAGGACTACACCCCCTTCCTCAACACCGAGGCGACCGTCGGCGGCAAGAAGGTCACGGTCGTCGGCACCTGGTTCGACCACAGTTTCAAGGCCGCCAACGGCCAGCAGGTGACCACCGGGATCAAGCCGATGCGCGACTGGTGGCATGTCACCGGCTCCTGGGCCTCCGAATCGCCCGGCTCGGACTCCGGAGCCGCCCAGGTGATGGTCGGCTCCACCCTGGCCGCCCAGCACGGCTGGCAGCCCGGGGACACCATCGCCCTGTCCAGCCCGAAGGCCGAGGTGCGGGCGCGGGTGGTCGGCGTCTACGAGTCCGGCTCTGACGAGGATCAGCAGATCTTCACCTCCCTGCCGGTCGCCCAGCAGCTCGCCAAACGACCCGGGGAGGTGGGCCGGATCGAGGTGCGCGCCATCACCACCCCCGACAACGAGCTGGCCACCCGGGCCGCCCGCGACCCCTCGACGCTGTCCATCGACGAGTGGGAGACCTGGTACTGCACCGCCTACGCCTCCTCGATCTCCTACCAGATCGAGGAGGCCATGACGAACGTCTCGGCCAAACCGGTGCGTCAGGTCGCCGACTCCGAGGGGGTCGTGCTCAACAAGACCCGGCTCATCATGACCCTGGTCGCCGTCTTCGCGATGGTCGCCGCCGCCCTGGGCATCGCCAACCTGGTGACCGCCTCGGTGATGGAGCGGTCCAAGGAGATCGGCCTGATGAAGGCGCTCGGGGCGCGCAACTCCTCGATCATCGCCACCATCGGCACCGAGACCCTCATCGTCGCGGTGATCGGCGCGGTGGCCGGATTCGGTGTGGGGGCCGGGCTGGCGCAGCTGGTCGGCCACCTGGTGTTCGGCTCTGGCATCGCCATCCGTCCCATCGTCGCTCCCCTGATGGCGCTGGCCGTGCTGGTCACCGTGGTGCTGGGATGCCTGCCCTCGATGAGATATCTGCTGAGACTGCAGCCCGCCCACGTGCTGCACGGAAAGTGATCCGATGAACCCGCACCAGAAGATGTACCTGCGCATGATCGGGCAGTCCTTCCTGCACCGGCTGTCCCGGGTGATCATCGCCTCGCTGTCGATCGCGGTGGGGGCGGCGACGCTGTCCGCCCTGGGCCTGATCGCCTGGACGGTGCCCAACCAGATGAGCCGGGAGCTGCGCTCCTTCGGAGCCAACCTCATCGTCGTCCCGAACGGCGCCCAGCTGCTGTCGCAGGCCCAGCTGGCCGACGCCGACTCCTCGGTCGGGCCCGCGGCCATCGCCCGGGCGCCGCACCAGTACACGAACCTGCTGTACAACCAGCAGGCCGTTCAGGTGATGGGCACCGACCTGGCCGGCGTCGAGAAGGTGCGGCCCTACTGGGATGTCGACGGGACCATGCCCACCGGACCCGATCAGATCCTGGTGGGCAGCAATGTCGCCGAGAAGTACGGCTTCACCACCGGGCAGACCATCGGGCTCACCGAGCCGACCCGCAAGGACGGCGCCGCCCGCCAGCTCAGGATCACCGGGATCCTGCGCACCGGGGACACCGAGGACGATCTCATCGTGATGAGCCTGGACAACCTCAAACGGTTCACCGGCGGCAGGACCTCCTACAACCTCATCGAGTACTCGGTCGACGGCAACGCCACCGTCCTGGACGGGCTGGCGAAGAAGGTCACCGGGCCGGGGATGGAGGGGGAGGTGGTGAGACGCACCAGCCAGTCCGAGGCCGGCATCGCCAACACCCTGCAGTCGCTGATCTGGATCGTGAGCGTCATCATCCTGCTGCTCACCCTCATCTCGATCTCGGCCACCCTCAATGCGGTGGTCTCCGAGAGGTCCCGCGAGATCGGGTTGAAGAAGGCGCTGGGCGCCCTGCCGCGCGACATCGTCGGGGAGTTCATCGGAGAGTCCGTGCTTCTCGGGCTGATCGGCGGGGCGGTCGGGCTGGCGGCCGGCGTCTGGATCGCCGACTGGATCTCGATGAGGGCCTTCGCGGTGAAGCTGGACGTCAACTGGTGGGTGGTGACGCCCATCACCCTGGTCGTCTCGATCGCCGTGGCCCTGGCCGGCAGCCTCATGCCGGCCCGCAGAATCTCAAGAATCAAGCCTGCCGACGTGCTGGGCGGAGAGTGACATGACTGCTGCAGATGACACCACCGGAGCGAATGCCGGAGCGGCCGCGGAGGCGATCGCCGAGGTGACCGCCGTTGCGCCCGCCGTGGGGGCTCGGAAGACCGGAACCGGGAGGGCCGGGGCCGCCGATCCGGTCTACTCGATCCAGCATGTGAGCCGCCGCTACGGCGACCTGGCCGCCCTGGACGACGTCTCGCTGGACATCGGAGCCGGCGAGTGGGTCTCGATCGTCGGGCCCTCCGGATCGGGCAAGTCGACCCTGATGAACATCCTCGGCTGCATGGACAGCCCCACCGAGGGCATCGTGCTGCTGGAGGGGGACCGGCTCGACAAGATGGGCGAGCCGGAGCTGGCGACCGTCCGGCGCCAGCGGATCGGGCTGGTCTTCCAGCAGTTCCACCTGGTGCAGCACCTGACCGCCGTGGAGAATGTGATGCTCGCGCAGTACTACCACTCGATCCCCGACGAGAAGGAGGCGCTGGCGGCGCTGGAGCGGGTCGGCATGGGCGACCGCGCCACCCACCTGCCGCGCGAGCTGTCCGGCGGCGAGCAGCAGCGGGTGTGCGTGGCCCGGGCGCTCATCAACCACCCCGACGTCATCCTCGCCGACGAGCCGACCGGAAACCTCGACGAGACCAACGAGCGGATCGTCATCGACTTCTTCCACCAGCTGCACGACGCCGGGACGACCCTCATCGTGGTCACCCACGACGCCGAGGTCGCCGAGCAGGGGCAGCGCCAGATCATCCTGGAGCACGGCCGGATCGCCCGGGAGGTGACCGACGCCTCCGCCACCCCGACCAAGGGGGCGTCCGGATTGTCCTCGGGCGGAACTCGGCCGGGGGCCGGGGACGGTGGAGCCGAAGGTGCTCCAGGAGCTGGGGAGGCGGCCGCCGGCAGCGCACCTGGTGACGGCGCTCGGAACGCCGGCGTCTCCGGTGGACCGGAGGAGGACCGATGACCGGCAGCGGGAGCGGTGTGGGCGGGCGGGGCTGGATGGCAGGGAAGGGCTGGATGGCAGGGGAGGGCTGGATGGCAGGGATGCGCCGCCCCGGCGTCCGCGGAGCGCTGCTCACCGCGGTGGTGGGGGCCTCCCTGCTGAGCGGGTGCGGGGGCTCCGAGACCGCCCGGGACCTTCCGGACGGGTCCTACTCCGGCCGGTCCGAGGTGCAGAGCGACGGCTCCTACGGGGTGGTGAAGTTCACCGTCAAGTCCAACACGGTGACCGCGGCCAGCTTCGTCATCTACGACAAGGACGGCACCCCGCACGACAAGAACTACGGCAGCAACTCCTCGGACAAGTCCTTCTACCAGCGGGCCCAGAATGCCGTCGCCGCGGAGCAGAAGTACGTCGCCCAGTTCAAGGAGACCGGCTCGCAGGGCCAGGTGGAGAAGATCGCCGGGGCCTCGCTGTCCTACAAGCTGTTCAACGAGGCCGTCGATGCGGCGATCTCGGAGGCCGGGAAGTAGTGGGGCGTGCCGGGGGGAAGAGCGGGGTCGGGGTCGGGGGGAAGAGCAGGGTCGGGGGGAAGAGCAGGGTCGGGGGAGGAGCAGTGGTCCCGATCACTCCCGACACGCCGTGAAACTGCGCTCGCGGTGCCGAAAAGGGGCCCGGCGGGAGTGATCGGGACCACTTCACCGCGAGAGGAGGTGTCGAGGGAGCATGGAGGAGGTGCCGAGGGAGCATGGCTGAGCCGCCGGGCGGGGCGCGGCGCCCCGCATCGCACACCTTCGCGACGATGGGAACCCTGGGCCAGGTGTCCTGGAGGCCCGTCGGGCTGCGCCTGGCCGGAGAGCTGGAGGCCCGGTGCCGCCAGATCGAGAGCAGGCTGACCCGGTTCACCGAGACCTCGGAGATCTCCCGGCTGACCAGTGATTGGGAGATCGTCTCCTCCGATGCGCTGGCCGTGCTGAGGGCGGCCGGAGACCTCCAGACCGAGACAGGCGGGGCATTCAACGCCCTGCTCGGCGCCCAGGTGAGGGCCTGGGAGCGCACCGCGGCGGGCGGGCCGCTGCCCCCCGTGCTCACCGGGGAGCAGATCCGCGTGCCGGCCGGGAAGCAGATCCGGGTGAGCTCTGGAGACCCGGTTCCCACCGGGGAGCGAGACGGTCTTGAGGCCTCGCCGGACGCATCGGGGCCCGCCACAGGGAGTTCCCCGGCGGAGCCGCGGATCGAGGTGGACGGGAACCGGGCCCGGCTGGTGGGCGCCGGGAGAGGTGCCGTCGATCTGGGGGCGATCGCCAAGGGCTACGCCGCCGATGTGCTGCGGGATCTGGCGGTGGACCGTGGTGCGACCGATGTGCTGGTCTCGCTGGGGAGCTCGTCGATGGCGGTGGCCGGAGAACCGGCGCGGATCGGTCTGGCCGCGCCATGGCAGGGCATCGACCGGTTCGGGGTGCTGGTGCTGGAGTCCGGTTCACTGTCGGTATCGGCCGACCCCGGTGTGCGGCTCGGGCCCGGGATGCGGCGCAGCCATCTGCTGGACTCCCGGTCCGGGATTCCGGCGATCACCGATCTGTGCGAGGTGGTGGTGTGCGGGCCCCGGGGAATGGTCTGCGAGGCTTGGTCGACGGCGATGCTGGCGATGGGTCTGGACGCCGCCATCCGGGCCGATCAGCGGCACCCGGAGTTCCGCACCGTCTTCATGACCGTCGACGGCCGGGTGCTGGCCGACCCGGACCTGGAGATCACCGCCGATCCAGGGGTACAGGACCGGTTGGCCGCTTTGCGGAACCGAGAAGACCCGAGCCTCAGCTGAGGGCCGCCCCGTCGGCCTGACCCGCCCGGATCTCCACCAGACCGTCCTCGACCCTCACCGGCCAGGTGCGCAACGAAGTCGGCTCGGCCCCCTTCGGGTCGATGCAGGCGCCGGTCCGCAGGTCGTACAGCTCCTTGTGCAGGGGCGAGGCGAGGGTGGTGGCATCGCCCTTCGAGCCCACGATCCCGCGGCTCATCACATTCGCCCCGTCGGCCTGCGGATCGGCCTGCTGCACCGCGTACACGGAACCGTCGCGGCAGTTGAAGACGGCGACCTGCTCGCCGTCGATCAGCGCGGCGGTGCCGAGGTCCGGGATCAGATCGGCCAGATCGCAGACCGGCAGCCAGCCCTCGCCGTCCACCACCGTCGCCCTGTCCCGGCCGCTGCCCGTCCCCATCTGTCGTGTCGTCGACGTCATGATCTCGGTTCTCCGATCCTTGGAAACTTCGCGGGTTCCCGGCGTCCCCCTCATCTCGACACCAGCTCCCGGCGCTCCTCGGGCCTGATCGGCCGGTGCTGGGCGCGCTCGGGCACATAGCGCAGATGCTCGTCGTGCAGCTCCGGCGCGTTGACGAAGGAGATGAACTGGCGCAGCCGCACCGGATCCTCCAACACCTCGCGCCACTCGTCCTTGTAGCTGTCGACATGGGCCGCCATATAGGCGTCCAGATCCGCGCAGATGCCCAGCGAGTCCTCGAAGATCACCTGGCGCAGCCCCTCGATGCCGCCGTCCAGCTCCTCGATCCATCGCGCGGTGCGCTGGAGCCGGTCCGCGGTGCGGATGTAGTAGACCACGAACCGGTCGATCGCGGTGACCAGCGCGGCGTCGTCCAGATCCTCGGCGAGCAGGTCGGAATGGCGCGGATTGAAGCCGCCGTTGCCGCCCACGTAGAGGTTCCAGCCCTTCTCGGTGGCGATCACCCCGACGTCCTTGCTCCTGGCCTCCGCGCACTCCCGGGCGCATCCGGAGACGCCGAATTTCAGCTTGTGCGGGGAGCGGATTCCGCGGAATCGCAGCTCGAGGCGGACGGCCATCGACTCGGAGTCCTTGACCCCGTAGCGGCACCACGACGATCCCAGGCAGGACTTCACGTTGCGAAGCGCCTTGCCGTAGGCCTGACCGGACTCGAAACCGGCGTCGATCAGCCTGGTCCAGATGGCCGGCAACTGCTCCAGCCGAGCGCCGAGCATATCGATGCGCTGGGCCCCGGTCACCTTCGTGTAGAGCCCGAACTCCTTGGCGATGGTGCCGATGGCGACCAGCCCGTCGGGGGTGACCTCGCCGCCCGGGATCCGCGGCACCACCGAGTAGGAGCCGTCCTTCTGCATATTGGCGAGCACCCGGTCGTTGGTGTCCTGGAGTGGCGCGCGGTCGGGGTCGAGGGCGTGGGCGCTGGTGAGATGGGCCAGGATCGCTGCGATGGCGGGCTTGCAGATGTCGCATCCGTCGCCGCCGTTGCCGTGCCGCTGGAGGATTTCGGAGAAGGTGTCGGCTCCGGAGACCCGAACGGCGTCGAACAGCTCGCGCCGCGACATCGAGAAGTGCTCGCACATGGCGTGCGAGACGGTCTGGCCCATGGCGGTGAGCTCGCGGTCCAGGATGCGCCGCACCAGCGGCTCGCAGGATCCGCAGGTGGTGCAGGCCTTGGTGAGATCGGAGATCTCGGGGACGGTGGTGCAGCCGCCCTCGCGCACCGCGGAGGCGATCTCGCCGGCGGTGACGCTGTTGCAGGAGCACACCAGGGCGTCCGGCGGGAGGTCGACCGAGGGGGCGGCGCCGGCGCCCTCGGGCATCAAAAATGCAGCCGGGTCGGCGCCCAGCTCGCGGCCGAGCAGGGGCCGCAGCATCGAGTAGCTGCCCTCGGCGCCGTCGCCGACCAGCATCCCGCCGAGCAGGGTGCGGCCGTCGTCGGTGAGCACCAGACGCCGGTAAGTGCGCGCGATGGGGTCGGTGTAGAGGACGGTCACCGCATCCGGAGTGGTGGCGAAGGCGTCCCCGAAACTGGCCGCCTCGATCGAGGGGAATTTGAGCTTCGCGGAGTCGTCGAGTTCACCGAGCCGGACGTCCTCACGTCCCAGCAGGACGTCGACCAGCGCGTCGGCCTGCTGATTCCCGGGGGCGATGAGGCCGGGAAGGGTGCCGTCGAGGGTGGCGACGTCCCCGATCGCATAGACGTCGGGAGCGCTGGTGCGGCACATGTCGTCTATGAGGACGCCGCCGCGCGGGCCGGTGGTGATGCCCTGGGCGGCGGCGAGTTCGGCGCGGGGGCGGATGCCGGTGGAGACCACGACGAGCCGCGCGTCCAGCACCGCTCCGCCGCAGCTCACCGCAGTGACCTCGCCGTCCTCGCCGGCGATGATCCGATCGGCCCGGGCGCCGGTCCGGATATGAATGCCGGCCTCCTCGACGAGCCTGGCGACCAGCGCGCCGCCACCGGCGTCCAGCTGGTCGGAGAGGATGTGCCGAGACTGCACCACCGTGACATCGAGGCCGAGCTCGACCAGGGCGCCGGCGGCTTCGACGCCGAGGAGTCCGCCGCCCATCACGACCGCCGGCGGCTTGGTGCCGGGCGATTCTTCGAGCAGCTTCTCGGCGCGCCGGCCGATGCCCTGGACGTCGGCGAGGCTGCGGTACACGAAGACGCCGGGGAGGTCGATGCCCTGGATCGGCGGGCGGAGGCCGTCCGCTCCGGTGGCCAGCACCAGCCGGTCCCAGGGGAGGACTTCGCCGGACTCGCATTCGACGGTGTGATGCTCCAGGTCGAGCGCCGTCACCTGATCGCCGGTCCGCAGATGCACACCGGGGTCCGACCAGAGCAACGGGCGCCCGAGCTCGAGCTCCTCGGGACGGCAGTCGCGCAGGATATTGGTGAGGTGCACCCGGTCGTAGGGCCGGATCGGTTCCTCGCCGACCACGGTGATGTCGAAATGGCGCTCCGGGTCCTGCTCGCGCAGGCGCTCGGTGAACCGGTGGGCGACCATTCCGCCACCGACCACGAGCACCTTGATGCTGTCTTCAACCACCCTGCTCATCCGCGCCTCCGATGTCTGCGTGCTCGCCTCGCAAGCCGGGAGGACCCGCGAAACTGGTAGTGAGGCTACTGACGGCATGTATTTCCGGTGTTTCACCGGGATTAACCGTGTGTAACACGGGGGGTGATGCAGACAGTCCACCCGCTACGGTGAGTGTCATGGAGTTCGGCGCGTGGGCACGACGTGTGCAGAGGTTGTCGCGACCGCTGTGCACCCCGGAGGCTGCGGCCGGCACGGCGAAGATGGCAGAGAGTGGCGACTGGGATGTTGTCGCCTTCGGGTCCGTGATGACTCTCCTGCGAGCTGGCTGCCTGGCTGACGAGGACCGCCAGGTCGCCATCGAGTTCGCCCGGGAAGGTATCTGGTTCGGGAAAAAAACTAGCCGGATCCTTCTCCAGCGTCTTGAGCCTGCGAAGGTCTGACCCCCTTCACGTTCTTTGAAGTCCCGTGCCTACTGGTGCGGGACTTCATCATTGTGATGATGTCGGCATAAGACGTCAGGCCGGGAGGGTCAGCCAGCCGTAACAGTTGTGAACATGGCCGCCGGAACGCCACAGATCGATCATCGTGCGGTGCAGGCGGGAGTCGTAGGGCAGCTCGTCGAGCACCTCGGCAACCCGCTCGCCGTCCTTGTAGGGACGATCGAAACCGAAGAACATCCCGGACCCGTCGGAGACCGGACGGTCCCACACGGTCCAGCGCCGGGCGAAGGCATCCATGTTGGAGCCCGGCATCCGCCCCATCAGATCGCTGTCGAGCAGCCAGGAGTAGCACACCGCCGTATTGAATGCGCCTGGCTCAGCGGAGACATTGAATGCGCCGGGCTCCGCAGCCAGATTTCCGAAGTGATCATGGAAGAAAGCCCGCGCCCGCCCCAGAGAGGCATCGACCGCATCGGGGGCCAGCGAGCCGATCGGCGCGATGTGAGTGGACAGCACCAGACTCCCCTCACCGGCATTCTCACGCCCCAGATCCGAGCGGGCGATCTCGAACTGGAGACGGCCCAGCTGGGCGAAGCCGCCGCGCCAGATCATCTCGAGCCAACCTGCCTGTCCCAGCCCGAACCTCCCGGTCACCGCGATCGTCTTGCGCACCTGGCGGCCGAGGTCGGCCACCGTGGCGGCGATCACCTCATCGGGATAGCCGATGTCACGCCAGTAGGCCTCGACGTCGGGCGCGGTGATGATCAGGGCCGCCAGCGGCACCGCCCCCTCAACCCTGAAGACGCCCTCGATCCCCTCACCGCCACCATCTCCGAGACCAGCCAGGTCGGCGTCCGAGAAGAGGGTCTTCTGACCGAAGAAATGCCCGATCCGGGCGCGCATCCCATCGGCCAGCTCGGCCGTCCGGGCGGTCGCAGCCTGGTCGGCAGCGACAGCGCGAAGAAGACTCCGGGTCGGCGCAAGCAGGTCCCCGCCCAGGCCGAGGCGGTCGAGCAGGCTGTCGCTGACCGCGGCGAAGAGCTCGCCGCTTGAAGGTGAGGTCATCTGAAACTCCTTCGCCGGCGGCCGGGCGGCTCATCGGTCGGCGTCATCTGAGGGTGACCTCGAGGACCGTGTCCACCGGGTCGGGCAGCGGATAGGTCCACTCCGGCTGGGGGCCGAATGAGACGAAGGTCTCCTCGGGGTGATCGGCCACCGACCAGGCGTCGACGAGCGGAACCTCGGAGCCGTCGGAGAGCAGGTGGACCCCGGCGACCTGGTCGCGATTCAAGCCCTGGAGCTGGAGGGGCCCGATCGGCGGTTCCATCACATGGGCGTAGAGATGGCCATGGCCGGCAGTCCACCAGCCCCAGTCGGGCTTGGGCAGTCCAGCGGGTCCGCATCCGCGGATCGACCGGGCGTTGGCTTCCATCCACTCCCCGATCTCGGCGAGGATCCGTCGGCACTGCGCGGGGAACACCCCGTGCGCGTCGGGGCCGACATTGAGCAGAATGTTGCCGCCCTTGGCGACGCACTCCACCAGCTTGTGGATGAGCATCGGGGCGGTCTTCCAGTCGGCGTCGGAACGGCAGTAGCCCCAGTGATTGTTGAGGGTGAGGCAGCTCTCCCAGGGCACCGGACGTCCGTCGACGCCGCGGACTCCCTCGGCCGGGATCACCTGCTCCGGCGAGGTGAAGTCGCCGGAGAACGGGTCCGGAGTGCCGGTGAGGATCGAGCCGGGTTCGGGACCCGATCCCTCCAGGCGATTGTCCAGGACGGCGTCGGGCTGGAGCTCGCGGACGATCTTGATGAGGTCGGCCGCGTCCCACTGCCCGGGACCCATCCCGGGGTAGGAGAAGTCGAACCAGAGGATGTCCAGCTCGCCGTAGTTCGAACAGATCTCGCGGACCTGGCCGTGCATGAAGGCGCGGTAGGAGTCCAGATCTGGAGCGTGGTCGCGGAACTCCTCGGCGTCGCGCATCGGGTGGTGAAGGTCACCGAAGTGCGGGTAGTCGGGCCGCGACCAGTCCAGCAGCGAGAAGTACAGGCCCACCTTGATACCGCGGGCCCGGAATGCCGCCAGGAACTCCGCGACGAAGTCGCGGCCCAGGCGGGCCGCGGTGGTGTAGTCGGACAGCTTGGAGTCGAAGAGGGCATAGCCGTCGTGGTGCTTGGCGGTGAGGACGGCGTATTTCATTCCGGCGGCTTCGGCGGTGGCGGCCCAGGCGTCGAAGTCCGGATCGGGCTGGAAGGCGTCGACAGCCGGCTGGTAGTCCTCAACGCTCAGTCGCTCGTAGGAGCGGACCCATTCGCCACGGGCGGGCACCGCGTACGCGCCCCAGTGGATGAACATGCCGAAGCGGTCCTCGCGCCACCCCCGCGAACGATCGAAGCGGGGATCCAGGGGCTCGGGTCGGCCGAGTTCGTGCGCCATGGGACCATCCTGCCGCCATCGGGACCCCAGTGCGAGGTCCGCTCAGTGCCGGTGCTCCCGGCCGATGCACGGATTTCGTACGAGACGGTGGCCCGTCTGACCCGGGAACGCGCGAATCGGCGTGGATCTCGTAAGAAATCCGTGGACTGTGCCAGCAGGCAGGAGCACGGGAGGGCCGGCCGGGGGATCACATGTCGCGATAGCGCTCGGCGATCGCCATCGCGTGCACCAGCTGCGGGGCGCTCAACGGCTGCACATACCCGGGGGTGTCGCGCTGGATGCGCCACGACTCGCTCAGCGGCTGAACCGGAACCGGGTCGAAGCCGAAGGCGTCGAGCAGCCGCGACACCACGGTCAGCGCGACCGGGAAGTCGCTGGCCGCCACCAGGGCGCGGCGGTCGGGGTCGCCGGCGGGGAGGGCGGCGGTGGTGATCTCGGCGGCCGCGATGTGGTTGAAGGCCTTGACGACGAAGGACTCCGGGAGGTGCTCCTGGAGCAGCTGCGAGGTGGTCGTCGTCTCCTCGTCGAGGGCCGCGATCCGGCCGTCGCGCTGCGGATAGTAGTTGTTCGTGTCGATGACGATCTTGCCGGCCAGCGGCGCGGCCGGAACGGTGCCGATCTCCTTGAGGGGAATGGTCACCACAGCGATATCGGCCGCCTCCGCGGCCTCCGCGGGAGTGGCCGCCGCGCGGGCGTGATCACCGAGTTCGGCCAGCAGGTCGCCGAGCACCTGGGGCCCGCGCCGGTTGCTGAGGACGACGTCATACCCGAGGGAGACCGCCTTCCGGGCGATCTGTCCGCCGATGTTTCCTGCACCGATCAATCCAATAGTTGTCATGTCCACGACAGTAGTCGCGTCGAGAAACGCCCTTCTCAGACCCCTCCCCCAGACCCTGCGGCTCGACGCCACTCAGTTCTTGAAGGCGTGCACCGGGGCCGGGATATGCCCCCCACGAGCCACGAAGTCGCTCGAGCCGAAGCGGCTGGTCGCCAGGATCGGCGCGCGCCCCAGCAGCCCGCCGAACTCCACCTCATCACCGACCTCCTTGCCGGGCACCGGGATGAGCCGGACGGCCGTCGTCTTGTGGTTCATCACCCCGATCGCCGCCTCGTCCGCGATGATCGCCGCCAGCGTCTCGGCGCTGGTCGAGCCGGGCAGCGCGATCATGTCGAGCCCCACCGAGCAGATCGCGGTCATCGCCTCGAGCTTGTCCAGGCCGATCGCGCCCATCCCGGCGGCCTCGATCATGCCGATGTCCTCGCTCACCGGGATGAACGACCCCGACAGCCCGCCGACATGGGAGCAGGCCATCATGCCGCCCTTCTTGACGGCGTCATTGAGCAGGAAGAGGGCCGCGGTGGTGCCGTGCGTGCCGACCCGCTCCACCCCGATCTCCTCCAGGATCCGGCCCACCGAGTCGCCGACGGCCGGGGTCGGGGCCAGCGACAGATCGACGATCCCGAACGGGACGCCGAGCCGCTCGGCGGCCATCGTCCCGACCAGCTGACCCATCCGGGTCACCTTGAAGGCCGCCTTCTTGATGGTCTCGGCCACCGTCCCGAAGGACCGCCCGGGACCTTCTCCAGCGCCCGCTTGATGACGCCGGGGCCGGAGACGCCGACCGAGACGCAGCAGTCCGCCTCGCCGATACCGTGGAACCCGCCGGCCATGAAGGGGTTGTCACCGACCGCGTTGGCGAAGACCACGAGCTTGGCCGCCCCCAGCCCGGCGGTCGAGGCCGTGAGCTCGGCGGACTGCTTGATCGCGCGGCCCATCTCGGCGACCGCGGACATGTTGATCCCCGCCCGCGAGGAGCCGATGTTCACCGAGGAGCAGACGTACTCGGTCTCGGCGAGAGCCTGCGGGATCGACTCGATGAGCACCTTGTCGCTGTGCGTGCGGCCCTTCTCGACCAGGGCGGTGAAGCCGCCGAGGAAGTCGACGCCGACCTCCCTGGCGGCGGCGTCCAGGGTGCGGGCGAAGGGCACGTAGTCGGCCTCCCCGCCGGCCGCGGCGACCAGTGAGATCGGCGTCACGGTGATCCGCTTGTTGATGATCGGGATGCCGAGCTCGGTCTCGATCCCCTGGCAGGTCGCCACCAGATCCTTGGCACGGGTGGTGATCCGGTCGTAGATCTTGCGGCGGGCGACCTCGCCGTCGGAGTCGATGCAGTCCAGCAGCGAGATCCCCATGGTGACGGTGCGGATGTCGAGGCGCTCGTCCTCGATCATGTGGATGGTCTCGAGGATGTTCTTGGTGGTCGCCGTGTCCATCGGCTCGGGGCGCATGGATTCCGGCTTCATCGATTCGGAATTCATCGGATCACAGCCTGTGCATGGCGTCGAAGATGGCCTCGGACTGGATGTGGACGACAACGCCCACCTGCTCCCCGGCGTCCTTCATCCGCGCCTGCACGGTCGCCAGGTCGGGGGCGTCGTCACCCAGGACGCACTGCATGATCATCGTGAAGTAGTCGCCCATCAGGGTCTGGGAGACGTTGACGATATTGACCCCCATCCGGGCCAGCGCCGTGGAGATGGCGGCGATGATTCCCGGATGGTCGTTCCCGGTGACGGTCATGATGGCGTTCATGGTTCCCTATCCTCCCGCATCCCGGGATGCCCCTCTCAGGCGATCTGGTTCCTCAGCAGCGACATGGTGATCGAGTCCCAACGGCGTCCGTCCCACTCGCGGGCCTCCGGGACCCGGCCGGTCACCGTGTAGCCGAGCTGCTCGGCGCAGCGGATCATCCGGGTGTTGCCGCTCCAGGTGGTGAGGGTCAGGACGCGGGCGCTGGTCTCCAGAAAGGTCTGGCGGGTCCAGGTGGACAGCGCCCGGCGTCCGATCCCCTGACCCCACAGCCGCGGCTCGAAGATCACCAGACCGAGCTCCCACCAGCCGCCGCCGACGGGCTCGATCTCGAACCTGTTGACGAAGCCGCACCGGTGGCCCTCCACGGTGATGATGGCGCGATCCCCGGTCCTCACGCGGGGACGCCAGTCCCGGGCGAATTCGCGGTAGCTGCGATTGTCCTGGTCCCCGAAGTAGGGGCCGTCCCATCGCTTCCACTCGGCGTCGGGCACCTCGACATTCCAGTGCCACAGCCAGATGAGGTCGTCCTCCACCAGGGGGATGACGTCGACCTGGGGGATCAGGAGCCGCTTCAGTTGAGTGGTCATCGCAGTGCTCCCTCGGCTTTCTCGGCGTCGCAGAGTGTCTTCCGGGCCCGTTCGATCGCGGTGCGCACCCCTGACGGATCGCCCTTGCGCTCCGCGCTCGGCGGGGTGCGCTCCAGCGCCTCGGCCGCCACCGGGACGCCGACGCCGGCGCTCAGCGCGACGATCGCGACGCGCACTCGCCCGTCGGCCTCGGTGAGCGTATTTCGCGCAGCCTCAGCGCTTTCCCCGGTGGCCTGCTCAACAATCTTGACCATTCGCTCACGCAACTTCTCGTTGGTCGCGACGACATCGATCATGAGGTTCGACCAGGTCTTGCCGAGCCGGATCATGGCTGCGGTCGAGATGGCGTTGAGAGTCATCTTCTGAGCCGTCCCGGACTTCATCCGGGTCGATCCGGTGACCGCCTCCGGGCCGGTGTCGGGCAGGATCGCGACGTCGGCCAGGGCGGCCAGGGGGGCCTCCGGGTTGGTGGAGATGAGAGCGGTGGGGAGCCCACGGCGTCTCGCCTCGGCCAGTGCCCCGCCGACATAAGGGGTGCGGCCGCTGGCCGCGATGCCGATGACCAGATCGTGCTCGCCGGCGCCGTCCAGTTCGGCGGCGCCGAGCTCGGGAGAGTCCTCGGCCCCTTCAACGGCGTGCATGAATGCGCGCTCACCGCCGGCGATATGACCGATCACTTGATCGGATCCGATGCCGTAGGTGGGCAGAAGTTCGACGGCGTCCAGCACGCCGAGCCTGCCCGAGGTGCCGGCCCCGAGATAGTGGACGCGCCCGCCCGCGCTCAGAGCGCTCACCACCAGATCCACCACCTGAGCGATCTGCGGCGTACAGGCCTGCACGGCGGCCGCCACCCGGGCGTCCTCGGCCAGGATCTCGGAGACGACGCCGGCGGAGTCCAGCTGGTCGATGTCGAGGGTCCGCCGGTTGCGGGACTCGGTGGACCAGGTGAGCCTGGGGGTCGTCTCGGCGGGAGTCTGGGAACCTGCCGTGGCCAGGGGTTTCGATCCGGTATCGGGGCTTTCGGGTGTGCCGGAGGAGACGGGTCGATCGGCCTCGGGGGGTTCGGCAGAACTGCTCACAGGGTCTCCTTCGGTGGACTCGGGAACATATCTTGTCACGCCCGGAGAGGGGTGCTCACCACCGCCCGGCGGTGACCGACGGTAGCCTCCTGCCCGTGACGGTGATGGGGATCGATCTGGGTGGCACGAGCACGCGCGCCGAGCTGGTGGACGGCACCGGCGAGGTGCTGGGCGTCGGGCTCGCCGAGGGGGCGAATCTGCGCTCGGCCGGGAGCGGGATCCCCGGGGCGGCGAGGGCGGTTCGCCGGGCTGCTGAGCTTGCTCTGGCACAGGCCGGACGGGCTCGGGACGCCGAGCGGGTATTTCCATCCGTGGGCGCGCCGGAGGCGAAGGGGACTTTGGCAGAGGTCGAGACGGCCGGCGCGGTCGCCAGGGCAAGCTCTCGGCAACGTCTCCCGGAGGTCATCGTGGTGGCCGCCTCGGGAGCCGGAGCGGCCCGCCACAAGGAGGTGGCGTCGGCCTTCCGGGAGGCCCTGGCCGGGATCTGCGACCGGGTGCATGTGGAGAACGACCTTGCCGCGGCCTTCCGCTCGGCCAGTTCCGGCGGCGACGGCTATCTGCTGCTGTCGGGGACCGGGGCGGTGGCGGCCCGCTACCGCAACGGCCTCCTGGAGCGGCGCGCCGACGGGCTGGGCTGGATTCTGGGAGACGCCGGATCGGGGCTGTGGATCGGCTGGCAGTGTCTGCGAGCCGCTGCCGCGGATCTGGACGGCCGCGGGCCCGCGCACCGAGCTCACCGCTCGGATCACCGAGGCCCTCGAGGTGCCCGCGGTCACCGGCGATCCGTGCCAGGACCTGGTGCGGCGGGTGGACGAGCTGGCCCCGGCGCAGATGGGCGGGCTGGCGCCCCTGGTGCTGGCCTCGGCGGGAACCGACGAGGTGGCCGCCGGGATCGCCAGGCGGGCGGGGCGGGCGCTGCTCACCAGCCTCGACGCGGTGAGGCCGACGGTGCGATCGACCGGCGTCGGCCGGCCGGGAGCAGATCCGCCGACCGCGAGCTGGTCCTGGCCGGCGGCGTCCTGGCCCACCCCACCCCGGTGCGCGATGCCGTCGTCACCGAATTGGAGAGTCGCGGCAGCTGGCGGGTCGTCACCGCAGCCGACCCGGTCGTCGGGGCGTTGCGGATCGCCCGGGAACTGGCCAGCTGACCGCTCGGACAGTCACATGAAGGCGACCCGGGCTGCCAGCCACACTGAGAGTCGAGTTTGTCTTTGTCGTATTCGCGAGCGGTAGCTACGACAACTTCGGGCAGCCGGATCCGGTGGATTCTGCTCCCGCCACGCCGTCCCGCCGCCCTCCAGGGCCGGATGACGGCGAGGCGGGAGTGAATTCCTGCGGGGAGACGGGATCCCCCGAACTCCTCAGATCTCAGCCCGACGACTCTCAGCCCGACGACGCCGCCCAGCCTCCCGAGGTCGAAGTCCGCGCATGGAGATGAGCGCATTGCTCACCACGATGAGCGCAATCCCGGCCCACTCGTTGAGACGCAGGGCCTGATCGAGCACGACCCAGCCGAGCAGGGCGGCCCAGACCGGGTTGACGCTGGTGAGGGTGCCGAACATGGCCGCCGGCACCCGACGCAGAATGATGAGGTCCGTGACATAGGGGACGACCGAGGAGAGCACCCCGCAGACCGCCGCCGCTGCCAAGGCGCGGATGGTCGGCGGGTGGGAGCCGAACCAGACCAGCGCGACCGGGATCCAGACGATCCCCGACACCATGCTCGCGACCACCGGCCCCTGAACTCCGGAAGCTGCTGTCCCAAGGGTCCGGTTGAGCAGGATGTACGCCGCCCAGGCGAGAGCCGAGACGAGCCCCACCCCGATCCCCAGGACATCGGTGGTCGGACCGGGGTCGGTGAGCACGACGACGCCGAGCGCGGCCAGCCCAGCACACAGCAGATCGGGGAGACGCCGCGACCCGGCGACGGCGACCCCGAGCGGGCCGAGGAACTCCAGGGTCACCGCCAGGCCGAGGCCGATCCGGTCGACGGCGGTGTAGAGAGTCAGGTTCATCACACCGAAGACCAGCGCCAGCCCCAGGATCGGCCACCACCCGGCGCGGTCGAGCCTCCACAGCCGAGGACGCGCCAGCGGCATCAGCACCAGCGCGGTCACGAACTGACGGACCGCCACCACCCCGACCGGCCCCATCACGGGGAAGGCCGTGGCCCCGACCGCCGCCCCGGTCTGGTTCGAGAGAGAGTTCCCCAGCATCATGGCGATGCCCGCACCGCGCTGACGGGGAGACGCCGTCGCTGCCGATATCGCACTCATGACATGGACGGTAGAACGGCGGGAACCCACAGGTACAATGCGCTCCCGGCACATGCCATACGCTATGCGTATGGAGTGGAGCCTGCGCGAGCTGAGAACCTTCGTGACCGCGGTGGAGGCCGGCTCCCTCACCGACGCCGCCGCCGAGTTGCGCATCTCCCAGGCCCAGGTCTCGCGCACCGTCGCCGCCCTGGAGAGACACATCGGCCAACGGGTACTGCACCGCATTCCGCACGGTTGCGAGCCCACCAAGACCGGACTTCAGCTGCTGCCGCACGCCCGGCGTCTGCTCGCTGAGGCGGACCGGCTGAGTACTTTCATGGACTCCCGGCACCAGGTGCTGAGGGTGGGCTACGCGTGGGCGGCGCTGGGGCGTCACACGGCGACCCTGCAGCGCGACTGGGACGCCGAGCGGACCACGCACCAGGGGGTCGAGCTGCAGCTGATCCGCTACAACACCCCCACCGCGGGGCTGGCCGAGGGGGTCTGCGACGTCGCGATCATCCGGCGTCCGGTCGATGACCGCCGATTCTCCTCGGCGGTCGTGGGCCTGGAGGACCGGCTCGCCGTCTTCCCCTCGGACGATCCCCGGTGGGCCCGGCGCCGCCGACTCACGATGGCCGAGATCGCCCAGCGCACCGTCATCATCGACCCGCGCACGGGCACCACGAGCAGCCGGCTGTGGGACGGCGCCGAGCAGATGCCGCAATTCGAGGAGACCGGAGACGTCGACAGCTGGCTGGACACCATCGCCGCGGGCCACGGCGTCGGCACCACGGCCGAGGCCACCGCCTACCACCATCCGCGGCCGGGCATCAGCTACCGGCCGATCAAGGACGGGCCCCGGATTCCGGTCCGGCTCGTCTGGTGGTCGGACGAGCCGCCGGTGGGGATCCAGGCCCTGGTGGACGCCGTCACGCAGCTCTACGCCTCCGGCACCGGAGCGGCCATCTCCGGTGGAGATCACTCCCGACACGCCGTGATCCAGCCCGGTCAAGGCCTCGGGACGGCGAGGCGGGAGTGATCTCCACGCTTCCCCGGACCTCCGCCCGTTGACGACCCTCGCCCCGAATCTGAATCCCGATTCTGAGGCGGGCGGGGAGGAGCCATGGTCCCGATCACTCCCGCTGGGCCGGTTTTCGACACCGCGCGTGCAGATTCACGGCGGAGCGGGAGTGATCGGGACTCTTCACCCAAACCTCCACCCATTGACGACCCCCGCCCCACCACACACATCGGTCAAGGAGGGGTGGTTTCATGGGGGCTACCCGCATCGAGCGCGATGGCTGCTCCAGCCTGCCCGCAGCGCCGAGATCACCGGGGCGAGGAGGTCCGCATTGATGACGCCACAAGGCCCGATCCTCTCCCGCCGCGCCCTCGGCAGGACAACCGTCGGCGTCATCGCCGCCACCGCGGCCGTATCCCTCGCCGGCTGCAAGGGCTCCGGCACCGACAATCCCCCCGTTCCGGACGGCGCAAACCGGGTCGCCCAGCAGCTCGCCTCCGGCCTCACCGAGGGCAGTCTCGCCAACGTCCCGCTCGACGACCCGGCCACCGCCGCCGCGGATCTGAAGACCATCTTCGCCGGGATGGACGGCCTGCGGCCCACCGTCAAGGTCGCCTCCACGAAGGTCTCCGCCGACGCCGGCTCGGGATCCGGCTCCACTACATCGGCCAGCTCCGGCGACACGGTGACCGCCACCCTGAACCACACTCTCCCGCTGGCCGGCAAGACCTGGGCCTTCACCTCCACCGCCCGGATCGTCAAGAGCGGCGACTCCTGGAAGGTCGCCTGGGAGCCGACCATCGTCCACCCCAGGCTCACCCAGGCCACCCGCCTGCGCCACACCCGCGAGCTCGGTGAGCGCGCCTCCATCACCGGCCCCGGCGACTCCGACATCGTCGTCAATCACACCGTCCATGACGTCGGCATCGACAAGACGAAGATCGACAAGACGAAATGGGACGCCTCGGCCACCGCCCTGGCGAAACTGGTCCAGATCGACCCCAAGGCCTATGTCAAGCAGGTCCAGTCGGCCGGACCGCAGGCCTTCGTCGTCGCCATCACGCTGCGCGAACAGGACATCCCGCGCAACATCGGCCTGATCCCCGGCGCCGCCGTCACCGACCGCGAACTGCCGCTGGCCCCCACCAAGACCTTCGCCGCCGGGCTGCTCGGCACCTCCGGGCTGGCCGATGAGGACGACGTCAAGCGCGGCAAGGGAGCGATCGCCGAGGGCGACGTCGTCGGCAAGTCCGGCCTCCAGCTGCGCTACGACGACCAGCTGCGCGGCACAGTCGGCCACGTCATCGCCCTGGTCCCCCGCACCGATCCGGGCGCCACCGCCTCCCCCCAGCCGGACCAGTCGACCCAGGCCAGCACCCAGCCAGGCCAGACCCCCTCCAGCCTCTCCCCCTCCCTGCCGGCCACCCTCTTCTCCACCCCGAAGTCCGACGGGAAACCGCTCAAACTCACCCTCGACCCGACCCTCCAGACCAAGGCCGAGACCGCCCTGGCCCAAGCCTCCGGCGTCGCCTGCCTGGTCGCCGTCCAACCCTCCACCGGCGGCATCCTGGCCCTGGCGAACTCCCAGGCGGCCGGGGCCAACGCCTTCGCCAACACCGGTCAGTACGCCCCCGGCTCGACCTTCAAGGTCGCCACCACGCTGGCCCTGCTGCGCGCCGGGCTCACCCCCGACTCCACGGTCAACTGCTCACCGACGGTCAACGTCAACGGGCGCATCTTCCACAACTACTCCGACTACGACTCCGCCTACTCGGGCAACATCCCCCTGACCCAGGCCGTCGCCCAGTCCTGCAACACCGCCTTCATCTCCCAGCACGCCAAGGTCACCTCGGCGACCCTGCGCCGCGCCGCAGGCAGCGTGGGTGTCGGCGTCGACTACGACGCCGGCTTCCCGGCCTTCTACGGCTCGATCGCGGACACCACCGCAGCCGACATCCTGGCCTCCGACATGATCGGCCAGGGCGGGGTGCTGGCCTCCCCGATGGCGATGGCCGGGGTGGCCGCCTCGGTGGCGGCCGGGACGACCGTCGTCCCCTGGCTCATCCAGGGCAGGAAGCCCACCCCCAAGGCCGCCCCGCTGAGCACCAGCGAGGTCGCCGGACTGCGCGCGGTGATGATCGCCACCGTCAAGCAGGGCTCCGGACGGGTGCTGGCCGGGCTGGCCACCGGCGCCAAGACCGGGACCGCCGAGTTCGGCCAGACCGGCAAGCTCAAGACCCATGCCTGGATGATCTGCTGGACCTCCCAGATCGCGGTGGCCTGCATGGTCGAGGTCGGGGAGTCCGGGTCCGGGACCGCCGGGCCGATCATCAAGGCGTTCCTGTCATGATCCTTCCTGCCATGATCCTTCCCGGCACGATGGAGGCCCGGTGCTGACTCCCCTGCGCATACTCGTTCCGATGAGGACCTCCTTCGTGAAGTCCTTCACCTGGAACTGGCCGAACACGCCCATCAACCTGGCGATCATCATCGCGGCCGCCCTGCTGTTCCGCTGGTTGCTGCGCAAGGGCGTCAACTGGGTCATCGGCTGGATGCTGAGACGGGCCGAGAAGCGCCGCTCCTCGGAGACCACCCACGGCGGCGTCGCACTCGGCGAACTCACCGGCCTCAACGCCGAACGACAGGCCCAGCGCACCACGACGGTCGGCCGGCTGCTCTACAACATCGGCGTCGCCCTCATCCTCACCGTGGCCGTGCTGTGGGGCTTCGACTCGGTCGGCATCAGGTTGACGCCGATCCTGGCCTCGGCCGGAGTCGTCGGCATCGCGGTGGCCTTCGGCGCCCAGAGCCTGGTCAAGGACCTGCTCTCCGGCCTCTTCCTGATCTTCGAGGATCAGTACGGGGTGGGCGACGTCGTCGAGATCAACGACGTCAAGGGCACCGTCGAGGACGTCGGGCCTGCGGGTGACCCGGATCCGGGACTTCGACGGGCTGATCTGGTACGTCCGAAATGGCGAGATCGTCACCGTCGGCAACCGCACCCAGGGGGTGGCGTCCTCCCTCACCGACATCACCGTGCACGCCTCCGAGGATCCCCTGGTGGTGATCCGGGTGCTCAACCTGGTGATCCGGGAGATCGACCAGGACCCGCAGTTCAGCGACTCCCTGCTGGAGACCCCGACGGTGCTCGGCGTCACCGACATCACCGGCGACAAGATGACCTTCCAGATCTCCACCAAGTGCGTCGCCCAGACCCAGTACGACGTGATCCGCACCCTCCGCCGCAAGGTCAAGGACGCCTTCGACGAGGCGCGGATCCGCGGAGCCTTCTGACCGGCGCCGACTACTCCTCCCCCATCGCCTCCGCGATGAGGCGGGTGAGCAGCGGCCGGGCGGTCGCCATCGACCGTTTGAGGTCCGGTTCGATGTCCGACAGGGCCAGGACGCCGTCGAAGGCGTCGCGATCGGCGCCCTCCAGCTCGCAGATCCCGCAGACCGCCCAGACCGGCACCCCGGCCTCCCGGGCGATCCGGCGCACGGCGTCGGGGGTCTTGCCGAGCAGGGTCTGGTGATCCAGCCGGCCCTCCCCGGTGATCACCAGGGAGGCCTCGCGGATCTTCCGGGCGGCGTCCGACCAGCCGAGCACCACCTCGGCGCCGGGCCGGTAGCGCGCCCCCAGGCACATCAGCGCCCAGCCGACCCCGCCGGCGGCGCCGGCCCCCGGATCGTCGCGGTGCATGACGCCGAGCGCCGGCTCCACCGCTCCGGAGAACTTCTCCAGAGTGGTGTCGGCCAGCGCGACGCCGTCGGCGTCCAGACCCTTCTGCGGGCCGAAGATCGCCGCGGTGCCCTCGGGTCCGAGCAGCGGGCTGGTGACGTCGCAGGCCACGGTGAGTTGGACCTCGGCCAGCCGGGGGTTGAGGTGGGTGAGGTCGACCAGATCCAGTTTCGTGAGCCCGGCCAGCCCCGGCTCGACATCGCTGCGATCGGCGTCCAGGAAGATCGCCCCCAGCGCCTCCAGCATCCCGGCCCCGCCGTCGGTGCTGGCCGAGCCGCCGATCCCGATCGTGATCGAGGTCACCCCGTCGCGCAGGGCCGCCGCGATCACCTCACCGAGCCCCCGGCTGGACGCGGTCAGCGCGCGCTGCGGGGTGGGCGGCCCGGACACCCGGTCGGCCCTCTCCAGGCCGCAGCAGGCCGCCATCTCGATGACGGCGTCGTCACCGCGGCGGGCCCAGTCCACCTCCGCGAGATCCCCGGTGGCGCCGTGACAGCGGGTGGGCACCGAGTGGTAGCCGGCCGCGATGGCGGCGTCCAGAGTGCCCTCGCCGCCGTCGGCGACCGGGATGGAGACGACGTCGATATGCGGGTCGGCCCGGCGCAGACCCTGGCTGACGGCCAGACAGGCCTGATTGCTGGTCAACGACCCCTTGAAGGAGTCCACCGCGACCACGACGGTCCCCGCATCTGACTGTGATGTCATGCCGGCCATGCTAGAGGGACGCCGGGTTCTGCTGAGATCGGCCACCAGGGGCGCCGCCGTCTGGATAATCCACACGGGCGGTCGATATATGGCCAAGTTCATTCCGGCTCCGGCGGGCCCGGCTCTGAAATCGGCCACTGAGCGGGCGCCGTGTGGATTATCCAGAGGCCGCCCGATATATGGCCGATCTCATTCGTATCCCGCGCGGTAGCAGCGTCTCGTAGAGTAGTGACTCGTGTCCGGAACTCTTGACTGCCTCAACCCGTCCGCCCAGGAGCGGAGCCTCACCCTGCCGCAGCTGCTCGAGCGCCGGATCGATCGACTGTTCGCCACCATCCCGCTGGTCGCAGAGCTAGGAGAGCTGTTCTCCGAGCACGGTCACGATCTCTACCTGGTCGGCGGCTCGGTCCGCGACGCGCTGCTGGGCACCCTCGGCCACGATCTGGACTTCACCACCGACGCCCACCCCGATGAGATCGAGAAGCTGCTGCGCACCCGGACCCACGCCGTCTGGGACATCGGGCGGGCCTTCGGCACCATCGGGGCGAAGATCCCGGTGGCCGACTCGACGGCCCCGGAGGCTGAGACTCCTGCCGCCTCAGACGGGAGCGCCGATCCAGACTCCGGCCCCGACACAGAGCCCGCCGACTCCCCCGACGCCTGGGTGGTGGAGATCACCACCTACCGCACCGACACCTATCGCTCCGACTCGCGCAAGCCGACGATCGCCTTCGGCTCCAGCCTCGAGGAGGACCTCATCCGCCGCGACTTCACCGTCAACGCGATGGCCGTCCATGCCGCCACCCGTCAGTTCGTCGACCCGCACGCCGGACTGGCCGATATCGCCGCCGCCTCGCTGCGCACGCCGTTCCCGCCGGAGCGGTCCTTCTCCGACGACCCGCTGAGGATGATGCGGGCGGCCCGGTTCACCTCCCAGCTCGGCTTCGCGGTCACCGATCCGGTGCGCGAGGCGATGACCGGGATGGCCGACCGGATCGAGATCATCTCCGCCGAGAGGGTCCGCGACGAGCTGTCGAAGCTGCTGCTCACCGACCATCCGCGCGAGGGGCTGGACCTCCTGGTCTCCACCGGGATCGCCGGATACGTGCTCCCCGAGCTGCCGGCCCTGCGCCTGGAGCGCGACGAGCACCACCGTCACAAGGACGTCTACCAGCACACCCTGACGGTGCTGGACCAGTCGATCGCCCTGGAGCGCTCCCGCGGCCGCGCCCCCGACCTCACCGGCAGGCTGGCCGCGGTGATGCACGACGTCGGCAAGCCGGCCACCCGGCGCTTCGAGCCGGGCGGCAAGGTCACCTTCCACCACCACGACATCGTCGGCGCCAAGCTGACCCGCAAGCGGCTGAGGGCGCTGGCCTTCCCCTCCCAGTTCGTCAAGGACGTCGCCAAGCTGGTCGAGCTGCACCTGCGCTTCCACGGCTACGGGGAGCAGGGCTGGACCGACTCGGCGGTGCGTCGTTATGTCCGCGACGCCGGGGACCAGCTGGAGCGGCTGCACATCCTCACCCGCGCCGACTGCACCACGATGAACCGCCGCAAGGCCGAGCGGCTCGAGTTCGCCTACGACGACCTGGAGCGCCGGATCGCCGAGCTCGCCGATCAGGAGCAGCTCAAGGCGATCCGCCCCGATCTTGACGGCGAGCAGATCATGGAGATCCTCGCCATCAAGCCCGGGCCGGTGGTGGGCCAGGCCTACAAATTCCTGCTCAACCTGCGCCTGGACGAGGGGCCCAAGAGCTACGACGAGGCGGCCGAGGCGCTGCGGGCATGGTGGGCCGAGCAGCCGGAGCGCCAGGGCTGAGGCCGGTCAGAACCAGCGCGGGTGCGGGTCGACCGAGGAGACCCCCTCGGTCGCCACCTTCCACAGCTCGGCCCGCTGATGCTGCCGGTGGACGCCGATCCGGCCGCCGATCAGCGTGCCCGCCG
Organism: Acidipropionibacterium sp.; assembly: GCA_022647765.1. Taxonomy (GTDB): domain Bacteria; phylum Actinomycetota; class Actinomycetes; order Propionibacteriales; family Propionibacteriaceae; genus Acidipropionibacterium. Next base: position 143,592 of record JALCLH010000002.1, read on the forward strand.
CCAGGGCGGCGAGCCCCCACCACAACCTGTGCTTCATCGCGGACCTCCCTCGGCTCTCAATTGCTCTCGGCTCCAATAGTTCTCGACAGCGAGCTCTCAGCAACTCGTCAGTAGCCCAGCATCTTCTTGCGCTCGGGCAGCCAGGCGATCGCGTCCCGGATGCCGTCGGCCGGGGTGAGCTCGGCGGTCCAGCCCAGCAGATCCTTGGCGCGGTGGGAGACGGTGTAGGCACCGGCCACGTCGCCGGGGCGAGGCGGCCCGTAGACCACATCGAGCGGCTGGCCGGTGCCCTCGCCAAAGGCGTCGACGAGCTCCTTGACGGTGACGCCGTTGCCGGTGCCGATGTTGAAGATCTGGTACGGCTCGGAGGCGGTGACCTCGTCGAGGTGCTCCAGGGCGGCGACGTGGGCCCGGGCCAGGTCCCAGACGTGGATGAAGTCGCGGATCCCCGAGCCGTCGCGGGTCGGCCACTCGACGCCGGTGACGGTGAAGGTCGACTTGTCCAGCCAGGCGTCGATCATCTTGCCCAGCACGTGGGTGGGGTGCTCGATCTGCTGGCCCGAGCGCAGCTTGGGGTCCGAGCCGATCGGGTTGAAGTAGCGCAGGGACAGGGCCTTGAGGTCGGAGGCGTGGGCGGCGTCCCGCAGCACGTACTCGACCATGAACTTGGTGGTGGCGTAGGGCGAGCCCGGATCCAGCGCGGAGTCCTCGGTGACCTTGAACTCGGCGTCGGTGGCGTAGATGGAGGCCGAGGAGGAGAACAGGATCCGGTTGACGCCGTTGCGCGCCATCCCCTGCAGCAGCTTGACCGTCTTGCCGACGTTGTTGTCGTAGTAGGCCAGCGGCTGGTCCACCGACTCGGGGACGATGATCTTGGCGGCGCAGTGCACCACGGCGTCGATCTCGTTCTCGGTGAAGACGCGGTCCAGCAGCTCCTGATCGGCGACGTCGCCCTGGTAGAACCGGCGGTCGTGGACGAATTCGCGGCGCCCGGCCGAGAGGTCGTCCAGGACCACCACCTCGTGGCCCGCCTCCTCGCAGGCCGACCCGACCGTCGATCCTATGTATCCCGCCCCGCCGGTGATGAGGATCCGCATCCTGAACCATGCCTTTCGTCGCTGGTTGGTGTTCGCGGCCAATCCTACGGGTCGCGACGGCGGCGTCCCGGGCGGCCTGGCACACGGTAGCCCGAACTGCGTCGAGGACGATTCCCCCACCCGTCCGAGTCCAGTTGAGGACCTTTCTACACTGGACCCCGATGAGCAGCAGCGGGCGTGACGCGACGGCCCCCGCACCGCAGCAGAGGTCCGGGAGCGGGGTTCGCGCGCGCCTGACCCGGTTCGCCCCCAACCGCTCCAGCCGCGGCGGCGCCCGCTCCGCCGAGCAGCTGTCCATCCCGGGGATGGAGGAGGTCCTCAACCCGGAACTGGACGACGGTCGCCCCCAGGACTCCGAACGGGCGCTGTGGATCGACATCACCACGATCGTCATCCTCACCGTGCTCGCCGTCGTCCCCTATGTGTCCTCGGTGATCATGCACCCGAGCCGGGAGTACGTCGCGGCCCTGGTGAGCTCGATGGTGATGGTCGCCGCGGTGACCATCCGGCGCGACCAGCCGATGCTGATGCTCGCCCTGGTGAGCGGCGGAGCGGCCATCCAGCTGATCCTGGTGCCGTGGCCGGTGCTGTCGATCCTCACCATCCCGATCGCCGCCTACTCGGTGGCCCGGTGGGTCGACGGCCCGGAGTCGCGCTGGGTGCTGTGGATGGGGGCGATCGGCGCGATCATCGGCCCGGCGCGCTGGCAGGCCGCGATGACCGCCGACTACCCCCAGGACGGCGGCACCCCGTGGATCCTGTGGTTCCTGTCGATGACGGTCTGCGCCGGCCTGGTGCTCACCCCCTACGCGGTGGGACGCCGGCTCCGCGAGGCGGCCCTCATCGAGTCCCAGCAGCGGATCGCCAAGGCCCAGCGGTACCGGTCGATCCTGGCCGAGCGGGAGCAGGACGCCCGGGTCGTCGAGGAGCGCACCCGCAATGAGATCGCCCGGGAGCTGCACGACATCGTGGCGCACTCGCTGTCGGTGATGATCGTGCAGGCCGAGGGGGGCAAGGCACAGGCCGCGAAGAAGCCGGAGAAGGCCGTGGAGGTGCTCGACATCATCGCCGACACCGGCCGGGACGCCCTGGTCGAGATGCGCCGGATAGTCGGCGTGCTGCGCCAGGACCCGAGCGAGAAGGCCGCCTACGCCCCCTCCCCCGGGCTCACCGACATCCCGGAACTCGTCGAGCACTCCGGCGGGCGGATCACCCTCACCATCACCGGCAAGCGCCCCGAGGTCTCCGAGGCCCTCGGGCTCACCGCCTACCGGGTGGTCCAGGAGGCGGTGACCAATGTGCTCAAGCACGCCGGCCCCACCGCCCACGCCGAGGTGGCGGTGCACTACCGGACCACCACGATGAGTCTCACCATCACCGACGACGGCCACGGCGAGACGATCCAGGGGGACGGACGCGGGCACGGGCTGCAGGGGATGCGGGAGCGGGTCACCTCGATGGGCGGGCAGCTGGAGACCGGACCGCTGGCCGATCACGGATTCCGGGTCCGCGCCCTGCTGCCGCTGGGGACCTGCAGATAGCCCGGCGTCCCGGCGTGGCTACCGGGAATGAACCGGCCGATCGAACGCGGCGCCGGAGCCTGATATTCGGTCGGCCGCGCTGTTTCAAAGATTCTGGGATCCGGTGTTGCATTTCCCGAATTCATATGGCAGTCTTATCCGTGTCGTCGTCGACGACACATCCGAGAGAGGAACGGGATCATGGCGAAACAGCAGGGGAGTCGCAGATATGCGACCGGTCTGCCGCGCCATGACGCTGCTCTTGCGGGGTCACGCAGCTTCCTTTTTGAAGCGAGCGCCTCGCCCTTTGAGCCGCGCAGCCCGTTTGAGCCGCGCAGCTCGCTTCCCGAGCTACGCACGCCGTTCACGCCCGGCGCGGCCTCTCTCGAGCCCCGGTTCCGTCAGCTACGACCGCGTGGTCAGCGGCTGAGCCGGCGACCTGGTCGCTTCCAGAACTGACCTGCGGCTGGCTCCACGGGGTCTGAGCCCAGCTTTCTGCATCCAGGTTCGCCAGGGCCATCGACCGGACCATCGGTCGGCGCTCGCCCTCTTCTCCCGATTCTCATCGGTACCGTGAATTCCTTCACGGACTCCCGGGAAAAGCCTGAATCCCGATAGGGGACGCGTGCGCCCGAAATCACCCGTATCCGATATCAACCACACCAAGAATCACTCATTCAAGGGGATTGCCATGTCCATTTTCCCGGTGCCGCTGAGCGACACCGACAACACTCTCATGTGGGCCTCGGAGGCCGATATCGAGGTCGCCGCCCGCGACCAGCTGCGCAATGTGGCGGCCCTGCCCTGGACCCACGGGGTGCGCGTGATGCCCGACGTCCACTACGGCCTGGGAGCCACCGTCGGATCGGTCATCGCGATGAGCCAGGCCGTCGCGCCGGCGGCGGTCGGGGTCGACATCGGCTGCGGGATGACGGCGGTGCGCACCACCCTGCGCCCCGACCAGCTGCCCGACGACCTGGCCGGGCTGCGCCACCGGATCGAGGCCTCGGTCCCGGTGGGATTCGCGATGCACAACGGCGAGGCCCGCACCATCGCCGGTCATCCCGACCTCGCCTCCCGCTACCGGGAAGTGATGACCGGCTACCAGGAGCTCTACGCCGGCGAGCTCACCCCCTCGGCCCGGACCGGCAGGGCACAGGCCAAGGCGAGCGGTCAGGTCGGCACCCTGGGCGGTGGCAACCACTTCATCGAGCTGTGCTCCGGCGACGACGGCCGGGTGTGGGTGACCCTGCACTCCGGCTCGCGCGGAACCGGGAACCAGCTGGCCCAGGTGCACATGGAGATCGCCCAGGGGCTGTCCCACAACCAGAACCTGGCCGACCGCGACCTGGCGGTCTTCCTCGCCGGATCGGAGCAGATGGAGCACTACCTGCACGACCTGTGGTGGGCTCAGGGCTATGCCCTGCTCAACCGCGATGTGATGCTGGCCGCCATCTGCGACGAGCTGGGCCGGGCCATTCCCGGGATCGGTTTCGACGCGCCGATCCGCTGCCACCACAACTATGTCGCCGTGGAGGTCCACGACGGCGAGGAGCTGATCGTCACCCGGAAGGGGGCGATCCGCGCAGGGGCCGGCGACATGGGGGTGATTCCGGGTTCGATGGGCACCGGCTCCTACATCGTGCGCGGTCTGGGCAACGAGACCTCGTACCAGTCGGCCTCTCACGGGGCCGGGCGCCGGATGTCGAGGCGGGCGGCCAAGCGGCAGTTCAATGCCGATGATCTGGCGGCCCAGACCGCCGGCATCGAGTGCCGCAAGGATCTCGGGGTGGTCGACGAGATTCCGGCCGCCTACAAGGACATCGATGCGGTGATCGCCGCCCAGACCGATCTGGTCGAGGTGGTGGCCCGGCTCCAGACGCTGCTGTGCGTCAAGGGCTGACCCTCCGGGCCAAGGCGTCAAGGGCTGACCCTCCGGTGGTCGGGGCCGGGATGCCCGGCCCCGACCCACGGATTTCTTACGAGACGAGAGCCGATTCGCGGGCTTGCCAGCCCCTGGCCCGGAGGTCTTGTAAGAAATCCGCGGATGCTCGGCGGTGCCGCGATCCGGCTAGCATGAGTGGCTCCCGGACCCCGGAGGTGTCATGCCCGAACCCATTCGCGTGCTGCTGGTCGACGACCAGTCCCTGGTGCGCTCCGGATTCCGGATGCTCATCGAGGCAGAGGATGACATGGAGGTCGTCGGGGAGGCCTCCAACGGCGCCGAGGCCCTCGACGTGCTGCGCGCCACGCCGGTGGATGTGGCGCTGATGGACATCCGGATGCCGGTGATGGACGGCGTCGAGGCCACCCGCCGGATCGCCAACTCCCCCCTGGACACCAAGGTGATGATCCTCACCACATTCGACCTGGACGAGTACGTCTACGCCGGGCTCAAGGCCGGCGCCTCCGGATTCCTGCTCAAGGACGCCCGTCCCGCCGAGCTGCTGTCGGCGATCCGCAGCGTCTCGGCCGGGGAGGCCGTCGTCGCCCCCTCGGCCACCCGGCGGCTGCTGGATCATTTCGTCCCGACCCTGCCGGAGAACCCCAAGCAGAACGAGGAGCGGCTCTCGGTGCTCACCGACCGGGAGAAGGAGGTGCTGGTGGAGATCGCCAAGGGAGCCACCAACGCCGAGATCGCCCAGACCCTCTACATGGCCGAGGGCACCGTGAAGACCCACATCGGCCGGCTGCTGTCGAAGCTGGAGTGCCGCGACCGGGTCGGGCTGGTGCTCTTCGCCCGCGAGGTCGGCCTGATCTGAGGTCGCGGTCGGCCGCCCTCGCCGCGGTCGGCCCTCGCTGCGGTCGGCCCCCCGCATCCAGCCGGCGAGCCGGACTCCGCCCCGACCGGCGGAAGCCTGACGGATCCTGGTGCGAACTCACACGCCAATCCATCAGACTCCCGGGACCGGTCCCTTGGGCCGCCACATACCGGCTATAAGGTTGCTTCATGTCGACTCCGCCACGCCGCTCCTCCGACCACGACTCGTCCACCGGCCCCGCCGCGGCTCCAGGCTCCCCCACCACCCCGGGTTCCCAAGCGCCACAGGCTGCGCCCCGGCGCGGCGGTGATGCCCCGCAGTACGACCAGCAGTATCCACAGGCCCAGCCGTGGCAGGCGGCGTCCGCCCCCGGCGCTCCAGTTCCCAACGGACCCGTTCCGAACGGGGCCGCCCCCGATGGATTCGCCCCTGCGAACCCGAGCCCGAACCCGAACTGGAACCCGGATCCCGCAGCCTCCCGCCCCCTCCGGCGTCCAGCCCGTCCGGCCGCCGAATCCGGCCCAGGACTCCTCGGCGGCCTTCGAGGTCACCAAGGTCTACGGCTCCGGGCAGACCCAGGTGGTCGCCCTCAACGGCGTCTCCGTCGCCTTCGCCCGAGCCTCCTTCACCGCGATCATGGGCCCCTCCGGCTCGGGCAAGTCGACCCTGATGCACTGCCTGGCCGGGCTGGACCGGATCACCTCGGGCCGGGTCTTCCTGGCCGGCCAGGAGCTCAGCTCGATGGCCGACAAGGCGCTCACCGCCACCCGTCGCGACAAGGTGGGATTCATCTTCCAGTCGTTCAACCTGCTGCCCACCCTCACCGCCAAGCAGAACATCCTGCTGCCGCTGGATCTGGCCGGCACCAAGCCCGACATGGAGCTGTTCAACCAGCTGGTCGAGGGTCTGGGGATCGCCGACCGGCTCGACCACCGCCCCTCGGAGCTGTCCGGCGGCCAGCAGCAGCGGGTCGCCTGCGCCCGCGCGATGATCACCAAGCCGTCGGTGGTCTTCGCCGACGAGCCCACCGGGGCGCTGGACTCGAAGTCCGGCACCGCCCTGCTGGAGTACCTGCGGCACTGCGCCTCCGATCTCGGCCAGACCATCATCATGGTCACCCACGACGCCCGGGCCGCCTCCTACTCCGACCGGGCGCTGATGCTGCTGGACGGCCGGATCGTCGACGACATCGCCTCACCGACCGCCGAGACGGTCGGTACCGCCATGGCCAACCTGGAGGCATGATGCTGCGCAACGCTGTGCAGGAGGTGCGCTTCCACCCCGGGCGGTATGTCGCCACTCTGATCGCCATCGCCATCTCGATCGGCTTCATGGTCGGCGTCTCGGTGTTCATCCGCACCCAGTCCAACGCCATCGGTGAGCAGCAGTCGCTGGTCACCTCGCGCGCCGACGTCGTCGTCGACATCGGCTACAACTCCGAGAACGTCTCCGCCCCGGCGGTGACCAGTGCCATCAAGTCGGTCTCCGGAGTGGCGGCCGTCGAGCCCGCCTACCAGGCCAGCGAGGTCGTCCAGAAGGGCGACAAGGCGGTCCAGGCGACCTTCTACGGGATTCCCTCCGAGCGCTTCCGCTGGGCCGGCCTGGACTCGGGATCCTGGCCCTCCTCGCCCACCCAGATCGCCGTCTCCAAGGAGGCCGCCGGCAAGCTCGGCGTCTCGGCCGGCGGCACGGTGACCAGCGGCGACACCGAGCTGACCGTCACCGGAGTCACCGACGACCCCCGTTCGCTGTTCCAGGAGACCGCATACGTCGCCCCCTCGCTGCTGCGCGACGCCGGCATCGCGCCGACCGTCTGGCTGATCGCCACCGACTCCGGCGCCGATCCCTCGCAGGTGGCCGACGCCGTTCGCAGCGCCGTCTCCAAGCTGCCGAACATGCCCAAGGCCGGCACCGATCCGGGGAACCTCCAGGTGGACACCGCCGAGGCCTACCGGACCAGGGCGGTCAATACGCTGACCGGCAACTTCGACGTCTTCAAGTACATGCTGCTGGTCTTCGCCGGGGTGGCGCTGATGGTCGGCATGATCATCATCTTCACCACCTTCCTCATCCTGCTGGCCCAGAGACGCCGCCAGATCGGCCTGATGCGCGCCGTCGGCGCCTCGGGCGGCCAGGTGCGGGGGCAGTTCTTCGTCGAATCGGTGATCATCGGCGCCATCGGGTCCGTGCTCGGAATCGGCCTGGGGCTGCTGATAGCCCTGGCCGGGGCCGCGTACACCGGTGCTCTGTCGTTCGGCCTGGTGCTGCCCTGGAAGGATCTGCTGATCGAGTTCGGGATCGGGGTGGTGGCCACCGTGCTGGCCGCCTTCATCCCGACTCTGAGGGCCACCCGGGTCGCCCCGCTGGAGGCGCTGAGACCCGCCTCGACCGTGGAGGCCAAGCGCACCTCCGTCGTCCTGGTCGTGATCAGCCTGGTGCTGCTGGCCGGCGGCGCCCTGCTGGCCTGGGAGGCGCTTCGCGCCGGGAAGTGGAATGTCGCCTGGGCGGTGGGCTCCACCGCCCTGCTGGGCATCGGAATCCTCATCTCGACGCCGGTCTACGTGCCCTGGGTGATCCGGGGGCTGGGTGTGCTGCTGAGGCCGCTCGGCGCGACCGCCCGGCTGTCGACCGCCAACGCCGTCCGCAACCCGGTCCGCACCGCCCTGACGACCGGCGTCCTGATGCTGGCCGTCGGGATCATCGTGACCCTTCAGGTCGGCACCGCGACCACTCGCCAGACGGTGATGGATCGCATCAGCGAGGAGTACCCGGTGGATCTCAGCGCCACCGCGCCGGCCGTCACTTACGACGTCAACACCGGGCAGCCGAAGCCCGCCGGCTCGGTTGAGCTGCCCGACTCGGTCGTCTCCGACTTCGCGAAACTGCCCAATCTGAAGGCCAAGGCGTCGCTGTCGGGGGCGCCGATGAAGATCAGCGACTCCCCCGACCAGACCCTGGTGCTGGGCGCCGATCCGTCCCAGCTGGAGCCGGTGACCCCGGCCACCGCGGCGCAGCTGCAGCCCGGCCGGATCCTGATGAACATCAACGCCGGGTTCAAGACCGGCGACCATGTCGACGTCAAGGGGGATCGCGGCACGGTCAACCTCACCGTGCAGGTGTCCAGGGCGCTCGACGACCCCAGTGTGGCGATGGTCTCGGCGAGCGATCTGACGAGGTTGACGTCGTCGCCGAAGACGGCCGCGATCTGGGCGTCGATGACCGACCGCACCGACATGGCCGAGACCCTCTCCTCGCTCACCTCCATGCAACAGCAGCACCCCGAGGTCCAGATCGGCGGCGGGGCGCTCTACGCGGCCATCATCGAGCAGATCCTCAAGGTGCTGCTGATCGTGATGACGACCCTGTTCGGGGTGGCTGTGGTGATCGCTCTGATCGGCGTGGCCAACACCCTGGGACTGTCGGTGCTGGAGAGACGCCGCGAGTCCGCCCTGCTGCGGGCGATGGGGATGCAGCGCGGATCGTTGCGCCTGATGCTGTTCTACGAGGCGATCCAGATGGTGATGGCCGGGGTGATCGTCGGTGTGATCGCCGGTGGCTTCTTCGCCTGGCTGGGGATCAAATCGGTGTTCAAGATGTCGGGGATACCGATGGACGTGAAGTTCGCGGTGGACTGGCCGACCACGATCGGGCTGGTCCTGATCTGCTTCGTGGCCGCCTCGCTGGCCTCGATCGTTCCGGGACGCCGGGCCGCCAAGGCCACCCCGACCGAGGCCCTGGCCGAGGAGTAGGAGCTGGGCGGGGTGGGCTGGCGGGGGTGAGCCCGGGCGGGCCGACTGGGGTGCGCCCGGCCGACCCCCGGTTTCAGGGTGGATTTCACTCCCGCCTCGCCGTCCCGCCGCCCTGGCCGGGCTGGATCACGGCGAGGCGGGAGTGATCTCCACCTCAACTGTCGCCCCAGCGGCGTGCTGCCACTTTCTCGATATCGGATATATACATACCGAGAACCTATAGAGTGACGCAGCATGAACCCTCTGCTGTCGACACCGGCGCGACCTGAGACGCACGCAACCTCCTGGACGCGCCGCGAGCCTGTCCGCCCGGCCCGCCTCCCGCGCTGGGCAGGGGTGCTCCTCGGGGCGGGGGCGACCATCTCGGCAGCGGTGTTCATCGTGGTCGTCGTGCTGGGCTACCACCTCGATTTCGACGTCTACCGGACCGGCGGACGGGCCGTGCTGAACGGGATACCTCTTTACCGGGGCGCCTTCTCAGTGGGAGGCACCCATCTTCCGTTCACCTACCCGCCGCTGGCGGCACTGCTGTTCACCCCGTTCAGCGCCCTCCCGATGCGTGTGGGCGGCGTCCTGTTCATCCTGCTCAGCCTCGCCGCCATCGCGGTGACCGTCGCCGTGGTCATCGGCGCGCTGGCCTCGGAGGCGGGCCGTCGGCTGCCACCGAACGCGGCCTGGTGGGCCGCCCTGGCGAGCCTGCCGGTGGCGGTCTGGTTGTGGCCGGTGACCTCGACCATGCTCTTCGGGCAGATCAACGCGCTGCTGATGGCCCTCGTGGTGGCCGACCTCCTGCTGCCGAGGACCCCGTGGCCGCGCGGCACCCTCGTCGGCCTGGCGGCGGCGATCAAGCTCACCCCGGCCGTCTTCGGCCTGTACTTCCTGCTGCGCCGCCAGGCCGGGCCGGCCCGCACCTGCGTCGTCTCGGCGTTCTCGTTCACCGCGTTGGCGGCGCTCGTGCTGCCCAGAGACTCGCTGGAGTTCTGGACCCATGCGATGCTCGACCCGAGCCGGGTCGGAGGCCTGATGTACTCGGCGAACCAGTCCTGGCGGGGAGCGCTCGCCCGGTTCGTCGACGAACCGATGCAGAGCGAGATCTGGGTGGCACTGATCATCGCGACGGCGGTTCTGGCGATCTGGGCGATGGTCCGCCAGCTGCGGGTCGGCGCATTCGCCGCGGCGATGTGCACGAACGCCCTGCTGGGGCTCCTGATCTCACCGGTGTCCTGGGCCCACCACTGGGTGTGGCTGCTGCCGGTGCTGCTGGTGTGCGGGGCGTCGTGGGCGTGGGGCGGCCATCGATCCGCCAGAGCAATGTTCCTCCTCACCGCCGTGATCGCGACGATCGGCGCCGTGCATCTGTGGTACCCCTCGACCGGCGATGTCGAACGCCATTGGACCATCGCGATGAAGATCACCGGATCGGAGTTCGTGCTGCTGGCCGTGGCGTGGCTCGTGGTCTGCGGTCTCTGGCCCAGGTCGATGTCCCCGGCCGCCTCTCGCCGGGCCGACGCTCGCCGGACCGGCGCCCCTCACCCCGCTCCCGCCGACGCTTCTCTCCCCACTTCCCCCGCCGCTCCGCGCCCGGCCAACGTGAACCGATCGCTCCCGACACGCCCGTATTCCTGCACCGCCGACGCACATTCACGGCGTATCGGGAGTGATCGGGACCACGGTTCCTGATGACCGGGGCCGAGAATAGAGCTCCTGACAACACCTGTCCGCAACGGGAGACACCCGCAGTCCCTGTGACAACACATCTGACAACACCTCCTTGATGGTCTGTTCCTCGAGAAGGAACCCGTCACGGAGGTGTCGTCATGACTGTGCTCACCACTGCTCCCATCCCGCCAGTTCCTGCGCGTCATTCACCGGGACCGGCGACGCGCTCCGGCTCGACCGGGCGCCGATTGCGCTCTCAGTGGCAGAGCACCCTCGACCAGCCCTGGGCGATGGAGGCGCTCACCCGGCTGCCGGTGCCTCCCGGAATGCAACCCGATCAGTTGCCGGCGGCGATCCGGGCCGACCAGACGGTGGCCCACGCCTGCATCTGCGCGGCCCAGGGAGAGGGTGACGGGGAGGGCGAGGGCCACGTTGCCGAACTAGCAGGGGCAGGCGCTGCTCCAGGTGGTGTTCCCGATGCTGGTGCGCATGGCCGCCAGGGACCCGCACGCCAGTCTGGACGACTACCTCGCCGAGGCCTGGATCAGAATCCGGACCCTCACGCCCGGACCGTCCACCACGGTTCCGACCAGCGTCGGCCTGGATGCGCTGCACGCCGTCAGTCAGCCCCGCCGGCGTCTGCAGCAGCGCGAGATCCTGCAGCAGCTCCCGGAGATCGAGGCCCGGGAAGCAACACGAGTCATGGACGGCATCACATACGGCAGCCGGGCCGTCGAGCTCTTCTCGGCGGCCCTGGCCCTGGGCATCCTGGCCAGGTCCCAGCTGCCGGTGCTGGCCAGCGTCTATCTTCTGGAGATGAGCAGCGACGACGCGGCCGCCAGGCACCGGATCAGCCCGACCGCGGTCCGGGCGCGATGCAGCCGGGCGACCCGGACGATGAGACGTCACGCCGAGCAGTTGCGCGAGTATCTGGGATGACGCCAGCCAGGGAAGGGCCGCAGCGCGAAGAACTCCCATTCGGCTGCCGGCTCGGCTGTGACGTCCACGCAGACACACAAAGAGGCTCAGAGGGCGAATTCGCCGCGGTTGCTCGCGACCTTCCCCTCCTTGAGCACGAGCAGGATGTTGTCGTGGTCGGCGAGGGAGTCGATGTCGTCGAGCGGATTTCCCCTGGCGACGACGACATCGGCGATCTTCCCGGCCTCGAGAGTGCCGAGGACGTCGTCGACACCGCACAGTTCCGCCGATGTCCTCGTGCCCGCGACGATCGCCTGGAGCGGCGTCATACCGCCGAACTTGACCAGGCACCCTGAGCTCACCGAGGGTGTCGCCATGGTCGGGCACCAGGCCCGCATCGGTGCCGACCGCGACCTTGACGCCGGCCTCGACACTCGCCCGGATCGACTCCTGGGCGAGCGCATGCCATTTCGTGCTCTTGGCGATCGCCTGCGGGGTTGCGGTGTCGGGATGCAGCGTCTCGACCAGGGTCGGCACCAGGAACTGGCCGCGCTCGACCATCTCCTGGCGCAGCTCGTCGGTCAGCGCGTAGCCGTGCTCGATGCTGTGCGCGCCACCCTCGACAGCGGCCTGGATTCCCAGGAATCCGATCGCGTGTGCGGCGACCTTCCGGCCGCCGTAGTTGTTCGCCTCTTCGACGAGCGCGGAGACGATCTCGGTGCGTGCGCCGAGAAAGTCGGGGTCGTCGTTGGGCGAGGTGACGCCGCCCGACGACGCGACCTTGACGACGTCGACGCCGCTGCGCAGCAGCTTGCGCACTTCGCGGCGCGCATCGTCGACGGTGTCGACGATCACCCCGCTGACCAGCGATGTGCCGTCGATGCCCGACTTGAGGTGGAAGTCGGCGTGACCGCCCGTCTGGCTGAGCATCTTCCCCGCGACGAGCAGGCGCGGGCCGGGAACGAGTCCGTAGGCGACGGCGTCTCGAACGCCCGTGTCGATGCCCATCAGGTCGCGCACCGTCGTGATGCCGGCCTCCAGGGTGGCTTTCAGGCGCGGGAGCACCTGGAGCAGCGCGAAGGAGGGCTTGACCATCGCCGCCTTGACCGGAGAGCCACCCTTCGGCCCGGGAAGCGACAGGTGGACGTGGCAGTCGAAGAAGCCGGGGGTCACGGTGTTCCCACCGAGGTCGACCCTCGTCGCCGAATTGTCGGCCTGCGGGGCGCCGGAAGCGGCGCCCGCATAGGTGATCTTGCCGCCATCGATCACGACGACGGCGTCGGGCACCGGGTCGCTGCCGGTGCCATTGATGAGGGTCGCATTGTGCAGAACAGTCGTCATGCGCCCCTTTTACCCTATGGAGGTTCCGAAATGCGACGGTGTGCGCTATCAGCTGGTGCCGTAGGCTGGCCGCTATGAAGAAGGGTTGGCGCAAGATCCTGGCAGTGTCCGCTGTGTTCTACCTGCTTGTGGTGACCTGCCTCTTCTTCGCACTGGCGCAGCGCACCAGCACCTTCCTCCAGCACGGCCAGACCATCGAGGGAAAGGTGGTCGCCATCGGTCATGCCTCCAGCAGCGGGTCGGGGCCCTTCCGCGGCACCGTTCCGACATCGGCGCACCGGATCGCCACCATCTCCTACACCCTGGACGGCGTCACCGACACGGTGACCAGCAATCCGTACAGCATGTCGCGGACCTACACCATCGGGCAGCCGGTGACCCTGGTGGTCCACCGCTCCTCGGACCCGACCGAGCAGGTGGTGATCGTGAAGGACCGCGCACAGGCCGGGATCAGGGCGGTCCCCTACCTTTTCCTGGCGGCTGCGCTGATTCTCGCCTGGTACTTCGGCGCGCACCGCTATCCGGGTGCCCTTCGTGGGCGACGCCGGATCGGCGGCGGGCGGGACTCGGCCAAGCAGCTTCCCGCCTGACGACGCCGTCGGCCGGCGTCCGTGAACCTCCCGGACCCGTGGACCCTGCCCTGCCCGAGCCTCGCCCTGGCTGCGACTTCGCGTCAGCCGGCGTCCAACCTCCAGGACAGGAACTCCTTGAGGTAGCCGGTCTCGCCGTCGCGGCCACCACGGCCGATGTGCAGGGAGGGCAACGAGGGCTCCAGCGTGACGCCGCGCAGTCGCTCCTTGAATCCGCCGGGGACCACCAGCTGGAAGTACTCGCCGTTCTCACCGATCGCCAGGCTGCGACTGGCGTTGAGGTACCAGCCGCGACGGTCGGTCTTGGCGGTGTGGCCGTCCAGCAGCTGGGCGCGCAGAGGTTCGGTGACGAGCCCCCGCTCCCGGGCGGTCACCACGAACTCGTCGATGAGCTGCTGGGCGGCGGCACCCTCGCGACGCCGGTCCTGCTCCTGGAGCTCGATCCGGCGGCGGGCGTCCTCGGCGCGTTGGCTGGCCATGGGGGAAAGCTTAGGCGTCGGCCGCTGGATCGCGCGCCCCACGGCACAGAACGCTCGTGCATCGTCGCTACAAATTGCCAGCAACGCGGTGGTGTAACCAGCTCAATTTGTGTGACAGTGTCACAACAATCTCGCGCTCAGGGAACAGCCTGGCGAACTTGACCATGCGGTTCAGGTTCGGCCCGTCGAAGCCTCGCCCGAAGCGGCCAGTCAATTCCTGTGACAGTGTCACCAGAATCTGTGCGCCGTACTCTGCCCGCCCTGCGCCGAGGACTTCGGAATCGATGATCGACCCGATCTCCCAGTACGTCAACTTCAAGGTCGCGTTGGCGTATGAGGCGATCGGCGCGCGGGATCACCACCAGGCTCTCGACTCGACCCAGTGGGCTGGCTCATGTCTCAAGCCTTCCAGAACCCACCGACACGCGCCGTGACAGCGCGGAGAGACGGGGGCGCACCTACGCGCGTACTCGGCTGAGTACTTGGTGGTGTGAGCACCACCAAATGACGGCAGACCAGGAAAGGACAACGGCCCTGAGCTACGAACCTGCATCGTGGTAGTGGTGGAAGAACCCTGATACTGGTGTACACGAAGCCCTGACAGCGAGGAGGATGAGATGAACGGCAGAATCGCGAAGCCGGTGAACGGATTGTACGGCACCATCGACGGCGTGGAGATCACGGAAGAAGTGATCGCACGCTTGGTGAAGAACGCCGAGGACGGATTCCCTGGTGCCAAGTTCCGCACCCCCGGTCGCCCCGGCCCGGAGCTTCTCAACTGGGCCGGCTGCTTCCCTCAGATCGTGGCGACCGATCCGGAGTCCACGCGGTAGTTCGAGCCGTTGACGAAGGAGGCCCTCTCCGAGCAGAGGAAGGTGATGACGGCGGCGACCTCCTCCGGCGTCCCGCGCCGCTTGAGCTCCATGTAGGGGCGCTCCTCGTCGAGGAAGGACTCGATGGCGTCCTGGCGGCTCACTCCGAGCTGATCGGCGCGCTTGTCCATCATCGCGTCGGTCATCGGGGTGTGGATGAATGCCGGCGAGACGGTGTTGACGAGCAGGCCCTCACGGGCATAGGTGCGCGAAAGACCCTTCGCAAGAGCCAGAATCCCGGCCTTGGCCGCGCAATAGGGCAGTTCGTCATCGTAGGGTTGCACGGCGTCCTCGGAAGCCAACAGCACGATGCGTCCCCAACCGCCGCTGCGCAATGCGGGTAGGAACTGTTGAAGGACGCGCACCGGCCCAAGCAGATCCACAGTGATGGTATCGACCCAGCCCTGGTCGGAAATCTCATGGAACAGCCCTTGCGCTCCGGTGATGCCGGCACTCTGGACCAGGATGTCCAGGCCGCCCAATGATGTCTCCACGAAATGTCTCAGCGCTTTCAACGACTCCACGCTGGTGATGTCCGCGGGAAACCACAGGCACTTGTCGGAGGGGGCATCCAGCCGCAGTGCGGCTGCGCGCAAGGGCTCCTCCTCGAGGTCCGTGATGACGACGCGCACCCCCTCGTCGAGTAATGATCTGGCCGTCTGCCAGCCGATACCCGAGTCGGCCCCGGTGACCAGCGCCGTCCTTCCAGTAATTCCAAAGTCCATTGTTCTGTCTCCTTCTGAATCAACCGATGACCTGTTCTGCGGCCCGGCGGCCGGTGAGCAGTGCTCCCTCGGTGGTGGAATTGACGAACAGATACTCCCCCGCCAGACGCAGCCCGGCCACGTCGTTGAGATGACCGCGCAAATCGGTCATCGCCTCGAGCTGGGCCGGAGACTGCTGGCACAGCGCACGGTCCCAGCGAATCACATCGGTGAATGCAGGCTCGTCGGGGAACCCCGGGAAGAACCGCTGCATTTCGGTGATGACGACCCGCCGCCGATCCGCCTCATCCATGGCCATGAGGGTGTCGTCGTGCCAGCCGGCGGTAAAAGCGTGCATCAGACCGCTCCCGCGTGGCCCACGGCTTCCAAAGGCCCCGCTGTTCTCGTCGAAGACCCTGAGAAGCACGGAGTTCTCGCTCTCGGGAATCATCAACGAGACGAAGTTGTCGGGCACAATGCGCCGATCGAGCCCGAACACGTAGTTGTAGGTGGAGGAGTAGGTGCACACAGACAGGTCGTCGGCCATCCGCTCAGGAAGGGCCGGGATGATCCTCCGCGCCACCTGGGCGTCGGTGGCGCAGATGACGGTGCGCGTCGGGATGACGCTTCCAGAAGTGCGCACCCCCACCACGGCGCCGTCCTCCACGAGGATCTCCTCCACCGGGGTCGAGAGCCGCACGCGACCGCGGACCCGTTCATGAAGAGCATCGGTGATCACCGCCATGCCGCCCTCCAGGGTCCGCATGCCTCGCATCAGCGCAAGGGTCGCCAGCGGCAGGGCGATGCTGACGTCGGTGGTGCGGCCGAGCACCATCGTCGCCAGGAACGGCCCGAGAATCCGGTCGGTGAACTCCGGGCCGCCGTGCCGCCGACCGAACTCCGCGGTGGTGATCGCCTGAAGTCGGGTCAGCCAACTGAGGTCGTACTTCCTGGAGGCCGGTCCGGCCTTCACCAGATGGGGCAGAACGGTCGCTCCGAAACGGATCGCCTGCAGATAGGTCGACGCCGGCAGCGCGCCTCGCAGGAAATGCCACAGCTGGGCCGGGCGCATTCCCCGGCCCAGAGTGAGGTACCGGGTCTGCTGCCCGTCCCACATCCCGAAGCACTGGGTGCGAATCTTGCGGACCTGCTCGAGGAGCCCGAACTCGTCCAGGTACTGGGCGGTGGTCTCCCACTGCGGCTCGGTCATGGTCGCGCCGATGGCCCAGGTGGAGTCGCCGTTCGTCCGGTTCCCGACCCGCCCGCCGACCCTGTCGCCGGCCTCCAGCAGAACATAGTCGAGGCCGGCTTCTTGCAGGGTGTAGGCGGCTGACAGGCCGGCGCATCCTCCGCCCACGATGACGATCTTCTCGGAACTGGTCATGTGCGTAGTCCTCACCTCGCGATATCACTGTCCGATTCGGCGGGCGGGCCCGCCCGCGATTCTGCGTCAACCCGGGCCGGAACAGGGACCTGATGGCCCGGGTGTGAGCGTCCTTGCTCGGCCTCGGACAGGCTGTCAGCCGTCGCGCCCAGTCTCAGGCGGATCTTGCTTCTCTCGCGTCTTACCGCTGTAGTCGCGGGGCGGACCCTGCGTCACATGCTGGGTGTCCTCAGCAGGGGGGACGCCTTCTTCAGTGCCGGGAATTCCGTCCTCCCCCTCATTCGGCGTCATTCTCGAAGTCTCTGAAATCTCACCCTCGCTCATATGTCCTCCCTTGATGGAATGAATGCAATGAATGGCTCCCATTCTTACGCGCGACGGGCAGAGTCGACTACACCCCAAAGGGTGTGATGGGCCAGGATCATGGCCTTTCCTCGAAGACCAGGGCTCGCGAATCGGAGGACCTGTTCCGGCTGCATGCCCGCCAAGCGGTGCCCGCATGTCCAAGCCTCGACCGATGTCAGCTCACCTGGGCTTGACTTAAAGTGAACTCCAAGTTCTAGCGTCATGATCCATGGAAGCGGAAGAGCGGAAGACGCCGGCCCGGCTGCTGGGCGAGGCCGATGGCGTGCCCGGCGAATGGCTGGAGCCGCGGTACCCGATCGGGCAGGCGGCGGCGTTCACGGACGTGCCGGCGGACACGCTGCGCTACTACGAACGAAAAGGCATCATGACGCTGGCGGGTCGCACGCCCGGCGGAGCGCGTCGCTACTCCGAGCTCGACCTGGAGAAGATCGCATGTGCGCACTGGCTGCGGGAGGCGGGCGTGCCCATCGATGTCATCCGCCAGTTGACGGCCCTGCGCGGCCAGGGCCCGCAAACAGCGAGCGGAAGGCGAGCACTGCTTGTCGCGCACCGCGACGAACTGCAGCGCAGACGCGATCGCATCGAGGAGTCAATCGACGCCGTCGAGGAGAAGATCGCCAAGTACGACCGGATCGTCGAGGCCCGCCGATGAGCCGGCATCTTCCCCCTCACAGCATCTCTCAACCGTCTGAGCCTCGACCTGCCGCTGGTCGTGCTCTTACCTCCCCTATGGGTCCGCGCCGATCCCCAAGTGGCTCTGTGTAATCGTGGCGGGCTAATACCGGCCCCAAACGGCGTCAGCAGCGAGTCTTGGCGGAGCTGAGTTCCGCCACAAGTGCACAGTGCGTCATAGGAACCATGTACGTCTCTCCCTGAGATAAGGCATCCCCGGTAGTATTGCGCTTCAATATCGAGGGGAGAGACCATGCCCAAGGACAGGTATGGCGTAGATGCAGCGGCAATGAGCCATGACATCGACGCCGACAGGATGGGCACGCTGGATCATGCTGATCTCGTGGCCCCAGAGGATGCGGGAGACCAGGCCAAGCAGATCGCCCTGGCCGCACAGGAGTGGCTGGGCAGGGCCCGTCACCCGAGCGCCGAACGCGGCTTCCTGCCGATCTGGACAAGCAGTTGATGGATTATGTGACCGAGCATGGCACTACGGTCTCGGCATTCCTGCGCGACGCGGCTCGCGAATCCCTCGCCCGGCGAACTGGTCGAGCAGCCTGACAGCACCGATCATGTCCGGGTGTCGGCTCACCTGGGCTTGACTTGGAGTGAACTCCAAGTTCTAGCGTCATGCTCCATGGAAGCGGAAGAACGAATGACGCCAGTGAGCCGCACGCCCGGCGGAGCGCGTCGCCACTCCGAACTCGACCTAGAGAAGATCGCCAAGTACGACCGGATCATTGAGGCCCGCGGATGAGCCGCCACACGCGGGCGATCCTGGCGTTGATCGCCGCTGCGGCATTCTGGGCCGGCAACTACATCTTCGGCAAAGTTGCGGTGGCCGACATGACGCCGTTCAGCATCGTGCTGCTGCGCTGGGCGATCGGACTCGTCCCGCTCGCCGTCGTCGCCCAGATCATCGAGCATCCCGACTGGCTGGCCGTGCTGCGCCATTGGCGGTTCCTGCTCATCCAGGGCGTCCTCGGCCTGCTCGTCTACAGCCTCCTGCTCTACGCGGCGCTGCGCGTCTCGACCGCGTTCGCCGCCTCGCTGGTCAACGCGGCGAACCCCGCACTCATCGCCCTGGTGGCGCTGGTCGTGCTGCGCGAGCGGATCGGCTGGCGCGGCGGAGCCGGGATCGCGATCGCCCTGATCGGGGTGTTCATCGTTCTCACCCACGGACATCTCAGTGCCCTGGCCACCGCATTCGACCCCGGCAGTCTGTTCATGCTCGGGGCGATCAGCGCCTGGGCGGCTTACACGGTCGCGGCGCGAAAAGGCCCGCAGCTTCCTCCGATCACCGCGACCACCATCCAGGTCGCCTTCGTCGTGGCCATCCTCGGCATCGCCGCACCCTTCGTGGGGGTGACTCTGCCCAGCACCGGCCCGGCACTGGCGTCGCTGCTGTTCATCGCCGTGTTTCCCTCCTGCCTGTCCTACGTGCTGTGGAACACCGCGCTCGCGGTCATCCCACCAGGAAGGGCCGGCGTCTTCCTCAACCTCATCACCCTGTTCACCGCGCTCGGAGCCCTGATCACCGGGGAACCCATCACGGCGTCCCAGATCATCGGCGGACTCACCATCGTCGCCGGAGTGCTGCTCACCTCGCTGCCCGCCCACAGCGGCGTGGAGGACGCCGCCAGATGAGCGACCTCGTTGTGCTGGACGGAGATCAGGCGGCGATCTGGATTTCGAGGGTGCCCCCGAGGGCGTGGGCGATGCGAGCGAGCATGACGCCACCGGGGGCCTGCGCCCCGCTCTCGATGGCGGAGATGACGCTCTGACGGGTGTGTGCCCGGCGGGCGAGTTCAGTTTGGGACAGTCCCGCGTTGGTGCGGGCGTCGTAGACGAGTTCTGCCAGTTGCAGGCGAGCTTCGGCCTCAATCGCGGCCTCGTCATAGTCGGCCCGCTGGGCCTCTGTCATGGCGGCGAGGGACTCGTCCCTGACCTGTTCCCACGGAGTTGTGGTGGTGTTCATCGCCTGTCCCCCATCTTCCAGCTGATCCCGACGCGGGTCCGTATCCGATAGATCGATAGACCAGCTCAGCCAGCGCGATCTGAGTCTCTGCCTGTCCGCCTACGCGGTGTTCTGGTAAGCGTGTGCAGGACAAAGCACCGCGGTGCCCAACCAGCCGAGACTGGACAGAAGACGGTTCCCCTAGGTCGATGGGGTAGCGGGTACTCGAAACACCACACTTCCCTTCAGAACACAGGTTACTTGATGTCGTGCAGGCCGAGCGATGGTTGAGCATGCGAGGGTATCGGCGCAACCTCGCCGTCCTTCAGACGCAGAAGCCCGTCGCGCGCTCTCCATCATCGCTGAACTACGCAAAATTCGCCCGCACCGCCCGGCACCACTTTGAGGCCGGGGCGCTCGCCCCGGCCTCAACACCCCCCAGCTTCAAGCCGCATGCCACTTCTGCTTCTCTCGGTGAGCTCTTTGAGCCCACACATCAGGCCGGTCGGTTAGACCGCGTCCTCGCCGGTTTCCCCGGTCCGCACACGGACTATCCGTGAAACCGGGCTGGCCCAGATCTTTCCGTTGCCGATCTGGCCGGTGTAGGCGGCTTCCCGGATGACGGATATCACCGTATCCACCGCCTCGTCGGTCACGACGACCTCGATGCAGATCTTGGGCAGGAACTCCACATGTACCTTCTGAGAGCGGTAAACCTCCACCGTCCCTGACTGGGCGCCATGGCCCTTGGCGTCGTACACGGTCATTCCAGTGATTCCCGCGTCGGCCAGTGCAGACTTGACAGGGTCGAGAGCGCTGGGCTGCAAGATGGCTGTGATGAGCTGCATTTCAGTTTCCTTCGTCCGAGAACACGATAATACGAACTGTGATTGTCAAGAAGGCTTCAGGCGATAACGAACACACGACTGCGTGGAGGCCGCGGCGAACCGCGGAAGAAGACGCCTCTGTCTTGTGCTCAGAATCAGACGCCGTCCAACGAGTATGCCCTCTCAGCATGCTCGGTTGTGTCCAGACCAGAGATCTCCTGAGAGTCCGGAACGCGCAGCCCCATCGTCTTCTTGAGTACCCAGGCGATGAGCGCCGTCACGATGAAGCAGTAGGCAAATACCGATACCACCGCAACGGCCTGTCGCCACAGAACATCCAGACCTCCGCCGTAGAACAGGCCCGCTGCCTCAGCCGGGGTGGCCGGATCGGCCAGGAAGCCGATAGCCAGTGTCCCGAAAATGCCAGGGAACAAGTGAATCGACACCGCATCAAGGGCGTCGTCATATCCCAGCTTCTCCTTCAACCCCTGAGCCCAGAAGGAAATTGCGCCAGCTATCAGGCCAATGATCATGGCACCCACCGCCGAGACCGAGTTCGCCGCCGGTGTGATGGCGACCAGACCTGCCAGCAGACCAGAGATCGCACCCAAGGACGTGGCCGACCCGCGCCGAATCTTCTCCGGAATGAGCCATCCGGCCAATCCGAGGCATCCGGCGATCAATGTGTTGGTGACAGCCACGCCAGCGCTCTCATTGATGCCTCCCGCCGAGCCGCCGTTGAAGCCGTACCACCCCACAAGAAGCAATCCACCGCCGAGGATCGAGATCGGAAGATTGCCGGGACGGCCCACCTGGGGAAAGTCTCTGCGCTTGCCCAGGAACAGCGCGAGCACCAGGGCGGCAGCCCCCGCGTTCATGTGTACCGCAGTGCCGCCGGCGAAGTCGAGCGCACCGAGCTGGTTCGCGATCCAACCGCCGATCGTGGATCCATCGGGCGAGTCGAAGGCGAACACCCAGTGCGCGATCGGGAAGTACACGAACGTCACCCAGAGACCGGCGAACACCACCCAGGACGAGAACTTCATGCGCCCCTCGATGGCTCCTCCGACGATTCCCACGGTGAGCCCCGCGAAGATCAGCTGGAAGGCCGCGATGAGGATTCCGGGAACGGCGCCCTTCGGCGTCTCCTGCCCGACCAGCGAATGGAGGCCCCACAGACCCGACGGATTTCCGATGAGCCCCTTGCCACTGACAGAGTTTCCGAGGGTGAGCCCGTACCCGAAAAGGACCCACAGCGCGGCCGCCACGGCGAATCCACAGAATATGATCATCACGGTGTTGAGAATATTCTTGGTGCGCGACAGTCCACCGTAGTACAGCGCGAGACCGGGTAACATCAACGTGACAGCAACGGTGGCAGTGAGCATCCATCCGGTGTTCAATTGCGACGCGATGTCCATCTCTACTCCTTCGATATGAGCAACGTAATGGGGTGATGATTAGACGGGATTTATCGATATTCTCTCTAGGGCGCCATTCGGCCCACCGGACTCATGCAAGATCCGGATTGTCCCACAAATTGAGCTTGGTTCCGATGCCCATCTTCACGGCATTCTCATAAACCGTCTTCGCCCAGGCCACATCCTCGACACCCATACCGCCGACACTGAACAGAATGGGCTGATCCTCGAAGTCCCGGCCCGGGGCAGTGCCGTCGAAAACGTCACCGATATTGGTGACGATATTCGGATTCAGCTCGCCGGCGTCGATCAGGTCCTGCCAGTACAGGCCGATCATCCCGAACGCTGTCTCGTGGGAGGGTGCCGGGTACTCCTCGGCCCATGCCTCGTAGATCTTCCGGGCGTCCACCAGCAGCCGGGCCTTGCCGGAGGTCGTGTACTCCTTGTCCATCTTCAGGTTCGCCGGCAAGCTCAGGAACGCACCCGGCTTGATCCAGTCCCCGTTGATGTAGGGATAGTTTTCCGATCCCACGCGCCCGGTCACGACCTCGGAGACGATGTCGCAGTCGCGGACCGCGCCCTCGGTGGTGTCGCTGATCTCGATGGTGGTGAACTGCGGGTAGTTCTCCCGGACGTAGTCGGCGAACGTCTCGGAGGTCACCCGGCGCCGTCCGTTGATGACGATGGAGTCGAGGGACGGGCGGGCGGTCGTCATCGCGTGAAGGGCAGTCTTGTTCATCGCGCCGGGCCCGATGACCCCCAGCGTCTTCGCGTTGACCGGAGCGAGCTTCTTGGCGGCGGCCCCCGAGACGGCTGCGGTGCGGTATGCGCTCTCCAGGTTGCCCGACATGATCGCGAACGGCGCGCCGGTCTGCTTGTCATTGAGCACGATCAGGTGGATGGAACGGGGCAGGCCATCCTCCCGATTGTCGACGTTGGACCCGTACCACTTGACCCCTGCTGTGTCGAAGCGTCCGCCCAGGTAGGCGGCCATGGCCATAAATCTACGGTCGGCGCCGTTGGTGGGCATTTCAGGGAAGGGGCTGGACTCGGGGAAGGACACCTGAGCTCCGTGGGAGTTGGCACTGTTGCCCGCCATCCGATAGTCGCCCTTCGCGACGAGGATCATCACCTCCTCCATGACCTCCATACATCTGGCCATGTCCTTGACACCTGCAGCGATGACCTCGGGCTCGCTCAGGTACAGCATGTCGATGCTGGTTCCCTTCGGCGAGGTCGATAAGCCCGAGGTGTCCGTCCTGGCGATCGGGCCTCCGGTAGTGCTTGCAGTCATGTCCGCTCCTTGCACGTTCGCGATGTGGCTCCCCTGGCGGTCGGCTGTCGCCGGGAGCCAGGAACTTCTGGTTCAGGTCATCTTCGGGGCGATCTGCTTTCACATCCGGAACGACCCTCATTCAGGAAAGCGCAGAATCAATTCCACGTCCAATATGTTTTCTGCGAGCGCTGAGAGCGGATCTGTTTCAATTCCGATCATGTTACCGATCACGAGTGTGAAGTAACACCAAAGAAACAATTCCGTGACATTCGTCGCACGGACCCGGCTAGGGTCTACACCCATGGAACTCCGGCAGCTGCGATACTTCTTGGCCGTCGCCGAAGAACTACACTTCGGCCGTGCCGCCGAGAAGCTGCACATGTCACAGCCCCCGCTCAGCCTGCAGGTGAGCAAGCTCGAGCGCGAGCTCGGGGTCCGCTTGTTCGACAGAAGTACCCGTAACGTGGCACTCACCCCAGCCGGGACATACCTCCGGGACGAGATGCAGCGAGTCCTCGGTGATCTGGACCAAGTCGTCGAGGAGATGCACGACTTCGCCAGCAACAAGCCACCGGAGCTGTCTCTCGGATTCGTGAGCTCGGCGAGTTACAGCCTGCTGCCCAAGGTCACGCCACTGTTCAAACAACGGCACCCTCGGGTGACGCTCACCGAGATCCCGCTCACCTCCGGAGAGCAGGTCCAGCGAGTGCTCGCCGGCACCTTGGACCTTGGCATCGTCCGAGACGAGATGCCCGGTACCGGGGCACCCGGAGACCCAAGTGGCGGTTCGCACGGCAGAGATTTAGTGTCACGCGTCGTCCACGAGGAACGCCTGGCCGTGTGCCTGCCCAAGGATCATCCGTTGGCGAGTAAGCCCGAGATCTCGGCGGACGAGATCGCCGATGTTCCCCTGATCACCTATCCGAGAGATCTCATGCCCGGTTTCGTCGACCGGGTCACCCTCGCCCTGGGCGAGCACGCCCAAAACATCCGCACTGTGGAGCAGGTCGTCCACCAGGAGACCGCTCTAGGGTTCGTCGCTGCAGGCGTGGGGATGACCATCCTCCCGGAATCAATCCGGGAGCTGGTACCGCCATCGGTCGCTGTGGTCCCGCTCGCCGGATCGCCCACCACCCCGGCTGATGGCAGCAACTCGTGCCCGGCCGCGGCAGAAGGCTCTGGTGGACGCCTTCCTGCGATGTCTGAGCGAGGTGTCCAGGCCGGCATCGCCATCAACTGCACCCTGACCCGATCGGTACGGATCTCTTCAGAGACCTCATCCTTATGCTCATGCTCGAGATATTTATTCTCGTTACTTCAGTCACACAATTGACATTGAAACCGTTTCACTATCAGTGATGAAGATCCGAGTATTGGACGCGAAGCAATTTCTGCGCTTTCCTGAATGAAGACCGGATCCGATGCGACGCAGATCCGCTGAGACGTGCGGCATCAGGTCGCCGGGCCCGCCAACAGGAAAGCAGGAGAGAGAAATGAGCGATATTGTCATCGTCGGCGCTGGAGTGATCGGCGTCTCGACCGCCTATGCGCTACTGCAACGAGGAGTCACCGACATCACCATCCTGGAGCGCAACACCGTGGCCTCCGGAGGCACGGCGAAGTCCTCCGCGATCGTGCGATGCCACTACGGCGTCACCTCGGTGGCCGCGCTGGCCCTGGCCAGCCTGGACTTTCTGGAGAACGCCAAGGAGATCCTCGGCGCCGACATCGGCTTCGAGCAGGTCGGCTACGTGGTCGGCGTCGGCCCGGAGAACGTCGAGCCCTTCACCGCCAGCGTCAAGCACCAGCAGGCCCTCGGCGTTCCGACCGAGTTCATCGACCGCGACGCCGTCCAGGAACTGTGGCCGGTCGCCAACCTGGACGACTTCGCCGCATACTGCTGGGAACCCCGCGGCGGATACGGCGACGGCTATGCCACCGCTCAGGCTTTCGCCGCCTACCTGCGCGACCACGGCGTCACCGTCCGCCAGGGCGCCGAGGTGGCCGAGATCCTCACCGAGGGAACCAAGGCCACCGGCGTCAAGCTGGCCGACGGGGAGACGGTGCCCGCCGGAACCGTCATTCTGGCCGGGGGCCCCTGGGTGCCCGCTCTCACCACCCCGCTCGGCATCGACGTTCCCATCGACCCGATCCTCATCGAGCAGGTTCTTATCAACCCCGGAATGGACCTCGGCGCGCCGCCGGTCTTCTCCGACATGGTCTCCATGCAGTACGTGCACATGCGCAAGGGTGAGCTGCTGTTCGGCAACAGCGATGCCTCCCGGCTCATCAAGTCGGTGTCCAACCTCGACGACTACCCGGGACACGCCTCCCATGAAGCGCTGGAGCTGGTGGCTGAGAAGGCGGTGCACCGCTTCCCGGGGATCGAGAACCCCGAGGTTGCCACCACCTACACCGGGGTCTTCGACCGGACGCCCGATGAGAACTACATCATCTCGGGCACCGACTACGACGGGTTGTTCCTGGAGACCGGGATGTCGGGGCACGGGTTCAAGACCTCCCCCGCGATCGGGCGTCTGGCCGCCGAGCTGATTCTCGACGGGGATACCACGATTCCGAATGTCACGGCCTCGGACTTCCGGCTGTCCCGGTTCGCCGAGGGGGACCTGCTCACCAGCCCCTTCCCGTACAAGGGAGCCTCCGGAATCCGCTGAACAGGAGCACAACCATGAACACACCGGCGGAGCCGCACGAATCGGCAAGCATCGCCATCGTCGGTGCAGGCCTGGCGTGAGCGGCAACTGCCTGGCGTCTGCACAGCACAGCAGAGCAAAGAGGCGCTCGTTGGCGCAGCGAGAACTGACGAGACTGTCCCCGTCCCGAGGCACTCACCCCTCCGGAGCCGACCGTTTCGTCAGTTCTCGCAGTCTCCGGTTCGGCATCCCGACCGGTGACCTGGGGAAGCGCCCGATCAGAGTGCGTCGGCGAGGCGATGAATTCCCGCCTCAATCCTCTCGTTGCTCTGCGTGAGACTGAGCCGCAGATATCGCTCCCCAAATCCGGGAATCTCGCCGAATGCGACCCCCGGAACGGTGGCGACTCCGTGGTCGATGAGTCTTAGGGCGAAGTCGAAGGAGTCGCCGATCTGCTCGGGAAGCCGGATCAGGCGGTAGAAGGTGCCTTTCGGCTCCCACGACTCGATGCCGGCCTCGGCCAGCAGCTCGCTGACTCGCGCCTGCCGTTGCTGGTAGAAGGTGCGTGCGCCGGAACTCTCCTCGTTGCTGACCAGCCCGAGGGCGGCGCACTGGGAGATCGACGAGGGCGACCCCATCAGGCCCATCAGTACCATGGGGAATCGTTCAGCGAGGCCGTCGGGGACCAGCGCATAGCCGATCCGGTACCCGGTCATCGAGAACTCCTTGGAGAAGGAGTGCGCGCTGATCACCCGGTCCGGTGCCAGCGCGAAAGCACTGACCGGTGTTCCGGTGAACTGCATCGCGGCGTACACCTCGTCGGAGATGATCCAGGTGTCGTACCGGCGGCAGAGGTCGGCGATCTCGAGAATGGTCTTCGCATCAAGCACGCACCCGGCGGGGTTGTGCGGCGAGTTGAGCAGGATGGCGCACGTTCCGGTGGCGAACAGCTGCTCGATCTCGTTGAGGTCCGGTTGCCAGTCCCGCGCGGGATCCAGGCCATAGGTCACAGTCCGGAATCCGAGGAGCGGGCCGAGGGACCGGTAGTTGGGATACCCGGGAGTCGGGATGGCGATGGAGTCTCCGGCGTCGACGAACAGCGCCTCGGCTGCGTTGAGTGCACCGGTACCGCCTGCAGTGACGACGACGGAACTTGGCGAGACGTCGCAGCAGAAGGCCTCCGAATGCCGCAGCGCGAGCCGCCGGCGCAGCTCCGGAAGACCGGCCGTGGGTGCGTAGAAGCTGCCTTTGGCGACGACCTCCGGCATGATCTGGTTGAGCAGCGTCGGCTCGGGATAGTCCGGATCGCCAATGTCGAGACGCACGAGATCAGGGCCACAGGTGTTGGCCTTCTCGGAGATCTGTCTGATGGTGGAGTAGCGCAGCGCCGCAGCGCGAGAACTGATGTGCATGGGAAGCTCCTCATGGTGTGTCGGAGGCGAGACGTGCGAGCCGCTGAGCGACCATCCGGTAGCCCTTCACGGACGACTGCGGCGACAGCCAGGCCATGTGCGGTGTGATGATGGCGTTCCGGCAGTCGATCAAGGGATCCTGCGGATCCGGGGGTTCGGTGGCCAGGACATCGAGCCATGCCTGTGAGACCCTGCCGGTGTTCAGCGCGTCGGCGAGGGCATCCTGGTCAATGATCCCGGCGCGCGCGGTGTTGATGATGACGATGCCCTCATGGGCCGCCTCGAGCTCACGGCGCCCGATCATCCCGCGGGTGCCGTCAGTGAGCGGGACGTGCACCGAGACGATGTCCGCCTGTCTCATCAGCGTGCCAATGCCGACCTGTGCGATGCCGGCCTTCAGGGTCGCTGCCGGCAGGGCAGAGCGGTTGCACACCATGACCCGCATGCCCAGCGCCAAGGCGTCGGCGGCCACCAGCCGGGCGATGCCGCCGAAGCCGATCAGGCCGAGAGTGGTCAATGAGACGAGGCGGGGGTGGGTCTGCAACGACCCCCATCCCCCGTCTCGTACCAAGGAGACGCCGTTCGCCAGGTCGCGCACTGCGGCGAGGATGCAGGCGAGGGTGTGATCGGCCACCTCCCTGCTGTTGAACCCTTGGGCGGTGACGACGGGGATGCCGGCCCGGCTGAGGGCCTCCAGATCGAGGTGGTCGGTGCCGATCGAGGTGGTGGCCACCGCCCGCAGCCCGGGCAGCGCAGGCAGTTGGGAACCGTCCAGACGAGTACCCGGCGGCACGATCAGCTCGGTGATCCGCGGATCGCCCTGCGGGATGGACGGCGCGACACTCACCTGCCAGTGGCCGCCAAGGATCGAGGTCAGTTCGCGAAGCTGCTCGTCGATCTTCAGGCGGGTCACGACCACGAGGGTGTGCGCGTCGTCCTCCCCAGCGGGTGCAGGCACGTTCTCGGTGACCGCGGCGCCACTGGGTACAGCGGGCGGCGGATCCGGAAGACTGCTCACACCATGTCCTCGAGGCGGCAGTTGACGAGTAGCTCAGCCACCGACGCCGTGTTGGGCAGCTCGATCATCGTGCGGATGAGTTCGGCAATCGTCTCCGGCCGGGTCATCTCGGCGGTGCTGACCTTGGTCACAGAAGCAGTCATGTCAGTGTCTACGAAGCTCGGGCACAGCACGCAGACCCGCACTCCGTCCTCCCAGCCCTGTTGGCGCAGGGTGTGCGCCAACCCGACCACGGCGAATTTGCTCTCGGTGTATGCGATGTGGTCATTTCGTACCCGCTTGCCAGACATCGATGCGACAAGAAGGATCCGACCGGAGCCGCTGCGCCGCAGATCGGGCAGCACCGCCTGGGCGAGCACCGTCGGCGCCAGCGTGTTGATCCGCCAGGTGTGTTCCAGCTGCTCGGTGGTGACGTTCGCAAAAGGCTCGTCGCCGCTCATCCCGGCGCAGTGCACCAAGGCGTCAATGCGCCCGAACCGCTCCAGCACCGCCGCCCGCCAGGTCGCCGCAGTGCCCGGATCGTCGGCGTCATAGTGCTCCACCTGTACCGCTGGTTTGGTGCCGGGACGCAGATCCTCCGGCACCCTGGAGGCGTCGCGGACGCCCAGCGAGAGAGTCCAGCCGTTCTGGAGCAGGCACCGGGCGGCCGCCAGGCCGATCCCCCGGGTCCCACCGGTGACCAGGCCCACCCGGGGAGTGGTGTTGCCGTCGTCGTTCGGATATGCGGACATCGTCACAGCACTTTCGAGAGGAAGGACCGGGTGCGCTCCTGCTGCGGCTCGTCAATGATCTGTTCGGGCGAACCGGACTCGACGATCCGCCCCTCGTCCATGAAGATCACCCGGTCGGCAACCTCGCGGGCGAAGGAGATCTCGTGGGTGACCACGATCATCGTCATCCCCTCGCGGGCGAGATCCTTCATCACCCTCAGCACTTCGCCGACGCGCTCAGGATCGAGGGCACTCGTCGGCTCGTCGAAGAGCATTGCGGCCGGATGCATCGCCAGGCACCGTGCGATTGCCACCCGCTGCTGCTGACCGCCCGACAGCTGAGCCGGGTAGTGGTCTCCGAAACCGCCCAGCCCAACGTCCTCGAGGAGGGTCTGCACTTCTTCCATGACCTCCTTCCTCAGCCTCCGCCGGACCATGACAGGACCTAGAGCGATGTTCTCAGCGGCAACCAGGTTGGGAAAGAGATTGAAACGCTGGAAGACCATTCCCATGTTCTCCCGCTGGGCAGCCAGAACCTTCGGGGGCAGACGGGTGTACACGTTCCCCTGCTTCGAGTAGCCCATCAGCTCGCCGTCGACGAGGATCTCTCCGGAGTCGATCTCCTCGAGGCTGTTGATGCATCGCAGCATGGTGGACTTCCCGGACCCGGAGGGGCCGATGACACAGACCACTTCGCCCTTGTGCACAGTGAGGTTCACGTCGAAGAGAACCTGGATCTTCCCGTAGGACTTGTCGATATGCGACAGGCGTATCAGCTCGGTCATACGGCACTCTCCTTGCTGGTCTCTCCAGCGAACTGAACGGATGGGGTCGGAACCTGATCCGTGACAGCCGGCTTGACGACCTTCCGGTTGAAATTGCTGTTCGTGAGGCTTCGGCTGAAGTACTTCTCAACGTAGTGCTGGGCGACGGTGAGCACCGTGGTGAGCGCGAGGTACCAGATAGTCGCCACGATCAGCAGCGGAATGGTCTGGAAGTTCATCGAGTAGATCACCTGCGCGGAGTGCAGCAGGTCGGCCGCCCCGAGGACGCTCACCAGCGAGGTGTTCTTGAGCATTCCCACCAACTGATTCCCGGTTGGCGGAATGATGGCTCGCATGGCCTGGGGAAGGACGACCTTGCGCAGGATCTGTGCGGGACGAAGGCCGAGTGCTTCGGCGGCCTCCGTCTGCCCGGGATCGACGCTGAGCAGGCCAGCTCTGACGATCTCGGCCATGTAAGCGCCTTCGTTGAGCCCCAGCCCAAGGATGGCAGCGGTCATCGGTGTGATAATCGCATTGATGTCGATCTGCATCCCTCCAATGGACAACGAGGGCAGGAGTGCCGACAGGTTGTACCAGAAGATGAGTTGCACCAGTAGTGGGCTACCGCGGAAGAACCCGATATAGGCCGATGCGAGCCAGGACAGGAGACCAGACTTCGATCGCACCGCCACGGCCAGCAGCACACCGAGCACAATGCCGATCGCCATTGAGACGAAAGTGAGCCAGATCGTCAGCCAGATGCCACCGAGGATGGCAGGTGCTGTGATGTATTGGCCCACAACATCCCAGTGGAACCGCTTGTTCGTCGCCATGAACGCGACGAGAGCGAGTGTCACTGGAATAGCGATCACCCAACCTATGATCAGTGTCTTAGGTCGGTAAGGCTTGCGAATGTCGGTCATAAGAATCCTCTCTCGACGATTCCCGGCAGCACGACTGGAGATCAGTGTCGGGGCTCGCATCGGTCCTCGGTCGGTGGCCTACGGCTTTGCAGCGGTGTGTACGACAACCTCGCTGATGGTGTTGTCCTTGAGGCCCCAGGTAGCGAAGCTCTCCTTGTACTCGGGCAGCGTGATGATGTGCTTCATCGCAGCGGTGAGAGCCGGGGTCAGTTTGCTCCCCGCCTTCGTCGCGATGGTCACCGTCCCCTCGTCCTCCTGGTTGACGGTTCCAGCGATCTTCAGATCGGGCTGCTTCTGAATGCTGTACGACATGTTCGGCGTATCACCGACCACGCCGTCCAGCCGCTTGGAACTCAGCTGCACCAAAGCCTCAGGCATGCTGGGGAGCGTCACCACTTTGATGGCAGGCTTCCCCTTGCTGAGGCAGAGATTCTTGTTGACCTTCGGCAGCGTTGTGTTCTGCTGGAAGGAACCCTGCTGCACGCCGATCTGCTTGCCGCACATGTCGCCTTCACCGGTCATGGTGGCGCCCTGGGCTGGCACGACGAGTGAGCTACCCCAGTGTGCATAGTCGATCATGTCGAGGACTTTGACACGATCAGGGCTGGACGACATGCTCGCTACCGCGAAATCGAAGCGGCCGGCCTCGAGTGCAGGAATAATCCCATCGAACTGGACGTTGGAGATATCCACCTTGAGCCCGAGAGTCTGGCCGATGAGTCGCGCCACGTCTGGATTGAGACCGATGACGGTATGGCCATCTGTGTCGAAGAACTTCGTGGGAGCCGATCCCACGTTCATGACGACCTTCAGTGTACCGGCACTCTTCACATCGGCAGGCAGGAGATCAACCGCAGGCTGATATGGCTTCACGCTGTTAAAATCGTTGAGCCCCTGCTTGATCTGGCCGCCAGCGCTGGCACTGCTGCCAGCGCTGGCATCGGCACTTCCGGAACCACTGCCTCCGCACGCGGCCAGTGAGGCCGCGCTAATGATCGCGATTCCGGCGATGATCATTGATCGTCCGGTGTTGCGCAGCCTGTGTGGTTGTCTCATGTGGCACCTCAGAAGTTGATCTAGCGAACTGATGACTCCTGATAAGTTAGGCGAGAATCGTTTCGGAGAAGTTTCATCTTGTTAAGATCTGGGCTATTGATGACATGACATGATCCGCGTTTAATACTCATTTGTGCAGTATTATTCGTGATTTTGAATAAATCCGGAGAGAGCGTGGCCCCTGGATCTTACAGAGGAAAAGTTCCTACTTCTTCAACTGTTCGAGGGCCTTGGGGACGATCTGGGTGAAGTCCCCGACGATCGACAGATCCGCCAGCTGATGGATCGGGGCGTCGGGGTCACTGTTGATCGCCACGATCCGGCCCGCAGCACGGATCCCCGCCACGTGCTGCATGGCCCCCGAGATCCCCAGAGCGATGTACAGATCCGGGGAGATGGTCTTACCGGTCTGGCCGACCTGAAGATCAGCCGGCACCCAGCCCTCATCCACCGCCACCCGCGACGCGCCCACCGCACCACCCAGCGCGTCGGCCAGCTGGTCGACCAGAGTGAAATCACCCTCGGTGCCGCGCCCGCCGGCCACCACGACTGCGGCCTCGGTGAGCTTGGGACGCCCGGTCGAGGCCGCCGGAGTCCACTCGGTGACGGTGGCTTCTGGATGCTCAGGCGTGTAGGCGAAGCTGGAGTGCTCCACCGCCGGGGACGTGGAGGCGGAGGTCGCGGTGACTGATCCTGGGACCAAGGTGCACACCGCCACCGGGGTAGCGGCCCGCGCGGTCACCGTGTACCGACCCGACCCCACCACCTTCGTTGCCTGAACGTGGTCCCCCTCGACGCTCACATCCGAGATGTCGGTGATCAGGGCCGCGCCCAGACGGTCGGCAATCAGGGCGGCAGTCTCGTTGCCATCGGCACCGGCACTCGCCAGGACCAGCCCTGCGCCGAGGCGGGTGGCCACATCGGCCACCGCCGCGGCAGTGGCGGTGGCCAACGTGGTCGCCGCGGCCGGGCAGTCGACGACCTCGATGCTGGCAGCACCATACTGAGCCAGAACATCGGTTGCCGCTGCAGCCGCATCGGCGCCGCCGACCAGGACGGCAGCCGCATCACCGAGACCGCGGGCCAGAGTCAGCAGGTCACCGGCTCCGGAATCAGGGACGCCGTCGGTCGTGGGAACAAGAACAAGAATCTGAACCATCGAAGAACTCCTGGAATAAGAGATAAACGCGTGGGGGGTCAGTGGACGGTCTCGGCGAGGAAGGCCACCAGCTCGCCTGCGGTGCTGCCATCGGTATCGGTGAGGGTGCGCCCGGCCACCCGGTCGGGGTTCCGCGCGATGGCGCCCACCTGAACGCGGGCCGCTGCGGCCCCGACGGTTGCGGGGTCGACGTCCAGGTCGTCCACATCGAGTTCGGCGATCTTCTTGCGCTTGGCCGCCAGAACATCCTTGAACGAGGGATAGCGAGGCTCATCGGTCTGGTCGGTGACGCTGAGCACCACGGGCAGGCCGGCGGTCGCGGTCCGGGTCCCGGTCTCGTCGGTGCGCCCGATCGTGATCTCCTGGCCCGCCACCGAGATGGTGCTGGCATGGGTCAGCCCGGCCCAGCCCAGACGGGCGGCCACCAACACCGGCACCGCGCTGGTGCCCGCATCGGTGGAGGCCATCCCGCACACCAGCGCCCCCGCATCGCTGAAACTCTGTACAGCGGCGGCGAGCAGGCCGGCGGTGGCGAACACATCGCTGCCGGCGACCTGGTCGTCGACGATGAGGGTCGCGTCATCAGCGCCCATCTGCAGGGCCTTGCGCAGGGCGGCGGTGGCGTCGTCGGGGCCGATCGCCACCGCAGTGACGGTCGAGTCCGGGAGCTGGTCGCGCAGGCGCAGGGCCTGCTCGACGGCGTACTCGTCGAGTTCGGACAATAGGCCGGAGTCGGCGTCTCGGACCAGCCGGTGATCGGCGTCGAAACCAATCTCCTCAGCAGTATCGGGAACGTACTTCACGGCAACGATGATGCGCATTAAAAAATCCTCAATCGGTGTCAGTTGACGGAGTGGCTGCAGATGCTGCAGCCAAGTGCTTGTTCTGGGCCCTGTGGACGGAGTCGAGCACCATCAGGGCCACATCGCGGACCTCGGGCGCTGCCTCGTCGGAGCTGGCGGCGTCCCCCAGCATGATCGAGCAGTACGGGCAGCCGGTGGCCAGTGTGGTGGCCCCGGTGGCGGTGGCCTCGCCCATCCGGGTGGTGTTGATCCGGGTGCCGATCTTCTCCTCGGTCCACATCCGGCCCCCACCCCCACCACAGCACATGCTGGTGGGGCCCGAGTGCGCCATCTCGAGCAGATCCGCACCCCCCGGGACGACGGCAGCTCCCAGAAGCTCGCGGGGAGCCTCGTACTCCCCGTTGTGACGGCCCAGGTAGCACGGATCGTGGTAGGTGATCGGAGCGGCCTCGCCGGGATCCGGCGGTGCCAGCTCGAGGCGGTGCTCGCGCACCAGGCGATTCAGCAGCTGAGTGTGGTGCACCAGGTTGAAATGCGCCCCGAGCTGGGCGTACTCATTCGACAAGGTGTTGAGGCAGTGCGGGCAGGTCACCAGAATCTTGTCGGCACCGAGCTGGTGGAGCTGCTCGATGTTGGCCACCGCGAGTTCCTGGTAGGTCGCCTCATTTCCCGCCCGGCGGGCAGGATCGCCACAGCACGACTCAGCCTTGCCCAGGATGGCGAACGTCACGCCGGCCGTGTGCAGCAGCTCGGCCACCGCCCGGGTCGTCTTCCCGGCCCGCTCGTCGAAGGCTCCCGCACATCCCACGTAGAACAGGTAGTCGACCTGCGAGAGGTCCGCGACGTCCCGGCCGACCACCGGGACGGTGAAATCCAGCCCCCGGGTCCAGTCCAGCCGCTTGCGGGCCGGCTGGCCCCACGGGTTGGCGCGCTGCTCCAGGTTGGAGAACATCCCCCCGAACTCCTCGGGGAACTGTGCCGAGGTCATCACCTGGCCCCGCCGCAGATCGAGGATGTGGTCGACGTGTTCAATGTCGACCGGGCACTGGACCGTGCAGGCCCCGCAGGTCGTGCAGGCCCACAGCACCTCCGGATTGATGACCGGCCCGATGAGCTGGCCTCCGCGGTTGGCGCTGTCGTCCGAACCGGCCGCCCCGGCCCGCGCCAGGGCGGTGAGCAGATCATCACTGTGCGGACTCACAGCAGTTGCCGGCGTCTTGGAGGCGGCCGGCCCCAGTGTGGCGGCGGCGTGGTCGCGCAGAGCCAGGGTGAACAGCTTCGGGGACAACGGTTTGCCGGTGTTCCATGCCGGGCACACGTCCTGGCAGCGCCCGCATTCGGAGCACGAGGCGAAGTCCAGCAACCCCTTCCAACCGAAATCAGTGATGGTGTTCACCCCGAAGGTCGCATCGGCGGCCAGGTCGTCGATCTGGCGGATATCGAACGGCTTCCCGTCGACGAGCATCGGAGCAGCCGCACCCAAAGCGGGGGTGCCGTCAAGCTCGCGGCGGGCGTACACGTTGAGGATCGACAGGAACCGGTGCCAGGCCACACTCATCGTGATCCCCGCCCCCACCACCCCCATCCAGGTCATCGAGATCATGATCTTGGCGAACGCGAACCAGCCCACGCTCAACTCCAGCACGTGACCCGGCTGAGACATCACCATGCTGCCCAGCCAATAGGTGGTGGGGAAATGAACCCACGACCCGGCCGCCGCTGTGGCAGGATCCTGACGCAGCAACGCATTGCGGCAGGCTGTCATCGCCAGCACACACAGGATCACGGCGGCGATCACCGCCTCGACGAACCAGGCCTGCCAGCGGGTGGAACCGTAGAACCGCGACCGCCAGTCCTGCGCGGCAGCCGGCTCCGGATCGTGCTCACTGAACCGGAGGCGGATGATGATCAGCGCGATGATCCCGGCCAGCCCGGCCCAGGAGAACAGTTCGACCGCCCACTGCCAGGGCGCCCACCCGCCCACGATCGGCAGCTCGGCGTGAGCATCGACGATCTGGGCGTAGGCCGCGGCCAGAGTCGGGACCAGCAGCACGAAGGAGACCATCACGCACCAGTGGGCCACCTTGGCGACGGGTCTGGTGGTGAAGCGGCGGTGGGACAGGATCTCGGTGATCGTGGCTCCGATCCGCCGCCCGACCGGCAACAGCCGGCCCGGGCTGGGGGAGCCCTTGCGGACCTGGACGATCAGGCGCACCGCCCCGCGCGCGAACAGCCAGACGCCGATCACGCTGTAGACCACTGCCACCACCAGGACCACCATCATCGGGGCAACTCTCCTTCAGGTCGATTACGGTTCAGTAAATTGGACTGGCCTTGCGAGTCAGCGGATTCCAGAAGCTCCCTTGTACGGGAAGGGGCTGGTGAGCAGGTCGCCCTCGGCGAACCGGGACAGCCGGAAGTCCGAGGCCGTGACATTGGGAATCGTGGTGTCCCCGTCGAGGATCAGCTCGGCGGCCAGCTTCCCGATCGCCGGAGAGGTCTTGAACCCGTGCCCCGACATCCCGGTCTCCAGGAACAACCCGTCATAGTCGGTGCCCGAGATGATGTAGTTCTGGTCCGGGGTGCTGTCGAAGACCCCCGTGAAAGTAGAGACAACCTGGGGGTTCTCGATTCCTGGGAAGCGGTGCACCGCCTTCTCAGCCACCGCCTCGAGGGCTTCATGGGAGGCGTGTCCCGGGTAGTCGTCGAGGTTGGACACCGACTTGATGAGCCGGGAGGCATCGCTGTAGCCGAACAGCAGTTCGCCCTTGCGCATCTGCACGTCCTGCCTGGAGACCAGGTCGGAGAACACCGGCGACGCTCCCAAGTTCATTCCCGGGTTGATGAGGACCTGTTCATTGAGGATGGGGTCGATGGGAACGTCGATGCCGAGCGGGGTGGTGAGAGCCGGCACCCAGGGGCCCCCGGCCAAAATGACGGTCCCAGCGGGCACGATCTCCCCGTCGGCCAGCTTCACACCAGTGGCCCTCGTCCCCTCGGTGAGAACCTCAACGACCTCCGCACCCTGACGAATAGTGACGCCATGATCGCGCAGATACGCGGCGAACCCCTGAGCGGTGGCATAACCATCCCCGTACCCGCCCCGCGGCTCCCAGCAGAACGTGTCGAAATCATCCAGGTACGCCGTCGGCCACAGCTCGCGGACCGCGTCATGATCGATGAACTCCGTCGGAACGCCGAGAGACTGCTGGTGCTTCACACTGGCGGTGAAGGGCTCGCGGTTCTCCGCCCCGACCCCGACCAGGTAGCCGACCTGCTCGAAGCCGATATCGGCACCAAGAATCTCCTTGGCGTTCTCGAAGAACTCGAGGCTGGCCAGGGCCAGCGCGGCCACCGAGGTGACGCCGTAGTGGCACCGCACGATACCGGCGGACTTGCCGGTGCCCCCCGCAGCCACCGTGTTGCGCTCCAGGATGGTGATGTCAGTGACTCCCC
Organism: Acidipropionibacterium sp.; assembly: GCA_022647765.1. Taxonomy (GTDB): domain Bacteria; phylum Actinomycetota; class Actinomycetes; order Propionibacteriales; family Propionibacteriaceae; genus Acidipropionibacterium. The sequence continues at coordinate 181,141 of JALCLH010000002.1, forward strand.
GTTGCAGCAGCGCATAGGCCGTTGAGGTTCCGATCACTCCAGCGCCGACGATAACAACATCGCTCATTTCTCTCTCCTGCTTTCCTGTTGGCGGGCCCGGCGACCTGATGCCGCACGTCTCAGCAAATCTGCGTCACATCGGATCCCGCCTTCATTCAGGAAAGCGCAGAAATTGCTTCGCGTCCAATACCCAGAGCTTCATCACTAATAGTGAAACAGTTTCAATGTCAATTGTGTTACTGCCAGCACTCGAACAGCGACAGCTGGCACCAAGCCAATCAGACAGGGTCTATCAGGCCAGAGCGGGGGTGTCCCACACCGGCAGCTCGACGCCAATGCCCTTCTTCTTGGCGGTGCGGTAGACCTCAGTGGCCCAGGCGACGTCCTCAATGGGCATCCCGCCGACGCTGTAGACGATGATCTGGTCATCGCTGGTCCGCCCGGGCTTCTCACTGAGGCCAACCTCACCGATATCGGTGATCTTGTCGGCCTCGAGGAGCCCGTCGTGCACCAGATCCACGAAGTGGCAGCCGATGATCCCGGTCGCGTTCTCGTAGGCCGGGTATCCGAAATCGGTCTGCCAGTCGTAGTACATGGCGACGTTGTCGATGAACAACCCAGTCTTCGGGTCCAGCAGCAACTCGTCGTCCAGCATCAGGTTCGCCACCGAACAGATGAAAGCGCCGGGCTTGATCCACTCGGTGGGAATGTGCGGGTAGGCCGACAGCTGCACCAGCCCGGAGACCGCGGAATGGATGACATCGGCGCCGCGCACCGACTCCTCCAGCGTGTCGCAGACCTGGATCTCAATGTCGGGCAGCCGCTCGGCCGCCCACTGCTTGAAGGCCTCGGCGGTGACCTTGCGGCGGCCGTAGACCTGAGCCTTGCGGATCGGCAGGACCTGCGCGTAGGCCTCCAGGCCGGTCTTGCCCATCACCCCGGGCCCGATGATCGAGACCACCTCGGAATCCGGCCTGGCCAGGTACTTCGCACCCACCCCGGGCACGGCGCCCGTGCGGTAGGCGCTCAGCAGGTTCGCCGACATGATCATCTCCGGCGCGCCAGTCTCCTTGTCATTGAGGATGAACATATGAATCGACCGAGGAATCCCTTTCTCGCGATTCTCGATATTTGATCCATACCACTTGACGCCGGCGTGATCGAAACTTCCACCGAGGTAGGCCGGCATGCCCATGAAGCGCCGGTCGGGACCATCGAGCGGCATGTCCGGGAACGGCGACTGCTCCGGGAACAGCATCATCGCTCCGTGCGAGTTGCCGTCTTTTCCCGACATCCGGTAGTCGCCCTTACTCAGGAGTTGGAGCGTTTCGTCCATGGCGTCCACGCAGGGGCCCATGTCGGTGACCCCGGCGGCGATGGCGTCGGGTTCGGAGAGGTACAGCAGAGAGATTGAGGTTTCAGACATTGACGCGTGCTCCTCACGGTGAGTCGAATGAGATGGCGATCAGCTGGCGATAGCGTCGACGACGTTCTCGTAGATCTCGGGGTGCTTGCGCTTGAGGGATAGCGCCACGCTGATCCCGACGATCAGCGCCAGCACGATGACCAGAGCCAGCCCGACGGCCAGACCGACATCGCCCCCGATGAGCACCGGGAAGTTCACCGCGACGACCAGGGTGAGCCCCACCAGGCCGATGGCGCCCAGCGCGGGTGCAATGACCGTGTTCCAGAGCCGTCGATCAGCGTGATCATGCCGGAAGTAGACGATGACGGCGATGCTGGTGAAGGTCATCAACACGAGAACCCCGAGCACCGCCAGGCCGGAGAACCAGCTGAACACCTGGACGATGGGATCCAGTCCGATCAGAACCGAAGCCCCGACCAGCACAACCGCCGTGATGGTCTGGACAATGGAGGCTCGGGCCGGGGAGCCGAAGCTCTTGTGCACCTCGGCGAGCGGGGCGGGCAGCACCTTGGTCTGACCCATGGCGTGCATGTAGCGGGCGAGGACGTTATGGAAAGACAGCACGCAGGCGAATGCAGAGGTGAGCATCAGGACCTGCACCGCCCCAGCGGCAAATCCGCCCAGGTATCTGCTGGTGGTGGCCACCATGAGTCCCGAGGGATCCCCTTGAGCCGCTGCGACGATCTTCGAGGGACCGACGGCCAGCACCAGAACCCAGGCCGACAAGGCGTAGAAGGCGCCGATCAGGATGATCGCGGCATATGTGGCGCGTGGCACCGTGCGCTCCGGGTCACGGGCCTCGTCGCGGAAGATCGCAGTCGCCTCGAAGCCGATGAAACCGGCGATGGCGAATGTCAGACCGACTCCGGGACTACCGGACAGAGCGGCGTGCGGGGTGAACGACTCCCCGCTGATCCCCTGGGCCCCGCCGGTGGCCAGAACGACGACGTCGAGAATGAGGACGATGAGGATCTCGGCCACCAGGGCGACGCCCAGCACCTTGGTGCTCAGATCGATGTTGTGATAGCCGAGCCAGCCCACGAAGACGATGACCGCGAAAGCCCAGACCCACCACGGCGGTGACGGCAGATGAGCCGATGCGGCAGCGATGTGAAGCTGTTCGCCGAGGAAGCCGTAGACAGCGAGCTGAACGGCGGTGTAGGTGACCAGGGCCACGAAGGCCGCGCCGACCCCGAGGGATCTGCTGAGGCCGGCTCCGATGTAGGTGAAGAACGCTCCGGGCTTCGAGATTCTCCGGCTCATCGCCGACATCCCGACGGAGAAGAGAATGAGGATCACGGCTGCGAGGATGTAGTTCGCCGGAAACCCGACGCCGTTGCCCAACGCCAGACCCACCGGCGTTCCGCCTCCGATGACGGTCAGTGGCGCGGCGGCGGCCACCACCATGAACACGATTGCTGTGACGCCGAGAGAGCCGGACAGCGAGGCGTGCTCCGTCCCGGCCGGCGACTGTGTCGTAGTTGCCATTTCTCTTTCCCTTTTCGCAGATTTGACTGTCGGGTTTTATTGGACTCGATGGGAAGAACTCGTCCGTGTGATTCATGATCGATGGACAAGGAGCACATTGCCATCAGACTCGACACCTGTCGTTACGCAGTGGTGCACTCTTGCGAACTCCAGTTGAGAGGACCGCCGCCCCCTCTCTCGTTCGCTGGTCAAGTTTCGATATCTTTCAGAAACACGGCTGAAATAGACGTCACCTAACTTTTCAGAGGTGGCGAGAAACATAGGTCGGTCCCTGAGAAAGCTCGACAGTGTCAACCCAATACATGGGCTCGGTCACGGCCGGCTGGGCGCTCTCGATGTCGCCGCGCAGTCGATCGCCAGCGTCGCTCCGACTGCCGGCCTGGTGACCGCCCCCAGCCTGATCCTGGCGGCCGGCGGAGCCCCGGGCAGCTCGATGCTGATCGCCACCCTGGTGACCATGCTGGTGGCGTCCTCAATCAATCAGTTCACACGGCGACTGGCCGCTCCTGGATCGCTGTACACGTTCGTGGTGAAGGGCCTGCATCCAGCGATCGGGCTGATCACCGCCGCAGCACTGGTCATCGGCTACCTGTTCCTCAGCCTGGCCTCCCTGGTGGGAGCGTCCTCGTATCTGTCGCAAAGTTTCGTGCCGCTGATGGCCAGCACTCGCCACGGCGCGAGCGTCGTGATCGAGGCGATCCTGGCGGTGGTGATCGCCGTGCTGGTCGTCGCTCTTCTGGCAGTCGGAGTGCGCCGAGCCACCGTGACCATGCTGGTGATCGAGGTGCTGTCCATCAGTACTGTGATGGCGGCACTGGTGGTGGCATGGTTCCGGGGCAGTCGCGCCCACCCGCAGGTCGGCAGATCACTGGGCGATGCCTGGGGAGCCGGCGGCGGGCTGACCACATGGGGAACCGGCGTGGTGCTGGCGATGGTGGCCTTCATCGGATTCGAGAGCTCAACCGCTCTGGGGCCGGAGACCCAACGCAGAATGCGGCTGGTGCCCCGGGTGCTGTCGCGAACAGTGCTCGGCGTCGGAGCCGTGTTCATCGTCGGCGCCACCCTCGAGTCGGCCTTACTGCTCGGGCTGCGGCTCCCACCATCGGCGACGCCGGTCTCCGACATGATGACGACGCTGGGCTATCGGGCGGCCATCCCGGTGCTGAACCTCGCCGCCGCGGCCTCCTTCGTCGCCTGTGCGACGGCATCGTCGATGGCGCTGGTGCGACTGCTTCTCGCTCTGTCGGTGGACGGCGTCCTGCCCGCTTCTCTCAGCCTCCTGCATCCCCGGCGTCAGACCCCTCAGCGCGCCGCCCTGGCGATCATGCCCGTGCTGTGCGCGGCGCCGGCGATCATGCTGGCCCTCGGGGTGGCGCCGCGACCCCTGATGGACAGGCTCATCGAGACCTCGGTGACCGGCTATCTGGTCGCATATCTGCTGGTCTGCGCCGCTGTTCTCGGTTTTCTGCCCAGGATCGGGGAGGTGACCGTCCGGCCGATGGTGGCGGCTCTCACGGCGGCCCTGGCCCTGGCGGCGGGCCTGGTGACCTACTGCGCATTCAACTTCCGTGCCGGCGTCCGACTGCCCACCGTGACACTGGCGATCGGGGTGCTCCTGGCACTGGCCTGGTGGTGCGTGATGAAGTTCCGTGCCCCGAACCGGATAGACCGGCTCGGCAACTACGACCATCCCTCGACCACCGACGTGTGGTGGGGCCCGCTGCCGCCGATCACCGCGTCCGCGTCCGCGTCTGCGGGCCAACAGGTCGTGGATCACGAGTCCGGAAGCCGACGATGACCCAGCGGCTCGGCCGGTTGGACGGAGATATCAACGGCCGCCAACCGAAGGCCGTCCAGGTGGCCCTGCGAGTGCTGGAGACAGTGGCTCGAATGGGGCCCGGCGTCACCGCCAAGGATCTCGCCCACGAACTCGAACTCGCCCCGGCCACCGCCTACCGCATCATCAACCTGCTGGTCGGAGAGGAGTACCTGGTGCGGTTGCCCGATCTCGCCGGGTTTGCGCTGGGAGCCCGGGTCGCCAATCTCACCGGGGCGCAGGCGCCGATGCTGCCGCGGGCCGCCAAGGCGGTGCTGTCGCAGGCGCGCAACCGTACCCGGTGCTCGGTGCATCTGGCCGTCTACCCGGGTGACCGGATCCAGATGCTCGACGCCGACCCGGACAATCCGCCGGCGCCGATCGACATGTACCTGAGATACCCGCAGGCGGTGGCGCTGGGAAAGGTGATGCTGGCCGATATCGAGGACTGGCGCAAGGTGCTTCCAGGGCGCATCCTGCGACCGGTCACCGATGCCACCATGACCGACGCCGGAAAGCTCGAGGAGGAGCTCGACCGGGTCAGAGACGAGGGCTTTGCGATGCAGATCAACGAACTGATCAACGGCCGGGCCTGTCTCGCCCTGCCCATTCGGGACGACCAAGGAAGGCTCATCGGCGGGCTGGCCGCGAGCGGGTCCACGGTGAACTGGGAGATCCGGGTCTCGGAGCTGAAGACCCTGCTCGCCGACACCACGGACCGGCTGTCGCCACTGATGGCGTGAACCCATGGTGGTGACGATGGACCGCCGAGAACACACCCTCTGGAGGACGAGCCGACCGCAGGCCAGCGCAAGTACGGGTACGAGAGAAGAGGAGTGGACATGATCGAGGAGAGCACGGACGTCGTCATCATCGGCCTGGGCACCATGGGATCCATGACCGCCTGGCAGCTGGCCCGCCGAGGTGTGAGGACTATCGGGATCGAGGCCCGCGGGCGGGTTCACCCGCACGGCTCCTTCACCGGCGAGTCACGGCTGTTCCGCGTCGCGGCTAAGGAGGGAGCACGATACATCCCGGCGCTCATCGAGGCCCGAAAGCAGTGGGGCGAACTCGAAGAGGAATCGGGACGCCGGCTCCTGCTGCCGATCGGCGCCTTGTCGATCGGCACCCCGGACCGCCCGGAGATGGTCGCCACCCTCGAGGCGGCCGAGGAGTTCGGCCTGAACCACCGGCTGTTCACCACGCAGGAGCTGGCGAAGGCCTATCCGCAGTTCTACCTCGAGCCCGGGGACATCGGCTTCCTCGACACCGACGGCGGCGGGCTGCGCCCCGAGCTCTCCGTCTACACCGCCCTGGAGCGCGCGGAGGCGCACGGCGCCGATCTGCGCTTCCACACCCCGGTGCTCGACATCGACACGGTGCCAGGCGGGGTGGTGGTGCACACGGCCGAGGGCGCCATCCGTGCACAGCACGCGGTGGTGGCCGCCGGGTCGTGGTCCGCCCGACTCGACCCCACCCTCGGGCGGATCATCAAGGCCCGTCCGCTGCCCCTGACCTGGTTCATCCCGCAGCATCACGAACTGTTCACCCCCGATCGCCTGCCGGTGTTCATGCGGGATCTCACCACCGACGATCTCGGCGAGATCCACGTCTTCGGCGCACCGAGCCTGGACGGCTACGCGGTCAAGGTGTGCCCAACCTCAACTGTTCAGGACATCTATGCAGAGGTGGAGACGCTGCCCCACATGCTGGAGCCCGACGAGCTGACCCGGCTCGGGAAGATGGCCGTCCGGGTGATGCCGGATCTCAATCCGGAGCCGACGCACCATCAGCTCCACCACGACGGATTCACCCCCGACCACATCCCGGTGATCGACCTGTCCGCCGACGGCGCCGTCGTGACACTCGCAGGCTTCTCCGGCAACGGTTTCAAGTTCGCGCCAATCTGGGGGCAGATGGCCGCCGAGCTGGCGTTGGACGGAGAGTCCTCGCTGTACCGCGAGGAGTACTCGCTGGCGTCCGCAGTCCAACGACTCGAAGACCGATGAGGCCTCTGGTCGCAGCGAGTTCCGCGGGTGGCCGCGATCAGTCCTCGGTCTGGTTGGCGGCTCGACCGAACTCCCGAGCGAGCCGCGGATCCGCGTAGGCCTCGGCGCGGATCCTTGTTGGCCAGCGCTCCTTTGGGGCGTCACCCCGATCCTTTGGGGATTCCGCAACAGTGACACTTCCCCCAAAGGCCATCAAAGGACCACCTCCCTCGTCTCACACTTGGACGACTCCACTGAACCCATCTGAGCTCGACCAAACGGCTACGGCCAGTTGCCTCCTCGCGCTGGACCGGCTTGCTCCAAAGCCCGCCGTCAACCGCACCGCGACACAGTCATCGGCCGTCGGCGCGCGATGGAAGGGCACACGCCTCCTTGTTGGCCAGCGCTCCTTTGGGGCGTCATCCCGATCCTTTGGGGATTCCGCAACAGTGACACTTCCCCCAAAGGCGATCAAAGACCGGCAAGAGGCGATGTCGCACCACCACAGCCCAATGGGCGTATGTCGAGGCGAGCCCCTCGCCGCTCGAGTACGCATCTCCCGAAGACGCCGGAGCCGTCGCACTCGCCGACGTGCTGCAGGCGCTGACGGAGGACAATCTCACCGACCGGTGACCTGGGAAAGCGCCTGCCCGAACTCCCGAGCGAGCCGCGGATTCGCGTAGGGGCCGTTGCCACGAAGCTCCTCCAGAATGCGCTGCCGCACGGCCGGCGGCTTGTTCTGGCTGAGCTTGGCCCTCGCCGTCCAGGAGGACACCGCCATCCGGATTCCGGTGGTGCCGCGCGCCGCCGTCCGGACCGTCTCCGGGTCCGCGATGAGGGATCTCGGATTCTCGACCGGAGCCTCGAACTGCGCCACCATCCGCTGGAGCACAGCGAAGTTCTCCTCGTCGGAGACGGTCTCGGGCACACCGCGCAACTGCACCGTGACGAAGTCCCAGGTCGGGATGGTCTGCCCCTCGGGATACCAGCTGGGCGAGATGTAGCCGTTCGGACCGTGGACGATGACGAGCATCTCGTGCCGGCCGATCTCGAACTCCTCGACGTCGGGACCGCAGAAGTGGCTGTACAGCGTGAAGCTCTCGCCGTCGCGGTCCAGCAGCACCGGATACTGAGTCATCCGCAGACCGCCGGGGGGTCCGAGACGAAGGTGGCCCACGGCGTCTCCCTCACGATCCTCAGCACGGCGTCCGGATCGTCGAGAGCATATGCACGGGTTCCCATGGGGCGATGATAGATACGCCCCACGGCAACTCGAGACGAAGGAGTGCAGATGAGACTCGTTCTGTGGATCGTGATCATCGCCGCGGGGTTGTTCCTCCTCGATCGGCTGCTTCGGTGGATGGAGCGCCGAGGCTGGATCTACTACCGCATCCGGAGAGGATCGGCGGGGACCGCGCTGGGGCCCGTGATGGACGTCTTCCACCCGACCCGCGAGTACACGGTCGTCGAACAGCAGAGGCAGCGCGTCGTCCGTGCGGAATCGCAGAATGGGGAGGACGAGCGGCCCGGCGTCAGGGAGACCACCGACGTCGATGACGATCCCCAACTCCCACCTGCGAAACTGTAAGATCTTCGCCTGCGAAACTGTAAGGTTTACAGCTGCGAAACTGTAAAGTCAGAGTATGGCTGCTGTCCCCTACCGCCGCCGAGTACTGGACCAAGAGCTCGACGAACTCCTGTCCGCGCTCCCCGCCCTCTCGCTCGAAGGCATCAAAGGCGTCGGCAAGACCACGACAGCCCGCGCCCGGGCGCGAACCGTGCGGCACCTCGACGACCCCGACGTCCGGGAGCTGCTGCGCGCCGACAGCCAGCGCACCGTCACCGGCGACGCACCCATCCTCCTCGACGAATGGACAGAATGGCCCCAGTCCTGGGACCTGGTACGACACGCAGTCGACGATGGAGCAGGCCCCGGAACATTCCTTCTCACCGGCTCGGCAACCCCGGTAGCCCGAATCCACTCCGGCGCCGGGCGCATCATCCCGCTTCGCATGAGGCCGATGACCCTGCCAGAGCGCGGCGTCACCGACCCGACAGTCAGCCTCGCCGACCTCCTCACCGGAACCACAACTGTCGGCGGCGACACCGACCTGGGACTCGACGACCTCATCGAGCTGATCTGCCACTCGGGCCTACCCGGAGCACCGCAGACCGGCGGATGGCGCGCCACACAAGCCTTCCTGGATGGATATCTCGCACGCCTGTTCGACCATGAGGTCGATACGGTCGGAGCAGGCCGACGCCACAGCGTCCTCATCCGGCAATGGGCGACCGCATACGCGGCGGCCACCGCCACCACCGCAACTTACGAGAAACTGCGGGACGCCGCATCCCCGGGAGAGGCCGACAAGCCGGCCCGCGCCACCGCCGCCGGCTACCGCGAACTCCTGACCCGGCTGTGGTTTCTCGACCCCCTCGAAGCCTGGCTGCCCACCGGATCACCGCTGAGCCGCATCGGACAAGCACCCAAGCACTTCCTGACCGACCCCGCCTTCGCCGCCCGTCTGCTCAGACTCACTCCGGACCGACTCCACAAGGAGGCTGAGCGCCACGCCGCGGTGATCGGTCAGCTGTGGGAATCCCTGGTGGCCATGAGCATTCGCGTGTTCGCGCAACCCCAGATGGCCGATGTGCGGCATCTGCGCACCCAGGGCGGCGAGCACGAGATCGACCTCATCGTCGAAGGCGACGACGGCCGGATCGTGGCTGCCGAGGTCAAACTCCAGACTCCGGTGGAGGCGCGAGAGGTCCGCCACCTCATGTGGCTTCGTGAGCGCCTCGGCGACGACCGCATCGCCTCACTGGTCGTCATCACCGCCGGCCAGCACGCCTACACCAGACCCGACGGCATCCACATCGTCCCACTGGCATTGCTCGGTCCATGATGTGCGCGCCACTCGCCAAAGTGCCCCTTCTCGGCATCGCCTGCGCTCCACCGCGCCTTCGGCGAGTGAAATGTTCACCCTCCATCAGCCGCGGCCGCCCCACGACACCACCAGAGCACACCTCCGGAGCGCTCTTGGAACCGGTCGACTCATTGAGCATCTCCCATCTCGCGCGCCACCCGCCGCACCTCGGCATTGACCCGAGGCGCAGCAGCAACAAGACCGCGAAAATCCGCCACGTCCACCTGGCCCGCCATCGCAGCCACAGCATCACGCGCCACCTCGGGCCCACCCCCCTGACCAGGCCTCATCACCAGGTCGAACAACGTCTGCGCCGGCGTCGTGACAAGACCCGGCCCCAACTCCGTCTCACCGAGCACCGCCTCCATGGCGTCCAACCCCCGAGTCGCGAAATGAACCGTCCCCACCACGGTCCGCACCGGGTGCAGACCGGCCTTCTGCACCGCCACAACCGTGTCCCCGATCGCCCGCGGAATCGCACCCCAGAACCGGGCAGCCCCCACACCCATCAGAACCGCCTGCCGCTCACCCCGCCGAGCACTCGCAATCGCCAGGCCGGCAGCCTCCAGCCCCGGCCTCCACTCACGCCCATCACGACCGGGCGGAGGAGCGGTGTACACCCCATGGGCGATCCGGGTGAGCAGACCATCGTCGGCCAGACCGTCGAGCACCCGCCACACGTTGGTACCCATGTGCCTGACATCCTGATACCGCACGGTCCGCAGCGGCGCCGCCTCGACCGCCCGCAGCAATTTCATCGGACCCGTGACCATCAATCACCCCTTCCACTAAGCACCAGTATACAGTTTTTGTATGTTGGTGCTTTGATGATGCCGATGCAGAGTGGACATGTCGCTTACTGAACAGCCCCGCGACAGCCCGTGCAGCACGGGTGCGGTGTCACACTGGTTGTATGGCGAACCTGACGATCACGGTGGACGACGACACCGAAAATGCCTCCCTGTAAGGGGGTGTTCCCCTCGTCAGTCGCTCCTGGCAGACCTCAGCTGACCTCAGCCCTCCCAGCGTAAACTAACTGCATGAACTCATCCTTGACTGAGGTGCTGGACGCCGCGCGAGCGCTCTCACGCTCCGAGCGCGCCGAGGTCGCCCATGAACTCATCGCCACGCTGGAAACCACCAATGAACGTGATGAAGCCCGTTATGCCGTTCTTCGCACAGCAGTGGATAAGGGCGTCTCTAGTCTCGATGCCGGAAAAGGAGTTGAGCTCTCTGTTGACGAGCTTGATGACTACTTGCGTGAGCGTGCTCAATTGGCAACTGAACGCGCAGCAGCGAAAAGCGCGTGACATACCGCCTGAAGCTCGGCGTAGAGGCCGAGGCTGACATTGACGACATCCTCGAGTGGTCATTTTCTCATTTCGGCGAGTCTGTCAGCGACGGTTACCGCGCACTCGTCCTCGCAACTCTCGCGCACATCGCTCGTGACCCCGAACTGCCCGGATCACACGAACGCAACGACCTCGGACAAGGCATGCGCACGGTGCACCTGAGAACCTGCCGCAACGAGGTCAGCCCAGCAGAGCGACGCATCGCCAGCCCCCGCCATTTCATGATCTACCGGAAGATTGGCGGAGTTGTGCAAGTAGTTCGCCTGTTGCACGAGGCAATGGACATTTCCGCTCAGCACATCCCCAAATAAGCCAGGGTGCCACCGATCGCATCGGCATAGCCGGCGCTCGACCGGGCCTTCGGCGAGTGAAATGTTCACCCCATCAGGCGTACAAAGCGTCAGCGCTCCACCACCAGACCGCTGATCCCAGGTCAGAGTGAATCGATGAGATCACGCATAAGCTGTGAAACCGTGATGTGCCGATGGGCAGCCTCGGCATCCAACTTCGCCCGCCGTTGAGCATCCAGGCGCAGCGTGAAGGGACGGGCACGCTCGCCCACCGTGATCGGCCGCCCCATGACGACCGGGCCGATGTGCCCACCAGCCCACGGAACCCCGGCCTCGTCGGCAGCCGCCCAGCGTTCGATGTCGTCATCGGTGAACGTCGTCCCGCCCGCCGCGGTGTAGGTCTTCTCGGCCATCACTACCTCCCCAATCCCAGCTCAGCCAGCACACCCTTGGTTGCGGGCATGCAATGAAAGATCAACCAGCTCCTCGGTGGTTCCTCCACCGCGATGAACTGCAACAGCCGGCCCTGCTCGTCAAGGCCAACCCCGACCCACTGCGGCGGATCGGTTCTGGCCCTCAGACGGGACCGAATCGTGGACTCGAACGCTGCCGCCGCATCCTCATCGGTGATCGAGGAGTGACGCTCATGGACCCGCGGATGGACCACGACCCGCATCGCACCTCCCGACATTCGTACTGCTGGTTCCAGTGTAATACGGATATCCAGTTCTGTAGGCATAGCACTCGTGCCCGGGGCGGCGACCCGAAGCCACGGAGTCCGTGGCGGAAGAGATGAGGTGAGTTTTTCACTCGCGTAAGGGACCCCTTCGGCATCGACCGCGCTCGGCCGGCCTTACGCGAGTGAAATGTTCATCCCCATCAGATCAGAACAGCCCGATGGTGTTCCCATCGGCATCGATGTCGATGCGCTCGGCCGCCGGATGCGTCCCGAGCCCCGGCATGGTGCGCATATCGCCGCAGATCGCGTAGACATAGCCCGCGCCGGCGGCCACCCGCACCTCGCGGACCGGAAGCTTCCAGCCCGTCGGGGCGCCCTTGAGCTTCGGGTCGTGGGACAGCGACAGGTGGGTCTTGGCCATCACCATCGGGAACTTGCCGTAGCCGAGCTCCTCGAAATGGGCGAGCTCCCGCGCCGCGGCCGAGGACAGCTCGATCCCGTCAGGCGCCGTAGACCCCGGTGGCGATCGCCTCGATCTTGGCGACCAGCGGCGCCTCGAGCCGATAGGTGTAGCGGAATCGGGTCGGCTCCTCGCAGGCGGCCACCACCACCCGGGCGAGCTCGGCCGCCCCGGCCCCGCCGTCCACCACATGGGTGGAGGCGGCGAAGTGCGCCCCGCACTCCTCGGCGATCCGGCGGACGGCGTCGATCTCGTCGGCATGATCGCTGGGAAACACGTTGAGGGCGACGACCGGCGTCACCCCGAAACTGCGCACGATCTCGACGTGCTTGCGCAGATTCGGGGCCCCGGCCCACACGTCATCGGGATTGTCGAGCAGCATTCCCTGCGGCAGCGGCTTGCCCGGCGTCACCGTGTAGCGGCCGGAATGCAGTTTGAGGGCGCGGACGGTGGCCACCATCACCGCCGCGTCGGGGTGCAGTCCGGAGACCCGGCACTTGATGTTGAAGAACCGCTCGGCGCCCATGTCGGAGCCGAATCCGGCCTCGGTGAGCAGATAGTCGGCGCATCCGATGCCGACCTTGTCGGCCACCACTGAGGAGTTCCCGGTGGCGATATTGCCGAACGGTCCAGTGTGCACCAGCACCGGGGTGTTCTCGGTGGTCTGCATGAGATTGGGCTTGAGGGCGTCCTTGAGGATGACGGCCATCGATCCGGCGGCGTGCAGGTCCTCGGCGGTGACCGGCTGCCCGGCGCGGTTGTAGCCGATCACGATCCGCCCCAGCCGGGAGCGCAGATCGCGCAGAGAGGTGGCCAGCGAGAGGATGACGCCGACCTCGCTGGCGGCGGTGATGTCGAAGCTGCTCTGCCGAGGGACGCCGTCGATCCGGCTGCCGAGCCCGACGATGACATTGCGCAGCGCCCGGTCGTTGATGTCGACGACGCGACGCCAGGAGATCGAGTGGGGCTCGATGTCGAGGGAGTTTCCGTGGTGAGATGATTGTCGATCATCGCCGCCAGCAGATTGTGGGCGGCGCCTATGGCGTGAAAGTCGCCGGTGAGGTGCAGGTTGAGCTTCTCCATCGGCAGCACCTGCGAGTATCCGGCGCCGGCCGCACCGCCCTTGATGCCGAAGGTGGGGCCCATCGAGGGCTGCCGCAGCGCCAGCATGGAGTTCCTGCCGATGTGCGCCAGCCCCTGGGCGAGGCCGACGGCGGTGGTCGTCTTGCCCTCGCCGAGCGGGGTCGGGGTGATCGCGGTGACCACGATGTACTTGGCGCGAGGCCGGTGCTCGGTGGCCTTGATGGCGTCCAGGGAGACCTTGGCGACGTCTCGTCCGTAGAGCTCCAGGTACTCCTCGGCGATGCCGGCGCGGGCCGCCACCTCCCCGATCGGATCCAGGTGAGCGGCGCGGGCGATCTCGAGATCGGATGGCATTGGCACGGCCCCTATCTTTCCGCCTTTCCCCGCACAATTCGATTTCAGGGCTTGTCGCACGCGCGGTGTTGTCCGTGGGCCGAACGGCCTCCTGGGGTGTACCGGGACGCGTCTCGCGGAGGCTCGCACATCACATGCGGACGATCTGCAGGGCGACGAGGATGTAGAACAGGCCGGTCGCCACCAGGAACACCCGCTCAGAGACGCCGAAGGCCCGGCGGCGAAGGGGCCGGATGATCAGGGCCGCCACCAGGGCGATCAGGCCGACGAGGGCGATCCAGGACAGGATCGACAGCAGCGACCCGATCACCCCGCCGCGCATCAGCCGGACGAAGTTGCCCATGCAGGCATAGCTCAGGGCGAACCAGCCGACGGCGGCGAGAAGGTGGAGCCTGCCGATCACGGTGGCCGGCCCGCCCTCCAGATCTGTGGGGAGCAGGGGAAGCACGGCGAAGATCATGGCGAGCACTGACAGGCAGACGACGAGGCCGACACGATCCCTCCAGCCCGGGAAGCCGGTGCCGACCGCGATCGCGAGGAACGCCCACATCACCGCCGTCGTCCAGGTCATGACGGTGCTGAGCGCGCGCGTCCTCCCGACCGCGTAGTCGCTCACGGCGTGCTCAACGGGGTTGTAGTCGCTGCGCATCAGGTGCAGGGCGATGAGCATCGCGAAGCGGGCGAGGCCCAGTGCCAACGCGATACCGGCGGAGATGACGGTCATACGTGCCTCTCGGTTCCTCGGTGCCAGGTGCGGAGTTCGTCGTGCAAGGCCCGGATGGTGCGAGCGAGTTCCCCGGGGTCGATCCCGACGGCTCGCGCATTCTCGTCGAGTGAGGTCCCGAGCAGGGCCGTGCATCGGCCGAGCAGCGTCAGACCATCGGCCGTGATCCGCAGATGGCGGACATTGCCGGCGCCCGTTCCGGCGGTGTTCTCGATGAGCCCGCCGGCCATCAGCGCACGGACGATGCCGCTCGCCGCTGCCTCGGTGACGCCGAGCGCCCGGGCGATCTGCCGCCCGGTCATCCCCGAGTGCTCGGACAGAATCACCAGGGCGACGTACCGGTGGTAGTTGAGCCCCTCCGGGTGAAGAATTCGCTCCGCCTCCCGATCGAGGGTGCGAACGAGGTCATGCAGTTCATACGCCAGATCCACATCCACCAACTTAATGCCTTAAGTTAGTGGATGCAACCACTGCTCCGCGACCGCGCCCCCATGACAGATGTCACTCCGGAAATCGTGACATGCTCCCCATGGACGCCGCCCTGACGGCGGGCACCGTGGAGCCATGAGTTCATTTCCGGCCATTCATCTGGACGATCTGCACAAGACATTTCCCGGCGGACGCGGAGGCCACGGCGGACGCCAAAGGTCCGGCGGGCCCAGGAAACCCGACGGCCGCAGGGCGCCGGTGACCGCCGTCGACGGGATCGACCTGCGCGTCTCCCCCGGAGAGGTGGTCGCCCTGCTCGGCCCGAACGGCGCCGGCAAGACGACGACGATCGACGCGATCCTGGGGCTGACCGCCCCCACCTCGGGAACGGTCCGCGTGTTCGGCATGGCGCCGCGCGAGGCGGTGGCCCACGGCCTGGTCGCCGCGGTGATGCAGACCGGCGGTCTGCTGCCCGACCTCAGCGTCCGGGAGACCGTCGAGATCACCGCCAGCCTGTTCACCCACTCCGTCTCGGTGAGCGAGGCGATCGAGCGGGCCGGGCTGGACGGTCTGGCCTCCCGCCAGGTCCGCAAATGCTCCGGCGGCGAGAAGCAGCGGCTCCGGTTCGCGATGGCGCTGGTCTGCGACCCCGCCCTGATGATCCTCGACGAGCCGACCACCGGCATGGACGTCGAGGCCCGCCGCAGTTTCTGGCAGGCCATCCACGCCGACGCCGAGCTCGGCCGCACGGTCCTCTTCGCCACCCACTACCTGGAGGAGGCCGACGAGTTCGCCGACCGGATCATCCTGATGCGCGAGGGCCGGATCGTCGCCGACGGCACCAGCGCCCAGATCCGCGCCATGGTCTCGGGGCGCACGCTGCGCGCCACCC
Source organism: Acidipropionibacterium sp. (assembly GCA_022647765.1). Taxonomy (GTDB): domain Bacteria; phylum Actinomycetota; class Actinomycetes; order Propionibacteriales; family Propionibacteriaceae; genus Acidipropionibacterium. Next base: position 197,049 of record JALCLH010000002.1, read on the forward strand.
TGCGTCCGGAAACCGATCGGGACGCCGTCCGGCGTCTGCTGGCGGGAGTCGGCGTCACCGGTCTCGAGGTGCTCGGCAATTCCCTCACCGTCGTCGCGCAAGACACCGACGCGGTGGCCTTCGCGCTTCTGGAGGCGGGCGTCGCGACCGACCTCGACATCACCTCCCGCGGACTCGAGGACGCCTTCGTGGCCCTCACCTCCTCCGCCTCCTCCTCTACGACGACCTCCTCCTCGTCCTCCATTTCATCCCCACCGACCCGCCCCGAAGGCTCCACCCGCTCCACCCAGGAAGTGCTCGCATGACCACCACCCGCGTCTCCGGCTCATCCGTCCTCACCGGCTCTCCCTCCTCCACTACCCCTCCCGTCGGCTTCATCGACGCCGCAGCCCGATCGGTCCCGCGGTTCGGCGGCTTCAGCGCCACCCTGATCCGGATCGAGCTGCTGCGCGTGGTACGCAACCGGCGCACCATGGTCCTCGCCATCCTGCTGCCGATCGTGCTGTTCCTGCTGGTCGGTAACGGCTCGTACGGCCATCTCCCCTACGGGCGCGGGACGGTGGCCGGCATGATCATGATCGGCATCGCCCTGTATGGCGCGATCATCTCGACGGTCGGTGCGGGAGCCGCCGTGTCGGTCGAGAGGTCGGCCGGATGGAGCCGCCAGCTCCGTCTCACCCCGCTGTCCCCGATGGCATACGTGCTTGTCAAAGCCATGATCGGGATGTTCGTCGGGGCCCTGTCGATCATCGCGGTGTGCGTCACGGGAGTGATCAAGGGGCTCGACCAGCCGCTCGACGTCACCCTCGCCGCAGCAGCACTGGCCTGGCTCGGTTCGGGCCTGTTCGCCGCCTTCGGGCTGTTCATGGGGTACCTGCTGCCCACCGACAACGCGATGCAGTTCATCAACATGGCCGTCGTGATGCTGGCCTTCCTCTCCGGCATGTTCATCCCCATCGACCCGGCCAGCGTGCTGGGCCACATCGCCCGATTCGCGCCGATGTGGGGGATTCACCAGCTGGCCCTGGTCCCCTTCGGGACCGGCGGCTTCGGCGTCGGAGAGTTGATCAATATCGTGGTGTGGCTGGCGATCTTCGTCGGCGGTGCGGCCTGGTTGATGAGCCGCGACACCGCTCGGGTGTGACCGCGTCCGCCCTCAACGGGGCATCGGGGACGAGCACAATGGCCTGGGCGGAGACGCAGGCAGACACGATCGCGGGGGACGGCACGAGATGACGGTGAGCGGCGATGAGACGCGGCCCCCGCGACCGCGGGAGCACCGCCTTCACCTGCCACCTGGTCGGCGGTCAGCCGGGGGACTGGCCCTTCTCCTCTTCTGGTTCATCGTCCTGCCCAGCATCGTGCGCACAGCCGTCGCCCTCGGCACTCCGCGCGGCTGGACGGGGCTGGTCGCCTCGGTGGTCGGCCTGAGCGCCTGCACGATCGGCAGCTGGATCTCGATCGGGTGGCTGCGCACCACCGGGGACGTGCCCACCCGTCAGATCCGGCCGTGGCTGGCGATCCTGGTGATCTCCACGGCGGTGTGCATCTGGGCGATGCCGCAGGGCGTGGGGATGATCGTCTACCTGGTGCTCCTGGTCGCCTTCGCCTTCCCGTGGACGGTTACGGCCGTGGTCGCTATCCCGGCGGCCCTGTTCTTCTACTTCACCGGCCGGATCTGGCCGCCGCTCTCCGATATGCAAGGACTTGCGCTGGCTGTGATCACCGGCGGTGCCGGCGCCGCGGCTGGACGGATATCGGCGCAGAGACGCCACCAGAACGAGCTGCTGCGCCGACGCGAGCAGGAGTTGAAGATCGCCGACACTCGCAATGAGATGGCCCGCGATCTGCACGATCTGCTCGGGCACTCGCTCACCGCGATATCGGTCAAGGCGGAGCTTGCCGAGCGGCTCATCGACGTCGAGCCCGACCGGGCGCGGGCCGAGCTGACCGACGTCCGCTCCCTCACCCGGTCCGCGCTGGCCGAGGTGCGGGCCACCGTCAACAACTACCGCGAGGTCTCCCTGGCCGCCGAGATCGCCCGCGCCCATCAGATGCTTGACGCCGCCGGAATCCGTCACGAGCTGCCGGGAGCGATCGACGCCGTCCCCGAAGATCTGCGGATGCTCTTCGCCTGGGCGCTGCGCGAGGGAGTGACGAATGTCGTCCGGCACTCGGATGCCCAGCACTGCCGGGTGGAGCTGTCACCGACCTCGATCACGGTGACCGACGACGGGCGCGGGATTGCGACGGTCGGGGACGCGGCGCGCGATATCGAGGAAGGTCAGAGAACCGGAGCCCCGGCGTCCTCGAGCGACTCCTCGGGAGGCAACGGTCTGACCGGGCTGAGGCAGCGCGCCGCGGAGGCGGGAGCGGTCGTGCGCACCGGCCCCGCACCCGACGGGACGCCGGAGCGGCCCGGGTTCCGGCTTGTCGTGAGCAGGTCCGCCGGGGTGGTGGCAGACCCAGCCCCACACACTCGACCGCCCGTGCGGGCCTGAGCCGGCGTGAGAGGGTGATCCCATCATGATCACGGTGCTGCTGGCGGACGACCAGGCGATGGTGCGCGGGGCGATGGCCGCGCTGCTCGAGCTGGAGGGCGACATCACCGTGGTGGGACAGGTAGGCCGTGGCGACGAGGTGGTCGCCGAGGCCCTGCGGACCCGGCCCGAGGTCGTCCTGATGGACGTCGACATGCCCGGGCTCGACGGATTGGCGGCCACCCCGCTGCTGCTGCAAGCGCTGCCGGGGGTGAAAGTCCTGGTGGTGACGACGTTCGGGAGGCCCGGATTCCTGCGCCGCGCCCTGGACTGCGGGGCGCACGGGTTCATCGTCAAGGACGCTCCCGCGGCCCAGCTCGCCGAAACCGTCCGACGGGTGCACGCCGGGTTGCGGGTGGTGGACCCGCAGCTGGCCGCCGACTCGCTGCTGTTCGGGGAGTCACCGCTCACCCCGCGCGAGGCGGACGTGCTGGCGACCGGTGCCGACGGAGCGACGATCCAGGTCATCGCGAAGCGACTCCACCTGTCGGAAGGGACGGTGCGCAATCACCTGAGCGCCGCGATCGGCAAGACGGCCGCCGGAACACGCGCCGAGGCGATCCGGATCGCCATCGATCGGGGTTGGATCGTCGGCCCGTGATCAGTCGGCCCCGATGAGATCCTCGAGCCGAACAATCATCTGAGGCAGATCGTCAGCGGCGGTGGCTATCAAGGTCTCGATATCAATATCCCAGTACCCATGGACAATGCGATTACGCATACGCGTAGCCGCTCGCCATGCGATCTGGGGATTCGATTCCTTAACACTGGCAGAAATCTGATTCGCCGCCTCACCAAGCACCGTGAACTGCCACAGCAAAGCGGATCTGCGAATCGCATCGCCCTGGATGTCACTGGCTTCTAGACCGTGAATCAGAGAGCAAATCTCGGTGGCGGCATCGCGCATCTCTCGGACAAGGAGGAGATCACGCCGCATATAACGGCCTTGCGTCTGCGAGAACCTGGTCCCGGATGTACTTGTTGATCGAACTGCGCCTCACCAGATCGACCGGACGCCCGAGAACGGACGACAGCTCATCCTCGAGATCGAAGAGAGCGAAGCCCAACCGTCTGCCAGGTTTCAACGTGAAGAGCAGGTCGATATCGCTGTCACGACGCTCCTCACCACGCGCAACAGAACCGAAGACCTCCAGCGACGCGACGCCGTAACGCTCACACACTTCGCGCAACCGCTCGAGATCAATCCGGTCCCGGCCCGCCAGGTTCATGCGACCGTCCATATCGAAACTCTACCCTGCAACTGAGGCTTCCCACCGGCTTCACATCGCGAAACCGTTGGTGGCGCCATATAGGCACCTGCGACCAACCTCAATCCTGAGGTTGGTCGCCGATCCCGGCGCGGATCACATCGGCCCCACGACGAATCTGCTCTCGCTCGGCTGCGGCGTCCAGAACGTCCTGCACACGAATACGACGGTGCCGACTGCCAGGGAGCCGACGGAAGGAGAGAACGCCGTCCTCGCAGAGGCGGTCCACGAACTGGCGGGTCACCCCCATGATCTTGGCGGCCTCGGCCGGCGTCACCTCCATGGCCGCCAGCATACCGACGCAAGAAGCCCACGACCCCCGCGACGGGTCTCAAGAACTCATCCCTGGAGCAGGGTTTCTTCCGGATACCCGCGTGCCCCCCGACCGGGAAAGCGGTCAGCCGAGACACGGCGCGAGGGCGTCCGACTACGGTTTCCGACAACACCGCATGGGCATCGGACGACGCACTCCGCCCCGGCCTCGCGCGACCATTCGCGGGACCGGGGCGGAGCTGTCATCGCGAGCCGTCGCTCAGGTGAGCGAGGCCTGGTAAATGGCGTCCACCGACGCGGCCAGCGTGGAGTTGAACTGCTCGTCGCTCTGGCCGTCCGACAGTCCCTCGGACAGCGCCCGGGAGAAGCTGGCGATCAACCCGTGGTTGTGCACCAGGCGCTCGTTGGCCTCGTCGCGGCTGTAACCGCCGGACAGCGCGACCACGCGCAGCACCGCCGGGTGGGCGATGAGCGGGGCGTAGAAGTCGTCGACGGTCGGGATGCTCAGCTTGAACATCACCGGGCCGGGGAACGGGTCGGACTCCAGCCGCTTGGTGATCTCGTCGAGCAGCAGGGCCTCGGCCTCCTTCTTGTCCGGAGCCGTGATGGTGACCTCGGGCTCCAGGATCGGCACCAGGCCGGCCTTGGAGATCTGATGCCCGAGCTCGAACTGCTGGGCGACGATCGCGGCAACCCCCTTCGGGTTCGCCGAGTCGATCACCGAGCGCATCTTGGTTCCGAAGATGTGCGCATCCACGGCCCGCTTCAGCAGGTCGTCCAGACCCGGGATCGGCTTCATCAGCTTGACGCCGTCGACCTCGTCGGCGAGGCCCTTGTCCACCTTGAGGAAGGGGACGACGTGCTTCTTCTCCCACAGGTAGTCCGGAGCCGGCTGGCCGTCGAACTCGCGGCCCATCGTCTGCTCGAACAGGATCGCGCCGAGGATGTGCTCCCCGCTGAACGCCGGGCTGGTGACGATCCGGGTCCGCATGGCGTGGACCAGGTCGAACATCTCGTCGTCGTTGGAGTAGCGGTCCTTCTCGATCCCGTAGAGGGCGAGCGCCTTGGGGGTGCTGCCGCCGCTCTGGTCGAGAGCGGCGATGAACCCGCGACCGGATCCCATCCGGTCGGTCTGTTCTGCGGTCATGTGGCCTCCTCGGGCCGCGTTCACTGTGCGGCCCCGTCATCAGTTAGTGAGAACGATTATCACTATATCTGTACTCTCCTCCTCTCCACAGCCGGGGAGCGCCGAAGGCACATATGACGCCGTCAGGAGGCCATGCCGAAGAGCCCAGACGGCCCCGTCGTCCCGCCGATGGCCCCCGCTCCGACCGGCGCACCTAGGATCGGGGTGGCCAAGTCGACGACCGAGGGGAGACCTGGTGGCCTTCAACGAGGGACTGCGCCGACTCTGGCGACTGCCCCGGTTCCGGCGGATCCTCGGAGTCCGGGTGTCCACCCAGGCCGCCGACGGCACCCTCCAGGTGGGTCTCGCCTCCTACGTCCTGCTCTCCCCCGAGCAGCAGCCGGACGCCTGGTCGATCGCCATGGTGCTGGCCATCACGATGCTGCCGTTCAGCATCATCGGGCCCTTCATCTCGCTGCTGCTGGACCACTGGCCGCGCCAGCGCATCCTGGTCGGCACCGACGGGCTGCGCTGCGTCATCGCCCTGGCCGTCGGCGTCCTGGTCTGGGGAGGAGCCCGGCAGAACCCGGCGCACATCCTCCTGCTGCTCCTGCTGCTGGTGGCGATGAGCCTCAACAGGTTCCTGCTCGCCGCCCTCACCGCCGGCCTGGAGCACACCATCGACCGCCGGGAGTACCTCACGGCGTCCTCGATCATGCCGATCATCGGACCGCTCGGCATGATGATCGGCGTCGTGATCGCCGCCGCCGTCCGGCTGCTCGGCGGCCGCTGGATGCCGGTGCACCACGCCGACACCATCATCTTCTGCATCTCCGCGGTGCTGTTCGCCTTCTCGGCCTTCCTGGGCACCCGGTTCGGGCGCAACGAGCTCGGCCCCACGGTCCCCGACACCAGCCGGCGCGCCTCCCAGGTGCTGCACGGCATCCTGGACGGATTCCGTCACCTGGGCTCGCTGCCCCAGGTCGGCGCCGGGCTCGGCCTGATCGGCGCCCAACGACTGCTCTTCGGCGTCTACAGCGTCGCCATGATGCTCGGCTACCGCAACTACTTCCACGCGAAGGCCGACGTCAACGCCGCGATGGGCGACATGGCCGCCTGGGGGGTGGTGATGGGCGCCGGATTCGTGCTCTCGGCGGCCTTCATGCCGCGGCTGGTGCGCGGAACGGGGATGAGACGCGCCCTGATCCTGCTGATGGCCGGCACCGCCATCGTCCAGGCCTTCCCCGGGGCGCTGCTCAACCGGTGGGGGTTGCTCATCGCGTCCTTCTTCATCGGCCTGTTCGCGCAGTCCCTCAAGGCGGGGGTGGACACCGTCTGTCAGGCTCACATCGACGACGCCTACAAGGGCCGGGTCTTCATCGTCTACGACATGATCTACAACGCCCTCTATGTCGGCGGGGCGGTGCTGGCGGCCCTCGTGCTGCCGATCCAGGGCGTCTCGCACCCGGGACTCCTCGGGCTCGCGGTGGCATATCTGCTGGTCGGGGGCCTGTTCGCGGGAGTCACCAGCAGGCAGGACGCCGCCGCCTTCGACCGCGGGACGGTAGCCGGGTGAGGAGCGGAGTTTCCCCCAAGGTCGACCAAGGCCGATAGGGACGAATGCAAGGACGGTCCCGATCACTCCCGATAGGCCGTGTTTCGGCGCCGGCGATGCAGAAACATGACCTATCGGGAGTGATCGGGACCGGGACCACACGACGCCGGACGACCACGCGGTCACATCCTGAGACGGGCGTCCACCCCTTGGTCAGGAACCTACCGTTCGGACCATGAAGTACACAGTCATCGGCGCAGGAGCCATGGGATACCGCTACGGAGTGCTGCTCCAGGAGGTCGCGGGCCTGGATGTCGACTTCATCGACACCTGGCAGCCGAATGTCGACGCCGTCCGGCGCCAGGGCGGGGTCTACGTCTCCCGCGATCACCAGAATCGTCACCTGGTGCCGATCAGGATGTTCACCCCCGAGCAGTACACCGGACAGCCCGACGTCTGGATCCTCTTCGTCAAGCAGATGCAGCTTGACGACGTCCTGGCCCGCTGCGCCCACCTGTTCAAGCCCGAGCAGTACCTCTTCACCGCGATGAACGGCATGGGGCACCTCGACAAGATCCGCCACTACTTCGCCGACGACAAGATCGTGGCCGGCACCGCGCTGGTCGCCACCGTCCTCGACGGGCCCGGCGACGTCGACTTCATCGGCGCCCCCGGCGCCGGGACGATGCACATGGTCAACTACACCGAGCAGCCGGACGAGGCCACCCGGGCGATGGAGCGCGACTTCCGCGCCGCGAACCTCAATCCGGAGCTCACCCGCAACCTCTACGGCACCCTGATGGCCAAGGTGATCTTCAACTCCGTGGTCAACACGCTGTGCTCCATGTTCAGCTCGATGATGGGCCAGTACGCGGCCTACGACGGGGCCGACGCCATCACCCGAACCTTGGTCGACGAGGCCTACGACGCGTGCGAGCGGGCCGGGATCCAGCTCATCAACACCCGCCAGGAGGAGGTCGACTCGGTGAACTATGTGAGCAAGGTCGGCAACCCGCTGCACTACCCGTCGATGTACCAGGACTTCTCCAAGGGCCGCCCCACCGAGGTGGACTACATCAACGGATACATCGCCAGGCTCGGTCGCGAGCACGGCTACACCTGCCACGTCCAGGAGTTCGTCACCCAGGAGATGCACCTGGCCGAGGCGATGCGCGACGCCAAGGCCCGAGCGAAGGCTGCTGATGAGAAGGCGGACGCCGGCAAGAAGACGGGGGACGACGCCGAGCTGGCACCGGCACTGGCGACCGCCTGAGCCCTGGTTTCCATGGCCCCCGCACCGAGGTGATACGGGGCTCCGGAGGAAAACTCAGAAGATCAGACAGCAGCGAGGCTTCTAAGCCTCGCGGCCTCGTTCGGCCAACCGAGCCTCGCCGCATCCTCGATCGAACGCGCGTCAATCCGAATGCCGATCCTCACTGCCGCGACAAGGCACACCTTGACGGCAATACCCTCTTCGCCGACCTCATCAATGAGCTCGTCGACGAAGTCACGCGACTCCGCATCCAGGGCGCCCTGGACCTGGCCTCGAAGCCTTAGTGCAAGGTCACGAACCTGGGCTCATAGAGATCATGCTGTGGCGAACATCACGAGCTTGTCCGCCTGGTCGGCGCGCCCTGCCATGCGGATCGCGTCGATCAGGGCGTCATCAAGGAACCTGTGGTTGTCGATGAGAATCGCAAGGCACTCGTCAACGGCGAGCCCTGGCTCGCCGACATCAATGCACTCGTCGACCCACTCGAGGTCGCCGACATCAGCGAAGGCAGCAGCCTCCACCCGGAGACGTCTCGCGAGCTGATCACGGTTCATGGAGTTAACGGTACTGCTCGGTCTTGCCTTCGAGGCCTGCCCCGTAGCCATGTCCCCCGCCATCCTCATCGCCTTTGAGGATGTGGATCCACGCCTGTTCGCTGGGTGTGGCCTGCGGACGCTCCATGTCACATCCCACCCGACAGACGCGGAGCACGGGTCACACCACTCGGGCGCGGGGCCGGCCCTCCATCACCTCCTGGAGCAGCACCACCGTCTCCTCGGACAGGTCGACGCCCAGCCGTCGGGCCCGCCGCGACAGCAGGTAGACCAGCCGCTCCACCTCGGAGCGCTCTCCCGGCCAGATGCGCCAGCCGGATCCGGCTGGTGAGCAGCTCCTCGTCCTCCGGGCAGCAGACCAGCGCCCGGGCCAGGGCCCGGCGCGCGGTGTCGAGATCCCCGACGGTCATCGCCCGGCGAGCCAACTCGACGCCGATGTCGCGAACCGTCTGCATCATCTCCACCCGCCACTCCTCCGCCCAGTGCCACTGCCCTGGCGCGGCGTCGGCCAGCGGCGCACCTCGCACCAACTCCAGAGCCGCGGCGAGGCTGTGATCCTCGGCGGTGGCGATCCCGCCCGCGATGAGCAGCTGCAGCCTCTCCCAGTCGCTGCCGACGGCGTCATCCAGCCGGATGACGCCGTCGTAGGCCTCCGGCAGGTAGAGCCGACCGGCGTCGTCACGCCCCAGCCACCGGCGCAGCCGGGACATGTTGGAACGACGGGTGGGTTCGGCCACCAGCAGACTCTCGCGCATCCGGATCGATCCGGAACCGGGGTGGTCCAGGATCCATCCGCAGTATTCAAGGCACTGGCGGACGCCGCGCGACGGCTCCGGCCCCCGCGCCCCCACCAGATCGACCGGACCGAGCAGCCGCAGCATCGGGTTCGCGAATCCTGCACCACCCACATCTTCTCCACTCGAGTACCGAGCGCTTCCCGAGTCCAACCGCGGGACGCCGCCTGTGCCGTGTACCACGGTGACCTCCCGGGTGATCTTGGTCGTCGACTCACTGTCTGCTCGCCTCCGGGGAGCCGGCGGCGACTCCTCGTCCCACCAGTCGGCGGGCTCGGTGTCGGTGCGCGACGCGGTGGCCACCAGATCGACCACCCCCCGACGCACCGGTTCACCGACCAGTTGGGGCGCGAAGGCGAGGCCCCCCAGGGTGGCGCTCCCGTCGCTGTTGATGCGCACCAGATCGGAACCCTGCAACTGAGTCCGATGTTCGTCCGACCCCGGGACCGGGCTGACGACCACTACTCCGGCGCATCGCAACAGCCTGGGATCGGGCATTCCGCTGGGAGGGGCGTCGAGCAGCACGACCCGCTCGACCGGCGGCCAGTCCTCTGGCAGCTTCCCGGGCAACGGCCGAGGTGTGCGCACCAGATCTGCGAGATCGGCGGCGACCTCGTCGTGGCCGGCCAGCGTCACCTCCTCGCTGCCGGTCTGCGCCAGCCATTCCAGGGAGTCGCCGCAGGCGGTGACCTCCAGGCCCTCGCTCCACCAGGTGCAGGTGAGACTCAGGGCGATCCCGGCCACCATCGCCGCCGAGTCGGCCGCGGACCCGGCCACCCCGAACCATCCGGAGGTCGACGCCAGATCGAGCAGCATCGGCTCCTCGACCGGGGGAGCGCCTCTGTCTGCCTCGTCCTCGGCCGCGAGTGGCAGCGTGGCCCCCAGCACCACGGTGCTGGGCGAGATCACGGGAGAGAGGTCGGTCGGTGGAACGCCGGCCGAACCTCCGTCGGCCGACGAGACCTGATCCGTCGGGCGGTCAGTCGGCACTCCGTCCATCGGCGAACGTCGAGTCGGCTCTCGACCAGCCGGCACGACGCGGGTCGCAAGGGAGTCGGTCGACACTCTGTCGCCGGGCAGCCTGCCGATCGACGATCTGGGAACTGGCGCTCGGTCATCCGCCACGTCGTCGTCCGCCTCGAACACCGGCCGAGGACCGGGCAGCAGGTCGGCGGCCACCGCGAGCATCGCGCGAAGACGGGAACTCGCCTCGTCGAACACCGGCACGCGACGACCGAGCGGACGGCTGAACAGCTGGCGACGGCGTCCGGCCACCAGCGCGCCGGAGATGCCGCCGGCCAGGAACAGACTCAGCCCCGCCAGGGCGGTGCGCACCGGGGAGAGCGCTATCGGCTGCCCCTCCCCCTCCGAACCGGTCGGCGGCAGCTCGACCTCGGACCGCACATCTGCTGTGGACGGGGTTGATGAGACGGCGGGCCGAGCGCTCTGCGCAGTCGCCCGAGGGGCCGGAGTGGCAGGAGCCGCGACCTGGGGAACGGCAGGTGTGGCGGGGGTCTCCGCCCGCGACACGGCGGATGGCGGCGCCGCTTCGGACTTCGGTTCGGGCTCCTGGGCTGCCCGGCGTCGGCCGTCTCAGCGGTCCCGGTCTCTTTGGCGGCCCCGGCCTTCTCGCGCTCGCTCGGGGGCTCCGTGCTGTCTGCGCTGGCGACCGGCAGGGTGAGCCGCCACCCGATGTCGATGGAGTCGGGATCGTCGATGAGATCGCGATTGAACTCCCAGATCTCGGGCCACCGCTCGGCATCGCCCAGATGACTCCGGGCCAGCCCGCTGAGGGTATCGCCGGCCCGGACCACCACCGTCTTCCTGACGCCTCCGGCCTCCTCGGTCTTTGCCCGATCCTCACCGTTCTCCCCCTCCTCCCCCGAATCACCGGTGGCGGGCAGCGCCCCCGGGGCTGCAGGCGGCGTCTCCCCACGGGGCTGGACGCCGGGGAGGACGATCACCTGCCCGACCGGCAGGTTGCTCGGGTCCAGCCCGGGGTTGGCCGCGACGATCCGACGCCAGGCGGTGCCCTCCCCGTACCAGCTCTCGGCCACCGACCAGAGGGAGTCGGTGGGCCCGACCAGATGCTGCGCGCTGCCGGCGCCCTCGACGTGCCGATCGGTGCCCGCGTCGGTCCGCGGTTGATCGGCGGTGCGGGCTGCCGGGAGACCGGTAACCGGGTGGGTCGAGTCGATCCCGGTGGAGTCGATCCCGGCACCGATCGGTCCGTCTCCCTCAACACTGGCGCCCGCCCAGGTCGACGCAGGGCCCTTGCCAGCACCGGCCGGCTCCGCCCCGGCATCGAACCCTCCCGACGCCGTCCCGGTGATCGTGGTCGCATGCGCCGGGAGACTCGATCCGCCCACCGGTGCGAGCAGGGCGAGGCTGGCGACCAGCATCCCGGCGGCGAGTCCCTGGACCCCGCCGAGCCCCGGAATCCGGATCCGCAACCGGGAGTCGCTGGCCAGGTCCACCGCCTCGGCCACCACGCAGACGGTGAACACCAGCCAGGCGAGCCAGCCGACCACGGTCGCCAGTCCGAGCAGCAGAGAGCCGTCGTCGGGACTGGTCAGCGCCGCCGGGCCGAGGCGTCTCAGCTCCCCCGCCCTGCCCCACATCGCCAGGGCGACCGGGGACCCGAGCACCAGGGCGACCAGCAGCGCCGTCGAACCGAGCCCTCGCAATACCGTGAGGAGACCGCCTCGCGGTCGATCGAATGTGGTCATGATCCGCGCTCCCTGTGACTGTCGACCGGAGCCCCGGCCTGGGCCGAGACGTGGAATGAGCCCGGCAGTCCGGGCGCCAGGAGATCCGCCATGGTGACGGTGCAGCCCACCGTGGCGCTGACCGAGCCCGCGCTGCCGACCGGAACGCTGAGACCGGTGGGGTCGATCCCGACCTGCGGGCTCCGGCAATCGGTTCCGGCGAGTTCGGCCCGAGCCACCCGGGTGCCGGCAGCAATCCCGGACGCCGGTCCGGCGGCCACCGAGACCGCGCGAGCCGCCACCTCGGCGGCCGACTGGGCGTCTCCGCGCACCTGATGCAGCCTCCAGGACGCCGTGGCCAGCGCGGCGAGCAGGAGCAGGGCCGGGACGATGAGCGCCACCTCCACGCTCACCGCCCCGCGGTCGAGAGCATCACCCCTTGTGATGAGCATGATCACGTCCCCTCCCTGACGGCCACTGCGGTCGCCTGGAGGGGCACCGACCCGGCATCCAGAAAGACCGGTGCGCGAGCCCTCACCTCGGCCCGGACCAGGCCGTCGTCCTCATCCACCCGCACGGTGACGCCGCGCACCCCCGAGGGAACGGCCACCTGCCGGGCGGCGTCCAGCGCGTCTCCCGGTCTCGATCCGAGGATCGCCTCGGCCCGCACCGCCGCCCGGGCGGCCTCGGTGACCGCGGAGCGGGCCTGCATCAGCACCGCCCCCTGGATGACGCCGATCACCACCAGCATCACCACCGGCCAGACCAGCGCCCACTGCACGGACTCGGAGACGCCGCGGTCATCACGGCGGGCCCGTGATCCAGCGGTTCGGCCGGTGAGAGCGCCCGGGGCGGCGAGAGGAGTTCCCGGGGCGGTCAGCGAGGCATGTGCAGATTGACGTAGGCCGTGACCGCGGTGATGACGATCGTCGCCACCGCCACCGCCCCCACCAGCAGGATGGCGTTCTCGGTGGACTGGCTGAGCCCCCGCTCGTCGCGGCGCCGGGCGGGCGGCCGCAGGCCGGACAGCACCGGCAGCAGGAAGGCCATCAGACCGGCCTGCCGGGAACGGGTGACGCGCTGAAGGGTCTGCTGCGCGGTCTGAGAGTGACGAGTCATGGCGATCTCCTGAGATGGGGCAACCGGGCTCACCGAGTGCGGTGGTGGGGTCTGTTGTGGACGAGAGGACGGGAGTGTCCTCCGGAAGGGCTGTGAATAACGGGCTGACAAGGAAATTTCGAGCAATCAGCTCGGGGGCGTCTGCGGGAAGGTCGGGCCGCCTCGGCGGCTGCAGCGTCGTGATCATGGCGACACCCCTGACAGGCTCATCAGCGGTGGAGTGAGAAGAATCAGGGCGAGCACGAGCACGGGGACCACCATCCACACCGTCATCGACTCCGAGACCTGGTGGGCGGCGAGTTTCTCGGACGTGAGGTGGGCGTCGCGCATCTCGGCGGCCCGCGCCCGCAGGGTGGCGACCAGCGATGCGCCCTGCTCGTCGAGGGTGAGCACCTCGACCAGTTCGCCCAGCCCGGGCAGGTCCAGCTCCCGGGAGAGCCGTTCCAGGGCGGACCACGGCGCCTGCTGCTCGAGTCTGGCCCGTTCCAGGGTCGCGCGGATCCGCAGCATCACCGGATGATCGCTCACCTGGGAGGCCTCCAGCACCGCCCGGGACGCCGACTGGTTGGCCAGCCGGGACAGGGTGACCAGATCGACGAAGGTGAGGACGGCCTCGGCGGCGTCCTGCTGGACCTCCTTCTGCGCCGACCGCAGCCTGAGATCGGGCAGGAACCAGCCGGAGACGCCGAGGGCGAGCCCGAGCAGCACCGGGGTCACCGGGAAGGTCATGCCCGCCAGCTGAGCGGTGAGCTGGACGATAAGCGGCAGCATCAGCCCGCCGAGGGCCCAGACGGTCTTCTCCACCAGGAGATCTCCGACCGATCTTCCCTGCAGGGACAGCACCCGGCGGGTCCGCTCGGAGACCGCGCCGATCCGGCGGGTGGCCAGCCAGGCGCCGAACCGGTCGAGACGCCCGGCTCCCGGCGGCAGCACGACCTCGGGATCTGCGGTGGGACGCCGTCCGGCCAGCTGCGCCAGCCCGTCCGAGAGCCGGACCGGAGCCGGGCGGCGTCCGGCCCAGATCAGCACCGGGGCGCAGGCCAGCGCAGCCCCCGCGACCAGGGCCAGCGTCAGGGAGGGCACGGCGAGGGCCAGGACCACAGAGCCTGCCGATAGCGGCGCATTGGAGGCCGGGGAAGACACAGCCGGAGAAGGCACAGCGGCGGATACCGAGAGAACCGGGAGAATCGTCAACAGAGCAGGCTCAGGCATTGTCGACCCCCTGGATGCGCCGGCTCAGCCAGCCGCTCGGCCCAGGCCGGCCGGGCTCCGAACCACCACGCCCCGAACCGCCGGGTCCTCGACCCCGGCGCGACCGCGGCCCTGACCAGGATCCGCTCGCGATGGCGCGGCCGGGAGCGCCGGGCCAGCACGACCAGAGCGGCCGTGTAGATCGCGGCGTAGAGACACAGCAGCGCCTGGCCGAGCAGGCTCGAGTAGGGGGCGAAGAAGTCCCGCCCGATGAGCAGCGCGGCGCCCAGCACGACGCCGATCACCGCGGTCACCTGGCGGACCACGATCCGCGGCTTGGCCCTCTCGGTGGCGATCTCCCGCATCGCCCGGGTCCGCGCCTGGAGGGATTCCGCCAGGGCCGACAGGGTGAGCGAGGCGCCGGTGCCGCCCCGCTCGGCGGCGATCACCACAGCGGCGATCACCTGGTCGGCGTCGGCGGAGTCCAGATCGTCCGCGAACCGCTGCAGGGCGGCGCGCGGCGGCCAGCGGGAGTCCAGTCGGGTCACCAGGGCGGCCAGCGGTTCGGCGAGCACCTCGGGGGACTGCGCCCGGGTGGCCCGGACGGCGTCCACCACCGATTTGCCGGTGGACGCCGATCCCGATACCAGGCGCACCCAGCGCTCCAGCCCGCGCAGCTGATCCAGCTCGGTCTCGGGCGGGTCGGCCAGCAGCGCCGGCAGCCCGATCACCAGAGCCGGGACCAGCACCAGACAGATCAGCCAGCCGGTCAGCAGGCAGCTGCCGATCCCGGCCGCCACCCCCGCTGTCCACCGGATCCGAGTGGCTCGTGAGGCCGTTCGCCACCGCTTGTCCACCCACCTCCACAGGCCTGTGGACGACCCTGTGGATAACTTCCTCGGCCTGGGGATCGCACCGATCACGACCATCGCCAGACCACCGGTGATCATGGCCGCCACAAGGGCGGCGCCGAAGGCGTTCATGCCCATCCCCCGATCTCCGGCTCGACCGCGGCCAGCTCGGCCAGCAGCTCCGGATCGGGATGGAAGACCGCCGCCGACTGACCCGGGAGGCCCGACGCCAGACCACCCCCAGAACCCCTCGAACCGGCCGCTGAGTAGGTGAGATGCGTGATCGGACGGCCTTGCCTCGACAGCCCCGGTGAGCTGCCGGATCTCCGAGATGAAGCGCCTTCGGACGCCGCCCCGCCAGGTGTCGTCGACCAGCACCACATGCACCAGCAGGGTGATGTTGTGGGCGATCTGCCGGTACGCCTCCTCCATCGTGAGCACCCCGCCCTGGGCCACCCGGGCCGCCAGCCGGTCCATGGTGGACGCCGCGGAGTGCGAATGGGTTGTGGATAACGTCCCCGCGCCGGTCTGCATCGCCTCGAACATCGCCCCGGCCTCGGAGCCGCGCACCTCGCCGATCACCAGCCGGGCCAGATTCTGGCGCAGCGCCTCGGGCACCAGATCGGCCACCGTGTACTCACCGATCGCCCGGCCGCCGACCTGCTCGCCGAGCCCGACACTGGCCTGCAGGGCGATCATGTTGCGCCGCCCGGCGTGCAGATGGGTGAGCAGCTCGTAATCGGTCTCCAGGGTGCCGAACCGCTCGGTGGGCGGAATGGCGTCGACCAGGGCGCGCAACAGGGTGGTCTTGCCGGCCCCCTGATCCCCGGAGATGACGATCGAGCGGCGGGCCCGCACCGCGGCGCGCAGCAGCACGGCGACCTCGCGCGGCATCATTCCGCCATCCGCCAGCTCGTCGAGGGTGATCTCGGTGAGGGTGTGGTGCCGGATCACGATCGACGGCCGGTGGACCAGTCCGTATCCGATGGCGTGCAGCCGGTAGCGATCGCCCAGGGCCACCGTCATGGTCGGATGGGCGTCGTCGAAGGGGCGCGGCGGATTCGCAGACTCGCCGAGGAAGCGGATCGCCTCCACCAGCTCCTGGTCGGAGTCGGCGACCGGGGGCCGCTCCTCGCGATGGCCGTCGGGGAACTGCACCAGCACCCGGTCGCAGCCGTTGATCTCGATGTTCTCGGCGTCCGGGATCTCGAACAGCGGCTGGAGCCTGCCGTAGCCGAAGATCGCGTCGCTGACCACCTGGACGTGCCTGGTCTCGGCGTCCAGGGACCACAGCGCCTCGCCGGTGACGGCCAGACGCTCGGCGTGCTGGTGGACCACCTGGCGGATCGACGACTCACCGAGCAGCCGGAGGTCGTCGGCGTCCAGGTCGACGCCGTGGCGCTCCCGGTGCTCGACCCGCTCCCGGCTGATCCGCTCGCTGGCCTCGCGGCGCAGCCGCACCACCAGCCCCCAGTCGACCCCGTCAGTACTGGAAGCGCCGGCGGCCGGATCGGTGATGGCCGGCCGCTGCGACGTCCAGCCGGGGAGATTCTGGGACGGAGGAGACGCCGATGGCAGGGATGAGGAGGGCCACGCCGACGGCAGTGCGGAGATCGCGACATGGGGGACGCCGTTCGGCGCGGTTCTGTTCGGCGCCGCCGAGTTCGGCGCGACTGCGCGGGCCGTCTCGGTCGTGAATGTCCCGGTCTGGGCGGGTCGCGAGACGACCCGGCCGAGCAGCTCCGACAACTGCCCAGAAGACTCGGGGAACTCAGAAGCCCCGGTCGGCTCGGGGCGCTGGGAGGGCCCGGCAGACACGGGAGCCTCGACGGGTTCGCGGATCTCGGAGGGCGGCCGGTCGGCCAGCCGGCGCGGCAGGCTCATGGCGTCTCCTCCGCTTCCGCTTCCGCTTCGCGCCGCGAGGGCGAGCCGGACGCCGACCCGCGACCGGTGGCCTCGGCCGCTTCCCGCTCTCCTGCCTGATCGAGCCACGGCTGTCCAGTCAGCCCTACGTGTTGCTCGGCGATCCCCGCCTGCCGGACCATCCGCTTGTGCAGAGCACCGGCGGCGTGCCGCAGCGAGGAGACGTAGCGGCCCCGACCCCAGCCCCGGGGGATCGACCCCGACACCAGGCCAGCCCCGTCGGAGAGCACCGACGCGGCCCGGGCGTCGTCGGTCACCTCAGCCAGCACCGGCAGACCGAACTCGCCCTGGATCTCGCCGGCCGAGTAGGGCCGGCCCGATCCGACCAGGACGAGGCCGACCGAGGCCGTCGTCTGGCGGGCGAGGCCATCGATCTGCTCGCGGTGCAGGCTCAGGCCGGCCAACGACCGCAACCCGGTCCGCGAGACGACGCCCAACGCCGCGGCCAGGGAGACCAGCTCGGCCGGTGGTCCCGCGGCCCGCACCGCCCCCGCCGAGGAGATCCGGCCCAGGTCCACGATGACGTCGATGCCGGCCTGCCCCAGCTCGACGAGGGATCCCGCCAGCGCGGGCCAGACCGTCTGGAACAGGGCGGGCTGCGCCGGGTGGCTGAATCCCGGGAGGTAGTGGACGGTCTGCGAAGAACCCTCGTGACCGGCGTCACGAAGGGCTCCGTCCCGGGAGTCATCCGGCCTGGGCAGTTCGATGAGCTCCGCCCACAGCGCCGCGGTGAGGTCGCCGCCCTGGCGGTGCGCCCGGGCCAGCTCGGCCAGCCCGCCGCCGACGCTGACCCGGCCGCCCAGATATCCGGCCTCCACCGCATGGCAGGGGTGCGGATCGGCGTCCACCAGGACGACCTCGCGCGGCCACCACAGGGCCAGTCCGAGGCCGGTGGAGGTGACGCCGGGAGCGCCTGCGGCGCTGAGGAGCAGCAGGATGGCCATCAGGAGCCCCTCACGATCACCGCGACCCGGTCGCGGGCCGCCAGGTCCGCGATCACGGCGGCCTCGGACTGCGGGACCTCGATGTCCATCAGCCAGCTGGTCCGGTCCTCGCCCCGCACCGGGGCCCGGAAGACCACGGCGTCGATGGTTCGCGGCGACCCCGTGGAGGCCCCTTTCCCGTCGGCGCCGCCACTCCCGGCGCCCTCGGGAGCCACCTCGACGACGCGGATCCGGGTGCCGGCCGGCATCGGGGAGGTGGGCACCCGGCCGGCGGCCAGCTTGAGCCCGAGGTGGGCGGCGTCGGCCGGTACCGATCGATCCCCCACCGAGGAGGCGCCCAGCAGGCTGCCACGGGGCAGGTCCACCAGGGCGGAGCGGCCGATGAGGCCGTCGAGCCGGGAGGCGGGGAGGGTCTGCACCTGATCGCCGGCCGAGATCGAGACCACCCCGATGTCGCCCTGGCGCAGCTCCTCGCCGCGCGGCACGTCGCGGGTCATCACCAGGACCGACTCGGCCCGGCTGGCCTGGGTCCAGGCGAACGCCCCGCCGAGAGCGCCGAGCACCGCGCACAGCACCCCGGCCACGACGAGCACCGGAGAGCGCCGGTTCGGGAGGGCCCGTCCGGGCGGCGCGCCCGCCCTCATCGCGCCCGCCCTCACCGCGCCGGACTCGCCGGGCCGGCGCGACTCCCCGGATGCGTTCGGGGCGGGGCGTGCGTCAGCTGCCCCGCGGCGGGCGGAGGTGCGCTGGCTGGTCCCGGTCAACATGCGGAAGAAGGTAAGCACGGCTCGCAAAAAGCTCAAGGGATCGTCACGAAATCTGTGGACAACTCCCGGCGATGGGAATTCCGTCACATTGCCGAGGGAGTTGTCCACAGAGTTCGGTCGGTTTGTCCACATCCTTGTGGATAACGGTGGACAACCGGAGGACGGGGAGCCAGACGGCATTCTCGCCGGAACATGCCTCACAGCCGAACTGCGAGATCCTCAGAGACAGCGCACAGACGGATCAGAGGAGGCGCACAGAACCGCTGAGGGTCCAGCTGAGGCTGGCGTCCTCGCTGCCCGAGTCGTCGGTGACGGACACCGCGGCGTCGACCTGCAGGATCTCGGCCTTCTCGTAGGCGAGATTCTGGCCGATCATGAAGGACTCCCCCGGCCCCAGCACGTAGGGCGGTCTGGCGGTGCCGTCCTTGAACGGCGTCGTGGACAGCTTGTTCTTCGCCATCAGCGACGGCGCCCAGACGCCGACCAGGCCCTGATTCCAGGACCAGTCCGGGTAGCGGGTGGTGAGGGTCACCGTCCCGATGCCCAGATTGATCGGATCTTTGGAGATATTGGTGACGACATAGCGCAGCAGCACGACCTGGTCGCCCTTGGCGATCACCGGCTTGCCGTCGGAGGCGTCGACCATCACCGACCTGGTCGGCGCCGCGGCCGGTGCCCACCTGGTAGACGACGATGCGTATCCGCTTGTCGGAGACCTCTCCGAGACGTTTTCCGGTGCTGACGACCGGGATCGCCCAGCCGGCGTCGCGCCAGGGGCCGTCGGCACTGACCGATGCCGACGGCGTCGGAGTCGCGGGCGCTCCCGGGGACTGGACGCCGCAGCCGCCCGCCAGTAGAGGCAGCAGGGCCAGCAGCATCGCGACGCCGGCCCGACGCCACCGCCGCGATCCGGCCTTCCGCTGACTCACGCTCACTCCCCCATGATCCATCATGGTCAGAGGCCACGACCATTCCGCCGCACCCACGGATGAGGACGCCGCCGCTAGACAGTACCCTCTACGTCGTGTCTCGTCCCTTGTGTACCGCGCCCGCGATCGTCGTCGCTGGGCTTGTCGCCGGCGTCGCGGGCGGCCTGCTGAGCCTCATCAACATCGGCGTGGAGACGCTGGCGATGGGGCATCGATACTTCGACGACCCGATCGGGGTGACGGGGGTGCCGCTCTGGCGGCGGCTCGCCGCACCCATCATCGGCGGCAGCCCTCGCCGGGCTCATCTGGTGGCGGCTGAGGCGCCGCGGGCCGCTCATCGGAGTGAAGAAGGCCGTCCGGGCCGAGTCCCCGGAGCGCCTCACCCTGGGCACCGTGGTGGACGCCATCGCCCAGGTCATCGCGGTGGGAGCGGGCACCTCGCTGGGCCGCGAGACCGCGCCGCGGCAGATCACCGCATACCTCGGCCAGGTGATCTCCGACCGGTTCAAGCTGGGCCCCGGGGAGCGCCGGACCCTCATCGCCACCACATCGGCGGCCGGCCTGTCGGCGGTCTACAACGTGCCCTTCGCCGGCATGTTCTACGCCCTGGAACTGCTCCTCAAGCCGGACCTGCGGACCAGGCGCGGCTGGCTGCAGGTGCTGTCCGCCGCCGTGGTCTCCGCGCTGGCCACCGTCACCGCCTGGCTGTTCAACCACAACCACCCCATCTACGAGCTGCCCAAGCACGCGCTGGCCGTGCCGCCGGTGGGCTGGCTCGCCCTGGTCGCCGTGCTCGGCCTGGCCATCGGGGCCTCCTTCACCTGGACCAACAACGTCGCGAAGAAGCGCACCGCGCCGCCGCACCGGGTGTGGTGGACCCTGCCGCTCGGATCGGCGCTGGTCACCGCGATCGCCCTGGCGGTGCCCCAGATTCCCGGCAACGGCCAGATCATCGTCCAGGCCGTGCTCACCCCGCCGGCGCCGGGCGCCTCGACCGGCATCCTGATCGGCGGGCTGGCGCTGGGCAGCGTGCTGCTGATGGGTGTGGCGAAATGGGTGGGCACCTATATTGCGCAGCGCCTCGGCGCCACCGGCGGCGTGCTCACCCCCGCGCTGGCCCTCGGGGCCTGTATGGGTGCCGGCGTCGCCTTCCTGTCGGGTCACAGCAGCCTCGCGGATCTCACGATGTTCGGCGTCGTCGGAGCCGCCTGCGTGCTGTCTGTCTCCCAGAAGGCGCCGCTCTTCGCCGCCGCGTTCACGCTGGAGCTGGTGAAGGCGCCGCTGCTGATGATCCTCACCGCGGCGGCCTGCGTGGCCGCGACCTGGGTGCTCCGGGTGGCTGCGACGAAGTGCTGGGAGTGGTGGAAGGCCCGACCGGGATCGGCGGACCCGGCGCAGAACTGAGCCGTTCCAAGAACTGTCCTGTCACGGAACCGCGCCGGACCTAGAATCGGTTCATGGCAAGCGGCGGCGGATCGGCGGGCAAGGGGCGCTCCGGTCTGGTCTTTGCGCTCGTCGTCCTCGTCGCTGTGATGGGCAGCGGCCGGATGCGGGAGCACCTGGTCTGGATCGTCGCGGGAATCGTGACCCTGGCAGTCATCATCCCCATCGCCCGCGCCGTCGCCGCCAGCGGCAGAAGGGCCGGGCAGGACCGGCGGCCCGCGACCACTGATTCCTCTCCGCACGAGCCGCAGCCCGGAACCAGGCTCACCGTCGAGCGGCAGGAACAGCTCAAGGCAGAGATCCGGTCCCGTCTCACCTCCTCCGGCGTCCCGCTCCCCGCTCTGCAGATCATGCAGCCGTTCCGTCAGAACGAGCAGCCCGCCGCCCCGGCCTCTTTCGCCAGATACCCCTCTCCGCGGACCACCGTTGTGCAGCGGCGCAGTCCCGCGCCCGCCCGGCGGGCAGCACCGATCCAGCGGGATCGGCAGGCGGAACGAGCGGCAGAGTTCGCCCCCGGCTCCGAGATCGATCTGGACGACGCCGTCCCGACCGTGCGCCCGGGCGCCGATATCAATCTCCACGACATCACACCGGATCTCCCAGCGATGGCGGCTCCTGCGATGGCGGCCACCGGCTCCGCGGCCGCCTCTGTCCGCCCGGCGGCGGCTCAACCCACCACGGTCCGCCCGGCCCGGGACCACGCCGACCGGCCTCGCGCACACGAGGCCCGCACCGGATCCAGCACGTCGACCGGTTCCAGCGCCATCGGCGGCTGGACGGCCGATCCCAGCATCCTCGGCTCCACCCTGTCGGCGTCCTCGGTGCTGTCGCCGGCCGGATCCGCGCTGACCTCCACCTCGCTGACCCGCGGCGACGGCGTCTGACCCGCGGCGACGGCGTCTGACCCGCCGCGGGGTGGTGGACCCGGGAGCCGACCGGACGGGCCCGCGGACCGATCCCGGCGTCACACCCGAAGGGCCCCCTCAGTAGGCTGACCCCATGGCAGAGATGCGTGAAGAGAAAGACAGCATGGGCACGATCGAGGTGCCTGCCGATCACTACTGGGGGGCCCAGACCGAGCGTTCCCTCCACAACTTCGAGATCGGCCGCGACACCTTCGTGTGGGGCCGCGACATGATCCGTGCCCTGGGCACCCTCAAGAAGTCCGCCGCGCTGGCGAACAAGGAGCTCGGTGAGCTGCCCGGCGACGTGGCCGACCTCATCGTGCAGGCCGCCGACGAGGTCATCGCGGGCAAGCTCGACGCCGAGTTCCCGCTGGTGGTCTTCCAGACCGGTTCGGGCACCCAGTCGAATATGAACACCAACGAGGTGATCTCCAACCGCGCCATCGAGATCGCAGGCGGCCAGAAGGGCTCCAAGAGCCCGGTTCACCCCAACGACCACGTCAACCGCGGCCAGTCCTCCAACGACACCTTCCCCACCGCGATGCACATCGCCGTGGTCACCCAGATCAACGAGAAGCTGTACCCCGCGGTCAGCCAGCTGCGCGACACCCTGGACGCCAAGGCCAAGCAGTACGACGACGTCGTCATGGTCGGGCGCACCCACCTCCAGGACGCCACCCCGATCCGGCTCGGCCAGGTGATCTCCGGATGGGTCGCCCAGCTCGACTTCGCCCTGGACGGCATCCGCTACGCCGACTCCCGAGCCCGCGAGCTGGCCATCGGCGGCACCGCGGTGGGCACCGGCCTCAACGCCCACCCGAAGTTCGGCGTCACGGTCGCCAAGCACGTCTCCGAGGAGACCGGTCTGGAGTTCACCCAGGCCGCGAACCTGTTCGCCGCGCTGAGCGCCCACGACGCCCTGGTGCAGGTCTCCGGGTCCCTGCGAGTCCTCGGCGACGCGCTGATGAAGATCGCCAACGACGTCCGCTGGTACGCCTGCGGCCCCCGCAACGGCATCGGAGAGCTGCTCATCCCCGAGAACGAGCCCGGCTCCTCGATCATGCCCGGCAAGGTGAACCCGACCCAGTGCGAGGCCATGACGATGGTCGCCACCCGGGTCTTCGGGAATGACGCCACGGTCGGCTTCGCCGGCTCCCAGGGCAACTTCCAGCTCAATGTGTTCAAGCCCGTGATGGCGCACGCCTGTCTGGAGTCGATCCGGCTGCTGTCGGACGCCTGCGTCTCCTTCGACACCCACTGCGCCTACGGGATCGAGCCCAACACGGCAAAGATCCAGGAGAACCTGGACAAGAACCTCATGCAGGTGACCGCCCTCAACCGCCACATCGGCTACGACCTGGCCTCCAAGATCGCCAAGAACGCCCACCACCAGGGGATCTCGCTGCGCGAGTCGGCCCTGACGGTCGGCGGGATGAGCGCCGAGGACTTCGACAAGTGGGTCGTTCCGGCCGATATGACTCACCCCTCTGCCGCTGAGTAAATCAACGGAGGGGGCGACCCCTCCGCGCTCCGCTGCCTCCCCGTTGCGCCGGTCCCTGAGAGCCGGTCTGGGGAGGCGCTGGCCACTCCGCGCTCATCAATGGTCCCGATCACTCCCGATACGCCGAGTTTCTGCATCGCCTGTGCAGATTCACGGCGTTTCGGGAGTGATCGGGACCGCTTGCTCTTCACCGCGAGCGGTGGTCTAACATGACGGGCATCCCACGGGAGTCCTCGGCAGAGGACTGAGATCGGGCTCATGCCGCCCGGACCGTTCGAACCTGTTCGGATCATGCCGACGTAGGAAGAAGGAGCTGACTGGCATGCCCACGTCCACTCACACCCAGAAGAATCAATTCCCCGCTCAGAATCAATCAACCGGGGAGAACTACCCCACCCATCACCTCGGCCGGCTGACCGACGCCGCCCACGGAATCTCCGTTCCGGTCACCCTGATCGACCAGGACGACGCCCCGGACGGCAGCGCCAACCCGCCACTGGCCGTGTACCGGACCATCGGCCCCGACTGCGACGTCACCCGCGGCCTACCCGCCCTGCGCTCCGACTGGATCAGCGAGCGCGAGGACGTCGAGAGCTACCAACCCAGAGGCCGCAAGCTGGTCGACGACGGCCGCTCGGCGGTGCGCCGCGGAGCCGCCAGCCAGGAATGGCAGGGCGAACGGCGTCCCCCACTGCGGGCAAAGGCCGGAGCCACCGTCACCCAGATGCACTACGCCCGGGCCGGCGTCATCACCCCCGAGATGCGCTACGTGGCGCTGCGCGAGGGCTGCGACGTCTCCCTGGTGCGCGACGAGGTGGCCGCCGGGCGGGCGATCATCCCCGCCAACGTCAACCATCCCGAGGCCGAGCCGATGATTATCGGGAAGGCCTTCGGGGTGAAGGTCAACGCCAATATCGGCAACTCCGCCGTCACCTCCTCGATCGCCGACGAGGTCGACAAGCTGCGCTGGGCCACCCGCTGGGGCGCCGACACCGTGATGGACCTGTCCACCGGCGACGACATCCACACCACCCGCGAGTGGATCCTGCGCAACTCCCCGGTGCCGATCGGCACCGTGCCGATCTACCAGGCCCTGGAGAAGGTGGACGGGGATCATCAGGCGCTCACCTGGGAGATCTTCCGCGACACCGTCATCGAGCAGTGCGAGCAGGGCGTCGACTATATGACGATCCACGCCGGGGTGCTGCTGCGCTACGTCCCGCTGACCGCCGACCGGGTCACCGGCATCGTCTCGCGCGGCGGCTCGATCCTGGCCGGCTGGTGCCTGGCCCATCACCGGGAGAACTTCCTCTACGAGCACTTCGACGAGCTCTGCGAGATCTTCGCCCGCTACGACGTCGCCTTCTCCCTGGGCGACGGCCTGCGCCCCGGCTGCCTGGCCGACGCCAACGACGCCGCCCAGTTCGCCGAGCTGGACACCCTCGCCGAGCTCACCAAGCGGGCCTGGACCCACGACGTCCAGGTGATGGTGGAGGGGCCCGGGCACATCCCCTTCCACCTGGTCCGCGAGAACGTGGAGCGCGAGCAGGAGCTGTGCGACGGCGCCCCGTTCTACACCCTGGGGCCGCTGGTCACCGACATCGCGCCGGGCTACGACCACATCACCTCGGCGATCGGGGCCACCGAGATCGCCCGCTACGGCACCGCGATGCTGTGCTACGTCACCCCCAAGGAGCACCTCGGGCTGCCCGACCGCGACGACGTCAAGACCGGCGTCATCACCTATCGGATCGCCGCCCATGCGGCCGACGTCGCCAAGGGCCATCCCGGTGCGCGCGAGCGGGACGACGCGCTGTCGAAGGCCCGGTTCGAGTTCCGCTGGCGCGACCAGTTCGGGCTCTCCCTGGACCCGCAGACCG
This sequence comes from Acidipropionibacterium sp., assembly GCA_022647765.1. GTDB lineage: Bacteria > Actinomycetota > Actinomycetes > Propionibacteriales > Propionibacteriaceae > Acidipropionibacterium. The sequence goes on from JALCLH010000002.1 coordinate 222,593, forward strand.
CCGAGTCCATGCACGACGAGACGCTGCCCGCCGAGCCGGCGAAGACCGCGCACTTCTGCTCGATGTGCGGGCCGAAGTTCTGCTCGATGAAGATCTCCCAGGACATCCGCGACGACTTCGGGGACGCCGCCGAGCAGCGGCGCATCGCGGAGGAGGGGATGGCCGCCAAGGCGGCGGAGTTCAGGGCGGCCGGGGGCGAGGTCTATCTGCCGGATCCGGTGAGGATCTGAGAAACGCCCCTCACACCACCGATTCGCGTCTCAGGTCGGCGTAGGTGACCTCGTGCTCGTCGAGCAGATCCGCGAAGGCCTCGTAGTCGTGGCCGGCCAGCCACTGCCGCTCGGCCTCGGTGATCGGCATCGCCACCAGCCAGTGCACGGTGAGGTCCTGGTCGACCTTCACCGCGCCCAGGTCGGTGGCGGTGAAGGGGTGGGCCCACATGATGTGGGGGGTGGTGGTCTCGGGATCGTAGAGGGAGACGACATCGCCGAAGACGATCCCGGGAGCCATCATCCAGTGATCCTGCAGCACCGCGAAGGCGCAGGATCCGACCACCTTGCCCATCACCTCGGAGCCGGGGACGCCTACCGCCATCAGCTCGGCACGGATCTCCAGGCTCTCCCCCGAGGCCATCGGCAGGACATTGGGCTGGGTGTGCAGGGTGACCGTCGACCAGGTGGTCCAGCCCGGCGCCGGGGAGTTGCGGCAGGTGAGCACATCCACCCGGGTGGCGCCGGCGGCGTCCACCATCCCCTCGACCTCGGGTTCGCCGCCGATCGCCTGGACCGCCGCCTTGACCACGGCGGCGCCGGTCGGCGGCAGGGCCTCGGGGGAGACGACGTCGTCGGGGAGATCCGCGGGATCCACCCGGCCGGCGCCTCCGGGAAGTCGTGCTGCATCGGAGATGTGATCGTCGTTGCTCATTGCTCGATCCTATTCTGGGCCGGAAACCGCTCCGAGCCGACCCGCGCGGAGTCCTGCTCGGAATCCCGCTCCGCATCCTGCTCCGCGCCGGCAACCGTCCGACCGTCAGGAACCGCCGGGAGGTTTCGGGGTTCTGGGAGCGGTGAGATACAACAGAGGCCATGACCACTCTCACGACTTCTCACTCATCCGCCGGGACCATCGGCCCCGAGCTGCTGGCCAAGGTCGCCGAGGCCGATCTCGATCCGAGCCTGAGGCTGGCCCTCAACGCCGTGACGCGCTCCGGCATCGACGAGTCCGCCCTGGACCGCGACAAGGTCATCGCCACCCCGACCGTGGTCTCGAACCGCCTGGACAACTGGGCGGCCACCTCCCAGAAGAAGTCGGGACGCTGCTGGCTGTTCTCCTCCCTCAACCTGCTGCGCGCCACCGCGCGCAAGAATCTCGGCGTCAAGGACTTCGAGTTCTCCCAGAACTACGCGATGTTCTGGGACAAGTTCGAGCGGGCCAACTTCTTCCTCAACGACATCATCGCCACCGCCTCCGAGCCGCTGGACTCGCGCCTCGTCCAGTTCCTGCTGCGAGAGGTCGAGGGCGACGGCGGCCAGTGGGACATGGCAGTCTCGGTGTACCAGAAGCACGGCGTCGTCCCGAAGCAGGCGATGCCCGAGACCCAGCCCTCCTCCAACACCCACCGGATGGACACCCAGCTGCAGACCCTGCTGCGGCGTCGCGCCCTTGATCTGCGCGAGCTGGCCACCTCCGGCGCCGGCGAAGAGGAGCTGTCGGCGGCCCGCGAGGGTGTGCTGGCCGATGTCTGGCGGATCCTCGTCATCAGCCTCGGCAACCCGCCCTCCTCCTTCGAGTTCGGCTGGCGGGACGACGACGGCGGCTACCACACCGACGGCACCCTCACCCCTCTCGAGTTCTACGAGCGCCACGTCGGGATCGACCTGTCGGGCTATGTCTGCCTGGTCGACGATCCCCGTCGCGAGCACCCGAAGGGCCGCGCGCTGACCGTCGAGCACCTGGGCAATGTGGCCGGCGGGCGGGACATCCGCTACGTCAACGCCCCGATCGAGATCATGAAGAAGCTGGCCGCCGAGACCATCGAGAACGGCGATCCGGTGTGGTTCGGCGCCGACGTCTCCCCGCAGTCCGAGCGCGATTCGGGCCTGCTGGTCGGGGATCTGTACGACTACTCCGGGCTGTTCGGCGTGGACCTGTCGACCAGCAAGGAGCAGCGCGTCATCTCCGGCGAGTCCGCGATGAACCACGCGATGCTGTTCACCGGGGTCGACATCGCAGACGGTGCGCCGCGCCGCTGGCGGGTGGAGAACTCCTGGGGCGATGCGCCCGGTGACAAGGGCTTCTTCACGATGGACGACGCCTGGTTCAGCGACTACGTGTTCGAGGTGGTGGTGCGGATCGACGCGCTGCCCGATGAGCTGAGGAGCGCCGTCACCGAGGAGCCGCTGGCCCTGCCGGCCTGGGACCCGATGGGCACCCTGGCCTGAGCCCTGAAGCTGGGTTGAAGCTGAGTTGAGGCCGGCGATGCACCGCTGATCCGATGGAATTCACTCCCGCCTCGCCGTCCTGTCGCCCTGTCAGGGCTGGATTACGGCGAGGCGGGAGTGATTTCCTGCAGAAGGTCCGGCTCTCGACCGATCTGACGAACCCACTGCCGCCGTTGCTGCCGTCTTCGGTGAACATTTCACTCGCCGAAGGCGGCGATTCGATATCTCGATGTCGAGTCGGAGCCTTCGGCGAGTGATTTATTCACTCCGTCCCAAGTCATCGCCCGGTAATGGGTGATCGCCGTGCCACCAATGGCGCAGATGCAGACCGCCGCGATGACGAACCACTCCGAGTTCGAGGTCAGGGCTCCCCAATCGATGACGTTGTACAGCCACACCGCAGCCACCGCGGCCGCGGCCGTCGCGAGGGTGCCGAGGAGCACGGTGGCGGCGGCCCTCCGGGGGTTCCCGACCCAGTACCACCACGTCAATGTGGGCAGCACCGCTAGTATCGCCAGCGCGCCGGCGATGGCGGCCACGAAGGCCGCCGCCCCGAAGAAGGACGCCGCGAAGACCGCCATCAGCAGGAACCAAGTCGCCACCGCCATCACCACGACCGCAGCGGCAGCCGCGATCCACGGATAGCGCAGCCGACTGTGATGGGACCAACGAGGGGATCGATCGGGCAGGGTCCGCACCAGCAGAGCAATCGCCACGACGACGCCGAGAATCCCGACGCAGGTGGCCACCAAGGTCACCGTCTGCATCACGCTCACCAGACGCCAGGAACAGGTTCCCGCATCGATACACCGCGGCGAATCCATCACGGCACTGAATCGCGACCCCACCAGAGCCCCGGCCACGATGACCAGGATGGAGACGGCCGCCAGGGCTGCGGCGCGGAGTCGATACGTTGACAGCGACGTCGTTGACATTGGAGTCCCCTCCCCGAAGGGCGTCGACTCCGACGCCGGGCACCGTCGACGCTACTCGATATACCCCCGCATCGGACGGCTTTCGGGAAAGGAGTCGGGGAAGCGTCCGGGACCGCTTCAGCCCCCGGTCAGTACCGCTGATCCGATGGAACTCACTCCCGCCTCGCCGTCATCCAGCCCAGCCAGGGCTGCGGGACGGCGAGGCGGGAGTGATTTCCTGCAGAACATAGGTCTCCCGACCGATCTGTCGAAGCCCCTGCCGCCGTCTTAGGTGAGCATTTCACTCGCGTAAGGCCCCGGATCGAAATCGAGATTTCGATCCGGAACCTTCGGCGAGTGATTTGTTCACTCCGTCACGGTGCCGGGGCCCTCAGTCCCAGTCGAGAGTGGCGTTCCAGCGCTGGCTCTTGGTGGCCGCCTTCACGGCGTCCACCGAGCAGCCCATCGCCACCAGGAAGATCGCCATCCGGACCCGCAGGCCGTTGTCGGTCTGGTGAAAGATCGACAGCCCGGGCAGGTCGTCGACATCGGTGGACAGGTCGAAGGAGTCCAGCCGCGAGTCGCGCGGCAGCGGGTGCATGATGATGATGTCCTCGGACCCGGCCTCGCGCAGCATCCCCCGGTTGAGCAGATTGCCCGAGACGTTGGCGCTGGTGAGCACCTCCTCGGTCATCCGCTCGCGCTGAACCCGGGTGGCGTAGACCGCGTCGGCGCCGGTCACCGCCTCGGTCGCCGAGTCGGCCTCGACGATGCGATGACCCCGCTCGACGACATAGCGCTCGATGTCGACCGGCAGTTCCAGACTGGGCGGGCTGAACAGCCGGAAGGTGATGTCTTTCGACAGGGTCAGCAGCTTCATCAGGGAGTGCACGGTGCGCCCGTACTTGAGATCGCCCACGATGGCGATCGTGGCGCCGGAGACCGTCTTCCCGCGACGCTCCAGCTCCGTGCTGAGGGTGTACAGATCGAGCAGCGCCTGGCTGGGGTGCTCGCCGGTGCCGTCGCCGGCGTTGATCACCGGGACCACCGAGGCGCGGGCGAACTCGGCCACCGAGCCCTCGTCGGGATGGCGCACGACCATGATGTCGGAGTAGCCGGAGACCACCCGCGAGGTGTCGTGGATCGACTCCCCCTTGGCCATCGAGGAGAAGGTGAAGCCGGTCGTGGTGGTCACCTCCCCACCCAGCCGCAGGAAGGCCGACTCGAAGCTCAGCCGGGTACGGGTGGAGGGCTCGAAGAACAGGCTGCCCAGCACGGCCCCATCCAGCACCGTGCATCGCACCCTGCCGGACGCGATCGGGTCGACCACCTCGGCCAGCTCGAAGATCTGGTCGAGCATCTGCGTGTCGAGCTGCTGAACGCTCAACAGGTGACGCCCGGCGCCGAAGGGCGGGAACTCATCGGGGGTCCGGGTCATGACTGGCTGCTCCTTCGGCCGCCGAAGACTGCGCCGCCTGCTGTCTGGTGCGCTGTTTGGCGGGTGTGCTGGGGTTCGCCCGCAGCTTATCGCCCGGGGGACGCCGTCGTCCCGCAAGTCCACCAGAGACGCCGGGGACGCACATGAAGGAGGGGCGGCCCCGAATGGGACCGCCCCTCCAACTCGATCTCGAGTGGCCAGCGACGGGAAACCTCACCACCCGCCGAGCCATTGCCACGAGGTGGCCGGCGACGGAGACGCAACCCCCGCCGAGCCCCCGCTACGGGGGCCCGGGGGGAGCCGTCTCCCCCGCTTAGCACAGCTCAGATCACATCATTCCGCCCATGCCACCCATGCCGTCGTCGCCGCCGGGGGCCGGAGCCTTGACGGGCTCGGGCTTGGTGGCGATGACAGCCTCGGTGGTGAGGAACAGGGCCGCGATGGAGGCCGCGTTCTGCAGGGCGGAACGGGTCACCTTGGCGGGATCGATGATCCCGGCCTCGACCATGTCGACGTAGTCGCCGGTGGCCGCGTTGAGGCCCTGTCCGGCGGGCAGGTTGGCGACCTTCTCGGCCACCACCCCGCCCTCGAGGCCGGCGTTGACGGCGATCTGCTTGAGCGGAGCGGTGCAGGCGTCGAAGACGATCTGCGCGCCGGTCGCCTCGTCGCCGGCCAGGCCGGAGACCTCGGCGGCCTTGGAGGCCTGGATCAGAGCGACGCCACCCCCGGGGATGATGCCCTCCTCGACGGCCGCCTTGGCGTTGCGAACGGCGTCCTCGATGCGGTGCTTGCGCTCCTTGAGCTCGACCTCGGTGGCCGCGCCGACCTTGATCACGGCGACGCCGCCGGCCAGCTTGGCGAGGCGCTCCTGGAGCTTCTCGCGGTCGTAGTCGGAGTCGGAGTTCTCGATCTCGGTGCGGATCTGGGCGACCCGGCCGGCGATCTGCTCGGAGTCCCCGGCGCCGTCGACGATGGTGGTCTCGTCCTTGGTGACGCGGACCGAGCGGGCCTTGCCGAGCAGGTCGAGGGTGACGGCGTCCAGGGACAGGCCGACCTCCTCGGAGATGACCTGGCCACCGGTGAGGATGGCGATGTCGGCCAGCATGGCCTTGCGGCGGTCGCCGAAGCCCGGGGCCTTGACGGCGACGGACTTGAAGGTGCCGCGGATCTTGTTGACGATGAGGCCGGCCAGGGCCTCGCCCTCGACGTCCTCCGCGATGACCAGCAGCGGCTTGCTGGACTGCATGACCTTCTCGAGGACGGGCAGCAGGTCCTTCAGGCCGGAGATCTTCGAGTTGACGATGAGGATGTAGGGGTCGTCGAGGACGGCCTCCATCTGCTCGGTGTCGGTGACGAAGTACGGGGAGATGTAGCCCTTGTCGAAGCGCATGCCCTCGGTGAGCTCGAGGTCCAGCCCGAAGGTGTTGGATTCCTCGACGGTGATGACGCCTTCCTTGCCGACCTTGTCCATCGCCTCGGCGATGACATCGCCGACGGTGGTGTCAGCGGCCGAGATCGACGCGGTGGCGGCGATCTGGTCCTTGGTCTCGATGTCGATGGCCATCTCGGCGAGCTTGCCGGTGATCGCCTCGACGGCGGTCTCGATGCCCTTCTTGAGACCCAGCGGGTTGGCCCCGGCGGTCACATTGCGAAGGCCCTCGCGGACCATCGCCTGGGCGAGCACGGTGGCGGTGGTGGTGCCGTCCCCGGCGACGTCGTCGGTCTTCTTGGCGACCTCCTTGACCAGCTCGGCGCCGATCTTCTCGTACGGATCGCCGAGCTCGATCTCCTTGGCGATGGAGACGCCGTCATTGGTGATGGTGGGGGCGCCCCAGGACTTCTCCAGGACGACGTTGCGGCCCTTGGGGCCGAGGGTGACCTTGACCGCGTCGGCGAGGGTGTTCATACCCCGCTCGAGCCCGCGGCGGGCCTCGATGTTGAATTCGATGAGCTTAGCCATGTGTTGGGGAGTCCTCCGCTCCTGCGGGCCGTTGGGGCCCTGGACGTCAGGTCTGCATGTTGTGCATGTAACGGGATCCTCCGACCCCGCGATGTTGACCTCCCGAGATGCCCGCGACGGACGATCTGGTGATCTCATCACCGGAAGGAACTCGCTGTCGTCGGCGCTCGCAACACCGACCACGGCGATGGCACTCTCGTAGTCCGAGTGCCAAGGTCATTATTAGCACTCGACCCAAGCGAGTGCAAAGGGTCGGGCGCATGTCGAGGCATCGGCGGGTGCGCGGGAGGTGCGCGAGATCGGAGCCGTGCCGGGGACGCGGCAGAATGTCCTTGTCGCAGTAGCGATGCCGGGACGCCCGGATGGAGGCGCCCTCTTCACAGCACGGACTCTTCCACGGCACAGACTCTTCACAAGACTCAAGCGGCTGACAGGAGACGAGATGGATGACGCCACCGCCCTGAGAAGCGCCGCCGCGCTCATCGACGCCGGTCAGGACGCCGCCGCGCTGCGCCACATCGGCCAGGTGCTCGGCCACGATCCCGCCAATCCGCTCGCCCGGCTGTACGAGGTGATGGCCCTGGAGGGGGTCGACGCCGAGAAGGCCCGGACCCGCGCCGAGGCCCTGGTGGCGGGCCATCCGGAATGGGCCGAGGCCTGGGTGCAGCTCACCTTCATCCTGGCCCACCACGCCACCGCCTCCGAGGCCGCCGCGGCGGCCAGCCGCACCCTTCAGCTGGATCCGGACAACGTCCAGGTGCATCTGTCGATGTCGGACGCCCTGTTCAACGCTCACGAGTACCAGCCGAGTCTGGACGCCGTCGAGCGCGCCCTGGCGCTGGGGGTCCGGCTGTGGCAGGCGCAGGTCCGCAAGGGCTACTGCCTGTTCATGCTGGGCCATCAGGCCGAGGGGCTGGAGATCGTCCGCCGGGTGGTCGGCGAGCACCCCGACGAGCCGGAGGCGGTGAAGGCGCTGGCCGCCCTGGAGGCCGACTCCGGGAACCACCAGCGGGCCCTGGAGCTGGCGAACCGGGCGGCCGCGGAGGCGATGGGCCAGAAGGGCACCGCCGAGATGGTCCGGCGGATCCTCATCAGCTCCCTCAACCGGGTGGTGCTCACCTGGCTGGGATGCGGTCTGGTGCTCTCGATCATCTGGGCCCGGACCTGGCAGCTCGGCGCGGCAGCCGGCGCGGGGCTCGGCGTCGCGGTGGCGGGGCTGCTGCCCGGCGTCCTGATCGGCGGCCAGGTGCTCGCCTGGCCGAGGCTGTCGCGCGGCCAGACCCGCCGGAAGGTGATCAGCACGGTCTGTCACGACGCCGGGATGGCGGTGCTGATGGGGACGGGCGTGGTGCTCTACGCGCAGCCGCTCGTCACGACGATTCTGCGGCGTCTCGGCCATCGGGTCGACACCCCGACCGCGATCGCCGCCGGGGTGGTGGTGGTCGCGCTGGCCATCTCACTGGCATTCAGCTGGTTGACCGGGCGCTCGGGAAATCGTCGCTCCTAGCCGGGCGGCGGTGATCGAACCAGGCTTGATCAGGCGGACTTGCCCGGATCGGGACTGCTCGGCGGGCGGTACGCTCCCTGACAGGACAGCAGAGCCCATCAGGAGACGCCGTGAACCCACTCATCGAAAGCCTGCGCCGCGCTGTCGAGGCGGCTCCCGAGGACGTCCCGCTGCGCCTCCACCTGGCCGGGCTGCTGCTCGATGAGGGGGACGCCGCAGCTGCCATCGCCGAGTGCGGGCAGGCCCTGGTGACCGATCCCAACAGCGCCGAGGCGCGGGCCCTGATGGGCCGGGCGCTGGGCGGAACGGCGTCGCCGAGCCGGACCTCCCCAGCCCCGGGCGGGTCGGCGTCGTCCCCCTCCCAGGCCACCTCGGATCGGCCCGGGCCAGGCGAGACGACGTCCCCCGAACAGCCTGCGCCACAGCACCCCGCCGCCAAGCAACCCACCCAGCCTCCCCGCCCCACTCCCCCGGCGTCCTCCCGGCCGGAGCAGCCCGGCTCCCAGCACAAGGACTTCGACTGGGGAGCCGCCGAGGAGGAGGTCTCCGACCTGGTCGAGCCGATGTTCGTCGGCGACCGGCCGCCGGAGCTGGGAGCGGACTCCCTCGACGTCGAGAGGCCGTCCTTCGGGCTGGATCAGGTGGCCGGGATGAGCAGCGTCAAGGACCGCATCAACGCCTCCTTCCTGGCCCCGCTGCGCAATCCGGAGATGCGGCGTCTCTACGGCAAGAGCCTCAAGGGCGGCCTGCTGATGTACGGCCCGCCGGGCTGCGGCAAGACCTACATCGCCCGCGCGCTGGCCGGGGAGCTGGGCACCGGATTCCTGTCCATCTCGATCTCCGACGTGCTGGGGCCCTATATCGGCCAGAGCGAGGACGCCGTCCATCAGCTCTTCCAGTTCGCCCGGCAGAATGCGCCGATGGTGGTCTTCCTGGACGAGGTCGACACGCTGGGGGGACGCCGCTCGCAGTCCCACGGGTCGGCGGCGATGCGCTCGACCATCAACCAGCTGCTGGTGGAGCTGGACGGCGTCGACTCCCTCAACGACTCGATCTTCGTGCTCGGCGCGACCAACCAGCCCTGGGACATCGACCCGGCGCTGCGGCGTCCCGGACGCCTGGACCGCACCATCCTGGTGCTGCCTCCCGACGAGGAGGCGCGGGCCGGGATCTTCACCCTGCACCTGCGGTCCCGGCCGGTGGAGGCCATCGACGTGCGCGCCCTGGCCAGGCGGAGCGAGGGGTTCTCCAGCGCCGACATCGCTTATGCCTGTGACATGGCTGCCGAGCGGGCGCTGATGGACAGCGTGGCGTCGGGGAGCACCCGGATGATCGCGATGGCGGACCTCAACGCCGCCCTCAAGCAGGTTCAGCCGTCGATGACCTCATGGTTCGCCTCGGCGCGCAATATGCTCGAGTACGGGGCCGAGGACGGCACCCACGCTGATCTGCGCAGTTATATGAAGTCGCACCACCTGATGTGACGCCGATGTGAGGCGAGCGGGGACCATGCGGAGGGCTGTGCGGCGGGTTCCCGGTGCCGTCTCCCGCGCAGCCCGGCCCCGGCGTCCTACCTTGCCCTCCCCGGCGCCGCCTCCCCGTTCTTTCTGCCCTCCCCGGCTCAGCGCAGCCGGTCCGCGGAGCGGGCCTCGCGCCTCTCCTCGCGGACTCTTCGCAGCCGGTTGACCAGGGCCGGCGAGTGGCGCGCGGCATCCGGGTCGTCGAGCAGCACGTTGAGACGCTGGTGGTAGCGCGGGGAGGAGATCTCCAGCCGGTCGCGAATGAGGGTCTCCTTGTCGCCGGTCAGCCTGCCGTGCTGCCAGGCGTCCTCCAGATCGAGCAGAGCGGCGTCCTCGGGAGGCAGGGCGCGGGTGTCCTTCGCGGCGTCCCGGACCGGCTCGCCGCGCTCCTCGCCGGCGTCGTCGTTGGGAAGGTCGCTCACGGGAACCAGTGTATTGACGTGTCATGATGGACAGGGGGCCGCGCACAACGATGTGCTCGGGAGCGAATGGATAAGGGGACACCATGGAGAGACTCTCCGGCACGTTCAGGGATTACGCGTGGGGGTCGACGGACACCATCCCGGAGATCCTCGGCGTCGAGCCGGACGGCCTGCCGAAGGCCGAGTACTGGCTGGGGGCCTACGAGGGTTCGCCGTCGACGCTGGCCAGCGGGGAGTCGCTCAGCGACCATCTGGCGGAGCATCCGGAGGAGCTCGGGGAGGGCTGCCGCCGGGTGTTCGGGGACCGCCTGCCCTTCCTGCTCAAGATCCTGTCGGCCGCCGAGCCGCTCAGTCTGCAGGCCCATCCCGACTGCCAGGACGCCTGCGACGGGTTCGACTTGGAGCAGTCGGCGGGGACGCCGCCGGATGACCGGACCTTCATCGACGACTGGCCGCGGCCCGAGACCCTGGTGGCGCTCACCGAGGTGGAGGGGCTGTGCGGTTTCCGGGACCCCCTGGAGACCCGTGCCCTGCTCGACGGTCTCGGAGTGAAGGACTCCCTCGACGATGTCTTCGGGCCGCTCACCGAGAGGGCCGGCTCGGCCGGGCTGGCCGAGGTCTTCCTGGACTGCCTCACCGGCGACGGACGGCGTCTGGAACTGGTCGGCGAAGTGGTCTCGGCGGCGGTCAACCATGTGGAGGACGCCGGAGAGCTGGGACTGCTCTCGCGCACCGCGGTCGAGCTGGACGAGTACCATCCCGGCGACCCGTCGATCCTGGCGGCGCTGCTGCTGAACCGGGTGCATCTGGCGCCGGGCCAGGGACTTCGGGTGCCGCCCGGGACCATGCACACCTACCTGCGCGGGACCGGGATCGAGCTGGCCGCGAATTCGAGCAACACCGTGCGCGGCGGGCTGACCGACAAGCACATCGACGTCGACTCCCTGGTGCGGATCGTCAACTTCGGGTCTGGGCCGGTGGAGCGGGTCGAGGCAGTCGTTGAAGGGGCTGAGGGAGTCGAGGGAGCTGAGGGTTCGGGGGTTTTCCGCGAGTACCCGACCCGGCGTCCGGAGTGCCGGCTGTGGGCGCTGCGGGTGCGGCCGGGCGACGCCGAGATGCTGCCCGCCACCGACCATCCCCGCATTCTGCTGGTGCTGGACGGCCATCTGGTGTGCTCCAGCGCGGCCTCCACCGAGGAGATCGTGCGAGGCCAGTCGCTATGGATTCCGGCCGGTGAGCAGGTGCAGATCCAGGGGAACTGCGACGGATATCTCGCCAGCAGCGGGCTGGAGACCGAGTGGGAGTGCGACTGCAGGTGACCGAGATTTGGCCGCTGTGTCGGGAGATCGGAACGATCTGAACTAATCCCAGCCGGGGATCAAAGTCCAGCGACGCCGCTAGTGACCCAGAACTCGTCCTCCTCCCATCCCGGAAACATCCCCAGCCCGGAAAGAGGAACTTCCGGATACTCCGCCATGAGTTGAATAAGCCGCGAGCCCCAAGAACTGTGCGGGTTGATCGTGTGCAACGTCGACTGAATCGAGACAAGCACCGGATACAGCCGCCGCCTAAGAGGATCCTTCTCAACGGAAGACCGGTCTGTCAGCCAAGGAGTTCCACCAGTCTTCGGCAGCTTCGCCGCAACTCCCAGGCCCACATTCCACAACCTCCCGTGATGAGCACAGACGTTTCGTACCCTGACATACGCTCGAAGCCAGGATTGGAGCAGTTCGTCGTTGAGGCCTAGGCCTCGAGCGATACGTGTCCGCATCGAACGCATCTTCAAGTTGCTGATCATGTGTTGCAGCTGGCCGATGGTGAGCATTTCAACCATCAACCACGACGGCGGCAGCACTGGCTGCCCATAATGGGTCAAGTAGTGTTCAAGTGCGCCGGGGTAGGTGACATCATCGCCAGGTTCTTCTGCAGGACGCCGCAGCTGCGCTTCGCACCGATGCGTGAGCTGGCTGAGTAACTCACTCTGGGCGCCCTGATTCCGAAAGTGGTTCAGCTGTGTGTACCAATGAGAGTCACCCGTTGAGGTCGCCATCACATCTGTGAGATTTGCGCGCACTGCCACTTCGATACGCTCAATCCCATCGAGTACCAACAGCCTCAGGTGCCTGTCGAACACATACAGCCTGAGTATGTCATCGAAGGTGGTCCCTGGTTTGACCTTCTCACTCGACCTGAGAACTCGAAACGGAATGACATATGGCGACAGACGATAGTAGCCAATCTCCCCCAGATACCGAAGAGCTTTCGCCTCGTCGTCAATGCCGATGCCATGACCACGCATCCGGCCGACAAGTTCTTCATGAGTCAGGGGCGGCTTCCGATAGCGAGCTGTTCCCCGTGATCGTGGTTCGCCGTACACCATGACGCGATAGTACAGATCGTCTCGCAGCCCGAGCAGAGAAAATCCCCCAGGTGCGCATCGTGGAGAGGCGAGGGGGATGTGGTTCTCACAAGATACCTGATCCTTGGGCATGGGTCAACGGTCCGGGGACGATGTCCTCACAGGCCACCGTCGTGATCATGCCAGCAGCGGACTGACCAGCAACGTTGGCGCAGCGACAGGTCGGCCATGCTCACGGCCGATTGGGATGCTCACCGGACGCGAGACTCGCCAACCAGGCATCGACCTGACGCCAGCACGGATGAGCGGGATCGCTGACGTCGAAGTGGCCGGAGTCGTGATCGAGAATCAAATCGATGGGAGCCTCGGGCAGCGCCGCCAGATAGTCGAGCGTGTGCGAGAGCGGAACCCGATCGTCGGCGGCGCCGTGCACAATGAGTGTCGGGCAGTCGGGTGCCCGGCGTTCCAGCGGCGAGGCATCGCTGTAGACCTCCGGCAGGGCGTCGGGACCGGCGCCGAAGTAGTCGAGCGCAGCGTTCCCGCCGAGCCCCTCGGCATAGACCCGCCCGGCATCGGTCACCGGGGCCAACGCCACGACCGCGTCCACCAAGTCGGCTGACAGCAGCACGAGTTCCCCGCCGACCGAGTGCCCCACACTGATGAAGCGGCTGGTCGGCAGCTGCTCTCGGGCGGCCTTGATGGCCAGGCGCACATCGGAGGCCGGAGCCGGCCAGGCACCAGCACCGGTGCCACGGCGGTACTCGATGTTCACCACATCGAAGCCCCGGCCGATGAGGTGGTCGACCAGATCAAGGGTGATCGTCCAGTCGAATCGAGGCCGCCAGTAGCCGCCGTGCACCACCGTCACGACCCAGCCGTTGCCCTCGCCCCGGTGCGGGTAGACGGCGATCCGCTGGTCGGGATGCGGTCCGTAGCTGATGATCGATGACGGCTCCATGCCGTCATCCTGTCACTGCCTCTGTTTCAAATTCCGGATCCCGGGCTGGGGCAACACCGCCGCTGCCGAGCATGGTCCCGATCACTCCCGACACGCCGTGAAACTGCACTGGCATCGCCGAAGCACCCTCCGGCGGGAGTGATCGGGACCACGACTGGCTCCGCGCAACCTGGGCGCGAAGGGCAAGAGGCCCAAGACTCGTCGCCGCCGAGGTGATCCGCCCGACCCTCGGCCGGCGACAGTGGGGTATGGAGACCAACGCCGCGAGCGATGCGGAACTGCTCGCCCGGATCAGCGCCGGGGACGAGGCCGCCCTGCGCGAGCTGATCCAGCGGCACAGCGGCTGGCTGCTGCTGAGGTTGCGCCGACGCGCCGGCGACGAGGATCTGGCGGCCACGGCCCTCCAGGACGCCTTCGTCGCGTCTGGCACCAGGCCGGCCGCTACCGGGGCGACGGGGACGTCGGGGCCTGGCTGTGGGGGATCGCCATCCGCCGGCTGATCTCCTGTCTGCGCAGCCGGCCGGCGCCCGGTGGCGCTGCGCGACGAGGTCGTCGCGCGCTACGCCGGTTCGACGCTGAGCGCCGAGGAGCAGCTTCTACTCGCCGTTGAGCACGGCGATCTCGGCGACGCGATGGCCCGCCTGTCGCCCGAGCTGAGGGCCGCTCTGCGGGCCACCGTGCTCGACGGACTCACCACCCGGGAGGCCGCGCGACTGCTCGGCGTCCCCCACGGCACCGTCAAGAGCCGCGTCCGGCTCGCCAAGATCCACCTTCGCCGGGACCTGATGGAGGCACTGACATGACCGGCCAGCACATCACCACCGACATCTGGCGGGCCTACGCGGCCGGCGATCTGGACACCCGGGCGGAGTCGGCCGTCGAGGCTCATGTCCTCTCCTGCGGCTCCTGCCGCCGGGACGCCGCCGTGATCGCCGGCGATCCGGAACCGGTCTGGCGAGCGGTGCACGCGCGCATCGATCATCCCCGGCGATCCCTGCCGATCCGGCTGCTGGCCCGGCTCGGCGTCCCCGAGGCGGACGTCGTCGTCATCGCGGCCGCCGACGACCTCCGCCTGCCCTGGGCGGTCGCGGTCGGCGGGGCGATCTTCTGCGCGGTCGCCGCCGCCCTGTCGGGGGTGAGCTACCTCCCGGTGTTCCTGGCCCTGGCGCCGCTGGTGCCGGTGATGGCCGTCTCGGCGGCCTTCGACGCCATGGATCCGCTGCGCGAACTCACCAACACCGCACCCTGCCCAAGACTGCGTCTCACCCTGCTGCGCACCCTGTCCACCCTCCTGGTGGCGCTGCCGGCGGTCCTGGTCCTCGGCTCGATGGTGCCGGGGCTCGGCGGGCCATGTGGCTGTGGCTGCTGCCGGGCCTGCTGCTCACCTCCACCACCCTGATGCTGCTCACCTGGCTTCCCGCTCGGGGAGCGGCTGCGGTCAGCGCGACCGCCTGGCTGCTCGATCGTCTCCTCCATGGCCTGGTTCCGGGCGGCCGACCTTCTCGGTCGGCTCTCGGCCCAAGGTCTGTTCGCCGTACTCACCGTCCTGTTCGCGGTCGCCCTCGGGGCGCTGACGAGCAGACCCCAGAAGATAGGTGCCTCCTCATGACCACCCGACTGAACGACGTCTCCAAGACATATGCGCCCGGGCCGCGCGCCCGCACCCGCTCCACCACCGCCCTGCACCCGACCACGCTGACCCTCGGATCGGGGGTGATCGGGCTGCTGGGGCCCAACGGGGCGGGCAAGACGACCCTGCTGCGCCTGCTGTCCACCGCCATGCCGCCCAGCACCGGGAGAATCGTCGTCGAAGGGCACGAGACCACCGGCTCGACAGCCGAACGGACCGCAGCCAGACGCCTCATCGGCTACCTGCCGCAGGAGGTCGTCTTCCCCCACGGAATGACGGCCTTCGGCTTCCTCGACTACATCGCCGTGCTGAAGGAATGGGACCGCACCGACTCCCGCCACGCCGAGGTGCGCAGGGTGCTCGCCCTGGTGGGGCTCGGTGAGCGGTCCACGGTCAAGGTGCGCCGGCTCTCGGGAGGGCAGCGTCGGCGTCTGGCCATCGCGCAGGCCCTGCTGGGGACGCCGTCCTTGTTGATTCTCGACGAGCCCACCACCGGTCTCGATCCCGAGCAGCGCGCCTCCCTGCGGCGAATCCTCTCCGAACTGGAGGGAACGGTGCTGCTGTCGACCCATCAGACCGAGGACGTCTCGGCCTTGTGCGACCGGGTGGTCGTCCTGGACGCCGGCCGGGTCCGCTTCGACGGGGCCGTGACCGAACTCCTCGCCACCGCCTCCGATCACGTCCACGTCGGCCCTCTGGAGAACGAGGGGGCCGTGCACACCTGGCGCACCGGCACCGGCATGGTGCGCTCGGTCGGCGGTCTTCCCCGCCCCGGGGCGACGCCGGTCGCGCCGACAGTGGAGGACGCCTACCTGCTGCTGCGACATCAGACCAGAGACGACAGCCCCTCCAGAAACGAAGGAGTCCTCCGATGACCCAGACACTGCCCACCACCGCCTCCGGACCGTCCGCCCGCACCGTCCTGGCGGTCCGGGAGATCCGGAACTACGCCACCTCACCGCTGTTCCTCATCGGCCTCGCCCTGACCATCGCCCTGCTGATCTACCGTCTCGTCTGGTCCCGGAACTCCGCCGAAGCCCTCACCGACCCGATCGCTCCGGCGGCGACGATCGGCCTGCTCGGCATCATCGTGATGGCCCGGCTCACCCGTCGTTCCGATCGGGCCGCCGAGGCTGCCGGAGCCACCGCGGTCAGCGAATCGGAGCGCACGATCGCCCTCGCCTGGGCCGTCACCGTGCCGGTGGCCGTCGCGCTCATCTGGTACCTGCCCACCGCATGGCTGGTGATCTCACGGCCCCCGGCCGCCTGGGCTGTGCCGTCGGGGCCGGTGACATACGCCTACGTGCTCTCGGCGATGTTCGCGCAGAGTGTCGTGGCTGCAGCCGGAGGGCCGCTGCTGGGGCTGGTCATCGCGCGCTGGCTGAAGTTCCGCGGAGCGGCGGTGCTGAGCTCCGTGCTGATGGTCATCATCACGATGCCCCTGCAGGGGTGGTTCGAGTCGACCTGGCGCTGGCACGTGGTGTGGCCATGGACGTACTGGTACGGCCCTCTCACATTCACCGCCGAGGGCGAGCCGGTCCACTGGGTGGCGCTGCCCGGATCGCCGCAGATGTGGATCGTCTACCTGCTTCTGCTGTGCGCCGTCGGGGTGGCGGTGGCCCTGTACCACGACCCGGACGGCCGGCGGTCACGGCTGCGGGCGATGATCGCGGTCCTCGTCGCGGCGTCTCTCGTCGCACTGGTCCTCACGATGTTCACCGGCCTCCCGGAGGCCTACCACAACCCACTCGTCGCACCGGCCTGAGGAGGAGAGGACATGTGGATCTACGCCGTGCGGGCCGTCGCCTGGCGGCTCGTGCTGGCCAGTGCGGTGCTGCTCGTGGTGCTCCTGACGCTGGTGGAGTACAACCCGTGGCTGCTGTGGCCGCTCCAGGGCATCGCCGTCGGACTGCTGACCGCGGCCGCCTGCTGGTGTCTCGACGAGCCGGCGGCAGAGGTCGTCGACGCGGCTCCGCGAGGGATCCTGTGGCGGACCGCGGCGCGGATGGCCGGCGTCCTCCCCCTTCTCATCCTCTGGCTGGCGCTGGTGTGGTGGGCGCGCGGGTCGCTGTTCGGCCATCCCGGTGCGGTCGCGGTTCAGGGGGTGGCCGGTGTCCTGGTGGCCCTGGCCTGGGGCACCGCCCGGCGATGCGCGGGCAGCGCCGTCCCGGGACAGCACTGGGCGGCGATCGTGCTCCCGCTGGTCACCGCGTGGGCCCTGATCCGCCCCATGGAGCTGCGGATCCCGGTCTTTCCCTACGCGACGCACGGGTACGGCGGTTCGTGGACCTCCAGTACGGCCGGGTGGTCGATCGCCGGGGCGGTCGCCCTGATCGTGCTGGTCTGCCTGCTCGCCTCCGACGGGCGCCCGACCCGGCCATTCGGCTCTGGGAGTGGGAGATGAGCCGATGGGATCGGGATCGTCGGGGCTCCGCCGCGACCTGCGGATTTCTTACGAGATGATGGCCCCAGCGGCCGTCTACCCGTCCGTTCGGGGTCGATCTCGTACGTTTTCCGTGGATCGCCGAGTCGACTCTGCGGGATCGGCGGCTGTCGCGACGCGCAATGATGGGTCCATGACGCAGAAGATGAATGTCGAGAGCTTCAACCTCGACCACACCAAGGTCGCGGCGCCCTTCATCCGGGTGGCCGATGTCAAGCATCTGCCGGCCGGTGACACCCTCACGAAGTACGACGTGAGGTTCTGCCAGCCCAACGCCGCCCATCTGGAGATGCCCGCCGTGCACTCGGTGGAGCACTCCTTCGCCGAGTGCGTCCGTAACCACTCCGACACCGTCATCGACTTCGGGCCGATGGGCTGCCAGACCGGCTTCTATCTCATCATGGTCGGGGAGCCCGACGTACCGGCCACCTGCGACCTGGTGGAGACCACCCTCAAGGACATCCTCACCCTGGATGCGGTGCCCGCCGCGAACACCACCCAGTGCGGATGGGGAGCCCACCACAGCCTCGAGGGCGCCCAGGCGGCCGCGCGGGGGATGCTCGCCCATCGTGCCGAGTGGGAACAGGTGATGGCCTGAGGGCATTGAGGCCATGTGGGGCCTCAGGTCACTGCATCGGTCGAAGTGTTTATCCCCCCTTGATATTGAAATATTAGGGGGGATAAACTATCGTCATGGTCAAGCCGATGAAGTACCGGGACGCCGCCCGCCAGCTCAGGGCCGCCGGGTTCAAACCTCACCCCGGTAAAGGCGACCATGAGAAGTGGGTCGGTCCCGGCGGCCACCATGTCACCATCCCTCACAAGACGGAACTTTCACCAGGGGTCGTCAAGCAGGTTCTGTCGGCCATCGCGAAGGAGAGCGCCAGATGAGCAGCATCACCGTCACCGCCACACGGTGGCAGCACGGGTGGGAGCTCTGGATCGACGTCAACCACGTCACCCAGTCCCGCACTCTTGCCGACGCCGAGCAGCAGGTCCGCGACTACTTGGACACCGAGTACGAGGATGTCGACCACAGCGACTGGAACATCACCATCGTCCCCGACATCGACGGCTACCGCGACGTCATCGAGGCCCGCAAGGCTAGCGTCGAGGCCGCTGAAGCCCAGCATCAGGCCGCCATTCGCACCCGGGACGTCGTCCGGGCGCTCCGTGCGCAGGGCATCTCCACCACAGACTGCTCGGTCATCCTCGGCGTCTCCCGCGGTCGCATCTCGCAACTCGCCAACGGCTGACCCTCGGCCCACCAACGGTTCGTGGATTTACATCGAGTCCGGCGAGCGGATTCTGAGGGCCGGAGCAACCCTGTCTCAGCAGGGACTGGATGCCACCCATCCCCTCTCAAGGAATGAGCGACCCCCAGCCAACCAGCAGTTGACCAAGGGTTTTACTGGAGCCTCTGACAGGAATCGAACCCGCGACCATCGCTTTACAAGAGCGGCGCTCTACCAACTGAGCTACAGAGGCGTGCGACTCGCACCCAGCCCATCATGGGGCCGAGCGAGAATCAGCTCACATTCTGACAGCAGGAGGCCGCACGGCGAAATTCCCGGCGTCCGGCAGGCTCCGCGAGACTCACCGAACGGCGTCCTCCAGGTACTGGCGGGCGCCGACCATCGAGGGCCCGTACCAGGCCAGTTTCTGCCCGTCGACCAGCCGGACGTCCTGGCCGGAGAAAGCCTCCGGACCGTCCTCGGCCGAGAAGTGGTAGGGCTCGTCGGGCAGCACGATCCGGTCGGCACCCAGGTTGCGCAGGGTCTCCAGCTCGACGTGCGGATACCGGGTCCCGTCGTCGGGCAGCGCCGCCAGCCGCACCCCGCAGTGCGCCAGCACATCCTCGATGTAGGTGGTGGGCCCGGCGCACATCCACGGGTCCCGCCAGATCGCCACGACCGCGCTCAACTCGGGTTCGGGTGCCGGAGCCGACCACTCCCGGCGCGCCTGCCCCAGCCAGTCCGGCTCGTCGATCCCGAGCGCCTCGGCGAACAGCCGGGCCAGGCTGGCGATGGCCTGCTCGGTGCCGTCGATACTGGTCACCCACACCGGGATCCCCGTCTCGCGCAGCAGGTCGACGTCGTACTCGCGGTTCTCCTCGCGATTGGCGACCACCAGATCGGGGCGCAGCGCGGCAATCGCGTCGCGGTCGGGGTTCTTGGTGCCGCGCACCCGCGCGACCTCATGGCCGGCGCGCTCCTCGATGTCGGTCGGCCGGATGCACCACTCGGTGCACCCCACCAGGCGCTGCGGGCAGGTCAGCGCGATGGCCTCGGTGATCGAGGGCACCAGGCTGACGATGCGCTGGGCCGGTCCCGTCAGCTCGACGGGGGTTTCACAATCGTCGGCAATCACGTCTCCACCCTGCCACCCCGGGGAGGACGCCGTCCGTTCAGCCCCGGTGGGGCGGCGCGAGCTCTGCCAGGAGTGAGTAGGACAGAATGAGGTTGTGTCCCATCACGAGGAAGCGGTCGATGACTGGCTGCGCATCGAGGTCGTCGCCTCCTACGACGAGCTGCACGCCATCCCCTCTCAGGCGATCAGTGCTGCCGACATGCGCGCCCATCTCGCCGAACTGCACGCGCAGCGGCACATGGAACGCGGCTCGTGACCCGGAGCATCGTCCCTCGTCACGGGATGCTCGGTCCCGATGGCCCTGACGAGTACCCGAGCTTCAATGGATGGACGCCTCCGGCCAGGCGCAGCGAGATCGACGACTTCGCCGTCGATGATGCCTTGGCCGTTCTTGACGGCGACGATGCGAGCCTCGTTCGGCAGATCGCGGTCGCCATCCGCGCCGGAAAGTACCGGGGCGGGTCACTGCCCCACGGAGGTCACCGAGCAGGAAGCGGCTGGGGCAAGACCGAGTTCCCACCCGGATGGGATGAGCAGGATGTCATCTCATGGGTGCGTGGCGTCAGCGATGATCCTTCGAATGGACGACCTGCCAGGGGCGGATTTGAGCTGACCGGTACGTACCGCGGCGTCACGGGCCGCCTCGTCGTCAGCACAGACGGGCATGCCTGGTGGATATCCACCGCTCACCCCTTGCCGCTATCATGATTTTCATGGATCTCGCGACGTGGGCCAAGCATCTCGATGAGTTGTCGCGTCCTCTGTGCAGCGAGGAGGAGAACTCCGGGGCACTCCACCAGATCAACCTGGGAGACTGGCAGTCCGTGGCGTTTGGCGCTGTCATGACGCTATTGCATGCTGGTAAGTTGCCCAATGAGGATCGTCGGATTGCCATTGAGTTCGCCCGCGAGGGCATCTGGTTCGACAGGAAGTCCAACCAGGCTCTTCTCCGGCAACTCGCAGGTGTGGCCGCCTGACCTACTGCATCTTCTTCTGAAGCCCCGCACCAATCCGGTGCGGGGCTTCGCTATTCCCCCAAATTGACGACATCACTCAAGGATTGCTGACTCGCGCGATCCAGCCGGCCGGAGGGGACGGCGTCTCACCAGATCAGTTATCGCCAGAGCGCCGCCCAGATCCGCCCCAAACTGCTAGCTGCGCATCCGCCCTGCTGGAAGGGAGTAGGAGAGAATGAGGTTGTGTCTCATCACGAGGAAGCCGTCGCCGACTACTGGATGAGCTGATGAAGACCGAGGCCGAGAACAGCGGCGGCGGAAAGCCGCCGACTCACAGTGTCAAGCAGAACTCGGCAGACGATCCTGACTGGTCCGAAGATGACTGGCGGAAGGTCTGGGACGGGAAGATCGCGGTCAGCTCACGAGGGCGTGCGATTCTCCATGGCGGCCACCGCGCTGGCAAGGGATGGCCCGGAAAGAGCGAGTTCCCGGCGTCCTGGACCAGGTCCGATATGATTGAGGCCACCAAGCTGACATGGAGGCGCCCTGATGCGTTTCGCATGTCGGGTGACAGACGGGCGGCTCGTAGGGTCGTCAACTGCGTCATGGTCGAGGTGCAGGCGTACGGTCCTCGCTTCAGGATCTTCCGTGAATCTGTGCCGCTCTCCGGCGAAGGTGTCTTCAAGAACACCCCGGATGGTAAAATCAGGCTCACCTTGAACAAGGGTGTCCTTGACGAGGAGGGATGGGATCGTGGCTGACATGAGGGCGCTTGTTGAGCGGATGCGCCGTGATTTCCTGCCAAGACTGGCTCCCGGAGACCAGTCAATCGTCAACTCCGAGCTGGACTTCTCTGATGACATCGACATGGCGCTCGATGACATGCTCCAGTTCTCTCTGGTGAGCGGCGTGCCGATGCCGACCGATATGGTCGACGAGGCCGAGGCCGTCCTCAACTCCGGCAACTGCGACCCTGAGCTCGCCGATCGGACGCGCGGCTGGATCAACCAGCACCGAACGCGTCTCGCCGCCGCCTGACCTACTGCATCTTCTTCTGAAGCCCCGCACCAATCCGGTGCGGGGCTTCGTCATTCCCCCAAATTGACGACATCACTCAAGGATCACTGACTCGCGCGATCCAGCCGGCCGGAGGGGACGGCGTCTCACCAGAACGACGTCTCACCAGATCAGTGCCGCACCGATCGCCAGGGCGCCCCACAGCACGCACTGGGTGGTCTCGTTGAGGGAGCCGAAGCAGTCCCCGGTCACCCCGCCCAGACGCCGGACCAGATGACGGGTCCAGGCCTGCGCCCAGCCCAGCGCGACCGCCGCGCAGACCACCACCAGAACGGCCCCGGTCCAGCCCCGGGCGAGCCATCCCAACCCGGCCCAGACCAGGCCCAGGCAGACCATGTTGAGCGCGGCGGCGCCGGGCCGCGTCACCCCCGCGACCAGCGACCCGAAGCCGCCCGGACGCGCACAGGGCACGCTCGGCAGGGTCGCCAGCAGGATGGACGCCCGCCCGACCGACGGGCCGATCAGGACCAGCAGCGCGACCCGCCACCAGGAGCCGGCGCCGAGTGCGGCCGAGGTCGCGGCGAGGCTGGTCAACGACCCGACGTCGATGAGCAGCACCATCAGCAAGCTGATGACCCCCATCGGCCCGATGTCGGACTGCTTCATGATCTCCAGGGCGCGTTCGGCGGGAGCCCGTGAGCCGAGTCCGTCGGCGGTGTCGGCGACGCCGTCCAGATGAAATCCGCCGGTGGCGGCGGCCAGCCAGGCCAGCGCCAGGATCCCGGCCAGCCAGGAGCCGGCCCCGGCCGCCAGGACGCCTCCCGCGACCAGTCCGGCCACCACGCCGAGGAGCATCCCCATCCAGGGGAAGGCGCGGATCGCCCGGGTGGTGATCCTCCGATCGACGGCCGGCAGCACCGGCGCCGGAATGATCGAGAACAGGGCGAAGGCCGAGACGATGCCCAGCAGGGGTCCTGGGATCCGGGCCGGGGTGGGGGTGGGGTCTGGGGACGGAGCGGAAGTGGAAGGCTCTTCGGGAGCAGGTGACTGACTCACTTCCACCTCTTCGGTATCCCGGCGACGCACAGCCACACCTCGTCGCAGGTGCCGGCGACGGCGGCGTTGAGTCGCCCCAGCTCGTCGCGGAAGAGCCTGCCGGCCGGCGTCTCGGGGACGACCCCCATACCGACCTCGTTGGAGACCATGACCAGCTCGCGGCGGGTGTGATGGACGGCGTCCACCAGCGTGTCGACCCGGCCGCGCAGCTTCTCCTGCCAGCCGTCCTCGCCGGTCCACGCGCCGACCTCGTCGAGCACCCGGGTGATCCACACCCCGAGGCAGTCGACCAGCACCGGGGAGTCGTCGCGGCGCCACAGCACCCCGGCGATGTCGAGGGTCTCCACCGTCGTCCAGGACGCCGGACGGCGCTCCCGGTGGATGCGGATACGCTCCTCCCACTCGGCGTCGTCGGGATTGCGGGCCGAGGTGGCAACGTAGGTGACCTCGGGGAACCGGGCCATCCGCCCCTCGGCCCAGCTCGACTTGCCCGACCGCGCGCCGCCCAGCACCAGGGCGCGCACCGGCGGAGCGTCGACCGGGGTCGGAACGTGGATCGCGCTCATGCCCGGGCCCCGCCCTCCACCGCGTCATCCCCAACGGCGTCATCCCCAACGGCAAGGGGAGACGCCGGGAGATCGGTCTCCCCGGTCACCTTGATGTCGGTGACCTCGGCGTCCTCGAAGGTGGCCATCTCGTTGAGGATGTGGGCCGCCGCCTGGACGATCGGCAGGGCCAGGACGGCCCCGGACCCCTCGCCGAGCCGCAGCCCCAGGTCGAGCAGGGCCGGCAGCCCGAGCGATCCCAGGGCTGCCGTGATGCCTGGTTCGGCTCCGGCGTGCCCGGGCACCAGGAAGTCCGCCGCGGCCGGGACGATGGCGGTGGCCAGCAGGGCCGAGGAGCAGGCGATGACGCCGTCCAGCACGACCGGCACCCGGTGGGCGGCGGCCCCCAGGATGAGCCCGGCCATCGCGCCGTGCTCGAATCCGCCGACCTTGGCCAGCGCCTCGACGGGATGCTCGGCGTCCGGCCGATTGACCGTCAGGGCGCGGTCGATGACCGCGATCTTGTGCTGGTGGCGGGCGTCGTCGGAGCCGGCCCCGTGCCCCGTCACGGCCGCCGCCGGCTGACCGGTGAAGACGCTGATGAGGGCCGAGGCGGGGGTGGTGTTGGCGATACCCATCTCGCCGGTGACCAGGATGTCGGCACCGGCGGCGACCGCCTCGTCGGCGGTGGAGATGCCGATCTCCAGGGACTCGACCGCCTCGTCGAGACTCATCGCCGGGCCCCGGGAGATGTCGTCGGTGCTGTGCCGGATGCACCTGTCGCGCAGGCCCGGGGTGGCCGGAAGATCGACCGCGACGCCGACATTCGTCACCCACACCTCGGCCCCCATCTGGCGGGCCAGGACGGTGACGCCGGCCCCGCCGGCGGCCATATTGAGGGCCATCTGGGCGGTGATCTCCTGCGGATCGGGGGAGACTCCCTGGGCCCAGACGCCGTGGTCGCCGGCGAACAGGCCGACCACCGGATGCGAGGGGACCGGGTCGGCACCTGGCCGCTGATCCCGGCCAGCCTGATCGACAGATCCTCCAGCTGGCCGAGCGAACCCTCGGGCTTGGTGAGGATCTGCTGGCGGGCGCGGGCGGCCGCGAGGGCCTCGGGGTCGGCGGGACGGATGGCGGCCGCGGTGCGGGCGAGCAGCGCCTGCGACGGCAGCGAATCGGGGAGCCGGTTGTCGGCCATGCTGTGGTTCTCCTGGTTCTGGACGCATGGCCGGGCCCGGAAATCCTGTGTCCTCGCAGTGCTCCCGGCCCACCTCGGCCTGCGCCCGAGGGGTCTGGCGGGTCGCTGCTGCGGCCCGCGATCCATCGGTGTGACCTGGCTCGCGTCTTCTACTCTCCGGGCGAAGCCGGATCGCATGGCGCTCACAGTGGCGGGACCGCCCCGGAATCGCACCGGAGTTCCACCTGGGACCGGGGTCGATTCTCCCACACTCCTGGAAGCTGCTTGGATGACGCCATGGACGTTCTCATCCTCGGCGGCACCCGGCACGCCCGGGCGCTGGCCCAGCGGATGGTCGACGACGGGGTCGACGCGGTCACCTCACTGGCCGGAGTGACCTCCTCGCGGCGCCCGCTGCCGGGAGCGACGCGGGTGGGGGGATTCGGCGGCGTCGACGGCCTTGTCGATTTCTTGCGCGAGAACCAGGTGAAGGCGCTGGTGAATGCCACCCATCCGTTCGCCGGGTCGATGACCACCCATGCGGCCTCGGCCGCCGCCCATCTGGGGCTGCCGCTGTTGCGACTGCAGGCCCCGAGCTGGCGGACCCTGCCGGAGTCCGGGGAGTGGACCTGGGTGGCCGATCACGACGAGGCCGCCCGAGCGGCCGCCGCTGTGCCGGGCACCGTGCTGCTGACCGTGGGGCGCCAGCCGGTCCCCCACTATCTGCCTCCGCTGGCCGACCGGACCGTCATCGCCCGCTGCATCGATGCCCCCGATGGTCCGCTGCCACCTCGCTGGACGGTGCTGCGGGACAAGGGGCCGTTCACCCTGGAGTCCGAGAAACCCTTCTGACTAGGGTCGATGTGATGGTGTCGAAGGACTCCGGGGGTTCTGGGCCGGATCCGAAACTGGTCGCCGCCCGCGAGTCGGGGGTCGCGGTGGTGATGATCTCCCGGCCTTCCGCGCCCGCCTACGGCGAGGAGGTGGCCACCCCGGAACAGGCCGCGGAGTGGGTTCGCGCCCGGCTCGGCTGAGGTTCCACGGATTTCTTACAAGACGAGAGCCGATTTGCGGATCAGCCCGCCGAAACCTCGGTCATCTCGTAAGAAGTCCGTGGATCTGCTCGGGAGACGAGGCCGAGACGGCCGCACTCGACCGAATCTCAGTGGTCCGAGGGGTGCCTCACCGCCGCGTCGAAAACCGCAGCGAACCTCCAGCAGCCAAACGCTGGCGGGCTTTGTCGTAGTCAACCCCGCGCTTGACCCGACCAGAAACTCTCGCCGCACACGAACCAACGTGCTAGTGTGTACACACCGTTACACAAGAGGGGAGCTACTCATGAGCACAACCGTTGGTGTTCGAGAGTTCCGTCAGGGCCTCGCAGAGTACATCGACCAGAGCGAGCCTGTCACCATCACGCGGCACGGGCAGACGGTCGGCCTGTTCATCCCGGTGCATCGGGATCGCAAGGCTGACATCGCGGCCTACGCCGAGGCTGCGCGGAAGGCGAACGCGCTGCTCGAAGAGTGGGGCACGACCGAGGATGAAGTGGTTGCCGAGTTCGAGGTGCTGCGGAAAGCCGAGCATCAGGCCGAACAGGACACATGACCTCGCGGCGCATCGTCCTCGATGCGAACATCCTCATCCGAGCTGTGCTCGGAAAACGTGTGCGTGAGCCCATCGAGCAGTACGGCTATGAGGTCGCGTTCTTCGTGCCTGAACTCGCGTTCGAGGAAGCGGAACGCCACCTCCCGGTAATCGCCACCAAGAGAGGCCACGACCCGAACACACTCCTCGAATCGCTCGACAGCTTGCGCCCCCTTGTGGCGACGGTGGCCGAGGAAGCGATCACTCCTCTTCGAAGTGCGGCGCTTGCGCGCATCGGCTCTCGCGATCCAATGGATTGGCCGGTTGTCGCTGCCTCGCTCGCGCTCAGTTGTCCGGTCTGGACCGAGGATCACGACTTCTTCGGCGCCGGGGTTGCCACCTGGACAAGCGCAAACGTAGAAATCTATCTCTGCGGAGAGTGAAGAGACAGCGCGCTGCGCGAGTGCCCGCGCTTACCGAGAGTCCCTTGCGACAGCCGCACTCGACCGAATCTCAGTGGTCCGAGGGGTGCCTCACCGCCGCGTCGGTGTGATCCAGATCGAGCCCGGCGACATCTCCGACCACCACGATGGCGGGCGGGCGGACCTCTGCCGCGGCCATCTCGTCGGCCACCGAGGCCAAGGTCGTGGACATCACCGACTGGCCGGGCAACGACGCCCTGCGCACCACCGCGACCGGGGTTCCGGCGTCCAGACCGCCGCCGATGAGATCTTCGGCGATCTGGCGGATGTGCGTCACGCCCATCAGGATCACCAGAGTGGTGCCGCACTTGGCGAGCTGGCTCCAGTCGAGCACCGAGCGGGAGTCGCCGGGAGCGACGTGGCCGGAGACCACGGTGAATCCCTGCACCATGTGGCGGTGGGTGAGCGGGATTCCGGCCAGCTCCGGACCGGCGACCGACGACGTCACCCCCGGAATCACCCGGACCGGCACTCCGGCCGCCGCGCAGGCCTGCCATTCCTCGCCGCCGCGCCCGAAGACGAAGGAGTCGCCGCCCTTGAGCCGGACCACCCGCCGCCCGGCGCGAGCATGCTCGACCAGCAGCTGGTTGATCCGCTCCTGCGGCACGAAGGGACCCTGGGGCACCTTGCCGACCGGGATCTTCTGTGCCCCGGGAGCCTCGTCGAGGACATCCTGGGGGGCCAGCCGGTCATAGAGGATCACGTCCGCCTGGCAGACGGCCTGGTATCCCGCCAGGGTGAGCAGTCCGGGGTCGCCGGGGCCACCGCCGACCAGGGTGACGGTGCCGGGCACCAGGTCTGGCGCGTACCGGGGGGTGGTCATCGGGGGTTCTCCTTGGAGTTGTCTGGTTGAGAGTCGTGGGGCAGAGGGTTCTGGAGCTCGCGGCTGCAGCAACGCCGCTGATCGCCTCGACGAGACCGGCATGGGTCGCCGGGGTCGCGCACGGCCAGCCGGATCCAGGTCGGGCCGAGACCGGGGAAGGTCTCCCCGCGCCTCACCGCGAAACCCCGCTCGGCCAGCGGCCGGCGGATCGACCGCAGCGGGTCGATCGACGAGGTGTCGACGAGCACGAAGGGGGCCTGAGAGTCGATGACCGTCAGCCCGATTGTCCGCAATCTCCCGGTCAGGTCCTCGCGCAATCCCTGGAAGCGCCTCAGCGAGACCCATCCGGTGCTGCTCGGCCGCGGCGGAGCAGCAGGCGATCATCGCGGCGATCGCGGGGGTCGACACCGACCACGGCGGCTGCTGGGCGGCCAGCCGGGCGATGAGGCGCGGGTCCCCGACGACGTATCCGGCGCGGATCCCGGCGAGGCCGTAGGTCTTGGTGAGGGAGCGCAGCACCAGCAGTCCCTCCATGTCCTCGCTGATGAGGGACTGTGCGCCGTCTGTGGCGTCCATGAAGGCCTCGTCCACCACCAGCACCCGGCCCGGCCTGCTCAAGGACTTCAGCACCTCGGCAGGATGCAGCACTCCGTCGGGTTGGTCGGATTGCCGACCACGATCAGATCGGCGTCCCGGGGCACCACCGCCGGGTTGAGCTGGAAGCCGTCGGCCGGGCCCAGGAGCAACCGGTCGACCCTGGTGACCGGCGGCGCGCAGGGCCGCCTCGGGCTCGGTGAACTGCGGGTGGATGACGACCGGATGACGCGGATGGAGCGCCCGGGCGAGCAGGACGAAGCCCTCCGCGCCGCCGCTGGTGGGCAGCACCATCGCCGGGTCGACGCCGTGATGGTCGGCCAGCGCCTGCCGTGCGGGCTCGGGATCCGGATACTTCGCCCAACCCGACGAGGTGGCGGCGATCGCGTCGACAAGCCAGGCCGGGGTCCGGTCGACGCGGACGTTGACGGCGAGGTCGACCAGGCCGGGCGCGGCATCGCTGTCGCCGTGGTGAAGGAGGTCGGGCTCGGTGGGCGGCGCGGGCACAATCTCTTGCGCAGCCTTCTCTTGCGCAGCCTTCCGGGAGGTGCTCGGGGAGTCCGCCAGCAGCGCAGTCTTGTTCGCAGTGTCCGAAGGGGCAGGTGAAGACCCTCCGTACCTCCACGCCTCGGCCGCGAACCGGGCCGCACATCCGGCTGACCGGCCCAGTGCAGATGCAGGTAGGAGGCGTGAACAGTCGGTCGCCCGATTCCAGCCGGATCCAGCGAGACCCCTTCGAGCCGCTCGGTGCCGTCGGGCATGGTGAACCGCCAGGCCGGAGTCGGCACCTCCCCGGTGATCCCGGTGCGGTGGAACTCGTGGCCGATCACCCTCTCCCCCGCCCTGGCGAGCAGGGTGTCGGAACCGGCGACCGCATCGCGGTACCCCATCGTGAGCCGCGGCCGCATCGCGGCGTCCAGATCCAGCACGCCGGTCATCGGATGACCGTCGAAGGTGCGGCACAGCATCAACAGCCCGGCGCACTCCGCGACCACCGGCATCCCCGCGGCGACGTGGCGTCGGATCGAGGCGTGCAGGGAGCGGTTGGCGGCGAGCTCGGCGGCGTGCATCTCCGGGAACCCGCCGCCCAGGTACAGCCCCGAGACTCCGTCGGGCAGGGCCGGGTCGGTGAGCGGGTCGACCTCGACGATCCGGCAGCCGGCGGCCTCCAGCAGTTCAGTGGTCTCTGCGTAGCGGAAGGTGAAGGCCCGCCCGGAGGCCATCGCGATGAGCGGGGTGAACATTTCACTCGCGTAAGAGCGGTTTCCGAACTCCGCAGGCGCAAGACCGCGCTTAGGCGAGTGAAATGTCGCCTTGCCATCGAAGCCAGCGCCCGAATCCACCCCAGAACAGCCCCTGACAGCCTCCAGAACCGGCCATGCATCGCTGCCCCGCAGTGCCTCGGCCGAGTTCCACGGCCGCACAGCGAGATCCGGCGCCGAGGAGGCGACCCCCAGCACGGCGTCCAGATCGACATGGTCCGCGATCAGCCCGGCGAGGGCCTCCACCTGGGCCGCGGAGGCATCGCGTTCGGCGGCGGGCACCAGCCCCAGGTGCCGCGAGGGCACGAAGATCTCCCGATCGGTCGGGATCTCGCCGAGCACCGGAATCCCCAGGCCCTCCACCCCGCGCCGGATCTCCGCGCCGTGCCGGGCCGAGGACACCCGGTTGAGCACCACGCCGGCAACCGTGACATCGGGATCGAAACCCGCCAGTCCGGCGACCACTGCGGCATGGGTCAGCGAGGCGTGGGAGGAGTCCACCACCAGCACGACCGGGGTCCCGGTGAGCCGGGCGATCTCGGCCGAGGAACCCGCGCCGTCGCCGAGCCGCCCGTCGAACAGACCCATCACGCCCTCCACCACGGCGATGTCGGCCGGGTCGGGGGTGAGGAATCCGTGCGCCAGCAGCGGCGCCATCAACTGCGGCCCGCACATCACAGAGTCGAGGTTGCGCCCCGGCCGGCCAGCGGCGAGCGCGTGGTATCCGGGGTCGATGTAGTCGGGGCCGACCTTGAACGGCGCCACCTCATGACCTGCCAGTCGCAGGGCGGCCATCAGCCCGGTGGCGACGGTGGTCTTGCCGCCGCCGGAGGCCGGGGCGGCGATGAGGATCCGCGGCAGGCTCAGCGGCGCGGCATCTGACGACGATCCGGTGCTCGATGCGTTCACCATTCGATCCCCGCCTGTCCGCGCTGTCCGGTGTCGAAGGGATGCTTGACCTTGGTCATCTCGGTCACCAGATCGGCGGCGTCGACAAGCTTCTGGGGGCGTTCCGGCCGGTGATCACCACATGCTGCACGCCGGGGCGATCGCGCAGCGTCGCGACCACCTCGTCGACGTCGATCCACCCCCAGGTCAGTGGGTAGCAGAACTCGTCGAGCAGGTAGAAGTCCAGGGCCTCCTCGGCGAGCAGCTCGCGGATGTGACGCCATCCCTCCCGCGCCACCTCGGCCGGGTCGGTCTCGGCGGAGAAGGCCCGGGTCCACGACCAGCCGGTGCCCATCGTCTCCCAGCTGACCGGCCCGCCCTCGCCGGTCTGGTCGTGCAGGCGTCCCAGCGCCTCAGGGCGGCGTGCTCGCCGGGGTGCCAGCGCCCCGACTTGATGAATTGGAAGACGCCGACCGACCAGCCCTGGTGCCAGGCGCGCAGTGCGGTGCCCATCGCGGCCGTGGTCTTGCCCTTGCCCTCGCCGGTGTTGACCGCCAGGATCGGCCGAAGCCGGCGCTGACGGGTGGACAATCCGTCGTCTGGCTCGCCGATGGTCTGTGCGTGCGGCATGCCGGTGACCTCCTCGCGGGTCCTCGCCCACATCGCGTCCCCGATGACATCACGGGGTGCCGGAGGAGATGACCTGGCTTGCGCTGATGCGCTCACAGTGGCGGGACCGCTCCGGATTTCGGGACGGGACGCCGCCCCGGCACCGGGATTCCTCCCGACCGGCCGTTGGCGATTGTGTCACAAGTTCCCACGAAGTCCCTCGTAGGGTGTGCCCCATGACCCACGATCCCGACACCACACTCCTGGGACGCACTCCCGGGCTGGGCGAGGAGCACTTCGCCCATGACG
The DNA here is from genome assembly GCA_022647765.1 of Acidipropionibacterium sp. Lineage (GTDB taxonomy): Bacteria > Actinomycetota > Actinomycetes > Propionibacteriales > Propionibacteriaceae > Acidipropionibacterium. Next base: position 253,863 of record JALCLH010000002.1, read on the forward strand.
GCCTCATCACCAAGCACCCGATCCGCGCGATGGCGCTGGCCGCCCTGCGCCCGCTGCCCGGCCGGCTGCTGTGGGACCTGGGCACCGGGGCCGGATCGGTGGCCGTCGAATGGTGCCGCACCGATCCCACCTGCCATGCCATCGGCATCGAGCGGCGCGCCGATCGGGCGGCCAACGCCCGGCCGAACGCCGAGGCCCTCACCCTGCCGGGCCAGTTCGAGATCATCGAGGCCGACCTCGCACAGGGCCTGCCGGAGCTGCCCGACCCGGACGCCGTGTTCATCGGCGGCGGGGCAACCCGCGAACTGGCCGAGAGGTGTCGCGAGAGGCTGTCGGCCGGCGGCCGGTTCGTCATCCACGGCGTGACCATCGAGGCCGAGACCCTGCTCGCCCAGCTGCACGCGGAATGGGGCGGCGAGCTGATGAGGGTCGGCGTGGAGACCGCGGACCGCATCGGCAGGCTGCACGGCTGGAAGCCCGCCCGCACCGTCGTGGCATGGAGCTGGATCAAGTAGCCGGAAGCGGCGGCCAGGGCAGAGCGCCGAGGAACGATGGTCCCGATCACTCCCGACACGCCGTGAATCTGCGCTCGCGGCGCCGGAACACGCCCTGACGGGAGTGATCGGGACCCGTGACCGGCGCTCGCCGCGACCCGGCTACGCTCGACCCAGGTCGGGGCGGCAGTCCCAAAGCAAGAGAGCACAGACAACGAGCCAAGATGAGCACAGACGAGGAGTCACAGGTGGGTCACCAGTACGTCAACAACGGGGCCGACATCTATCGGGAGTCCGTTCCGGATCATCCGCGCAGAAGGCGGACCTGGATCGCTTCCCGACCGACGTGGAGCACGTCGTGGTGCGGATGATCCATGCCGCTGCCGATCCCGCGATCGCCGCCGACATCGCCTTCACCCCCGGACGTGACGGCGTCGGCCAGGCGGGCGCTGGAGAAGGGCGCCCCGATCCTGTGCGACTCCTCGATGACCGCCACCGGGATCATCCGGTCCCGGCTGCCCCGCGACAACGAGGTGGTCTGCCACATCAAGGAGCCGCGGCTGGCCGAGCTGGCGCGCGCCCGGCACACCACCAAGACCTGCGCCGCGGTGGACATGTGGGTCGCCGACGGCCAGCTTCAGGACGCCGTGGTGGCGATCGGCAACGCGCCGACAGCCCTGTTCCGGCTGCTCGAGGTGGTGTCCGAGACCGGACAGAAGCCAGCTGCCGTGGTCGGAATCCCAGGTCGGATTCGTCGGGGCCGCGGAGTCCAAGCAGGCCCTGGTGGACTCCGACCTCGGCCTGGAGTACCTCACCCTGCTGGGACGCCGCGGCGGATCGGCGATCGCGGTGGCCGCGATCAACGCGATCTCCTCCCTCGACGAGCTGGAGAACTCCCACATCTGAAAGATCTCAGCACTCTGACGGATCCCAGCGCACCGACTACTTCATGGTGCCCTGGGACACCGAACCCTGCAGCTGACGCTGGAAGATGATGTAGACGATCAGCACCGGAAGAATGGTGAGGACCACCGAGGCGAACAGCGCGCCGAAGTCGACCTCGTAATTCGTCCTGGCGGCGAAGGCGGCCAGCCCCTGGGAGAGCACGTAATTGCTCGTGTTCGTGTTGAGGGCCACCGGGATCAGGTACTGGTTCCACAGGCCGAGGAAGTTGAAGATGGCCACCGAGGCGAAACCGGGCTTGGCCATCGGCAGCATGACCAGGAAGAAGGTCGTCCACTCCCCCGCACCGTCGATCTCGGCCGCCTCGTAGATCTCATTCGGCAACGTCTTGAAGAAGGCGTACAGGAAGAACACCGTGAACGGCAGCGCGAAGGCCACATAGGTGATGATGAGGCCCGGTCGGGTGTTGAGCAGGCCCAGATTCTTCAGGGTGAAGAACAGCGGCACCACGGCCAGGAAGATCGGGAAGGTGTTCCCGGCCAGGAACAGCACATAGATGACCTTGTTGCCGTAGAACTTGAACCGCGCCAGCACATAGGCCGACATCGCGCCGAACACCATCACCAGGATGAGTGCGCCGAACACGACGATGACGGTGTTGATGAAGTAGTCGCCGATCCCGGCGGTGGTCCACGCATTGCTGAAGTTCTTCCACTGCAGCTTCTTCGGCAGCGCGAAGGGGGAGGAGAAGATCTCGGTCGTCGTCTTGAAGGAGCTGAGCAGGGTCCACAGCAGCGGCCCGACAACGATGATCGACCAGATGATGAGCAGGATGTGGGCGACCGTCGAGACGGTCTTGTCCCCCCTGGTGGCCTTGACGTGATGAACCGCGACCTCATCCGCCCGCAGCGGCGCGGTCAGTGTATTGCTCATGCCAGAGTCACCGTGTCCTTGCCGCCGGTCAGACGATTCACCAGACCGACGATCCCGGCGAAGATCATCGTCATGAGGGCAATCACGACGCCCATCGCACATGCGACGCCGTACTGGCCCTTCTGGAAGGCGGACGGTGAACAACTGCTGGCTCATCACCAGGGTGGAGTTCCCGGGGCCGCCGAACGGATTCAGCACACTCATGTAGACGAAGGCGTCGAGTGAGGCGATACCGAGGTAGATCCACGCAGTCTGGACATTGTCGCGAATGAGCGGGACCGTGATGGAGACCGCGGTACGGAACCGCCCGGCCCCATCGATTCTGGCCGCCTCGAAGATCTCGGCCGGAATCGACTTGATGCCGGCCACGAACAGCAGCATGTAGAAGCCGATGTAGGCCCAGATCATGATGAACATCGAGATCGGCATGGCGGTCGATTTCTCACCGAGCCAGGCGAACTCCTTGGCTCCCGAGATCCCCACTCCGGTCAGCAGCCCGTTCACCAGGCCGTGCGACGGATCGAAGATCTGACCCCACATGAGGCCGATCACCACCGCCGGCACACAGTAGGGGAAGAAGGACACCACCCGGTAGAAACCGGAGTGACCCAGGCCGCGGGTCTGGCCGTAACTCGAACCGGCCACGGTGAGCAGCACCGCCAGAACCAATGACAGCACGATGGTCACGATCGGCACCACGATCGCCAGGATGACGTTGTTGAGCATCGCCCGGGTGAACAGGTCGTCGGTGAGAATCTTGGTGTAATTCGCCAGCCCGACGAAGTCGAACATCGCCGAGAACCCACCCCAGTTGGTGAGCGAGTAGTAGAAGGCCTGAATGAACGGGGAGACCACGAACACCAGATAGACCACCAGCGGAAGGCCGAGAAAGACCGCGAAGAAACTGACCTTGTCGAAGGTCCACTGACGCTTCCGGTGGCGCCTCGGCACGGCCATCGCACTCACCGGCGTGTCTTCCAACGCAACCCCGGCAGTAGCCCTCGGGGGAACGGATGCACTCATATCTCAATCAATCTGCTGGGGGACGGAGAAGGGCCGCCCGGCCCGATCACAGGTCGGGCGGCCCTGGAGGAAGTCTCTGAAAGGTGTCCGGACGGCGGCACCGGCCCCGTCCGGACACCTTTCAGGCCAGGCTCACTTGATGGTGATCTTCTGCACCGAGGAGTCGTTGGCGACCTTGTCGGAGATCTCCTGCATACCGCTGGTGAGCTGAGCCACCGACGACTTGCCGGCCAGGAAGTCGTTCCACAGCACCAGGTGCTCGGTGTTGACGCCGTAGTAGTCGACCCACTGGATGCTGAACACCTTGTCGCCTGCGGCCTCGAGCATCTTGGTGAGGGAGACCAGCGCGGTCGAGCCGAAGCCGTCGGCGGGAACCGTGCCCTTGACGACCGTCGGGGAGAGGATCGTCTTGGCGAAGTTCTTGGCAGCGGCCTCGGAGAGCATGGCGCGCATGAACTCCTTGCCGGCACCGGCGTTGACGCCCTGCTTCGGGAAGATGAAGGGCTCGCCGGGGGCGGCGTTCATCGCGTCGTAGCCCAGCTTCGCGGTGGCCGGGTCCAGCACGAACTCCGGGGTGCCGGTCATCTTGAACCCGGCCTTGGTCTGCGACTTCATCTCGTTCTCGATCCACGAGCCCGAGGGGTACATGATCGCGGACTCGTCATTGGACCACTGGGCCTGGGCCGCGGTGAACTGGGTGCCGGCGCCGCCGGGCTTCATGAAGCCGGCGTCGATGATCTTCTTCAGCGCGGTGAGGGTCTGCTGAATGACCGGCTGCGACCAGGCCTTCGGCTTGAGGTTCTCGATCGCCAGCCGGACCTCGTCGCCGCCCTGCTTGTAGGCGGTGCCGAGAACCAGAGTGCGGTAGTAGCTGGCCGCCTCCTTGCCCCAGCAGAACAGGTACTTGCCCTTCTTCTTCGCATCCTCACCGAGCTTGTAGGCCTCGTCCCAGGTCTTCGGCGGGGTCCAGCCGTTGGCCTCGAACAGGGAGGCCGAGTACCAGACCGCGAAACCGCTCATCACGTAGTTGAAGATGATGAACTTGTCGCTGCGGGTGCCCATCTCCTTGACGCCGGGGTACAGCGTGTCGGAGATCGTCTTGCCCTCGTAGTTCTTGGCCGACATGAGGTCGTCGAGAGTGTCCAGCTGAGTGACGATGGACGAGACGCCGATCGAATTGGCACCGGAATTGTCGATGACGTCCGGCGGGTTGCCGGCGACGAATCGGGGCTGCAGCTCCTGGGAGATGTTGTTGGAGGGCTTCACCGAGACGGTGAGCTTGGGGAACTTCTTCTTCATCTGCTCGCCGGCGAACTGGGCGTACGAGATGCCTTAGCCACCGTTGAAGATGACGGCATCGAGCTTGCCGTCCTCCTTGATGCCGAATGGGTTGTCCGCGGACTTCGCGCCGGCGGCGGGAGCCGAGGAGGCACTGCTGCCACCACCGCCACCGGCCGCGCACGAGGCCAGAGGAACCGCGACTGCTGCCGCAGCTGCGCTCTTGAGGAATCCTCGCCGATTGAAGGACGACTGGGTCATGTCTCTCTCCTTGGTTCAAGCTCACCCACGCTGGCGAGCAATGCGACTCATCGCTCAGTGCTCTCAGGAGGGCCCTGCGTCCTGAACAGTAGTGAGACCCCATCGTTGGGTACAAGCAGCACTGGGCGTTGCAACCTAACCGTTACGTCGCGCTCACATGGTGTGTCATCAAGGGCCTCCACCGCACCGATTCGATCGAAGTAGATGAGCGTTCTGCTCATCGGTATTGCTCGTTTCACAATCGGGTCCTCACTCGAAGAGTGCTGTCATCGCCCGGTAGGCCGATCATCCACCGCCACCGCCGAACCTCCTCCGATGAGCGGTAGATGAGCGAAGTCGTCGGAGACGACGGTCGCGCGAACCCTGCACCGGGACCTGCCTCGACCACACCGCCGTTCAGCCACACCGCAGTTCAGCCACCTCGCAGTTCGACCACAACCCGGCGCCTGGTGGCAGGATCATCGCCATGGGACCTTTCACCGTCGACGACGTCGCCCTGGTGCTCGAGGGCGGCGGGATGCGCGCCAGCTACTCCGCCGCTGTCATCGTCAAACTTCTGCGCGAGCGGGTGAAGTTCCCGCATGTCTCCGGGATCTCGGCCGGCTCGTCTCACCTGTCGAACTACCTGTCCAACGACCCGCAGCGCGCCCGGGCATGCTTCGTGGACTTCTCCGGCGACCCGAAGGTCGGCAGCCTGTGGACCTTCGCCACCGGCCGGGGCCTGTTCGACGCCGACTACATCTATCAGCACACCTGCGCGCCCGGCGAGGCGCTGCCCTACGACTACGCCGCCTTCCAGGCGAATCCGGCGGCGATGCGAGTCGGGGCGACGCGCACCTCAGACGGCACCCAGCGCTGGTTCGGCCGCGACGACGTCGGCTCGATGAGCGAACTGATGACCATCATCCAGGCCTCTTCGACGATGCCGGGACTGATGCCGCCGGTGACGATCGACGGGGTGGAGTACGTCGACGGGGCGATCGGCCCCAACGGCGGCATCCCGCTGGACATCGCCCGCGCCGACGGCTTCGAGAGGTTCGCCGTGGTGATGACCCGCACCCGCAGCTACGTCAAGGCCCCGCCCCGGGACGTCCGGGCACTCAACCGGATCTTCCGACGCCGTCCGGCGGTGGCCGAGGCGGTGGCCGGCCGGTGGCGCCGCTACAACGCCACCCGCGAGGAGCTGTTCGATCTGGAGAGCGACGGCCGCGCGGTGCTGTTCTTCCCCGACACGATGCCGATCAACAACCGGGAGCGCAGCGTGGCGAAACTACGCCGCTGCTACGGCCTGGGGATGGGGCAGATCAACCGCGAGTGGCCGCGCTGGCGGGAGTTCCTCGGGATCTGAGGGGGTCCGAAAAATTCCGGAAGAGGCTCGACAGAAGATACTGCGACTTCAACCGGAACCGACTCCCGCAGCGCGCCCAGGCGCACCCCGGGCTCGGGGTCTTGTCACTTTTCGCAGTGTCGACCCCGGACCCGGTCAGAAAACCCTTCAGACTGCCGGAACCGGCGCGCCCTTGACGGCCTTCGCAAGGGCGGCCAGGCCGCGATCGTTCTCCGCCGGGCTGCCGATCGACAGCCGGATCCCCTCGCCCTGCCAGCAGCGCGCGAAGACGTGCTCCTCCCGCAGCACCCCGTCGATCCGGGCGGTGTCGTCCCCGGTGGCCAGCCACACGAAGTTCGCCTGGGAGTCCCCGACCGACCAGCCCTGGCCGCGCAGCTCCTCGGTGACCCGGCCGCGCTCGGCCACGATCCTCTCGACCCGCTCGGTGAGCTCGTCCTCGTGCTCCAGGGAGGCCAGCGCGGCCCGCTGGGCGACCCCGCTCACCGCGAACGGCACGGCCACCCGGCGCAGGTCGTCGCACAGATCCACCGACCCGATCCCGAAGCCGATCCTCAGACCGGCCAGACCATAGGCCTTGGAGAAGGTCTGCAGGGCGATCACATTGGGGTGCCTGGCGACCATCTCGACACCGGAGACCGCGTGCGGGTCCCGGTTGAAGTGGACATAGGCCTCGTCGATGGCGACGACGACGTTCTCGGGCACCCGGGCCAGGAAACGCTCCACCTCCTCGGCGCCGAGGGTGGTGCCGGTGGGATTGTTCGGGGTGCACAGCAGGATCAGCCGGGTGCGGTCGGTGATCGCCGCGGCCATCGCGTCCAGGTCGTGATGCAGGTCGGCGGTGAGCGGGACGGGCACCGGCGTCGCCCCCGACACCACGGTGAGGATGGGATACGCCTCGAAGGACCGCCAGGCGAAGATCACCTCGTCGCCGGCTCCGGCGACGGCGTGGATGAGCTGGCTGGCGACCTCCACCGATCCGGCGCCCACCGCCACCTGCTCGGGGGTGACGCCGTGCCGGGCGGCGATCGCTGCGCGCAGCGGCTCGGCGCCCATCGACGGGTACCGGTTGAATCCGCTGAGCGGATCGCTCATCTGCGCGGCGATCTCGGAGACGACCGAGGGCAGCGGCGGATAGGGGTTCTCATTGGAGGAGAGCTTGACGGCGTCCGCCCCCTCGGCGGCCCCCTGCTTGTAGGCCGGCAGTGACCGCACCACGTCGCGTCTTTCGCTCAACCGATCGCTCAACGACCTTCTCCTCCACCTCGGGACGCCCTCAACGGGACTCGCCCCGAGCTTTTCACACCGCGACCGTGAAGCGCCACGGGGGCCGCCGGACCCGATGCACCGCTTTGACGCGCCGTTCTCCGATCAGTGCTCCGGCCGAGTATTCGCGCGGCCTGGAATGGCGAAGGAGAAGCCGGCGGCGACGAGCGCGGCGACGCCGCCGACCAGCAGGGCGGTGACGAAGCCGCCCTGGGTCGGAACTGCGTGACCTCCGATCGGCTGCGTCATGGAGGCCAGCAGGATGCCGATGACCGCGGCCGAGGAGGTCGTTCCCAGCGAGCGCATCAGAGCGTTGAAACCGTTGGCCGCCGCCTTCTGCTGCGCCGGGACCCCACCCATGATGAGAGCGGGCATCGCCCCGAAAGCCAGTCCGGTGCCGCAGCCCGCGATCCCGGCCGCCGCCGAGAGCAGGATGAGGGTGAGAACGACCGGGCCTCCGGCGTCTCCCGGAGCCCTGTTGCCCACCGTGGCGAGAATGAGTGCGGCCAGCCCGTAGCCGGCGGCGATCACGAGGTTGGCCAGCATCAGAGTCGTCCTGGGGCCCCGGCACCTGCTGAGCCGGGCGCCGGGGGTGGAGACGATGAACATGCCGAGTCCCATCGGGGCGATCCACAGGCCCATCTGGAACATGCCCTGACCGAGCCCGTAGCCGAGATCCACCGGCAGCTGCATGACCTGGGGGAGGATGAGGTTCATCGCGTACATCGCGAACCCGACGAGGATCGATGCCAGATTGGTCAGCAGAACGACCGGCCTGCCGGTGGTCCGCAGATCGACCAGCGGCTGGGAGCGTCCAAGCTCATATCGGCCCCAGGCCAGCAGCACCACAACGGCGACGGCCAGGCAGCCGATCGTGAGGGCGCTCCGCCACCCCCACTCGGCCCCCTTCGAGACGCCGAGCAGCAGGGCGACGAGTCCGATGGCCAGCCCGACCGCGCCGACGGCGTCGAATCTGCCGGAGGTCCGGGGTCTGCGACCGGCCGGCAGGGCGCGCCACAGAGCGACGGCCGCAATGGCGGCCGCCACCGCCGTCGCCCAGAACAGCACCCTCCAGTTGGCGAACTGAGTGACCGCTGCGGCGATCGGCAGGCCGAGCGCCCCGCCGATGCCCATCGAGGAGCTCATCAGCGCGATGGCGCTGCCCACCCGCCCCGGCGGCAGCACGTCGTGCAGCAGGGAGATCCCCAACGGGACCATGCCGTTCGCCAGTCCCTGGAGAGCCCGGCCCAGGATCATCGGCAGCAGGCTGGTCGACACCGCGCACAGGGCCGAGCCGAGGATGAACGGAGTGATCGCGACCAGCAGGATGCGCTTCTTGCCGTACATATCGCCGAGACGACCCAGCACCGGCGTCGAGACCGCACCCGCGAGCAGCGTGACGGTGACGATCCAGGAGGTGTTGGCCGCCGAGGTCGAGAAGATCAGCGGCAGTTGCCCGAGGATCGGGACGACGAGGGTCTGCGCAAGGGAGACGACGATGCCGGTGAGGGCCAGCACGCCGATGATCAGGCTGTCGCTCTGCCCGGAGCGCTGCGCCATGTCGGTGCCGGTGTGCGCGGTGGAGGGAGACGAGGCAGAACCTCCGGCTGGGAGAGGCGCCCGAGGATCAGAAGACATGTATGTAGCATACATTCACTATGTACGATGCAAATTCGGCTTCGGTGTGTCAGGGTGGACGCATGTCTGATGCTGACCCGATCGCCGTCATCGAGTACGAGTCTCTGGTCTTCGGCCGCCATCTCCCCGACTTCGCAGGGCCGCGGCGACGCGGCGGCGTCCTGGACCAGAGCGCCTACACGCTGCTGAGCATCCTGGACGCCGCCGGCGCTCAGAGCATCGGTGATCTGAGCGCCACAACGGGGTTGGACGCCTCAACACTGCACCGGCAGACCGCCGCCCTGGTCCGCCACGGCTACGCCGAGCGAATCGCGGATCGGGACGGCGGTATCGCACGTCGGTTCCAGATGACGGCGCTGGGCTCGCAGATGCTCTCGGAGGAGCGCCGGCTTACCCGAGAAGCCCTTGGACGCCTTCTCGCGGACTGGGATGAGGCCGATCGGGTGGCCTTCGGCACCCTTCTCGGTCGGATGAACCGGGCCGTGGAGTCGCGGTTCGGCCGTCATTGGCCGCGTCCGGAGCACTCCTCCGGCCCGACCGACCAACCGACCATGAAGCGGCCTCACCCCAGTCTCGGCCAGAAGGCCGACCCTAGGCCGTCATCGATCTGACGGCCGTGGTGACTGCGATCAGTGCTCGTCGTAATGGTCGCCGTCCAGCGCGTGGCGGTGACCCTCGTGAACGTAGTCGACGTGATCGCCGTGCTGAACGGCCTCGTGACCGCAGCCCGGACCGTGCTGGTGCTCGGCGACGGAGTGCTCGGCCTTGTGCTCGGGCTGGGAGCCGTGCTCGTCGTAGTGGTCGCCGTCCAGCGCGTGCAGGTGGCCGTCGTGCACGTAGTCGACGTGGTCGCCGTGCTGAACGGTCTGGTGGCCGCAGCCCGGGCCGTGCTGGTGCTCGGCGACGGTGTGCTCGGCGTGGATGTCAATGGTGGTCATGATGGTTCCCTCTCGATCAGAGTTGCTGATGTCTGCGTCAGGAACAGCCTCGGTCACATGCACGAGGGCATCGTCGAGGACGTGCACCACGTGGCGATCCGCCATCTGGTAGACGACCTTGCGACCATCCCGCCTGGACAGCACGAGACCGCGATCCGCCAGGACGCGCAGATGCTGCGACGTCAACGGCTGACTGAGTCCCAGGCTGTCCGCCAGGTCGGAGACCGAGCGGGGCTGTTCCATCAACTCGAGCAGGAGCCGAACGCGCCATCGATTGCCGAGCGCCCGGAACAGGCGCACGGTGTCGTCGATGTCGCGTTCATCCCTGCTCATGGAGTCCATCATGCCTCACCCATGCAACTATTGCAATATGTTTATTGAAGTTACTTTTCCCAGACGCAGGGCTCAGGCGGAGACGACGACGTGCCGCTTGGGCTCGACCCCCTCGGACTCGCTGGTGAGACCGGCGGCGGCCACCGCGTCGTGGATGATCTTCCGCTCGAAGGGATTCATCGGGGCCAGGTGCGCGGGCTCGCCGGTCTCCTTCACCGAGGCGATCGCCTCGGTGGCCAGGATGAGCAGCTCCTTGCGGCGGGCGTCGCGGAATCCCGCGACGTCCAGCATCAGCCGCGACCGGTGACCGGTCTCGGTCATCACCGCGAGACGGGCGAGCTCCTGGAGCGCCTCCAGCACCTTGCCGTCGGCCCCGACCAGGACCTGGGAGTCGGTGACGATCGAGACGTGGGCCCGGCCGGCCTCGACATAGGTGTCGATGTCGCCGTCCAGATCCGCGATGTCGAGGAGCTCCTCGAGGTAGTCGGCGGCGATATCGCCCTCCTCGTCGAGGGGGTCGATCTCCTCCTCGTCGTCCTCATCCTCGGTCTCGACGTCCTTGTCCTCGACGTCCTTGTCCTCGACGTCCTTGTCCTCAATGGCATCGGCACTCGCGGCAGCGGTGCCGACGGCGTCTGTGCCGGTCGCGCCGGGAGTCGACTCGGCGTCCTCCCCCGGCTCGGCAGCGGACTCGGGGACGCCGTTCTCCGCCCCGGCTCCGGCAGGCGCCTCAGTCGTCACGGCGTCTGCGGGGGCCTCGGTCGGGACGGCGTCGGCAACCGGCTCGCTGGTCTCAGGGGCGACCGACTCCTCACTCTTCTCCTGCGGATCCAACTGATCGACCTGGCCGGCAGCCACCGGCTCAGCACTCTCTTCGCTCATGAATGGTTCCTTCATCTAGCGGGCAGGCGCCCGCGAACTGGTGGCGACCTCGTGATCGCCGAAGACTACGGAGTTCCGACCACAACCCGACGACAGCGTCATCGCTTCCGGTTGGCGCGCGACTTGCGGGTCGGCTGCTGGCGCTGGACGACCTGCTTGCTGCCATCGGCCGTCTTGCGCACCGTCTGGCGCGTCACCCCCTGGCGGGCCACCACGGCGTGCTCGCCCGACTCGTCGCTCACCACCGCGGCCGGCGCTGCCTGAACCGTCTTGCGGCGGCTCTTCTCCCGGCGCTGCCTCTCGATCTCCTCGGGATTCTTGCCCTTGGCGCGCATCCGCTCCTGCCAGTCGACATAGGCCGGGGTATTCGGCGTCGGATTGTTCCGGATGAGAATCTCCTGCTGTCCCAGGGTCCACAGGTTCGTCGTCGACCAGTAGAGCATGACGCCGATCGGGAAACTCACGCCGGTGAAGAGATACATCAGCGGGAACAGATAGATCATCATCTTCTGCTGCTGCGCCATCGGCCCGGTGAGGGCCTCCGGAGGCATGTTCTTCCGCATCAGCTGCAGCTGGGTGTAGAAGAGGGTCACCGTCATGATGATGATGAGGACAATGGCGACGATCTGAGTGGCGCCGAAGCCATTGCTCAGCGGCAGGAATCGGCCCGAGAGGTTCGCGCCGAAGATCGTCGAGTGGCGCAGCGAGTCGAGCAGATGCGGGTTCTCGACCAGGAACTTCCCTCGCGGGATGCCGCGCGAGGCGCCGTCCAGCACCCTGAACAGGGCGAGGAAGATCGGCATCTGGAGCAGCAGCGGCAGGCAGGAGGCGGTCGGATTGACCCCCTCCTCCTTGTAGAGATTGGCCATCTCCTGACCGGAACGCTGCCGGTCGTCGCCGTACTTCTCCTGGATGGCCTTCATCTTCGGCTGGATGAGCTGCATCTGCCGCGATGTATTGATCTGCTTGACGAACAGCGGAATCAGGACGATCCGGATCACGATGGTCAGGCAGATGATCGCAAGTGTCCAGGACCAGCCGGAATCGGCGCCGAACAACGGCGACCACAATGAGTGGAATAGCACCAGGAGTCCGGAGACGGCCCAGTACAGCGGGATCATGACGGCGTGGCCCAGCGATTGGATTCCACTCCACAGGCCAAGAATGACCAGCGGGCTCAGCATCAGTTCTTCACCTCAGGGGTATCAGCGGATGTACGGCTCGACCGCCGCCTGCGCAGGCAGTGCGGCGTCTCGCGGGTACTTCCCGGACCGGCTGGCCCGGGACTGGTCATTCAATTGTGCATCGGGTTCATCCGGGGAGGACGCCGCCGCCCCGGTCTGCTCGACGGGACTGGTCTGCTCAACGGCTGAGTCCTGCTCGGCGTCATCCTGCCGCTCGGCCGCTCGCCGCGCCTGGCGCTCGGCCCACTCCCGGGCCTCCGGCGTCCCCGGAACCGGGTCGTAACCGCCGTTGGACCACGGGTTGCAGCGCAGGATCCGCCACACGATGAGCGGCGTCGCCCGCACCACACCATGAACCTGGAGGGCGCGCAGGCCATAGGCCGAACAGGTCGGCCGGTACTTGCAGACGTCCCCGTAGAGGGGCGAGAGCAGCAGCCGCCAGGCCTTGACGAAACCGATCGCCAGCCAGGTGACGGGCCGGAAACCCCGGATGATCTCCATCGGGTCACCGCCCGTCCCGCGTCTGGGCAGGTCTCGACCGGGCCGATCGCGTCTGGGCCGACTGGGGCTGAGTCGGTCGCCCACCTGCCCGCTCCGAGCCGGACTGCTTGCGGGCCCGCTCAGAGCTGGACCGCTCGCGGGCCCGCTCAGAGCTCGACTGCTCGCGGGCCCGCTCAGAGCTCGACTGCTCGCGGGCCCGCTCAGAGCTCGACTGCTCGCGGGCCCGCTCGACGCGATCCAGCTTGCGCAGAGCCTGGGCCCAGGCGGCGTCCAGCTCATCGGCCAGCACATCCGGATGGGATGACGCCGGCGGCAGGGCCCTCACCACGACCAGGGTGTGGCGCGGCGTCTCCTCGAGCAGCCCCCGGCTCAGGTGGCGCAGACGCCGCTTGACCCGGTTGCGCGTGACGGCATTGCCGACCGCCTTGGAGACGATGAAACCCACCCGGGGCGCCGCGGAAAGTGCTGCGGGGTCCGTCTCGGGACCTGACGACAGCCTCGAGCGAGTTATCCACAGAGCCTGTGGATAACTGAGCTTCAGAGGCCCCGGGAAGGGCCTCATCGACGGCCCGGGAGGCATGGACGACCAGAGTCTGCCGGCCGGCCCGGACGCCACGACGCACCACGGCCCGGAACTCACGGGGCCGATGCACGCGGGAACGGGCGGGCAGCATGTCAGATTCAGGCGGAGAGCTTGGCGCGTCCCTTGCGGCGACGTGCCGCCAGGATGGAGCGCCCGGAGCGGGTGCGCATCCGGGAACGGAAGCCGTGGTTGCGGGCACGGCGGCGATTACTGGGCTGGAAGGTGCGCTTCACGGGATATTCTCCCTTGTGTATCGAGGATCACCCGGGGGCCACGGCGGAACCGCAACCCTGTGTCCGGGGCGCCCGGCCGGGCGCAGGGGAAGGAATCGCCACAGAAGGCGACTTTCAAACGATACGAGGTCGACACCACTTTGAGCAACTCGGATCGAACCCATATTAAATCACAACCGAGTAGTCCACTCGACACGCCGACCTCGGGCCGCAATGATGGCAGCTACGGCTCCCGCAGCGCCCGACACACGGGATTCTCTCGGACGCGGCCCACGGACCCGTCACCGCTACCATGACCTGTGGACAACGGTGTGGACAACTAGCGGATATGGACTCTGACAAGACCGGTCGTCCGGGGAGCGACCGGTCGGCGTCCGATCTCTCGCGACCGGGAGGCGACTCGACCGAGAACCCGGCGTGGCCGGATTGGGGCCGAACCGATCGTGCACGACTACGACAGAACCAGGGCAGAACCAGGTGGGAAAGATCAGGTGGCAAGCATGACTGAGGCGAGAGCCGCTGACGACGTGCCCCACTCCGACGCCACATCCACCCCGACACCTCGCCCCGAGGCAGCGCCCCCGACGCCTCACCCCGAGGCGATCCTTCCGCCGCCGATGAGCGCCCAGAAGCCCGGCGACCCCACCGCCGAGCTGGCCGCGGCGTGGTCCTCGGTCGTCCGCAACGTGTCGCCGGCGAACCGGGCCTGGCTCGCCAACAGCCGCCCGGTGACCATGCACACCTCGACCGCGATGATCGCGGTCCACAACGAGTTCGCCCGGGATCGCATCGAGACCAAGATGCGCGCCGAGCTCGAGGAGCTGCTGTCGGACCAGTTCCGACGGCCGGTCCATCTGGCCATCACGATCGACCCCGACATCGAACTGGCCCTCGGCGCCCCCGAGTCCAAGCGCGACGAGGACGAGGAGCTGCCTCGCTCCGAGTTCATCCCCAAGGTGAATCCCGGCGACCCGGACGCCATGCCGGAGCGGCCGCGGGACGCCGAGGACGGTGCCGGCGGCGAGGCCAGCGGGTTGATGCGGCTCAACCCGAAGTACACCTTCGACACCTTCGTGATCGGCGCCTCGAACCGGTTCGCCCATGCGGCCGCGGTCGCCGTCGCCGAGTCCCCCGGCAAGTCGTACAACCCGCTGCTGATCTACGGCGGCTCCGGACTGGGCAAGACCCACCTGCTGCACGCCATCGGCCACTACGTCGTCAACTACTACGACAACGTCAAGGTGAGATACGTCTCCACCGAGGAGCTCACCAACGACTTCATCAACGCGATCAGCAACAACACCGCCAACGACTTCCGGCGCGCCTACCGCGACGTCGACGTCCTGCTGGTCGACGACATCCAGTTCCTGGAGAACAAGATCCAGACCCAGGAGGAGTTCTTCCACACCTTCAACACCCTGCACAACGCGCAGAAGCAGATCGTGATGACCTCCGACCGGCCGCCGAAACTGCTGGAGGCCCTCGAGCCGCGGCTGCGCAGCCGGTTCGAGTGGGGACTGCTCACCGACATCCAGCCGCCCGACCTGGAGACCAGGATCGCCATCCTGCGCCGCAAGGTCGCCGCCGAGCGGCTGTCGGTGACCCCCGAGGTGCTCGAGTTCATCGCCAGCCGGATCCAGACCAATATCCGCGAGCTTGAGGGGGCGCTGATCCGGGTCACCGCCTTCGCCAGCCTCAACCGCCAGCCGGTCGACATGTCGCTGGCGGAGGTGGTGCTCAAGGACCTCATTCCGGACGGGCAGGAGGCGCCGGTCACCGCGGACCGCATCATCACCGAGACGGCGGGCTATTTCGGGATCACCCGGGACGACCTGCTCGGCACCTCGCGGACTCAGACCGTGGTGACCGCGCGTCAGATCGCGATGTACCTTTGCCGGGAGCTGACCGACCTGTCACTGCCGAAGATCGGGGCGGAGTTCGGCGGCAAGGATCACACCACCGTGATGCACGCCGACCGCAAGATCCGCTCCCTGATGGGGGAGCGACGCCAGATCTTCAACCAGGTCTCCGAACTCACCAACAGGATCAAGCAGAGCTGAGTTGCTCAACGAAGGGGTGACCCCGTCTGCGTCGCTTCGCTCCTGCCTCCCCGTAGCGCCGGTCCGAGCCGAACACGTGCACATTTCACTCGCGTAAGACCCGGATTCGCAGTGGCGAGCAACGATGCGGAGGTTACGCGAGTAAAAAAGTGCACGTTCGACTCGAGAGACTCCCTACGCGCCGGCTGCTGCTGCGCCGACGGAGCGCGCGAACCGTCCTCAGCGCGCGATCTCGACGATGGTGCGGCCGGTTCCGTGCCCCTCCAGGAGAGCGGCGGCGGCATTCCTGGCCTCGGCCAGCGGGACGGTCCGGATGACGGCGTCGAGGTGAGTGGGGTCGAGGTCGTGGGCCAGCAGGTCCCAGGCCTGTTGTCTGAGGGCCGGACCGGTGCGGACCGAATCGATGCCGATCAGGGCGACGCCGCGCAGGATGAACGGCAGCACGGTGGTGGACAGCTGCGCCCCACCGGCATTGCCGAAGGCGGCCGCCGCTCCTCCGCTCCGCAGGGTCGCCAGCGCACCGGCCAGGACGGCTCCTCCGGCGGAGTCGACGACGCCGGCCCAGCGCTGCCTGCCCAGGGGCCGCGTCTGATCCTCGAGCTCGTGACGGTTGATGACCTCGTCGGCGCCGAGTGCCCGAAGCCTCTCGGAGAGCCTCTCGGGCCGTCCGGTGGCGGCCACCACCTGGTAGCCGGAGTGGGACAGCAGAGACACCGCGATGCTTCCCGAACCGCCGCCGGCGCCGGTGACCAGGACCGGGCCCTGGTCGGGCGTCAGGCCATGGCGCTCCAATGCCAGCTGTGCCAGGGCGGCGGTGAATCCGGCGGTGCCGATAGCGGCGGCCTGAGCCGGGCTGAAGGACGCCGGGACGGCGGTGAGGTTGTCCCCGTCGACCCGGGCAAGCGCGGCGAGACCGCCGTTCAGCTCCTCGCCCAGCCCCGCGCCGTTGAGGGTGACGACGTCGCCGGGCTTCCACTTCTCGTTGCTGGTCTCGAGAACCTCGCCGGTGAGGTCGATGCCGGGGATGAGAGGAGTGCGGCGGATCACGCCGGGGCGGCCATGGAGAGCGAGGGCGTCCTTGTAGTTGATGCTGGAGTACCAGACGCGCACCGTCGTGTCGAGATCATCGAGAAGTGAGCTGTCGAGCTCTTCGAGTGCGGCAGTGTTCGCACCGTCGCCCTTGCGGACGATCCATCCGGGAAACGTCGTCATGCCGCATCGCTCCTTGTCAGGTTGTCGGGGCGGAGACGTCGGGCTGGGGATCTGGTCCACCCGCTCCGTCCCCGCCTGCAGGTTGGGGGCCCACCGGCGAGTCGGCTCAGTCGTACTGGGGCCTTCGACTCATGAAGGTCACCGCCAGACACAATCCCACACCTTCCGACCTGGCGCGACCACGACGGCCCTCCCAGCAGGTCTGAGCCATCACCTCCCAAGCACCTGCCCGCTCACCCCGCTCGCTCTGCCCGGTCAGACCGGTCAGACCGGGCGGAGCCGTCCCGGCCACCGGCTCACGCCACCAACACAGGTGGGGCGGAGTTCTCCCGCGCCATTGATCACCCCACCAGGACAGCCTGGGCGGAAGCCTCCCCGGGATTTGAGTCCGCGGTCTGGGCGGAGCCCTCCCCGTGCCGCGGGTCAGGCCCCACCTGATGCCACGAAAACGAGGCAACAAGCAGGAGTTCTCCCTGTGCCGTGGGTCAGGCCACCAGGGCAGTCTGGGCGGAGTTCTCCCCGAAATTTGGGGAATCGGTGCCGGCGGAGTTCTCCCCAGAGTCTGGGTTCGCCGTCTGAGCGGAGCTCTCCCCGGAACCTGGGGTCCCGGTTCGGGCAGATTCCTCTCCCATGGTCGCGGACCCCGTTCTGCCGGCGACCGGGTCGGCCGGTGATTTCGGTAGGTGGTTCTTCAACCGTTCCGGTGGCAGCATCCGGGGTATTCTTGTGTCGGGGTCGACGACGATCCTCCACTGGTCCCGAGAATGATACCTGTCGGGTTCCACCAAAGCATGGTGATGACGGCAGACGAGGCAAAGATTCTCCAGAGAAGTCGGGCCTTCATCCCACCACGGAAGGATGTGATGAGCCTGGCACAAATCCGCCGAAACCGTGCACCCCGGGAAGATGCAACCGCCATCCCGCAATTCCAGGGCCCGCCGGATCACGCCGGTCACCAGGCGGTGTTCCTGGCCCTCATCGAGCACCTGGGATTCCCCGCCCAGGACGACGGGGAGAATCCCCGTCTCGCAGCACATCCGCCGCAGGGATCCCGCATCCACCGGAATCTCACCGGTGGCGCCATGGACCACACCGGCGGCGATCCCTCCCTCGAGGGCATCGTGAAGCTGGTCGTAGTTGAGGGTGACAACGAGCCGGGGCGTCTGACCTCCCGCACTGGGGATCTTGTCGAGGCTGGCCATCCCATTCACCATGTCCACCAGGGCGTCGGCCATCCTCTGCCCGGTGGTCCGGGCCTCCCGATGCTCCAACTCGAGGCGCGCGGCCAGGTACTCGGAGGCGTTGATCGCCCCCTCGTCGCGCTGGGTTCTCAACGCTTGGGCCTCGTCGCGTTCGGCACGCCGGCCTTTCTCACTGAAGGCTTGGAGGGTGCCGATGAGTTGGTGGGCTTCCAGGTCGGGCAGTTGTCCGGAGAACCAGGTGGACCCGTCACCGTCGGATCCCCATGCCAGTCGCCGGTTCTTGATGGCCCGGCGGCGTTGCGCGGCAATCCTGGCGGCCTCGCCACCGGGTGAGGGCACCGCCTCGGGTGCCACTTCTTCCAGAATCTGCGCCGTGGCTTTGCGGAGTCGTTCGGGCGGTGTGGTGGCGGCCCGGTCGAGGAAGAGTCCGGCGGCACGGTCGACCTGCTCGCCGCTCATCCGGTCCCGGGGGAACTTGCGGATCTCCTCCCCGATCACCGCCGCATGATCCGGCGACACATCACCGGCGAGGGCGGCATCGCGCACACCCGAATGGTGGACGATCTTGGACGCCTTCTTCACTTCCCCGAGTCCCCGGCTGGAGGTGCGGCCCTCCGCGGCTGCCAGGAAATCACCGAGTGGCGTCCCGGTCGTGTGGTCGGTCGCATTCGCCCTGTCCACCGCATCGGTGGCCACCGCGGCTCCGGCGCTCATGCGGTCGGCCAGTCTGCGCATCCGGGTCATGGCGGTGACCTTGTCGGCATCGGACATGGTCGACAACGCGCTGTAGTCCAGGCGGTCGAGGTGTTCCTCGAGAGCCTGGACTCGCGTCCAGAAAGCCGATGCCGTGTCCATGGGAAAAGACTACGTGACATGGGCGGTTGATGCAAGGGTTGAACACCACTATTTTCCTGCGAATTTGAGCCAATACGTCTCAGAGAACTCTTATGTGAACAATGTCACATCGGTGTTCATTGGGGGACGTCTCTGACCGTCCAAGCGATGCCCTCCGCGGATGCTCCGCACCGTTAGAAGGGTTCGATATGACCATCGCCAATGATCGGCAATTCCGGGAAACCTGTTTAGCCTAGCAGATGGCACTGACAGTTCTGGGTGGCAGATTCGAGGCTGTGGTGTTCATGGGTTGTGACTGTGGATTATCAGTTAGTTGACTGTGCTGATGGTCGGGTGGGGGCTGGTGCTTGGGGGTTGCGGGTGGGGACTGGTGAACGAAGGTCTGGGTGAGAGAACGACGGGCGAGAGGGCCGGCGTGGGGAGGAGATGGAGGAAGGGATGCCTGGCCGGGGGTGCGGCTGGCCGGGGGTCCGGCTGGCCGAGGGTCCGGCTGGCCGAGGGGCGGACTGAGGGTGCGACTGGCCGAGAAGCGGCCCCCGATGGTCCCGATCACTCCCGACACGCCGTGATTCTGCACGCGCGGCGCCGGAACACGCCCTGGCGGGAGTGATCGGGACCATCGACCTTCAGCGGGACCACCAACCTCCGGCTCCATTGAGGAAGCCGGGCCGGAATCACCCCGCCGCGGGAGGAGTGTCGAGCCTCAGAGTGCGGAAGATCTGCTCCTTGACCTCGTCGAGGGTGAGGTCGGGGTGGAACACCAGCCACTCCAGGCCGGCCGACAGGGTCGCGCCGATGATGACGGCCGCCGCCATCCGGCCAGCTCCGCCCTCAGGACCAGCGATGCCCCCCTCAGAATCGGCTCCGCCCGCTTCAGGACCTTCAGGACCGGCGATGCCGCCAGGACCGGCAGTACCGCCCCCAGAACCGGAAATGCCCTCAGAACCAGCTCCGCCTCCTTCGCCGGCGGCGAGCGGCCCCACCAGGGCGTTCCGCCAGGTCGACACCGACTCCAGCCAGGAGCGGTCGGTGCGGAACACCTCCGAGACCAGCACCCGGGCAGCGTCGGGATGCTCCTGCATCTCGACCAGCAGGGTCGCCACGACGGCCCGCTGCAGCGGGACGCCGGTGAGGCTGTGCGAGGTCTCCCGGATCGACGCCGAGATCCGGCTGGAGTGCTCGGCCATCAGGGCCTCCACCAGGCCGGCCTTCGAGGTGAAGTTGTAGTAGACGCTGCCCTTGGCCGTCCCCGCTGCCAGGGCGATGTCGTCCACCGAGGTGGCCGAGACGCCGCGGGTGGCGAAGAGGTGGGTCGCGGCGTCCAGGATCGCCTGCGCGGTGGAACCCCTCCGCTCCGGCTGCCGTTCGGCTGTCTCCCGCCGGGCGGCGGGCTTCCCCACCTCGGCGGTCTGTCGACCAGAGGAGACTTCCTGTCCAGAGACCCCGGAGAGCGGTCCGGGAGACAGGGGTTCGGGAGGCGCCGGCTCGGGAGGCGGAGGCTCGGGAGACACTCGTTCACCGGTCGTCATGACTCCTCCGTTTCCCCGTCCTGGCCTGCATCCCGCCCACTCCCGGCGCCGGCGTCCTCCCCCGCACCAGCACCGACAGCTCCACCGACAACTCCGGAGACAACTCCACACCATCAACCATCACAGACATCAGATCGACAGCGCCGGGTGCAGCCGCGACAGCGTCCAGGTCCGCTTGCGCGCCGCCAGGACCGACGACAGGGCCAGCGACACCACGAAGATCCCCGCCATCACCACCACTGCCGTCCAGAACCTCGGCCCGATCGAGCCGGTGATCGCTTCCCGCAGCCCGTTGACCACATAGGTCATCGGCATCCACGGGCTGACCGCCTGGAAGAACCTCGGTTCGGTCTGGATCGGATAGGTGCCACCGGCCGACGCCAGCTGCAGCATCAGGACCGAGATGATGATCACCTTACCGACCGCCGAGCCGAAGCCGATCT
The DNA here is from genome assembly GCA_022647765.1 of Acidipropionibacterium sp. GTDB lineage: Bacteria > Actinomycetota > Actinomycetes > Propionibacteriales > Propionibacteriaceae > Acidipropionibacterium. Next base: position 274,959 of record JALCLH010000002.1, read on the forward strand.
GCAGCATCTGTTGCAGGGCGTAGAAGGCGGCGGCGACCAGCAGCGTGAACAGGATGGTCGCCACCATGTGATTCGGGTCGACGCCGATCGCGAAGTGCATCACCGAGAGCATGATCACCACCTGCGCGACGGCCAGGGCAAGGGCCGAGTTGAGCGATCCCCAGGCCATCCGGAACCCGCTGACCGAGGTCATCAGGGCCCGCGACTGCAGCGGCCGCAGCAGCAGCCAGGCGATCAGCGCACCGACCCACAGGCCCAGCCCGATGAAGAACGGGGTGAAGAACTCTCCCCACGACGCCACCTGGTGCAGATAGTGCGTCGCCAGTTTGACCGGTGAGCTGATGGCCCTGGCCCGCTGGGTCTGGACCGACGCCGGGTCGTCGGGGATCTGACTCGCCCCGCTGCTCAGCCTGGTGCCCAGGGTGGTGCTGCCCTGCTCGAGCTTGCTGAGTCCCGAGGCCAATGCCGGCGTCTTGGAGGCCAGGGTGGCCGCGCCGGAGTTGACCTGGGTCGTCGCACTGGAGATCTGCTGGGCGCCGGTGTTGAGCTGCTGGACGCCGTTCACCAGCTCCGGCACCTTGGCGTTGAGCTGTCCGGTCCCGGAGGCGACCTGGCTGCCCCCGGCGGCCAGCTTGTCCACTCCGCTGCCGAGGGTGCCGGCACCGGATGCCAGCTGGTTCGCGCCGTCGCTGATCTGGGAGGTGCCGCCGGCCAGCTGCTGCGTCCCGGAGTTGATCGCCTTCGCCCCGGCGACCAGGCCCTGGGTGGGGTCGGGATTGCTGAACCCGTTGGACAGTCCGGCGGCACCGGCGTCCAGCCGGCTGAGCCCGGCCACCAGCCCGCCGGAACCGTTGAGCCCGTCGCTCAGCTGCCCGATCCCCTTCTGGAGGGCGGGAATGCCGGCAGCGGCCTTGGTGCTCATCTGGGTGACGCCGTTCGACAGCGTGGCGGCCCCGGCCGCCAGCTGGTCGACCGAGCTCTGGTGTCCGGCCAGGGTCGTCGCCCCGGTGGCCAGCCCGGCGGACCCGGTGCTGAGCTCCTTGGAGCCCGCGGCGAGGGTCTGGGCGCCGCCGGTCAGCGCCGGCACCGAGCCGGACAGGGTGCTGAGCCCGGATCCCAGCTTCCCCGAGCTGGAGACGGCGCCGGCCAGCGCGCTCGCACCGTCGCTGACCTGCGAGGCCCCACTGCTCACTGTCGAAGCCCCGGCAGACAGAGCCGAGGCGGCGCCGTGCACAGATGTGGCCGAGCCGTCGGCGTAGATGCCGTCGCGCACCTGAGCGGCCCCCGCGGCCAGCGCAGAGGCCTGCTGCTGGGCGCCCTGGCCGGTCTTCTCCTCAAGGCCGGACAGGATGTGGCCGGCTGCGGCGGTGTTGCCGTGGTCGAGGGCGGTCTTGGCCGCGGCCACGGCCGCGTTGAGCTCCTTGAGCTGTGCCGCCGAAGCGGAGTTTCCGGCCGCCACCTGGGCGGCTCCCTGGTAGAGCTTCGAGTGCGGCGAGGTGGCCTGGGACAGCGCGTCGGCCCCGTGACTGAGCGAGGTCGCGCCGTCGGCAACCTGGCTCGCCCCGCTGTGCAGGGAGTCGGTGGCACTCTGGGCCCCGGACAGCCAGGTCTGGGCGCCGGCCGTCCAGGTCTTGGCGCCGGAGCTGAAAGCGGTGGCGCCGGTCGAGAAGCTGCCGGCGCCGGAGCTGAACTGCTGGGCCCCGGAAGACAGCTGCGAGACGCCGTTCACCAGGGTCCCGAACTGGCTGGCCAGCTGGGTGGCGCCGTCGGCCAGGGCGGGAGCGCCGGACTTCGGGTCGGCGGTCGCGGCGAGGCCCTTCTGCAGGTCGGTGAGGCTGGAGGCCCCACTGGTCAGCTGCCGAGCTCCGGTTCCGGCGCTCCTGGCTCCAGCCAGAGCACTACCAACCCCGGAACTGAGCTGCTGGGCGCCGGCCGAGGCCGTCGTCACACCCTTGACATAGGCGGACTGGGCGTCATTGAGATCACCGGCTCCCGAGGCGCTCTTCGCGGCCCCGGAGGCCAGCGAGTTGACGCCGCTGACCAGGGCCGGCGTCTGCTGCTGGAGGGAGTTGAGCCCGGCCGAGAGCTGCTCGGCCCCGGTGTTGAGCTGCGAGACCCCGCCTGACAGCGTCGACACCTTTCCGGCGGCGGTCGCGGTGCCGTCGGCCAGGGTTCCGGCCCCCGCGGCCAGCTGTTTGGTGCCGGCGGCGAGTTCGCTGCTGCCGACGCTCAGCGCGGTGGAGCCGTTCTTGGCGGTCTTGAGGCCGTCGTCCAGAACGAAGGCGCCGTTGGAGGCCTCCTTCATCCCGGAGCCGGCGTCCACCAGCCCGACGACAAGGGTCTTCGCCGCCTGCTGGCCGACCTCCTGGGAGACGACGTCGCGGATCTGGATCATCGCGTTGCTGCCCAGCTCGGTGGCGAGGAAGGAGTTCGCGTCGTTGTACCGGACCTTGATCTCGGCGGAGGTCGGGTCCGACTTTGCCGAGGGAGGCGATGTCGGAGGAGAAGGTGGAGGGGATCGTCACCGAGAAGTAGTACTTGCCGGACTTCACGCCGTTGGCGGCGGCCGATGCGCTGACCTCGTCCCATCCCAGCGGCCGCTGGTCGACGAGCTTGTCGACGACGTCGGTTCCGGCGTGGACGGTTCTGCCGTTGCTCTGGACGGCGACGTCCTGGTTGACCAGGGCCACCGGAAGGTCGTCGAGCCGCTCGACCGGGTTCCAGAACGCCCACACGTACATCGCTCCGTAGAGCAGCGGGATGAGCAGCAGCACGGCCAGCGCCGCGCGGGTGATGGGCTGGCGGAAGAACCGCTTGAGCTCGGTGCCATGGGATGTCCAGGCGAACATCATGCCTCCTTGGCCGCGGCGGTGGTGGTGAGATCGAGGTGGGAGGGCGGCGTCGTCCAGTCGATCCCGTCGAGTGCCTGTGTGCTGGTCGAGGAGACGACGACGGTGACGCCGGAGGCCGCGATGGCGTCCAGGCGCGAGAGCAGCATCACCTGGTCGGAGAGGTCGTGCAGCTGGTCGATCGCGTCGACGGTGATGAGGCCGGGGTTGCTGGCCAGCGCCAGGGCGATGCGCAGCAGCAGGTTGGCGGGCTCGTCGAGCTTGTAGACGCGGGTCTTCGCGGTGGGCACCGGCAGGTCGCCGAAGGCGGGCCGGCAGATCTCGGCGATCTGCTGGTCGTCGGGGTAGCGCACGAATTTGTACCAGGGGGAGAGCCAGGCGAGCCGCTCGCGGACCGTGGAGCGCACGGTGACGACGTCGTCGAGATCGTCCAGGCCGGAGACGCCGGTGGCCGAGGTGTGGTGCTGGACCCAGTTCTCATCGGCTGGGAGGTCGTGCCCGAGGACCTCGAGTCTGGACCCCCTCGAGGGGCGCATCCGCCCGGCGAGGGTGAGCATCAGGGTCGACTTCCCGCTGTCGGGAGGGCCGGTGACGATCCCCAGATGTCCCTGTTCCAGCGACCAGTCGAGGGGTCCGTAGACCAGGCCCCGCTTGCTCGACAGGTGGAGGTTCTCGGCCTTGATGGCGGAGTTCGGCCGACTGTCGGCGCTACTTAGCGCTGGCGGTGTTGGCGGTCTTGAGATTGCCGGTCTTGATGGCGGTCGTGAGGCTGCCGGGCCGGATGGCGGAGTTCGTCATCCACGCGCTCCTGTGGTTCCAAGCTGCGCGTGTCTGTGCACTCTGCGCAGCGTGTGCGGTCTGCACACGCTGCGCAACTGTACTGACCGGTCAGTCTAAAGAGAAGGCCGGGGTGGGTGTGGGTGTGGCGTCGTTCGTGTGGAAGGGGCGCGCGCCGATGAGGCTGATGCGGACGCAGGTGTCGGCCGGCGCTGCGCCGATTCTGCTGGCTGTGCGCCGATTCTGCTGATTCAGTGCCGGCTCTCCCCGGCCCTGTGCTGATTCTCCCGGCTCAATGCCGGCTCTCCCGGCCCCCTGCGGCAGGCTCTCTTATTCAGTGCCGCGCGGCGTGATCAAGACGGTGAGTCCGGCGGCTCTCCGCGCCGCACGGCTCGGGCGCCGGATCGGAGGACCATCCGCGCACCCAGCCCAGAATCCGGTGGCCGAAGTCCTTGCTGACCACGGTCTGACGCAGGTCGAGCTGCATTCGAGACACCGGCGCGGCGTCCAGCGGATCCACCAGCCGGAATCCGAGACTCTCCAGCCACGGCTTCGGGGCGACCCTGAGATCCGGGGACCCGCCCTCCACCCCGCCGGCCTCGATCGCCGGCACGCAGCCGTGCAGACGGCCCGCCAGGAAGCTGGTCAGCTGCCGGCCCGCTGTGACCGAGTGGAACCGGTCGCGCTGATCTGTCCGATCGGCGTCCTGGTTCGCCTGGTTCGCTTGGTTCGCGCGCCCTGGCAGGGTCCCTAACCCATGGCCCGACGGCGTCCTGCCAGTGGACGCCGACCGCCCACCCCGGCTCCCGCGAGCTGCATCCGACACGCAGGCGGCCACCAGCACGGCAGCCCCCGGCGTCCTGGGGATGCGGCGCATCGGATGGTCGAGCGGCAGGGCCTCTCCCGGCGTCACCAGCAGAAAGCAGGGCCCCTCGGAGGCGCGCGAGTAGACTCCGGCGATCCCCCAGGCGTCGAGGGAGGCCTCGACCCAGACCGGCAGCGGGTCGCCGTCGGCGAGCCCCCAGGCATGCGCGGCGCTCTCATCGGGGACGCCGCGAAGGTGGAAGACGAGGTCGCGGGTGATGGGCCGGAACCGCCTCAGAGCCATCTCAACCCCCCACCCCTGATGATGGGCCCGGGAATATCCCGGCGCCGTCTCCCATCCTGCCTCACCGCCGGGAGGCCGACAGCCGAAACAGTGCAGGCACAGTGCTGGTGCGGTGCCGACGCGGCGTCGGACTGGCGCAGGCACGGCGTCGGACCAGTGCCTGCGCGGTGCCGGACTGGCGTCGGTCCGGCCCGTGTGGTGGGGTGCCGGTGGATTGGGAGCGACGCCGGCGTCTGGTCGATATGTCGATATTCCGAGCCGACCGCGAGCCTCGCCATGCGAGAAACCGCACAATTACAGTCGTGTCATTCTAGCTAGCTCGCACCTTCTGCGGCAGAGTGGGCCGGGTGAGTACCACAGACCGACTCAGCCACACCGCATCCGAGCTCTCCCGCCTCCTTGCCCGCACCGCCGGTGCCGCAGGGGCTGCCGGGGCCGCCGCGGCTACTGAGCCGGCCCGCGCCGGTTCGCAGCACCTGACCCCGACCACTCCGAGCAGCGAGCGCATCGACATGACTTCTCACACCTCTTCTTCCCCTTCCTCTTCCTCTCCTTCTTCGACCACCCGGCCCTCGCAGTCCGCGCCTTCCCAGTCCACCCGGCAGCAGGCGTCCCACCAGCAGACCACTCGTCAGCAGACCCGGGTCGACACGACCTTCGACCACTACCACGACCTGTATGCCACCCGGACCCTCTCCATGAAGTCCTCACCGGTGCGGGCACTGTTCGCCGTGGCCAACCGGCCCGAGGTGGTGTCGCTGGCGGGCGGCATGCCCAATATCAGCGATCTTCCGCTGGACGTCGTCGGTGACGCCCTCAAGGAGCTGGTCCGCACCCGCGGCGCGCAGGTGATGCAGTACGGGTCCGGGCAGGGCGAACCCGAGATCCGCGAGGGGATCTGCGAGGTGATGACCGCCGAGGGCATCCACGCCGACCCCGACGACGTCGCGGTGACCTGCGGGTCGCAGCAGGCGTTGGACCTTGTCACCAGGATCTTCTGCAATCCCGGCGACGTCGTGATGGTGGAGTCGCCGAGCTATGTCGGGGCGCTCAACACCTTCGCCTCCTATCAGGCCGAGGTGCTCCACGTGGCGATGGACGACGAGGGGATCGATCCGGAAGACCTGCGGATCCAGGTGAGCGCGGCCCGGCGGGCCGGCAAGAAGGTCAAATTCCTCTACACGATCCCGAACCACTCGAACCCGTCCGGCATCTCGCAGAGCCTGGAACGGCGTCGCGCCCTCATCGAGGAGGCCCACCGGCTCGACCTGCTGGTGGTGGAGGACAACCCCTACGGGCTGCTCAATCTGGACGGCGATCCGCTGCCGACGCTCCGAGAAATGGCACCTGACAAGGTCATTTACCTCGGGACCTTCTCCAAGACCTTCGCCCCCGGGTTCCGCGTCGGATGGGCGCTGGCGCCGACCTTCGTCCGGGAGCGGCTGGTGCTGGCCCAGGAGTCGGCGACCCTGTGCCCGCCGGTGTTCAGCCAGTTCGCCGTGGCGACCTACCTGAAGAGCTGGGACTGGCGCAAGCAGGTAAGGGTATTTATCGACATGTACCGGTCTCGGCGCGACGCCATGCTCGGGGCGCTGGACGAGCACATGCCGGAGGGCACCTCGTGGACCCGACCCTCGGGGGGCTTCTTCGTCTGGCTGACGATGCCCGAGGGCCTGGACTCCGCGGCCATGCTGCCCCGCGCCGTCACCGAGCTGGTCGCCTACACCCCTGGCACGGCGTTCTACGCCGACGGGCGGGGTCAGCAGAACATCCGGCTCTCGTTCTGCTACCCGACGCCGGAGCGGATCCGGATCGGCGTCGACCGGCTGGCCGGGGTGCTCAGGCGCGAGCTCGACATCCGGCAGACCTTCGGCGTCGGGCCCACGGTCGGCCCGCGTCCGCGCGACCTCGGGCCTGGGCCGAACTCCTTGTGACCGTTTGTCATCAGGCCTGACAGAATGGTGCCCATGAAGCGTCCCGTCGTCGTTGTTGCCGGTGGTCTGAGCCATCAGCGAGATGTCTCTCTGAAGTCCGGCCGCACCGTGGCGCAAGCCCTGCGGCGGGCCGGTCACGAGGTGGTGGAGACCGACATCGACTCCGATCTGGTCGCCACCCTGCGCAGCCATGAGGGGGCGGTGGCCTTCCCGATGCTGCACGGCGGGGTCGGGGAGGACGGCGCCCTGCCCGAGGTGTTGCGGCTGCTTGGGATTCCCTATGTGGGTTCCGGTCCTGCCACGTGCCGGGTCTCCTTCGACAAGTCGATCGCGACCAGGATCGTGGCCGGGGCCGGTGTGACGACGCCGCGTCAGGCGGCGCTGCCACACGACATCTTCCGCGAGCTCGGTGCGGCCGAGCTGGTGAAGTCGCTCAGTCACCGGATCGGAGTGCCGCTCATCGTGAAGCCCGCGCACGGCGGATCGAGCCTCGGCGTCACCAAGGTGACCGATCCCGCTGCGCTTCCCCAGGCGATGGCCACCGCCTATGCCTATGACGACATGGTCGTCATCGAGCAGTTCGTCTCCGGCACCGAGCTCGCGATCGGCATGATCACCACCCGGGAGGGCACCGAGGTGCTGCCGGCCGTGGAGATCCGGCCGGCCAGCGGCGTCTACGACTACGCCTCCATGTACACCGCAGGGGAGACGCGGCTCACCGCACCGGCGGACATTACCGAGACCCAGGCCGATGCCGCCACCGAGATGGCCCGGACCGTTCAGAAGACCCTCGACCTGCACGGGATCTCCCGGGTGGACGCCATCGTCGACGAGCATGGACGCCCGGTCTTCCTGGAGGCCGGTGTCGCCCCGGGGATGACGGGCACCTCGCTGGTGCCGGTGGGGATGAAGGCCGCCGGGCTCGATCTGGCGGAGGTCTGCTCGCGTCTGGTCGCCGACGCAGCCGGCGATGAGTGAGCCGTCCTCTCGCCCCGCTCCCCATTCCGGGAGGTTCTCAGTCCGGCTCAGCCAGATTCTCCTGATCGCCACCGGAATTGTGCTGGCGGTCGTCATGACGGGACTTGGGCTGTGGCAGATGAATGTCTTCGAGTCCCAACAGGCCAACACGGCCCAGGCTCGTGCCGGCCAGCCGCCGGTGGCGTGGTCGGGCGAGACGCCGCGCCGCGAGGAGGCCGCCGACCTCTACGGACGCCGTGTCCAGGTCAGCGGCACCTATCTGAAGCAGACGCAGGTGCTGGTGGGGACGTCGTACCCGCTGCGAGTGGTCACCGGGCTACGGACGACATCGGGCGAAACCATCCCCGTGGTGAGAGGCCAGGTGAGCCAAACCGATTCGGTCAGCGATCCGCCGGCTGGTGAGATCACCGTGACCGGCGTCCTGCTGCCCTCCGATGCGCAGCCGTCTGGGATGGAGGGCTCGGGGACGGAGGGTTCTGGGATGGGGAGCTCGGAGGCGGGAAGCTCCTCGGTCCATATGCCTGCTGCCGTCTTACCGGCGCTGCGACTGGAGGTGCTGGCCCAGACCTGGCCCGAGCCGTTGATCCCGGGGTACGTCACCTTGTCCAGACAAGACGCCGCGCGCGAGAGACTGCCCGCAGCCACCGCACCATTGCCCCAGACCGACGGCGGAGCCCGGAACCGCAGTTACGCGCTGCAGTGGTGGGCTTTCGCCGCATTCGCGCTGGGGATGTCGATCGTCTTCGCCAGGACTGTGGGCACGAGAGGTGGCGGCTCCGACTCGGCACATTAGGCGCCAAAGTCGACCGACGTCCCGACTCCGGCGGCCTGCGCCGCCTGGACATAGAGGTTCGCGATCGCAAGATCCTCGACCCCTATTCCGACGGAATCGAACAGGGTGATCTCGCCTCGGTGACGGCGCCCGGGGTGGACTCCGGCAAGGACCTCCCCCAGGGTCGCCCTGACATCATCAGCACAGACCCGGCCCTCCTTCAGCGGGATGAGTAAGTCTCCAGACTCGCTGAAGGCGGCGCCCGGGTCATCAATGAATAGCGAGGACCGAGCCACCGCGTCGCTGTCGAGTTCACGATGATCGGACCTCGGTGGGGCCCCGACGGCGTTCACGTGCGCGCCTTGCCGGAGCCATTCTCCGCGAACGATGGGATCCCTTGAAGGTGTCAGCGTGCACAGGATGTCTGCGCGTCGGGCGACTTCCTCGGGTCTGTCAACGATCTCGAAGTCCATCCCAGAGGCATCAGCACTAGCGATGAACCGCTCCGCCGTATGGAGAGTTCGTGACCACACCACGACGGTGTCAATGGGGCGGACCTTGCTGATCGCACGGAGGTGAGGTTCAGCGAGGCCTCCCGCGCCGACGAGTCCGAGCACATGGCTGTCAGGTCTTGACAAAGCGCGAGTGGCAACGGCGCTCGCTGCCGCCGTGCGTTCCCGGGTGGGTACACGCCCGTCCAAGACCGCCAACGGCGCCCCGTCGACGCGGGAGGACAGCACGATCAGCGATCGCTGCGCGGGCAACCCGCGGTCGCGGTTGTCAGGGATGTCAGCGAGCAACTTGGAGACGGCAAGTCGGGAGCGCACCTGATAGGCGGCCATGACGCTGTACATAGCATCGTCATGGCCGGTGGGGATAGTGAATGGCATGGGCTGAAGGGCGCCGCCGAGAGCGATGTCTCGCAATGAATCATCAATGGTACGGATAGTGGCCGAGGTGTCCACGAGCCGTTCGAGATCGGAATGGGTGAGCAGGAGCGTCATATCTCCTCCTCGTCGTCCGAGCCTGCCCCCATATAGCCGTGGACAACATTCAGGTGCTCGCGCATCGCCTGCTCGGCCGCCTCGGCATCTCCGTGCGAGACCGCATGCAAGATCTTCGAATGTCCCCCGATGCAGGCTCTACGCGCTTCGGGAGTGGCGTGGGCTCGGACCCGGATCTCCTGAGTCCGTTCGGCACCCATACCGCTGATCGCCTGCAGGAAAGTGTTTCGCGTCATCCGGGCGAGAGTGTAGTGGAACTCCACATCAAGGGTCACAGACAACTCGGGAGGCAGGTACTCGCTCTCCTTGGCGTAGACCGCCTCAAGCTGAAGCACATCGGCAGGAGTGGCCCTAGTCGCGGCGAGCGCCGCCAGTCCAGGCTCGACGATGTTCTCATTCTCCACCACATGGTCGACCCGTTCACGCAGCGAGTTGAGGCGCTCTGCCAGGGCGAGGGTGTCAGAACTGGGCAAGGCGACCGTCGAGTGCTTGCCCTGATGGCGCACGACCAGTCGCTTCGCCTCGAGCTGAGCCAGCGCGTCGCGGACCGTCGTGCGAGAGACGCCTAGATCCGAGGCTAGCTGACGCTCCGAGGGTAGAGAGGAACCGGCTGGAAAGTGGCCAACAACGATCATCTGCTCGAGATGTGCGGCGACTTCGTCACCCAGTGAGTGAGCCCGCTGTTTGAACTCGACGAGCTTGGGGTCAGCCACCGAGATCCTCCTTTGAAAGTGGTCCATTGGTTGAACCAGCATACGAGATTGACACGCGCCCTGGGTAACCGCCGTAGACACGCGGCCTGTCAGGCCGTTGAGCAGTCGAGGTTTCCGTCCTGAAAACATCATGTAACGAACGATCATCGGACGGCCTCCTGTCCGGATCCCGGGCCTACCATCGTCACATGTCTACTGGTCCAACCAGTTGTGCCGCATCCGTGCCCCAGAAGGAGGCCAGCGATGGTCGCAGCTCGTCTTAGGCCGCTGCTCCGCATCGTCGGAGCGATGTCCGTCATCGTCGGGATCGTCTCGGTGACGTTCCTCGTCTCTCGTGTGTTCACAGCCGATCCCGTCAACTTGTTCGTCGGCAACTCCGCCACGAAGGAGATGCGCGATCAGGCCCGAAAAGAGCTGGGACTTGCCGATTCGCTGCCCGTCCAGTACTTGCACTTTCTGAGAGGTCTCCTCACTGGAGATCTCGGGAAGTCTTACCTCACGGGCCGGCCGGTGACCGCCGACCTCATCACCCGAATGCCGGCAACCCTGGAGCTCGGTCTCTATGCGATCACACTGGGGGTGCTTATGGGTGTCATCGTGGGGGTGCTAGCGGCAGTCTTCCGAGGCTCAGCGCTCGACGGCGTTCTGCGGCTGCTCACCACGGCTGGCTTGTCGCTGCCGCAGTTCTGGGTCGGACTGATGCTGTTGTGGCTATTCTTCGTCACTCTGCATGTAGCGCCCGGTCCATCGGGACGGATGCCCGCGGGGATGGAGGCGCCACCCACAATCACCGGCCTCTATGTGGTTGATGCAGTCTTGCAGGGGGACTGGGCAACCGCCATGATTGCCGCCAAACAGCTTCTGCTCCCCGTACTGACTCTCTCTGTCGGCAGCTTCGCCCCGATCGCCCGGCAGGTGCGCTCGGCCATGGTGGAGTCCCTGGACTCCGACTACGTGCGCACGGCCAGAGCCATGGGCGTAAGCCAAACGCGTGTCTGGTTCGCCTACGCCCTCAAGCCTGGGCTCCTGTCGGTCCTGACGATCGCCGCCGGCCTCGTCGGCTGGACACTTGCCGGATCCGTCCTCGTAGAGGGCATCTTCGCCTGGCCCGGTATCGGCCAGCTCGCGCTGACCGCCATTCGCTCGTCTGACTACCCGATCGTGCAGGGCTTCGTGCTGTACGTGGCGGTGCTCTACGTCGTGATCTGGGCACTACTGGAGGCCGTATACACCCGAGTGGATCCGCGGTTGAGGTCATGACAGCTATGAGCTCCCTGTCCTCCCCCACAGAAACCACGACAGCCGTTCGGCCGGGAAAGCGCCGGACTCGACGATCAGCGTCCCTGTATATCGGCGCAGCCATTCTCGCGCTGTTGATCGGCGCGGGAGTAGTCGCAACTGTGTGGACGCCATACCCACCAATGGCCACCAATGTCGGACCAATCTACGACCCACCAAGCCTCGCCCACCCGTTCGGCACCGATCGGCTCGGTGATGACATTCTGTCTCGGACGATGTCCGCGGCCACTCTGGATGTATCTATCACGGTGGCCGTGGTGCTGCTCTCAGTGACCGTCGGCACAGTCTGGGGAAGTGTGGCGGGGTTCTTCGGTAGCTGGTTCGACTACCTTACGATGCGCATCCTCGAGTTGCTCAACGCGTTCCCGTCGCTGCTGCTGGCGATGCTCGTCATCGCCGTCGCCGGACCTGGCCTTCTAAATGTCGTGTTCGTCGTCGCTCTGCTTCCATTGCCCGACTACGTGCGTCTCGCACGTGCCGAGGTCAGGTCCAAGAAGAACTGGCAGTTCGCCGAGGCCGCGAAGCTCGTCGGTCGCCGGCCTGTAGGCGTGCTTTTCGCTCACCTGGTTCCGAACAGCTTGCGCCCTCTGCTGACCTATGCGTCTGTCAACGCGTCGCAAGTGGCGGCCACCGTTGGAGCCCTCGGGTTCCTCGGCCTCGGCATCCAGCCTGGATCGGCCGAGTGGGGCTCGATGATCTCCCGCGGCCAGGATGCCATTTTGTCGGGGCAGTGGTGGGTTGCCGGTTTCCCCGGCCTAATGATCTTTCTGCTTGCCGCGGCATTCCATCTCATCTCCGACGCAATCGCCGACTCGCGCGATCAAGGGGGTTCCTGGTGAACGCATCCAGCGACGTCGTTCTGGACGTCAAGAGGCTCAGCGGTGGCTTTGAGGACACCGATCACCAAATCTTGCCGGTACTGACTGACGTGACTTTCTCAATCCGGCGCGGCGTCTCAGCGGCAATCGTCGGGGAATCCGGTTCTGGAAAGTCGATCACCGCATTGTCGGTGCTCGGTCTGACGCCCGCCGGGTTCTCCCTCACTGCCGGTCAGATCCGGTTCGAAGGAGAAGACCTGTTGACCATGGATCCGGCGCGGCGGCGCAAGCTCAGCGGCAGAGGGTTGAGCATGGTGTTCCAGGACGCCCGCGCGGCTCTCAACCCGGTATTCACCGTCGGGTGGCAAATTGCTGATGTCGTCCGAATCCACCAGGACGTCGGGCGACGAGAGGCCCGCAGACGCGCTGAGGAACTCCTCGACCGGGTGCGCGTGCCTGAGCCGGCACGCCGCATGAAGCAGTACCCGCACGAGTTCTCGGGGGGAATGGCGCAACGTGCCATGCTCGCGATGGCACTGGCCTGCCAGCCCAGACTCCTCATACTCGACGAGCCCACGACCGGCCTCGACGTCACGATTCAGGCCGACATCCTTGACCTGATCGCCGATCTGAAGGCTGCAAGCGGAATGACCACCTGTCTCATTACACACGATCTGGGCGTGGTCGCCGAGAACTGCGACCAGGTCGTCGTAATGCAGCAGGGCTGCGTACGCGAGTCAGGATCCTGCGCGCAGATCATCAACACCCCGACCGACCCTTACACCAAGCAGCTCATTTCCGACAGCAGACTCGTGGAGACATCATGATCACCACCCCCACCCCTCCGGTGCTGGATATCCAGCACCTTCACAAGGAATTCCGGCTTCGAGGCACCGGCCGTGACCGAGTGCTGACTGCCGTGGATGAGGTTAGCTTCACTATTCACGCTGGCCAGACAGTCGCCCTTGTGGGGGAATCGGGTTCGGGTAAGTCCACCATCGCCAGGTGTATTACCCGGATCACGGAGCCGACGAGCGGCGATGTCCTTGTCGAAGGTCGTTCCATCATCAAAATGCCTTCACGCAAGCTGATCGACATCTACCGGTCACTGCAAATGGTCTTCCAGGACCCGAATTCCTCGCTTGACCCGCGCAAGACTGCCCGCGCCACCCTCGATGAGCCGCTGCGGTTGCATACGTCGTTAACTAGCCACCAGCGGGAACAGCGGATTCGCGAGCTACTAGCCGAAGTGGATCTATCGGACCATCTGATCGACCGGCTGCCCCGTCAGCTCAGCGGCGGCCAGCGCCAGCGCCTCGGGATCGCCCGCGCCATGGCAGTAGATCCCAGGATCATCCTGCTCGACGAGCCCACGGCATCCCTCGACGTATCCGTCCGCGGACAGATCATTCGTCTCCTCGAACGACTTCAGGAGAACAAGGGCATCGCCTACCTCTTCATCAGCCACGACCTTGGCGTTGTCCGCCGTATCTCTGACCGAGTGCTGGTGATGTATCTCGGCACGATTGTCGAGGAAGGGCCCACCGAGGAGGTCTTCACCCATCCAGTCCATCCCTACACCCAGTCCCTGCTATCGGCCGCTCCGCTCGTCGAGGTCGGTCGACGACGCGAGCGAGTTCGACTCGCCGGAGAGATCCCCAGTCCCGTCGATCTACCAGCGGGATGTCGCCTCGTAGGTCGTTGTCCCGTGGCCACTACCGCCTGTGCCACCACCGAACCATCGCTGCTGAACGTGACCGGCAGTCATCGGGCCGCCTGCCCAGTAGCGCTCGATATGCAGCAAGTCCCGAGCACCTAATGTGCGCCAGCACCTACTTGAGACCTCCTCATCCCGACCCATTGAAAGGAAATCCACCATGCTAGCAATACGCATCCCACCTATCAGGGCCCACGCCCTCATCGCCATAGTGGCGGCCACCACCCTGGTAATCGTCGGCTGCACACCAGGATCCAGCTCCGACAAGAATGCATCGGCGACCTCGCAGACGACGAGCATCGTCACCGCCTGGCCGGCCGACATCACCAACGTCAACCCGGTCCAAGGCGCCAACCCCCAAGACAACGAGGTGGTCTACAACACCTACCAAGGACTGGTCGGTTACACGTTCAAGAAAGTCGACGACGGCTCCTGGGTTCAGCAGGGATCCAAGCTCGCGCCCGTGCTCGCCAAGTCTTGGAAAGTGGACAAGACTTCAGTGACATTCCATCTGGATCCCAATCGGGTCTTCTACCCCAGCGGAAATCCAGTAAGGGCCGAAGACGTCAAGTGGAGCCTCGGTCAAGCGCTCCAGAGTCCGAACGCTCAGGACATCTTTACCAACGGCTTGCAGGGCGAGAAGGACATCAAGATCGTCGATGAGCACACCGTCACCATCAACTTCAAAGACCAGGCCGGAAAGCCAGTCGAGGTGAGTCCGACCACCCTAGCCATGTTTGCCAATGGCAACATGTCGATCGTCGACTCAGTCGAGGCCACCAAGCACGCCACGGCAAAGGATCGATGGGGTGCAGACTGGTTGCGAGAGAACACTGCCGGCACCGGGCCCTATTACATCAAAAGCCACACTCCCGGCCAGGAACTCGTACTCCAGGCTGTCCCGAAGCACCCCACGCCGCCCGCCTTCACGACGGTCACCGCCCGGATCGTCAACGACGCGAACGTCGGCTCGCTCCTCAAGGGCGGGGAAATCAACCTCGCGGAGTTCAACCTCTCCCAGACTGACGTGAACACCCTGAAGGCCGCTGGGTTCACCGTCGCTTCGCAGCCAGCACCGATGCTGACCTATCTAACGATGGGCGCCGATAAGGGTCCCTTTGCTGACGCCAGGGTGCGTCAGGCCGTCGCCTACGCCATCCCTTACGACCAGATCGTCAACTCCGTCTATTTTGGCCGGGCATCCCGCGCTCTAAGTTACGTCAACCCGACCTCCAGCGCGTACACCAAGGCGTGGGGCACCTATCACACTGACCTGGGCGCGGCATCCACGCTGATGGCCAAGGCGGGTCACCCGTCGATCACGGTTCCACTGCACTACTCCAGCGCTGATCCCGCACAGGAGGACATCGCGATCCTGCTGCAGGAGAACCTCAAGCGGATCGGCATCACTGTCACCCTTACCCCACACACTGCCGCCGAGCAATGGGACGTTATCAACGGTCGCTCCCGAGCGACCAGTCACCCTGGTTCCCCCGACATGGTGCTGTTCAACTGGGGCCCCTGGACCGACGACCCGAAGATCCCCGTCGGATTCGCCTCTACCACAGGGGGCGTGAACAACTACGCACTCTGGAGCAATCCAACGGTGGACAAGATCAATGCCACTTGGGAGGCCCGGGCGGCGTCCACCGAGCGTGATGCCGCCTACAAGCAGGCTCAGCAGATCGTGGCCGAGGCAGCACCACTGATCCCGATCACCTACGCCGAGCGACAGACGGTTCTCGCCCCCGGTATTACTGGTGCGTCTTTCCAACAGTTCGCTGGCACCCGCTTCTATCTCCTGGAACGGGCCCACTAACCCATCCGCGGTGGGCAGCGTCCCATTTCGCAGTGTATGCCAGCCGCTAGCCATCACCCCCTAATCAACTCAAGATAAACGATAGGAGCATCCATGACCGGATTCGAAACACTTCTCGACGGTTTTGAGCCCGATTTTGACGTCGAATACGCCCCACCCATTCCCGAGGACGAATTCCACGATCGCATAGCACGGCTGCGACGCGCGGCAGCAGTGGCCGAGAACGAAGTCACGCTAGTCCACACCGACGGCGCACCGGGATTCGGAACCTCCAACACTTATCTCCACTGGCTGTGCGACTGGCCGCGCGAGGGAATCCTAGTAGTGCCCACAGACACTACTCAGGACATTCATCTGTTCTCCTTCTACACCGAATCCGTCATCATGCCTCCGGCGGGCGAACCAATCGGAATCGCCGCGATCTGGCAGATCAGCCCGTTTTCGATCGAGTACGGCGGTCGACCCGGCAACCCCAGCCACAAGACCGTGGACGCCGTGATCAAGCGCCTGACCGATCTCGGATACGCCAGATCCAGCATCGGCCTTGTCGGGGACGCCACATCCGTGCAGTTCTGGAACTATCTGAAATCCGAACTACCGCACGCGCGTTACTCCAACCGCACCGAAAGCCTCAACGACATGACGCGCATCCTGTCGGCCAACGAACAGGCGCAGATCCGCACCGCGGCCCAACTCACTGATGTCGCAGTTCAGGCCGCATACCACGTCACCCGTCCCGGGGTCTCCGACTTCGAAATCTACGCTGCTTTCACCTTCGCCCAGATGTCACGTGGGGGAGAAACCGGCGATGGTTACCAAATCGGGATCAATCCTTGGGGCACGGCCTGTGGCAAGCCCTACGGACACATCGTGCGCTCGGGCGACATCGGTAACCTGTACGTGTCTAATGTCCGCTATCACGGCTACACGGCCCAGATCGCGCGGATGATCGCCGTCGGGAGCATCACCAAGAAACAGGCCACGACACTTGAGATGTGCGCGGACGCAGTCAAGCGCGCACAGGCGATCATCAAGCCGGGTTTACCGTTCAGCGCATTGCACGACGCCGCGTTCACCGCGTACACCGACCGTGGCTACCTCAGTCCCACACAAGTCCGAACCGCAGATATGCCCTACAACTGGGGTGCGATGCCGGACGGAAGCGCCCGTTTGGTACCTGAGCAGCACGTCCCCGATCCCGATTATGAAGCAACGGGCCGAGTGCTGAACCACGTGTATCCGGCAACCTTCGGTCCGCATAATCCGAATCTTGGCCACAGCGTGGGCCCCATGGGCGGTCCGAAGTTCAACGTGACGTCGCACAACACCGAGCGTCTCCAGCCCGGCATGTCCTTTGTCCTGCACGCTCAGTGGCTCGATCCACTCAGTGACGGTGCCAACATCGGTGACATGTTTCTCGTCACTGAGGACGGGTACGAGCGGCTGAGCAGCCACACTGCGCTCGAAACACACCGGATAGCCGGTTGAGGTTCCGGTTGGCGGATGGCATGAAGATCGTTTGACAAGGGATCTAGCCGATAGCCGAGTCCGGACCGACGAGAGCGGTCGTACTGTGTACGTCGTACTGTGTACGTCGTGCGAAGGACGGCTGGCGGCGCAGGCTGGAAGATCAAATCGATCGGCACCATCTCTACTGTCTGTACCATATGTGCCGATAAAGAACGTCCGGAGTGCGGATTAAAATGTCTGACGATCCGCACTCCGGTCGCATATGGAAGAATTCTTGATTCCCACGAACAGAGCGGACCTTCAAGGATCTCCGAGCGAAATCTCGTAGAAAATGATGTCCTCTTGACCGAATCCAAGGATTGTCGTGTTTCCTGGGCTAAGACAGCGATTAGCTCTTCAGTAGAAACGGACAAGGGAAGACGCCTGCTATCGAAGCCGAACCCCACTACGGCACGATTCAGTTAGCCGGGTCAGTTAGCCGGGTTCTGCAAGTGGCTTTATCACCCGTCGGTCTCACACCAAGGCACCGACGCTCACACTCTCTCGTCCTTGACTTGCCCGGAGTCCTGCCGGCAGCACAAACGCTTCCCGGCTTGACTGCAAACCCATCCCTCGATGTCCTCAGCAACCTGCGCGTCATATCGAGTAACACTGCCGACATGGGAACCTGCCTAAGCTCTCCCGCATGGTTCGCGTTCTTGTCATCGTGCATCAGCCCGAATGCCCGCTGGGGCGCCTCGAGACGGTCTGGACTGATCTTGGCTGCTCCCTGGACATCATCGAGGCCTGGCATCAGCCGGTGCCCGAGTCGATCGGTGACGCCGACGCCCTCGTGGTGATGGGCGGGGTGCAGAACTGTCTCGACGACCACATCTGGCGCTGGTTACCCGCAGTACGCCGACTCATCCGATCGACTGTTTCACGTGAAACACCGTTTCTCGGCGTCTGCCTCGGGCTTCAGCTAGCCACAGTCGCACTCGGTGGGCGCGTACACCGCAGTGACCATGTCACGCTCGGAATGACGCCAGTCGGACTGCTGGACTCTGGCTGCACTGATCCGCTGGTCGGAGATCTTGGTCAGTCCGAAGTGATCCACTTCAACGGCGACATCGCCGTTCGACTGCCTCCCGGTGCCGAGTTGCTGGCTGTGGACCCGACCGGTCAGCCTCAGGCCATCCGATTCGGTTCGCGCGCCTGGCTGGGGTGTTCAGTTCCACCCGGAGGCTGACAAGTCCGTGTTCGACGGCTGGATCCAGCTCACTTCACAGACCGGCTGGGATGAGCGTGCCACCCTTGAGACCGCAATGGCCGCCTCACGACTCGTCGGCGAGGCCGACGTAGAGCTTGGTGCCATCGCACAGGATCTTGGAGAACGGTTCGTGCGCCTCGTGGAGGACTCTGCGCACCTCCGGGTAGCCTGAAGCCGTGTCCGAAAAGCATCCTGTTGACGACGTCACGAGCGACGAGTTCTACGAGACCCCCGAAGATCGCGGCCAGGTATCCTCCAGCGACGCCAACTCTGCTGACACTTCTGGCACAGGCGCAACGAGTACGACACAGCGCTCGGACAACACTGTCTCTGACGAAGCTGTCTCTGACGACATCGAGCCCTGGATCGCCCCCGAGGACATTCCGTCTGTCCACGGCGCGTTGCTGCGGTACCGAGTCATGGCCTACGTCGTGGGCACCCTCCTGGTGATCCTGGTCTGCATCGCGATGCCGCTGAAGTACTTCGCCGATATGCCACAACTGGTGAGCGTGGTGGGTGTTGCCCACGGATGGCTGTATGCCCTGCTGCTCATCACGGCGTACATGCTTGGGCGGAAGGCGGGCTGGCCACTGTCGCGAGTCATCGTCATCGCACTGGCCGGCACTGTGCCGTTCCTGTCATTCGTGGCCGAGTATTACGCCCGTACCGACGTCAACCGTCGGATCACCGAGACGGAGTCCTACTATTCCGACAGATCCGCCGCGAACCTCGCCCAAGGACCCCAGGACCTCCACTGACCGCATGTGATACTGCGCGGTACGGCGCGCGAGGAGTACTTCCCCGATGCGCGTGCCCAGATGGTAGGACGCTCCCGCAGGTACGGCGCGCGGCCCGTGCTCTTGTCGACATTATCGGTGTGGGCGGAGGACGCCCCCGCAGGCAACGGCGCACGGGATGAGGGGCACTCCCTGGCCGACGAAGTGGCGAGGACGCCAGCGGCGGTACGGCGCCTAGAGAGAAGTACCTTCTGTGAGTCGGCTCGCGGCCCTCCCTTGTACCGACCATCGTCAGCGGACGCTCTTCTGAGCTTCGATCTTGATCGTCAATACTCGTGATCTTCCTTGTCAGAGGCATGATCCAATTCGAATGGGGCCGATCAGTCCTATGCCTGTGGTCACGTCGGAGCTCATAACCACCGGACCTCCTGTGACAAGAGGCCACCAGTAAAGACTGACGGGCACTCTTCTGCCCGATTTGCGCCCTGTACGTCACGAGTCCCATACAGAACACGCCAAGAACTCAGCCGCGCAGCACCACCCATGTGGAGCTGGCGGCAGGTGTCGTCATAGTCTATTTATCGATAAATCCTTATATCTCTTTGTCACTTTGTCGTTTTCGATCGAGGATCCCGACCAGACGCTCCAGGTCATCGTCGCTCTCGAACGTCAGAACAATCGTGCCTCGCCCCTTGGTTCGCTTCACCCGCACTTCGGTGTCATAGATGTCGGCAAGCCGGTCCGCCAGCTGAACCGCCTTTTCATCACTGCGCGGTTTGCTCCTCACATGGGGCTTCACCGTTGTCTTCGAGTCATTCGCAGACTTCACGAGACCCTCGGTGGCACGTACCGACAGTCCATCATCCACGACTGTCTCAGCGATCCGAACCTGCTCCTCCGTGTCACGCGCAGCTAGGAGGGCTCGTGCGTGCCCCGCCGTCAGCGACCCCTGAATGAGGTGCCGCTGGACCGAACGAGGAAGTTTCATGAGCCGAAGAGTGTTCGCAATCTGTGGACGCGACCGCTTGATCCTTCTCGACAACTCGTCCTGAGTGCAGCCGAAATCCTCCAACAGCTGTTGATACGCCGCCGCCTCTTCAAGGGGGTTGAGCTGAGCCCGGTGGAGGTTCTCCAGCAGAGCGTCCCTCAAGAGATCCTTGGTCTCGGTCCCTCTGATTATCGTGGGAATCTCTTCAAGACCTGCCAGCCTGGCCGCACGCCACCGGCGTTCGCCCATCACCAACTCGAAGTTCTCTCCATCCGGGCGAACCACGATCGGCTGCAACAAGCCAACCTCGGCGATCGACTCGGAGAGCTCCAACAGCGCTTCCTCGTCGAACGAACGGCGTGGCTGACGAGGATTGGGATGGATTCGACTCACCGACACGAGTTCGAATCTGGACCGGTTCATCGGCGCCGGCTCCGGCTCTGACGGTGCCTCGGTCTGGTGTTCATCATGGACAGACGGTGCGGCCTCAGTTGCCACCACCACTGTCTCACTCGAAGGCGTTTCGTCGGATCCTGCCATATCCGTCTCTTCTGCGCGGGCCGATCTCGCCTTAGCCGTCCGGATCTGATGAGTGACCACGTCTACCACAGCGCGAGCTGTAGATGCCTTACTGTCGGTATCACTCGTAGTCACGTCCGTTTTCGAGGTATCCTCGGGATCGCTCTGCTCGGGAGTCTCGGGGCTCTGAAAGAACTCCGCGAACCCGCGTCCAAGACCGCCTTGGTGTCTGTTCGCCATGTCATGACCTCCGATGTGAGTCGTTCTTGGGCTCTGATGTCTTGGTGTCACTGTCGTTCTGCTCTGCGGCATGGCGCTTGGCGAATTCCACTGCCGCCTCCCGATACGCCGCGGCACCGGTCGATCTCGGCTCGTATGTAAGAACTGAACGCTGGTAACTCGGAGCCTCAGAGACCCGCACGGAGCGAGGAATGAGAGTTTCCATGATCTCTGCTGGGAAGTGCTTGCGCACCTCCTCGACGACATCGGCAGACAGTCGTGTCCGACGGTCGTACATCGTCATCAGAATATTTGTCAGCTGGAGGCTCGGGTTGAAGGCCTGGCGGACAGCCCCGACTGTGCGCTGGAGTTGCGTGACTCCTTCCAGCGCGTAGTACTCGCACTGAATAGGAAGAAGAACTTCATCGGCCGCGACCAAGGCGTTGATCGTGAGTAATCCCAACGACGGTGGGCAGTCCAAGATCACGTAATCGATGTCATGGCTCTGAAGATAATCGTCTATGGCTGCCTTGAGGCGCCGCTCCCTGTTCCGTGCAGGGGCGAGTTGCAGCTCGGCTCCCGACAGGTCGATGGTGGCCGGGAGAACTTCCAGACCCGGCGTCTCAGGGCTCATCTGCGCCAATGGCGAGATGTCTTCCTCATCGACGAGTACTTCGTACGTGCCGGGGGTACCGAGCTGATGGGGGATACCGAGCGCAGTCGATGCATTGCCCTGTGGATCCACATCCACAAGCAGGACGCGAAGACCACTCATCGCCAGACCGACCGCGAGGTTCACAGCTGTCGTCGTCTTGCCGACGCCGCCCTTCTGATTCGCGACGCCGACGACCTTGCACGAGTCCGGCCGCGGCAGAGTCAACGGCAGCTCTTGAGTCCGCTCTTCATCGGTCTTATCGGCGTCCACTGGTTCGGATGCCGGCACGTCGGGCGCGTCGAAGATGGCTCGCTTGGGCGAGCCCCGGTAGACCGGGACCTCGTACTTCATGGGTAACCTCCGAGGCTGGTGAGCGGCTCTGGATACAGCTTCTGGTTGTCCGCGTCCCGCCCGACTCAGCCCGGATGTTTCACGTGAAACATCGTCCGCCGGCGGTCGTCGCTCTGCGTCCAACAAGTGATCGACACTCTAGCCGCGCTGTCGCTCTGAATCATCAGACGGCACATCCCTGTGGGAAATTCTCCGCCAGTCGAACCAGTTATCCACAGGCTCAGCCATCAGCCCCCGCTCTTCCGTGAAGGCCACGATCGTCACCACTGACCTGGTAGCGCTCCACCAGGTCACACTGCCTCAACGGTCTGAGTGCATCCCTGATCCACGCCATGCACAGATGTGCCGTCTCTCAGCCGACTGACATAGCAAACCGCGTCATATGGCCACCGGATGCGAGTGTCCGCTCCGCGTGCGTACCCACGGAACCTCCACTTGAGGTCCATCGGAGGCGCCACCGCCGTCTCCCACTCCACGACTGTTCGCGGCATGCTTCCGGAGCGTAGAGCCGACGAGTCTGAGCCTCACTTGATGGTCTTCGCCTCCGTCGAGTTGCCCATGACGGGCCATTCCAAGTCGACTTATCCACATATCCACAGTCTCGTTCGTTCCGTCTCCCTTCATCCCCACGCCACGTGTGCGTGCACGTCGTCTGACTGTCTGTTCCCCGAATACATGAGGAGGCATCGATCGGGCCTCTCGTAAAGTCGAACGCGGAGTGTGTTCCTCCGACATGTATAGAGACTCGGGTGGGGAATGATTCGAGAGTGCGGCTGGTCGTAGGCATTCTCGTGCCGGCATCCCCGGGGCTGAGCCCACCGTCCTGGGCGGCGGACTCCGGGCTCCGAGTCGTCGAGGTGCCCGCACCGACTACCGCGGCGGGTCCTACCCGTTTGGACCGCAGGGGTGGTAGGTGGTATTGCTGCTCATGTCCGCGCTCCCGGGACAATCGTCACTCCGGAGACATCGCCTGCTCATTCTGGAGCGACCTGCCTGCCCTTGCAAAGTACAAACTCGTAGCGATGGAGCTGGCCCAGCCACGTCGGTGCACGACGGCGGCTCCCTCCTAACGCCTACTGGTCCGGGTGCTATCGCGCCGATACCGCTTGACACCATCGGTTTCGCATCATCCGTGACCGCGTAGCACCCACATGGCCAGAGCCGCCATCCTCGGGGAGGAGACGGGTTGGCCTTCCGCGTGCTCAACCGCTCACCAACGTTCCCGCCCTCGGCCGAACCGATCGTCTTGCACGAACACGGCTTTCGAGCTGATTCCGATCGTATGTGACCGTGCACAGCTCGGGTGGATACGTCGTGAAATGGTCACTAGGTCAAGTCCCGAGTTTCGTTGAGACGGAGGAGATCGACTCTGAGTCCTCACAACATGGCCCGTGGGCGGATGAACACACTGAGCCCAGTCGCCAATGTTTCACGTGAAACATTGCCCCTGGAGGCACCACCATCAGCCCCGCCACACTCTGAGTCTCACCGCACGTCCCGTTCAATAGCAGAAGCACAGACAGGAAGGCACGGCAGAGAATTCCCCAGCAGTCAACCCGAGCAACCGTCGCAGCAGCACGTCGGAGCCACGACACGATGACTCGGCGAAAGATCAAAATACCTAGTCACAGCGATACGGAGCCAATCTTCCAGAGCTCCTGCACCACTCAACGAGCCGACGAGACAACTCTCACCACATGGGTCACCTCGGCCTCAGGATGAGCCCGCACCACGAGTACCTCGGCATCCAGATGGGAGGACTTCAAGACCTTCTGCGCCTTCTTCACCTCGTCCTCGGCGGAGATCCCCTTCACCGCGAGCAGCTGTCCGTCCGGGAGGAACAGGCTCTTCGTCCAACCGATCAACGTGGGCAGCTTCGCGACCGCGCGCGCCGTCACCACATCGAAGGTCGAATCGCAGTCCTCGGCTCGAGTCCGGAGCACTTCAACCCGATCCGCCAGTCCGAGCTCGTCCACGATCTGAGTCAGGAAGTTCGAGCGCCTCAACAGTGGTTCGATCAGCGTCACCCGAAGGTCTTCGCGCAAGATCGCAAGCGGAACACCAGGCAGCCCGGCGCCGCTCCCCACGTCGGCAAGTCCGGACCCCTCCGGGATAAGCGAGCTCACCGCCGCGCTGTTCAGGACATGTCTCTCCCACACCCGCGAGGTCTCCTTCGGCCCGAGCAAGCCCCACTCCACCCCTCGTGTTGTCAATATGTCGACATATCTTCTTATCTCTTCATATCCATTCCCAAAGACCGCTTCCGCAATCTGGAGCTCACCGTCCACCGTTGCCATGGGCACCATCATCCCCGATGATCGCGACTCACACATCCGACCTCAAGCACTCCACGGCACTCCCACACAGCAGCCTGTGGACAACGAGTGGACAACCGGTGCAGAACGGGGGACGACCGTTCACAGCCCCGGCCCATCCACACCCCGACTGCCTCACTCCACCTGACTCCCCATCGCTGTCCACACCCCCAAAACGCCCCTGACAAGGAAGAACGAGACCTTTCCACAGTATCCACAGCGGTGATAACTATGACGAAGTGACATACATCAATAACTCTTCCAAGTAAGCGCGGTTCATCATGTGCACAACGCATCGAGACCCTCAACGGCCCGCCAACGACGGACCGATTGTGGACAAGAGCAGACTGGAGCCTGCACCCGCTGCGATCCACTCCACTCGCATCCCCGCAAGCATGACGGCAAGGAGGACAGATGACGGCACCCGCTGCTCGCGCGGCCGGACTCACCAAGACCTATGGTCGCGGTGACACCCTCGTCACCGCGCTCGACGACGTCGACGTCAGCTTCGAACAGGGCCGCTTCACGGCCGTGATGGGCCCGTCCGGCTCCGGCAAGTCCACCCTGATGCACTGCATGGCGGCCCTGGACCGGCCCACCTCCGGCCAGGCCTTCATCGGCGAGACCGATGTCGCCACCCTCTCGGACAACGGTCTCACCGAGCTGCGCCGCGACCGGATCGGATTCGTCTTCCAGTCTTTCAACCTGGTGCCGACTCTCACCGCCAGGGAGAACATCCTGCTGCCCCTGGCGATCGCCGGCCGGAAACCCGACCCCGACTGGTTCGACGCCGTCATCGAGACGGTCGGCCTGGCGAACCGTCTCACCCACAAGCCCTCGGAGCTGTCCGGTGGCCAGCAGCAGCGGGTCGCCTGCGCCCGGGCCCTGGTCGCTCAGCCGGAGATCATCTTCGCCGACGAGCCCACCGGAAACCTGGACTCCACATCCTCGGCCGAGGTGCTCGCCTTCCTGCGTTCCAGCGTCGACGAGATGGGCCAGACCATCGTCATGGTCAGCCATGACCCGGTCGCCGCCTCCTACGCCGACCGGGCCCTGTTCCTGGCCGACGGTCACATCGTCGACGACCTCACCGACCCGACCCGCGACCACGTGCTCGCCACGATGGCCCGTCTCGACCAGAGCCCCGATCGCCCCCATCCGGTCAAGGGCAGGACGCCGTCTCCCCGGACGGTGCGCACACCCCGGCCGACCGCGGGGTCGGGGATCTCCGGCGTCGCCGAGCTGTCGAACTGATTTATCGATAAATCTATATATTTCTTCCCGCACCCCATTCCAATCCTCAAGAACCCCAAAGACCCCAAGAATCGAAGGAGGACCGCAGACCGTGTGGACATCCACCTGGAAATCACTGTGGGCACGCAGGACCCGGCTGCTGATGTCCACCCTCGCGGTCGTCCTGGGTGTCGCCTTCGTCGCCGGGTCCTTCATCTTCACCGACATGCTCAAGGGCTCCTTCGACGGCATCGTCAAGGGCACCGTCGCTGACGTGGAGGTCGCCCCCCGCACCGACGTCGCGGTGACCAGCAGCGGCACCGCCGCTCCCCTCATCAGCACCGACACCGTCGCCAAGATCGGCGCCGTCCCAGGAGTCAAGAAGGCGGTCGGCGTCGTCAACGCCATCGGCGTCTACGCAGTCGGAACGAATGGCAAGGCGGTCGCCTCCTTCGGGCCGCCGCAGCTGGGCATGAGCTGGACCACCCTGCCGGCCTACGGCGGCCAGCCCGGCGTCGTGCTGAAGTCCGGGCACGCGCCGCGCACCGACGATCAGATCGCCATCGACCCGACCACCCTGGAGAAGTCGGGCTACAAGCTCGGCGACACGATGCGCGTCGTCACCCCCGAGAAGGGGACGATCCGCGCCACCGTCGTCGGCACCGCGACCTGGGGATCGGGCGGCACCGTCGGGGCGTCGTACATCTTCTTCACGCCCTCGCGCGCCCAGGCGCTGCTCACCGACGGGCGCGACGCCTGGAGCGGGGTCAAGGTCGAGACCGAGCCCGGCGCGGACCGGGACGCCGTCGCGGCGGCCATCAACTCCTTCCTGCCCGCCAACTTCCAGGCCACCAACGGCGCCACCATCGCCGAGCAGGTCACCTCGCAGATCAACGACGCCCTGAAATACATCAACACCTTCCTGCTGATCTTCGCCGGGATCTCCCTGGTGGTGGCCGCCTTCCTCATTCTCAACACTTTCTCGATCCTGATCGCCCAGCGCTCCGGCGAACTCGCCCTCTACCGGGCGATCGGCGCCAGCCGCAAGCAGCTGCGCAACTCGGTGCTGGTGGAGGCCGGCGTGGTCGGCCTGGCCGGGTCGGCCCTCGGGGTGGTGGCCGGCATCGGCGTGGCCCGGGCCATCATGTACTTCATGACGCTCGGCGGCTACGACCTCGGCGTCAGCCAGCTGCGGGTCCCTCCCCGCGCCTGTGGTGATCTCGGTGTTCATCGGGCTGACCGTCACCCTGGTCGCCGCCCTGCTGCCGGCCCAGCGCGCCACCCGCATCCCGCCCGTCCAGGCGATGACCGGCGCCCGCTCCGAACAGCCCCAGGGCCTGGGCGCCCGGACCGCGCTGGGACTGTCCATGGCCGGGGTCGGCGTCGTCGGAATCCTGCTCGGTCTGTTCGCCCATCCCGGGCATGACGCCGTCTGGGCGGGGATCGGGATGGGCCTGGTGACCATCGGCGTGGCGATCGCCTCCCCGATGCTGGGGCGTCCCGTCGTCTGGCTGGTCGGCCTCGGCTACCGGAAGGTCTACGGGGAGGTAGGGCCGGCTGGCCGAGCTCAACGCGATCCGCCAGCCCCGGCGTACCGCGGCGACGGCGTCCGCGCTGATGATCGGGCTGACCCTGGTCTCCCTGATGACGGTCTTCGGTGCCTCCGCGAAGGCCTCCATCTCCGAACAGGTGCACCAGAGCCTGCGCGGGGACTACCTCGTCGGCACCCAGGGATACGACGGCTTCCCGAGCAGTGTCGCCACCGACGCCGCCAAGCTGGACGGCGTCGCATCGGTCCACGCGATGACCACCGAGGAGTTCCAGCTGGTCGGCCCCGACGGCAAGATCCAGCAGCTCCCGGGCGGCGGAGACGGCCGGGAGCTGAGGTTCGGTGTCGCCGGGATGAAGGCCTCCGACCTCGACAGGATGTTCCCTCAGGAGATCGTCTCGGGCCGGATGTTCCGCGCTCCGGGGGAGATCATCGTCTCCCAGGACGCCGCGAGTGCCCGCGATCTGCACACCGGGTCGACCTTCACCGGCTACAACTCCCAGAAGCAGAAGAAGATCACCTTCACGGTGGTGGGCACGTTCAGCTCGGGAGACGGCGTCTCGGGATCCGGAATCTGGACCTCCCAGGACACCTTCGCCCGGGTCGGGCTGGGCAGCCGGGACAGCTTCGTCTCGGTGGATCTGGCCCCGCGGCGCAGATCGGGACGCCGTTCGCGCCGGTCTGGACAGGATCACCGCCGAGATGCCGCTGGTCTCGGTGATGGACATCGACGAGTACGCCGAACAGCAGATGGCCCAGGTGAACCAGATCCTGGCGTTCATCTACGCCCTGCTCGGCCTCAGCGTCGTGATCGCCATTCTCGGCATCGTCAACACCCTGGGACTGTCCATCATCGAGCGCACCCGAGAGATCGGACTACTGCGCGCCATCGCCCTGCGACGCCGGGACGTGCGCCGGATGATCACCCTGGAGTCGGTCCTCATCGCGCTGCTCGGGGCGGTGGTGGGGCTGATCCTCGGGGTCTGCTTCGGCGCGGTGATGCAGCGCCTGCTGGTCGACGACGGCATCACCGTGCTGTCGGTCCCATGGCTTCAGCTGCTGATCTTCCTGGTCGCCGCGGCGGTGGTCGGGGTGCTCGCCGCGGTATGGCCGGCCCGCCGGGCGACCCGGGTGAATGTGCTGAGCGCGATCGCGACCGAGTGAAGCGGGGGCTTCCACCCTCGACCTCGATACACTTCGGAGAGCGCGTTCGCATACGGCTGGATATGATCGTTCCGCACGCCCGGCCTGTACCTCGGGTGCGGCGTGGGGTTCCCATTCGACAACCAGAAGAGGCGATCCTGTGAAGATCCGGCTGGAACGCGATGCCATGGCCGATGCGGTCTCCTGGGTCGCCCGCACCCTGCCGAACCGGCCGGCGGTCCCGATCCTGGCGGGTCTGCTGGTGAAGGCCGAGGGCAACACCGTCGTCATGTCCGGCTCCGACAACGAGACCACCGGGCAGATCACCGTCACCGCGCAGGTCGACGAGCCCGGCCAGGCGCTGGTCTCCGGCAAGCTGCTCGCCGACATCGCGAAGTCGCTGCCGGGCAAGCCGGTCGAGATCACCGCCGACGCCGCGAAGATGGAGCTGGTCTGCGGATCGGCGCGGTTCACCCTCCAGGGCCTTCCGGTCGAGGAGTACCCGGCCCTGCCGGAGATGCCCGAGACCACCGGCACGGTGGCCGCCGACGTCTTCGCCAAGGCGGTCGCCCAGGTCGTGGTGGCCGCTGGACGCGACGAGCTGCTGCCGGTGTTCACCGGCGTCCGGGTGGAGATCGACGGCGACACGCTGTCCCTGCTGGCCACCGACCGGTACCGGATGGCCCTCAAGGAGATCAGCTGGCAGCCCGCGGTGCCCGATCTGGAGGCCACCGCCCTGGTTCCCGCCAAGGTCCTCAATGAGACCGCCCGGTCGATGACCGCCGGCGAGTCGGTGACCGTCAACCTGTCCTCGGGGGCCACCGGCGACGGCCTGGTCGGCTTCGAGGGGCACGGCACCGGCGGCAGCCGCCGGATGACGACTCGCCTGCTGGACGGCGAATTCCCCAAGGTGCGCCACCTGATGGACATCAAGGCCACCCGTTCGGTGCGGGTGCGCACCGACGAGCTGGTGGACGCGGTGCGACGGGTTTCCCTGGTAGCCGAGCGGAACACCTCGCTGAAGATGGCCATCAACGAGGACGACATCGCCCTGTCGGCGGCCACCGGCGACCAGGCTCAGGCCTCCGAGGCCATTCAGGCGCTGGTGACCGACCATGTCGACGGGGATCCGACGATCACCGCGGCTGGCTTCAACCCGCACTACCTCACCGACGCCCTCGGGGCCCTGGACACCCCCTTCGTCGACTTCGCCTTCACCGCCCCCGGCAAGCCCTGCCTGGTGACCGGGGTCGAGTCGCTGGAGGGCGAGTCGGACACCGACTACCGGCATGTCATCATGCTGATGAGGCTGCCCAGCTGATTGCCGGCCGTCCTCCCGGTCTGTCGGGGGTGCCCCTTGTACCACGCGGACCGTTAGAGGGCACCTGACGGGGGGCCGGTAGCGGTCCGATCCCGCCGTGTCACACTTCGGGCATGAGCATCATCGACGAGGTCACAGCCTCCGTTGATGCGGTGTTCAGCCAGCTCGACGCTCCCTCCTGGCCCGACCCGCACGCGGAGCGGCGGACTGTGGAGGAGGAGTACGGGCGGGTCACCCATCCCGGTCGTTTCCGCGCACTGAGACTGCGTCTCGAGGCGTGGCGGGAGCGGCTGGTCGACGACTGGGGGGTCGAGCTCGCGGAGTCCTCGGTGCCGCGGACCCACGATGCTGACCTCGAGGGCGAGGAATCCACAGCGACCGCAAGCCTGTGGACAAGTCCGCGCGAAGGGACCCTCCCGCTGCGCGTCACCGTGTCGGAGACCGGCGGAGTGACCTGCATCCAGCTCGGCATCGGGGACGACGCCGTCGATTTCGGCTGCCTGCCAGAGTGCGCCTGCGACGCCTGCGATGCGGGATCGGCCGCGCTGCTCGCCGATCTCGATGCGTTCCTGATCTCGGTGATCTCCGGCAATCTGGTGGTCGTCATCGGCCCTGCGGTGGTTGACGGGTCCGGTCTCGAACGCCCGTCCTTCCTCGTCGTGGCCACCGAGGAGGACTGGCTGCTGCAGGGCGAGGGCCCCGCCGAGACCGCCGAGATCGTCGACGCTGTGCGCTCCGGCGACGACCCGCACCTGCCTGCTGGCTGCGTCGTGCACCACGGCGCTCCCTGGATTGCCTGAGTCCAGAACCGGTCGCCCAAGAGGATCCGATCGGGATGCCTCGGATTATTGGTGCAATTTGCGGGAATGGTGCGATGACTTCCGTGGCGACCTCCCTGCCTCCCCATCCACCCCGGCGGTAATGGCTCAATCACAAGGTGATTCGTCGGGGCCGTGCTGATCGGCGTATCGATGGAGCCAACGAACTGTGAGTGATCTCGGGCTCATTCCCGCAAATTGCAGACCTTTTCCGAGTCTTGCGGATCGTCATGCGTTGGTCCCGCCCGCTCCGCGCTGCTTTCGGGCGGGGTGACGCCCGGGACTGGGCTGAGTATGGATCGGGCTGGGTATGGCTGGGCATGGATCGGGCTGAGTGTGGCTGAGTGTGGATCGGGTTGAGTGTGGATCCGGTGATTCGCCGTAGGCTGGGCTCTGATGTTTGTCGAGCGCCTCTGGCTGACCGATTTCCGGTCCTACGTGCGCGCCGACGTGCCCATGACCTCTGGCGTCACGACCTTCATCGGCGCCAACGGCCAGGGCAAGACCAACCTCGTGGAGGCCGTGGAGTATCTCTCGCGGCTCTCCTCGCACCGGGTCCGCCAGGATCTGCCGCTGATCCGGATGGGGACCGAGCAGGCCCTGGTTCGCGGCAAGGTGCGCGCCGGTCACGGGGACGACCGGTCTCTGCTGCTGGAGATCGAGATCAACGCCCACCGGGCCAACCGGGCCCGCATCAACCGCGCCCCGCTGCCCCGGACCCGGGATCTGCTCGGGGTGCTGAGGACCGTGGTCTTCTCTCCCAACGACCTCGACATCGTCCGCGGGGACCCGTCGGACCGCCGCGACTTCCTGGACGGTCTGGTGATCACCCGGTGGCCGAGGATGGCCGGCGTCAAAGCCGACTACGAGCGGGTCCTGCGCCAGCGCAACGCCCTGCTGAAGTCCCTGTCGGGGCGCAGCGCCTCGGCCGGCGCGGAGATCGGCGCCACCCTCGACATCTGGGACGACCAGCTGGCCACCATCGGCGCCGAGCTGCTGTCGGCCCGCCTGGACACCCTCACAGCAGTGATGCCGCTGGCCTCCGACGCCTACCGGGAGATCGCCCCGGTCAACGACCTGGCCGGCGCCGACTACCGGTCGAGCATCGATCTCGACGGCCTGTGGCGTCCCCCCGAGTCCACTGCGGGGGCCGAGATGGCACGCGAGACTGCAGAGGATGGGGAGGCGGACATCCAGCCCGTCGACCGCGCTAGACTCACCGAGCGCTTCCTGGAGGCCCTGGCTGAGCGCCGCCGCGACGAGCTGGTCCGCGGTCTGACCCTGGTCGGCCCGCATCGCGACGACATCCCGCTGTCCATCGGAGACTTGCCGGCCAGGGGATACGCCTCCCACGGGGAGTCCTGGTCCTTCGCACTGGCCCTGCGGCTGGCCTCCTTCCAGCTGTTGCGCCGCGACGGAATCGAACCCGTACTGGTGCTGGACGACGTCTTCTCCGAGCTGGACGCCACCCGGCGCGACCGGCTGGCTGACTGTGTCATCGGTGCCGACCAGGTGCTGGTGACCGCGGCCGTCGCCCAGGATGTTCCGGCCCAGCTGGCCGGGGCCCGGTTCCGGGTGGGCGGGGGAGAGGTGCGGGCCGAGGAGACGGCGACCAAGCCGCAGCAGGACGAGCCGCCCGAAGTGCGGTCAGAGGTGCGGCCGGACGAGCCGCCGGACGAGCCGCCAGAGGAGCCGAACAGAACTGACGGTGGCGCCGACCATAATGGGGATCAGGCCGAGGTCTCCGGCATCGGGGACTCGGGGACGCCGAGGGGAGGTCGTGATGCCTGAACCGGAGGAGACTCCCGATGAGTCCGATCTGCAGGCCCTGGCCGAGCACGACGAGGACGGCACAGATCTCGCCCGTCTCATCGCGCTGTCGGCCCGCGGCGACCCGGCGGGAACGCCGCGCCGTCGTACCGACTCCGACGTCACCCTGCCTCCGCCGAAAGGGGTCGGGCGTCCGCGC
The DNA here is from genome assembly GCA_022647765.1 of Acidipropionibacterium sp. Taxonomy (GTDB): domain Bacteria; phylum Actinomycetota; class Actinomycetes; order Propionibacteriales; family Propionibacteriaceae; genus Acidipropionibacterium. Next base: position 307,283 of record JALCLH010000002.1, read on the forward strand.
AGACGGCGTCGCCGGCACAGTGCCGCGTGGTCCGGATCGGGCCCGGACCGGCGCGACCCGGTGCCGCTCGGCAAGGTCATGGACCGTTTCATCGCCGACCGCGACTGGGGTCGCCAGATCAGCCTGCGGGTGGTGCTGGCGCGCTGGCCCGAACTCGTCGGACCGGCCAATGCCGACCACTCCTGGCCGGTCGGCTACCAGGATTCCGTGCTGACGGTGCAGGCCGAGTCCACGGTGTGGGCCACCTCGCTGCGGTCCATCGCCGCGAACCTGGTCGCCGCGCTCAACTCCCGGCTCGGGGAGGGCGCGGTGACCCGGGTGGTGGTTCAGGGGCCGACGGCCCCGAGCTGGAAGCACGGCATTCGCAGCGTGCCGGGCCGCGGCCCTCGCGACACCTACGGATGAGTCACGCGTCCTCCATGTACCCTTGATGACTGTGCATTTTGTGTGATCGGCGGGTCGCCGTGATTGACTTCATTCAGGAGTCGGGGCGGACAACGTCCCATAGGAGGGAGTCGGAATGCGGCCGCTGATCGGGCGGGTTCAGCACTATGCGTGGGGATCCACCGACGCCATTCCACACATTCTCGGCCTCACGCCGGACGGAGCGCCGTGGGCCGAGTACTGGCTCGGAGCGCACACCTCGGCCCCCTCGGTTCTTGATACCGGCTCGGGTACTGCATCCGGCATCACCGGCCAGGGCACCGATCTCGACGAGTACCTGGCCTTTCACAGCGAGGAGATCGGGGACGCCTCCTGCCGGGCCTTCGGCGAGCGACTGCCCTACCTGGTGAAGATCCTCTCTGCCGCCCATTCGCTCAGTCTGCAGGCCCATCCCTCGCGGGCCCAGGCCGAGGCCGGCTTCATCGCCGAGAACGCCGCCGGCGTCCCGGTGAACGCGGCCGACCGGCTGTTCCGCGACGACTGGCCCAAACCGGAGATGATCGTCGCTCTCACCGGCTTCGAGGCCCTCTCGGGTTTCCGGGATCCCGCCGAGTCCCTGCGGCTCATCGGGGGACTCGGCGTGACGCCGCGGGTCGACGAGATGCTGCGTCCGCTGCGGGAGCGGGACGCCCGATCCGGCCTGGCCACCGTCATCCGGGACTGCCTCATCGGGTCCGAACAGGTGATCGTGGCTCTGGCCGACCTGCTGGACGCCGCTCGTCGCAACCTGGGCCGTCAGGACGCGGTCGGCGATGCCGCAGAGACTGCCGTCGAGTTGCAGGCCGACCATCCCGGAGACCCGTCGATCCTGGCCGCCCTGCTGATGAACCGCGTGCTGCTGAACCCGGGCCAGCAGATTCACCAGCCCGCCGGCACCATGCACGCCTACCTTCGCGGTACCGGCATCGAGATCATGGCGAACTCCGACAATGTGCTGCGCGGCGGTCTCACCGTCAAGCACGTCGACGTCGACGCCCTGCTGCAGGTCGCCGACCTGGAACCACGCAGGGTGATCCCCAGCGACCCCGAGCCGATCGGAGACGCGATCTCCCTCTATCGGACGCCGTATCCCGAGTTCCGGCTGTGGCGGGTGGAGCCCGGAGACCGTCCGGTGGCGCTGCCCGGCGCCGATCGGGGCCGAATCCTGCTGGTGATCTCCGGTGAGCTCGAGTGCTCGACCCCGTCCGACAGGTCAGCGCCGGCCCGGGAACTTGCGGTTGGCGCCGGCCGGTCGGCCTGGTTGGCCGCCGGAGAGGCGGTGTCGGTGCGGGCCGGGGAGCCGACCCTGGCCTTCCTGGCTGCTCCTGGAGTGTGATTTTCGGGGTGATACGAATGAGATCTGCCACCAGCAAGCCGGTCTCTGGATAGTGCAGGGGGCGGCTCCGTGGTGGCAGATCTCATTTCCGTTCCGGCGCTTCCGGAGATGTCGAGACCCTGCGGGAGGCCTCCAGCAGATCATTGACGCTGCGCAGCCGAGGCTGAGAGTCCGAGTGTCCGGGATCGATATGGAGGACGACCGACTCCCCTGGCAGCAGGGTCACCCGGCGTGGATCCGTGGCGGCATCTCCGCGGCCCCTGTCGTGATCACAGCCGTCATGAGCCTCGGCGCTCAGCACGACCAGATCTTTCACCAGGTTCTCGGCGACCACAGTGATCATGCCCTCACCAGGGGTGATGACGAGCCTGGCGGGCTCCAGCGCCAGGTCGATGTCCTCGACGAAGAACCACAGCGCCCGGCGGTCCCCCAGTCGTGCGACGAGCAGCTCCCGGGTCGGGTCGACCGGTGCGATGAGATCGGCCGGTAGCGCGACCGTGACATTGTCCCGCGGCCCGGCGGCGACCGGCGTCTCGACCGAGCTCAGCACGGCGCCGTCCAGATCACATCGCTGCACGGTCAGCGTGCCCTCCCAGGGGAGCCCGGCCAGGTTGCTGGCGATCACCGAGTACCCGGATGAGTGGGGGCCGTGCTCGCGCGGCTGGATGGTGAGAAGTGGTCGTCGTAGAGGTCGCGCAGCGCGTACCAGAGCAGCTTGCGGCGTCCCCTGGAGTCGACCGCCGCCCAGGAGCTCACCGGCCAGCAGTCGTTGAGCTGCCAGATGATCGATCCGGCGCAGCGCGGCCACCACGACCGGAACCAGGAGATCCCGCACTCCATCGCCCGCGCCTGGTTCAGGGAGGTCGTGAGGTGCCAGTCCTCGAAGTCTGCCGGCTGGGGGAGATGGGGGGCGAAGCCGTCGTTGAGCTTGCGCAGGCCGTCGGCGGCCTTCTCGTGCAGCAGCATCCCCGGCGAGCCCGGGGTGAGCGGGTCGTCGTCCAGGTACTCGCCGAGGGTGGCCCGCTCGGCCGGCCCCTGGAACCCGAACTCGGCGCAGAATCGGGGCACCGAATCGCGGTAGTGGGTGTAGTCGATCTGATTCCACACCGACCAGGAGTGCACCGAGCCATGATCCGGATTGCGCGGATCCATCAGATCACGCGGGTTGAACGGGGAGGTCGGGGTGTAGGGGCGGGTGCCGTCCCAGCGCGCCACGATCTGCGGCAGCAGCTCGGTGTAGTAGCCCAGACCCCAGGACTGGCCGGGCGCCAGAGTGTCCTGCCAGCCCCAGTGGACGTACCCCTCGACGTTCTCGTTACAGCCGTTCCACAGGATGAGGGCCGGGTGGCTCGCCATCCGGACGACGTTCTCGGTGGCCTCGGCCGCCACCTGCTCGGACAGTTCGGCGTCCTCGGAGTAGGCGGCGCAGGCGAACAGGAAGTCCTGCCAGACCAGCAGGCCGAGCTGGTCGCAGCGATCCAGCATCCACTCGTCGGCGAACAGTCCGCCTCCCCAGATCCGCAGCACATTCATGTGCGCGTCCAGGGCGTCGTCGATGCCGCGCTGGTAGTCCTCGGGGGTCACCCGGGAGACGAAGACGTCGTCGGGAATCCAGTTGGCCCCCCGCAGGAAGAGCTCGCGGCCGTTGATGCGCACGGTGAAGCTGGTGCCGAAGTCGTCGGGCCGGGTGAGCAGTTCCACGGTGCGGAAGCCGAGTTTGCGCTGTCGGCGGTCGAGCATGTCGCCGTCGGGTCCGATGAGGGCGATCTCGACCTGGTAGAGCGGCTGATCGCCCTCTCCGACCGGCCACCACAGCTCGGGTTCGGGGATGTCCAGGGTGATGTCGTCGTCTCCGGTGAGGGGGACGCGGGTGCTCGCGAGAGGTGTGCTGGTGGCCCCGGTGTCGTCGGGGTCGATGTGAACCGGGCCGGTGACGGTGATCTGGGCCTCCAGATCCGCCTCGATGAATTCGTCGACCTCCGCGAGACCGGGGTCCAACTCGACGAGAGGTCGCACCCGGATGACGCCGGCGTGTCGGTCCTGTGAGTGGTCATCAATGGTCTCCAGGGAGGCGACGACGCTCACCGGATCCATCAGCCGCGCGGTTCGCCAGCGGATCAGTCTCACCGGCCGGAAGATTCCCGAGGTGACCAGATCGGGGCCCCAGTCCCAGCCGAAATTGCAGGCCATCTTCCGGATCGCATTGAAGGGGTACGCGTTGCCCGACTGCGGCCGGTCCCCCATCCGCTCGGCGGCCGCGCGGGCCTCGGTGACCGGGGCGGAGATGACGACGTCCAGAACGTTCTGGCGGTCCGCCCGAGTGATCAGCAGGTCGGTGACGTCGAACTCGTAGCTGCGGTGCATGTCGCGGACCGTGCCGAGCAGGGTGCCGTTGAGGGTGATCTTGGCGATGGTGTCGATCCCCTCGAAGCGCAGGGTGGTGCACTCCTCCCCGTCGGGCGGCTCGGTGGAGAACCGGCACCGGTAGCGGAAGTCCGAGCGCCCGATCCAGTCGGTGAGGTGCTCGTTGGTGCCGTGATACGGATCGGCGATGAGATCTGCCGCCAGGAGATCGGTGTGCACGCAGCCGGGAACCTGGGCGGGCAGCTCCTCGATGGGGAAGGGGGCCGGATCTCCACCGAGGTGGCTGAGGGTCCAGCCGTCTGTCAGGGTCGAGACGTTCGAGACAACAGAGTCCTGGACGGCGGGGTCCGGGATCGAGCCGGCCTGGACGGTGTGGCAAGGGGGCACGCTGGTGGCATCCATGGCTTCGAGTATCGCGTCTCGCCGGACAGCCGCACCAGAAGCAACCATCTGAGGTGACGACTCGTCCCGAGATGGGGATGATCCAGATGAGTCGACTCGCCCTGTTGACACTAGGCCGCTCAGCCTGATACCGTGTGCGGACACAACCAAATATCAGTGAGATAGTGCATTGAACGCTCACCACTCCCCCCGGAGTTGGTGGGCGTTTTCGCGCTTTTACATCTCAGTTTCGTCATGCATGGGTTTCCCTCCAATAGGAAAAGAGAATCAATGTTGATTCCACATGTTTCCCAGCGTCGCATCAATCGCTTGATAGCCGACGATGGTCGTAGTTTCATGCTAGCTCTGGACGCTCACAACTTCTCCGCGAAGGCGAACAATGTAGACCGCACGGTTTCCGCAGTGCCTCGAATGGCGGAACTGGGTCTGGATGCCGTTCTGGTTCCTTATGGGATTTCCTGCCGGAAGGCAGAAGAACTTCGAGACGTGGCCCTGGTACTGCGCTGCGACGCATCCACCGATGTGTTCGATCCCACAGTCCCGGATACCCAGATCGTGAACTCCGCCCTCGACGCCGTATGTGTCGGTGCCGATGCAGTGGTCGTCATGACGTTCATGGGTGCGGCACATGCCCCGAAAATTCAGGACGCCACTCAGACTCTGCGCAGGGAGGCTTCGGAGTACGGCCTGCCTCTCATTGTCGAGTCGCTGCCCTATTCATACGCAGGGACGGGCGACGAGGGGTCCAATCCCGACAACGTCGCCGTTGCTGCTCGATTCGCCGAGGAGCTGGGTGCCGACATCGTCAAGACCCGGCTCACCGGTACGGATGCCGATGCCCGGATCTTGAAGGCTGTCACGGTACCGGTGGTGGCCCTGGGAGGCCCCAAGACCGACCTTGCGGGATACCTTGCGTACGTCTCGCGCTGTCTGGATGCCGGCGCCGCCGGCGTGGCGGTGGGGCGCAACATCGTTGATGATCCGGACCCGGTGGCGAAGGTCGCCGCCCTCTCGGCGATCATCCACAGCGGAGCCACCGTCGATCAGGCACTGGCGATCTACAAGCAGAAGTGATCCCCGATGACTTCCATCCGTTGGCGGGTCATTCCGTCTGTGCGCGATCTTCGCCATCTCGACGACGCGCTGTCCAGCTCGGCCGCCGATGTGTTGCTCTCGAATGTGCACATCGGCAATCTGGCCGCACTGTCCGCGCGAATCCATGACGACGGAAAGCGGGTGCTCGTCCAGTCGGATCTCGTCGGCGGATTCCGCTCGGATACCGAGGGGCTGCGGCTTCTGCGCCACGAGTTCAAGATCGACGGGATCTTCACGTCGTCCCATCAGACCGTCGCTCTGGCAAAAAGAACCGGAATGCGTCGGTACTTTCGAGTCACCCTGATGGATTCCCGATCGGTCTGCACCGCATTAGATGCCCTCAAAAAATTCTCCGGAGACGGTGTCGAACTCTTGCCAGCGCCGGTGGCTCTCGAAGTGGTCGATGAGTTCCGGTCCGTGCTCGGCGACAAGGAGATTCTCGCCGGAGGATTCATCCGGACGCAGGACCGTCTCGAATCCGTACGCGCCGCAGGTTTCGATGGCGCCACAACAAGTAACCGCTCAATGTGGAGTGAGACATGAAATATCTGCTTGGAATCGACGATGGGGGATCTGTGACCAAGGCCGCCGTCTACACGATGGATGGCACACTGGTCGCAGTCTGCGGAGGGGACTCCATTCCTCTGAAGACCCCCGGCCGAGGATTCACCGAACGAGACATGGACGCCCTGTGGCGCTCCAACGTCACCGCAATTCAACGCGTCCTGGCGCAGGCCGGGATCACCGGCGCAGACATCGCCGCGATCTCGGCCACCGGACATGGCAACGGCGTCTACCTGGTCGACGCCGAGGGCAGGCCCGCCTACAACGCGATCATCTCCACCGACGAGAGGGCCGAATCCCTCATCGAGGGCTGGGTGTCCGACCCGCGCTTCACGGGCCGGATCCTGCCGAGGACCGCCCAGTCCCTGTGGGCGGGTCAGCCGCCGGCTCTCCTGGCATGGTTCAAGGCGAACCGGCCGGAGGTCCTCGAGAGATCCCGCTGGGCACTGCTCGCGTCGGGATTCGTCAGGATGCGCCTCACCGGGCGGGCCACCGCGAACCTCTCCGACGTGTCGGGGACCAGCCTGTTCAACGTCGACGAACGACGCTACGACCCGCAGATCCTCGACTTCTACGGCATCGGAGACCTCGAGGCCATGATGCCTCCGGTCGTCGGCTCCGATGAGCAGGCCGGCGCGGTCACCGAGGCCGCGGCGGCCGAGACCGGTCTGGTGGCGGGCACTCCGGTGGCCGGCGGAGTCTTCGACATCGCATCATCGGCCCTTGCCTCCGGCCTGGTGGAGAAGAACCGGTTGGCGATCGTCACCGGTACATGGTCGATCAACGAGTACATCGCCGACGCGGCCGTGATCGATCCGGACCTGTTCATGACATCGATCTACCCGACTCCCCATGCCTGGCTCATCATGGAGGGCTCGCCGACCTCCGCCGGGATCTTCGAGTGGTTCATCAATTCCGTCCTCGGGCCGGCCGTGAAACTGGCCGGCGGCACCTCTATCGGTCGAGATGAACTCTATGACGCCGTCAATCGTGTCGTGTTCGACCCCGAAACGGAGAACTCTGAGATACCCGCATTCCTGCCTTTCGTATTCGGAACCTCGAAGTATCCCGGACTGCGCGGTGAGCTGTCGGAGCTGCAGGCCTCCACAGGTCTGCCGCAGATTCTCCGGTCGGTCTATGAGGGTGTCGTCTTCTCTCATATGGATCACATCCGTCGCCTGGAGAAATTCCAGTCGCTTCCCGATGAGGCTGTGTTCACGGGAGGGGTGGCCAACAGCCCGCTGTGGACCCAGATGTTCGCTGACGCGATGCAGCGATCCCTCCATGTGGTCAAGGTCAAGGAAGCGGGAACTCTCGGAACAGTCATGGCCGCAGCGGCGATGATCGGCGAGTATTCCGACGTCACCGAGGCCGCGAAGGCGATGGCTCCGGGTTACGTTGAATTCACCCCCGACCCGGCGAAGGCGAGTCTGTATGTCGACCGCTACGGTGCCTGGGCCGATGCCCTCGCGAAAGCCGATTGCGATGTCTGAGGCGGCCACCGGAACCGGGAGGTTCGCCGGACGTCACGCTCTGGTCACCGGTGCCGCGACCGGACTTGGCTGGGAGGTCAGCCGTCAGCTGCTCGACGCCGGCGCAACCGTTGCCATGTCCCACCGTCCTGGCGGGCATGCCGAGGGAGTGCGAGAGCTCGTCGACCGGTTCGGCCCCGGCCGGGCGCGCTCCTACGGATGCGATCTCGCCGACACCGAATCCGTCACCCGACTCTTCGATGATGCCGCCTCCGATACGGGTCCGATCGATCTATTGGTGAACAACGCCGGAATCTGGCTCTCCGGAGAATTTTCCCAGATCTCGGTTGAGGCCTGGGATCGTACGTTCGCGGTGAACGTGAGGGCTCCATTCATCCTGTGTCAGAAGATGATCGGCCAGCATCCCGGTGACGAGACTCGAAAGATCGTCAACATCACGTCTCAAGCGGCCTTTCACGGATCGACCACGGGCCATGCGCACTATGCGTCGTCGAAGGCCGCACTTGTGACGATGACGATCTCCCTCGCCAGGGAGACGGCGACATCAGGTATCACGGCGAACTGCGTGGCGCTGGGGATGATGGACTCCAATATGGTCCACGAATCGATCCTGGCACGACCCGAGTACTACAAGGGACGAATTCCTCTGGGGCGGATAGCAGCCCCTGAAGATATCGCTCCAGTGGTGCTGTTCCTGCTCGGCCCCGACTCCAATTATATGACCGGTGCCACAGTCGACGCTACCGGCGGAATGCTCATGAGGTGAACAAATGAAGATTCTTTGCATTGCAGATGATTTTATTCCAGCAGAGTACATCGAGGAGGGATTCTTGGGATTTCCAGAACTGGCGGAAGCTGCGGAGATCCGAACCTGGCATCATGAATCCGTCGAGGCCCTCCAGCGCGACAATCTGCTCGTCGAACAGGGCGGCCCGGATGCGATCCCGACCCCTGCCGGGCTCTTCGACGGCGTCGAGGAATTCGACGCCGTGGTCACGCAGTTCTGCCCCGTCCCGGCGTCGGTCATCGAGCGCGGGGAGAGGCTGCGCGCGATCGGGGTGCTGCGCGGTGGAGCCGAGAACGTCGACGCCGGCGCTGCCGCAGCCCGCGGCGTGTCCGTCGTCAACACTCCTGGGCGCAATGCCGAGGCCGTCGCGGAGTTCACCCTCGGAATGATTCTGACGGAGATCCGCAATATCGCTCGATCTCAGGAGAATCTGCATCAGGGTTCCTGGGATCGTGACTTTCCGAATGGTGCGGAGATCCCGGAGATCGAGGGCAAGACCGTCGGCATTGTCGGCCTGGGGCAGATCGGGCGGAAGGTGGCCGCCTTCGTCGAGGTGATGGGGGCTCATGTGGCCTTCTACGACCCGTGGGTGTCCGAGTCCGGGAGGTGGACCAGATACCAGGACGTCGCGGAGCTGGCGGAGGTCGCAGACATCCTGTGCGTTCACGCCCGGCTCACACCCGAGACACACCATCTGGTGAGCGCCGACGTGCTGGCGGCGATGAAGCCGACCGCAGTTCTCGTCAACACTGCCCGCTCGGGTCTGGTCGACGAGCAGGCGCTCGTCGGCGCATTGCGGGAGGGGAGGATCATGGGCGCGGCCATCGACACCTTCGACGTGGAGCCGTTGCCCGCCGATCATCCTTTCGTCACGCTTCCGAATGCGACGATCACCGGCCATCTTGCCGGGTCCACCGCCGACGCCTTCAAGAAGACCCCTCGTCTTCTGGCACCTCGTCTGATCGATGCGCTCCGCGGGGTGTCATCGTCATGAACATCATCAATGCTGTTATCGGACTCGGCGCCCCGGTGTTCATGCCGATCCTGTTCCTCATCATTGGCCTGGTGTTCGGTCTGGGATTCGGAAAAGCATTCAAGGCCGGAATGCTGGTCGGGATCGGTTTCGTCGGTGTGAATCTGGTGATCACATTCCTTCTCAATTCCCTGAGTGGGGCCACCAGACTCATGGTCGATCGTATGGGGCTTCACCTGACGGTACTGGACGTCGGATGGGGAACCGCCTCCACGATTGGCTGGGGATCGCCGCTCGTCCCCGTGGTGGTGGTCATATTTTTGGCTCTCAATCTCCTGCTTCTGATTCTCCGGGTCACGAAGACCGTCGACATCGACATCTTCAACTACTGGATCTTCCTGGTGGTGGGAGCCGTGGCCTACGCGGCGTCCGGCTCGTTCTGGATCGGTGTCGCGGCCTGTGTCGTTGCTTTCGTGCTCGCTCTCATCGGTGGTGATCTGATTGCTCCGTTTGTTCAGAAGCAATATGGATTGAAGGGGATTTCGTTTCCCCACTTCACATGTTTGAATTTCGTTCCGTTCGGCATTGCGGTGAACTGGATCATCGAGCATACTCCCGGGCTCCGCAGGATCAACTTCGATCCGGAGTCGATCTCGAAGCGGTTCGGCGTCTTCGGTGAACCTCTTGTGATCGGGTTGATCCTCGGCATCCTGATGGGATTCGGCGCCGGATACGATATCGGTAAGGCGCTCATCCTCGGTGTGGATGTTGCGGCCGCGATGTACATCCTTCCCAAGATGATCGATATCCTTGTTGAAGGCCTCACAACAGTTCGAGACGGAGCCGAGATCAGACTGAAGAAATGGTTCCCGAATCGAGAGTTCTACTTCGGCATGGACACCGCCCTGCTTATTGGGGAGCCCTCGGTGCTGGCGACCGGGGTGCTACTCATTCCGATCGCGTTGCTCCTCGCGTTCATTCTGCCGGGAAACAAGGTGCTCCCGTTCGTGGATCTGCCGTCTTTGATGTTTCTGATGGCCCTTGTCACGCCGTTCTGCAAGAGGAATATGTTCAGGATGCTCATCACGGGCACGGTTGCCCTGATCGTCATCATGTACGCCGGGACGGATATCGCTCCGTGGTTCACCGCTGCGGCCGGTACTTCGGGGATCAAGATCCCTGGTGGGGCCACTCAGATCACCAACCTGGTCGGCGGGGCCACGACTCCAGTCGGTTGGATCATCATACGGTTGGCGAGCCTGTTCTGAGGCTTCTGCTGCCCGATCGCGACAGAATGGACGAGAACTGGAACTGTCGGTCATGTGACCCGTCCGGCAGCCGAAGAGATCCCGATCACACCGAGGTGAGCGATGATGAGCGACGTACTGGCCATCGACTGTGGGCAGAGCGGGTCCCGGGCCCGGCTGACGACCACTGGACGGCGCGGCGGCCGGTTGCCTCCCGTGGAAGCGGAGTACGGGCCGGTCTTCACCCAGCGCCCGCTCGAACCGCAACTGGCAACTCTGATCAGCCGGGCGGCCGACAATATATCGGCCCGCAATGGCGACCTCACAGTGGCGGTCGGCTCCTCGGGATGGTCCGAGCACGGTGACCTGGATGAGGTCGCGCGCCAGATCACCAGCGATCGGGTGAGGCGGGTGATCCTCGCCCACGATTCGGTGACGAGCTATCTCGGGGCGCTCGGGGGAGGTCGTGACGGCGGGGTCCGGGGCGCCAGGGGCTCAGTTGAGCTGGGCGCCGTGGTGGCCGCCGGCACCGGCGTCGTCACCCTGGGTGTCGGCGAGAACCGCGTCGCCCGGGTGGACGGCTGGGGATATCTCTTCGGGGACGCCGGATCCGGCTACTGGATCGGCCGGGCGGCCATCGACTGCGTGCTGCAGGCCTATGACGGGCGCGGTCCGCAGACCGCTCTCACCGAGGTGGTGACCGCGGAGTTCCCGGACCTGTCGACCCTGTATCTCGAGGTCCAGGCCGATCCCGAGAAGGTCAAGCGGGTGGCCCGCTACGCCAAGGCGGTCGCTGAGCTGGCCGGCTCCGATCCGGTCGCCGCCCGGATCTCCCACGACGCGGGGCGGAGGCTCGCCGAGTCGGTGAGCACTGCGCTGCGCGTGGTCGGCCTGGAGGAGAAGTCGCCGGCGGTGGCCCGGGTGGGCAAGGTGTTCAGTTCCGGAGTGCTGCGCGAGGCCTTCGATGAGGGCCTCCGCAATGCGGTTCCGGGCGTGCGGATCGCCGAGCACCCTGGAACTGCTCTGGACGGGGCGGCCCTGCTGGCCGATCTGCCACCGTCGTCGGCGCTCTATCCGCTCATTGAGAGAGCTGATCTGGGATGACTGGTCCCGATCACTCCCGCTGGAGGGTGTTTCGGCGTCGCTGGTGCAGAAACACGGCGTGTCGGGAGTGATCGGGACCAGATGCCCAACCTCCCACTACACGCGCTCGACCCCCGGAGCCGGTCCGGGACTCCAGAATGGGGGTCGAGGGACTCTCAGCGGCGTTCACGGTGCCCTGGCGAGGGATCGACCCGAGAACAGCCGCGCTGGATGGGCGGGTCCACGGGAATTCGAGGTCGATGTGGAGTAGAGTGGGATCGTTCATGAGGGAGACGCCGTCTCCCGGAAGATCCCTCTCTCCGATCGTCAGATCAGCCAGGAGCGCGTTGCCCGTGAGTCAGTCGCCGAAGCCCGAAGAGCCCACGGAGATCAACGAACTCCTGGTGGATGACACCACAACCGATGACGGCGCCGAGGCCGGCATCACCACGGACAACATCACACCGACCATGGTCGACGGTGTCTACGACGCCGAGCAGATCCAGGTCCTGGAGGGCCTCGAGGCGGTCCGCAAGCGCCCCGGCATGTACATCGGCTCCACCGGCGAGCGCGGCCTGCACCACCTGGTCTACGAGATCGCCGACAACTCGGTCGACGAGGCGCTGGCCGGCTACTGCGACACGATCCACATCGAACTGCTCGACGACGGCTGGTGCCGGGTCTCCGACAACGGCCGCGGCATCCCCGTCAAGGAGCACCCGGTCGAGCACATCCCCACCGTCACCCTGGTGCTGACCGTCCTGCACGCCGGCGGAAAGTTCGGCAACGGCGGCTACAAGGTCTCCGGCGGCCTGCACGGCGTCGGCTCCTCGGTGGTCAACGCGCTGTCGAGCCATTTCATCGTCGAGGTCCGCCGCGACGGCTACCGCTGGCGTCAGAGCTTCACCCTCGGCGACCCGGACGCCCCCCTGGAGAGGCTCGAGGAGACCGACGAGACCGGCACCACGATCACCTTCGAGCCCAGTGCCGAGATCTTCGACACCACGGTCTTCGACTACGACACCCTGGCCACCCGGTTCCGCGAGTACGCCTTCCTCAACAAGGGGCTGCGGATCACCCTCACCGACCGTCGGGAGGGCCACGTCGACGAGGAGGGCGAGCCCCTTCACGACGACTTCTGCTACAAGAACGGCCTCAAGGACTACGTCCGCTTCCTCACCGGCAGCAAGGACGTCATCAACCCCACCGTCATCGCGCTGGAGGAGCACCGCCCCGAGGAGGGCATGGGCCTGGAGATCGCGATGCAGTGGAACACCTCCTACGCCACCAGCGTCCACACCTTCGCCAACACCATCAACACGATGGAGGGCGGCACCCACGAGGAGGGCTTCCGGGCGGCGCTGACCGGCACCGTCAACAAGTGGGGCGAGACCTGGGGGCTGATCAAGAAGCGCGAGGACCGGGTCTCCGGAGACGACATCCGCGAGGGTCTCACCGCGATCCTGTCGATCAAGCTCACCGAACCCCAGTTCGAGGGCCAGACGAAGACCAAGCTCGGCAACACCGAGGCCAGGTCCTTCGTCCAGAAGGTGCTCAACGACCGGCTCTCGGACTGGTTCGAGGAGAATCCGGCCGAGGGCAAGAACATCGTCCGCAAGTCCCAGGCCGCCGCCCAGGCCCGGGTGGCCGCCCGCAAGGCCCGCGACATGGCGCGCAACCGCAAGGGCCTGCTCGGCTCGACCTCGCTGCCCGGCAAGCTCAAGGACTGCTCCTCCACCAACCCGGAGGAGTGCGAGATCTTCGTCGTGGAGGGCGACTCCGCCGGCGGCTCGGCCTCCCAGGGCCGTGACCCCCGGATCCAGGCGATCCTGCCGCTGCGCGGCAAGATCCTCAATGTGGAGAAGGCGCGGCTGGACCGGGCGCTGAACTCCGAGACCATCGAGAGCATCATCAACGCCCTGGGCACCGGCGTCCACGAGGAGTTCGATCTCGACAAGCTGCGCTACCACAAGATCATCCTGATGGCCGACGCCGACGTCGACGGCGCGCACATCCGGACCCTGCTGCTGACCCTGCTGTTCCGGTTCATGCGGCCGATCATCGACGCCGGTCACGTCTACCTCGCCCAGCCGCCGCTGTTCCGGCTGCGCTGGACCAACTCGCCGCACGAGCTCGCCTACTCCGACGAGGAGCGCGACGCGCTGCGCGACGACGGCATCGCCCACGGCAAGAAGCTGCCCCAGGTGAACCCGATCCAGCGCTACAAGGGCCTGGGCGAGATGGACGCCGAGGACCTGTGGGACACCACGATGGACCCTGAGAAGCGGCTGCTGCTGCAGGTGACCCTGGAGGACGCCGCGATGGCCGACCAGATGTTCTCCATCCTGATGGGGGAGGACGTCGAGCAGCGTCGCCATTTCATCCAGCGCAATGCCAAAGACGTCAGGTTCCTCGACATTTAGAGGCAGGGGGGCGACCCCCTTGCAACCCCCGTGGTGCCGCGGCGTTCACCGTCGCTCGTTCCTCGCTCCGGGCCGCGACACAATTGAATCGGCAGGGGGACGACCCCCTTGCAACCCCCGTAGCGGTGGGTCTGCGGGCACCGGGTCGGCGTCGCTGGCCACGGGCGGTGGCTGGGGTTCGAGCGAGAGCCCAACCCGAAATCAAAACTTCATGCATGATCACTGACAAGGAATTCCATGGCTGACGACGAGACCGGTCCCGATGAGCAGAACCAGGCCGACACCCAGGGCCTGGTGACCGGACGCCACACCGGCATCCAGCCCGTCGAGATCCGCGACGAGATCCAGAACGCCTACCTCGACTACGCGATGAGCGTCATCGTCGGGCGCGCGCTGCCCGACGTCCGCGACGGCCTCAAGCCCGTCCACCGCCGCGTCATCTACGCCATGTACGACTCCGGCTACCGCCCCGACCGCGGCTGGAACAAGTGCTCCCGCGTCGTCGGCGACGTGATGGGCAAGTACCACCCGCACGGCGACTCGGCCATCTACGACACCCTGGTGCGGCTGGCCCAGCCCTGGGCGATGCGCTACAAGCTGGTCCAGGGGCAGGGCAACTTCGGCTCCCAGGGCAACGACGGCGCCGCCGCGATGCGGTACACCGAGTGCAAGATGGCGCCGCTGGCGATGGAGATGGTGCGCGACATCGACCAGGGCACCGTCGACTTCCAGCCCAACTACGACAACAAGGAGACCGAGCCGATCGTCCTGCCGGCCCGGTTCCCGAACCTGCTGGTCAACGGCTCCAGCGGCATCGCGGTCGGCATGGCCACCAACATCCCGACCCACAACCTGCGCGAGGTCAACGAGGCCGTGCAGTGGTCCCTGGCCCACCCCGAGGCCAGCCAGGAGGAGCTCCTGGAGGCCTCGATGGCCCGCATCAAGGGCCCGGACTTCCCCGGCGGGGCGCTGATCGTCGGCCGCCAGGGGATCGAGGACGCCTACCGCACCGGCCGCGGCTCGGTCACCATGCGGGCGGTCATCGACATGGAGGAGGACAAGGCCGGCCACCAGTGCCTGGTGGTCACCCAGTTGCCCTACATGTGCAACCCGGACAATCTGGCCCAGAAGATCGCCGACCTGGTGAACTCCGGACGGATCAACGGCATCGCCAACATCCGCGACGACTCCTCGGCCCGCACCGGGCAGCGTCTGGTGATCATCCTCAAGCGCGACGCCCAGCCGCGGGTGGTGATGAACAACCTGTACAAGCACACCTCTTTGCAGGACACCTTCGGCTGCAACATGCTGGCCCTGGTCGACAACGTCCCGCGCACCCTGCGGCTCGATCAGTTCATCAGCTACTGGATCACCCACCAGCTCGAGGTGATCCGGCGTCGCACCGAGTACCGGCTCTCCCAGGCCGAGAAGGACGCCCACATCCAGCGCGCCCTGGTCAAGGCCCTCGACATGCTGGACGATGTGATCGCCCTGATCCGGCGCTCCCCGAACACCGAGACGGCCTCGGCCGGGCTGCAGCAGCTGCTCGAGATCGACGAGGTCCAGGCCCGCGCCATCCTCGACATGCAGCTGCGCCGGCTGGCCGCCCTCGAGCGTCAGAAGATCATCGACCGGCTCAACGAGCTGGAGCGCCAGATCGCCGACTTCAAGGACATCCTGGCCCACGAGGCCCGCCAGCGCGAGATCGTCTCCACCGAGCTCAGCGAGATCGTCGACAAGTACGGCGACGACCGCCGCACCCGGATCATCGCCGCCGACGGGGACTTCTCCGAGGAGGACTTCATCCCCGACGAGGACGTCGTCGTCACGATCACCCGCGGCGGCTACGCCAAGCGCACCAAGACCGACCTCTACCGCGTCCAGAAGCGCGGCGGCAAGGGGGTCAGGGGCGCGGCGCTGAAGGCCGACGACGAGGTCGCGCACCTGTTCGCCACCACCAACCACCAGTGGCTGCTGTTCTTCACCAATATGGGCCGGGTCTACCGGACCAAGGTCTGGCAGCTGCCCGAGGCCGGACGCGACGCCCGCGGCGGGCACGTCGCCGGGCTGCTGAGCTTCCTGCCCGAGGAGCACATCACCCAGGTGATGACCCTGCGCAGCTACTCCGATCGGCCGTACCTGCTGCTGGCTACCCGGGCGGGCTGGTGAAGAAGACCGATCTCACCGCCTACGACTCGCCGCGGTCGGCCGGCGTCATCGCGATCAACTTCCGCACCGAGGACGACGAGCTGATCGGCGCCGAGCTGTGCTCGGCCGCCGACGACGTCCTGCTGATCTCCCGCAAGGGCCAGGCGATCCGCTTCGGCGCCTCCGACGACCAGCTGCGGCCGATGGGGCGGGCCACCTCCGGGGTCACCGGGATGAAGTTCCGCGACGGCGACGAGCTGTTGTCGATGTCGATCATCTCCGACGACACTCCCGAGGACGACCGCTTCGTGGTCACCGTGACCGACGGCGGATTCGCCAAGCGGACCGCGGTCTCGGAGTACCGGCGTCAGGGCCGCGGCGGTCTCGGGATCAAGGCGATGGCGCTGTCGGAGGACCGCGGCTCGCTGGTCGGCGGGCTGGTGGTGAGCGAGGCCGACGAGATCATGGCGATCAAGAACTCCGGCCAGGTCACCCGCTCCGCGGTCTCCGAGATCCCGGTCAAGGGGCGCTCCACGATGGGCGTGAAATTCGTCTCCGTCAAGGGGAGGGACGCCGTCTCGCTGATCGCGCTCAACCCCGAGCGGGAGGACGAGGAGGACGACTCCGCGGCCGATACCGCGGGTGATCCGGTGGCAGATGGAGAGGCCTCGCCGGCAGGTGATGACGCCGTGTCGACGCCGCAGAACGAGCACGGTTCGGACGAGGACGGTACGGTGGGCAACGACCAGGACGGCGTCGCAACCCGAGAGGACGACGGTGAGTGACTACAGGACGCGGGAGAATCCGCGTACAGATTCGGGCAGCCTTGACCCGGATGCGACCCACTGGACGACCAGGGATGCGCGGGAGACCTTCGGCCCGGACGCCTCCCGCGCGGCCGGTGTGAGCGGGACCTCGGCCCAGCCCGGGCCGCCCACCGCCAGCAGCCCGGCGTCGGCCTCAGCCCAGCCTGCCGCCAGCAGGAGTGTCCGGCGGACCCGCAAGGCCCGGCTGCGGATCTCGCGGGTCGATCCCTGGTCGGTGATGAAGACCTCGCTGCTGTTCGGCGTCGCGGGTGCGATCATCTTCTTCGTGGCGGTATGGGTGGTGTGGGGGGTGATCGGGGCCTCCGGCGCCTTCGACTCCATGAACAAGGCCGTCAACGACCTCATCGCCTCGCCGACCTCGCAGTCCAAGTTCCAGCTCTCGGACTACCTCAACACCGGACGGGTACTCGGTCTCACAGCGATCATCGGGGCCGTCGACGCGGTGCTGTTCACCGCCCTGTCCACGCTGTTCAGCTTCCTGTACAACCTGGCTGCCCAGGTGATGGGCGGTCTGGAGGTCACCCTCGCCGAGGACTGAGCAGGGGCCTCAGTTCTGCAAAACATGCCCTAGGAGACCTGCAAAACCATACTTAACGGTCCTGCAAAACCATACCTAGAAGCCCTGCAGAACATGGGTTAGGGGTGCTAGCGTGGCGGTATGGCTGCGAAGAAGGTTCTTGCGGGCGCCCGCATCACCATGCTGAACCTCTCCGAATACCTGCCCCGAGTGCTGGATGGGGTGCTTGCACGCGCTTTGACGCTCGCGGGAGCAGTCGTCGTGGAGGGGCCACGGGCGTGCGGCAAGACGCAGACGGCATTGTGGGCGGGCAAGTCTTTCGCGCTGCTCGATGATCCTGCGACTCGGGAACTGGTGAGGCTGTCTCCGGAGACTGTGCTGGAAGGCGAGTCTCCGCGGGTGCTCGACGAGTGGCAGTTGGCCACGGAACTGTGGGACCTGGTACGCAGAGCGGTGGATTTCGGGTCGTCTCCGGGTCGGTTCATCCTCACCGGGTCATCGGTTCCGGCTGACGATGCGACGCGGCATTCCGGTGCTGGCCGCTTCCTGCGCGTCCGGCAGCGGACGATGAGCTGGTGGGAGCGGGGTGGGTCGCGCGAGGATGATGCGGCAGGCGGGGTGAGCGTGGCAGGTCTGTTCGCGGGGGAGCGGCCTCGTGCTGCACCGGCCGTCGACGACTATGCAAGTGTGGTCGATCGACTGTGCTCGTCGGGGTTTCCCGCGATGATCGCGTTGTCGCCCGAGGATGCTCAGGTGCTGCTGCGGAGCTACCTGAGGGAGGTGACGCATACGGACCTCCCCCGGCTGGAGGACATGCGACATCGGCCCGCGGTGCTGGAGCAGCTGTTGCGTGCGGTGGCGAGGTCGGTGGCTCAGCCGGTGAAATTCGCGAGGCTGGCTGCGGACCTCGATCAGGTTGCTCCCGGCATCGCGCCAGCGACAGTCGCGCGATATGTGGAGCTGCTGGAGCGCCTGTTCGTCGTTGAACTCCAGCATCCCTGGGCGCCGAAGCTGCGTTCACGCGCGCGCTTGAGGAGCGCGGATCATATGCACATGGCGGATCCGGGGCTCGCGGTGGCCGCTCTGGGTGCATCTCCCGAGACTCTGGCGCGAGATCCTGAAACGACGGGATTCCTCTTCGAGTCGGCCGTCGTGCATGATCTGCTGGTCCTGGGGTCACCGCTGGATGCGCGGGTCGAGTGTTATCACGATTCGAACGAGCACGAGATCGACGCAGTGATACTCCTCCCGGATGGACGCTGGGGGGCCGTGGAGGTGAAGGTCGGTGGCGCTCAAGTGGGAGCTGGCGCGGAATCTCTCAAGAAGGCGATCGAACAGATCGATGTGTCTTCGGTCGGCGAGCCGGCATTTCGGCTGGTCGTGACGGGCAACGGTGGCACGTTCGTGTTGAAGGACGGTACCGTCACATGTCCGCTCTCGGCGCTGATGCCGTAGTGGGCCGTGCAGCTTCTCGATGGTCCCGATCACTCCCGACACGCCGTGAATCTGCGCTCGCGGCGCCGGAACACACCCTGTCGGGAGTGATTGGGACCATCGGCCTGGTCATCGCGTCGGCCGTGCACCGCGAGTGAGTTCGTGGCCGCGCTTTGGTCGTGCGGTCAAGTAGTCTCGGGTCATGACTGGACTGCGCTGGGGGATTCTCGGCACCGGAAGCATCGCCCACACCTTCACCTCGGATCTTCGCACCGCTGGCCTGGACGTTGTCGCCGTCGGATCGCGTGCGGCCGGCACCGCGCGCCGATTCGCCGGCGAGTTCGCGATCCCGCGCGCCCACGGCTCCTATCAGGAGCTGGCCGACGATCCCGAGGTCGACATCATCTACGTCGCCTCCCCGCACGCTCAGCACTCCGAGCACGCCCGCCTGGTCCTGGAGGCCGGCAAGCCCGCCCTGGTGGAGAAGGCCTTCACTCTTACGGCTGGCCAGGCCGCAGAGCTCCGCGACCTGGCGGCGTCCAAAAGCCTGTTCCTGATGGAGGCCATGTGGACTCGCTACCTGCCCGACATGATCCGGATCCGCGAACTGGTGCGATCCGGGGCGCTGGGAGAGGTCCGGGCCGTGACTGCCGACCACACCCAGTCACTGCCCACCGACCCCGCCCATCGGCTCAATGCCCCGGAGCTGGGCGGCGGAGCGCTGCTGGACCTCGGCGTCTACCCGGTGTCCTTCGTCTGCGACATCCTCGGCCTGCCGACCTCGATCTCAGCCGGCGGACGACTGCAGGATCTCGGCACCGACACCGAGGTGGCCACCGTGATGACCCACGCCTCCGGGGCGGTATCGACGACGGTGAGCTCCTCACGTGGGGCCGGGTCGAATACAGCGGCCATCGTCGGCACCGAGGCGCGGATCGAGATCGACCCGATCTGGTACGCCGCGGCCAGCTTCCGGGTGATCGCCACCGACGGGCGGGTCGTCGAGGAGTACCGCACCCCGGTGGAGGGCCGCGGTATGCAGTACGAGGCGCTGGCGGCCGAGCGGTACATCGCGGAGGGGCGTCTGGACTCCGAGCTGGAGCCCCTGGACGAGACGGTGGGGATCATGGGGGTTCTCGACGAGATCCGGCGTCAGATCGGCGTCGTCTACCCGGGAGTCGACGACTGACGCAGACGTTTCGATCTGGATGCCGCCGGGGTTCGGAACGCCGTGCGGCGCACTGCACTTGTGAAGGGATGAAAACCTCTGTCGATTCCCTCTCCACAATTGCAGAGCGCCGCATGACGCCTCCCTCTTACTTACGATTCAGACAGCGTAGATACAGCTAGTTCATGAGTATTTCCGACTGCCGGTCCTTCAGTACCCCAGTGCTTCAACAGATACCGTTCGGCATCACGATTCCACACATTTTTATTCGCTTCACATATGTCTGCCAAGCCAGTGAAGCGTGGGTCTTCGGCGACACGGTTGCGGAGTTCTGAGATGGCAATTAATGGCATTCGAACTGACGTGTAGAATAGTTTCTTTCCTCCGCCTATAGTGGGAAAAGCCTTGAGAGCCGATGGCACGGCGTCGAGGCCCCCTATGTGGGTAATCATGAGCGACGGGTTGAGTTTTCCCTCGCTCACCATATCCAGACCCTCTTCCATGTCGGACCTCGAGCCACCCGACGTTCCTACGACATGCGACGACTCGTAGTGTACGTCGTAAAAATTGAATCGAGCCGAAAATTCTTCGTCGGTCGGTCCAGCGAAAAGGTTGAGGCAGCAGTCTGGAGCCTTGATCGCATCTGCCAGTTCGATCAACTTGTCATTGGCCGCGAAGACGAAGATGTCGTCGAAGCCTGCGCCTCCCGTCTGGAGGCGCAGCAGATCGGTCGGATTCTCAACACCGGCGGTATTGAGATACACGAGCTTGCGACCAGTTCCCTCCAGAAGCGATGGAGGTAGCAGTTTGCAGGCGCGGTCCAGTCGGTCTTGATTAATATCGGTCACGACGACCGTCCGTGGTGAGTAGGGCCCATTGAGGGCGTATTCAATCGCCCCAAGTCCCATTGGCCCTGCGGCTCCCAGAAGCGCGAGATTACCCTCCGGCTTGATGCCCATCTGATGCTCGTACACGTATTGAGTAGTATGAAAATTGGCGTGGAAGGCACCAATGATGCACATCATGGGTTCGGCGAGGCAACCGTTTGCGAAATAGTCGGACTCGTAGGGTAGGATAGCGCCGCGCTCGATGGCGAAGTCGGGAACAATCGTATACGTCGCATCTCCGCCGTATGTCTGATAGCTGTAGCCAGGAGAGTAGCCGGACGGGAGTCCCATGGCTGGCTGGATTACAATACGTTCTCCCACTTGATAGCGATCTTTGAGGTCGGCACCGACTTCAGCGATCGTACCGGTGAATTCGTGCCCGGTCATTACTGGATGCTCTGCGATATTGTCAGGGACGCGCTTGTGCTCAGCACCGAGCTTCAGCGCCTTGTAGGTGGAGTAGCACATGCTGCTCGCTTCTACTCTCATGAGTACCTCACTGGAGCCTATCGGTGGGAGTTCAGCATCCCTCAACTCACACTCGCCGGCACCGGTGAGAAAGACTGCGTGCGTTCTCATGCGTTGGCTCCTTGTTCAGACTCAATGCTCGAGAAGAGCTCTTCGAGATTGGCATCGGAAAGGTAGTTGTCTATCGGCACCACCCGTACTCCCTCGTTGGCCAAACGCGTCCGGTCTACGAGATTCTTGTGGGTAACGATGACGTCGGCATCAGCAGGCACCTTCTCTATCGAAGAGTTGGCGACCTCGACGGTAAGTCCGGCCTTCTCGACGCGCTTGCGGAACAGGCTCGCGCCCATGGTGGATGATCCCATGCCGGCATCGCAAGCGAACACAACCTTGTGGATGTGCTGGCTTGGCGTAGCTTCCATCGCTGCTGCATCTTGCGCGGAAGAGCTGGTCAAGGTAGCGGCGAGGACATCCTTGCCCTCCTGCTTCATGGCAGCAGACTGCGCCTGAAGAGCCTCGAAGTCCAAGTCCTGCTCCTTGGCCCGATCGTGCTTTCGGGATGCGGCCAGAATTAGCGAGTTCACAGTGAACGAGACGATAGTGGCGATGGCGACATCGGCAATCATGCCAACAAAGTTGCCTCGTGGAGTCAGGAGGAAGTAGGCGAAGATCGAACCCGGGGAGGGGCCGGCCACTAGGCCGACATGCATGATCTGAGCTGTCGCGATACCCGAGGCAGCTCCAGCGATCATGCCGATCAGTGTCACTGGCTTGGCGAGAACGAAGGGGAAATATATCTCGTGGATACCGCCAAAGAAGTGAATGATGATGGCCCCAGGGGCGGTCTCACGCATGATCTTCGAGCCACTGAAGAACCAGTATGCCAAGAGCAGTCCCAGGCCAGGGCCAGGATTCGATGCCACCATGAAGAAGATGGACTTACCGGCAACGGCAGCCTGTTGCATGCCGAGTGGGTAATAGATTCCCTGGTCGATAACATTATTAAGGAAGAGCACTTTTGCTGGTTCATTGAGCAGCGATAGAATGGGAAGGACACCGGTGCTGACCAGTGCGTTTACCGCGGTGGTCAACAGATGATTGATCCACAGAACTCCCGGTCCGATGAATTTGTATGAGGCCAGGCAGAGCAGAAATCCGATGATTCCAAGCGCGAAATTGTTGACGATCATTTCGAAGCCAGAGCGGATTCGGTGCTGAATGGTGTTGTCCCATTTTTTGATCACCCATGCGCTGAATGGACCCATAATCATGGCTCCGAGGAACATGGGAATCGGCGCTCCGACGATCAATCCGATTGTCCCCACGACCCCGGCGACACCACCGCGTTGGCCATGGATCAAATTTCCGCCGGTGTACGCAAGCAGACTCGGCAGCATGTACTTGATCATTGGGTCAACAAGTTTGGCTAGGTCTGCGTTGGGCAGCCATCCGGTGGGGATGAACAAGGCTGTGATGAATCCCCAGGCAATGAATGCTCCCATGTTGGGGATGACCATTGCGGTGAGGAATCCTCCCACTGCCTGAAGTCTGGCCCGAAATGATGGCGGTGAGGCTGCTGGTGAGGTTTGACTCTCAGTGGAGTCCGATTTGGTTGTCATTGTGGGTTCCTTTCGTGAATAGCGCCGTTCTCATCCATAGTCAGAATCAGATCCACACCGGAATTCAAAGAGTGATCAAGGCTACGACGTACATTGGGACCGTCTGTCCTCTGGTAAAAGATTCCGGCCGCCTCGCGAGACATGCCGCCTTGAATCTTGCGCGTAATGAGGCGGTTTCTCAGGAGTTGCTCGGGAGCAGATAGAAAAATTGTGAGATCGGCAAGTGAGCGGAGCTCGCGCCACCCGGGTTCGTCGAGTAGAAGCCAGTTTCCCTCGACTAGGACGTGTCTGGAGATCAGGCGTGATCCCTCGGGCACGACATCATGGATGGAGCGGTCATACCATGGCCACATAATGTCCCGAGTCCGACCTCTTTCGAGGGTCTCGGTGAGAGATGGCACGTCGAATGTCTCCGGAGCGCCCTTGATCTCAGCCATCGTGATCTGTCGGCCGTCGTGGTCTGGAATGGTCGTGGTCTCAAGAAATGCCTGTGGGAGGTGGAACCCGTCCAGACCCACGCACTGAAGTTCAGGTCTCAAGGCGGTCTCGAGGAGGACCGCGAGCGTTGACTTGCCAGCACCGGGCGGTGCCGCCAGGAATGCATAGTGGCGGCGGCCGTCTTGGGTGTCTGAGATCCATCGGCGCAGCGTTGGGACCATCACATCGTCGATGGCGTGATGGTCGTAGTGCACTTCGGTCTCGAGACCGTTGATCGTTAGCAGCATGGCTGGGCGGGATTGATGATTGAGGCGACACGGGTGGCGTCGCTGCTGGTGGACAGCTCTGACAGCAGTGCATCGTCGGTGAGAACTGTGGCGAGATGCGTCAGCAACTCCAAGTGCGCGTCGGAGTCGACCGCAGAGAGGGTGAAGAACAGTCTCACGGGGCGTGCGGCGTCGCCGGAGAAGGGAATGTCGTCAGTGGTTGTCACAAGGCTGATGCCGGTGCCGAGAGCTCCACTCTCAGGTCGGGCGTGAGCCAGCAGCACTCTTGGCGCTACGAGCATGTAGTCGCCGTTACGCCGCAGACTGTCGAAGATCGCGTCGACGTAGTGCGATGTTGTGGTTCCGCTGGCTTGAAGCAGGTCTGCGCTTCGACGGACGAGAGCGTCCCAGGGGGCTGGCGGTACTTGTAGATCCATTGTCGATGGGGAAAGAAGCATCACGGTCATCCCATGCTCATATAAGCATTCGTTGCTCATATGAGAACAGTATGACTGATCATGTGAGCATGTCAATAGCGCTGACCAAGGGTTGCGGTCCTTCCCATGTATGCTTGCGCTCAAATGAGCAAACCCGATGATGTAGGTCTTGATCCTGATCGCTGGTACATGCTGGAGTCCGCTCGGGCCTTCTACCTGCGCGACGAGTCGA
This sequence comes from Acidipropionibacterium sp., assembly GCA_022647765.1. Lineage (GTDB taxonomy): Bacteria > Actinomycetota > Actinomycetes > Propionibacteriales > Propionibacteriaceae > Acidipropionibacterium. The sequence continues at coordinate 331,914 of JALCLH010000002.1, forward strand.
AGACGGAGATCGCCGACCGTCTTGGGATCTCTCGCTTCAAGGTGGCTCGTCTCCTGGAGCAGGCCAGGCAGCGAGGCATCGTGCGGATCACGATCCTTGATGGTGAGGTGCGCGGCGAACTTGCCCCTCGTCTGGCAGAGCATCTGCAAATCGAAGAATGCGTTGTCGTGACGGGCGCACCGGAGGAGACGCTGAACAGGCAGGCGCTGGCTCGGGCGGCGGCCGCCTTCTTGATGCGTACGATTCAGCGTGACGACAGCTTCGGTCTGTCTTGGGGGCGCACTCTGGCAGAGATCGGCAACTACATCGGTCCACTGCCGGCTTCCACAGCGGTGGCGCTGACCGGCGGGGTCGGTACTGATTTCCAGCAATCACCCGTCGAGGTGTTGCGGACTGTGGCGGAAGGCTCGGGTGTGCAGACCATGTCGATCTTCGCTCCCCTGTTTGTAGAGTCGCCCGAGAGCGCCGCCGCGCTTAGGCGAGTTCCCGCGATTGCATCAGTTCTTGCCCGGTACGCCTCCCTCGATCTGGCGATCCTGTCCGTTGGATCATGGCGGCCCCGGATCACGCAGTTGATTCCTGCTCTGACCGCGGCTGAACGCGATGAACTCGACCAGCTTGACGTGCGCGCAGAGGTGGTCGGCGCCTTCTTCGACGATCAGGGGCGAGTTGTGGAGACGAGCCTGTCCGGCCGTCGGATCGCCGTACTGCCTCGTGAACTCGTGACGATTCCGCGCGTCCTCGCAGTTGCGGGCGGCGAGTCCAAGGTCCCGGCTCTGGCCGCGGTGGCCAGGTCTAGGATCCTGACGGCCCTGATCACCGACGAGCAGACCGCTCGCCTTCTGCTAGAGACGGAGCCGGTCACGCCGGGTGCCCGGAGGTTGAGTACTCGACCGTTGAGCTGAGGGGCTACTCCTCGCCATCTGTACGCAACGCCCTGCATAATCGAGACTGATGGTTTCGTAAGTGACCTATGGTGGTGGGTGACAGGCTGGACGCCTCACACGGATGGCGCCGCGGCGCGATGGGAACGATGAGAAGGACGACATGAGGACATTCAGCGCATACGACGGATTCACTCTGCCGGTCATCGGATTCGGCACCTACAAGTTGAACGGCGCCGAGGGGGTCGACGCCGTGAAGCGGGCGATCCAGGCTGGCTACACGATGCTCGACTCGGCCTTCAACTACGAGAACGAGGGCACGGTCGGCAAGGCGGTGCGGGAGTCGGGGGCCGATCGCGACTCCCTGCAGGTGGTCTCCAAGCTGCCCGGGCGTCACCACGCTCACGATGAGGCGATCCGCACGGTCGAGGAGAGCCTGTACCGCACGGGTCTCGACCACCTCGACCTGTATCTCATCCACTGGCCGAACCCGAAGGTCGGCAGGTACGTGGAGGCTTGGCAGGCGCTCATCGAGGCCAAGCAGGCCGGGATCGTCGGGGCGATCGGCGTCTGCAACTTCCTGCCCGAGCACATCGAGAGGCTGGAGAAGGAGACTGGGGTGCGCCCGGTGGTCAACCAGATCGAGCTGCACCCGTACTTCCCGCAGGAGGAGACCCTCGCCTACGACCAGGCGCACGGCATCCTCACCGAGGCGTGGAGCCCGCTGGGGAGGGGCAACGACCTGCTGGCGAACCCGACGATCACCGAGATCGCTGAGGCTCATGACGCCACGCCCGGCCAGACGGTGCTCGCCTGGCAGGTGGCCCGCGGCGCCGTCCCGATCCCGAAGGCGGCGTCGCCCAAGCGCCAGGCCGAGAACCTGCAGGCCGCCGATCTCACTCTGGAACCCGAGGAGGTCGCCCGGATCACCGCTCTCGGCCGCTCTGACGGCCGCCTCGCCGGCCAGGATCCCGCAGAGTACGAGGAGTTCTGACGGCGGTCTTGCCGCCCGGCCGGGAGCTGGCCGTGATTTGTGCCGTTCGGAGCGGTTGCGGTAGTGTTTTCACTCGCAGCCGGGAGACCGGCGAAGGTTCGGGCCTATAGCTCAGTTGGTTAGAGCGCCGCCCTGATAAGGCGGAGGTCACTGGTTCAAGTCCAGTTAGGCCCACCGAGTAAACCGCGTCATGACGCGGTGAAACGGCCCTTCAGAGATGATCTGAAGGGCCGTTTTCTTGTCAAGTACGCCAAAAGTACGCACTCGGGATTCTCCGAGACCGAGGAACGGCGGGCGCCGGTCCGGGGCCGTCAGTGAGCGCGAGCGGTGCGGAGGCCTGAAGCAGTCCAGACACCAGCTGTCCAAACCCCTTCCGAAGTGTAACATTTATGGTACGCTCTCGTTGAGAGGAGTGATCCCCATGACCAGTACAAGTGCCTTCTGGGATGATCTCGCGCACGACCTTGAAGACCCTGAGTTCCTGCGGGAGTTCGTGGTCGAGTCTGTGCGCATCGCCACTATCGACGAGGTTGTCAACGCGCTTGACGATGCGCGCGAAGCCGCTGGCCTGTCGAAGGCGGAGCTCGCGCGCGCGATCCAGGTCGAACCTGCGACCATCCGCCGACTCTTCGCCTCCGAGAAGTCCAACCCCACGCTCGGCACACTGGCCGAGGTGGCTGCCGCCCTCGGGATGAGGATCACGCTCGAACCCCTTGATGACGACGAGCGTTCGCAGGTCACCGAGCCGCTCCTGGCCGGTCGTACTGGCGACCCAGCCAGTCTCGCGCGGTATCTCCACAGTTTGCGCACCCGCTCCAAAGTGGAGGCGTAACGTCAGGCGATCGAGCGCGGGTTGCGGCGCAGATACTCCTCGCCCATTGCACGTACGGCCATGTAGTCCGAATCGCTGAGCGTCGTCCGAAACGGCTTGTCCCTGCCGTCGACCACCACCAGCAAGGGCTTGTCCCGTCCCTCCGCTTCGTAGTCAAGCAGGCAGAACAGCCGGTAGTGGTGCCGCTTCGGGCCGTCGATGCGAACCTCGAACCATCCGCTCATGTCGCCCTTCATCGCCTCCCAGTAGCCACCGCCGGCGAACCGCTTGGGGGGCGCGGCGGCGACGGCGATCAGAACTGCGTTGGCTTTCGCGCGAACTGAGGCGGGCCAGGACTGCAGGGCGTCGCGGCCAGGCTCCGACTGTCCAGGGGCGTCCTCGGCATGCCGCTTGAAGTAAACGATGTCGTGGGCGTCGTTCGGAGAAGGCCCCGTACGCACGCTTGGCGCCGGTGCCTTCTTCCGCTTCTTCTGACTCACCATCGACACCAACGATATTCGCCAATCGACTTCGTGTCCTGAGTGGCAGCTTCGCCGGTCGGCGAGGCTGAGTGCAGACCATCAAGAGCCGACCATCCCCACACGGTTGGCACTAAGAGTGCGAGCTGCGTGCACATCCGACTCGCGAGATCGGCCGGTTCGTGACGCGGCCAGTATCGCTCTCATACCAGTGGTGCTCATCGCCGGCGTCGTCACCGTCGCGGCCAGCATCCTCACGGTGCTGCATGATCGCAAGACGACGTGATACATAGGAATGCATCTCAGCGAGCGCCCTCTGGTGCCCGTTCCCGTGCGTGAACATTTCACTCGCCTAACAGCGATCTGAGCGCCTCCTGGCTGGAGAGGGCGCTTACGCGAGTGAAAAGTTCATCTGACTCGAGGCACCAGCGCCCTTCCGTGATCGTCGAGCCCCATCCGGGCATAGGCCCGGGCACCACCGCCATCACATACGTGACTCCCACCAGGAAGATGCAGCCCAGTCACCCATCGAGTCGGTCCTGCCAGTACCCGGGCTTACGGCGCGTATGCGCGAACGCAACGATTCTGACCTGAGTATCGGTCACGTAGTACACGATCTGGAACGGGAATCGCTTGATTGCCTGCGAACGAACGATGGGCTCTCGATCCCAACCGGGAAACACTGGAGCGATCTGCGGCCAGTCGAGCAGCTGCTGGACGGCGAACTCTGCCTGATTCAGGAAGTCCGAGCCGAGTCTGCGACGTTCTCGTTCGTACCAGGTTGCGGCAGCGATCAATTCTGCTTCCGCGTCGGGGTGGAAGTCCTCAGTGAGGGTCATTGGCCAAGTGCCACGATCGCGTCGCGGGCACGGGTGAACACCTCTTCGTGGTTGAGCATCTGGACTCGACCATTTTCGATGTCGTCAATACGGCGGCTCAGTTCGTCGCGCCAGGCGGCGTCGATCTCTTCCTGGGATGCATCGTCTGCATCGGCGTCGAGGGTTTGGAGGCCGCGCTGGATCACCGCCGCACGGTCACGGCGGCTCAAGGCCAGTAGCGCCTCTTCTACCTCGGCAACGGTCAGAGACATACGAGCACTTTACGTCAGTGAGCTACGCCGCGAAAGAGCCCTCAGCGCCTCACCAGCGCCCTTCCGCGATCGTCCAGACCCATCCGGGCGTAGGCCCGTGGCACGGTGGCCAGCACATAACCCACTCCCGCCAGGGAGAGCAGCCCGGTCACCCACACCGAGGCGCCGACCCCGAAGCCGGCCACCATGCCAGTGACGATGAATGGCCCCGCGGTCATCCCGGCCTGCTGCACCGACTGCCACATGCCCAGGAAGGTCGAGCGGTCGACGTCGGGGGACAGGTCGGCACCCATGGTCATCACGATCCCGGCCCCGAACCCATTGCCCAGGCCGATGACGCAGGCGCACACCACGAACCCGGTCAGCGATTGCCAGGTCACCAGCCCGACGAACCCGACTCCCATGATGAGCAGGGTGGGGACCAGGGACGCCCTGCGCCCGAACCGGTCGGACAACCGGCCGCTCGGGTAGAAGACCAGCGAGTCCATCACGGCGCTCGCGGCGAAGGTGGCGGTGATCGTGTGCGGCGCGATCCCCAGGGCATGCCCCCACAGCGGAATGACGACGTTGCGGTTGGCGCGCACGATCGTCAGCAGGATGGTGGCGACCGCCAGCATCGCGGTCGCTCCCGGGTCGGCATGCTCCCGCACACGGGCGGGCGGCGCCGCGACTTGGCTGTGGTGAGCGTCGGTTCCGCCGACGCTGTGCCCGCGGTCCCCAGCTCCGCCGAGTCCAGTCCTGTCAGGCCCGGTTCCGTCAGGCCCAGCCTCGCCTTCGCCGGTATCACTTTCGGCGGCCCTCCCGGCGTCCTGCCCCAGCATCTCCGGCGTCGGAAGAGTGAACACCAGGACGAAGGCCAGCGCGGCCAGCGCCATCGCGATCTGCACCCAGAAGGACCCGGGATAGGACCAGCGGGCGATGGCGACGGAGCCCACCGCAGGGCCGATCACCTGCCCCATCCGCTGCATGCCGCCGAGCATCGACAGCGCCCGGGCGCGCATCGCGATCGGCACCGACTCGGCGACATAGGACTGGCGGGCCAGCGACCAGATGTTGTTCGACACCGACAGCACCACGATCGCCACCAGATAGACCGGCTGCGCCCATCCCTGCCCGTGCCAGTGCAGCGAGGCCAGCCCCGCCAGCAGCGCCAGGACCGCGATGAGGGTGCCGGCGACGAACGCCGGACGGTCCCCGAACCGGGTGATCTCGCGCCCCACCCACGGCCCGGTGACGACGCCGACCAGCCCGGAGATGCCCGCCACCGCGGAGGCCAGCGTCGGACCGAATCCGATCTGGAGGGCGGCCAGCACCATCACCGCGGTCAACGCCCCGTAGGACGTCGCCCAGACGATCGAGGGCAGATAGATCGGCAGCGCGAGATCGGCCAGTGGCGACCGCCGCCGGTCACCGGAGCGGGTGCGGATCCTCGACAAGGCTGGGTGCGATGGCTTTCTGTGTCGGTACTGCGTCTACTTGTGGCGTCTATCTGCGGTGTTTACTTGCGGTGCCGTCTCCAGTACCAGACGACACCGACTGCGGCTGCGATGAAAATGAGTGTTCCCATGGACCCACGGTATGTGCGAACGGGGCGCCGCAACAGTCCGCCGCCAGCTGAGGAGACGCCGTCCGCCGTCAGCTGAGCAGTCGCTCGCGCAGCGCCTCCGCGGTCGGCTCGATCGATTCCCAGACCTTCGGACACGTACGTCTCGAAGCTCCCGTAGCGGCTCTTCACCTCGTGGTCGGCGGTCTCCAGGTACTCGAGCCGGACTCCCACGACCGGCGTCAGCAGATCGGTGGGGACGCCGTTGGCCGCGGCCTTGTCGAGCATCGGCTGCAGTGCCGGCAGCAGATCGTCGTTGGTCTCCAGGTAATCCGCGACCACGGCGTCCTCGTCGACGCCGAGCATCCTCAGCACCAGGACGGCCGCCCAGCCGGTCCGGTCCTTGCCGGTGGTGCAGTGGAACAGCGCCGCACCGGTGCGCTTCGGGTCGGCCAGCGAGGTGATGAAATCGTGATAGGCCTGCCGGGCGGAGTCCAGCCCGACGATCTGGCGGTAGGAGTCCTTCATCAGGGTCACACCGCCGCCATTGCCGAGGGAGGCCTCGAGCTGATGGGCGTCCCCGCCGAGGACGGCGAGCCCGGCGGCGGTGGACTCGGGGTCATCGCCCAGCACGTTCAGGTGGACCGACGCCGTGGTCTCGGGAAGCTGATCGGGAGCCTGCTCGATCTCGCTCCCGGTGCGCAGATCGAAGACGGTGGTGATGCCGAGGCCGGCGAAGTTGGCCAGATCGGCCCCCGCCAGGCTGGACAGTGAGGCCGAGCGGAACAGCCGTCCGGTGCCGATCACGCCACCGTCGGCGGGCAGCCCGCCGAGATCGCGCATATTGGCGGCGGTGGACATCGGGACGCGGCGATCGGGGCTCTGCTGGGCGACCGGGTTTATGGTAGTCATGGCCCAGATTTTGTCACGCCGCCGGCATTCCAGCACCACGAACGGTGATCCCGGGGAGGAGCAGCCCATGCGCAGCCGTACCAGGATCGCCATCGTCGGCACCGGGCAGGTCGGCACCGCCACCGCCTTCGAGCTCATCATCACCGGCCTGGTGGACGACCTCATCCTGGTCGACCGGACGCCGCAGGTCGCGGCCTCCCAGGCCCTGGACCTCAACCAGGCCGCCTCGGCGCAGAGCTTCGGATCCACCGTCACCTCCGGGGACTACGCGGCCTGCCGCGACGCCGACATCGTCGTCCTCACCGCATCGGCCCGGCTCCAGCCCGGCGAGGGCCGGGAGGCGCTGCTGGAGAGCTCCTGCCGGATCGTCGACTCGATCGTGCCGGCCGTGGTGGACGCCGGCTTCGACGGGATCTTCGTGGTCATCACCAATCCGGTCGACGTCATCACCGATCGGGTGCTGAAACTCTCCGGCTTCCCGCGAGAACGGGTGATCGGCACCGGAACGGCACTGGATTCGCTGCGCATTCGTCAGGAACTGGCGAGGATATTCTCGGTCGACGAGCAGTCCATTCAGGCCTATGCGATGGGCGAGCACGGCGACTCCCAGATGGTGCCCTGGTCGGCGGTCTCCTTCTGGGGAAAGCCCCTGGACCACGCCATCGAGGACAATCCGGAGCGCGCCCGCGGAATCGACCCCGACACGGTGCTGGACGTCGCCAAGGACAGCGCATTCCAGATCGTCAAGGGCAAGGGAACGACGTCTTTCGGAATCGCCGCCACCACCTGCTCGATCATCGCCGCGATCGTCCGGGACGAGCACTCCATCATTCCGGTCTCGGTCCGGCTCGAAGGGGAGTACGGCCACCACGACATCTGCGCCGGAGTGCCGGTGATCCTCGGCGTGAACGGCATTCAGGAAGTGGTCAACATCCACCTCAGCGACGCCGAGAAGAGGGCCTTCGACGCCTCCCTGGCCAATATCGGCGCGATGAGGGACAAGGCCCCCGAACTCCCCTCGTCCCGCTGAGGGGCTGGCCTGCATGGGCGCGAAGGACCGCATCGGGGTCGGGCAACATGTTCGGCACTCAGGGGCCGGCCTGCACGGGTGCGAAGGACCGCTCACGGCGTCATGAAGCACCGTCCCCGGCGTCATCGGCCTGTGAGCAGGGTGTCGATGCGGACATGCAGGAGGACGTGAGGTACGCTTGCTGCGCCTCATGTGAGGGGAAGCCGGTTGAATCCGGCGCGGTCGCGCCACTGTGAAGCCCACCGACAAGGTGGGATGAGCCAGACCTCCTCATCTGGGACGTCCTACCACGAGGGGACGCAGGTATCCCCCAGGAAAGGTGTGAACGACCATGAGTTCATCTGTAGTTGCTGGTGGCCAGTCCAAGGCGGGAGCCGTCGACTGGGCCAAGGATTCAGCCCTCGGTTGGGTGATCGGGGCAGTCGTCGTCGCCCTGTTGCTCTACTACTTCATCGGTGTCGACCAGGGTGCGTACTCGATCTTCGGAAGCGACATGCACATCCACGAGTGGGTGCACGATTCCCGTCACTTCCTCGGGTTCCCCTGCCACTGATCCGGTTCGCCCGGCGTATCGCCTGACTCGTTCTCCGGGTTTCGCGATCCACCGGGGTTCTCGTTGCTGACAACCCGATTTCCTACCTGACGCCCCCGGCTCGCATTTCGCAGTCGCTCTGCTATGCGGGTCGCGGGATGGCGCCAGGCCTCCGGCGTGCCATTTTGCGCGCCCAGAAGTCACCTGATCGAATCCATTTTACAGGGAACAACTATGCTCTCAAGACTCACCAATCGCCGGATTTTCGGCACCGGCGCACTCGCCGGTGCGATCGCCGGCTTCTTCGCCTTCATCTTCGCCCGCATCCTCGTCGAGCCGCTCATCCAGAACGCCATCGACTACGAGAGCGCCCGCGACGCCGTCCAGGACACCGTCGACAAGGCCCTCGAGGCCGCCGGCAAGGCGGGACTCATCCCGCCGCCCGGCGCCGACGTCGACATCTTCACCCGCGGCATCCAGCGCAACATCGGCATCGCCACCGGCATGATCCTCATCGGGGTGGCCTTCGGCCTGCTGATGGCCGCCACCTACCGCGTCGTGCCTGCACATCACCAAGGGCGACCCCAAGCTCTCGATCCGGGCCACCCTGCTGGTCATCGGCATCGTCGGCTGGCTGGCCGTCTACATGGTTCCCGCTTTCAAGTACCCGGCCAACCCGCCGGCCATCGGACATCCGTGGACCATCCACGCCCGCGGAAATCTGTATCTCGGCACCGTGCTCATCTCCGTGGTGCTGATCATCGTGGCCGCCTACTTCTGCCGCTACCTGGCCACCAGGATGGGCACCTGGAACGCCGTGATGGTCGCCGCGCTGTGCTTCATCGCCGCGATGTGCATCGTCTTCGCGGCGCTGCCCAGCCTCGGTTCGCTGGCCGACAACACCCGCTACTTCGGCACCTCGATCACCTTCGGCTCCGGCGACGACTCCGTCACCCTCCCGATCACCACCGAGACCCCACAGGCCCTCAAGAACCTCAACGGCGGCATCGTCTTCCCGGATTCCCGGCCGACGTGCTCGCCCGGTTCAGGATGTACTCGGCGCTCGCTCAGGCGATCATCTGGATCGGCGGCGCCTGGCTGATGGGCTTCATGCTCTCCTGGGTGCCCAAGAACCTGCGTCACGAGGCTGCCGTCGAGGCCGCCACCGCGTCGGCCCCGGTCAAGGACGCCGACAAAGAGACCGCATCGGTCTGATGGTTGGGCAAAGTCCCGATGAGTGACGATCACTCCGATCAGCCGGCCCGCCCCGAAAGGGTGGGCCGGCTGGCGTCTCTGGAGCACTGCCGGCTGGTCGACGACCTCGACGGAGCCCAGTCGCTGGGTGGTTTCCTCGATCCGGCGAACCTGGCGCGGCGGGTGGACGCCGGTGGCCGAGCATCTGGCCCGGATGCCCGGCGGTCCACACCTGGTCACCCACACCTCGTGGGCCATGAGTGCGCTCAATGTTCTCGGCTGGATCCTGGTCCCGGCGGTCGCCCTGGCCGCTGCGGGCGTCCGCCCGCCGGCCGGCTGGACGGACAGCCTGGGCTGTGTCGCGGCCGAGGACGCCGGCCCTTTCGAGCTGCTGGTGAGGGCGGATTCCGAAGCCGAGGACGCCGCAGCGGCAGATCCGCGGGCTGCCGGCGATACCGCGACCGCGGATGCTGCTGCCGTGGATCTCGGAATCGCCGGGACCGAAGACCCCGCGGCCACCGACTCCGCATCGGCCGAACTCGTCGACCTCGCCCGGGCCCTGATGGCCGCCCTGCACCGGGCCGGCTGCCCGGAGGCCGAGACCCTCAGCGCCGCCGCCGGATCCCTGGGCACCCTGGCCCGTCAGGCCGGACCCGGCTCACCCGAGACCCGGCTCGCCCGGGAGGTCTGGGGCAGGCTCGCCCCCGACGCCCGAGCGCCCCCGGGGACCCGGAGTTCCGGCGTCCCACCTGTTGCGGACTGATGGCGCTGGCCCGCACCGACGCCGCCTGCTGCCCCGACTGCCCTCGTCGCTGAGGGGCCGGTGGGCAGCAGGGCCGGGCAGCAGAGGCTCACCGGGCAACCGGGCCGGGGCGTGAGGGGGCCGACCCGGACCGGCGCAGACAGTACCGACCAGCCGGACCGGGGCGACGGCGTCCGGCAATCAGCTCTTGATCGCCTCGAGGGTGTCGTGCAGGTGCTCCGCGGAACTGCGGAACTTCTCGATCTCGGCGTCGTTCATCGGGATCGGGACCGGGGCGCCGACGCCCTCGCGGGAGACCAGCCGCGGCAGCGACAGGGCCACATCGGGCACTCCGTAGAGCCCGTGCACCATCGCGGAGACCGGCATCACGGTGTGGCCGGCGCCGAGCAGGGCCTCGGTGATCCGCGACCCGGTGAGGCCGATGCCGTAATTCGTGGCGCCCTTGCCGTCGATGATCTTGTAGGCCGCCAGGGCGGCCTCGCGGCCCAGATCGTCCAGCACCTCGTCGGTGAAGACGGTGTCCCCGTCGACCGTCCAGTCGGCGATCGGGACGCCGGAGATGTTGGCGGTCGACCACACCGGGAACTCGGAGTCGCCGTGCTCGCCGGCGATCACGGCGTGCACATTCGGGGTGGTGACGTCGGCCCACTGGGAGATCAGGAAGCGCAGCCGCGAGCTGTCCAGCAGGGTGCCCGAGGAGAACACCCGGCTCTCCGGCAGTCCGGAGACCTGCTGGGCGACGACGGCCAGCACATCGCAGGGGTTGGTGACGATCACGAAGATCGCATTGGGCGACTGCTCGACGAGCTGGCTCATCAGGCTGGAGATGATTCCGGCGTTGACCCCGACCAGCTCCAGCCGGCTCTGGCCGGGCTTCTGCCGGGCGCCCGCGGTGATGACGACGACGTCGGACCCGGCGGTGTCGTTGATGTCCCCGCCGCCCATCACCCTCGACGGGAAGAACTCGGAGCCGTGGGCCAGGTCGGCCACCTCGGCCTCGACCCGTTCCTTGGCGATGTCGTAGAGGGCGACGACGTCGGCCGAACCCCGGATGAGGCAGGCATAGGCCATCGAACTGCCCACGCTTCCGGCTCCGACGATCGAGACCTTCGACGGTCTTCTCGACTGGATGGGTGAACTCATGATGACGCCTTTCTGGTCAGCGCGCTGAGGCGGTGAAATACAACGATTCGGCTGAGTACTGGGATGCGTTCCGGCATGGTTGTTCGGCTCCCTGATCGGGGAACCCTGTGACGCGAGGGTACCCAATCCTGCGGTGCGGCCGACAGGTTTTCGGACTCGGATCGTTCAATGTCGGCACCTTCCCGGAAGAACCTTCCAGTGGCATTCTGTCGGCATCGTCACCTTCACCGCTGCGCGTCAGTCCCGGAGTCTCACCGGAGTTCCCTGGCGCCCTTCAGATGGGCGTTGATCGGCCATCGGCCACTATAACAACCGGAGCGGGGGAGGACGCGCCGGTCGCTGTGCGGGGCGGTTTCGCTCCTGGCGGCGCGGCTCCAGGCCCCGGATCACCGAGGCGGCGACCCCGGCGTCGCGGCGCCGGTCGGCTCTGCTAGCGTGCCGGTAGTGCCCCCGGAGACGAGGGCGCTCGAGGCACCGGGGTCCGGATCCCGGCTCGAGCAGGGAAACGTGGTGAGACTCCACACTGTGCCGCAACTGTGATGCGCTCCGAGCGAGTGACAAGTCAGACCGCCTGCTGCCTCGATGGAATCCTCGAGCAAGGAGCCAGGCCATGGGCCACGCGTTCGATGCGGTGACGTCGGTGATGACGTTCCTCTCCCACAGCCCTCTGCTGCTCCTCGCCCTCCTCCTGCTGCTCGGCGCCGCGCTGGGCCGGATCCGGGTCAAGGGGATCTCCCTCGGCCCGGCGGCCGTGCTCTTCGTGGCCATCGGACTCACCGCCTGGGGCGTCTGGCACGGCGTCGAGCTCACCGTCCCGGAGATCCTCGGCAACTTCGGGCTGATGCTGTTCACCTACACCGTCGGGATCGTCTCCGGGGCCCAACTTCTTCGGCTCCCTGCGCCGCGGCTGGCCGGTCATGCTCAGCACCCTGGCCTGCCTGGTGCTGGTGGCCGCCGTCACCGGCCTGGGCGGCGCCGCCCTGGGGCTGCCCAAGGGGATCGTCGCCGGCACCTACGCCGGCGGGCTCACCAACACCCCGGCACTGGCCGCGGCCGGCGAGGCCACCGGCAGTGCCGAACTGCCGGCCATCGGCTACTCCATCAGCTATCTGTGGGGAGTCGCGGGCATGATGATCGCCGCCGCGTGGGCCATCGGGAGGGGACGCCGTGCCGACAGTTCGGCGTCACAGGCCCTCGAGCAGCGCACCATCCGGGTCGATCACGACGAACGGGCCAGCCTCGGCGACCTGCTGAGCGCCCAGCCCGAGTCGGTGAGCGCCACCCGGATTCAGCACGAGCACGAGGCCACCCTGGTGGCCACTCCGGGCGAGCACCTGCACAAGGGCGATCTCATCAGCGTGGTCGGCCCGGCCGGTTCGCTGCGAGAGCTCACCGAGGAGCTGGGCCACGCGTCCTCGGTCGACATCATCGGCGACCGCACCTACCTGGACTCCAACCGGGTCACCCTCTCCGAACCCGGCCTGGCCGGGCACCAGCTGCGCGACCTGGACCTCGAGGAGAAGTTCGGCGCGCAGGTGTCGCGGGTGCGGCGCGGCGACGTCGACATGATCCCCACCCCCGACTTCATCGTCCAGATGGGCGACCGGCTGCGGGTGGTCGGGCCCCGGGACCAGATCAAGGAGATCCGCGCCTACCTGGGCGACTCCGAACGGGGCTTCTCCGAGATCAACCTGCTGGGCCTGGCCCTCGGGCTGGCGATCGGCGTCGCCATCGGGATGATCCGGATTCCGCTGCCCACCGGCTCCTTCACCATCGGAGCCGCCGCCGGCACCCTCATCGTGGGCCTGGTGTTCGGGCGCCTGGGCAGCGTCGGACGGCTTCCGGTGGCCACCCCGACCGCCGCCGCCAACGCCCTGTCCTCGCTGGGCATGCTGATCTTCCTGGCCTACGCCGGGACCAAGGCCGGGCTGCAGTTCGCCTCGGCGATGGGCTCGAGCCTGGGCTGGAAGGCCGCCCTGCTGGGCTTTCTCACCACCTGCGCCGGGGCCGCCGCCTTCCTGCTGGCCGGCCGGCTGCACCGGATCGACTGGGTGCAGGTCTCCGGCCAGATCGCCGGGGCCCAGACCCAGCCGGCGATCCTCGCCTTCGCGAACACCCGGACCTCCTTCGACACCCGCGTCTCGTTGGGCTACGCGCTGGTCTACCCGACCGCGATGGTCGGCAAGATCGTGCTCGCCCAGGCCCTGGTTCTGGTGGGATGAGGTGATGGCCTTGTACACACCTTCCCGTACCCCTTCCCATATCGTGTCCACGTTCCGGTGACCCCGGCGTCACCCCTCCAAGAACCAGCCCCGAGGACCTCGGGGCTCACAGACTGATCCATCCACAGATAGGAGTTGCCATGGTCAACAAGATCCTCGTGGCAAATCGAGGTGAGATCGCCGTTCGCGCCTTCCGCGCCGCCGCCGAACTCGGCATCCGTACCGTCGCGGTATTCACCCAGGAGGACCGCTACGCCGAATTCCGGCTGAAGGCCGACGAGTCCTACGAGATCGGTGAGCCCGGCCATCCGGTGCGCGCCTATCTGGACGTCGAGGGCATCATCGAGGCCGCCCAGCAGGCCGAGGCCGACGCGATCTATCCCGGCTACGGGTTCCTGTCGGAGAACCCCGACCTGGCCGAGGCCTGCGTCAACGCCGGGATCACCTTCATCGGGCCGCCGCAGCGGGTCCTCGAGCTCACCGGCGACAAGGCCCGCGCCATCGCCGCCGCCCGCGAGGCCGGCCTGCCGACGCTGCGCGGATCGAAGCCCAGCAACGACATCGACACCCTCGTCGCGGCCGCCGGCGACATCGGCTTCCCGCTCTTCGTCAAGGCCGTCAACGGCGGCGGCGGACGCGGCATGCGGGAGGTGAGCTCGCCGGCGAAGCTGAGGGCAGCCCTCAGCGAGGCCATGCGCGAGGCCGAGTCGGCCTTCGGGGACGATCGGATGTACCTCGAGCAGGCCGTGATCAACCCGCGTCACATCGAGGTCCAGGTGCTCGCCGACGCCGCCGGCGGGGCGATCCACCTCTACGAGCGCGACTGCTCCCTGCAACGGCGTCACCAGAAGGTGCTCGAGATGGCGCCGGCGCCCAACCTGGACCCGGCACTTCGGATGCGGATCTGCGCCGACGCGCTCAAATTCATCCGGCACATCGACTATGTCAATGCCGGCACCGTGGAGTTCCTGCTCGGCGCCGACGGTCAGTACGTCTTCATCGAGATGAACCCGCGGATTCAGGTGGAGCACACCGTCACCGAGGAGATCACCGGGGTCGACCTGGTCCAGGCTCAGATGCGGATCGCCGGCGGCGAGACGCTGGCCGACATCGGCCTGTCCCAGGATTCCATCACCGTGCGCGGCGCCGCCCTGCAGTGCCGGATCACCACCGAGGATCCGGCCAACGGGTTCCGCCCCGACACCGGCGTGCTGTCGGTCTACCGCACCCCCGGCGGGGTCGGCGTCCGGCTGGACGGCGGCGTCGTCTTCGGCGGAGCCTCGGTGGGCGCCAACTTCGACTCCCTGCTGGTCAAGATGACCTGCCGCGGACGCGATCTCCAGCAGGCCGCGGCGCGCGCCTTCCGGGCCCTCAACGAGTTCCGGATTCGCGGCGTCTCCACGAATATCCCCTTCCTGGAGGCGGTGATCACCGACCCGGACTTCCTGGCCGGCCGCGCCACCACCGGATTCATCGACGCCCGGCCCGACCTGCTGAAGGCCCAGATCCCGGTCGACCGGGCCACCAAGCTGCTCACCTACCTGGCCGAGGTGAGCGTCAACAAGCCCAACGGGCCCATGCCGACCGACCACGTCTGGCCGCGCGGGAAGCTGCCGAAACTGCCCCCCGAGATCGCGAAGGCCGCACCGCCGGCCGGATCGCGTCAGCACCTGCTGGACGTCGGCCCGGCCCAGTGGGCCGCCGACCTGCGCGCCCAGAAGGCGGTGGCGGTCACCGACACCACCTTCCGCGACGCCCACCAGTCGCTGCTGGCCACCCGGGTCCGCACCCGCGACCTGCTGCACGTCGCGCCGATCGTGGCCCGGACCCTGCCCCAGCTGCTCAGCGTCGAGGCCTGGGGAGGCGCCACCTACGACGTCGCCCTGCGCTTCCTCAAGGAGGACCCCTGGGACCGGCTCGACGCGCTGCACCAGGCGATGCCGAACCTGCCCATCCAGATGCTGCTGCGCGGTCGCAACACCGTCGGCTACACCCCCTATCCGCTGGAGGTGACCAACGCCTTCATCGCCGAGGCGGCCCGCTCCGGGCTCGATGTGTTCCGGATCTTCGACTCCCTCAACAACATCGACCAGATCCGGCCGGCGATCGAGGCGGTGCTGGAGACCGATCATGCCGTCGCCGAGGCGACGATCTGCTACACGGGCAATATGACCTCGCCCGGCGAGACGCTCTACACCCTGGACTACTACCTGCGGCTGGCCGAGCAGCTGGTCGAGTCCGGGGCCCATGTGCTGGCGATCAAGGACATGGCCGGGCTGTTGCGGGCGCCCGCGGCGGCGAAGCTGGTCACCGCGCTGCGCAGCAACTTCGACCTGCCGGTGCACCTGCACACCCACGACACCGCCGGCGGCCAGCTGGGCACCCTGCTGGCGGCCATCGGGGCCGGGGTGGACGCCGTCGACGTCGCCTCCGCGGCGATGGGCGGCACCACCTCCCAGGTGCCGATGGCGGCCCTGGTCGCGGCCCTGGAGGGCACCGAGCACGACACCGGGCTGAGCCTGGACGCCGTCACCGATCTGGAGCCCTACTGGGCCCTGGTGAGGCTGCTGTACGCCCCCTTCGAGTCCGGGCTGCGCGGGCCGACCGGGCGGATCTACCGCACCGAGATCCCCGGCGGGCAGCTGTCGAATCTGCGCCAGCAGGCGAATTCGCTGGGTCTGGGGGAGCGCTTCGAGGACGTCGAGGAGATGTACGCGGCCGCCAACCGGATCCTCGGCAATATCGTCAAGGTGACGCCGTCCTCGAAGGTGGTGGGCGACCTCGCCCTGGCCCTGGTCGGGCGCAATGCCGACCCGGCCAACTTCGAGGAGCATCCGGATCGCTACGACATCCCGGACTCGGTGATCGGATTCCTCAACGGCGATCTGGGCACCCCGCCCGGAGGCTGGCCCGAGCCCTTCCGCACCAAGGCGCTGGCCGGGCGGGTGCTCAAACCCGTCGTCGCCGAGCTGTCATCGGAGGATTCGGCGGATCTTTCGGCGCACCCCCGCCACGCCCTCAACCGGCTGCTCTTCCCCGGCCCGCTGCGCGACTACGAGGAGGCCGTGGAGGCCTACTCGGCACTGTCGGTGGTACCCACCTGGGAATTCCTGCACGGGATCAAGCAGGGTCATGAGGTCGAGGTGGTGCTCGAGAAGGGCCACTCCCTGGAGCTCGGCATCTCGGCCATCGGTGACCCGGACGACCACGGCATGCGTCAGGTGCTCTGCTCGGTGAACGGCCAGCCGCGCACCCTGTCGGTGCGCGACACCTCGGTGGACTCCTCGGTGCCGACCGCCGAGAAGGCCGACAAGGCGGTGCCCGGGCAGATCCCGGCCCCCTTCGCGGGGGTGATCACGCCCGTCGTCGAGGTGGGCGACGAGGTGACCGCCGGCCAGCAGGTGGCGGTCATCGAGGCCATGAAGATGGAGGCCGCGATCACCACCCCGGTGGCCGGTGTGGTGAAGCGCTGGGCCGTCGGCGCGGCCCAGTCGGTGGAGGGGGGTGACCTGCTCCTGGTGATCGACTGAACTGGTGAGTGGCGATACTGCGAAAAGCGACGAGACGGTCGGTCTCACGGGGTGGGACCCTCGGTTGAGGGGCCGTTTCGGTACTTCTCGCAGTATCGCCTTTGGCCGTCACCGCGGCCGCGTCTCTGCGCACCCTCGGGCCCCGCTCTGTTCTCCAGCGGGGCCCGAGGTATGTCCGGGTGCGCCTCAGCATGGTCCCGATCACTCCCGAAAGGCCATGTTTCTGCACTCTCGGTGCCCAAAAGGGGCCTTGCGGGAGTGATCGGGACCCTCCGACCCAGGTACACCGGGCCTATTGGGAGTGATTGGGACCACAACGAGGCGCCTCGTGGCACTGGCAGGGGCCGGCCCTGTGATGTGGGGAGTCGGGATCCGGGTCCCAGGGATGCTAGCCTGGGTATTTCATCGTTGAGTGCCCGGGCCCTCGCCCAAGAGTAGATGAAGGTGCTCCTGACTTGGCAGGATAGGGCTTGTTGAGAGTACCAATCCGTCAAGGTCGAGGAGCACCTTCATGGTGAAGAGTACCGGCTCGTACCCGCGTGTCCATGTCGATACCGCGCCGGTGGCTGCTGTCGGCCAGGCCGGTGGCATCCTGCTGGTCGAGACGATCCGCGCCGCCGGCCTGGACCGAGACCTGTCGGCGGCCCTGGCCCGGTGGGTCAAACCGTGGGCGACCCATGATCCGGGCAAGATCCTGTGCGATCTGGCCCTGTCGTTGGCGACCGGAGGTGACTGCCTGTCCGACCTGGCCCAGATCCGCGCCGAGCCCGGCATCTACGGGCCGGTGGCCTCCGATCCCACGGTGTCCCGGCTGATGAGCCTGCTGGGCGCTGACGCCGACCGGGCCGAGAAAGCCATTGCGAAGGCCCGCAAGACGGCCCGCGCCAGGGTGTGGGCCCTGGCCGGAACTCACGCCCCTGACGCTCACCTCTCGGCGGCTGATCCGTTGATCATCGATGTGGATGCGACCCTGGTCACCGCCCATTCCGAGAAGGAGGAGGCGGCGCCGACGTTCAAGAAGGGCTTCGGCCATCACCCGTTGTGCGCGTTCATCGACCACGGTCGGACCGGCTCGGGTGAGGCTGCGGTGATCATGTTGCGCCCCGGCAACGCCGGGTCGAACACGGCCGCCGACCACAAGACGGTGATCCGCCAGGCGCTGGACCAGGCCGGGGTCGGGTCGCGGCCCGGCCGCACAGTCCTGGTGCGTATCGACGGGGCAGGATCGACCCACCAGACTCTCGCCGAACTGATGCGCCGCCGGGTCTCGTACTCGGTCGGGTTCACTCTTCCCGCCGACACCCCAGACCTCTATCAGAAGATCCCCGAGGATGTGTGGACCCCCGCCTATGACACCGACGGGAACATCCGTGACGGGGCCGACGTGGCCGAGTTCACCGGGCTGTTGGACCTGACGGGCTGGCCTGAGGGTATGCGGATCATCGTGCGCCGGGAACGCCCGCATGCGGGGGCTGAGCTGCGGTTCGATGATGTGGACGGCTACCGCCTGACCGCGTTCGCCACCAATGCGACGAAGGGTCAGTTGCCGGATTTGGAGGTGCGGCACCGTCGGCGGGCCCGGTGCGAGGACCGGATCCGCAACGCCAAGGACACGGGGCTGGTGAACCTGCCGTTGTATGGGTTCGGGCCCAACCGGATCTGGTGCCAGATCGTGGCGATGGCCGCCGATCTGATCGCGTGGATGGGACTGCTGGCCCACCCGCAGGAGGCGGTGCGCAGGTGGGAGCCGAAGAAGCTGCGGCACCGGCTGTTCGTGGTGCCGGCGACGATCGCCCGGAGTGGGCGGCGGGTGGTGTTGCACATTTCGGATCGGCATCGCTGGGCGGCCACGGTCGTGGGGGCGGTGCTCGCGATGCGCGGGCTGCCGGCCCCGGCCGGGTAGGTCGTCGGCCTGGCTTCTGTTCGCCTTCGACCTGGAGACCTTCGGTGTGGACCGCCCGACCCCCGCAGCGTGATGCGGCGGATCGTCATGTTCTTCTGGCAGAATCGGGCGTATTACCGGCGGCACGGCCGTCGGGCGATGACCGGCCCCGACCGATGAAAGATCGAGGCTAGTGGAACACCGAACGCCCTCATGAATCCATCGACGATCTCAGCCCCACCCAGGCCGAGGCCGTCCACTACCCTGCAAGAAGCCATCTCCGCCCGACCGGGTAGAGACAACAACCCGGAGTCTCCGAAGACACCGGGGAGGCTCAGCCTTCCGGATGGACAGCGTAGGAACCCACCATCTTCAGGGGACTTCGACGCCTATCCGGTCACCCTCTTCCACACCTCAACTGTGAAGAGCCAGCTTGACTGGTATAAGGGTGTCATGACTGGATTGATCGTGCTCAAGGTCGCGACAGAAATCGTGAAACTTGTCCTGCGCCTATCGGGGCAGGGCAAGTATGTTGATACGTTCGAGACTGCCGATAAGATGAGAGGAATTATCGAAAGTAAACCAGTCGCTGACGTACGGAATCGATTACAGCATCGACTAAATCAGTGCGGGGAACTTCCAGATTTTGAATCTGTCGATTGGGAATTAGCAGAATCCAGTGTTGCAGATTTACTTCGAAGCACCGCATTTAATTCAACCTACCTAGTAGCAGACGTTGACGAAGTCAAACAACAACTTGAGCTTTCTGGAGCAGAGAAGCGAAAGCATCTAGAATCACGCGCTCGGGAGTGGTTTGATATGATTCTAGAGGCTTCTCTGCACGTCATGGTCGACGAAGAGATGGCGGATCCAGGGTTTACGAATAGAGCTCTAGAATGGATAATGGAATCAGTAGCTGAGATAAGGCGTGATCAGCATTCGATAGGCGAGAGAATCAACGACCTACCGAATCTCGTATATAATGTTCCGGCTGCGCCTAAAGCTCGGGCATATCGGAACTCAATTCGATACCTGGCCGTCGCTGATAACTTTAGAGATTCCGATCGAAGAAGTATAGATCAATTTATTCGTTCCGAGGACAGTTGGTGGTGGTGGAAAGCCGATCCATGGGCTGGGAAGACAGCGTTCATGGCTGATCTTGCTGTGCATCCTCCGGTTGGTGTAGATACGGCGATCGCCATTACGATTCGATATGAACCGGCGAGCAATGATTGCGAATGCTTTCTTGAACATATTATTCCGCAACTCGCGGTCATTTCTGGGAATGACTTTGTGGACCTCAGAAATACGCGGACCATTGTTCGAGAGCTCGAAGTATTCCGTCGTCTGCTGACACAAGCTGGTGAGACTTGTATTCGCAATCAACGTACGCTTCTATTACTGGTAGATGGTCTTGATGAGGATATCAGCAAGGCTGATCTGACGGCATCGATTGCTGCGGTATTGCCATCTGATCCTCCGCCAGGGGTGAAGATCTTGGTCTCCTCTCGGAACCTTCCTTCTCTCAGGGTTCCATATGGACACGCGCTGAGCGATGATCGATTTTCTCATGTGCTGACCCCCTCACCTGGGGCGCAGGTTAACAAGCGGCAGGCCTACGATGAGATTCGTTCAATGTGGGTTGAGGGTCCCGGAAGACTTGGAAAAGATTTACTCTGTCTTTGTGCTAGCGCTGGAGGTATGCTCACTGTCACTGACTTAGCTGAGTTGGTGTCGCTGCACGAAGCGCGTGAGATCGACAGAATAGATGTCGAAACTATTCTCGACAGCAGATCGAGCCGGGTGTTTAATCGAGTACACCAGCCGGATGGGAATTTTGGGTTTCGCATTGGCCATGAGACTCTAGAGTCTCTTGTTATTGAGAGTCTTGATCCAAGGTATTCTGAGTGTGGAGTCGTTGATGGCGAATCAAGGGCACGTCATCGTTCTAGCGTACTCCAGCCCTGGGTCAATACAATTCATGCGTGGATGGCGAAATTCTCAGAACGAGACTGGCCGGCCGGAACTCCGCAATTCGCTGGAGAGTCTTACTTCCTGCTTCTAAAGCAATCCCAAAGCTATGACCTCATGAGTGTTTTAGCGGCTGACATACATCGACACAGGTGGCTTCGCAGGGAGACTGGAAGCAATTACGAAACGATATCAGAAATTCGCGCCGCCCTTGAGGCGGGTTCAAAACGTGATGGTGCGAGTCTTGATCGACAAGTTCGATTGTCGGTGCTTCTTCATGCGATGAAGGTCCGAAACGACGACATGCCTTTGCGGCTGTTCGAAGTGTGGGGAAAACTGGATATGTGGACTCATGGCCGAGATGTAGCATTGACAATCGAAGGCTCTAATCGGCGGGCTGAAGCCATGAGTAGGCTTTCTAGATCGTTGGCGCCAGATGATTGGGAACATGCTTTAGAGCTCGCGGAGATGATCGATGATCCGGCTAAGCAGAGTATCGTCCTATGTCTCGTTGCTAAGACGCTGAGAGTGATCGATCCCGAGAGAGCCGCGCACGTGGTTGAGCGTATTCGCTGCGTTGCTGAACGAATCAGTGAGGTTTTCCTCCGGGTGATCGTTCTTTGTCGGGCCGCTGAGGTACTTGCAGCGGTCGATCACGAAATGGCCGTGGCTGTGGCGAGACATGCTGATGGCCTAGCGATGAAGATTGGGGATCCATGTGTTAGGGCAGACGCTACTGCACGGATTGCGGAGGTGCTAGTGGGGATCGATCTCACGCAGGCCAGACGGGTGATCGAGCGTGCCGTGGGCGATGCGGGCAATGTTGGAGACCTAGACCAGCGCCTCAACGTGCAGTGTCGGATAGCTGAAGTGATGGTGGGAATCGACCGCGGACGGGCCGTGCAGGTGGCCGACCGCACCGTCGAGGATACGGCGATGATCAGTGACCTGTATCGGCGTGTGAAGGTCCTTTCACAGGTTGCCCAGCTACTGAAGGGGGTGTCTTTCGGAAACGCCGTTGAGGTGGCCAAACGTGCGGAAGACGTCGCTGGGGCTATTGGGAACCTCCCTCAGCGGGCAGTTGGACTTTCTATGGTTGCGATGGCGTTGGTAGAGGTTGATCCCGAACGGGCCAAAAAGGTGGCCAACCGCGCCGTTGAAATCGCGGAGACGATTGGGGACGCCAGCTGGAAAGCGGAGGCTGGGGCGCGGGTTGCGGAGGCGTTGGTAGAGGTTGATCCCGAACAGGCCAAGGAGGTGGCCAACCGCGCCGTTGAAATCGCGGAGACGATCCCTGCGCCGTATGAGAGGGATATGGTTCTGGATCGGATTGGTGAAGTATTGGTGAGGATTGATCCCGATCGCGCGGTAAAGGTTGCGACGATGATGATCAGCCCGTATGAGACGACGAAGCTTTTGGGTGAGGTTGCGATGGCGTTGGTAGAGGTTGATCCCGAACGGGCCAAAAAGGTGGCCAACCGCGCCGTTGAAATCGCGGAGACGATTGGGGACGCCAGCTGGAAAGCGGAAGCTGGGGCGCGGGTTGCGGAGGCGTTGGTAGAGGTTGATCCCGAACAGGCCAAGGAGGTGGCCAACCGCGCCGTTGAAATCGCGGAGACGATCCCTGCGCCGTATGAGAGGGATATGGTTCTGGATCGGATTGGTGAAGTATTGGTGAGGATTGATCCCGATCGCGCGGTAAAGGTTGCGACGATGATGATCAGCCCGTATGAGACGACGAAGCTTTTGGGTGAGGTTGCGATGGCGTTGGTAGAGATTGATCCCGATCGCGCGGTGACGGTTACGACGATGATGAGCAGCCCGTATGAGACGACGAAGATTTTGGGTCAGGTTGCGATGGCGTTGGTAGAGGTTGATCCCGAACAGGCCAAGGAGGTGGCCAAACGTGCGGAAGACGTCGCTGGGGCTATTGGGAACCTCCCTCAGCGGGCAGTTGGACTGTCTATGGTTGCGATGGCGTTGGTAGAGATTGATCCCGAACAGGCCAAGGAGGTGGCCAACCGCGCCGTTGAGATCGTGGAGACGATTGGGGACGCCAGCTGGAAAGCGGAGGCTGGGGCGCGGGTTGCGGAGGCGTTGGTAGAGGTTGATCCCGAACAGGCCAAGGAGGTGGCCATCCGCGTCGTTGAGCTATCAGGAACAATTCCGGACCATAGTTGGCGGTCGTCTGCCCTGGAATCGGTTGGCGCTCCGGGGCTCTTGGGTCGAGCTATCAAGGTGTTGACAAGGATCGATCTCGAGAGTGCTGTGGACCTTGCGGCGACGATCCCGGACCCGGGTCGGCGGGCGGAGGCCACGGCGAAGCTTGTCGAGGTGCTGGCGAAGATAAACCCAGAGCACGCTATAGACATCGCGGAGACGATCTCAAGCCGGTACAGGAGGGCGCAGTCATTGAGCCAGGTTGCGGAGGTGCTGGCGAAGTTTGATCCCGAACAGGCCAAGAAGGTGGCCGACCGCGCCGCCAAGGTTGCGGAGACGATCTCAAGCCGGTACAGGAGGGCGCAGTCATTGAGCCAGGTTGCGGAGGTGCTGGCGAAGTTTGATCCCGAGCGGGCCAAGAAGGTGGCCATCCGCGCCGCCAAGGTTGCGGCGACGATCCCGAACCCGGGTCGGCGGGCGGAGGCCACGGCGAAGCTTGTCGAGGTGCTGGCGAAGATAAACCCAGAGCACGCTATAGACATCGCGGAGACGATCTCAAGCCGGTACAGGAGGGCGCAGTCATTGAGCCAGGTTGCGGAGGTGCTGGCGAAGTTTGATCCCGAACAGGCCAAGAAGGTGGCCGACCGCGCCGCCAAGGTTGCGGAGACGATCTCAAGCCGGTACAGGAGGGCGCAGTCATTGAGCCAGGTTGCGGAGGTGCTGGCGAAGTTTGATCCCGAGCGGGCCAAGAAGGTGGCCATCCGCGCCGCCAAGGTTGCGGCGACGATCCCGAACCCGGGTCGGCGGGCGGAGGCCACGGCGAAGGCTGTCGAGGTGCTGGCGAAGTTTGATCCCGAGCGGGCCAAGAAGGTGGCCGACCGCGCCGCCAAGGTTGCGGCGACGATCCCGGACCCGGGTCGGCGGGCGGAGGCCACGGCGAAGCTTGTCGAGGTGTTGGCGAAGTTTGATCCCGACCGGGCAGCTGGGGTTGCGGCGACGATCCCGGACCCGGGTCGGCGGGCGGAGGCCACGGCGAAGCTTGTCGAGGTGCTGGCGAAGATTAACCCAGAGCACGCTGGCGCCATCGCGCAGACGATCGTGGACCCCGACAAGAAAGCCGAATCCTATATCCGTACGGCTTCGGCTCTACTCAGTCTGAAGGACCCGTCTCAAGCGGATATGACTTCAGCGAGGCGTCTGATGTTCCAAGTGCTAAGTGAAGGGCATTGGCTTCCCTGTCTTTCTGTTCTGAGCAAGCTCGATCAGGAAGCCATACTATCCGCGGCATCAGCGTTCTTGGCCATCAGTTCTCACAGCGATGTTCTTGTTGATCCGTGAATATCATTCTGATACTTGCCAAGCTAAACGTGCAAGAAGGATGACCGATTCGGCCCAGGGGCGGTGGTGATATTAACGTCGAGGAATCACGCTCATCGCATTTGAGGGTGCCGGAGCCGGGGTCTGAAACCTCCCGTCTCGAGCAACGACCTGGCGATGTAGTTGGTCAGGTTGCGGAACCCGATCGGGAATCCACGTAGGTGTTCCAGCATGCCATTGAATATCCTATGTTTGTCAAGTCGTAAGCTGGGCGCGGGCGGTGGTGTTGAGGCATCGGCGAATCCCGCGGAGAGTGCATCCCTCGGCGGTGCGGCGCTCGACGTAGGCGCGGGCGTGGGTATCCACGCCGATGACCAACGGGTGGGTATGCGCGACGATAGCCATGGCGATCGACGTTCCTCTCTTCAAGAACGGAACAGAGTCACGGTCGCTGAGCGGCCGGCACCGGTCCGGGAAGAGGTCACTTCGGGATGAATCTGTGATGGGCCACGACCCGCAAGGGTCGGGCAGTCTCCTGATGAGGTCACCAAGGTGATCCTGATGGTGTCGGCCGCGCCGATCAGAGCGGATAGTTCAACGGAAAGTCACCGCAGTATCGGGCCAATCGCTTCGAGAGCCCCACCCGAGTTAGAACGACCAACATCCATCCTGACCAGCCAGTCCCAGACCAGCAGAATCCAGACTCACAGATCGCCTCGGTGGGGCCGTTGGAGGTGTGCGGGTGATCTCGAAGTAGGCCAGCACGTCGACGGCCCGCTTGGTGAGGGTCCTGCCCAAGGTGATGATCTCGACGAGCGACTTCGGGGCCCCGGTGCCGACCGAGGCGATCAGCTTCTTCATCAGTTCACCCCTCTTTGGCGCGGTCGGGCTTGAGGTTGACCCCGAGCCGTCTTGACGGGTTTCCTTGTCGGGGATCTGCCGAAGAGGATGTCCTCGATGGGTACTACGAAGAAGCGGAAGAGTTACACCCCGGAGTATCGGCGTGAAGCCGCGCATCTGGTGATCGATAACGGTCGGACGATCACTGACCATTGAAGACTGATCTGGTCGAGGACGTCATACGGCAAGCCGTCGCGCTGCGCGGCTACGTGCATCGGCAAGGTCATGTTCCACGCTGACAGGGGCTGTCACTACACCACCGCCGGCTGAGCCCCGGGCACCCGACAAGTCGGAGATCGACCGTGAGTCGATTGGGGTATACCCCGATAGACACTCCCCCGACCCACGCAAACACGCGTCCAACTATGCCGATTTGAGACGTAATGGACGGATCTGTCGTAGGGTCTAGGCATGAATGGACATCTGGGGCAGACCGTCGGCTACGTCAGGGTCTCGACCACCGACCAGAACCCGGCACGACAACTGGAAGCCATCGGCCAGGTTGATCGGCTCTTCACCGAGAAGATCTCGGCCAGGACCACCGACCGGCCCCAGTTGCAGGCCATGCTCGCCTACGTGCGTGCCGGTGATGTGGTGAGGGTGAAGTCCCCCGACCGGCTCGCCCGATCCACCACCGACCTCCTCACCCTGGTCAACCAGCTCAAGAACAACGACGTCCAAATCGAGTTCGTCGACCAGCCCGCCCTGAACACCGACTCACCCCAGGGTGAGTTCATGCTCACCATCCTGGGCGCAGTGGCCCAACTGGAACGGGCCACCATCAGGGAACGCCAAGCCGAAGGCATCGCCCTGGCCAAGCAGCGAGGCGTCTACAACCGGACCCCGAAACTCTCACCCGACCAGATCGAGCTGGCCCGCCAACGCATCGCCGACGGCGTTCCCAAAACCGTCATCGCCCGAGACCTCAACGTCTCCCGGCAAACCCTCTACACCGCCTTGGCCAGCCAGGGTTCCTACTGCCGGTAAGAACACACCGACGCCGTCCATCGCTAAGTGACTTCAGAGAGAGTCAGGCAGCACAGGTTCGAGACCCAGGTCGAGGTTCACAAACCAGTCGATGGATAGTTATGAGCGAGGAGGGCACCTCAGGACGTTATTCATCGGTGATTACCAGCCAATCCGGTAGAGTTCCAATCGTGTCACGATTCTGATGATTATCGGAAGCTCTGCCAAACGGCCCCGATACCCCTTCGCGAGAATCTTCCAATTCTTCAAATGGCCGATAATATGCTCGATTCTCGACCGGAGACTCGACACATCGTGATTGAACTTCTTCTCCCACTCCAGCCGGTCACGCCCAGGAGTCTTCTTGATCGGGGTGATCGCACCAGCACCGATGTAGGCCGTGTCGGCGATCCACGTCGACCCGGCCAGGATCTGGTCCCAGCCACACAGCCGGAGCGCCGCCGAGTCATGCCGGCGGCCCGGCACCGGTTCAGAGGCGGCGATCAGATCACCGTGCAGGGTCCCGGCGACCTGGATGGACAGGCACTGGACGTGGTGCTTGCCCGAGTACAGGTCCTTCTCGGTGTCTTTCCCGCTGGCGGGGCGGTTCCCAGTAGGAATGAACGTCCCGTCGATGAGAACGGGCTCGCCCTGGGCGACGGCCTCTTCCAGACTGATCCCCTCGGTCACCAGGACCTCGTCGAGCAGAGGCAGGATCCGTCTCCAGATCCTCGAGACCGAGGGCTGTGAGATGCCGAACAGGTCGGCGGCGCACATCTGGACCATGTCCTGGCGCAGCAGAACCAGGGTGAGTTCGACCTGGCGGTACAGACCGAGCCGGTGGCCTGACAGGTCGATGCCGCGGGACTGGACGACGTCGTGGATTCTGGCGACGAGTTCGGTCATGTCATCACTGTCGAGTCCTGTAGTAGTCTGGTAGCGCATCGGTCACCTTCGAATATATTGTTTTGGCTTGGTAACCTCATTATATTCGAAGGAGCCGATGCTTTTCTTGGAAACACTCCCAAACGTTCAGATTTACCTGTCGTGAATAACGTCCTCAGTAACATATCCTGCAACGTTCCTCGCTGATGCAACCGCGTAGCGCGCCTTCGATATGGCCTGCCGTAGATTTGATGGAATCTATCCGGTATGATCAGCATCATGTCGAAACTCGAGTCTAGCGTGGCCAAGATCATGGATTACATTGGAGAGATGGCTGAAGGATACGGCGGCCACGTTAAGTGGAACGAAATCGCCAAGCTCAAGGCAGACATGATGAACGTCAAGCGTCGATGGATGAACGTCGACACCGCAGCGTTCACTATGAAATGTCATGAGGTAGGACTGACCAACGAAGATACAACCGAGATCGTTAGCCTGGTGAAGAAAGTTCAACAAGGCCGAAAACTCGTGCCTCAAAGGGGCTATAAGACCTACAGGTTCACTTGGGAACCCGAATCACCTGCTGACGAGACCTTCTTACGCTATTAGTAACGCCTGTGGACTTAGGAAGTCAGGAGTCCTGGGGTTCGAGGAGTGACTCTGCGTTCTCGCCGTCTTGGTCACCGCCCACAATCTTGGTACACGTAGCCGGTGAATAAGGTCAAAGAGATCCTTGGATATTTCATCCCTTGACGGTTATCCAGAGATCATCAAACCGTCGGAGCACTCATTTACCAGTGGAGGCCGGGGCCCACTGCCCGTCGGGATCGAAACTGAATCCTTCTGGGGCTGCAGCCCTGATGCGCAACGTCAAGCGCTCGTGGTCCGATGCACCTACAGAGCCCAGATTTTCCACGACAGCCGATACCAAACCCGACGCCATGAGATGGCGTACACCTTGGGAGAGAACACGGGGCACCCATCCCAGCGGGACAGTCCCATCCATGACAAGTACCGCGTGGGGATCTTCGGGGTTGTTGATCTCCCTGGCGAGGCGGACACTCTGGAGCTTCTGCAACCCGGCCAGAGCGCCATCCAGTTGCGGCCTGGTGGCCTGAACCGTCCGATCGTCCAGGTGCAGTGGTCCATCAGGAATATGCGAGATCCCGTTCACCAGGAACTGAGCTGTCGCCGTCCCCTCAGACACCACCGGCACCTGCATGAACTGCAATGTGTCTCCGGCCCGGAGGCCACCCGAGCATACGATCTGTTCCCACGGGGTGGCCCGTTCCAGGCCCAGGCTGTGAAGATAGCCGCTGTAGTCGGGCCGCTGATCGGACATGACACGTTGACTGAATACCGCAGGCATCATCGTCGACTGGTAGCGATCGGACAAG
Source organism: Acidipropionibacterium sp. (assembly GCA_022647765.1). Lineage (GTDB taxonomy): Bacteria > Actinomycetota > Actinomycetes > Propionibacteriales > Propionibacteriaceae > Acidipropionibacterium. The sequence continues at coordinate 360,519 of JALCLH010000002.1, forward strand.
CCGCCAAGGCCCGGAAGCGGCCGGAAGCCGCTGAGCTCGGTGGCAGCGCGGGTATAGGAGAACGTGTACTCAACGCCGTTGAAGCCGAACCGTCCAATCGGCACTATCTGCCTGTTGTCGGGGCGCTGCCACAACACCAGCAGGTCCACGACACGGGTGGCGGTATCGGCACTGGCGCGCTCAAGCACTGACGTGTAGGGCATCCCGCAACCTCCTGACGTTCACATTGAGCATTTCAATGATGAACCTACCGGCCAGCTCAGACATTCCCGGAACCCCCGACGATACCCGCTCAACCACGGCGCTGAGGTCAAGGTCGTGCAGGCGAGACCGCCACCACACGGCAGTGGCCGGCGGACACATATCCAGTCCCCGTACGGCAACCTCGACAAGAGTGGGCGCAGATCGTCGATGTTCGAACCGGTGAGCCGTGCCACGCTCCGCCCAGCGAATCACACCATTCGGGTTTTCAAGGCACCTACGGCGCTCGGCGTCGTTGATCTGGAATCCCAGAGTCCCACCATGATCGTAGGAGGGAGACACTCGGTCAGCGCAATCGTTCGTCTGGGCCCGTAGGACCGCCCAGTTCTCCTCGTGCCTGTCACGGTTGGCCACGAGGGCGTCGAGCACCAAGTACCCCACGAACACGTCGAACCCAGTCGCCGTGGGAGGCCCCATCCGTCCACCGGGGGGTTCGACCTGGTCCAGGACTCTCCGGATGTTCTCCAAAGTGTGGCCGGGCCGCTTGACGCCGGGCCGCTGGGGATCGGTTGCATGGCCGCCCACTTCATACGGCACGTAGCCGGGAACCTTCTCGGTCTGGAGCAAGACTCTTCCTTCTACCAAGTCATAGCCGAAGGGCCTCACCGACAGTGACAACGACCCTCGTTGGCCGTCCTGGGTGCACAGACAGGTCTGAGCGCAAGGCACAGACAGTGCCCGAGCCACTTGAGTGGACACCACCTCCGCCCAGTCCTCGCCCTGCTCGACACCTGTGCTCGGAGGGGTTGTCGTGAACTTGCACAACCAGTGCTGTGTGGTGCCCGGTCTGATCAGCCACATGCCGGCAGTGGACCCTGCCGGCTCAACAAGGTTCACCTTCCATCCCGACACGTCGATCCGGGTCCACGGATCCAGGGGCTCGGGATCGTTCACAACGGGAGCTCCGGCAGGGCTTCAACGACCGCCATGGTGTCGACACAGACGCGGGTGACGCGTTTGATGAGGTCGACGATGTAGCGCGGGTCGTGGTGTTCGGCAGCCCAGTCGTTAGGGTCGTTGACGATGCCGGAGTCCTTGTCAGTCTTGACCTGGTAGCGGTCGATGATCCACTCCAGGGCAGATCGTGAACCGAGCATGTACTCGTTGGCGACGGCGGGGATGTCATCAAGGGTGACGTGCTGGTTGTAGACGATGGCGTTGCGGGTGGTCTTGTCCTTCCAGCGCATCTTCGCCACCTTGTACAGCACACCAGCTGGCACGCCCTCTGCGTGGTTTTCAGTGAGGGAGTATGGCTCGACCGACTCGTAGTTGACGTGCAGATCCACGAGCTTTCGGCCAGCATTGACGAAGGCTTCGAAATCGCCACGGGATGCGGCTAGGGGGATGCGGGGCAGCATCCGTTTCAGATCGGCGGCGAAGGTGGTGCGGTACTGCTCGGAGTGCAACACGGCATAGACGTAGAAGAAGACGTCGTCCTTCGACACCTGAGACCCGAAGGTCCTGCGATACAGCGTTAGGGCCTCGTCGGTGATGTTGTCGATGCGCCGATACCCTGACTCGTCGACCGCCTCGCCAGGAGCTGGAAGGGCATCCTGATTTCCTGCGTCGACATGTCGGTAAGTCCAGCGAGGAAAGAATTGTCCGCTGCTCGATCCCCATATAGCGAGATCCGGCAAAACACTACTTGCGATAAGAGAGAACGGCTTGTCCGACCCCGGGGCAACTACGTAGAATCCGATGTTTTCGTTGCTCGGAGTGGGGAAGAATGACTGGTTCTTCCCCGGGCGGTGATTGAAGGTGGCGTCGAAGTAGAGGACTTGCTTCTGAAATGGTCGGTAGCTCGCGATCCGGAGTGCCGACTTACTGTAAGAATGAAGTTCTCCGCGGCGAGCTCGGGGTTCCAGACTGGAGGACCACTTGATCCGGGTCGGATTACGGTCTAGTTCTGCGCCGGTCGAGGCGAGTGTGGTTTGCTCGTTGTAGGTGTCGATCATGCGGTGCATGTTGGTAGCGACTGTGGCAGCGCTGTAGTTGTAGCACCAGGCATCGCGGTTGGTCTGGACTCCGGCAGAGTGGGCGGCGAAGAGTGCACCGGTTTCGTCGGCAATGCTCGGATAGCCGAGGAAGGCCGGGTTGCGTTGGTTGAGCCAGTCCCCGTCATCGTTGGGTGTAATGGTGGTCCAGGGGACGTTGTCGAGGGTGGCGTGGTCGATGTCGTCGAGTTTGTTCTCGGCGCTCTGGTAGTCGGCCACGCCGTGGTAGTGGATCCGACAGCCGGTACGTGACGGGTTCTTGGCAGCGATGAGCACGGCAACGCCAGCGCGAGATCCCGAGCCGAAGACTTTGCCACCCTCCTGGCGCGAGCGTTCCCCGGCGGTGCGCTGGTTGCCGCGCAGGTTGTAGACCCAGATGTCGGTGAACTCCGCTGCGAAGGTGGTGCGGATCCCAGCGGCTGCATTGCCGTCGATCCAGCCGTTGTTGGCCACGAACGCGAGGACGCCCTGGTCGCCCAGCCGGTCGGTGGCCCACCGGAACGCGCGGATGTAGGAGTCGTAGAGACTGTTCTTGTTCGTCCCACTCGACAGCTTCGCGTACGTCTCGGCGATCCGAGCGTCCAAGGTGGGGTAGGACAGGTTGGCGTTGTTGTCGTTGGCCGAGGTCTGCCCAGTACTGTAGGGAGGGTTGCCGACGATGACCTTGATCGGGGCGGCCAGCTGGGCCTCGATGCGCTGGTTGTTGACCGGGATCAGGCTCGTGTCGGCCCGGTCACCGTCCTCGGTGATCTGGAACGTGTCGGTCAACGTCACACCCGGAAACGGCACATAGTCGGGTTCGTCGTCGGGGTGCTGTGCGGCGATCAGCGCCTGGAACGTGGTCTCGATGTTGACTGCCGCGATGTAGTAGGCCAGCAGCATGTACTCGTTGGCCCACAACTCGCCGCTGTACTTGCGCACCAGATCAGCCGGGGCAATGATGCCCGACTCCAACAGTCGGACGATGAACGTGCCCGTGCCGGTAAACGGGTCCAGCACATGGACCCCAGGATCGGTGATCCCGTAGCCGAACTGATCACGGCACACCTGGTCGGCGGCCCGCACGATGAAGTCGACGATCGGCACCGGGGTGTATACCACCCCCAGGGAGGCCGACAGGGCGGGAAACGCCTTACCGAAGAACTGCTCGTACAGCTGGTGGATCACCGACTGGCGGCCCTCGGGGGTGCGGATTTGGGCGGCACGACGCCGCACCGACTCGTAGAACCGGCCCAGACCCGCGGTCTCGGCATCCAGACCGTAACCGGCCAAAGCTGCAGTCATCCGGCCCATCGTGATCGAGACGGGATTACGGCGGGCAAACGACCCGCTCGGAAACAGCGCCTCGAACACGGGCCGGGTGATCAGGTGCTGGGACAACATGTCGATGGCCTGGGCATCATCGACCGACTCGTTGAGGTTGGCCCGCAGACCCTCGGCGAACAACCGGAACTGGTCGGCGATCGGGGCTCCGTCGGCGCGAGCCCGAGCCAGGACCGCGGTAATACGGCGGACCTGGTTGGCATGAATCGTGACAACATCATCGGCCCAGGTGTCCCAGTACTCCCGCTGACCGCACTTCTTGACGATCCGGGCCAGGATCGAGTCACGCCACAGGTCCGAACCCACCAGCAGCGGCTGGACCCCGGCATACGGGTTGGTGGCCTGCTCGGCGCCGCGATGGTCCTCATCGGCCTCGGCCCCACGACGGTCCGCCCCGGTCTCGAAGACATCGATCGTCACCTTGCCACCCGTGCTGTGGTCCAGGTCGATGGTGTTGATCATCGCCTCGAACCGATCATCATGGGCCCGCAACGCATTGAGCACATCCCACACAACCCTGAACCGCTTGTTGTCGCCCAACGCCACCGCGGGCTCCTCGTCGGCGGCGATCGCCACCGGCAAGATCACATAGCCGTACTCCTTGCCCGGGGCCTTGCGCATCACCCGGCCCACCGACTGGACCACATCGACCAGGGAGTTACGCGGGGACAGGAACAACACCGCATCCAGGGCCGGCACATCGACCCCCTCCGACAGGCATCGGGCATTCGAGAGGATCCGACACTCCCCCGGCGGGATCGGGGCCTTCAACCAGGCCAACTCGTCGGCACGCGCCAACGCATTCATCGTCCCGTCAACATGATGGGCATCCACCGACAGGATGTCGTTGTCGACCACGGCCTGGTCGATGACCTGCGGCAGCCCGGCGGCGAACGCCTTGGACGCCTTGATCGTGGAGGCGAACGCCACCGCCCGCTGCATGGGTGCCGGATGACCGCCGAAGTCCCGATCGGTGGTGCGTTTGGCCAGCCCGTTCCAACATCCCACGATCTTGGCGGCCTCATCCAGACTCAACTCGTGACCCTGGCCGGCCAGACTCGCCTGCATCACCGGGTCGATGACATCATCGGCGACCGCCAGGATCATGACCTTGTAGTCAGACAACAGGCCCCGCTCCACGGCCTGCCCGAACCCCAACCGGTGGAACACCGGCCCGAACAGCGCCTCATCATCCATCGAGGTCAGCACCGCCGACGCATCATCGGCCTTCTTCTTGACCTCGGTGCCATAGATCCGCGGAGTCGCGGTCATGTACAGCCGCTTGACCGCCGGCAGATACGTGTTGTCATGAACCCTGATGAACGCCGACTCCCCGGCATCCCCCGACAACGTGACACCGGTGGTCCGATGAGCCTCATCACACAACACCAGATCAAACGGCGCCGCCCCCGACATCTTCTGCGCCCGGGCCACCACGTCGATGGACTGGTACGTCGAGAAGATCACCGTCATCTGCCGGCCCCGCCGCCCCCCATCCGCCATCTCGGCGACCAGCCGGTCCGGATCGGTCGTCGGCACCGGAATATCATGAACGGTGATGTCCTCGGCCTGACGTCCCGCCTTGGTGTCCGAACACACCACCAGCGGACGAATCGGGGTCTGGGACTGCGTCATCCACTCCCGCAGACTCTGAGACACCAAAGAGATCGACGGCGCCAGGAACAACACCTTCAAATGCCCGTCATTGTCGGCACACCGCCGCTCGGCCAGCTTCAACGAGGTGAACGTCTTACCCGTCCCGCACGCCGAGACCCACTGACCCCGATCATGGGAGGCGAAACCGGCCTGGATGGCATCAATGGCCTCCTTCTGATGAGGCCGCAGCCCGAACCGGACCGCCTTCCGCGCGGTGAACCCCAACGGGTCCTCGGCGTGGAACATCCAATCCACCCGCGACTCGGCGATATCAGCCATCCCGATCCGCTGCACCGGGATCGTCTGAGCAACCAGGGCATCCTCAGCATGACGCGACCACCGGTCAGTGGTCGAGACGATGATCCGGTCATCAAACCGGACACCGTCCCAGGACTTGCCCGACGCAGTGAAGAACGAATCAATATCGCCCTTCTGCAACGAATGCGTGGGGTTGTAGAACTTGCACTGGATCGCCGTCCACCCCCCGGTCTGGCGATTACGGGCCACCAGATCGATACCCGTGTCATGAGTGCCCTGGTTGTGCGACCACTCAGGCCAGCGACACACCACGTCATAGGTCGCAGCCAACATGGCATCGGCGGCGAAATAGCCGGCCATCAACTCCTCGAACCGAGTACCCCGCACCACCGGCGACGGCTCATCGCCGAACTCGGCGATCACATCCTGGATCGTCCTGACCTTCGCCACCAGCGCACTCCCCTTCAACCCGAACCCCCGCCAGCGTATCGACACGCCCCCGGGCCCGGGTCAACAAACCAGCCACTCGATCTGCGACGGCATCGCCCCCGACACCTCCTCAGGATGCTAGCCTGGGTATTTCATCGTTGAGTGCCCGGGCCCTCGCCCAAGAGTAGATGAAGGTGCTCCTGACTTGGCAGGATAGGGCTTGCTAAAGAGTCACTGTCCGTCAAGACGAGGAGCACCTTCACGATGAAGACTACCGGCTCGTACCCCCGCCTCCACATCGACACCGCCACCATCCCCGCCGTCGGCCAGGCCGGGGGCATCCTGCTGACCGAGACCATCCGCGCCGCCGGGCTGGACCGCGAGCTCTCGATGGCGCTGTCCCGGTGGGCGAAGCCCTTGGCCACCCATGATCCGGGCAAGATCGTCTGGAGCAATGATCAGAACCTGTGGATGAGGCCCCGGGAGAACGGGACGCTGGAGGCGTACCCTCCCGGGCAGAATCCGACCGAAGAAGTCATCTGATCAGGACCGGCGTTGGCGCGCTGGTCCGGGAAGGCACGCCCAATGCCCACCATAACCGACCAGCCCGAGCCCGTGGCCGACCTCCTGACCCGAACAGGCGACAGCGCCAACCTGCTCGACGATCTTGTCCGCGAAGGCGCCCGCCGCATGCTCGCCGCAGCTCTCCAGGCCGAGGTCGACGCCTACATCGCCGCGCACACCGGCGACCTGGACGATCAGGGCCACCGCCTGGTCGTGCGCAACGGCCACCACCAGCCGCGCACCGTGACCACCAGCGCCGGAGCGATCGAGGTCCGCGCCCCCCGGGTCAACGACCGCAGACACGATGAGAACGGCCGGCGGCACCGCTTCGCCAGTTCGATCCTGCCGGCCTGGGCCCGCACGTCCCCCAAGATCGCCGAGGTCCTGCCACTGCTGTATCTCCACGGCCTGTCGACCAATGACTTCGCCCCGGCCCTGCGCCAGTTCCTCGGTAGCGACGCCGGCCTGTCGCCGGCGGTGATCCAGCGCACGACCACGACATGGCAACAGGAGGCCAAGACCTTCCAGGATCGGGACCTGCACGGGGTCGACTACGTGTACATGTGGGTCGACGGGGTGTGGTTCAACGTGCGGCTGGCCGATGAGCGCACGTGCTTGCTGGTGATGATCGGGGTCCGGGCCGATGGCACCAAGGAGCTCATCGGGCTCCAGGAGGGGTTCAGGGAGTCCTCGGAGTCGTGGGCGGATCTGCTGCGGGATTGCCGGCGTCGCGGGATGAGGGATCCCGTGCTGGCGGTGGGGGACGGGGCGCTGGGGTTCTGGGACGCGCTGGGCCAGGTGTTCGCGTCCACCCGCGCTCAGAGGTGCACGGTTCATAAGACCCGCAACGTGCTGGCCAGTCTGCCGAAGTCCCAGCATCCGGGTGCGAAGAAGGCGATGGCCGAGATCTGGAATGCGTCCGGCAAGGATCATGCCCGCGCTGCGGCCAGGGCCTTCGCCAGGACCTACGGGGTGAAGTGGCCCAAGGCCGCTGCGAAGATCACTGGGGATCTGGAGGACCTGCTGGCGTTCTATGATTTCCCGGCTGAGCACTGGGCGCATCTGAAGACCACGAACCCGATCGAGTCCACGTTCGCGACGGTGCGGCTGCGCACCCATGCGACGAAGGGGCCGGGGTCTCGGGATGCGGGAGTGGCGATGGCGTTCAAGTTGATCGAGTCGGCTCAGGCGCGGTGGCGCAGGATCACCGGGCCGGAGTTGGTGGCATTGGTGCGGGCCGGGGTCGAGTTCCATGATGGGGTGCGTGTGGAGCGTCCTGATGCCGAGCCCGCTGACATGGGCTCGGGGGCCTTGTCAGCGAGTCCTGAAAGTCACGCCGCGTAAGACCCCTCATCCACAGGATTTGACAATAACTCGATCGTCTGCGACCTGGCCCTGTCGGTGGCTCTGGGCGGGGACTGCCTGTCCGACCTCGCCGAGGTCCGCGCCGAACCCGGCCTCTACGGGCCGGTGGCCTCCGACCCCACCGTCTCCCGACTCATCGCCCTGCTCGGCGACAACGCCGAGCGCGCCGAGAAAGCCATCAGCCGCGCCCGGAAGGCCGCCCGAGCCCGCGTGTGGGCCCTGGCCGGGCCCCATGCCCCGAACGCCGGGATCTCAGCGGCCGATCCGTTGATCATCGATGTGGACGCGACCCTGGTCACCGCCCATTCGGACAAACAGGAGGCCGCCCCCACGTTCAAGAAGGGCTACGGGCACCACCCGTTGTGCGCGTTCATCGACCACGGAGCGGCCGGCTCCGGGGAGATGGCTGCGGTGATGCTGCGTCCGGGCAACGCCGGGTCGAACACCGGCCGCCGACCACACCACCGTGATCCGGGCCGGCCCTGGACCAGGCCGGAGTCGGCTCGCGGCCCGGCCGGAAGGTCCTGGTCCGCATCGATGGGGCCGGATCGACCCACGAGACACTGAACGAGCTGGTGCGCCGGCGGGTCTCCTATTCGGTGGGGTTCACCCTGCCGATGGACACCCCGCAGTTGTCCGAGAAGATCCCCGAAGAGGTGTGGACCCCGGCCTACACCAGCGATGGCCAGGTGCGTGAGGGGGCCGACGTCGCCGAGTTCACCGGGCTGCTGGACCTTTCGGGGTGGCCTGCGGGGATGCGGGTCATCGTGCGCCGCGAGTATCCCGATGCGGGGGCTGAGCTGCGGTTCGATGATGTGGACGGGTACCGGTTGACCGCGTTCGCCACGAATGCGACGAAGGGCCAGTTGCCGGATTTGGAGGTGCGGCATCGTCGGCGGGCCCGGTGTGAGGACCGGATCCGCACTGCGAAGGACACGGGCCTGGCGAACCTGCCTCTGCTCTGTATTGGCCGGACTCTCCTGCTCAACCGGCCTACAAACAGTTGATCACACACAGCAGAACCGGATCTGGTGCCAGATCGTGGCGATGGCCGCCGATCTGTTGGCGTGGACGGGACTGCTGGCCCACCCCGAATCAGCACCACGACGCTGGGAGCCGAAGAAGCTGCGGCACCGGCTGTTCGTGGTGCCGGCGACGATCGCCCGGAGTGGGCGGCGGGTGGTGTTGCACATTTCGGACCGGCATCGCTGGGCGGCCACGGTCGTGGGGGCGGTGCTCGCGATGCGCGGGCTGCCGGCCCCGGCCGGGTAGGTCGTCGGCCTGGCTTCTGTTCGCCTTCGACCTGGAGACCTTCGGTGTGGACCGCCCGACCCCCGCAGCGTGATGCGGCGGATCGTCATGTTCTTCTGGCAGAATCGGGCGTATTACCGGCGGCACGGCCGTCGGGCGATGACCGGCCCCGACCGATGAAAGATCGAGGCTAGAAGGGGATCCGCTCACGCGGATCCCCTTCTAGTCCTGTGTCCGCGGGGGGAGGCGATGTGCCCGCAAGTCCCACGGCTCGTACTTATAGGATACTTGGCACGATGTCTGATGACAAGCAGCCCTCAAGGGAGATTCTCCACGCGCTGTCGGCCGCACGAGTGTCGACCTACCTGCGGGCCACCGGAGGGGATCTTGACCGTGCGATCACGCTATATGGGTGGAACGCCAAAGTCTCTGCGGCATTCATGGTGCCTGCTCATTTCGCCGAGATCACGGTGCGCAACGCCGTTGATGAAACCCTGTCCTTGGTCTACGGACCAGACTGGCCTTGGGATTCCACGTTCGAGCGGAGTCTTCCCGCCGGACGACGTCCCGACTACAGTCCCAGAAGAGATCTCCAGGCTGTACGCAGTCGTCAAGGAAGTACAGGCAAGGTCATTGCTGAACTACGATTCGTGTTCTGGGAGAAAATGTTCACCTCTCGTCACGACGGCCGACTGTGGATTCCCCATATCGCTGGTCAATTCCCAGAGGTACCACGCATGGCACCTGCCGAGTTGCGAAACACCATTCGGCAGAATCTGGGCATCATTCGTGCTCTACGGAATCGAATCGCCCATCATGAACCAATCTTCGCCAGGAATCTCGCCGCTGAACTTGCGGTGATGGAATCCCTCATCCGATATCGGTCCCCGCAGACGGCCATCCTCGAGCATCATCTCCAAGGGGCCGCGCAGCTCTTGGCCGAGCGGCCGGCCACGACAGGGTCGTGAGGGGTTGGGGCTCCTGTGATCAGGCCCTTGCGTTGACCTCGTACGACGTGTTGGTGGCCTCGAAGAAGTTCACCAGCTCCAGGGTGTCGTTGGCGGTCGCCATCCACTTCGCCGGGTTGGCGACGTTGAACTCGGTCTCGAAGCCGAGCTCCTCCAGCCGCCGGTCGGCCAGGTATTTGACGTAGTCGTTGATGTAGTCGGCGTTGAGCCCGAGGATCCCGTTGGGCAGCATGTCGCGGTTGTAGCGCTCCTCCATGGCCACCGAGTCGACGATCGTGGTGCGGATCTCCTCGGAGAACTCCGGGGTGGCGATCTCCGGATTCTCGTCGAGAACCGTCAGGATGAGATTCATCCCGAATTTCAGGTGCAGACTCTCGTCGCGGACGATCCAGTCGATGAGGGAGCCGAAATTCCTCAGCAGGTTCCGCTGCCGGAAGGACAGCGCCGCCATGAATCCGGAGTAGAACCAGATCCCCTCCAGGATGACGTTGTAGGCCACCAGGTTGCGCACGAAATCCTGCTTTCCCTCGATGGTGGTGATATCGAGGGTCTGCTCGGCCATCCGCCGGATGTAGTGGAACTCGAACTCCTCCTTGGCTGCCATCGACGGCACGTCGACATGCGAGCGGTAGGCCTTCTCGCGGTCGATCGGGAAGGTCTCCAGGACGTACTCGAAGGCCATGCAGTGGTTGGCCTCCTCCCACATCTGCTTGGCCAGGTAGAGATGGCACTCGGCGGCATTCACATAGGGGTAGACGCCGAAGGCCAGGGCCTTGTTGACCAGCAGCTCGTTGGGATTGAAATAGCTCATCAGATGGGTGAGGGCGTGATGCTCGTCCTCGCTCATCCGGGCGAAATCGGCCAGGTCCTCGCCGAGCTGGATCTCGTTGGGGAACCAGGTGTTGGCGACCGCCTGATTGTACAGCTCGTAGGCCCAGGGATAGCTGACCGGCTTGAGCAGCAGGCCCTCCTGAATACCGGATCCGAGAATGGAGGTGGTGGGCATGATCATTCCTTCAAGACGTGTGTGAACAGATTGTGTGAACAGATGTGGGGACGCCGTGGCAGGCGGGGCCGGGGAGAGCTGCGCCGGCACTCCTCCCCGGCAAGATTCGCCGCGACCGGATCCGGCCCTACTGGCAGGACTCGCACTGCAGCCGCTCGATCGGGTCGATCGGGCAGGCGGCCCCGTCGACGATCTCCACCTCGAGTGCAGCGGGCTCCGGAGCCGGGGCGGCGGCCTGGGGGGACGCAGTAGGAGTCACGGCGGGGATCGGTGCGGACGTCGATATGGAGTTCGGAGCGGCACCGGGCACGGCCGGCAGCACGGCCGGCACCTCGGCACTCGCCGGGGCTGATGGCGTCACCCCCATCCGGGCGCCGAAGCCGGGCCGTTCCATCTGTACGCCGGAGCCTCGGCGGGCCCCGAAACCGCGCCGCCGACCGCCGCCATCCCCCGAGATCGCGGCGGCCTTGTTCACCGCCACGGTCGACTGCTCGGCGGTGTGCCGGGGCAGCATGTGCAGGTAATAGGTGGTCTTGACGCCCATCCGCCAGGCCGCCGCGTAGAGATCCTCCATGGTCGACAGGTTCCGATCGGCCAGATAGATATTGCGGCTGATCGCCTGATCCACCCACTTCTGGGCGCGTGCGGCGACCCGCAGGAAGGCCTGCGGATCGAGCTGGAAGCTCGTCCGGTAGATCTCCTTGAGCCGGTCCGGCACCCCGGGCACCCGGCTCAGATCCCCCTGGGCGCGCAGCAGCTCGCCGCGGGCCGATTCCCACAGGCCGAGCTCGGTGAGGTCGGCGACCAGGTTCCGGTTGATCTCCAGGAACTTGCCCGACGACGTCGCCCGGCTGAACATCTGGCTGAACTGGGGGTCCAGTCCGGGAGTGGTGCCGGCCACCAGGCCGATCGAGGCGGTCGGGGCGATCGCCATCACGGTGGCGTTGCGCATCCCGCCGCGGACCTTGGTGCGCAGCGCGTCCCAGTCCATCCGGGAGACCCGGTCCACGTCGACCTCCACCCCGCGGTCGGCCGCCAGGAGGTCCAGCGTGTCGACCGGCACCATGCCGCGCGACCATCCCGAGCCGACGAAGGCCGGGTAGGGGCCGCGCTCCCGGGACAGGTCGGCGGAGGCGTCGATGGCGTGCCAGCTGACGAACTCGACCAGCCGGTCGGCCATGTCGCAGGCCTCGGGGGAGTCGTAGGCGAGGCCGAACCGCTCGAAGACGTCGGTCATCCCCATCACGCCCAGGCCGATGGCCCGGCACTCGGAGTTGGAGTGCTCGGCCTCCTCGACGGTCGAGACGGTGATGTCGACCAGATTGTCGAGCTGGCGGATCGCGGTGCGCACGCTGGCGGCCAGCTCCTCCCAGTCGACCCGGACCTCCCCGTGGCCCCGCGCGCCGACCAGGTGCCGGGGCAGGTTGATCGAGGCCAGATTGCACACCGCGGTGTTCTCGCGGTCCTGCGGCAGGCAGATCTCGGTGCACAGGTTGGAGGAGTGGATGGTGCCGGTGTTGGAGTTCAGCGCCCGGGTGTTGATCGAATCCTTCCAGGTCAACCACGGGTGGGACGACGTCTGCAGGCTGGTGAGGATGGCCCGGTACTGCTCGCGGGCGCGGACCTTCCGGAACCGGTGGATCCGGCCGGCCTCGGCGTCCGCCGCGTACTGCCGATAGCGCTGCGAGAAGGCGGAGCCGGTGAGCTCGGTGAGATCGGGCACCTCGAGCGGATCGAAGAGGTACCAGTCCTGGTCGTCGGCGACGCGCGTCATGAACTCGTCGGAGATCCACACCGCGGTGTCGGCGGTGCGGGTGCGCCGGTAGGGGTCGCCGGAGTTCTGCCGCAGATCGAGGAAGGCCGGGAAGTCCAAGTGCCAGTTCTCCATGTAGAAGCACAGCGCGCCGAGCTTCTTGCCGCCCCGGGAGACCGCGCGCAGCGTCGAGTCGATGGTGTGCATGAAGGGGATCGGGCCGGTGGACGCCGTGTTGTTGGAGTGGATCGGGGAGCCCTCGCTGCGCAGTTTCGACACCGACAGTCCGATCCCGCCGGTGCCCTTGGTGATCCACATGACGTCGCGGATGGTCTTGGCGATGTGCTCGATGTCGTCCTCCATCTGCAGCACGAAGCAGTTGGAGAGCTGGGCGTAGCGGGTGCCGGCGTTGACCAGGGTGGAGCCGGCGGGCAGGTAGTGCAGGGTGCTGATCGCCCGGTAGGTGGTCAGGGCGGTGGCGGTCGGGTCGGGCTCGTTGAGGCTCAGCCCCATCGCGACCCGCATCCAGAAGAACTGCGGCACCTCCAGGGCGCGCCGTTCGGGGGTGGTGAGCAGGTAGCGGGTCAGCATGGTCTGGACGCCGACATAGTGCAGCAGGTCGTCTCGCGCCGGGTCGAGGGCCGCGGCGAGCTCGTCGAGGTCGAAGATCTCCGCCAGCCGGGTGTCGAGGACGCCGTCGCGGACCTGGTGCTCGACGAAGGTGGGGAAGACGCCGCGGTGCAGCAGCCGGATGGTGTCCGGGGAGCCGTCGCCGAAGAGGTCGCTGGTGTCGCCGAAGACCGCCTTGTAGAGCCGCTTGATGAGCAGCCGGGCGGCGATGGTGTCGTAGGCCGGGTCGTCCTTGACGTTGCCCAGGGCAACCTGGATGACGGCCTCGTCCAGCTCGTCGGTGGTCATCTCGTCGAAGAGGGTGATCTCCACCTCGGACTGGATCTGGGTGGCGCGGGCGATCTCCTGGTCGAGGCCGCGGGCGGCGTCCTGGATGGAGCGGGCCACCTCGGCGCCGTCGTAGGGGGCCAGCGATCCGTCGCGCTTGCGGACGCGGATGGTGGTGGTTTCGGCGCTCATATCGGCTCCTGTGATCTGGGTCGGCCCCGGGCCGGGCGGCTGAACGATCAGCATCGCCCGGCCGGGGGATCAACGTACGGCGTCCACTATATGTAGTGGTATACCCGGCGTCATCCTGCTATATGTCGTGGAAATGGGAGGTTAGCGCTCAGCGAACGCGAAGCCCTCGGGGGTGTCCGGCTCAGCCGCCGACCCGGATGGCGGCCTCCACCATCGCCTGCAGTGCGGGCTTCACCTCGCGGTAGCTGCGGGTCTTCAGCCCGCAGTCCGGGTTCACCCAGAGCCGCAGGGTGGGCACCGCGGTGAGGGCGGTGAGCAGCAGGGACTCGATCTCGTCGGCCGTGGGCACTCGGGGGGAGTGGATGTCGTAGACGCCGGGCCCGATGCCGCGGGCGAATCCGGAGGCGGCGATCTGGGGGATCACCTCCATGTGGGAACGGGCGGCCTCGATGCTGGTGACGTCGGCGTCCAGACCGTCGATGGCGTCGAGAATCTGGCCAAACTCGGAGTAGCACAGGTGGGTGTGGATCTGGGTGTTGTCGGCGACCCCGGAGGTGGCCAGCCGGAAGGCTCCCACCGACCATTCCAGGTAGTCCGGCTGGTCGGCGGTGCGCAGCGGCAGCAGCTCCCGAAGGGCCGGCTCGTCGACCTGGATGATCGCGGCCCCGGCTCTCTCCAGATCGCCCGCCTCGTCGCGGATGGCCAGCGCGACCTGGCGGGCGGTGGCGTCCAGGGGCTGGTCGTCGCGCACGAAGGACCAGGCCAGAATGGTCACCGGACCGGTCAGCATCCCCTTCACCGGGCGCCCGGTGAGCGACTGGGCGTACTCCCACCAGCTCACCGTGATCGGCCTGGGACGGCTGACGTCGCCGAACAGGATCGGCGGGCGGACGCACCGCGAGCCGTAGGACTGCACCCAGCCCCTGGCGGTGCTGGCGAATCCGTCGAGGTGCTCGGCGAAGTACTGCACCATGTCGTTGCGCTCGGGCTCGCCGTGCACCAGAACGTCCAGTCCGAGCTGCTCCTGCAGCCGGATGACGCGCTCGATCTCGGCCTCCATCCGGGCCCGGTAGGCGGCCTCGTCGATCCGGCCGGCCCGCAGGTCGGCGCGGGCCAGGCGCACCGCGGCGGTCTGCGGGAAGGAGCCGATGGTGGTGGTCGGCAGCCGGGGCAGATCGAGCCGCGCCTTCTGGGCGGCCGCCCGGGCGGCATACGGTCCGCGCCTCTGGTCGGCGGGGGTGACGGCGGCGGCACGGTCGCGCACGGCGGGGTTGACGACGGCCGGGGAGGCCGCGCGGCTGGCCAGCAGGCCGGTTGCGGTGGCGATCTCGGCGGCCACCGCGGGACGCCCCTCCTTCAGCCCGCGGGCCAGGGTGACCACCTCGTCGACCTTCTGCCGGGCGAAGGACAGCCAGGACCGCAGGTCGGCGTCCAACCCGGTCTCGGCCCCGACGTCGTAGGGGACGTGGAGCAGGGAGCAGGAGGTGGAGACGGCGACCTCGCCGGCCAGGCCGAGCAGGACGCCCAGGAATCTGAGGGCCGGCTCCAGATCGGTGCGCCAGACATTGCGCCCGTCGACGATCCCGGCCGCCACGGTGATGTTGGCCAGCCCCGGGACGCCCACCAGCCCCGAGATTCCGGACAGCGGGTCGGTTCCGGACCCGGAGACCAGGTCGACGGCGACTCCCTCGACGCCGGCCGCGACGAGGGCGGGAAGGGCCGGTCCGAGGTGGCCGAAGTAGGAGGCTGCCAGGATCGCCGGGCGGTGCTCGACGGCGGTCAGACGCCGGTAGGCGCGGCCCAGGGCGGCGATCTCATCGTCGCTCCGGTCGGTGACGAAGGCCGGCTCGTCGAGCTGGACCCATTCGGCGCCGGCCTCGGCGAACCGGCCGAGCAGCTCCTCGTAAACCGGCAGCAGGTCGTCGAGCCGATCGAAGGGGGTGAATCCCTCGGGGGCGTCGACCGGCTTGGCGAGCAGCAGGAAGGTGGCGGGCCCGATGATCACCGGACGGGTGGAGTGGCCGAGCGCCAGTGCCTCCGCGATCTCGGCCAGTGGCTTGGCGGCGTCCAGCCGAAAGGCGGTGTCCGGGCCGATCTCGGGGACCAGGTAGTGGTAGTTCGTGTCGAACCACTTCGTCATCTCGAGCGGGCCGACGCCGCCCTGGCCGCGGGCCGCGGCGAAGTAGGTGTCGAGGGGGTCACCGCCGAGATCCCGGTAGCGCTGCGGGATGGCGCCCACCAGCACGGCGGTGTCGAGCATCTGGTCGTAGTAGGAGAAGGTGTTGGAGGGCAGCTGGCCGAGCCCGGCGTCCGCCAGCTCCTGCCAGGTGTCGGCGCGCAGCTGTGCGGCGGTCTTCTCCAGTTCCTCGCGGTTGATGTGCCCGGCCCAGTAGGACTCGAGGGCCCGCTTGAGCTCCCGGTTCGGGCCGATCCTCGGGTAGCCGAGGACGGTGGAGCCGATGGGGGTGCGGGTGGGCCTGGGTGCAGCGGGCACAGGTGAAGCAGGCAGAGTGGTGGTAGGTGTCATGGGCGTCTCTCCTCGCGAGCCGATGTGGGCGGACGCGTGCCAATGACGGCGTCCGGCCGGTGGCAGGTCTTCGGGCTCCAGGACATTTCGGCTCTGCCGGATTCTCAGTACTTCGTACTTCAGTGCCGAGTACTCGGTCGGGCCGGGTTCCTACGAGAGCGCTCCGACGGGCCTGGCCTGTTCGGCCATTCCCCTCGTCGCACTTTCTGAACAGCGCTTCCCATGCGGTGCGCACAGTGCTTGTCGGCCGATTGGCCTGCTGGCCAATCGGCTTCTGCCGTCGTCGTTTCCTGATACCGCTGCGGGGGCAGCTCCGGCTTGGGAGGAGGCCCAGGTGGTCCTGGACCGGTCCGTACCGGATTCCCTCTTGCCTCCGTCTCCCCGGCAGTGCGGGGAGACGGAACCACAGGCACCGACATCGTAGACGCGGGGACCTCCGGAGACCACTACCCGCCATCATCCGAGACGCCGTCTCGAATGATGGCGGGTAATGGCGGGTAGTGGTTGCGGCGTCAAGACATGCCGGGTCAGGATGGACCGGGAGGTCATCGGGCGAGACTCGGCGCCCCGACCCGGGCTCCCGACTCTCTCAGAGGCGGAACTCGGCCTGGCGTCCCAGAGTCCCCACCAGCAACTGCCGATACGACGGCGCGGACACCTTCTCCAGATACGCCCGAACCTCCACCACCCGCTGACCGGCGCCGATCTCAGCGACCGCCAACTCATTGCGCGGATCCTCGATGAACTCCTGAAGATGAGCCAACGCCGCCTCACACCGACGAACATCCTCGGCCTGCTTGGCATCCAACCGGGCCGCATACCAGTCGGCGGCCAGCACCGACTCCCGGGTGAACATCCCCCGCAACTCCGCAGACTCCAACGTCCACCCCTCCGCAGAGGCGCCGTGGGCCATGATCTCCAACAGGGCCCGGATCGGCGGCACCGCCAACCCGACCGTCCCATCATCGAAGTAGGCCTTGGCGACCCGGGCATGAGTCGCCGCGATGACCCGCACCGAATCCGCGAACACCCGCGGATCCTGCAACTCCGGGCGCAGCATCTCCGGGGTGAAGATCGTGTCCGGGTGCAGGAAGATCCGCCCGAAGAACATCCTCATGAACTTCCCAGTCATCCGATACCCCAACCGCGACGCCGGGATCATCTCGCCCTCGAACTCGTAATCGACCAACTTCTCCAAATACCCCCCGGCGATCAACGCCCCCGCGTCCCGCTCGCCCGGGCTCATCCTCGAGAACAGTTCGGGGACCAGCAGCGAGATGTCGTGGGCCACCTGCACCCTCGGACCGATACACCCCGCCGAGGACAACCACCCGTCATACCCGCACAACACGAACGACAGGAACGACGAATTCAGATCAAACACCGCCGGCAGCGCGTTGAACGGAGCCTTGGTGAGCGCCCCCTCCGAACCCGCACCCGTGGTCGAGGGACTCTTGCCGGTCATCGAGGAGATGAACTCCATGAACAACTCCGGCAACTCCATGTAATGCAACGGATTGTAAGCACACAGCGCCGGAATCGTGTCCTCGGGAGGATTGTTCCGCCGGCCCGCCGGCCACGATGTCCACCGGCAGCGGCAGCCTCTGATCGACCGGCCTGCGGTGATACAGATGCGACGCCAGATCCGCGATCTGAGTCGCCCGCGGATCCGAGATATCGGGGACGCACCTGCAGATACCGCGGATTCTTCGACCGCACCCCGCCGATCAGACGCGGATCCGCACTCGAGACCACATACGTCGGGACCCTTCGCGGGGTCGGAGTCGGCGAACTCGGAGAGGAACCGGCGCATCGGCGCCGAGAACTTCGAGAACTCCACCACATCATCACGCATCGCCGCCACATCAGCGCGGGTCAACGGCTGATAGTTCGAGATGAACAACCCCCGCCCGGCCATATCGCGCTCGGTCTGGCGATCATAGCCCCGATAGATCGCATCATCGGGGACGCTGGAACAACAGGGCCTCGCAATTGGCCACCACCTTGCGCGACAGACTCTCGGGTCCCACGGTGAGTCCGGCGGGGACCACGGCCGAGGCCGTCATGTCGTCCTCGGTCTGCACCTTCACATCGGGGGCGTAATCGTGACGCAGGCGTGAACAGCCGCCACGCCCCGTTCTCGTCGAAACCGACCCGCAGCATATCGACGCGGATCTTCTCCCCGTCCAGGCGCACCATCGTGCCATGGCGCCCGTTGGTCGGCGACACCGAGAAATGCGACGCCCAATCAGTGCCCCCACTCGGGCTTGTAGTACCGCTTGATGGTGAACACGAGCTCCTTGCGGAACTGCGGGATCGACGCCACCCACGCGTTGTACTCGTCGGTGAAATCATCGGAGACCGTCAACAACTTGATCACCGAGCCCACCGACCGCGATCGCGACAGGATCGCCCGATGATCGGTACCCGCCAGGGCCCGGATCGGCGAACCGCATCGAGTAGTCCCGGTGCAGGATCGCATCGACCGCGGCCATGTCCGCGGCGAAGTCGGGGCTGTACGCGCTGCCGGGAAGGAACGCGTCGGAGATCGCCTTGGAGATCTCCGACTTGCCCCCACCGGAGACCGTGCACTGCTTGTGCAGAGTCGTCGACGCCCCATCGACCAGAATCAGGGCCCACTGATGATCGATCTCGGAATGCTCGACCCGCATCCGGGTCCCGGTCGGCGACAAGTACTCATGATCCACCCGCAACGTGAGGGACTCCTCGACGCCCGCGGGCCCGACCCAGGCCACGGTGCCCTTCAACAGCGAATACGTCGCATCGCCGGGGACCAGCACCACACCGTCCAGGACGCGGTCGATCGCATAGCCCTCCAGGTGCAGGTCGAACCGGCCGGGGTTGGCCGCGACGACCTCCGCCACGCTCGGATCCCCGGGCGCCGACGTGGTGGTGTACTCCAGGCCCTCGTTGTAGGCGGTGTAGGCCCGCGCCCCACCCGAGTGCTCCTCCTCGGCCAGCCCGAACAGGTTCGCCGAATACCCGATCTGGGTCTTGACCTCCTTCTTGCAGTAGCCGAAGTAGTTGTCGGCGATGATCGTGAGGATCACCCCGGACTCGTCGCGCACGCACAGTTTGAACGGCGCGCCCTCGTTGTAGCACTCGGACTCGTCGGCCCAGCACATCCCGTCGCGGCGCTGACGCTCGGTGGCCTCGTCGATGTGCGGCAGGCCGAGTTCCTTCTTCGTCACATGGTTGAGGTGGGGGGCCAGGATCACGCAGCCGGTGTGACCGGTCCACGACGCGGGCGCCAGGGCGGCGTCGTTGACCGGTAGCAGCGGATCCCCCGCGTTGCCGAAGATCCCCTCCACGAAGTCCAGGTTCGAGACCAGCCCCCCGGGGGCGAAGAACCGGGTCTCCATCCGCCGCTCGCTGATCAGACCGGGAACCTCGGGTACCACGATCGGGCGCAGCAGCAGCGACACCCACGTGTGGGCCCGATGATCGGCATCCTGGGTCGCGGTGTAGGGCAACAAGGTATCGGCCGCCGGGGCCCGGAACGCCAACTCGAGGAGTCGGGCGAACACGGCTGCGGGGACGGCCTTCTTGTCGTCGGGGATCGCCAGACCGCCCTCGACGATGTGGAACACCCCGGCGGTGGTGCGCCGGTCGTTGCGGGGATTGTGCAGGACGCCGTTGGCCACCCGGAAACTCTCCACCAGCTCGGAGGCGAACTCGTCGGCATCCACCGGCAAAGACAGGGTCCGGGCCAGTCCGGGCTCGTCGAGGACCAGGGTCGTCTCAGGCAGCCGGGGGTGGATATCGGTGACGCCGGCCGCGGCCAGGTAGCGGTCCACGAACCCCTGGATCCGCCGGTCGGCGGGACACAGGGCCTCGGGCAGTTCCCGGCGCAACTCGCGTTGACGGGCCAGGACCGGGGCGACGGCCTCGATATCAGTGGCCGTGTCGCCGGCCGGCAAGGGCAGACCATTGATCGCCAGCCTCAGATTCGCAGCATTGAGCTTCAGTGGTTGTGACATGCCTCTATTCTGAAACAGCTTTCCGGTGGATGAATCATCGGGGTCTCCATTGTGGACGAAACGACCATGAGTCCATTCCCAGGACTGCACGGATGGGATATTTGGGTCACACCTTTGGGGTATTTGTGTCGCACCTTAATTGGTCGGGAGTTGCTTTCTCCCCGCTCTCAGGCCTTCTCGCCCACGTAGTAGAGGCGCTTGTTGACGAACTCGTCCATGCCGATCGGGCCCAGCTCCCTGCCGAAGCCCGAGTTCTTCACCCCGCCGAAGGGGATCTGGGCGCCCTCGCCGGCGGCGGTGTTGATCTGGACCATGCCGGCGTCCAGCTGGGCGCCGACCCGCTCGGCGCGCTCCAGATCGGTGGACCACACCGAGGCGCCCAGACCGAACTGGGTGTTGTTGGCCAGCTCGACCGCCTCGGCGTCCGAGGACACCTTGAACACGATCGCGACCGGGCCGAAGAGTTCCTGGTAGTACACCTCGGAGCCCACCGGAATCCCGGTGACCACGGCGGGGGAGACGTAGGCCCCCTGGTCGGAGAGCTCGCCCCCGACGATGTGGGCCCCGGCCTCGGCGGCGTCCTTGAGCTGGGCGGCGAGTCCCTCGGCCGCCCTCCGGGAGGACAGCGGCTGGTAGACCGACGGATCGTCAGAGGTGTAGTCGCCCGGGGTCTCGAGCGTGGCCAGCCTTTCCAGCTCGGCCACGAACTCGTCGTAGATGTCGTCGAACACGATGAGGCGCTTGTTGGCGTTGCAGACCTGGCCGGTGTTGTACATCCGGGTGCTCCAGGCGAGGTCGGCGGCGGCTGTCACGTCCTCGGTGTCCAGGACGATGTAGGGGTCGGATCCGCCCAGCTCCAGGACGGCCTTCTTGAGGTTGGCGCCGGCCTGGGCGGCGACCTTCCGGCCGGCCCGCTCGGAACCGGTCAGCGAGACCCCGGCGATGCGCCGGTCGGCGATCATGGTCGAGATCTGGTCGTGGCTGGCGTAGACGTTGGTGTACAGGCCGGCCGGGAGCCCGGCGTCGACCATGATCTGCTCGATGGCGGCCGCCGAACGGGGGCAGATCTCGGCGTGCTTGACGATCACCGCATTGCCCACCATGAGGTTGGGGGCCGCGAACCGGGCGACCTGGTAGTAGGGGAAGTTCCACGGCATGATGCCCAGGATCACGCCGATGGGCTTGCGCTCCACGACGGCCCGGTCGCCGGGGTTGGCCTCCAGCGGGAGATCGGCCGAGAAGGTCTCGGCGCGGTCGGCGTAGTAGGCCAGGATGTCCGCGGAGAACTCCGCCTCCTCGACCCCCTCGGAGAGGCGCTTGCCCATCTCGATGCCGATGATCTCGGCCAGCTCCGCCTTGCGCTCGGTGAACAGGGCAGCCGCCCGGTTCACCACTGCGGCCCGCTCCGCGATGGTCCTGGCCGCCCACTCCCGCTGAGCCGCGGCGGCGGTGGCCAGCACGGACTCCAGCTCCTCCTCGGTGGGGAAGGGGAACTCCTCGACCGTCTCGCCGGTGGCCGGGTTGATCACTGCATATCCGCTCATCAATGTGTCCTCTCAAGTTCTTCGGATGGTCCCGATCACTCCCGATACACCGCGTTTCGGCGCCGGGAGCGCAGATTCATGGCGTGTCGGGAGTGATCGGGACCGTGGGATTCGTGGCCGTCAGGCAGTCGCGGCCGAGGTGGCCGGGGTGGCCGCTTCATGGGCGACGGTACCGGTGGCCGAGCCTTTCGGCGCCGAGCCTTTCGGCGCCGGGCTGTCGGTGATCGCGGCCGCCAGCTCGGCGAAGGCTCCGATATAGCGGTCCATGTCGGCGTCGGTGTGGGTCACCGACAGGGTCCACTCCTCCTCGCGCCCCGGCGTCATGTAGATGCCGCGATTCATATTCCACAGCCAGGCCAGCTGGGTGACCGGGCGGTCCTGGCACTGCTTGTAGGTCGGGTAGTCGACGACCTTGCGGGTGGCGAAGGTGACGCAGCCCTTGGCCCCGGCGCCGATCGCGTAGCCGGGCAGCCCGTAGCTGTCGATGACTCCCTGGCAACCGGTGACGATCCGGTTCTCGAGGTGCTCCAGGTGCTCATAGGCGGCCGGGGTGAGCACCTTCTCCAGCGAGGCCCGGGCGGCCGCCATCGCCAGCGGATTGCCCGAGTAGGTACCGACCTGGTTGACGGTCTGATCCTCGACCACCCGCATCACCTCGTCGGAGCCGCCGACGGCGCCGGTGGGCAGTCCGCCGCCGAGGGTCTTGGCCAGGGTCACCATGTCCGGGGTGACGCCGAAGCGCTCGGTCGCCCCGCCGGCGGCCAGGGTGAGGCCGGTCTTCACCTCGTCGAAGATGAGGACGACGCCGTGGCGCCGGGTGATCTCGCGGACGGCCTCGAGGTATCCGGGCTCGGGCAGCACCACGCCGAGGTTCATCATGGCGGCCTCCATGATGAGGCAGGCGGGCTTGCGGCCCTCCTCGTCGAGCTCGACGATCCGGCGCTCGAGGTTCTCGGCGTCGTTGAAGTGCACCGGGATGGTCATGTCGACGATGGCCTGGGGGATCCCGCCGCCGTAGGCCAGGGAGGCCGGGTGCTCGCGCGGCCCGATCTTGTCGTAGTCCTCGCCGATGCTCACCATCACGGTGTCATGGTGGCCGTGGTAGGAGCCGAAGATCTTCATCACGGTGTCGCGGCCGGTGAAGCCGCGGGCGATCCGGATGGCGTCCATGGTGGCCTCGGAGCCGGAGTTCACGAACCGCCACTTGGGGATTCCCCAGCGCTCGGCGAGCTCGGCAGCCACGATCGCGGAGTCCTCGGTGGCCATCCCGAAGTGGGTGCCCAGCG
>JALCLH010000003.1 GCA_022647765.1 Acidipropionibacterium sp.
ACCGAGATGACCGTTCAGCTCATTCACCCCATTGCCATGGAGGAGCAGCTGAAGTTCGCCATCCGCGAGGGCGGCCACACCGTTGGCGCCGGTCGCGTGACGAAGATCATCAAGTGATCCTCCGGATCAGTAATGATTGAGTGATCCTCCGGATCAACGATCATCAAGTGATCCTCCGGATCAAGTGACTCACTGAGTCTCTGGAAGGGCCCGCCCCCATGGGGGCGGGCCCTTCTGCGCGCCCTGGCGTCTGTTCCAGGGCAGGAGATCGGTAGGACCATCGGGGTGTGGGGAGTCGATCCACGGATTTCTTACGAGATGAGGGCCGATGGACAGCCTTGCCAGTCTCAGAGCCGTTCGTCTTGTAAGAAATCCGTGAGTTGTCCGCGGTGACCGCCGTCGGCGCTCAGTTCCCGGCCCGGATGGTCCTCGGGATCGCGTCCTTGATCCGTGCCATCCGGGCCTGCGAGGCGTCGGCCCCGAGCACCAGGGACCAGGCGTCGACCATCTCTTCGTGGTAACTGTGCCCGTGCCCGCCGGGGGTCGCCACCGAGATCGCCATGTCCGCGGTGATCTGCCAGAAGGTCGACCAGGGGGTCCAGGAGATCCTCGGGTTGACGTCCACCCCGGCCCTCTCCCGGATCCAGTCGGGCTCCTGCCAGATGAGGGTGGGGGACCACCACACCACCGGGTCCGAGGAGTGCTGCAGGTACAGGATCCGGGGAGACTTCCAGGACCCGTAGGGGCTGCCCCAGCGGTCGGTGGTGAGGAACTGCGGGGAGGGCGCGAAGCGGACGTGCGAGCCGTTGTCGATGACCGGCGCGATCTCGGGGGAGCCCTGGCGGCGCGAGTCGGTGAGCTCCCGCCAGGTCGGCGTGGACCCGGGGGTGCCCGCCCAGACCGCCCCGTCGACCCGGGACATCATCTCGCCGATCGAGCCGAAGGCCGCCTGGCCGCCGTAGGAACCCAGCGAGACGCCGGTGGTGTAGAGCTTGGGCCGGTGCGCCGGGTCGAGGGTGCTCCAGTAGGCGTGGACGATGTCGAACAGCGCCTTGCCGCCCTGCTGCGGGGAGCTGCGGTCGAGCATGAAGGCCGCCGGGCTGCCGAGATAGCTGTACTGCATGGTGGCGGTGGCGCAGTCGCCGCCGGTGAGGTACTCGACCGCGGCCACCGACCACTCCTCGACCCAGCCGGCTCCGGTGGCGGTGTGCAGCACCAGCACCTTGCGGTCGAAGGCGCGGGTCCGGATGAGTTCGGCCAGCACGGTCTCGGCGCCCTCGGTGAGGTTGTGGTCGGGGGTCAGGCCGGCGTAGACGCGGATCGGATCGATCGCCGGGCGACCGGTGGCCGCTGAGATGTCGGCGGCGCTGGGGCCGTTGCTGACGAAGCGCTGGCCCTCCCGGCCCAGCTTGGACCAGGTCTCCATGGACTGCGGGCCGCCCGAGCGCAGGGCGCTGGTGGGCGGGCGGGCGCCGTCGAAGGTCTTCTGGTTGAGGGTCCCCATCTGGTGGGCGACGGCGTTCGCGGCGGTTCCCGACGATGACGTTGTTGGTGGCGATCAGAGCGATCACCAGGCCGATGACCAGCACCGAGGTGGCCGCCACCGGCTGGGTGATGTAGCGGTGCAGGCCGGCGTAGAGCCGCAGGACGCCGTGCCGGACGGCCCGGACCAGGGCGATGCAGGCGAGGGTGGCCGCCAGGCCGACCCCGGCGCCGAGGGTCTGGTTCCACACGATCGCCCGGGGCAGCTGGACGGTGCGGGAGACGTCGCTCTGCTGGTTGAGGCTCCAGAACCACACGATCACCGAGATCAGCAGCAGCACGGCGTCACCGATCCAGCGCAGGATCCGCACGGCTCGCGCCGACGCGGTGATCTCCAGGCCGATCAGCCGGGCGAGGTACCGGGCCGCCGAACCGACCAGGGTGCCGACCGCGTAGGCGAACAGGGTGGACAGCACGACGTTGAGGGCGGTCATCCACCAGGTCCTCGAGATGAGGCTGGGGGACAGCGCGGTCCAGAAGCCGAACAGCCCGAAGACCATGCCGACCACCGAGGAGCCGTTGGTGAGCCGGTGGACCAGGCTGCGCTGGGTGGTGTTCCAGCGCTCCACGAGCAGGGCGATGCGTCCCTCCCTGTCGGGCCGGCGGGGCGCGGGGTGCGGGGATCTCGGTGGTGTCCTCCGGGGAGCCGGGCGAGAGCGGATGGGTCGGCACGGGCATCACCGGCCGGTGACCAGGTCCCAGTTGTGGACGAAGAAGTCGGCGGGATCGATGACCCCCCGTGCGGTGACGGCGTCGATGAGGAGCTGGCGGATCTCCAGCTGGCTGTCCCACAGCACCGGCGCCTCGCGGACGTGGGGGAAGCCGCCCCCGCCGTTGAGCCGGTAGTGGTTCATCGCCAGCGCGAAGGGCTGGTCGTCGTCCAGCGGCTCTCCCTGCCAGCGCAGTTCGCAGATCCGGGAGCCGACCGGCCGGCTGATGTCGATGAGATAGCTGACGCCGGTGATCGCGTCGAAGTTGTAGTCCCAGACCGTGCGGCCCCGCCAGCTCGCCTGGGTGATCCCGCCCTGCGCCACCGGGGCCGGGTCGATCGGGGTGCCGGGGGCGACCCGGGCGAAGTAGGCCGCCGGAGTGCTCCAGGTAGTCGCGCAGTTGGGCGCCGGTGATCCGGATCGCCGGCCAGGGTGTTGTCGAAGGGGTACAGCCCGGCGATGTCGCGCAGCCTCACCTGGCCGGCGGGCAGCACCGCGGTGCGGGAGAAGGGGGAGACCTGGGCCAGCACCGGAAGGTGCTCGGCGCCCGGCGTCGCCAGTTCGGCGAGGGCCCGGGTGACGGCGTCGACCTGGGTCTGGGCGATGAGGTCGAGGATCGGGGTGTCGGCGACCGCCGATCGTTCGGCGCGCAGCGGGACCAGGCAGCGGGCGATCGGGGAGTTGGCGTGCTCGACGGTGCGCCGGTGCGCTTCGGCCAGCCTGTGGGTCGTCGGTCAGCAGGGGGGAGTCCGCGACCGGGGCGGTGGGGATGAGGCGTGGCCCAGCCTTCGACCGCGCGGTGGTCGACCCTCGGAGTGTCCCCGGGGCCGCCTGTGCCTTCAGCAGCCGCCGTCGCCGTCGAGGACCAGTGGGATGTCGATCCGGGCCAGGGCGGAGGCCCAGGCCCCGGGCTGGGCGATGAGCACCGGGTGTCCGGAGGCCCCGTCGACCACTGTCGCATGGGGTGCGGCATGGGTGTGCCCGGCGATGACGACGTCGATCCCGGGAACGCTGGACGCCAGGGTGGTGGCGCAGTTCTCCGCCATCTGGCGGTAGATCGGCGGGCGGCCGTCCTCGTCCAGGCCGGTGTGGGCCAGCACCACGACGAGATCCGCGCCGGCCTCGCGCAGCCGGGCCGCGCAGTCGGCGGCCGCGGCGATCGGGTCGGTGAGGTCGGCCCGGCCGGCCAGATGGGCGCGGTCCCAGACCGGCCGATCCGGGGGTGGTGACGCCGATCACGCCGACCCGGACTCGGCGCCCGGCCACCACCCGTTCCAGGATCGTGACATCGCCGGTGAGCGGGTCGCCGGTGGCGGCGTCGATGACGTTGGCGCCCAGCAGCGGTGCCGAGAGCGCCTCGGCGTAGTCGAGCAGGCGGTCGAGGCCGTAGTTGAACTCGTGGTTGCCGATCACCGCGGCGTCGTATCCCATCAGGTTCAGGGCGCGGGCCATCGGGTCGCAGCCGAGTCCCCGGCCGCCGGGCGCGGAGCCGGGGCGGGCCGCCAGGTAGCTCAGCGGGGTGCCCTGGATGGTGTCGCCGTTGTCCAGCAGGACGACGGTCTCGGGGCCTCGTTCGGCGCGGGCGTGTTCGACGAGGGTGGCGAGCCGGGCCAGGCCCAGCGGCGGTTCGGCCTGGCCGCCGGTGGACCGGGGGTCGGCGGGGTATGGGCGGTCGTCGAAGTAGTTCCAGTTGAACAGGTGGCCGTGCACATCGGTGCTGGCCAGGACCGTCAGGGTGGCGCGTACGGCGTCGTCCATCTGGACCGGGTCAGGTGCTGGGACTGGACCGCTCACTTCGACTGCTGCTTCTGGATGTGCGCCCACTCGTCGCGCAGCCCCACGGTGCGGTGGAACAGCAGCGGCGCCCGGGTGTCTGCGGCGAAGTAGCCGAGGCGCTCGAACTGGAGCACCTGCCCGGGGGCCGCATCGGCCAGCGCGGCCTCCAGCTTGGCGCCGGTGAGGGTCTCGCAGGAGGCCGGGTTGAGGTCGTCGAGGGCCTCCCCGGTCGTCTCGCCGGGCACCTCGGCGGTGAACAGCCGGTCGTAGAGGCGCACCTCGGCGTCGACGGCGTGCGGGACCGAGACCCAGTGCATGGTCGATTTCACCTTGCGCCCGTCGGGGGCCGAGCCGCCCTTGGAGGCCGGGTCGTAGCTGGCGTGCACCTCGACGACGCGGCCCCCGGCGTCCTTGACGACGCCGGTGGCGGTGACCAGGTAGGCGCCGCGCAGTCGCACCTCGCGGCCCGGGGAGAGCCGGAAGTACTTGCGCGGCGGGTCCTCGCGGAAGTCGTCCTGCTCGATCCACAGGGTGCCGGTGAACGGGACGCGCCGGACGCCGTCGGCGGGGTTCTCGGGGTTGTTGACGATCTCGAAGTACTCGACGACGGGGTTGCCCTCGGTATCGGCGGGCCAGCCGTCGAGGACCAGTTTGAGCGGGCGCAGCACCGCCATCCGGCGCAGCGCGGTGCGGTTGAGCTCCTTGCGGACGAAGGACTCGAACTCCTCGATGGCGCGCACCGAGTTGTTGCGGGTGGTGCCGATCGCGATGCAGAAGTCGCGGATCGCGGCGGCCGGGTAGCCACGCCGGCGCATTCCCCGCAGGGTGGGCATCCGCGGGTCGTCCCAGCCGTCGACCAGGTGGTCGTCGACCAGTTTCTTGAGGCGGCGCTTCGAGGTGATGGTGTGGGTGAGTTCCAGGCGGGCGAACTCGCGCTGCTTGGGGGCCGGCCGGTCCAGCGGCAGGTGGGCCAGGAACCACTCGTAGAGGGGGCGGTGGCTGTTGAACTCCAGGGAGCACAGCGAGTGGGTGACGCCCTCGATGGCGTCGGACTGGCCGTGGGCCCAGTCGTAGGTGGGGAAGATCTTCCAGGTATCGCCGGTGTTGTGGTGGTGCAGGTGGCGGATCCGGTACATCACGGGGTCGCGCAGCCACATGTTCTCGTTCTGCATGTCGATCCGGGCGCGCAGGCAGCGCGACCCGTCGGGAAACTCCCCGGCGCGCATCCGCTCGAGCAGGTCGAGGCTCTCGGCGGCCGGCCGGTCCCGGTAGGGGCTCTCGACGCCGGGCCTGCCGAAGCCGCCGCGCTGGGCGGAGATGGTCTCGGGGTCCTGGTCGTCGACATAGGCCAGGTGCTGCTCGACGAGGTACTGCGCCCAGCGGTAGAGCTGCTCGAAGTAGTCGGAGGCGTGCACGACGGTGCCGGGGACGTATCCCAGCCAGGCGATGTCGTCGACGATGGCCTGGACGTACTCGGTCTCCTCGGTGCCCGGGTTGGTGTCGTCGAGGCGCAGGTTGCAGACGCCGTCGAAGTCGGCGGCGATGCCGAAGTCGGTGACGATGGCCTTGGCGTGGCCGATGTGGAGGTAGCCGTTGGGCTCGGGGGGGAACCGGGTCTGGACCCTGCCGCCGTAGGTGCCCTGCTCGTTGTCCTGGCGGATCACCTCGCGAATAAAATCCGACTGAGCAGTCGACGGTGCGGTCGAGGGTGCTGCCGGCGCAGCGGTGGGGGAGGAGATCGGTTCTGCCATAACTCGAAAACTATCAGCTGTGTCTACCGCGCTATACACATGCGCAAGTACCCGGAAGCGGTCGCAAGCCAGGGCGTGGGGCGGAGCCGCCGCGCTCATGACGGGGGTCCATTCCGCCGGGCCCGGCGCCGCCCGCCGCATTCAGTACAGTGTCCTCATCATGACTGATGCTCCGCACTCACCCGCACGTACCCGCGTCGCCCCCTCCCCGACCGGCGATCCCCACGTCGGCACCGCCTACATGGCCCTGTTCGACAAGGCCTGGGCGCGCCAGACCGGGGGCCGGTTCGTGCTGAGGATCGAGGACACCGACCGCAACCGGCTGGTGCCGGGTTCCGAGGAGCAGATCTACGAAACCCTCGACTGGCTGGCTCTGGGGCCCGACGAGAGCCCGCTGCTGGGCGGGCCGTACGCCCCCTACAAGCAGTCCGAGCGGCTCGACTCCTATCGCCCCTATGTGGACCAGCTGCTCGCCGATGGCCACGCGTATTACTGCTGGTGCTCGCAGGAACGGCTGGCCGCGCTGCGCAAGGAGCGGGCCGACGCCCATTCCCCGGAGACCGGCTACGACCGGTTGTGCCTGGGGATGACGAAGGAGGAGCGCTCGAAGCTGCCCGGTTTCAGTGAGACGCCGGTGGTCCGGATGCGGATTCCCGACGACGTGGAGCTGGGTTTCCACGATCTCATCCGCGGCGACGTCCGGGCCCCGCGCCCCGACGATCAGGTGATCCTCAAGGCCGACGGGTTCCCCACCTACCATCTGGCCGTGGTGGTCGACGATCACCTGATGGGGATCGACACCGTGGTCCGCGGCGAGGAGTGGATCTCCTCGACCCCCAAGCACCTGCTGCTCTACAAGTGGCTGGGCTGGCAGGCCCCGCAGTTCGCCCATATGCCGCTGCTGCGCAATACCGACAAGTCGAAGATCTCCAAGCGCAAGAATCCGGCTGCCCGGCTGATGTGGTTCCGCGAGCAGGGCTACCTGCCCGAGGCGTTGCGCAACTTCCTGCAGCTGCTGGCCTATCCGACGATCGCCGAGGGCGAGGAGATGGAGAGCTTCGAGTCCTTCATCCAGCGCTTCCGCTGGTCCGACATCTCGACCGGGGGTCCGGTCTTCGACGTCACCAAGCTCGACTGGCTGAACGGCCAGTACATTCGCTCTCTGGACGTCGGTGCGCTGGCCGATCGGGTGCTGGAGTACGCCGTGGCCTCGGGTCAGCTGACCGATCCGTCGGAGGCTGCCGTGGCGAGGATCCGGGCCGGGATGCCGCTGGTCCGTGAGCGGTTGACCCTGCTGTCGGAGGCGGTTCCGAAGCTGTCCTTCCTGCTGGTCGAGGACGCCGGGCTGGCCTTCGATGAGGATTCGGTGGCCAAGCTCAAGGGCGATCCGGCCGCGATCCTGGACGCCGCGCTGGCCACCCTGGAGGGTCTGCCCGAGGACGGGTTCGACGCCGAGACGATTCAGCAGGCCCTCAAGTCCGGTGTCTGCGAGGCGCTGGGGATCAAGCCGCGGGTCGGTTTCGCGCCGATCCGGGTCGGGGTGACCGGCAATCGGGTCTCCCCGCCGTTGTTCGAGTCGATGGAGATCCTGGGCAGGGCGTCCTGCCTGGCCCGGCTGCGCCGGTTCGCCGACCAGCTGGCCGGCTGAGTGGCTGAGTGACTGGGTGGCGGTGGATTTCACTCCCGCCTCGCCGTAATCCAGCCCTGCCAGGGCGGCGGGACGGCGAGGCGGGAGTGAAATCCACCCAACGGCACGGGTTTCCCGCCCCATTTGGAGCGCAGCGGGATCTGTGAGAGACTACCTGGGTTGCTCCGAGCGGGCCTCGGTGCGTCTTTCGTGGATTCCTTGGAATCCCGGGCGGTGCACTGGAGCCCACACCACCTCCCCACGCGGGTATGGCGCCTCGGAGGAGGCACAAATGCACAGTGTTCCCCGGTAGTAGTGTCCGATTCCCCGGTCGCTGGCCTGGTGATGCGGTGCAGTGCGTCTCCTTGAAGCGCGACACACCCGACCGCGGGGGCCGGTGGCTGGAGCTAGGTAGGAGCCCTGTGGGTCTCCGGCGGCCTGGACAGCCGCCAGGGTCACCCATCTGGATCTGACAATGCGGGAGGCGGCCTCAGCCGCATCCCATGCCGGAACCCCCCTGCGCAGTCCGAGGCGACTCGGGATGCGGCAGGGACGAGTAGAAGGAACAACTGTGGCGGGACAAAAGATCCGCATCAGGCTGCGGGCCTACGACCACGAGGTCATCGACTCGTCGGCGCGCAAGATCGTCGACACGGTGACTCGTACCGGGGCCAAGGTCGCAGGCCCGGTGCCGTTGCCGACCGAGAAGAACGTGTTCTGCGTGATCCGTTCGCCCCACAAGTACAAGGACAGCCGCGAGCACTTCGAGATGCGCACTCATAAGCGGCTCATCGACATTCTCGACCCGACCCCCAAGACGGTCGACTCGCTGATGCGACTCGACCTTCCGGCCGGCGTCGACATCGAGATCAAGCTTCCGTGAGGTTGAGCACCATGAGCAATGAACGCAAAGTGAAGGGCGTGCTGGGCACCAAGCTCGGCATGACCCAGTTGTGGGACGAGAACAACAGAGTCGTTCCCGTCACCGTGATCCAGGCCGGGCCCTGTGTGGTCACCCAGGTGCGCACCCCCGAGACCGACGGCTACTCCGCCGTCCAGCTCGGCTACGGCGCCATCAAGGCCAAGAAGGTCACCAAGCCGGCCGCCGGCCACTTCGAGCGCGCCGGGGTCACCCCCCGCAAGCACCTCGTCGAGCTGCGCACCTCCGACGCCTCCGAGTACACCCTCGGGCAGGAGATCACCGCCGACGTCTTCGAGGCCGCCGAGCTGGTCGACGTCACCGGCACCAGCCGGGGCCACGGCACCGCCGGCGTCATGAAGCGCCACGGCTTCCACGGCCTTCGCGCCACCCACGGTGTGCACCGCAAGCACCGCTCGCCCGGTTCCATCGGTGGCTGCTCCACCCCTGGCAAGGTGCTGCGGGGCATGCGGATGGCCGGTCGGATGGGTAACGACCGCGTCACCGTCCAGAACCTCCCGGTGCACTCGGTGGACGCCGAGCGCGGGATCATCCTGGTCCGGGGCGCCGTTCCCGGAGCCAAGGGCTCCCTCGTCGTCGTCCGCAGCGCCGCCAAGCAGGCCGCCAAGAAGGGGGATGCCGCATGAGCGAGAACAAGACCATCGACCTCCTGAACACCAAGGGCAAGAAGTCCGGCTCCGTCGAGCTTCCCGGCGCCGTCTTCGACGTCGACGCCAACATTCCGCTGATCCACCAGGTCGTGGTGGCCCAGCAGGCCGCCGCCCGCCAGGGCACCCACGCCACCAAGACCCGGGGCCTGGTCTCCGGCGGTGGCAAGAAGCCGTGGCGCCAGAAGGGCACCGGCCGCGCCCGTCAGGGTTCCACCCGCGCCCCGCAGTGGGTCGGCGGCGGCACCGTGCACGGACCGCAGCCCCGCAGCTACGCCCAGCGCACCCCCAAGAAGATGGTCGCCGCCGCACTGCGCGGCGCGCTGTCGGACCGGGCCCGCGACGGCCAGCTGTTCGTGCTGACCTCCCTGGTGGACGGCGACAAGCCCTCCACCAAGTCCGCCAAGGCCGTGCTGGCCTCGATCGGCGACCTCAACAAGGTCCTGGTCGTGCTGGCCCGCTCCGAGGAGAACTCGTGGCTGTCGGTGCGCAACCTCGCCGAGGTGCACGTGCTGGCCGTCGACCAGCTCAACACCTACGACGTCGTCAAGGCCGATCAGATCGTCTTCACCAAGGCCGCCTTCGACGCCTTCGTCGGCAACGGCTCCGGCTCCGCGGCCACTGAGGCCGAGGTTCCCGAGACCGACACCGTCGATCTGCACCCCTTCGGCGCCGACTCCTTCCGCGGCGACAATCCGCCCGAGGGATACGACATCAAGGGCAACGAGAGCTCGATGAAGTTCCACACCCCGGAGTCGCCCTGGTACGGGCGCACCATCGCCGAGGTCTGGTTCGCCACCACCGCGGCCGCCGAGGCCGCCGGTTTCGTCAACGCCGTCAAGTCCGACAAGTCGGGCTCCGATGAGGAGGACGCCAAGTGAGCGATCTCAAGATCCGCGACCCGCGCGACATCATCCTCGCGCCGGTCGTCTCCGAGAAGAGCTACAGCCTGCTGGACCAGAACGCCTACACCTTCCTGGTCAAGCCGACCGCCAACAAGACCGAGATCAAGATCGCGATCGAGCAGATCTTCGATGTCAAGGTCACCGCTGTGAACACGATGAACCGCAAGGGCAAGACGCGCCGCACCAAGGATGGCCTGGGTAAGCGCAAGGACACCAAGCGCGCGATCGTGACGGTGGCCGAGGGAGATCGCATCGACATCTTCGCCGGCCAGGGCGAGTGAGTCCGGACAGCGAAAGACAAGGAACGAAGATCCATGGGTATCCGAAAGCACAAGCCGACAACCCCGGGCCGTCGTGGCTCGAGCGTGTCGGACTTCGTTGAACTGACTCGCTCCACCCCCGAGAAGTCGCTGCTGGTCTCCAAGCCGAAGACCGGCGGGCGCAACAACTCCGGGCGGATCACCACCCGTCACATCGGTGGCGGGCACAAGCAGGCCTACCGCATCATCGATTTCAAGCGGTACGACAAGGACGGCGTCCCGGCCAAGGTCGCTCACATCGAGTACGACCCGAACCGCAACGCCCGCATCGCCCTGCTGCACTTCGCCGACGGCGCCAAGCGCTACATCATCGCCCCCCAGGGAGTCACCCAGGGGACGAAGATCGAGTCCGGCGTCGACGCCGATATCAAGCCCGGCAACAACCTGCCGCTGCGCAACATCCCGGTCGGCACCACGGTGCACGCCGTGGAGCTGCGCCCCGGCGGCGGCGCCAAGATGGGCCGTGCGGCCGGTGCCGCCGTCCAGCTGGTGGCCCGCGAGGGCAAGTACGCCACTCTGCGTCTGCCCTCGGGCGAGATGCGGATGGTCGATGTCCGCTGCCGCGCCACCATCGGCGAGGTCGGCAATGCCGAGCAGTCCAACATCAACTGGGGCAAGGCCGGGCGCACCCGCTGGAAGGGCGTCCGCCCGACCGTGCGAGGCGTCGTGATGAACCCCGTCGACCACCCGCATGGTGGTGGCGAGGGCCGCACCTCCGGTGGCCGTCACCCGGTGAGCCCCTGGGGCAAGCCCGAGGGCCGCACCCGTAACAAGAAAAAGGCGAGCAGCCGTCTGATCGTGCGTCGCCGCAAGTCCGGCAAGAAGCGCTGATTGGGAGTCTGAGGTATGCCACGCAGTCTTAAGAAAGGCCCCTTCGTCGACGAGCATCTGGCCAAGAAGGTCGATGCTCAGAACGAGGCGGGTACGCACAACGTCATCAAGACATGGTCGCGCCGCTCGATGGTGACCCCCGACATGATCGGGCACACCATCGGCGTACACGACGGCCGCAAGCACGTGCCGGTCTTCATCACCGAGGCGATGGTCGGCCACAAGCTCGGAGAGTTCGCCCCGACCAGGACCTTCCGGGGTCACGTGAAGGACGACAAGAAGGCGCGCAGGCGCTGACGAGAGGGAAGCTGATTCATGAGCAACACAGAGAATGAGCCCAGCCGTCGCCGCACCGCGCTGCTCGGCGACCGCCCCGGCTCCTTTGCCACCGCGCGCCACGTCCGGATGAGCGCCACCAAGTGCCGCCGGATCATCGACCTGGTGCGCGGGATGGACGCCGCCGACGCGGTCACGATGCTGAGGTTCCAGCCGCAGGCCGCGGCCGAGCCGGTCGGCAAGGTCATCGCCTCGGCGATCGCCAATGCCGAGCAGACCGAGGGTCTGCGCGGAGATGACCTGTTCATCTCCCAGGCATTCGTCGACGAGGGCGTCACCATGCGCCGCATCCGTCCCCGCGCCAAGGGGTCCGCCAGCCGGATCCTGAAGCGCGCCGCCCACATCACCGTGGTGGTCGAGCCGAAGGACGCCCGTCCCGAGCCCAAGAAGGCCAAGAAGGGCCGTCCTGCAACCACCGTCAAGACCGAGACCGAGAAGGGAGCCTGACACATGGGCCAGAAGATCAATCCCCATGGTTTCCGTCTTGGTGTGACGACCGATCACACAACCCGCTGGTACGCCGAGAAGCAGTACGCAGAACTCGTGGGTGAGGATGTCAAGATCCGGGAGTGGCTCAAGAAGAATCTTGAGCGCGCCGGGATCTCGTCCATCGAGATCGAGCGTCGCTCCGAGCGAGTGACCATCTACCTGTACGCCGCTCGTCCGGGCATCGTCATCGGCCGTAACGGCGCCGAGGCGGAGCGTGTCCGCGGCGAGCTCGAGAAGCTCACCGGCAAGCAGATCCAGCTGAACATCCTCGAGGTGAAGAACCCCGAGACCGACGCCCAGCTGGTCGCCCAGGGCATCGCCGAGCAGCTCGCTGCCCGCGTCGCCTTCCGGCGCGCCATGCGCAAGGCCCAGCAGTCGGCCATGCGCTCGGGCGCCAAGGGCATCCGGATCAAGTGCTCCGGCCGTCTGGGCGGGGCCGAGATGAGCCGCTCCGAGGGTTACCGCGAGGGTCGTGTCCCGCTGCACACGCTGCGCGCCGACATCGACTACGGCTTCTTCGAGGCCCGCACCACCTTCGGCCGGATCGGCGTCAAGGTCTGGATCTACAAGGGCGATGTGACCGGCACCCGTGCCGAGCGCGCCGCTCAGAAGGCCGCTCGCAACGCCCAGCAGGCCGCGGGACGCGGTGGCAATCGTGGTGGCCGTCGTGGCCGCGGCGACCGCCCGGACCGTGGTGGCCGGCGTCGCGCGGAGGCCGCCAAGCAGCCCGCTGAGGCCGGCGCCAAGGCGTCCGAGCCCGAGAACGCAGGAGCCTGACATGTTGATTCCTCGTCGAGTGAAGTACCGCAAGCAGCATCACCCGGGCCGTCGTGGCCTGTCCAAGGGCGGCAATGAGCTGGCTTTCGGCGACTTCGGGATCCAGGCCCTCGAGCCCGCGTACCTGACCAACCGTCAGATCGAGGCCGCTCGTATCGCCATGACCCGTTACATCAAGCGTGGCGGCAAGGTGTGGATCAACGTCTACCCCGACCGCCCGATGACCAAGCACCCCGCCGAGTCCCGGATGGGTTCCGGCAAGGGCACCCCGGAGTGGTGGATCGCGAATGTGAAGCCGGGCCGGGTGCTCTTCGAGCTCGCCGGTGTTCCGGAGGAGGTGGCTCGCGAGGCGATGCGCCTGGCGATTCACAAGCTCCCGATGAAGGCTCGTTTCATCTCTCGTGAAGGCGGTGACAACTGATGGCGAAGACCACTGCTGCCGAGCTGCGCGCCCTGTCCGGCGATGACCTGCGGGCGAAGGTGAGCGAGCTGAAGGAGGAGCTGTTCGGGCTCCGCTTCCAGTCGGCCACCGGCCAGCTGGAGAACACCGCCAGGCTCCGTGAGGTCCGCAAGGACATTGCGCGGATCTACACCGTGCTCCAGGAGCGCAACCTGCACATCGTTGCAGATCCCGATGCCCCGAAGGAGGCCGCTGAATGAGCGAGAAGACCGCTGAGGAGCGGACCACCCGGCGCAAGGTGCGCGAGGGCCTGGTCGTCTCCGACAAGATGGACAAGACGATCGTGGTCGCCGTCGAGGATCGGGTCAAGCACCCCCTCTACGGCAAGGTCATGACCAAGACCATCCGGCTCAAGGCCCACGACGAGAACAATGCCGCCGGTGAGGGCGACCGCGTTCGGATCATGGAGACCCGTCCGCTGTCGGCCACCAAGCGCTGGCGCCTGCTCGAGGTCGTCGAGAAGGCCAAGTGATCCAGGCCGGCCGATCGGCTCTATGCGACTGATCGGTCCGACTGATCGATACCGCGCCCGTCCCACTGAGTGGGGCGGGCGCGTTGTCGTCTGCGTAGACTCGCTGCGTGAATCAGGTCAGCGGGTGTCGAGTCGGCGTCCTCGGCCCGGTGATGGTGGAATCGACGGCCGGCGGCCTCGTCGAGCCCGGGGCGCGACCTCGAAATCCCTGGTGGTCTCGCTGGCCCTGTCACACGGGCCCAGGTCGCAGCGCGGCATCGTCGACGACATCTGGCAGGACTCACCGCCGCGCAATGAGAAGGCCGCCCTGCAGACCCTGGTCTCGCGGATGCGCTCAGTAGCCAGCGAGGGTCTCATCGTCTCCACACCCGGCGGCTACGCACTGGGTGTCGCGCCCGAGCAGTGTGATCTGACCGCAGCCCGGCAGGCCCTCGACGCCGGACGCGCCGAAGCGGGGCGAGCCGAAGCGGGGCGCGCCGACTGGGCCGCCCTGGCCGATCGGACAACAGCTGCTCTGGACCTGTGGCGGGGTGAGCCGGGAGCCGACCTCGGCGATACCGAACTGGCCGCCCACCTCGCCGATCTGGCAGCAGAGCTGCACCGTGATCTCAGGGTTCTCCACGCCCGAGCGTGTCTGGGCGGAGGGGATGGCGTCGGCGCCCTGGCGGATCTGGCCCCGTTGGCCGAGGCCGACCCCCTCAACGAGGAGGTCGAGTTGCTGAGGCTGAGGGCGATGATCTCGGGCGGCAGCTCCAACGATGCACTGCGAGAGTTCGAGAAGTTTCGCAGCCGGCTGCGTGAGGAACTCGGCAGCGACCCCTCCGCCGAGCTGATGAGCCTTCAAGCCGAGCTGCTGAAGTCGTCGGGCACCGCCTCTCCCCGCGCCCTGAGGGTGGGGTTGCGCGCGGCCCCCAACGCTCTGCTGGGCCGCGATGCCGACATGGCGGCCCTGGAAGAGCTGATGGATTCGGGACGGCTGACCACCATCCTGGGCGCCGGTGGCCTGGGCAAGACCCGCATCGCCCAGGAGATCGCGGCCCGAGCCGCCGACCGCAGCCCTCGGGGTGGTCGTCGTGGAGCTGGCCGGTGTGCGCACCGGCGAGGACCTCCCGCTGGCGCTGGCCAGCACCCTGGGAATCCGCGACTACGCCGGAGGCCGGACGGGACTGCGGGAGGCCGCCGTTCAGATCGATGTGCGGGCGAGGATCCTCCAGGCTCTCGGCGAGCGGCCGACCCTGCTGGTCGTCGACAACTGCGAGCACGTCGTCGACGCCGTCGCCCGCTGGATCGACGACATTGTGTCGGCCACCCGGTCGGTGCAGGTGCTCGCCACCAGCCGGGCCCCGCTGATGATTCCCGCCGAGCGCGTCTACCAGCTGCCGCCCCTGCCGTCGGCGGGAGACGACGGAGGCCAGGGGCCCGCGGTCCGGCTCTTCATCGAGCGGGCCAGGGCCGCCCGGCCCTCGGTATCACTGCCCACCGAGGCCGTCGCCCGTCTGTGCGACCGCCTCGACGGACTTCCGCTGGCGATCGAACTGGCCGCGGCGCGGGTGCGATCGATGTCGGTGGAGGAGATCGAGAAGCGTCTCGGTGACCGCTTCGCGCTGCTGCGCGGCGGGGATCGCACGGCTCCCGAGAGGCATCGCACCCTGCAGGCGGTCATCGACTGGAGCTGGAACCTGCTGAGCCCCTCCGAGCAGCGCTCACTTCGGCGCTTGTCGGTCTTCGCCGACGGATTCGGCGCCGAGGCCGCCGAGGCGGTGGCCGGCTCGCAGGACATCGACGCCGACCTGGAGGGGCTGGTCAACCAGTCCCTGCTCACCGCATCGGACGCTCCGGCGACCGGTCATGTCCGATACCGGATGCTGGAGACGGTGCGCGAGTTCGCCGGCCGGCTGCTGGAGCGCTCGGGGGAGAAGCAGGACGTCGTCGCCCGGGTCCGCAGTTGGGCCGATGCCTTCTCGCGCAGAGCCTTGGAAACCACCTACGGCCCCGATCAGGTGGAGACCTTCAAGGCTGTGGAGGAGGAGCAGGACAATCTCCTCGAGGTGCTGCGCCACACCCTGGAGGCCGGCGACGCCGCCGTGACGGCCTCGATCTTCGCCACCCTCGGCCTGCACTGGACGATTCGCGGCTCCCATTCCGAGGTGATGTCGCTCGCCTCGCGGGTGCTCGACGCTCTGCGCGGCTACCGGCCGGACGCCGTCCATCACGACCAGGCCGTGCTGGCTCTGGGACTCATCGGCGCGACCTCCCTCATCGACGACCTTCCGCGCGGCCTGCGCGCCCTCGCCCGGATGCGCGCCATGGCGGACCGGCGTCCCCCCGAGGATCCGCAACTGGCCGCCATGGTGGAACTCGCGGCGGCCCTGCCACGGCTGTCCCGGATCACCGCAGTGGCCGAGCGGCAGTGCCGCAGCGAGATTCCCGCAGTCTCCGCCCTCGCGCACCTCCTGGTCTCCCAGGCGGCCGAGAACGGCGGCGACCTGGACCGAGCCCTGACCGAGGGGCTGGCCGCCTATCAGCGAGCCAGAACCACCCAGGACGCCTGGACCATCGGCGCGGCCGCGCAGACGGTGGCTCAGCTGTACAGCGAGGTGGGCCGGCCGGAGCAGACCCGCGAGTGGGTCGAGCGGTGCCGTCCCCATCTCGAGGAGCTCAACATCGTGGAGGATCTCAGCCAGCTCGACTGGATCGAGGCGATGAACGATGTGTCGTTGGGCCGTTGGGAGGAGGCCGAGAAGATTTTCCGCAGGCTTGCCGTCTCCCAGCCGATCGAGGACGCCGACCTGGACCGCGCGAGTCTCCAGGCGGTCGGATACGTCGGTCTGGCCGAGATCGCCGCGGCCGAAGGCGATCCGGCCCGATGGAGGCAGGAGTATCTCCGGGCGGAGCGAGCATTGGGATCGACCTCGGCGGGCGCCGGCTCCTGGTGGTTCTACGGGGCGGCCAGCGGAGTCCTGGTGTCCTCCGCGGCGACCGGAGCGGCGCAGGACCCCGAGGTCCGGAGGATCGCCCGCAAGGTGAGACGCCGGTTGATCCTGTCGCACTGCGTCTGGCCGGCGGGGATGGTGGACCGCCCGATGAGCGGGTTGACCGCCGTCGGCCTGGCGGTGTGGTTGCTGGCTCCGGAGTGCGAGGAGGATGTGCGGCTTCGTGGGACGGCGCTGGAGATCCTTGGACTTGCGCGGGGGATCGGCGCCCGGCAGGACTTCCTCTCGTTGAGCTGGCCGCGCATCAGCGATCTGGTGGAGGGCTGGCATCCCGACCTCGATCTCGCCGGGGCGGTAGGACGTGCCGGGGAGATGACGATGGCCGAGCGCGCGGACCGTCTCACCGACCTCGTCCACTCGGTGCGGATCGATCTGTGAGAGGCCCGGCGCCCGGCCGGGATGTGGTGCGCCTCGTCGCGTGGTTCAGGCCTTGCGCATATAGGCGCGCACGGTGAGCGGTGCGAAGATCGCGACGATCACTGCGGCGCCGACCAGGGTGATCCAGGCGTCGCCACCCACGGTGCCCTTGTTGGCCAGATCCCTCACGGCCGTGACCAGATGGGAGATCGGGTTCACCGTCGCGAACCACTTCAGGCCGCTCGGCAGGGTGTCCACCGGCACATAGGCGTTGGACAGGAAAGTCAGCGGGAAGAGCACCAGCATCGAGATCCCCTGGACGCTGGAGGCGGTGCGGGCGATGACGCCGAGGAAGGCGAAGATCCAGCTGATCGCCCAGGAGCAGCCGATCACCAGCAGGCCCGCCAGGATGACGAATCCGATGCCGCCGGCCGGGTGGTACCCCATGATGTAGCCCATCACGAAGGTGAGCGTGGTGGCGATGGCGTATCGGATGGTGTCGGCCAGAAGTGCTCCGGACAGCGGTGCGATCCGGGCGATCGGCAGGGACCGGAAGCGGTCGAAGACGCCCTTGTCCATGTCCTCGCGCAGCTGGGTTCCGGTGACCACCGAGGTGGTGATGACGGTCTGCACGAGGATTCCGGGATGAGCGAGGGCAGGTAATTCTTGACGTCCGCTCTGTGTCAACCTGTTTGGAGTCAGTCAGGGATGGTCTCATCGGTTTTCTTGTGATTGATGCCGACGGTCCCGGCCGGCTCG
Source organism: Acidipropionibacterium sp. (assembly GCA_022647765.1). Classification (GTDB taxonomy): domain Bacteria; phylum Actinomycetota; class Actinomycetes; order Propionibacteriales; family Propionibacteriaceae; genus Acidipropionibacterium. The sequence goes on from JALCLH010000003.1 coordinate 17,693, forward strand.
GGGGTCTTGGGCTTACGATGAAAACGCTCCGGGTGGGCCTGGTAGTAGTCCTGCAAGGCCGCCTCACGGACACCCCAGACCGTGCGCCAGGACCCGTCATGGACCTGGTCAGGAGTGAACCAGGCCAGTCCCGAGTGATGATGGCCCTGGTTGTACCAGGCCACGTACCCACTCATGAAGTACCGGGCATCCTCCAGACTGGGAAACGTCCCGGGATACTCCGGGCGGTACTTCATCAACTTGAACTCCGACTCCGAGTACGGATTGTCATTGGACACATACGGCCGGTTGTGACTCATCGTCACGTCGTGACCGGCCAGGAACGCCTGGACCTTCTGCGAGGTCATCACCGACCCGTTGTCGGCATGCAGGTACTTCGGGGCCCCGTGCTCGGCGAACGCACGATCGAACATCTCGATGACCAGGTCCTCCTGCTCGCGATCATGCACCGCCGCGCCAGGGATCTTGCGGGAATACACGTCAAGGATCGAGTAGCCCTTGAAACACACCCCCGCGTACTCGGACTTCATATCGGTGATGTCCCACGACCACACCTGGCCCGGCCCATCCGCCACCAGAACCGGTTTCGGATGAGCACCACCACGCACTTGAGAGCGGGTGGGCACCCTGGGGCGCCCCGGGTGCTCGGTGACCGCGGCGATCCGCCACCAGGTGCGCCGAGACGCCAGGAACACACCGTCGTCGGCGGCCTGGGCGAACGCGTGATCGACCGAGTGCTGGGCGTCCCAGGCAGCGCACACCCGGGCCCCGATCGCCTCGACCTCGCCGGTGGACAGCCGGTTCGGGTAGGCCCGGTCCCGCTGGTTCATCGGATCGACGACCCTGGGACGCGGGTGGGTGTGGTAGTGCCAGGTCGAGGCCGCCACGCCGGCTGTGGTCAGGGCACGGCGCTGGGACAGGCCCGCGGTCTTCAGGGTTGTCACGAGTCCGAACCGGGAGTCGTCGACGGCCGATGCAGCGTCGGGGTCTGCGGCTGCGTGGGCTCGTGCGCGCTGATCTGCTGCAAGAGCCCGATAGCTTTTCCCAGGGCATCACTAATCTCCCGCTCGCGGGCCAGGTCCGCTTCGAGGATGTCGATCCTGGCCTGTTGGGCGCGTATCTGGGCCGATGGGGTCTGGCCGTTGCGGGCCTCGTGCTGGCGGGTGCGGGCCTGGGTGGTCATGGGGACACCCTCGCGGGGGATGAGGTGGCGTTCAAGGTCGCCACTGAATACTGCGGCCCTGAACCGGGCTATCTGGTGGCGGGTCAGTCCGTTGTCGGTGAGCCAGGCGGCTTTGGTTCCGTAGGGTGCCTGCTCGTAGGCGTCCACGAACTCGCGGACTTGTTGTGCTGTGAATCCTGCCAGGGTTGACATGCTCGTCTCCTCTCGAACCACTCCGGGCAACTGCCTCACAACCAGGTTGACACAGAGGGGTCTCCGGCGATGGCGCCGCCGAACAGGTAGGCGAACATCAGCGTGAAGATGATCGGCTGGACGGTGACGTCGATGAGCTGCTCCGGCGTCCTCCGGATCTTGATGAGGCCCCGGTAGGCCATGGTGAGGGTGTTCTCGACGGCCTGTGCCAGGCTCGTGCGGTTGCGCAGATCGCGGTTCCGGGCGGGAACGATGGGCACGATCTCTTGTACGAGGGCGGTCATGCGTGCACCTCCTCCTTCTCCTGGGCGTTCGTGTTCTGGTCGGCGGCGTCGTGGCCGGTGAGGGTGAGGAAGACCTCGTCGAGGGTGGGTTTCTGGACGCTCATCTCAGCCAGTCGCACGCCGGCCTCCCGCAGCGTGATGAGCAGGTCGGCGACTCTTTCGGCATCCGCCATCGGGGCGGTGACCCGGGATGCCTCCGGCGACAGGGTCGCCCGCACGCCGAGCACCTGCTCGATGGCGCGCATCGCCAGGTCTGTGTCGGCCGGATCCTCGACGCGCAGCTGCAGGGAGGCGGTGCCGACCGAGGCCTTGAGCTCATCGGAGGTTCCTTCGGCCACGACCCGGCCGGAGTCGATGACGGCGATCCGGTCGGCCAATTGGTCGGCCTCGTCCAGATATTGCGTGGTGAGCAGGACCGTGGATCCGCTGGTGACCAGGGCGCGGATGGTGTCCCACATCTGGCCGCGGGTTCTTGGGTCGAGGCCCGTGGTCGGTTCGTCGAGGAAGATCAGCGGCGGCTGGGAGATCAGCGAGGCCGCCAGGTCCAAGCGTCGTCTCATCCCTCCGGAGAATTTCTTGAGAGGCTTCCGGGCGGCGTCGGTGAGTCCGAAGCGTTCGAGCAGGTCGACGGCCTTGGCCTTCGACTCGGCCCGTGACAGGCCGAGCAGGCGGGCGAAGATCACCAGGTTCTCGGTGGCCGAGAGGGTGTCGTCGACGGAGGCGAACTGTCCGGTCACCCCGATGAGTTGGCGGACGATCTGGGGTTCGCGGACGACGTCGTGGCCGAAGATCCGGGCGGTTCCGGCGTCGGGGCGCAGCAGGGTGGCGAGCATGTTGATGGTGGTGGTTTTTCCGGCTCCGTTGGGGCCGAGGACGCCGTAGACGGTGCCGGTGGCGACTCTCAGGTCGACCCCGTCCACTGCCCGATTGGTGCCGAAGGTCTTGACCAGCCCGGTGGCCTCGACGGCCCACTCCTGACCCGATGCGTTCATAGTGGTCCTCTCCGCGGATGTGATGGAAAGTGTGACGCCGGTAAGTGTCAGGCCGATGACGGCCGTGCCATGGCGCATCTGGAGGCGGGCCTCTTGCGGCCCGGCATCCGAGCTTACGGGATCGGTGGTGCAGAATCGGTCGCCCCCGGGATGCCCCTGAATCTGGCCAGACACGGGTCGGCCTCTGGATTATCCGGATGCCGCCTGCTCTGTGGCCGTTTTCAGGAGGATGGCCGAACTGGTGCTCCTGAACGTGGCCATATGCCGGTCGCCATCTGGATTATCCAGTCGGTTTCCGCTCTGTGGCCGTTTCCTGGGACAGCCCCTGTCACGCTGGTGGTCCGGCGGGCGTAGATGGGGATGAGATCTGCCACATATCGACCGCCGTCTGGATAATCCACTCCCCGGCCGCTGACTGGCAGAACTCATCACCAACCTCCCCAGGGGCAGGATGGGAGCCATGGAACGACCCAGCACCATCACGGTGAGAGGCGCCCGGGTGCACAACCTCAAGGACCTGGACGTCGACATCCCGCTCGGCGAGCTGGTCGCGATCGCCGGGGTCTCGGGATCGGGCAAGTCCTCCCTGGCCCTGGGCGTGGTCTACGCCGAAGGATCGCGCCGCTATCTCGAGGCCCTGTCCACCTACACCCGGCGCCGCCTCACCCAGGCCTCCCGGGCCGCGGTCACCAGCGTCGAGCACGTCCCGGCCGCCCTGGCACTGCGCCAGCGCCCCGCGGTGCCGAGCGTCCGGTCCACCTTCGGCACCTCCACCGAACTGCTCAACAGCCTTCGGCTCATCTACTCCCGGCTGGGCCGGCACCGCTGCCCCAACGGCCACCTGCACCAGCCCACCATGGATGTCGCCCTCGACGTGCCGCTGGTCTGCCCGGTCTGCGGCGCCTCCTTCAGGGGCCCGGGGCGCCGAATCCTTCGCCTTCAACTCGGCCGGGGCCTGCCCGCGCTGCTCGGGCACCGGGGTGGTCCGCGATGTCGACGACGACGCCCTGGTCCCCGACGAGTCGCTGTCCATCGAGCAGGGGGCCGTCGAGTCCTGGAAGATCATGGGCTCCACCCCGAACCCCCGGGTGGTCGCCGAACTCGGGGTGCGCACCGACATCCCCTTCCGCGACCTCACCGACCGCGAGCGCGAGATCGTCTTCAACGGCGAGCAGGTCAAGCGCCGGATCATGGTGCCCTCCAAGAACGGCCGGGTCTTCAACCTCAACTGGACCTATCGCAACGCCCGGGTCGCGGTCCAGGAGGCCCTGGCCTCTGCGAAGTCGGAGAAGGGGCTCCAGCGGATCAACCGCTTCCTGTCCGTGCAGACCTGCCCCGACTGCGGCGGCAGCCGGCTCAGCGAGCGGGCCCGCTCGACCCTGGTCGACGGCATCGATCTGGCCGGGGCCACCTCCAAGTCCCTCGAGGAGCTGGTCGAGTGGCTCCCCGCCCTGCCGGCCACCGTCGGTGAGCAGATGCGCCCGATGGCCCACGCCATCATCGACCAGATGGCCGAGACCGCCGACCGGCTCATCGACCTCGGCCTGGGCTACCTCCGCCTCGACCGGGCGGCGGCCACCCTGTCCACCGGTGAACGGCAGCGGGTCCAGCTCACCCGAGCCGTCCGCAACCGCACCACCGGCGTCCTCTATGTCCTCGACGAGCCCTCCATCGGACTGCATCCGGCCAATGTCGACGGGCTGCTCGCGGTGATCGACGACCTCATCGCGGACGGCAACTCGGTGCTCATGGTCGACCACGACGTCCAGCTGCTCCGGCGCGCCGACCACCTCATCGAGATCGGCCCGGGATCGGGCGCCGACGGGGGACGGCTGATCGCCCAGGGCACCGTCGCCGAGGTCGCCGCCTGCCCCGACTCGGTGATCGGCGGATTCCTGGACGGACGCCGCCAGGTGCGCTCCCCGGCTCCCCGGTCCAGCGGTGAGGAGGCCGGGGACCTGAGACTGCGCACCGCCCCGCTGCACACCGTCGGCGCCCTCGACATCACCATCCCGCGCGGCCGGCTCACCGCGGTGACCGGGGTCTCCGGCTCCGGCAAGACGACCCTGGTCCTGGAGTGCCTGGTGCCGGGAGTCGCCGCGGCGGCGAAGGGGGAGCGCATGCCGCGCAGCGTGAAGAGCCTGGACGCCGCCGGGATATCCCGGGTCAACCTCATCGACGCCACCCCGATCGGGGTCAACGTCCGATCCACCGTGGCGACCTATTCCGGGGTGCTCGACCACCTGCGCCGGGCCTGGGCCGGGACCCCGGCCGCCCGCGCCCACGGCTGGACCGCCGGCGACTTCTCCTACAACACCGGCTCCCTGCGCTGCCAGACCTGCGGCGGCACCGGTCAGATCTCCCTGGACGTCCAGTTCCTGCCCGATGTCGACATCGTCTGCCCGGCCTGCGGGGGATCGCGCTACAGCGCCGAGGCCGACGAGGCCCGGCGGGCAGAAGCACAGGGAGACGAGCTCAGCCTCCCCGGACTCCTCGGCCTCACCGTCGCCCAGGCCCTCGAGCGCACCGCAGACATCGCCCCGGTGCGCTCCCGGCTGCAGATCCTCAGCGATCTCGGGCTGGGCTATCTCACCCTGGGGGAGTCCACCCCGGCGCTGTCCGGCGGCGAGGCCCAGCGGCTCAAACTGGCCTCGGAGCTCACCCGCAACCAGCGCGACACCCTCTTCGTCTTCGACGAGCCGACCGTCGGCCTGCACCCCCTCGACGTCGCGACCCTGCTCGGCGTGCTGCGCCGGCTCCAGGCCCACGGCGCCACCGTCGTCGTCATCGAGCACGATCTGGACATCATCGCCAACGCCGACCGCATCATCGACATGGGACCCGGGGGAGGAGAGGCGGGCGGCCGGGTGGTGGCCGAGGGGACGCCGCAGCAGGTGGCCGCCGACCCCGCCTCGATCACCGGGCGGTACCTGCGCCGGCACGGGGTGTGCCAGAATCGGCGGCCGTGACGCGCAGCGCGGAGGACAGGGCGGGAGAGATCGTCGGCCGCGGCCGGACCTCGGTGGTCTATGCCATCGGAACCGACCGGGTGATCAAGATCTACCCCGAGGGCACCGATCCCGCCGAGGTCCGCGCGGAGGAGCACGCGGCCGGCCTGATCCACCGGCTGGGAGTGCCGGGGGTCCGGTGCTACGGGAGCTCGGAGCTGGACGGGCGGCCGGGCATCGTCTTCGAGAGGCTCACCGGGGACAGCCTCACCACCATCGCAGAACGCGATCTGAGACGCTTCCCCCAGGTGTGCCGCACCCTGGCCGAGTATCACGCCCGGATGCACCGGGCCCGCACCGAGGACCTGCCCGACGTCCGCCGGGTGGCGGCCGGCCTGCTGGACTCCCCGCCACTGGCTGGGCTCACCGGCTCCCAGCGGCAGGCCCTGCGCCGGTATCTGGAGGATCTGCCGGACGGCGACCGGGTGCTCCATCTGGACTTCCACCCGCAGAACGTCTTCGGCCACCTCGACGGCTACGCGATCATCGACTGGTACTCGGCCTGCCGCGGGGCCGCGGCGGCCGACGTCGCGATGTCGATCCTGCTGATGAGCGAGGCGGAGCTGTGGCCCGGGACGCCGCCGCTCAAGAAGCTGCTCTACCTGGCCTCGCGCGCGGCGATGCGCCGGCTCTACTGGCGCCGCTACCGGGGAGTCACCGGAATGGCCCACGATGACGTCGCCCGGTGGCTCACCTGCGCCCGCATCCTGCGGCTCGGCCTGCTGGACGTGCCCAGCGAGCGCCACCGGCTGCTGCGCAGGATCCGCGCGGCGGCGGTCGCTCAGTGACACCGGGGCGGTGACGCCGCAGCCGTGACTCTGCGGCGGCGACGCCGTGGAAGGCACAGTGATTTCCCCAACTATCACACGATGGGGTATGCTGCCCAAGTTGCCTTGTGACCGTGCCCTCGTTCGGTCGGCTCCGGACATCCGCCCTCGACGGCGGAAAGACGCGAGCCGAGTGAGATTCTCACACATCCGGACGATCAGGGGACCTCTCACGGGCGATGACTACGCATCGATGGAGAAGACGAGTTCGTCTCCGGGGGGTGCGGGCCGCCTCCTGGCACAATCCAGGGGGTTCGTGTTCAACAGTTCCGCAAGGCCCCATGAGGGAACCGGTGGGACGGAGGAGAAGACATGATCCAGCAGGAGACGCGACTCAAGGTCGCCGACAACACGGGGGCGAAGGAGCTGCTCACCATCCGTGTTCTCGGTGGATCCAAGCGTCGCTACGCCGGGCTCGGTGACACCATCGTGTGCACCGTCAAGGACGCCATTCCCGGTGGCAACGTCAAGAAGGGCGAGGTCGTCAAGGCTGTCGTCGTCCGCACCGTCAAGGAGCATCGTCGTCCCGACGGCTCGTACATCAAGTTCGACGAGAACGCCGCGGTGCTGATCGGCTCCGACGGCCAGCCTCGCGGAACCCGCATCTTCGGGCCGATCGCCCGCGAGCTGCGCGACAAGAAGTTCATGCGAATCATCTCGCTCGCCCCGGAGGTGATCTGAGTGAAGTCCCTCAAGATCAAGAAGGGTGACCGCGTCAAGGTCATCGCCGGAAACGACAAGGGCGCCATCGGTGAGGTGCTCTCCGTGGACCCGAAGCGCGAGCGCGTCGTCGTCCAGGGCGTCAACATCCGCAAGCATCACCGCCGCGACACCCCGAACCCCGACGGTTCCGCCAACAAGGGCGGCATCATCAGCTCCGAGGCCCCGATCCACGTGTCGAACGTTCAGCTCGTCACCAAGATCGACGGCGAGGACGTCGTCACCCGCGTCGGCTACCGCCGCGAGGATGTCACCAAGCGCCGCTCCGACGGTTCCGAGTACGCCGCCCAGCGCAGCGTCCGCTACCTCAAGAAGGAGGAGGCCAAGTGAGCGCCGAAGCCCCCGAGAAGACCGCATACGCAGGCCCGCGGCTCAAGAAGCGCTACCGCGAGGAGATCATCCCCGCCCTGCAGGACGAGTTCCACTACGCCAACCCGATGCTCATCCCCGGCCTGGTCAAGGTCGTCGTGAACATGGGTGTCGGCGACGCCGCGCACGACTCGAAGGTGATGGACGGAGCGATCCGTGACATCACCGCGATCACCGGTCAGAAGCCCCAGGTCACCAAGGCCCGCAAGTCCATCGCCCAGTTCAAGCTGCGCGAGGGCCAGCCGATCGGCTGCCACGTCACCCTTCGCGGCGACCGGATGTGGGAGTTCGCCGATCGTCTGCTCACCCTGGCACTGCCCCGGATCCGCGACTTCCGCGGCCTCAACGGCAACCAGTTCGACGGCCAGGGCAACTACACCTTCGGCCTGTCCGAGCAGGTGATGTTCCTGGAGATCGATCAGGACAGCATCGACCGGGTCCGCGGCATGGACATCACCTTCGTCACCACCGCGAAGACCAACGAGGAGGGCAAGGCCCTGCTCAAGCACCTCGGCTTCCCGTTCAAGGCCCAGGATGATCAGAAGGTCAAGGCCAAGCGCGGCCCGGCCTACTACGCCAAGAAGAAGAAGTGAGGCAGCACCCATGGCCAAGACAGCACTGAAGGTCAAGGCGGCTCGCAAGCCCAAGTTCGCCGTCCGGGCGTACACCCGTTGCCAGCGTTGCGGGCGGCCGCACTCGGTCTACCGCAAGTTCAACCTGTGCCGCATCTGCCTGCGCGAGATGGCTCACGCCGGGGAGCTGCCGGGCATCACCAAGTCTTCCTGGTGATCGCCGCACCGGGGAACCGTCCGCCGCACGGCGGGCCGCCCCGGATGCCACGGGCCCCACGGCCCCCGGCGGACAGATCCGCCACCCACCTATTTGACGACGCAGCAGGTCCCGGCTCCCGAGGGCCCAGAAAACCCAGGGAACCGGGAAACCGTTGTGAGAAAGAGGCCAACCAGCCATGACCATGACTGATCCGATCGCAGACATGCTGACTCGTCTGCGCAACGCCAACCAGGCGTTCCACGACTCGACGACGATGCCCCACTCGAAGATCAAGGCGGGAATCGCCGAGATCCTCAAGTCCGAGGGATACATCGCCGGGTTCGAGGTCAGCGAACCCGCTGAGGGGCAGGTCGGCAAGACCCTGACCCTCGAACTCAAGTACGGCGAGGACCGCAAGCGGTCCATCGCGGGTATTCGCCGCATCAGCAAGCCCGGACTGCGCGTCTACGCGAAGTCCACCGCACTGCCGAAGGTTCTCGGCGGCCTGGGGATCGCCATCATCTCGACCTCCCAGGGCCTCCTGACCGACCGGCAGGCACATGCGAAGTCGGTGGGCGGGGAAGTCCTCGCCTACGTCTGGTGACCGGTCCGAGACAGTATTAAGGAGTTAGGCAAATGTCACGTATTGGCAGGCTCCCCATCACCGTCCCGTCCGGTGTTGAGGTCAAGCTCGATGGACAGGACGTCGAGGTGAAGGGCCCCAAGGGGACCCTCAACCTCTCCGTCGCCGCGCCCATCACGGTGAGCAGGAACGACGAGGGCCAGATCGTGGTCGCCCGGCCGAACGACGAGCGGCAGAACCGCTCGCTGCACGGGCTGAGCCGCACCCTCATCAACAACATGGTGATCGGCGTCACCCAGGGATACGAGAAGAAGCTCGAGATCCAGGGTGTCGGCTACCGAGTCATCTCCAAGGGCCCCAGGCAGCTCGAGTTCAACCTCGGCTTCTCCCACCCGGTGATCGTCAATGCCCCCGAGGGCATCACCTTCACCGTCGAGAACCCGACGAACTTCGCAGTCCAGGGCATCGACAAGCAGACCGTCGGCGAGGTCGCGGCGAATATCCGCAAGATCCGCAAGCCCGAGCCCTACAAGGGCAAGGGCGTCCGCTACGCCGGCGAGAACGTCCGCCGCAAGGTCGGAAAGGCAGGTAAGTGATGGCAGTCACACTGAGGACCGACAAGCATCTGGCCCCGAGGACCGCATCCCGCCTGCGCCGCCAGATCCGCGGCCGCAAGAAGATCTTCGGAGACGCCGAGCGCCCCCGTCTGGTCGTCACCCGGTCGTCCAAGCACGTCTACGTGCAGGTGATCGACGATGTCGTGGGCCACACCCTGGTCTCGGCCTCCTCGATGGAGGCCGATGTGCGCGCCCTGGAGGGCGACAAGACGGCGAAGGCCACCAAGGTGGGTTCGCTGATCGGCGAGCGCGCCAAGGCCGCCGGGATCGACAAGGTCGTCTTCGACAAGTCCGGCAACCAGTACCACGGCAGGATCGCTGCGCTGGCCGATGCGGCCCGCGAGGCCGGTCTCGACTTCTGACCACGAAAGGTAAGTGAGTAGCGATGAGTGGAACCCAGCGCCGCGGTGGCGGTGCAGGTGGCGAGCGTCGCGGCCGCGACGACCGTCGTGGCCGGAACGATCGTGACAACAACAAGAACGAGTACCTGGAGCGCGTGGTTGCGATCAACCGCGTCGCCAAGGTGGTCCAGGGCGGCCGCCGCTTCAGCTTCACCGCGCTGGTCGTGGTGGGCGACGGCGAGGGCACCGTGGGCGTCGGCTACGGCAAGGCCAAGGAGGTGCCCGCGGCGATCGCCAAGGGCGTCGAGGAGGCCCGCAAGCACTTCTTCAAGGTGCCGCTGATCGGCCGCACCATCACCCACCCGGTGACCGGCGAGAAGGCGGCCGGAGTCGTCCTGCTGCGTCCGGCATCCCCTGGTACCGGCGTCATCGCCGGCGGCTCGGCCCGCGCCGTGCTGGAGTGCGCCGGCGTCCAGGACGTGCTGGCGAAGTCTCTCGGCTCGTCCAACGCGATCAACGTCGTGCATGCGACCGTCGACGCCCTCCAGCAGCTCGAGGAGCCCGAGGAGGTGGCCCGCCGGCGCGGCAAGACCGTCGAGGAGGTCGCCCCCAGGGCCCTGCTGCAGGCCCGCAAGGACGCCGAAGAGGCGGCCGCGCTGGCCAAGGCCGAGAAGTCGGGGGCCAAGGCATGAGCACTCTCAAGGTGACCCAGGTGAAGTCTGTGGCGGGCACCAAGCCCAAGCACCGCGAGACCCTGCGAAGCCTGGGTCTGCGGCGAATCGGTGACGTCGTGGTGAAGGAGGACCGCCCGGAGTTCCGCGGCATGGTCCAGGCCGTGCGTCACCTCGTGACTGTGGAAGAGGTGGACTGACAATGGCTATCAAGCTTCATGACCTGCGGCCCGCTCCCGGCGCCAAGACCGCCAAGACCCGTGTGGGCCGTGGCGAGGGCTCCAAGGGCAAGACCGCCGGCCGCGGTACCAAGGGAACCGGCGCTCGCAAGAACGTTCCGGAGAACTTCGAGGGCGGCTCGATGCCGCTGCACATGCAGCTGCCGAAGCTGCGCGGGTTCAAGAACCCGTTCCGCACCGAGTACCAGGTGGTGAACCTGGACAAGGTGGCCGCGCTCTTCCCCGAGGGCGGCGCGATCGGCGTCGAGGATCTGGTCGCCAAGGGCGCCGTCCGCGACAACGAGCTGGTCAAGGTGCTCGGCAGCGGCGAGATCGCCGTCAAGGTGGATCTCGTGGTCGACGCCTGGTCGGCCTCGGCCAAGGAGAAGATCGAGAAGGCCGGCGGCACGCTCACCGCGCGCTGATCATGGCCTGTTATCGCGGCCTGCAATCATCTCTCGATGATCGCAGCGTTGCATGATTCCTGCACGGCAGGAGAATCCCCCGGGATTCTCCTGCCGTGTAGTGCTTTCGCCGGCCGAGAAATCCCACGCAATGCAGGATCAGCCGCAATGTAACGGATCGGTATCGGAATTGTCGGTGCCACTCCTACCGCGAGTAGTGTCGCTTCCGCCGCGCGGCCCCGGTGCCTCGCACCAGCTCGCGCCAGTCTGGCAGGGCGGGACCGGTCGCATCTGCAGGAAGGGATGTTCGTGCTCAGATATCTCGCACGCCGCATCGTCAACTACGCGATTCTGCTGTTCATCGCAGTGTCTCTGGGCTATCTGGTGGCCTCCGCCGCGCTGGATCCGAGAAACGCGTTCGACTGGACGAATCCGAACCTCAACAAGGCTGCGGTCAATGCCTCTCTCACCCAGTACAACATCAATCCCGACACCAGCATCTGGCTGCGCTACGGGCGTTGGCTGCGGATGGTCTTCCTGCACTGGAACTGGGGATGGACGCCGCGCGGCGAGGCGATCAACTCACTGATCGCCACCCGGATCGGGGTCTCGGTGCGACTGGTGACGATCGGCACCATCCTCTCCCTGGTCGGCGGTGTGGCGGTCGGCGCGTGGTCGGCGGTGCGCCAGTACCACTGGAGCGACCGGATCGTCTCCTTCATCTGCATGCTGCTCATCTCCACCCCGACCATGGTGCTGGCGGTGGTGATGCAGCTGGGCGCCACCAGGTTCAACCAGGCCACCGGCACCCAGTTCTTCCAGTTCATCGGGGAGACCGGCCAGCATCCCAGCTACTTCGGTGCGGGCCTCATCGACCGGCTCCAGCACCTGCTGTTACCGACGATCTCGCTGGCGGCGCTCAGCATGGCGACCTACTCGAGGTATCAGCGCAACCTGATGCTGGACACCCTCGGCGCCGACTATGTGCGCACCGCCCGGGCAAAGGGGCTGCGCAAGTCGAGGGCGATCCGCCATCACGCGCTGCGCAACGCCATCATCCCGATGGCCACCTACTTCGCCTTCGGCGTCGCCCAGGTCTTCGTCGGCGCCACCATCACCGAGCAGGTCTACGGCTGGAACGGCATGGGCCTGTACTCGGTCACCTCGATCCAGCAGCAGGACATCAACGGCACCGTGGCCGTGGTGGCCTTCTCCGGGGTCTGCGTGCTGGCCGGCGCCCTGCTGAGCGACATCCTGATAGCCGCCATCGACCCGCGCGTCCGCGCTCGCTGAGGAGGGGACATGACTGAACCGAATTTCTCCGCAGCCGGAGCCACGAACCGGCCCGAGGGCTCTACCAGTACCGCCCCCGCCACCGGACCGCAGCTGGATCCAGACCTGGACCCCGCCGAGGCCGAGGCCCCCGCGTCCGGGAAGCGACTGTCCCGCAATCGCCTCATCTGGCGGCGCTTCTGGCGCTCCACGGGCGGCAAGATCGGCGTCATCGGACTGGCGCTGGTGCTGCTGCTGGCCATCGTCGGCCCTTCCCTGGCTCGTTGGGACTACTGGGTGGTCGATGACAACGCCTTCCTCTCCCCGCCCTCGGCCGACCACTGGTTCGGCACCAATCAGGGCGGTTTCGACATCTTCGCGATGACCGTCGAGGGTCTGCGAAAATCCATGGTCATCGGGTTCATGGTGGCGGCGATCGTGGAGATCCTGGCGGCGTTGATCGGCGCCTCGGCCGCCTACTTCGGCAAGCGGGTCGGCGCCATCCTGCAGTGGATCACCGACCTGCTGCTGGTGATCCCGTCCTTCCTCATCATCGCGATCATCTCCCAGCACACCGCCGGGTCGAGGAACTCCACCTGGATGCTCATCATCCTGCTGTCGGCCTTCTCCTGGATGATCTCGGCGCGGGTGATCCGGGCCATGACGCTCTCCCTGGTGAGCCTGGACTATGTCACGGCGGCCAAGTTCATGTCGGTGCCCTCCTTCGTGGTGATCGTCAAGCACGTCATCCCGAATGTGGCCTCCTACCTCATCATCGACTTCACCCTCGGCGTGGTGAGCGCCATCCTGGGCGAGACGACGCTGTCCTTCTTCGGCTTCGGCGTCCAGAAGCCAGAGACCTCGCTCGGCACCCTGCTGGGCGACGGGATGGGATCTGCGACCACCTCGCCGTGGGTCTTCTTGTTCCCGGCCGGTGTGCTGGTGATCCTGCTGCTGTGCGTGAACTTCATGGGTGACGCCCTGCGAGACGCCATCGACCCCTCCTCCAAGTCAGGCGGTGCTGCATGAGCAAGAAGGACAAGCCCGTCTTCGAGTCGGACGCCCTGCCGGAGCGTCAACCCGGCGTCCCGGTGCTCCAGATCGCAGACCTCAATGTCCGCTTCCCCTCCGAGGACGGCGTCGTGCACGCCGTGCGCGGGGTCAACCTCACCGTCAACGCCGGCGAGGTGGTCGGTCTGGTGGGCGAGTCCGGATCGGGCAAGTCGGTCACCTCGATGTCGGTGATGGGCCTGCTGGACGAGAACGCCCACGTGGAGGGCTCGATCAAGCTGCACGGCACGGAGTTGCTGGGTCGCAGCGACGACTGGATGAGCGAGGTGCGCGGCAAGAAGGTCGCGATGGTCTTCCAGGACCCGCTGAGCGCGCTGACCCCCGTCTACACGATCGGCGATCAGATCGTCGAGGCCCTCCAGATCCACGGCAAGTACTCGGACGCCGAGGCCTGGGACCGGGCCCTGGAGCTGCTGAGGATGGTCGGCATCCCGAACCCGGAGGTGCGGGCCAAGAACTTCCCGCACGAGTTCTCCGGCGGCATGCGCCAACGGGTAGTGATCGCGATGGCGATCGCCAACGATCCCGACCTCATCATCGCCGACGAGCCGACCACGGCCCTCGACGTCACCATCCAGGCGCAGATCCTCGACCTGCTGAGAGTGGCCCAGCGCGAGACCCACGCCGGCGTCGTGATGATCACTCACGACCTGGGGGTGGTGGCCGGGCTGGCCGACCGGGTGGCGGTGATGTACGCCGGGCGGATCGTCGAGCGCGCCGATGTCAACGACGTCTTCTACCACTCGCGGCACCCCTACACGGTGGGCCTGCTGGGCTCCCTGCCGCGACCCGACCTCGACAAGGACGAGCCGCTCACCCCGGTCGAGGGCAATCCGCCCTCCCTGCTGAACCTGCCGCCGGGCTGCCCCTTCGCCCCGCGCTGCCCGATGGCCTCGGAAGAGTGCCTGGCGGCCGAACCGGACCTGCTCGAGACCGATCTGGCCGGGCACACCTCCGCCTGCATCAAGTTCGCGTCTCTGTCCGACAAGAAGTACGAGGAGATCTACCCGCATGAGGAGATCCCGGCCGCCGCCGAGCAGGGCACCCGCGAGGACGCCGAGGTGATTCTGCACGTCGACGGTCTGGTGAAGACCTACCCGTTGATGAAGGGGTCGGTCTTCAAGCGCCGGGTGGGCACGGTGCACGCCGTGGACCACATCTCCTTCGACATCCGCGCCGGGGAGACCCTCGGCCTGGTGGGGGAGTCGGGCTGCGGCAAGACCACCACCATCATGTCGATCCTCGAGCTCGCCAAGCCCGAGGAGGGCCGGGTCGTGGTGCTCGGCAAGGACACCGCCGAGCTGTCGAAATCCGACCGCAAGCTGGTCCGCCAGGACCTGCAGGTGGTTTTCCAGGATCCGATGGCCTCGCTGGATCCGCGGCTGCCGATCTACGACATCATCGCGGAGCCGCTGAAGTACAACGGCTACCCGAAGGCCCGGATCGCCTCCCGGGTGGAGGAGCTGATGGCCCTGGTCGGCCTGGAGCCAGCGCACGCCAACCGCTACCCGCGCAACTTCTCCGGCGGCCAGAAGCAGCGCGTCGGGATCGCCCGGGCGTTGGCCCTGGAGCCCAGGCTGCTGGTGCTCGATGAGCCGGTCTCGGCCCTCGACGTGTCGATCCAAGCCGGCGTGCTCAACCTGCTGGAGAGGCTGCGGGTGGAGATGGGTCTGTCCTATCTGTTCGTGGCCCACGACCTGTCGGTGGTTCGCCATATCGCCCACCGGGTGGCGGTGATGTACCTGGGCCGGATCGTGGAGCTGGGTCCGGTGGGGGAGGTCTTCGACCATCCGGAGCATCCCTACTCGCAGTCCCTGCTGTCGGCCATTCCGGTGCCCGATCCGGTCAAGGAGAGGGCCCGCAACCGGATCCTGCTGCAGGGGGATCTGCCCTCCCCGGCGAACCCGCCTTCGGGCTGCCCCTTCCACACCCGCTGCCCGAAGTTCCAGACCCTGGACGAGGCCGATCGGGCCCGCTGCACCGGGGAGACGCCGTTGTTGGCCAGCGCTGGCGGCCAGGTGGATCGGCAGGTGGCCTGCCACTTCCCGGAGGGCGTCAGCGTCTTCTGAGTGACTCCTGCTTGGCGGGTCGTCGTCACGTTCCGATAACGATTGCCGCCGGGGGCCGTCCAGAAGGCGATTCGGGGCGGGGAACGGTGGGAGGGTCGGCTTGTACAGAGCAATGCGGGCACATTGATGCCCGAGTCATATCTGGAGGTAGTACTGTGCGCAAGCCTGTAATGACCGCTGTGGCCTTCCTGGCCGTGGGGTCGCTCGCACTGACCGGGTGCGGTCAGAAGAATCAGAGCAGTGGCTCGTCGTCGGCCGGCGCGTCGGCCAAGGCGGCATCCCTGCCGCTGGCCCAGATCAACGAGAAGCCCCGCGATCAGGTCAAGGACGGCGGCACCCTTCGCTTCGGGATCAGCCTGCTTCCCGCCGCCTGGAACGGCCTGAATGTTGAGAACAACAACGTCGACCTCAACTCGACCATCTGGTGGTACGTCGGGGTCGAGAACTTCATGTACAAGGCCGATGGCACGCCGGTTCCGAACAAGGACTTCCTGCAGTCCTACGATGTCAAGAAGGCCTCGGACAACGGCGGACATCAGCAGGTCACCCTGCACCTCAACCCGAACGCCAAGTGGAACTCGGGCCGGCAGATCGACTACACCGACTACGTCGCCACCTGGAAGGCGAACAACGGCACCAATCCCGCCTTCAAGCCCGCCACCACCGACGGCTTCAACCAGGTGACCTCGATCACCAAGGGCGACAAGCCCACCGATGTCGTCATCACCTTCAAGACGTCCTACCCGGACTGGACGTCACCTTTCAGCGTCATCCTTCCCAAGGAGGGCGCCTCCACCCCGGCGGCGTTCAACGACGGCTGGAAGAACTTCAACCCGAATTGGTTCGCCGGGCCGTTCACCCTCGACAAGATCGACAAGGCCCAGAAGACCCTCACCGTCAAGCGCAATGACAAGTGGTGGGGCGACAAGTCCAAGCTCGATTCGGTCTCCTTCAAGGAGCTGGACGACGCCACGATGACCAAGGCCTTCGCCAACAAGGAGATCGACGTCGTCGACACCATCATCACCAAGGATGGCTACGACACCGCCAAGAAGCGCACCGACGGCCAGCTGCGCGAGGCCGGCTCCCTGCAGTGGCGCCACTTCACCTTCAACACGAAGTCGCAGAACCTGACCGACATCAAGGTCCGCCAGGCCATCGTCAAGGGCATCAACCGCGAGGCGATCGCCAAGTCCGATCTGGCGGGCCTGCCCGTCGACCCGGCTTCCGTGATGCTCGGCAACCACTTCTTCATGCCCGGCCAGGTCGGCTACCAGGACAACGCCGGCCCGGACTCCTACAACCCGGAGCAGGCCAAGAAGGATCTGGACGCCGCCGGCTGGAAGCTGAACGGCAGCGTTCGCGAGAAGGACGGCAAGCCGCTCACCATTGACTACGCGATGCTCACCGGGGTGCCCACCTCGGAGAACGAGGGCTCCCTGCTCAAGCAGAACATGGCCTCGATCGGCGTCAAGGTGAACCTGGTCAACACCCCGGCCGACTCGATGAACGACGTGCTGACCAACCACTCCTTCGGCATCATCGCCTTCACCTGGCAGGGCACCCCCTACCCGATGAACAATGTGCGCCAGATCTACGGCGCTGCCGCCGAGGGCTCCAACAAGCCCAGCGAGTCGAACTACTCGCAGCTGGTCGACCCGCGGCTGGAGAAGCTGATCGCCCAGATCGACACCGAGGAGGATCCGGCCAAGCGCCGCGACCTCACCAACCAGGCCGACAAGATCATCTGGGACAACGTGATGACCCTGCCGCAGTACCAGCGCGTGCAGCTCACCGCGGTGCCGGCGAACCTGGCCAACTACGGCGCCTCGACCTTCCAGGCGAGCACCTTCAAGGCCGAGGACGTCGGCTACCAGAAGTGATCTGACCGACCTTCCAGATCTTCTCTGACTGGTTGTCAACGGACAATCCCGGCGGCGGGGATTCGGGGCTCATGTGGGCCTCGAGTTCCTGCCGCCGGGGTTTCTGCGTCTCCGGAGTTGCCGGAGCCGATCTGGGGCTGATGGCGTCAGGTGAGCAGCGCCAGCAGGATCAGCCCCGCGGTGATGACGATGGTGAGCCAGTTGACCCGGACCCTCACCGGGTCCCCCTGGCCGGCGTCTGTCGGGCTGCGCTGAATCTGCTCGATCTCGATCAGCCTGGCCGCGGAGAAGGCGTCCAGGCTGGTCCGCACCGGCTCGGTGCCCTGCTCTGGAATCATCGGCATCTCCCGGTTGCCTCCCAGCACCTTGCCGGCCGTGCCCTTGGCCGGGGCCGCCCAGGCTCGGATGGTGCGGCCCCTGCCTGTGCCCGTGCCGTTGCCGGCCTCGGCGTCACTGCCGGCCGTGTCGCTGGGCTCCGGGCTCGTGGTGAGAGTGACCCCCCAGCGCCCGGTGACGGCGTCCAGCCGATTCCACGGGACGTTCCAGATCCTCAGCTGATTGACCACCTGGACCCCGTGGTCGTCGATGCTGATCGAGGCGAGACCCCAGAACAGCCAGGCGCACCACACGAAGAGGGCCACGAATGGGAGGTTGATCAGCGCCGGCCACAGGCCGACCCGGGTGGCGTCCCACACCACCAGGGCCAGCGCGCCGGCTCCGAGCACCGCGGTCCCGGTCCGGCCCGCGCGGGATGTGATGATCACTGCTGGACGCATGAGACTCCTCGCCGGAATGTTCGTTGTGTGCCGGCGAGTTGATAGGCTACCTGAGCTGTCGTCCTTGCCCCGTGCGACCGGTCCAACCACTCTGGCGAACCGTCGGGCCCGGCACAGGGCGTGTCGTCAAACCATAGAGAGCCCGAATGCTGTCCGCTTTCGCAAGTGCGTTCAAGACGCCGGATCTGCGTAAGAAGATCTTCTTCACGCTGTTCATCCTCGCGATCTTCAGGCTCGGGTCGACCATTCCGGTGCCCAATGTCGACGTGGCCAAGATCAACGCCTGCGTCACCCAGTCCCGGTCGGGGGATACCGCCGGGCTGTACTCGATGATCAACCTGTTCTCCGGCGGTGCGCTGCTGCAGCTGGCCATCTTCGCGCTGGGCATCATGCCCTACATCACCTCGTCGATCATCCTGCAGCTGCTCACGGTGGTGATCCCGAAGCTGGAGGCCCTCAAGAAGGAGGGCGCCTCCGGGCAGAACAAGATCACTCAGTACACCCGGTACCTCACTCTGGTGCTCGGCGTCCTGCAGGCCACCGCCTTCGTGACCCTGGCCACCACCGGGCGGCTCTTCGCCTCCTGCACCGACCCGATCGTGGTGCACGACACCGGGACCTTCTCGGTCATCGTGATGGTGCTGACGATGACCGCCGGCACCACCCTGGTGATGTGGATGGGCGAGCTCATCACCGACCGGGGCATCGGCAACGGCATGTCGATCCTCATCTTCACCCAGATCGCGGCCCGCTTCCCCGACTCGCTGTGGCAGATCAAGGTGAGCCGCAACAGCCAGGGCGAGGCGCACGCCTGGTTCATCTTCTTCGCGGTCATCGCGATCGGTCTGCTGGTGATGGCCGGCGTGGTCTTCATGGAGCAGGGCCAGCGGCGGATCCCGGTCCAGTACGCCAAGCGGATGGTGGGCCGGCGGATGTTCGGCGGCACCAGCACCTATATCCCGCTCAAGGTGAACCAGTCCGGCGTCATCCCGGTGATCTTCGCCTCCTCGATCATGTACCTGCCGGTGCTCTACGCGACCTTCCGGCCCGAGGGCAGGGCGGCCCAGTGGATCGGGCAGAACTTCACCCGTGGCGACCATCCGCTGTACAACGCGATCTACTTCCTGCTGATCATCTTCTTCTGCTACTTCTATGTGGCGATCACCTTCGACCCGGTCGAGATGAGCGACAATATGAAGAAGTACGGCGGGTTCATCCCGGGCATCAGGGCCGGCAAGCCCACCGAGGAGTACCTGGCCTTCGTGCTGTCGCGGCTGACCGCACCCGGGTCGCTGTACCTGGGCCTGATTTCACTCATACCGACCCTGGCCTTCGTCTTCCTCAACGCCAACCAGAACTTCCCGTTCGGCGGTACCAGCATCCTCATCGTCGTGGGTGTCGGTCTGGACACCGTCAAACAGGTGGAGAGCAAGCTCCAACAACGCAGTTACGAAGGATTCCTGACATCATGAGACTTCTCATCATCGGCGCTCCGGGCGCCGGCAAGGGCACCCAGGCCAGCGCGATCGCCTCGCACTACGGCGTCCTGGCGATCTCGACCGGCGATATCTTCCGCGCCAACATCAAGGGCGGCACCGAGCTCGGCAAGAAGGTCAAGGCGATCATGGATGCCGGCGATCTGGTGCCCGACGAGGTCACCGACGAGATCGTGGTGGACCGTCTGGGCCAGCCCGATGCGGTCGGCGGCTTCCTGCTCGACGGCTACCCGCGCAACCTGCATCAGGTGTCGGCGCTTGACACCTATCTGAGTGGGAAGGGCGAGTCCTTGGATGCGGTGATCAGCCTCGAGGTGGATCCCGAGCTGCTCACCGCCCGGCTGCTCAAGCGGGCCGAGATCGAGGGCCGCTCCGACGACAACGAGGAGACCATCCGCAACCGGATGTCGGTCTACTCCTCCCAGACCGAGCCGCTGATCGACCACTACCGCCAGGCCGGTCTGCTGGTCCCGGTGGACGGGGTCGGCGAGATCTCCGAGGTGCACGACCGGATCGTCGCCGCCCTGGACGCCAGGGCCTGATGCCGATGCGCGGGCGCAACAGGATTCAGCTGAAGACCGACGACCAGATCCGGAAGATGCGCCGGGCCGGTCTGGTGGTGGCCGAGGGCCTGAAGGAGATGGTCGCTGCGGCGGTTCCGGGGGCGACCACCGGCGATCTCGACCGGATCGGCCGCGAGGTGATCGAGCGCCACGGGGCGACCTCGAACTTCCTGGGCTACGGCGCCGAGTGGGGGATTCAGCCCTATCCGGGGGTGGCCTGCATCAGTGTCAACGAGGTGATCGTGCACGGCATCCCGGGGGAGCGGGTCCTGAAGGAGGGCGACATCGTCTCGATCGACTACGGCGCCATCCTGGACGGCTGGCACGGCGATGCGGCCCGGACCGCCCTGGTCGGGGAGGTCTCCGACGAGGTGCGGGAGCTGTCGGAGGCGACCCGCCGGTCGATGTGGGCCGGTATCGCGCAGATCCGGCCGGGAAACCGGATCGGTGACATCTCGGCGGGAGTCGAGGTGTCCCTGGAGTCCAACCCGCACGAGTACGGGAACATCCGCGACTACACCGGGCACGGGATCGGCACCGAGATGCACATGGATCCCGATGTGCCGAACTGGGGTCGCCCGCACCGTGGCCCGAAGATCGTGCCCGGGATGTGCCTGTGCGTCGAGCCGATGGCCACCCTCGGGGATGAGGCCAATGTCACCCTGGAGGACGACTGGACGGTTCAGACCCTGGACGGTTCCTGGTCGAGCCACTGGGAGAACACGGTCGCTGTCACCGAGGGCGGGCTGTGGGTGCTCACCGAGCCCGATGGCGGCGAGGCCGAGCTGGCTGGCCTGGGAGTTCCCTTCGCCCCGCTGGACTGACTGTTCCCGCTGTTCCTTCCCCGGCTAAGAATGAGTTCTGCCACTGAGCGGGCACCCTCTGCAATATCCAGAGGGCGCCCGCTCAGTGGCAGATGTCATTTCGAGGTCCGGGCCGGGTAGTACGAGATCTGCCACCATACGGTCGGCATCGGGATTATCCACAGGCCGTCGTCGTGGTGGCAGAACTCATCCACAGATTTCCCGAAAAGCGGCAGATCGGGGTTGGCGCCTCAATAACTAGTGGTGTGAAGAGCTATGACATCCCACCTCACCTGCGCCCGGGCGGTGTGGTTTCAACAAGAGTTCTCAGGAGCGCGGGCTACTCCTACCGAGATATCAGGCAACTCCACCTGAGCGGCGACCTCGTCGAAAATCTCAGACCGGGCTGGTGGAGTCTCCGCGGCGCCGACCCCGCCGTCGTCGCGGCGGTGCGCGCGGGCGGGGTGATGACCTGCGTGTCGTCGCTGGTCAAGTACGGCGTGTACCGCCCGTTCGGCGATGACGACCTGCATGTGCGGGCGAGCCGGGGCGAGATTCGGGCCGCCGCGACGATCAAGAACTGCTCCCCGGGCCGTGGTCCCGCCCCGGTCGTCGCCGTCGACCATCCTCTGATCGCGGTCAGGGCGGCGATTCGATGCCTGGATGTGGAGAATGCCGTGGCCGTCCTGGACTCCATGATCCGCACCAGGATCGCGACCGTGGAGGATCTGCGCCAGGAGTTGAGCGATCTCCCGCGCGGCCGCGACCTGCTGGGGCGGTGCGACCGGGCCGACTCCGGGACTGAGTCGCTGGTGCGGGTGAGACTCCGGGCGCTCAACCTCAAGGTTCGCTCTCAGGTCCAGATAGATGGGGTGGGCCGGGTCGACCTGGTGGTCGGAGAGCGGCTGGTGATCGAGGTCGACTCGAAGGCCCACCACACCGACCTGGCGAACTACCGCGCCGACCGGATCCGGGATCGGCGGCTGGCGGAGCTCGGCTATCGGGAGCTGAGGGTCACCTGGGAGGAGGTGATGTTCGGCTGGGAAGGGGTCGAGCAGCAGATCCTGGCGATG
The DNA here is from genome assembly GCA_022647765.1 of Acidipropionibacterium sp. Lineage (GTDB taxonomy): Bacteria > Actinomycetota > Actinomycetes > Propionibacteriales > Propionibacteriaceae > Acidipropionibacterium. The sequence continues at coordinate 39,879 of JALCLH010000003.1, forward strand.
GTGCACCGGGGAGATCACCACTGGCCCCGGCGGCGTGCTCCCGGGGATCGGTAGCCTTGGCGATGTGAACGAGCTGCCCCCCTCCTCCAGATTCGTCGCCCGGGCCGGCGAACCGGTCACCGATGCCGATCGGTCCGAGATCAACGCGCGGCTCAACGACGCATTCAGCGCCGGAACCATCGACGAGGACACCTTCCACCGGGGCCTGGACACCCTCTACGCCGCCGGCACCCTGGGCGAGCTGGCCTCGGTGGTCGCCGGGCTGCCGGCCAGGGCGGCCTACGAAGTGCCGCAGATCATCGAGCAGAACAAGCAGAGCGATCCGCCGCCGGGAGAGCTCGCCCCGGCCCGCAGCATGTCCCCGGCGATGACCGCCGGGCTGGTCGGCGGGGTGGCGGTCCTCGTCGTGCTGCTGATCGTCCTGGCGATCGTCATCCTCTGAGCACTTTCTGAGCACTGCGTGTGAGCAGGGTGTGTCGACGGCCGTGCCCCGAATGGCATCGTCTCCCGGGCAGCCCAGCCGATTTTGATCGCTCCCCGGCGTCAGGTAGGCTTGTCCGTCGGTCCCCGTGTGAACGGGGACAGTCACGCCCGCAAGGGCCAACCGATTGACAGATTGGACGTAATGGCCAAGAAAGAGGGAGCGCTCGAGCTCGAAGGCACCGTGGTGGAGGCCCTGCCCAACGCCATGTTCCGTGTCGAGCTCAAGAACGGGCACCGTGTCCTTGCCACGATCAGCGGCAAGATGCGGCAGCACTACATCAGGATCCTGCCATCAGACCGGGTTGTTGTGGAGCTGTCCCCCTACGACCTGACCCGCGGACGCATCGTCTACCGGCACAAGTGATTGCGGTCGCCGTCAGGTGACCGCACGGCGCCCTCCTCCGGGGGCGTCACCCCACCCAGGTTCCCCTCGGGGGATCGTTACGCGAAAGAGAAGCTCGATGAAGGTTCGTCCGAGCGTCAAGAGAATGTGCGACAAGTGCAAGGTCATTCGTCGCCACGGTCGCGTGATGGTCATCTGCGAGAACCCGCGCCACAAGCAGCGCCAGGGCTGAGCCCTCGCCGCGGACGGGATCGCAGGCCATCATCACCGGGAGCACTCCCGGTGAGTGACCAGCAGGAATGCAGGGGCCAGACCCCTGAGGTCCACCGTCGGGCCCACGATCCATGTGGGCCGCTGACGCAGAGATCGACAACTGAACAGATCGACAATTGAATACTGAACACCGTGGAAGCACGTCCTGGAACCCCGCTCAACACCATTGAGCACGGATCCGGGCCACCACCCCCGGACGAAGGCCGGGGCCCCGTCGGACGAGCAGATCTCGTCCGCCGCTGACTGACCGGGAGGGAAACCTCCCGATCGACGAGTGACGGGGACGCTCCACGCCCACACCTTCGCGGCCCTCCGGGGCCGGAGACGAAAGGGATGCCAGATGGCACGCCTCATCGGAGTCGACCTGCCGCGCGACAAGCGCCTCGAGGTCGCCCTGACCTACATTTACGGCATCGGGCGCACCCGTGCCGCCGAGACCCTCAAGGCCACCGGAATCAGCGGTGACCTCCGCGTGAACGAGCTGAGCGACGATCAGCTCGTGGCCCTGCGCGACCACATCGAGGCCAGCTACCACGTCGAAGGCGATCTTCGTCGCGAGGTGGCCGCCGATATCCGCCGCAAGATCGAGATCGGCACCTACCAGGGACGCCGCCACCGCAGCGGCCTGCCGGTCCGCGGTCAGCGCACCCGGACCAATGCCCGCACCCGCAAGGGCAAGAAGAAGGCCGTCGCCGGCAAGAAGAAGGCGAAGTGATCCCAGACGCTGTGCGTCTGGACACCGCTTTCTCCCACGCTGAGATCACACTGACTCCAGGAGAGACAACACATGGCTACTGCAGGCCGTAAGACGGCGCCCAAGGCAAAGGTGCGCCGCAAGGAGAAGAAGAACGTCGTCGCCGGCCAGGCGCACATCAAGAGCACGTTCAACAACACCATCATCGCCATCACCGACCCCGCCGGTCAGGTGATCGCGTGGGCCTCCGCCGGCACCGTCGGCTTCAAGGGCTCGCGCAAGTCCACCCCGTTCGCCGCCCAGATGGCCGCCGAGGCCGCCGGGCGTCGTGCCATGGAGCACGGCATGAAGCGGGTCGACGTCTTCGTCAAGGGTCCGGGATCGGGCCGCGAGACCGCCATCCGCTCGCTCGGGGCCATCGGCCTGGAGATCGGCCCGATCTCCGACGTCACCCCCGTTCCGCACAACGGATGCCGCCCGCCGAAGCGCCGCCGCGTCTGATCCCCTCCGAGAGCACACATAAGGACTGATACACAATGGCCCGTTACACCGGCCCCCTGACCAAGAAGTCCCGTCGCCTCGGGACAGATCTCGTGGGGAATGACGCCTCCTTCGAGCGTCGTCCCTACCCCCCGGGCGTCCACGGCCGTGGACGCACCAAGGACTCCGAGTACTCCCTCCAGCTGCGCGAGAAGCAGAAGGCTCGTTACGCCTACGGCGTCCTCGAGAAGCAGTTCAGCCGCTACTACGAGGAGGCCGCCCGCGGCACCGGCAAGACCGGCGACCTGCTGCTGCAGATCCTCGAGTCGCGTCTCGACAATGTCGTGTACCGCTCCGGACTGGCCACCACCCGCCGCCAGGCCCGCCAGCTGGTGAGCCACGGCCACTTCCTGGTCAACGGCAAGAAGGTCAACATCCCGTCCTACCGGGTCTCCGCCCACGACATCATCGATGTCCGGGAGAAGTCCAAGGACCTGCATCCGATCGTCGTCGCCCGCGAGACCTTCGAGACCCGCGACGTGCCGGCCTGGCTCGAGGTGCGCCCCAACCGCGGCCGCATCCTGGTCCACCAGCTGCCGACCCGTGAGCAGATCACGATCGACGTCAACGAGCAGGCCATCGTCGAGCTCTACTCGAAGTGATCCTGCCGTGTCCGCGGCGGCCCGTTGTGGGTCGCCGCGGACACGCCGCACCCGGGGCCTCCCGGATCCGGTGTCACACCGCACGACTCCCGGTGGGGGAGTTCCCCACCACACCCGTTTGCGCCTTCATATAGCGGTTGGCGCGGAAGGAATGTCACATGCTCATCGCACAGCGTCCCACCCTCACCGAGGAGGTCGTCTCCGACTTCCGCTCGCGGTTCGTCATCGAGCCCCTGGAGCCCGGATTCGGCTACACCCTCGGGAACTCGCTGCGTCGCACCCTGCTCTCCTCGATCCCCGGAGCCTCGGTCACCAGCATCAAGATCGACGGCGCTCAGCACGAGTTCTCCACCCTGGAGGGAGTCGTCGAGGACGTCACGGAGATCATCCTGAATCTCAAGGAACTGGTGCTCTCCTCCGAGGAGGACGAGCCGGTCACCATGTACCTGCGCAAGTCGGGCACCGGTGAGGTCACCGCCGGGGACATCAACCCGCCGGCCGGGGTGGTCATCTACAACCCCGATCTGCACATCGCCACTCTCAACGAGAACGGCAAGCTCGAGATGGAGCTGGTCGTCGAGCGAGGGCGCGGATACGTCTCCAGCGTCCTCAACGACGACCCCGACGCCGAGATCGGCCGGATCGCGGTCGACTCCATCTACTCCCCGGTGCTCAAGGTCACCTACAAGGTGGAGGCCACCCGCGTCGCCACCCGCACCGACTTCGACCGGCTCATCCTGGACGTCGAGACCAAGCTCTCGATGCTTCCGCGCGACGCCGTCGCATCGGCCGGGCGCACCCTGGTCGAGCTGTTCGGGCTGACCCGCGAGCTCAACATGGACGCCGAGGGCATCGAGGTCGGGCCGTCGCCGGTCGACGAGCAGTACGCCGAGAACCTGGCCGTGCCGGTGGAGAACCTCAATCTCACCGTGCGGTCCTACAACTGCCTCAAGCGCGAGGGCATCCACACCGTGGGTGAGCTGGTCTCCCGCTCCGAGCAGGATCTGCTGGACATCCGGAACTTCGGCTCCAAGTCGATCGACGAGGTGAAGGAGAAGCTGGCCGAGATGGGGCTGTCCCTCAAGGACTCCGCTCCCGGCTTCGACCCGATCGCCGCCGCCGACCGCTACGAGGAGGATGAGGACGGAGAGGGCGAAGGCGAGGGCACTGCCGAGGGTGACGGCGAGGACTTCGCTGAGACCGAGCAGTACTGAGCTAAGATCTTCCGTCCTTCGGGGCGGTGGCCAGGGGGGTGGACCCTGGCCGAACCCCTGGCCCGAACGGGCGCAGGGAGGGGAGGGCGACAGCCCTCCCTCCAGCCGGAACGCACCGGGTCCACCTGCCCGGAGCACCGACACACAAGGAGAAGAAACATGCCGAAGCCCACGAAGGGTCCTCGTCTTGGCGGAAGCCCCGCTCACGAGCGGATCATTCTGCACAACCTGGCCAGCCAGCTCTTCGAGCACGGCCGCATCGTGACTACCGTCACCAAGGCGAAGCGGGTCCGCCCGCTGGCCGAGAAGCTCATCACCCGGGCGAAGGTCGACACGGTCGCCAACCGCCGCGAGGTCAACAAGACGATCCTCGACAAGAGCGTCGTCTACACCCTGTTCGCCGAGATCGCCCCCCAGATGGAGGGTCGCCCCGGCGGCTACACCCGGATCACCCGGATCGGGAACCGTCAGGGCGACAACGCCCCGATGGCCGTTCTGGAGATCATCACCGAGAAGCTCGAGAGCACCGCTCCGGCATCCTCCGACGAGGCCAAGGCCGAGATCAACGCGGCCGCCGCTGCCGTTGAGGCCGCCAAGGTAGCCGCCGACGAGGTCGAGGAGGAGAAGGCCGCCGAGGCTGAGCCCACCACTGATGAGGCTGAGGCTCCCGCCGAGGAGCCCGAGGCGGAGGACAAGCCCAAGGCCTGATCCCCGCTTCTCCAGACCCAGACACGGCCGCCCCTCGGGGCGGCCGTGCTGCGTTCTCAGGAGATCGGCCGGCGCATCCAGACCGACTCCAGCGGCGAGGACGCAGTGTTGACCGGTGCGAAACCGTGCGCGAGGTAGAACTCCCCGGCGGGGCGGTTGCCGGCCACATACTCGGTGTAGAGGTCCTCCCGCTGAGCCTCGGCGCGCTCCGCCACGGCCTGGACCAGGCGCCCTCCGATGCCTCGATGCTGATGCTCGGGGAGAACATAGAGCTTCCACATCACGAAGCGGCCCTCGTAGTGATCCACCTCGCTGACCCCGAGCACCCGCTCGCCATCGGCGGCGACATAGATGTCTCCCCGGCCGATCGCCGCCGAGATCGCCTCGCTGCTCCAGTACATGTCCAGGCCCTGCACCACGAAGCGGGGGCCGGCGAAGGCACCGTAGGTCGGCGGCCAGGTCGCGAACCCGACATAGCGCACCTCCACCAGATCCTCGGCGGTGGCCAGTCTCACGGTGATGTCCACGAGCCGCAGTGTGTCACTGTCATTCACGGAAAACGTACGAGATCCCCCCGGATCCGGAGCCCAGGCATCCGTCAGAGCCATCGTCTCGTAAGAAATCCGTGCATCGGCCACGGGCACCCGGCATAGGCTGGTCCGGTGACGACCCGACTGCGCATCGCCCAACTCGCCAACTTCGTCGGACCGGTCTCCGGCGGGATGAAGGTCGCCATCGATCAGCTCGGCCAGGGCTATGTCGCAGCCGGTCACGACCGGATCCTCGTCATCCCGGCCCCCACGACGACATCCAGGAGACCGACGGCGGGGTCGTGGTCCAGGTGGCGGCCCCCAGGGTGTCCAAGGAGTACCGGATGATCGCCACCCCGTGGCGGGCCCTGCGCATCCTGGACCGGTTCCGCCCCACCTCGATCGAGTCCTCCGACAAGTGGACCCTCAGCCCGGTGGCCGGCTGGGCCCGGCGCCGCGGCATCGGCTCGGTGCTGTTCAGTCACGAGCGACTCGACGACATGCTCTCCCTGCTGATCCGCCGCCAGTTCGGCGTCGAGGCCGCGGTCGGCGCTCTCAACCGCCGCCTGTCCAAGGCCTTCGACGTGGTGGTGGTCACCTCCGACTACTCCGCCGGGGAGTTCGCAGACACCGGCGCCCGGCTGTTCAAGGTGCCGCTCGGCGTTGACCTGGTGACCTTCAACCCGGACAAGCGCGACCCGGACGCCGTCACCCCGGATCCCGACGGCATCCTGCGGCTCTGCTACGTGGGGCGGATGTCCCACGAGAAGAGCCCGCAGCTGGCCGTCGCCGCGGCCGTCGAGCTGCACCGGCGCGGGGTCCCGATGCGCCTGGACATGTACGGGGTCGGCCCCGACATGGAGGCGATGCGCGAGCAGGCCGGCGACGCCCCGGTCGTCTTCCACGGCTTCGTGGACTCCCGCGAGGAGGTCGCCCGGGCCTTCGCCGCCGCCGACATCTCGCTGTCGGTCTGCCCGGCCGAGACCTTCGGCCTGGCCGTGCTGGAGGCGCTGGCCTGCGGCACCCCGGTCGTCACCTCCGACCGCGGGGGAGCCCACGAACTGGTCGACGAGACCTCCGGGCAGGCCGGCACTCCCGACGCCGCGGGCCTGGCCGACGCCGTCCAGCGGCTGGCCGCACGGCTCGGCCCGCAGCTGCGCATCGCCGCCAGGGCCCGGGCCGAGAAGTACACCTGGCAGGCCTCGGTCGACCGGATGCTGGAGTTGCACACGATGCTTGCCGAGACCATTCCCGACCGCCCCTACTGGCGGGCCGAATGGCACGACCGGATGGATGCCCGGCGAGGGATCGCCGATCTGCCAGAGCCCGGCAATCTGGGTGGTCCTGGCCGGGGCCCCGGCCGGTCGCACCGAAAGGAGCGCTGAACCCGATGAAGAAATCACTCAAGTTCGCTGCACTGGCGGCCGCCGCGGTCGTCCTTCCGGTCATCCTCAAGGCCCCGCCGCCCGAACCCGCGCTCCCGGACTACACCGCCCCCGATGGCAGTACCATCCAGCTGCGCACGATCGACGATGTCGTCGACGCCTGCCGGGCCTCCGGCGAGCAGGGCATCGAACTGGTCGACCTGGCCACCTCGCTGGTCCACCGGATGTACACCCACTACTCGTCCTGGCACCTGTGGCTCACTCCGGAGCAGTCGCTCCAGGACGGCCACGGAAACTCGATCCAGTACAACCTCGCCCTGGCCCAGGTGCTGCGCCGCCTCGGCCTCACCGTCCACCCGGTGCACGCCTCGCGGGTGCGGATGGAGCATCACCCCTGGTACCACACCGGTCACACCTGGCTGCAGGTCGAACTGGACGGACGCCGTCTCGACGTCTGCGCGTCACGGCCGGGCAACCGGGCCGGCCAGGTGGCCTTCGTCCCGATCACCGAGGTCCGCCCGCTCAGCCGCCTCACCCGCGCCGACAATGTCGCGGCCCTGGCCCCGATCGTGGTGGTCAGCCTGTGGCGCGGCTGGCTGCGCGGCCGCCCGGCGGCCCGCTGGATGTACCGGCCCTTCGGCGAGACCGCCTGATCGGCGCTCCCGGATCATCTCCGGGCCCTTCACAGCCCGGCGAGCCACTCCCGGGTCATCGCCGTCGCCTGCTCGCGAAGGTCCGCCCCGAAGGCCTCGGCGTCGGCGCGCACCTTCACCGGAGAGACGCCGTTGGCCGCGAGTTCGTGCGCGTGCCCGATCAACCAGCGCTCGATGTGCGCCGGCTCGGCCTCCACATGGAACTGCAGGCCGAGGAACCGCGGCCCCAGCGAGAAGGCCTGATCGGCGGCGTCGCTGAACGCGAGCCCCACCCCCTGCGGCGGAATGGTGAACCGGTCCCCGTGCCAGTGCAGCACCGGCACCCCCGTCGAGGTGCCGCAGCACCGAGGCCTGGCCCAGGTCGGTCAGCGTCACCGGTGCGTAGCCGATCTCGACGGCGTCACCGCTCTCCAGGCTCCCGCCCGCCGCCACCGCCAGCAGCTGGGCGCCCAGGCAGATCCCCAGCGTGGCGGCTCCGGTGGCGATCCGGTGCCGCAGCAGCTCCCGCTCGTCGGCCAGCCAGGGGTGGGTCTCGTCGTCCAGGGCGCCGACCGGGGCTCCCAGCACGATGAGCAGGTCGGGGTCCAGATCGGGGATTCGCTCGGGCTCGTCGGCGACGTCCAGGTACTCGACGCCGTAGCCGGCGTCGCGCAGCACCGGTTCGATGATGCCGAGATCCTCGAAGTGCACGTGGCGCAGCGCCACTGCGCTGGGCATCTCAGCGACCCCGTCCCTTGGGCTGCGCCCCTCTGATTTTCATCCTGCCGGCGTCCATCCGGGCCTCCCGCGCTTCCGACACACTGCGTCCTCCGGCGACCCTACCGCCGAATCGAGCACGCCAGACCCGCAAAACGCAGTCCGGCCCCCGTCGCCGTGACGGGGGCCGGACCTTCTGGGATCAGATGGAACCTGTGGGGCTCAGATCAGGCCGGCGGTGCCCTTCGCGCGGGTGAACCGGGCCTCGACGTCGGCCCAGTTGACGACGTTCCACCAGTTCTTGACGTAGTCGGCCTTCACGTTCTGGTACTGGAGGTAGTAGGCGTGCTCCCACATGTCCAGCTGCAGCACCGGGATCTGGCTGCTCGGCACATTGCCCTGCTGGTCGAACAGCTGCAGCACGTTGAGGCGCTGGCCGATGACGTCCCAGGCCAGCAGCGACCAGCCGGAGCCCTGAAGGCCCTTGGCGGTCTCGTTGAACTGGTTCTGGAAGCCCTCGAAGGAGCCGAAGTACTCGTCGATCGCGGCCGCCAGATCGGTGCCCTCGGGGCGTCCGCCGCCGTCGGGGGACATGTTCTTCCAGAACACCGAGTGATTGATGTGGCCGCCGAGGTTGAAGGCCAGGTCCTTCGCGAGCTTGTTGACCGCGCCCAGATCGCCCTTGTCGCGGGCCTCGGCCAGCTTCTCCAGAGCGGTGTTGGCTCCGGTCACGTAGGTCTGATGGTGCTTGTCGTGGTGCAGTTGCATGATCTGGCCGGAGATGTACGGCTCCAGAGCGCCGTAGTCGTAGTCGAGATCGGGAAGGGTGTAGACAGCCATACTTCCTCCATGTCGCGTGATGTGCCTGCCGGGCGTCTTCCCGGCAGGTGTATTGCGGGACTCGTTGTGAGGTACAGCACATTCAGCGGCGGATTATTCCCGGCGGGTGCCCTCGGCCGGCAGAAAGACGGCCCTCCGGGTGGTGCGGCGCAGCACATGCATGACGGCCGGGCCGAGCAGCACCAGCAGCAGGACTGTGGTGATCGCCCTCCCGAGATTCCAGCCGAAGGCGGTCACCGTCTCGTAGATCAGGAACCGGCGTAGGTTGCCCCCGATGCCGAGGGCGGCGTCGTAGCTGAGGCCGGTCTGGCCGCTGGAGCCCAGGGTGAAGGGCCAGAAGGCGAAGTCCATCAGGGCCCCGTAGACGAATCCGGCGATCGCCGCGTAGACGCCGAGCAGCAGCACCTCCGCACGCCCCCTGGCGCGCGGCAGCATCCCGGCCCCCAGGCCCACGAAGGCGGCGGCGATCATCTGATAGGGCAGCCAGGCGCCGAACCCGCCGGTGATGAGGGCCGAGGCGAACAGGGTGGTCGAGCCGAGCACGAAGCCGAATCCCGGCCCGAAGACCCGGCCGCCGATCACGATCAGGAAGAAGACGGTCTCGATCCCGGCGGTGCCCGCGCCGAGCGGGCGGACCGCGGCACCGATCGCGGTGAGGACGCCGAGCATCGCCAGCCCGGCGACGTCCAGGGAGTGGTTGGCCAGGTCGGCGACCACCAGGCCCAGGCACAGCGGGGTGAGGCCGAACAGCAGGACGACCGGCACCCACTCGGGCAGGTTCGAGACCGACCAGAACAGCGGCCAGAAGAAGGTCACCAGGGCGAGGACGCCGGTGAGGGCCAGCAGCAGGCCCGAGCGCCGGGTGAACCGGGCGATGTCGAGGTCGGAGTTGGTCGACGGGGCCGGGCTGTTCGGCAGATCCGGGCCGGCCTGCGGATCTTGATCCGATCCGGTGGACAGATCGGGATCGGTGGCCGGAGCGGGGCAGGACCGGCTCACGGCGTCACCTCCTCGACCCTCAGCACCGGCGCCGGATGGAAGACCTTGGCCAGCTGCGGGGAATAGGCCGGCGACGAGGTGATGACCTCGCGGGTGGAGCCCTCGGCGATCACCTCGCCGCCGGCCAGCAGCACCGTGCGGTCGCACAGGGTGGCGGCGAACTCCACGTCGTGGGTGCTCACCACGACGCACGACCCGGCGTCGCGCAGCCTCCGCACGATCCCGGCCAGCCGGTCCTTGGCGGTGTAGTCGAGGCCGCGGGTGGGCTCGTCGAGCAGCACCACCCGTGGGTCGGCGGTGAGCTGGATCGCCAGCACCAGGCCGAGCCGCTGTCCCTCCGACAGGTCGTGCGGGTCGGCCCTCGGGTCCAGGGCCAGTCCCAGGTCGTCCAGGCGCTGTCGGCAGGTGCCCTCGGGCCGGCTCGACTCGTGGTCGGCCTGCTCGCACTCGGCGGCCACGGTCGGCAGGTAGAGCAGGTCGGCGGCGGTCTGCGGCACCAGGGAGATCTCCTGGCGGGCCTGTGAGGGGTCCAGCTCGGCGGGGTTCGTCCCGTCGACCTCGATCTGCCCGGTGCTCGGCGTCGCCCCGGCCAGCGCCCACAGCATGGACGACTTCCCGGAGCCGTTGCGCCCCATCAGGGCGGTCACAGAGCCGGCCCGCAGCTCGAGACAGACGCCGCTCAGCGCGACCGTCTCGCCGTAGTGGACGCCGAGATCGGTGGTCCTCACCAACACCGCGGGGCCGTCGGCGACGGTGCTGGAAGACGCCTCCGGCAGGGAGTCGGAGGAAGCCTCCGGCAGGGTGGCGGTGATCCCCTCCTGCTGAACCCGGCGCCGGGCGTCCCGGACGCTGACCGGCACGGAGGACCAGCCCACCCGATGGGCCAGCCGGGACAGCGGAGGCTGCAGGTCCGCGACCGCCAGCACCTGGGACGGCGTCCCGGAGATCACCCGGCCGTCGCCGGGCAGCCACAGCATCTGGTCCGCGATATCGGTGACGCGCTCCAGCCGGTGCTCCGCGAGGACCACCGTCAGGCCCACATCCTGGACCAGCGTCTCAACAGCCGAGAGGACGTCGTGGGCGGCGGTCGGGTCCAGGGCCGAGGTGGGCTCGTCGAGCACCAGCACCCTGGGCTGGGCGGCCAGCACCGAGGCGATCGCCACCCGCTGCTGCTGACCGCCGGACAGCTCCATCAGATGGCGACGCCGCAGGTCGGCGATGCCGAGCAGATCGAGGGTCTCCTCCACCCGCTTGCGCATGGTCGACGCCGTCATCCCGAGCTGCTCCATGCCGTAGGCGATCTCGTCCTCCACCGTGTCGGTGACGAAGGAGGAGAGCGGGTTCTGCGGCACGAAGCCGACCGTCCGGGCCAGGTCGCGGGGGCGATGGGCCGAGGTGGTGCGCCCGGCCACGCTCACCGTGCCGCTGCACCACGCCGCCGGTGAAGTAGGGGACCAGGCCCGTGATGGCGCCCAGCAGGGTCGACTTCCCGGCCCCGGTGCGCCCCACCACCAGGCACAGGTCGCCCTCGGCCACGTCGAGGCTGACCCGGTCCAGGGCCGGGCGGTCGGCGCCCGAGTAGCGCACCGACACCCGGTCGAAGCGGATCGCCGGTGCCGGGCTCAACGGTTCGGCCGGCGTCACAGGGCTGCTCACAGGTCCTCCTTCGATGGGGGTGGGGAGGCGATGCCGGGAACGGCCATCAGGACGGCGATGGCCACGATGATCGGTGACAGCTGCGGCCAGGCCAGTGGCAGCGCCGGCGGCGACATCAGCATCGGATCGGTGTACTGGAGCCACCAGGCGAGCAGTCCGGCGGCCAGCCCGCAGCAGGCGGTGATGGTCTCCTCGAGACGCCACGGGTCGGGCCGGTAGCGGGTCACCCGGGTGGTGCTGCCGAATCCGCGCGACTCCATCGACTCCGCCAGCAGCATCGAGCGCTCGATCGAGTCCTCCAGGATCGGGACCACCAGGCTGCGCACGGCGTGACGCCGAGAGCTGGTGGTGCCGCGAAGACGCCGTGCGCGGGAGACCCGCTGGGCCGACTCCACCAGCTGAGGGGCCACCGACAGGGCGATGACGACGGCGGTGGCGATCCGGTGAAGGTGGCGCGGCACGCTGCGGAAGGCCCGGCGCGGATTGGCCAGGGTGTTGGCCGCGCCGACGCAGAACAGCAGCACGGCGAGCCGCCCGGCGTCTGTGATGGTGAACACGAGGCCCTCGAGGGTGACCGGCCCGCCGAGCTCGATGCCCGCGAACCAGGCCGGCAGCGGGATCCGCGGGAGGGTGAACAGCACCCGTCCGTAGCGGATGCCGCCGACCACGATCTGGAAGACCACCCGGATGCCGATCACGATCAGGGCGAGCCAGGCGTAGGCGCGGATCGAGCGGGCCCACGGGGCGCTGGACCGCCGGACCACGACGACCCAGGTCACCGCCCCGGCGAGCAGCACGAGCATCAGGGCGTTGCGGGTGAAGCTCGCCACCGCCATGCCGCCGATCGCCCACACCCACCACGCCCAGGGATGCAGGGTGCGGCGGGTGCGAGCGGGGGTCGGCGGGGTGCCCGGTTGGACGCCGCGCGGGGTCAGCTGTCTGGTCATGCGATGGTCTGGGTTCCGATGGTCTGGATGCCGGGAGTCAGCGACGCCGGCGCACGACGATCACGCTGGCCACCACGGCGGCGACCACCAGTGTGCCCGCTCCGATGAGAGCCCAGGGCGAAGTGCCCGAGCCGTCGGGGCTGTAGCCGGGACCCTTCGGGGAGTCGGCCGCCAGCTTCCGGGCGGCCTCCCCCGGGCCGGCCGAATCACTGGTCGTGGCGCCGGCGGACGGGCTCACCGATGCGCTGGGCGAGCCGGTGCCGGCTTTGCTGCTGGCCTGGGCTTTCGAGCTGGTTCGGGCCTGGTTCTTGCTGCTGGTCTGACTCGGGGAACCGCCTTGGCCTTCTGCGCCGGCCTGGCCCTCGGTTCGGGTGCCGCCCTGGGAGCCGGTTTGACCTTGACCCTGGGCTTGGCCCTTGTTGCTCGAGCCACCCGTGGAACCGCTGTGGGACCCGTTCGTGGAACCGCCATTCGAGCCGGTCGCAGGCTTGTTCGGCGCAGGCTTCGGGGCGGCCGGTCTGGGGGCTGCGGGCTTCTTCTGCGGAGCCGGCGGAGTCCAGGATGGCGGCACTTTTTCCGACATCTTGAGCCCGATGTACTTCCAGGCGCGGACCTTCCCGGACAGGTCCGTGTCGGAGTAGGGGCCGACATTCGCGTACTGCCACGAGCCGCCGGTCCAGAACCAGTACGACCAGTAGCCGTTCTTCTTGGGATCGGGATTGGTCGGGCTGCCGTTGATCTGGAGCAGGAACCCGTCATTCCCCCAGGAAGTCGAGGCGACCGAGTTGATCGCCTCGAGTCCGTTGCCGGTCGCACGCGAACAGCCCCTGGGTGATGCCCTGGATGTACATGTACACCCCGCCGCTGGCCTGGCAGGAGGCGGCTCCACCGTCGGCCCGGGCCGTGCTGGCCGAGGCGAGCGTCACCCCGGGGACAAGGGCCAGGAGGAGGGCCACCCACAGGGCCGACAGACGGCTGTGCCGTGCTGTCGATGAGCTGCGCAGGGTCGCTGTATGCACTGGTCTCATGAGTGGCGACGGATGCGAAGAGCCCCTCCACCGCCGATCGCGCCGACGGCGACCACGCCGAAGACCAGTGCGCCGAGATCACCGGCGGGGGTGCTCGAATCTCCCTCGGCACCGGTGGCCGGAAGGGCTGTTGGCGTGGTGGTTGAGCCACCCGGGGTGTGGGTCGGCAGGGTCGGCAGTGTCGAACTCGGCAGCGGCGGGAGGGTCGGCAGAGTTGCGCTCGGCAGGGAGGGGAGAGTCGGGAGGCTCGCGCTGGGCAGCGACGGGAGTGTCGGCAGGCTTGGGGTCGGCAGCGACGGCTTGGTCACGGTCGGCAGCGGGATGCCCTGCTGCTGCACTGAGTTGAGCGTCACGCCGCCCAACAGCAGCAGACCCTGAGCGGTGGCGTAGGCGTCACCGTCCTTGCCATTGAGAGTGTTGGGCAGACCGCCGTTCTTCAGCTGCTGCCCGGCCATCCAGGTGGTCGCCTTGGAGACGTCCTTGCCCTGCTCCGCCAGAGCCGAGGCGACCAGGCCGGTGGTGTTCACCGGGGAGTAGCTCTCCCAGTACCCGGCCGACGCCTGGTTCTTGACGGCCCAGCCGACGGCCTTCGAGAGAGCCGCACCGGCGTCGTCGCCGTCAACCCCGTCGAGGGCCTGGATCGCCAGGCCGGTGGTGTCGGGGTCGGCGAAGTCGCCGTCGTCGGAGCTGAAGAAGAACTCGCCCTCCTTGTTCTGCTGCTTGATCAGAGAGGTGACCAGGTCGTCGGGCACGGAGTCGGAGGAACCCTTGAGGGCGATGATGGCCAGCGCATCGCTGTACGGGTCACCGAGGCTGCCGTTGCCCTTCTGCACGGCACTGGTGATCTCGCTGATGAGATCGCGGCCGCCATAGTTGGCGGGATCCTCACCGACCGCCTTGGCGGCGATCGCGATGATGGCGATCTGGCCGGCGCTGGTGGCCTTCGACACATTCTGCTTGAGCCAGCCGTTGACCTTGGCCGCCGAGATCTGGTTGCCACCGGCGACCAGGCCGATCAGCACATTCGCGGTGTTGCCGATGTCGGCCTGACCGGTGTACGGGCTCTTGTAGTACTGACCATCGGTCAGCTGGCTGCCCAGCCACACACCGGCGCGGGAAGCTGTCAGGGGAGCGGCGGGGGCCGCCTGCGCAGCAGGTGCGGCGACGAAGCTGCTGGCGACTGCTGCGACCGGGGCGAGGGCCAGCGCAGCGGCCAGCCCGGTGGCCGCGAATCGGTGACGAAGAGTCATGTGAAGGGTCCTTCCGCGCTCTCGCACGGATCGGAAGGCGCTTCCGACTCGCCCGTGAGCCTCGACGGGTGCATCTGAGTCCCGCTTTCCACGGGCATTCCGGCTCGGACGATGCTGCGATCATCCTCACGGCTGCGGGTCAGCTCCGGCATCGCACCGGATTTCCCCATGAGAAGCGATGGCAGCAATCTATCTCATGAGTGGCGTCACAGCGTCATCGGATCATCTGGACAGGTTCGCCCCCGGGCAGTCTCACGGCCGGCGGACGTCGAGCACGCGGAATCCCTTGGCCGAGGCCACCCGCTCGACCCGCCAGTCCCGCTCGGCCAGCCAGCGGGCCAGCGAGTCGGCGCCGAGGTTGCGCCCCACCACCAGATGGGCGACGCCGTCGGGCGTGAGCCGGCCCAGCCAGCCGGTGAGCATCTCGTGGAGGATCTCCTTGCCCACCCGGATCGGCGGGTTCGACCAGATCTCGTCGAAGCGCAGCTCTCCGGCGACCTCCTCGGGCCGCGAGGCCTCGACCCGGTCCGCCACACCGAGATCGCGGGCGTTGCGGGCGGTGAGCCGGACGGCGAGGTCGTTGACGTCGACCGCCACCACCCGGGCGTCCGGGCAGGCCAGGGCCAGCGCGCAGGCGATCGGGCCGTAGCCGCAGCCCAGGTCCAGGAAGGTGCCCGCCTGTGCGGGCGGCGGGACCGACCGGAACAGCACCGAGGTGCCCAGATCCAGTCGTGTTCCGGAGAACACCCCGCCGGCGGTGGTGAAGGCGAGATCCCGGTCCCAGATGCGAGCGGTGATCCGACGGGTGGAGACCGGGCCGGTCGGCGTCTCGAAGTAGTGGCTCATCGGCCCTCCTGGTTGCAGTCGCAGTCGCCGCTGGTGCGCACCGCTCTGGCCTGCAGGGCGCGGGCCGGCCAGCGCGTCGGCGGGCGGGTAGCCGACACTCTCCAGGGTGAGGCCGGCGGCGGGCATCACCAGCACGCTGGAGGCCCGGGTCGGTGCCGGCGGCCACCTCGTCGAGCCAGCTCTGGCTGCGTCGTCCGGAGGCCACCGCGGTGAGTGCGCCCGATCAGGGAGCGCACCATCGAGTGGCAGAAGGCGTCGGCGCGCACCGTGACCTCGATGGTGCCCGGGGCGTCGTCCAGCCGGACGCCGTGGCAGTCGAGGAGGGTGCGGATGGTGGTGGCCCCCTCGCGGCGCTTGCAGAAGGCGGCGAAGTCGCGCAGCCCCAGCAGGGACGCCCCGGCGGCGTTGAGGGCGTCCAGGTCGAGGCGCTCCCGGACGGTGACGACGTGGCCGCGCAGCAGTGGATCGGGCCGGGAGTCGGCGTCCCACAGGCGGTAGATATAGCGCCGCCACAGGGCGGAGAACCGGGCATCGAAGGCATTCGGGACCGGGCTGACTCTGCGCACCGCGATATCGGGGTCGAGCACCCTGGTCAGCCGGCGGAGCAGATCCGGGCCGCGGGTCGAGGCCGGCCGGCAGGTCGATGTGGGCCACCTGGCCGCGGGCGTGGACCCCGGCGTCGGTGCGCCCGGCGACGGTCAGCGGGATGACGCCGGGCAGCCGCAGCACGGTGGGTATCCAGCGCTCGAGCTCGCCCTGGACGGTGCGGCGGTCCGGCTGGGCCGCCCAGCCGGAAAAGGCGGTGCCGTCATAGGCGATGTCCAGGCGCCAGCGACGGGTGGGAGTGGGGGACGCCGTGTCGGTCATCTGTTGCCCCCTGGCCCCTCGGGGGTTGCCAGGGGGTCGTCCCCCGGCCTGTCGGACGCGGGGGTTGCCAGGGGGTCGCCCCCCGGTCTGTCAAGCGCAGGGGTTGCTAGGGGGTCGTCCCCCGGCCTGTCGACTCGCCTCCAGCTGAGGTCGTGCACGGCCCGACCGGCGTCCAGCCCCTTGCGCTCGTAGCGGGTGAGGGGCCGCTCGCTCCAGCGCGGCGCGAACCCGTCGTCGCCGGCGTCGCAGGGCTCCAGCCCGGGCTCGGCGGCGAGCACGTCGAGCATCCACCAGGCGTAGTCGTCCCAGTCGGTGGCCAGCCGCCAGAGCGCTCCCGGGCGCAGTCGGGAGGCCACCAGCCGGGCCAGGTCGGGGCTGACGATGCGGCGCTTGTGATGCCGCTTCTTGTGCCAGGGATCGGCGAAGAAGGTCCACAACTCGTCGAGCTCGCCGGGCCCGATGAGGTGCTCGATGCCGGCCGCGGCGTCCGCGACGATGATCCGGACGTTGTGCGCCCCGGCCCGATCCAGCTTCGTGAGGGAGGAGGCCACCGAGGGCAGATAGACCTCGAAGCCGATGAAGTCCCGCTCGGGGTGGTGGGGGGCCACCGCGGCCAGGACGTCGCCGGAGCCCGAGCCGATCTCCATCGTCAGCGGGGCGCGGCGGCCGAAGATCTGCTCCAGATCCAGATGCGAGCCCGGCGCCACCGAGGTGCTGGTGGTGTCGTGGGGCACCTCGACCAGGTAGCGCCCGCCCAGCCGGGCCATCGCGTGCTCCTGGGAGGTGTTCATCCTGGGGGAGCGGCGCACGAAGGAGACCACCCCGCGGCGGAACCGGTCTCCGCCGCGGTGGGCGCCGGCGGAACGGTCCGGGCCCGTCTGCCGGGAGGCCTGCCGGGTGCGGGCGCCGGAGGACGGTTCGGCGGGGGAGGGCACAGTGTTCATCGGGCCGATGGTAACCGTTCGCCGCCGATTCGGACGAAGCTCCCGGACCGCGAGGTCCTGCGTGGTGGAATGGATGACATGCGCACCGTGCTCAATATCATCTGGCTCATTCTGGGCGGCTTCTGGCTTGGCCTGGGATATCTGCTCGCCGGCGTGATCGCCTGTATCTTCATCATCACGATCCCGGTCGGCGTGGCCGCCTTCCGGATGACCCGGTACGTGATGTGGCCCTTCGGCAGCGCGGTGGTTCCCAAGCCGGGGGCCGGGGCGGGCAGCGCCGCAATGAATGTGGTGTGGTTCATCGTCGCGGGCTGGTGGCTGGCGCTCCTGCATGTGGCGACCGCTCTGGCCCAGGCGGTCACTGTCATCGGCATCCTGAATGCGGTGGTCAGCCTCAAGATGATCCCGGTGTCCCTGTTCCCCTTCGGCAAGACGATCGTTGACCGGGCCGGCCTGGATCCGCGCGACCGCCCGCTGCACTCGGTGTGATGGCACGCGATTGCCCCGGCCCGTCTCGGTCCGGCTCTCTGCCCGGCGCGATGGGGCGTCGTCGAGGTCCGGTCGATTTCGCGGCGAGCGGGGCGCTGATGTAAGCTACCTCTGTTGCCCTCGAGCAAACGGGAGTGAGCCGCCGCGGCTCCTCCGACTGTCCGACACGTCGATGTCGCGATGCGGTGGCCGGTTCTCCGGCGTCCACGTCCGACGCCGTCGAGGAAGCCAGGCCCGGGAGCCACTGTGCATCACATGTCCGTACATGACAGGACTGTGCATTACATGTCCGCGCTGTCCCGGCGCGGGCGTCGAGTTGGAGATCTCCCGGGTTTCTCGGGGGACTGAGTCGAGAAGGTACCTGTGACCACCTACAGCCCCAAGGCCGGCGAGGTCACGCGGAACTGGTACGTCATCGACGCCGAGGACATCGTCCTGGGCCGTCTGGCGACCACGACCGCGACCCTGCTGCGCGGAAAGCACAAGCCGCAGTACGCCCCGCACATCGACACCGGCGACTTCGTCGTCGTTGTCAATGCGTCCAAGATCGTCGTCACCGGCAAGAAGGCGACCACCGAGCTGCGTCACGACCACTCCGGTCGTCCGGGCGGCCTGCGCACCACCACCATCGGCGAGCTGCTCGCCCATGACCCCCGTCGCGCCGTCGAGCGCGCGGTCTGGGGCATGATGCCGAAGAACAAGCTGTCGCGCCAGCAGATGTCCAAGCTCAAGGTCTACGCCGGGCCGGAGCACCCTCATGCTGCGCAGAAGCCGCAGCCGTACGAGATCACCAAGATCGCCCAGATCGCCCAGTGATCGTTAGCCAAGGATTCTGACAGTGACTGAAACCGCAAATCCCGACGAGATCCTCGAGACCGAGGCCAGCTCGTTCACCGAGGGCGACCGTGAGATCGCCTATCGCACCGATTCCAACCCGGCCGTCGCCGCCGGTGAGGCCGCCCGCCCCGCCGTCGTCGCCCCCGCCCAGGCCACCGGCCGCCGCAAGGAGGCCATCGCCCGCGTTCGGATCTTCCCGGGCTCCGGCCAGTGGAAGATCAACGGCCGCACCCTCGAGGACTACTTCCCCAACAAGGTGCACCAGCAGATCGTCACCGATCCCTTCGCCACCGCGGGTGTCGAGGGCTCCTATGACGTCGTCGTCCGGATCACCGGCGGCGGCGTGACCGGCCAGGCCGGCGCGCTTCGGCTGGGCATCGCCCGCGCCCTCAACGCGGTCGACGCCGAGGCCTCCCGCGCGGCCCTCAAGAAGGCCGGCATGCTGACCCGTGACGCCCGGATCAAGGAGCGCAAGAAGGCAGGTCTCAAGAAGGCCCGCAAGGCTCCTCAGTACAGCAAGCGCTGATCTCGGCTGCTGCTGTTGCAGTTCTGCTGCGACCTTGCTTCGCCCAGGTGGGGCGGTCTCCTTCGGGAGGCCGCCCCATCGGCGTCTTCCCGACACCAGGGACGGCTCTGACGGCGCGGATCGCTCATCTGGAATGCTCATGTCATAGAGTGGCCTCTCGTGGCACGACTTTTCGGAACTGATGGTGTGCGCGGTGTGGCGAACAAGGACCTCACCGCCGAACTGGCCCTAGACCTGTCCGTCGCGGCGGCCCACGTGCTGGGAGAGGCGGGCGCCTTCGGGCACCGCCAGCCCACCGCGCTGGTGGCCCGCGACCCCCGAGCCTCGGGGGAGTTTCTCGAGGCGGCCGTCTGCGCGGGACTGGCCAGCGCGGGCGTCGACGTGATGCGGGTCGGCGTCATCCCGACCCCGGCGGCGGCCTATCTGGTGGGGGAGTTCCGCACCGACCTCGGCGTGATGCTCTCGGCCTCCCACAATCCGATGCCCGACAACGGGATCAAGTTCTTCCAGCGCGGCGGCGTCAAGCTGGCCGACGAGCTGGAGGACGCCATCGAGAGCCGGATGAAGGAGCCCTGGCGGCGTCCCACCGGTGAGAAGGTCGGGCGGATCCGCTACTCGGAGGACGCCGTCGACACCTATGTCGACCATCTGGTGGCCAGCCTGCGCCAGGACAATGCGCTGTCCGGGCTGAAGATCGTGCTGGACTGTGCGAACGGCGCCTCCTCGAAGACCGGACCGACGGCGTTCAGCGCCCAGGGGGCCGAGGTCACGGCCATCCACGCCTCTCCCGACGGCATCAACATCAACGAGGCGTGCGGCTCCACCCATCCGGAGAAGCTGCAGGCCAAGGTCGTCGAGGTCGGCGCCGACCTCGGACTGGCCTTCGACGGGGACGCCGATCGCTGTCTGGCGGTCGACAATGAGGGCAATCTCGTCGACGGGGACCACATTCTGGCGATCTGGCCCTGGGCCTCCAGCAGGATCACCGGCTGGCCTCGAACACCGTCGTCGCCACCATCATGAGCAACCTCGGGCTCACCCTGGCGATGAAGGAGCACGACATTCATGTCGACCGCACCAAGGTCGGTGACCGGTACGTGCTGGAGTCGATGAACGCCAACGGCTTCTCGCTGGGCGGCGAGCAGTCCGGCCACGTCATCATGAGTGAGTTCGCCACCACCGGCGACGGCGTCCTCACCGGCCTGCACCTGGCCGCGCGGGTGGCCCGCACCGGGCAGTCGCTCAAGGAGCTCGCCGCGGTGATGACCCGGCTGCCGCAGGCTCTCATCAATGTCGGCGGGGTCGACAAGCTGCGCGCCGGGATGGATCCGGAGGTGAGCCGGGCGGTCTCCGATGCCAACCACGAGCTGGGCGAGACCGGTCGTGTGGTGCTGCGTCCCTCGGGCACCGAGCCGCTGGTCCGGGTGATGGTGGAGGCCGCCACCCAGGACCAAGCCGACAGCATCTGCCAGGATCTGGCGACGATCGTCAAGCAGAGGCTCGCGATCTGACCCCTTTTTCAGCTTTCCAGCTCCGGATCTGAAGGGTGATTCGTTATGGGACTGTTCAGCCGGCGTCGGCCCGATCCCGACCTTCAGGCATTGGACGCGGGCTCTGCGGAGAAGGTTCGCGGCCTGGTGAGGCGGTCCTTCGAGGCCCTGGGGATCGAGGCGAGGGTCGAGGGCGGCCACGTCGACTCCTCGCTGGGATCTCTCAGTCTGGAGCCGGTGGCCCGGGAGTGCGCCGACCAGGATCGCCGGAGTTGGCCCTTCATCGTCGACGAGGTGGTCAAGCGGATGGTGCGGTCCCTGGTGGACGGCGCCTCCCAGCTCTCCGATGCAACGATTCTGGAGCATGCCGTGGTGCGGTTGCTGCCGGACGCCGAGCGGATGGGACGGTCGTTCCGCTACGCTCGCCCGCTGGCCGGAGTGGCCGGGCCGGTCGATGGGGTGGTGGTGGCGCTGGCCTGGGATGGCGAGGAGTCCCTGGATCTGCTCAATGACGCCGCCCTGTCGGATGTTCACGACATGGACGCCGTGTTCGCGGCCGGCCGGGAGAATCTGGTTGCTGATTTTCGGGCGGCTCCCGTTCAGACCTCGGACGTTGGGGTTGGTGCTGGTGGGGTTGGTGTTGATGGCGCCGTGCCCTGTGTAGTGGAGGTGTCCTCGCCGTCCTGGTTGGCGGCGTCCTGGGCACTGCTGCCAGGTGAGGTGGCCGCGCGGTTCCTGCCTTCGACGTTGGCGGCGTCGTCGGTATCGGCGTCGCAAGACACTGGGGGCGTGCTGCTGGCCGCCCCGGATCATCAGCATCTGCTGGTCGGCCCGGCCACCGAGGAGGCCCGGGCGGAGATGTCCCGGCGGGTGGGCGAGAGTCCGGTTCTGTCACCGACGGTTTTCGGCGTGTGATCGTTGGGGGAAATCGCACCCCGCCTGCGGTTGGATAATGGGGCGATGATAGTTTCTCGGCCATGCCGAGGTCACGCTGCATACGGACCCACGCACGGTCAACTCGGCAGGCAGTCACGGTATGAGTAGGCGGAGCCTTTGGCGGATGCTCTGGTTGGTATTTTTGTCCACCCTGCTCTGTGACTTCTTCGCCGCCATCGTATGGGTAGTGATCTTCCAGAACTTCTCTCTTCAGATCATGCGGCGGGTCGCGGCGAATCCTCCTCGCGTGGGGAACGGTCCCGTGTACGACAATATGGGGTATGTGGGACTCTTCCTCGGCGGCCTGCTGATGATCGGCCTGGCGTCACTGGTCGGAATGGGGATCTATGTGTGGGCTCGGGTCCGCAAGGAGCGGCGATCCGACGAATCCCCGCGGATGGGATGGGATCACGCACGCCGTGAGCGGCATGCGGTGACCGATTGATGCATCCCGGGGCGGTCAGATCTTGCGGATCCAGACGCTCTGCACCTCGTGATCGGGGCCCTTGCGCAGGATGGCGGTGGCACGGCCGCGGGTCGGCAGCACATTTTGTCTCAGGTTCGGGCCGTTGACGGTGTTCCAGATTCCCAGCGCCACCTGGGCGGCCTGCTCGTCGGAGAGGTCCGCGTACTCGGTGAAGTACGAGTCGGGGTCGTTGAACGCCGTCTCGCGCAGCGCCAGGAATCGGCTGATGTACCAGTCGATGATGTCGGACTCCTCGGCGTCCACGTAGATCGAGAAGTCGAAGAAATCGCTCAGCGCGAGCCCCATCGTGCCGTTGGTCCGCGATCGCGGAGCCTGGAGCACATTGAGCCCCTCGACGATGAGAATGTCGGGATGGCGGACGACGATGCGCTCGCCGGGCACGATGTCATAGCTGATGTGGGAATACATCGGCGCCGTCACCTCGGGCATTCCGGATTTCACGTCGACGACGAAGCGCATCAGCGCCTTCCGGTCGTAGGACTCCGGGAATCCCTTCCGGTCGAACAGGCCCATCTCGGTGAGCTTCGCATTGGGATACAGAAATCCGTCGGTGGTGATGAGCTCCACTCTGGGGCTTCTCAAGGACCGCGCCAGCAGCTCCTTCAACAACCTCGCCACGGTGGATTTTCCCACCGCCGGACTCCCTGCGATCCCGATCACGAACGGCGTCCGCCGCATGGCATGACGATCCAGCTGGAGAAAGGCATTGGACGCCTCGAACAACGCCCCGGTGTGCATGCAGTACAGATGAATCAGCTGAGTCAGCGGCCGGTACACCTCCACGACATCGCGCTGACTCGTCGGATCCCCGAGGCCGCGGATATCGGCAAGCGTCTCGTCATCGATGCGGATATCAGTCCGTTCCGCCAGATCGGCGAAGGCCTGGCGGCTGAGTTCGATGAAGGGGCCGGCCTCGGTGTTGTCGTCATCGACCGGCGCTGTCGGGGTGAGATCCATGGATACCTCGGTATGTCGTCGAGCCGGTGGTGAGGAGTCCGGCGCGCGGCTGCATCGCGGCTGCGTCGTGCCGATCGTTCCCGCCGGTGCGACTCGTGCAGTAACACCGCGACGATACCGAAGTCCGCCGATCTGTGCGCGACGGGGTCGGGCCTGTGACGCGGTCCGGCCTCAGACCCGGCCCAGCACCTCGGTGTGCGCCATCGTGAAGTAGGCGTCAGGGCTGTTCCCCCAGTCGATCCACGCCTGGGTCATCTCCTCGACATCGGCGGCGCTGCGCCCGGCCTCGATGGCCTGCCGGGTGAAGGCCTCGCCGTGCACCCGGGCCGCCTGGCTGTGCGACCACCATCCGACCGACGCCGGGTCGGCGTAGGTCCACGCCGAGACGCCGACCGACAGGTCGGTCAGCCCGGCGGCCCGGGCCCATGCCTTGAGGTACCGCCCGGCGTCCGGCTCGGCGTTGTTGGCCCGGGCGATCTGCCGGTAGGTGTCCAGCCACAGACCCAGACCGGGGACGTCCGGATACCAGCTCATGGTCCGGTACTCGACATCGCGGACGGCGACCAGGGAGCCGGCCACCCGTGCCATCTCGGCCAGCGCCGCCACCGGATCGGCCAGGTGCTGGAGCACCTGATGGGCATGGACGACGTCGAAACTGCCGTCGGGAAAGGGCAGGGATGTGGCATCGGCCTGCTGGAAGGACGTCGTGGCGTCGCCGCGGCGCGCCGCCTCCGCCCTGGCGGCGTCCAGCACCTGAGCCGACGCATCCACCCCGATCACCCTGCCCGGGCGCAGCCGCGAGGCGAGATCCAGGGTGATGGTGGCCGGTCCGCAGCCGACGTCGAGCAGGCTCATCCCGGGGCGCAGATGCGGCAACAGATAGCCGGCCGAGCTCTCCGCGGTGCGGGTGGCATGGGCCGCCAGCACCGGAGCCTCGTATCCGTGCGTGTACCGATTGTCCGAATGCCGAGACGTGGTGTTCACATCTCGATACGGTAGCAGCGAGTCAGGACCCCGGCCGCCGAGATGTCACAATGTGGCAGGCCCCGGGATGGCTGCTCTTGGGCTTCGTTGGCGTGCTCGCGCTTCGCGCTCAACGCCTGCCTTGTCCTCGGCATCCGAGCAAGCTCGGCTGCTCTCGGACTTCGTGGGCGTGTCGGGGTTCGCTGAAACGCTCACTCTGCTGTACGTTTCTTGCCATGTGCGGAATTGTGGGTTATTGCGGCCATCAACAGGCCGAGGACGTCATCATCGAGGGTCTGCGACGGCTCGAGTACCGCGGCTACGACTCGGCCGGGCTGGCCGTCGTGGCCGACGGCTCTCTTCACTGGGCCAAGAAGTCGGGCAAGCTGGCCAATCTCGGCGAGGAGCTCGAGGCCCACCCGCTGCCGTCCTCCACCCAGGGCATCGGGCACACCCGCTGGGCCACTCACGGCGCTCCCACCGACGCCAACGCCCACCCCCACGTCTCCGCCGACGGCAAGGTCGCCGTCGTCCACAACGGCATCATCGAGAACTTCGTCAGCCTGCGCGCCGAGCTCACCGCCGAGGGCGTCACCTTCACCTCCGACACCGACACCGAGGTCGCCGCCCACCTGCTGGCGCGCGAGGTCGCCGCGGGAGCCACCCTCACGCAGGCCATGCAGCGCGTCGCCCGCCGGCTGGCCGGCGCCTTCACCCTGGTCGCGGTCAGCGCAGACGAGCCGGACGTCGTGGTCGCCGCCCGCCGCAACTCCCCGCTGGTGGTCGGCCTCGGCGAGGGCGAGAACTTCCTGGCCTCCGACGTCGCGGCCTTCATCGAGCACACCCGCGAGGCCCTCGAGCTGGGCCAGGATCAGGTGGTCACCATCACCCCCGGCTCGGTCACCGTCACCGATTTCGAGGGCAAGCCCTCCGAGGCGCGGCCCTATCACGTCGACTGGGACCTCTCGGCCGCCGAGAAGCAGGGCTTCGACTGGTTCATGCGCAAGGAGATCTTCGAGCAGCCGAAGGCCGTCGCCGACACCCTGCTGGGCCGCTGGAGCGACCGCGGCGATCTCTTCCTGGACGAGGTGCGGATCTCCCCGGAGGAGCTGCGCCGGATCAACAAGATCGTCATCGTGGCCTGCGGCTCGGCCTTCTACGCCGGAATGGTCGCCAAGTACGCCATCGAGCACTGGACCCGGATCGCCTGTGAGGTCGAGCTGGCCAGCGAGTTCCGCTACCGCGACCCGATCATCGACCCGATGACCCTGGCCATCACCATCTCCCAGTCCGGCGAGACCGCAGACACCCTGATGGC
The DNA here is from genome assembly GCA_022647765.1 of Acidipropionibacterium sp. Taxonomy (GTDB): domain Bacteria; phylum Actinomycetota; class Actinomycetes; order Propionibacteriales; family Propionibacteriaceae; genus Acidipropionibacterium. The sequence goes on from JALCLH010000003.1 coordinate 65,380, forward strand.
CATCCGGCACGCCCGCGAGCAGGGGGCCAAGGTGATCGCCATCTGCAACACCAACGGCGCCACCATCCCGCGGGAGTCGGACGCCGTCATCTACACCCACGCCGGCCCCGAGATCGGCGTCGCCTCCACCAAGGGGTTTCTCACCCAGGTGGTCGCCTGCTACCTGCTGGGGCTCTACCTGGCCCAGGTCCGCGGGATGAAGTACGGCGACGAGATCCGCGCCCTGATGGACGAGCTGGAGTCGATGCCCGCCAAGATCAGAGGGTGCTGGACGGGATCGAGCCGGTCTACCGGCTGGCCCGCGAGATGGCCCGCAATGAGAATGCGGTGTTCTTCCTGGGCCGCCACGTCGGCTACCCGGTGGCCCTGGAGGGGGCGCTGAAACTCAAGGAGATCGCCTACATGCACGCCGAGGGGTTCGCCGCCGGCGAGCTCAAGCACGGCCCGATCGCCGTCATCGAGGAGGGCACCCCGGTCTTCGTCGTGGTGCCCCCGCAGGGCCGCGATCAGCTGCACGACAAGGTGGTCTCCAATATCGAGGAGATCCGGGCCCGCGGGGCCCGCACCATCGTGCTGGCCGAGGAGGGGGACGCCGCCGTCGCGACCTTCGCCGATACTCTCATCCCGCTGCCGAGGTGCTCGACCCTGCTGCAACCCCTGGTGGCCACCGTCCCGCTCCAGGCCTTCGCCTGCGAGCTGGCCACCGCGAAGGGCCACGACGTCGACCAGCCGCGCAATCTGGCGAAATCGGTCACGGTGGAATGAGGCCCAGTTCGACGATGCACACCGTAGGGTGAGCTCGTGATCGTCGGCATCGGGGTGGACGTCTGCGAGGTGGCCCACTGGCAGGCCGCCGTGGCGCGGCATCCGGGGATCGCCACCCGGGTGCTCACCGCCCAGGAGGCCGATCGTCCGGCCCAGTCGCAGGCGGCCCGTTTCGCCGCCAAGGAGGCCCTGGTCAAGGCACTCGGCGGCCCCAGGGGCCTGCACTGGGCCGACGCCGAGGTGGTCATCGACGAGCACGGCGCGCCCTCCTTCCGGCTCAGCGGGACGGTGGCCGAGGCCGCTCGGCAGCGGGGGATCGACGCCGTCCACCTGTCGCTGAGCCACGATGGCGGTCTGGCGATCGCCATGGTGGTCTGCGAGAGGAGCTGAGCGGCGGTCCGGTACCGCCGCTAGGCTCGTCGCGTCATGTTCATCGACCCGCGCTCTCCCGAGGCCCCCTGGCGCCGCGTCTTCGGTACCCAGGGGGAGCTTGCGCGGCGCGTTCTGGACGTCCTGCTGACCGACGGCGCCGCGCCGCGCATCCGGCTGGCCGACCGGCTCGGCGTCGCCACCGGATCGGTGACGAAGGCGGTGCGGACCCTGGCCTCCGAGGGTCTGGTCGAGATCGGCGCGGTCGCCGCCTCGGGATCCGTCGGGAGACCGCTGCAGCCGGTCTCGGCCCGGGCCGCGGAGCTCAATGTCATCGGCTGCAAGGTGATTCCCGGCCGCGTGCTGGGCTGTCGGGCGAATCTGATGGGCGATGTGCTGGCCCGCCGCGAGACGGCGATCCCCGATATGACGAGCGGGAGCATCACCGCCGGATGCGTGGAGCTGGCCCGCAGACTCGACGCCGACCGTCCCGTCGTCGGACTGGGGCTCGGAGTGGGCGCGACGATCGCACTCGACCGCCGGACCATGGTCCGCAGCTGGATCCTCGACGCTCGACCGGGCGAGGATCTCGTCTCCGGCATCCGGTCCGAGCTGGGCATCCCGGTCCATGTCGAGAACGACCTGCGCAGCCTGGTCGAGATGGAGCGGAGGATCGGCGTCGGGCGTCACGTCAGGCTCCTTCATCATGGTGACTCTGGGACAGGGTCTCGGCACCTGCGTCGTCGACCACGGCCATGCGGTGACCGGGGCCAGCGGCGCGGCCGGACTGAGCCAGTGGACGCAGACCTTCGACGCGGACGGCGTCCCCCGCCCGGGCGGCAGCCTGCTCACCACCCCGGCCGTCCTCGACCGGTGCACGGCCGCCGGGCTGCCGCGCGATCCCGAACTGCTGATCCGGCTGGCCGAGTCCGGGGACGCCCGGGCCCTGGAGGTGGCCGGCTGGACGGCCGGCCGGCTGGCGCCGCTGCTGGCCACCATGGTGAATCTCACCGATCCGGAGCTGATCCTGCTGGGCGGGGAGCTCAGCCCCCTGCTCACCCCGGTGGTCGACGACCTCGCGGCAGACCTGGTAGGCCTCGTCGCCCCCTTCCAGAGCCACATCCCGATTCACATCGCCGACTGGGATCTGGGCGACTGGGCGCGCGGGGCCGCCGTCATCGCCCTCCAGGAGCTGCTGCGGACGTGATGACGGCCCCGGGGAATCTCCCCGGGGCCGCATCCCGTGCATCTGCGGATCAGCCGCGAAGGCGCGACGTCACACAGCTCCGCTCCCGCCTATTTCCCGGCGAGGATGGCGTTCACCTTGGTGTTGAGACCGGTCATGGCACTCACCGGCGTCGTGCCGATCCACACCGAGTCCAGCGTCGGCTGCATCAGCGATGAGATCTCCGAACCGTGGTACACCAGCGGATACAGGGCGGTCTGGCCCGTCTTCACCCGATCGGTGAAGGGGGTGACGTCCAGCCCTGCCTTCCGGTAGGTCTGGATGGCCCTGGCGGTGCCCGAGGGGCGGGCCGGGAACACCACGGCGTCGGTGCCGACGATGTTCTGGCAGGTGTCCGAGCCGAGGAAGGCGACCAGTTTCGCGGCCTCCTCCTTGTGCTTGGAGGACTTCGAGATCGAGTCGCCGAGGCCGTTGTACAGCGAGACCGGGTGGCCGATCGGGCCGCTGGGCACCGGCGCGATGCCGAGCTTGACGGTCTTCAGATTGGCGTAGGTGCGCAGCATCCACGAGCCGTTGAGGGACAGCGCCACCTGCCCGGAGGCCAGCTGCTGGTCGGTCGTCACGCTCTGGCCGAACTGGCCGTACTTCGGCATGTAGCCCTTCTGGGACAGCCCGACGTACCAGGCCAGGGAGTTCTGGAACTGCGCCTGGTCGTAGTTGAACCGGGTTCCCCAGGTCGGCCTGTTGGTGTAGTACCAGCCGGTGGACAGGGCGAATGGGGACCAGTTCGTCTGGCCGGCGTAGTCGACCTTCGCGTCGGTGCCCAGCGCGTACTGCTTGATGTGGCTCTTGTCGAAGCCCTTCTGGTCGCCCCGCCTGCCGTTCCTGTCGATGGTGAGCCGGGCGAGGATCTTCTCGAAGCTGCCGCCGTCGGTGGGATTCCAGGTGGCGTCGGCCAGCTGGGCATCGGTGATCCCGGCGTCGGCGAGCTTGGTCTTGTCGTACATGATCGCGACGGTGTCGTAGTCCTTCGGGACGCCGTAGCGGTGCCCGTCCGGGCCCGTCCACAGCTTCGCCAGGCCCGGCTCGTAGTCGGTGTCCTTGATCCCCGAGGTCGCCGGCAGCTCATCCAGGGGCTGCAGGACGCCGAGCTTGAGGAGTTCCGGGTAGCGGCCCACATGGTCGGTGAAGACGTCGGGGGCCGAGTCGGCGACGACGCTGGCGGTGAGCTTGGTCCAGTAGTCGTTCCATCCGAGCTGGTTGATCCGGACCGTGATCTGCGGATTCTGCTCCTCGAACTTCGCGATGCACTTGGCGTAACTGGGCAGCTGGTTGGCGTCCCACAGCCAGTAGTTGATAGCTGTCCTGCCTCCGCCGCCCTGGCTGGAGCAGCCGGTGACGCCGATCAGGCAGGCAGTCAGCGCGGCGGTGAGGGCGCGTCGAATCGATGGTCTTCTCAGTGACATGGCGACCTCACTTGATCCCGGTGAAACCGATGGAGTTGACGATCCGCTTGGCGAAGCAGGCGAACAGGATGAGCATCGGCAGGGCCGACACCAGGGTCGCCGCCATCAGTCCCGACCAGTCGATGCCCGACTGCGGGGACTGGGCGCGGAAGACTCCCAGAGCGACGTTGAGCACCCGCGAGGAGTCGGTGTAGGAGACCATCAGCGGCCAGAAGTAGTCGTTCCAGGCGGTGATGTAGGTCAGCAGGCCGAGGGTGAACATCGGCGCGCTGGCCATCGGGATGATGAGCTTCCAGAACACCATCGGCTTGGAGGCGCCGTCGATGAGCGCCGCCTCCTCCACCTCGCGGGAGATGTTCATGAAGAACTGCCTCAGAAAGAACACCGCGAAGGGGGAGATCAGCAGGGTCGGGAGCATGATCCCCAACAGGGTGTCGATGAGGTGCAGCTGCCTCATCAGGATGAAGTTCGGCAGGAAGGTGAAGATGGCCGGGATCATCATCGACGCCAGGAAGATGCCGAAGACGAGGTTGCGGCCCGGCCAGCGCAGCCGGGCGAAGGCGTAGGAGGCCATCGCGCAGCTCAACGTCTGCACCACGGTGATGACGGTGGCCACGATGACCGAGTTCATCAGGTAACGCCAGAAGTTGATACTGGCTCCCGATCCGCCCTGGGCGACGGCGGTGGCCACGTCCTGGGCGCCGAAGACGCGGGCGAAGCCGCCCAGATTGGTGCCCACCGGCCCGAGGAACCCCGGCCGGGTGGCCAGCAGAGCGTTGCTGGACATGGCGGTCCGCAGGATCCAGTAGAAGGGGAAGAGGGTGATGAACAGGATGATCACCATGAAGATCCAGCCCAGCACCTTGCCGGGGGTCACGGGGTGATTGTGATGGATCTTCTGGGCGGAGGGGGATGCGCTGCCGGCCGATCTGGGGCCGTTGGATTCAGGACTGTCGGACGCCGGGCTGGGGGAGCCGGCCAGGGAGATGGTTGACATGATGAGCTCCTCAGTCCAGGTCGGTCTCGCCGGCGCGGGTGACCTTGTACTGGATGGCGGTGATGATGACCAGGATGATCATCAGCGCCACCGACAGTGCCGACGCGTAGCCGAAGTCGAACTCGCCGAAGGCCTTCTGGTAGATGTACATCTGCAGCACATTCGAGGCGTCCGCCGGGCCTCCCGCGGTGGCCACGGCCACTGTGTCGAAGACCTGGAAGGAGCCGATGATCGTCATGATGAGCACCAGCGCCAGGATCGGGCGAAGCAGCGGCAGGGTGATCCTGAAGAACATCTTCGTCTCGGAGGCCCCGTCGGTGCGGCCCGCCTCGTACAGGGTCTCCGGGATGCCCTGGAGGCCGGCGAAGATGAGCAGTGCCGTGTAGCCCATGTTCCGCCACACGTTCACCAGGGCCACGGTCGGGATCACCGCCCCCTCGGTGGTCCAGAACCCGACCGCGCCGCCGCCCATGGCGGTGATGACGTGGTTGACGATGCCGAGCTGGGTGTCGAGCATCCACAGGAACACCAGCGCTGTGACCACGTTGGAGACCAGGTACGGGGTGAGGACCAGCGATCGCACCCAGGTCGACCTGGTCAGCCGGTGCATCAGGGCTGCGATGAGGACGGCCAGGATGGTCTGGGCGCCGATGTTGATGACGACGTACTCGATGGTGACGCCCAGCGAGTTCCAGAACCGGTCGTCGGCGAACATCGCCGTGTAGTTCGCGAGTCCCGCCCAGCGCGGCGGGGTGAGGACGTTGTAGTCGGTGAAGCTGTAGTAGATGCCCATGATCAGCGGGCGGATGAGGAAGACGATGAGTCCGATCGCCGCGGGCGCGATGAACGCCAGCGCCAGCGGAAGGTCGGACTTCGATGCGAGGTGCGGTTCGTGACTCGGCCGCACCGTTGAAGCCGTTGTCGACATTGTGTTCTCTCTGTGTTGATGTGTGGATGGATGGGCTCGGTTGGGTTGATGGATGGGGCCGAATGAGTGGAGCAGCGCCCGGTGGCGGTCAGTCGACCGCGGTGAGCTGGAGCACGAGGGCCTGCTCCGGGAACAGGCAGGGGCTGTGCAGGCCCGACGCCATCAGGGCCGACCCGGGCAGCTCGATGCCGGCGTCCCGCTCCCCGAACCACGGGGGCCGGACCAGTCCGCCGGGCTCCTCGCCAATGAGAATGGGGAGGACGCGGTAGCTGCGGTCCGGGGCCAGTCCCGGCCAGCCGCACCATCCCCCTCGGCGACAGCGGCGAGTGGTGCATCGCGACGATGCTGAACAGGGCTTCCGAGCGATCGGGGGAGACGACGCCGCCGACCTGCAGGCTGTCCTCGGCCCGGTCGGTGCGGACCAGGTCGCCGCGGAACAGCAGGTCGCGATGCTCCTTGTAGAAGGCGATCCATTCGGCGAGCTGGCTCCGCTCCTCCTGTGTGGTCTCGGTGATGTCCCACTCGATCCCCAGGTGGCCGAAGATGGCGGTGGCGGCGCGGAAGCTGAGGCTGTGCCGGCGTCCGGTGGTCTTGGACGGGCTGGAGGCGATATGGCTGCCCAGGAACTCCAGCGGCAGCAGCTGCGCCGTCCAGCGGTTCATGGTCTGGCGCTCCAGGGAGTCGATGCAGTCGGAGACCCAGATTCGCGAGCACCGCTTGATGACGCCCAGGTCCACCCGGCTCCCGCCCGAGGAGCAGGACTCGATCTCCAGGTCGGGGAAGCGCTCGTTGAGGGCGTCCATCATCCGGTAGACGGCCAGCGTCTGGGCGTGGGTGGCGGCCGCCCCGGTGGACCGGGTGGCGGACTCGATGAGATCGCGGTTGTGATCCCACTTGATGTAGTCGAGGTGGTACTCCTCGACGATCGCGGTGATGGCTCCCAGGATGTGCTCCCAGGCCGCCGGGATGGCGAGGTTGAGCACCTGCTGATGGCGCCAGGTCAGCGGCATCCGGTCTCCCGGGGCCATGATCCAGTCGGGATGGGCGCGGGCCAGGTCGGAGTCCTCGTTGATCATCTCGGGCTCGAACCACAGGCCGAACTGCATCCCCAGCGAGCGCACCCGGTCGACCAGGGGGTGCAGGCCCTGCGGCCAGGCGTCGGGGGAGACGGTCCAGTCGCCCAGTCCGGAGGTGGAGTCGCGCCGCGAGCCGAACCAGCCGTCGTCGAGCACGTACCGCTCGACGCCGAGCGAGGCGGCGATCTCGGCGAGCTCGAGCAGCTTTCCGATCCGGTGATCGAACTCCACGGCCTCCCAGACGTTGAGGGTGACCGGGCGGTCGGTCGGCAGCGGGTGCAGATCCTCGCGGACGAGGCGGTGGAACCGGTGGGCGACCGCATCCAGTCCGTGCGCGTGGTTCGCGTAGAGGTCGGGGCTGGTGTAGGACTCCCCGGGGTGCAGCCGTCCCTCACCGGGCAGGAGCAGTTCGCCGGCCCCGATCACGCCGAACCCGTTGGCCAGACGTTCCACGTAGTGCCGGTGATTGCCGGACCAGGCCAGATGGGCGGCCCAGATCTCACCCTGCTGGAAGGAGAACCCGGGGGTGCCGGCGTGCATCACGTAGGCGGAGTCGGGGCCGGTGCGGCCCCGGCGGTTCTCCCGCAGATGAGTGCCGGTGCCGATCGGGGTGCGCTGGGGAGAGCGCTCCAGGCCCCAGCGGCCCGCGAAGTCGAGGATCTCGCCGGCGTCGAGGGGGATCGGCAGGCAGTGCTGGAGACCCTCCAGGATGAAGTCGTCGGAGCCGGTGTTGGTGAGGGTGGTGGCGATCCGGATCAGGCCCTGCGGCGTCATCGCGATGGTGGTCTCGGCGCGCAGCCCGGCGTCGGGGTCCTCGGCGGCGACCAGGACGGTGGCGGCGCCGGCCTCGTGGAAGCCGCTCGCCTCGGAGCCGTCGAGGGTCGCCGAAATGGTCCGGAACAGCGGGCTGAAGGCCGACCCGTCGGGCCGGGAGCCCTCGATTCCGGGGCGTCCCAACCAGCCGTCGGCGAGCTGGGGGAGCAGGGCCCGGTGAATGGGCACGTCGACCGAGTTGCCGCCCCGGGGTTCCACGGCGCTGGTGGCGATCGCGGCCGCCGAGGCCGCGGTGAGCGGTCCGAGGTCGTCGCCCCAGTGGACGACCCCGACGGCTCGGTCCGCCGCGGTGCTCAGAAGAAGGGAGACCCCCGCCGAGCGGAGGTGGATGAGTGCATCGGTCATGACTGCTCCTTGGTGGCGATCCGATGGTCCGGCCCGATCGTGGCACTCGAACCGGAGACTTGTGGTGCCCGGGACGGCGCTGCCCCGAACCCATAATTCTCTTCCATGGAAGAAAATTATGAGTAGAGGATAACCCCGCGGAGTCGTCCTGGGAACCCCTGTGTCGGTTCTCTGTCGGCCCGGTCTTGAGGAATCATGGTCCCGATCACTCCCGCCGGCCCCCGGATCGGCAGCGGCGATGCAGTTTCACGGCGTGCCGGGAGTGATCGGGACCATGCCTACGCTGGGACCACCCACCCTGATGGAGAAGCCTGAGAAGAAGGAGACCGATGACCACCGTCTGCACCGCCGATCAGATGCGCGCCGCCGAGCAGGCCTGGTTCCAGGCTCACCCGGGCGAGGACCTCATGCGCACCGCCGCGCACGCCGTCGCGACCACCGCGATCGGGATGCTGCTGGGCGATGAGCCCCTCGAGGAGTCCGCGGAGTGGATCTCGCTCCAGCGGGTGCTGCTGCTGATCGGCGGCGGCAACAACGGGGGAGACGGTCTGTTCGCCGCCGCCGAGCTGTGCACGCACGGCTGGGTGGTCGATGTCTGCCAGATCCTCGGCACCCCCCACCAGGCCGGGCTGCGCGCGGCCCAGCAGGCCGGATGCGGCGAGGCGAGCCTGGCCGAGGCCGCCCATCGGCACTACGACCTGGCCATCGACGCCGTGCTGGGGATCGGCGGGCGCCCGGGCATCCCGGAGAGCCTGGCCACCCTGGACGAGGCGCTGCGCCGGACCGGCACCCCGATCCTGGCGGTCGACCTGCCCTCGGGCCTGTCCGCCGACTCCGGCGAGGTGCAGGCCTCGGTGCACGCCCGGACCACCATCACCTTCGCCTCCCGCAAGTGGTGCCATGTCGCCCATCCGGCGGCGACCCGCTGCGGTGAGGTGCGGGTGGCCGATATCGGCGTGAGCCTCCCCGACGCCGACCAGGTGGGCACGACCGAGGAGCTGGCCCGGGCCTGGCCGGTCCCCGGACCGCACTCCGACAAGTACTCCCGGGGGGTCGTCGGCCTGGACACCGGCTCGCAGACCTACCCCGGCGCCGGGGTGCTGGGGGTCCTGGGGGCGCTGCGCTCGGGGGCCGGGATGGTCCGCTGCGCCGGTCCCAGACTCCGTCAGGACCCATGTGATGCATCGCACCCCCAGCGTGGTCTGCGCCGAGGGAAGGGTGCAGGCCTGGGTGGTCGGCTCGGGCTGGGGCCCCGGCGAGGACAACGCCGCGCGCCTGGACCGGCGCCTGGCCGAGGGCCTGCCGACCGTGGTGGACGCCGACGCGCTGGCGGTGCTGCCGCGCCGGATCCCCGACGGCTGCCTGCTCACACCGCACGCCGGCGAGCTGGCCGGAATGCTCGGGCTCGAGCGGACCGAGGTGGAGTCGGATCCCCGCGGTCATGCGCTGACGGCGGCGCAGAGATATGGCGCGACCGTGCTGCTCAAGGGGTCGATCCAGTGGGTGGCCACCCCCGACGGGCAGATCTCCGCCGCCCTGCCGGGGCCCGCCTGGACCGGACAGGCCGGCTCGGGGGACACCCTGGCCGGGGTCTGCGGGACGCTGCTGGCCGCCGGCCTGCCCGCTCGGGAGGCCGCTCTGGCCGGTGCCGGGCTGCAGGCCCTGACGGCCGCCCGCCATCCGGGCCCGTACTCGCCCGATCAGCTTGCCGACCTCTTCCCGGAGGTCATCGGATCGCTGGGCTGAGGAATCCCTCATGGATCGCTGGGCAGTGGATCCGCTGGGCAGCGGGTCGTGGATCGTCGAGGGCGGGTTCAGGCTGGGCTGCGGTGATCACTGCGGGCGGTCGCCAGGCTGCCCAGCCGGATCGCCTCGCGGTAGTGCTCCATCAGCTCGTCGCACAGGTGGTCCCAGGTGCGGTCCTCGATGGAGGCCCTTGCCGCCCGGCCCATCGCGGAGCGCTTGAACGGGTCGCCCACCAGGTCCGTCACCCGCTCGCGGAACTCGGTCATGTTCCCCGGCTCGTACAGCCAGCCGGTGCGCGAGGGGTCGATGAGGTCGATCGGGCCGCCGCGTCGCGGGCTGATGACCGGCAGGCCGCTGGCCTTGGCCTCCTGGACGGCCTGGCAGAAGGTCTCCAGCTCGCCGGTGGAGCAGAACACGTCCATCGACGCGACCGCCTGCGGCAGCTCCTCCCCGTACAGCGCACCGCAGAAGACGGCGTCCGGAAGCTTCTTCTCCAGCGACTCCCGCTGGGGGCCGCTGCCGACGATGACGATCCGGGTGCCGGGAATGCCGGCCAGGGCGGCCATGTCGTCGACCCGCTTCTCGGTGGCCAGCCGGCCCATATAGCCGATCACCGTCTCGCCGTGCGGGGCCCACAGCTCGTGCAGAGCCTGGGAGCGCTTGGCCGGGTTGAACCGCACCTTGTCGACGCCGCGCCCCCAGATCCCGACCCGCGGGACGCCGTGGCCGACCAGCTGGTCGCGGGAGTAGGTCGACGGGGCGTAGGTGGCCACCATCAGCGAGTGGATCTGGCGGACCCGGTACCAGCCGTAGAACTGGAGGTGGGCGAAACCGTACTTGGCGCCGTAGCTGGGGATATCGGTCTGGTAGATCGCGATCGCCGGAATCCCTAGGGTGGCCGCCGCCAGAGCCCCCTTGTAGCCGATCACGAAGGGGCTGGCGAAGTGCACCACATCGGGGGCGAAGTCGTTGAGATAGCGCTCCAGGGTCCACTGCGGGGTGGTGGAGACGCGGACGTCCTGATAGCCGGGCCAGGTCACCGAGGGCAGTGTGATGACCGGGAATCCGGCGTACTCCTTCGGCGCCTCCGCCGGATCGCCGGGGGCCATCACCACGGCCTGGTGCCCATGGGCGCGCAGGTACTCCAGGATCCGCAGAATGGAGTTCGTCACCCCATTGACCTGGGGGAGGAATGACTCGCTGATGATTGCTACCCGCACACTCTGGATGGTAACTGGCCAAGGGTTGACAATCGAGTACAGCAGGTCTCGGGAGGCTGTCGGGTCGGTGAACACTGCGCTCCGCCGGACCCGATCGCAGCCGTACGGGAGCCGGCCCGATTTGGCCTCCGGACACCGATGCCGTATATTTGCCTGAGTTGACCACGGTTCGCCGTGTCGTCGTACTGTCCTGATCGGGCGTGTGCGGAGGCTTCACGACGAACCCATGAAGCGTTCAGTTGCGCAGATCGTGCCCCATACCGGGGCCTGGGCGGACGAGACAGATCGTTCGCGACTCTCCCAATTCCTGGCAGCTCTTCGCGATGGGGATCCCATGATCCCCTGACGAGTCCGTGCCATCGCGGGATCTCGGGTCGACGCAACCGAATCGCACAGAGCGAGCCAGACGGGCCCGGCTGTGCCACGCCATGAGGTGAAAACGTGAGTTCAACCAATAATCGCAAGCCGAAGTCCTATAAGGCCGACGGCACCCCCAAGAAGCGCTGGACGGCGGCCGAGCGCGCCGCCAAGGGTCACAAGGCTCACACCCGCGGGGGCAAGTCCTACACCAAGCCGGGCAAGACGTACAGCAGGTCCGGCCACACCGACCATCAGGGCCGTACCTTCGAGTCCTGGTCCCCCGAGTCCGGGGATCGCAGCGAGCGCTCCGAGCGCCATTTCGACGACCGGCGCTCCAGCTCCAGCCACAGCGGCGGGTCCAACCACTACGACCGCAACCGCTACGACCGGGATGACGCCGGCCGCCGCGACTCGCGCGGGCACAGCTCCTGGAACCGCGACGATCGTGATGGCGACCGCCGACACGGCTCCTGGAACCATGACGACCGCAACGGGGACCGCCGTGGCGGTCGCTCCTTCGATCGGCGTGGCCCTCGCGACCACGACTCCTGGGATCGCAAGGATTCCTGGAAGCGCGACGACCGCGACTCCTCGGGAGACCGCAGCGAGCACCGCTCCTGGAATCACGACGGGGACGACCGCGGCTCCTACCGCGGCAACAACCATCGTGACGGGGACAATCGCGGCTACCGCGGGAACCGCAGCTACGGCCAGCGGTCCGAGCGCTCCGATCGTCGCGGCGGCTACCGCGACGACTCCCGCTCCGAGGGCTACGGCGCGAACCGCTCGCATCGCGACCGCGACGATCGCCCCCGCAGCGAGCAGCGCCCAGATTTCCATTCCAAGGACAGCTTCCGCTCCGAGGACCGCGGCGGCTACCGCGGCAATGACTCCCACCGCGGCGCTGACTCCTCCCGCAGGCAACGACCACAGCCGCGACCGTGAGCAGGAGGCCGCCCCGGCCAATGAGGATCAGATGGAGTGGTCGGCGGCCGAGCTGACCGATCTGGACACCTCCACCATCGACCACGAGGGCGGCTTCTCGGCCCTCGGCGTCCCCGGACAAGATCGTCGCGGCCCTGGCGGCCACCGGCATCGACGCCCCCTTCCGGATCCAGATCGCCGCGATCCCCGACGCCATCGCCGGGCGCGACGTGCTGGGCCGGGCCTCCACCGGCTCGGGCAAGACCCTGGCCTTCGGCGTCCCGGTGCTCAGCCGGCTCGCCGCGCCGAGCGCCCCGACCGGCGTCCCCGGGCCCTGATCCTCTCGCCCACCCGCGAGCTGGCCATGCAGATCGCCGATGTGCTCTCCCCGCTGGCCTCCGCGATGGACATGTCCACCATCCTCATCGCCGGCGGCATGGGCTACGGCCCGCAGACCCGCGCCTTCCGCAAGGGGGTCGACCTGGTGGTCGCCACCCCGGGACGCCTGGTCGACCTGCTGGAGACCGGCGACGCCGACCTGTCCGGCATCGAGGTGGTCGTTCTCGACGAGGCCGACCACATGGCCGACCTGGGCTTCATGCCCGCGGTCTCCGCCATCCTGGACGCCGTTCCGGAGAATGGTCAGCGGCTGCTCTTCTCGGCCACCCTCGACGAGGCCGTCAACAAGCTGGTCAAGAAGTACCTTCACGACCCGGTGACCCACGAGATCGATCCCGAGAAGGGCTCGGTGTCCACCGCCGTCCACTACGGGTTCCAGATCAAGCCGCACGAGAAGGTCCAGGTGATGTGCGAGATCGCCAATCGGCCCGGTCACACCATCGTCTTCGCCCGCACCCAGCGCGGCGCCTCCCGGATGGCCGAGCAGATGCGCGACGCCGGCGTGATGGCCGGCGCCCTGCACGGCGGCCTCACCCAGGGCGCCCGCGCCCGCGTCCTCAAGGCCTTCAAGGACGGCAAGCTGCCGGTCCTGGTGGCCACCGACGTGGCGGCCCGCGGGATCGACGTCGACGACGTCAGCCTGGTCCTCCAGGTGGACCCGCCGATGAACTCCAAGGACTACCTGCACCGCGCCGGGCGGACCGCCCGGGCCGGCCAGGACGGCGTCGTCATCTCGATGGTGCTGCCCCATCAGCGCAGGGAGGTGTCGCGGACTGTTCCGCGGCGCCGGCATCAAGCCGATCGAGGCCGAGGTGCGGCTGGGCGGGGAGAACCTCGCCGAGATCGCGAAGCTGCCAGCCGGTCAGCGGCGAGCCGATCGCCCAGGAGGACTTCGACGCCCTGGTGGCCCCGCCTCGTCAGCAGCGCCGCAGCGGGAACCGCAAGAACTCCTACGGCGGCAACCGGGGTGGACGCGGTTACCGCGGCAATCGCGACCGGGGCGGCCGCAGCGAGGGCCGGGGCGGCTGGGGCGGTCATGACGACCACCGCGGCCCGCGCCGGGACCGCAACTCCTCGGTGCAGGATCGCGAGCGCCGCTACGGCCGTTCCGGTTCTCAGACCTGGTGAGCAGAGTCTCTGTTCGAGACGGTGAACATCGGGGATCGTGAGGGTTAAGGTGTCAGATCGTGGACAGCACTGAGACCGAGTCACGAACCCTTGCGGGTCGGCACCTCCTCCGACGGCCCCGCCCTGGCGGCGGCGCTGGGTCGGCCCCAGCTGATCGTCGACCTCGAGGACTGGCTCCAGCACAGCCTGTGCGTCGTCGCCGAATCGGATGGAAAGCCTGTGGGCTTCCTGAGATTCGCCGACGACGCCGGCCGCTCGGTCGTCCACACGATTCTGCTGGCTCCCGGTGGGGATCACCGGGGGATCGAGCGGGAGCTGCTCGACGGCGCCGCCCAGCTGGCCACCGATCTCGGCTCGCCGGATCTGCGGGTCAAGAGCTGGGCGGGTCATCCGGTCGACCGCGCCCAGTTGCGCGAGAACCTGCTGCATCATGGCTTCCGCGCCGACGGGGACGACCTGGTCCGCGATCTGCCGATCCGGGTCGAGGCGCCCACCGCCGAGGCCATGCGATCTTTCGGCGCTGGGCTGGCGCGGCTGCTCCGCGCCGGCGACCTGGTGCTGACCTCCGGCGACCTGGGGGCCGGAAAGACCACCCTCACCCAGGGGATCGGGGCCGGGCTCGGCGTCCAGGGCCCGGTGATCTCCCCGACCTTCGTGCTGGTCCGCCGCCACGCCGGGACCGATGGGCGGCCGGGCCTGGTGCACGTCGACGCCTACCGGCTGGGGTCGCTGGCCGAGCTGGTCGATCTGGATCTCGACGAGACGATGGACGAGTCGGTCACCGTCGTGGAGTGGGGGGCCGGGATCGCCGAGGAGCTGGAGGGCAGCTATCTCGGCATCGACATCCGGCGCTCCGGGGACCCCTCCGACGACACCCGGATTCTCTACATCGAACCGGTCGGCCCGCGCTGGCAGGGGGTCGATCTCGGCGTCCTGCGGGACGCCGTCGGCCGCACTGATTCCGAGACGGCCGACGCCGAGGAGGCACGGGCATGACGCCATCACAGACTCGCTCCGATCTGGCACGCGCTGACAGGATCGCCGGCTCCGGCTGGACCCTGGGGGTGGACACCTCCACCGCGGTGTGCGTCGGGCTGGCCCGCGGGGACGAGGTCATCAGCCTGCGCGACGACAACCCGCGCGCCCACGCCGAACGGCTCATGCCCCTGGTCGAGCAGGTCTGCCGGCAGGCCGGGATCGCCGTCGGTGAGATCTCCGAGATCGCGGTCGGAGTCGGGCCCGGCCCCTACACCGGCCTGCGGGTCGGCGTCGTCACCGGCCGGGTGCTGGCCCATCTGGGCGGCACCGAGCCGCATCCGGTGTGCTCCCTGGACGTGCTGGCCCGGCAGTGGGCCGACTCCGGCACCGCGCCGGCCGAGGGCTTCATCGTCGCCACCGATGCGCGACGCCACGAGCTCTACTGGGCGCGCTACGACGCCGCGGGGGATCGCCTCGACGGCCCCCAGGTGGGCAAGCCCGAGACCCTGCCGGACGGGGTTCCGGTCGGCGGTCCGGGATGCGCCGCCCGCGGCCTGGTTCCCGCGCAGGGGGCTCCCGAGACGCTGGACGCCGGCCTGCTCGCGGCCTGCTGGCGGCGTCTGCCCGATGTCGGCATCGAACCGCTCTACCTGCGCGATCCGGACGCCACCGCCCCGACCACCCGCAAGGCGACCCTCACCCCGACCCGGCTCACCCTGCCGGCCGTCCGGCCCGCGGCCGCCGACCCCCGGTGAGGCGACGGATGACCCTGCGATCCGCCGGCCCCCAGGACCTGGAGGCGGTGATGGCGGTCGAACGCGCCTGCTTCGGCGACGCCGGGGCCGGGGACCGGCAGGCATGGAGCCGGGACGCCTGGCTGGCCGAGCTGGCTGGTGCCGAACATGACGGGGCTGAACGGAGCAGTGCTGAAGACTCTGAGGCCGGCACCGACAACCCCGCGGTGACCCGCCTGGTCCTCATCGACCAGCACGAGGGCCGCATCCGCGGCGTCGCCGACTTCGGCAGGGTCATCGACTCCTGCGATCTGGACCGGATCATGGTGGCTCCCGCCGATCGGCGCGCCGGCCTGGCGGCCGAGCTGTTGAGACACGGGATGTCCTGGGCCGCGCGGGGCGGGGCCGAACGGATCCTGCTCGAGGTGAACCCCGGCAACACCGCTGCGGTCCGGCTCTACCGCCACCATGGCTTCGACGAGATCTCCCGCCGGGAGAACTACTACGGCAACGGCGAGGACGCCCTGGTGATGTCGGCGTCACTGCCCGGACGCTTCAGCGCCGTCACTACCGGCGCCGTCAGCAACAAGGAGAGACATGTCTGAACCGCTCATCCTGGGGATCGAGTCGTCCTGCGACGAGACCGGGATCGGCATCGTGCGCGGCAACGATCTGCTGGCCAACGAGGTCGCCTCCTCGATGGAGCAGCACATCCGGTTCGGCGGGGTGGTGCCCGAGGTGGCGTCCCGCGCCCACCTGGAGGCCGTCGTCCCGGTGCTGGAGGCCGCCGTCGCGTCGGCCGGCATCGACCTGTCCGAGCTGGACGGCATCGCGGTGACCGCCGGACCCGGCCTGATGGGCGCCCTGGTGGTCGGCCTGTCGGCGGCCAAGGCGCTGGCGGCCTGGCTGAACAAGCCGCTCTACGGCGTCAACCACCTGGCCGGTCACGTCGCGGTCGACCTGCTCGAGCACGGCGACCTGCCGATGCCCTGCGGGGCCCTGCTGGTCTCCGGCGGGCACACCTCGCTGCTGAAGGTCACCTCCATCGCCGACGGGATCACCGAGATCGGCTCGACCATCGACGACGCCGCCGGGGAGGCCTACGACAAGGTCGCCCGGCTGCTCGGGCTGCCCTATCCGGGCGGGCCGGTGATCGACAAGGCCGCCGCCCGCGGCAATCCCGCCGCGATCCACTTCCCGCGCGGCCTCACCGCCCGCCACGACATGGCCAAGCACCGCTTCGACTACTCCTTCTCCGGGCTCAAGACCTCCGTCTCGCGGTGGGTGGAGACCGAGCAGCAGGCCGGCCGCGAGGTGCCGGTCGACGACGTCGCCGCCGGCTTCCAGGAGGCGGTCGCCGACGTGCTCACCGCCAAGGCCGTCGACCTGTGCGGGTACTACGGCCTGGAGCACTTCCTGATCGGCGGGGGAGTGGCCGCCAACAGCCGGCTGCGCACCCTGCTGGCCGAGCGGATGGAGGACGCCGGCGTCGAGCTGCGGCGTCCCCGGCCGGGACTGTGCACCGACAACGGGGCGATGATCGCGGCCCTCGGCGTCCAGGTGGTCAAGGCCGGGCTGAGGCCCTCGGCCCTGGACATCAGCGCCGACTCGGGGCTGCCGGTCGGCAACGTGTTGGTGTGAGCTGCACTGCCCTGAACTGCGCTGTCTGAGATGGCGGCTGCCTGACTTTCCATTCAATCCTGGGAGAACTCACTGATGACAAGCATCCTCGAACCGTCCTTCGCCGCCGAGAGCGGGAAGAAGTTCGACGCCGACCCGACCGCCCGGCTGGTCCAGAACGCCGTCACCGGGACCGGCGCCGACACCGTCAGCCTGGACCGCCGTGTCGTCAACCAGATCGACGAGACGACCTGCGAGCGGCTGGACGCCTGGACCGTCACCAATCAGAAGCACTCCGGACGATGCTGGGAGTTCGCCGCGCTCAATGTGCTGCGCGCCCGGATCATCACCGAGCTCAACCTGGACGGTTTCGAGTTCTCCCAGAACTTCGTCGCCTTCCACGACAAGCTCGAGAAGGCCAACCACGTGCTGGCCCGCGCCATCGCCACCGCCGATCACGACGCCTCCGAGGAGCAGGTCCGCGAGATCCTCGAGGCGCCCGCCGGCGACGGCGGGTACTGGCCGCAGTTCCTCGACCTGGTGCGCAAGTACGGGCTGGTGCCGGCCTGGGCGATGCCCGACACCGAGTCGGCCGGCAACACCGATCAGCTCAACCGGGCGCTGTCCTGGGTGCTGCGCCGCGCCGTGCTGCGGATCCGTGTCGCCATCACCGACTCCGACGGGCAGGAGCGGGCCGACCGCATCGAGCGGGAGCGCTCCCAGGCCCTCGCCGGCGTCTACCGGGTGCTGGCGATCCACCTCGGCACACCGCCCGCGAGCTTCACCTGGCAGTACCGCGACAAGGACAAGAAGTTCCACAACGAGGGCCGGCTGACCCCGCTCGAGTTCGCTGCCAGGTACGCCCCCGAGGCCCTGGACGGATACATCACCCTGTGCCACGACCCGCGCTCGGAGAATCCGGTCGGCCGCAAGTACGTCATCGACCACACCCCCTGGATGGAGGGCGGCACCGGGTACGCGCACGTCACCGCGCCGATCGACGACCTCAAGTCGGCCGCGGTGGCCGCCATCCGCGACGGCGAGCCGGTCTGGTTCAGCTGCGACGTCAAGCAGCAGTTCGACAGGACCGGCGGGATCTGGGACGCCGCCCTGCACGACTACGACTCGCTCTACGGGGTGGATCTGTCGATGACCAAGGCCGAGCGGATGCGGGCCCGCGAGTCCGGCCCCACCCATGCCATGACCCTTGTCGGGGTGGACCTGGCCGAGGGTGTCCCGCTGCGCTGGCGGGTCGAGAACTCCTGGGGGGACGAGGTCGGCCGCAAGGGATTCTTCACCATGAACGACTCCTGGTTCGACCAGTACGTCTTCCAGGTCGTCGTCGCTCCCGAGCGGGTCAGCCAGTCGGTGCGCGACGCATGGGCGACCGAGCCGATCGTGCTGCCCGAGTGGGATGCCCTGGCCTGACCAGCCCCTCGCCGGCGCCGGCCCGGGAGTGCGTCGGCTTGGACTGCACATTTCACTCGCCCAACGAGGGATCTGCGGCCCTGACCGCGAATCCAGGTCCTTACGCGAGTGAAAAGTGCACCCCGAGGGCGGTCAGATCCGGCCTCCCCGTTGTGCTTGCCGACATCGGTGCCGATTGTGTGGTGGTCAGGCGGGGTCCGCGCCGTCGTCGCGCGCCCTTGACCGGTAGGTGCCGCTGGTGAGGGTGTCGAAGGAGGACCGCACGATCTCCTCCAGCACCGACAGGTCGTTCTGCTCGAGATCTTTCAGGTAGAGGCAGCCGACGGCGGCGCGGTGCGGTCCGAGCCGGGCGAGCAGATCGGTGTGGGAGGACGTGCCGTCGGAGAGATAGATCGACATGGCCGCCTTGCGCGGGGAGAAGGCGGCGGCTGGAGCGGTGCCCGAGCGCCCGCTGGGATAGTGATAGTGGTACTCGCCGTAGCCGATGATCGTGCCCTGCAGCGCCGGCTCCAGGCCGGTGATCCGCCCGTAGAGCTCGAGCAGGGTCCGGGCGTCCCGCAGACGCCGCGCCGGGGCGACTCGCGACAGGAACTCCTCGATCTGGTCCGGCATGGGCGAAGCCTACCGGGCAGAGCGGTCAGGCCGGAGCGATCGGAGCGGTCAGGTCGGTCAGATCCGCACCGGGATTCGGCGTCTCCCGAAGTCGCCGGCGCGATCCTGCCAGCGCCCGGCGATGGCGGACCCGCAGTCTGGGCAGTGACCGTCGGCGGTGAGACGGTAGTCCAGAATCTGATACCAGTCGCGGACGATGAGGGCCGCCCCGCAGCCCGGGCACCAGGTCGTGTCGCCCGCGGCGTCGTGGACATTGCCGATGTAGACGTGGTGCAGTCCGGCCTGCCGGGCGATCCGGCGCGCCCGGCGTAGGGTGGACGCCGGGGTCGGCGGGATGTCCCGCATCCGATTGTCCGGGTGGAAGGCCGAGAAGTGCAGCGGGATGTCGGGGCCCAGTTCCCCGGCCACCCACTCGCAGAGCCGTGACAGTTCCCGGTCGGAGTCGTTGAGCCCGGGGATCACCAGGGTGGTGATCTCGGTCCACACGCCGGTCTCGTGGACGGCGAATCTCAGGGTGTCCAGAACCACTTCCAGGCGGGCGCCGGTGACTTGCCGGTAGAACTCTTCGGTGAACCCCTTGAGGTCGATATTGGCCGCTGCCATCGGGGCGAAGAACTCCTCGCGGGCCCCCTCTGCGATGTATCCGGCGGTCACCGCGATCGGCTCGATGCCGGCCTGGCGGCAGGCCCAGGCGGTGTCGATGGCGTACTCGGCGAAGATCACCGGGTCGTTGTAGGTGAAGGCGACGCTGCGCGCCCCGTGCTGGGTCGCGACCCTCGCGATCGTCTCCGGCGAGGCCTCGGCGGCCAGCGTGTCCCACTGCCGGGAGGTGGAGATCTCCCAGTTCTGGCAGAACTTGCAGGCCAGGTTGCAGCCGGCAGTCCCGAAGGACAGCACCGAGGTCCCCGGGTGGAAGTGCGCCAGCGGCTTCTTCTCCACCGGATCGAGGCAGAATCCCGAGGAGCGTCCGTAGGAGTCGAGCACCAGGCGATCGGCGCGGCGCATCCGCACGAAGCAGAAGCCGCGCTGGCCCTCGCGCAGTCGGCAGTGACGCGGGCACAGGTCGCACTGGACCCGGCCGTCCTCGATGGTGTGCCACCAGCGGGCCGGGTCGCCGCCCAGCGGAACCCGGCGGGACGCGGCGGTCATCTCTCCTCCCATGCCCTGACGGTGTAGCGCTCCACGACGGCGTCCTCGGACCACCAGGAGACCGGCAGCCCGGCCTTCCGCTTGAGCTGGTCGAGGAAGGCGCCGGGCTCGGGAATCTGATCCCAGACCTGGGGCAGAAAGGTGCCGCGGTGCCCGTCCCAGCTGAGCACCAGGCCGTCGATCCTCGGACGCAGCTGCGATCTCAGGTCCTCCTGGTCGGTGAAGGGGATCGGTGTGGTCTCCGACAGCACCGACACCTCGATCTGCAGCCCGGCCAGTTCGGCGGGGCGCACCGCGGGGAACCGGGGATCGCGGGTCGCGGCGGCCGCCGCATTGCCGCGGACGTCGGCGTCCAGGGGTCGCCAGGGCTGCAGCGAGCCGATGCAGCCGCGCAGCTTCTCGGGACGCCTGCCGCGCACGGTCAGGGTCACGAAACAGGCGCCGGGAGCGGCAGCCCATTCGGGGATCCCGGAAGACGATGAGTCGTCGTGGCGGGTCGAGAGCGCCTCCTCGATGGCGGTGCGGGCGGTCGGCAGCAGCCAGCTCCCGGCGTCGGAGGGGATGCTCATCGCGACTCCTCGGTGACGGCGAAGGAGGCGTAGCCGACCACCCAGGAGGGCTCTCCGGCGGTGTCGGCGGAGGTGCAGGCCGCCAGCAGATGCGCCGACCAGCCCAGTCCGGGGGCGGCATGGAGCAGGCCGCCGAGGGGGTGGGCGCCGCACGCCCGGTTGGGCTCGATCGAGTCGTCACCGGCCAGCACCCGGGCGATGGTCCGGTCGTCGAGCTCCCGGGCGACCTCGTGCGGGTGATAGTGGGACAGGTCGGAGCTGATCACGATGAACGTCCCCGGGTCGGCGGCGAGGGCCTCGATCACCTCCGCCACCTCGGCCGGGCCGGCGTCGCCCACCGCCAGCGGGACGATCGGCAGATCCCCCAGGATCCGCTGGATGAACGGCACCTGCACCTCGATCGAGTGCTCCTCGGCGTGGGTGGCGGCGTTGACCGCGATCTGTGGCAGCCCCTCCAGCCCGGACCGGTCGATCGGGCAGACGCCCAGCGGGGTGGCGAACCGGTCGGCCGCAGGCAGTGCCAGGCCCCGTATCCCCACCCGGTGGGTCGGCCCCAGGATCGCCACCCGACGCGGTGCGGCGGCACGGCGGCGTCTCAGCAGGTCGTATCCGCGGGCGGCGACCTCGCCGGAGTAGCGGTATCCGGCGTGCGGAACGATGAGGGCGCGCAGCCGGTCGGGGTCCACGCCCTCGGGCGCGGGCTGGCGAGCCGCGCGCCGCAGGGCGCCGTCGATCCACTCGGCCAGCTCAGCGGGATCTGCCGGGTAGAACAGGCCGGCGACGGCGGGCGGGCGCGTCACCGTGTGGGATGGTCGACTCATCTGTCCTCCTCCCCGATCCAGAGTAGATGGAGCAGTAGGTGAGGCTCAGTCGGCGTCCCCCAGCCATGCTGGACGGCTCGCCGGGTCCCTGTTGAGCCACTCGGACACCGCGGTGGGGAAGAGCGGAGAGCCGGGCAGCTCGGTGACCGGCACCCACCGGACCCCGGTCTGCCAGTCGTCGGGATGGAAGCTCAGGTGCGGTTCGGCGCCATCGGCCAGGGTGCACCAGAAGTAGACCTCGGTCTGGCTGAACAGATCCTCGTGCAGCACGTGATTGGCCCCGATGTAGTCCAGGGCCAGCGCGAAATCGCCCACCACGACATCGCATCCGACCTCCTCGCGGCACTCCCGGCGCAGCCCCTGCTGCTTGGTCTCGCCGAACTCCTGGCCTCCGCCGGGCAACGACCACCAGACCCGCTCGCCGTCGTCGTTGATCTCGACCAGCAGCTGGTCGTCGCGGAGAATGAGGGCCCTTGTGGCGGCCCGGGTGCGACCCTCGGAGGAGGGACTGGGATGAGTCATGGCCTCAGCCTAGGCACCTGCATGACGGGCGGGCGGACAGGTCCATTGCGCGGCAGACTGGGCGCCATGATGACTCCGGTGCTCACCACCCTCGGCTTCGTGATCCACCCCGACCGCTCCCGGGTGCTCATGGTGCACCGGATCGCCCGCCCCACCGACGACCAGCTCGGCAAGTACAACGGCCTGGGCGGCAAGGTCGAGCCGGGGGAGGACGCCGCCGCCGGGATGCGCCGCGAACTGCGCGAGGAGGCGCGCATCGAGGTGGACGCCATGAGGCTGCGCGGCACCGTGTCCTGGCCAGGGTTCGGACGCCACGGCGAGGACCACTTCGGGCTGATCTTCGTCATCGACTCCTGGCACGGCGAGATCCCCGACGCCAATCAGGAGGGACCGCTGAGCTGGCAGCCGATCGACGGGCTGGACCGGCTGCCGATGTGGGAGGGGGACCGGTACTTCCTGCCACTGGTCTTCGACCCGCAGGTCCACCAGTTCCACGGCTGCATCCCCTACCGCGACGGGCATCCGACCGGCTGGAGCTACTCGCTGCTCTGAGGACGCCGATCAGAAGGCCGTAGGGTGAGCCCCATGGATCCTGCGGTGGCGCGTCGGCTGGTCTGTCCGGAGGGCGCCGAGGCACTGAGCGCCGCCGGCGCTGAGAAGGATCCGGACTCCCTGGGCGCCGCCGATCGGATGCGGAGGCGCTTCCCGGCCGATCTGGCGGCGGCCGCCCTCGACCAGATCTCGCTGCGACGCCGGGCCGCCGGCAAGATCGGTCCGGCCGGCGCCGGAATGCTGTGGACCCGCGACGGGCTGGAGCAGGCCACCCGGGGACCGGTCTCGGCCTGGCGCGCCGCCCGGCTCCGGGACGCCGGTGTGGCCCGGGTGATCGACCTGGGCTGCGCCTGCGGGGCCGACGCCCGGGCCTGCCTGGACGCCGGCCTGGAGGTCACCGCCGTCGAGATCGACCCGGCGCTGGCGGAGCTCGCCCGGTACAATCTGCCCGGCGCGCAGGTGGTCTGCGGGGACGCCGAGGCCCTGGCTCCCGAACTGCTCGCCGGCGCCGGCGTCCACGCGGGAACCGGACCGGCCACCGCCGTCCTGCTGGACCCGGCCCGCCGCACCGGTCGCGGCCGCAGCTGGCGGATCGAGGACATCCGGCCGTCCTGGGAGTTCGTGCTGAGGATGCTGGACGCGCCGTGGGTCACCGTGGTGAAGATGGGACCGGGAGTGCCGCGGGAGATCCTTCCTCCGGACGCCGCGGTGACCTGGGTGGGCCACCGTCGCGACCTGGTGGAGGCCACCCTGTGGTCCGGCTCCGAGCCGGGACGCGCCATCCAGCACAGCCCGCATCACACCGCCGTCCTGGTGGGCGACGACCCGGCATCCGCCCTCAGCCTGTCCGGGGGAGAGGACCCGCTCGGCGTCGGACCGCTGCGGGAGTTCCTCGCCGAGCCGCACCCCGCGGCGATCCGCGCCCGCGCGATGCGCGCTGCAGCGGAGCGTGCTGGAGTGAGCGCCGGAGCAGGCGATGCCGCAGAAGGGGGCGCCGGCGTCCACCTCCCCGCTCCCGGGATCGCCTACCTGCTGGCCGACGAACCGGCGCCCTCGCCGTGGCTCACCTGGTTCCGGGTTCTCGAGGAGATGCCGTTCACCGAGAAGGCGCTGCGATCCTGGGTGCGCGAGCACCGGATGGGCGCCCTGGAGATCAAGGTGCGCGGGCTCGATGTCGATCCGGCGGCCCTGCGGCGCAGGCTGCGGCCCAAGGGCCCGAACCGCGCCACCCTCATCCTCACCCCGACTCCACAGGGCGCCCGGGCCCTGGTGGCCGAGCGTATGGGCTAGCCCACACGCCGTAGCGGCGATCGATGGTCCCGATCACTCCCGATACGCCGTGAATCTGCACGCGCGGTGCCGGAAAGGGGCCCAGCGGGAGTGATCGGGACCACAGGGAGCCGCGGCCAGCATCCCAGAAACCTGGCACTCGGGTTGAACGAGTGCTAACGCCGGTGTACTTTTCGTATTGGCACTCCCCAAGGGGGTGTGCCAACGGACCGGTGACTCCCGCGACGTCGGCGGCCCGTCTCACAGCTCGGGGCTCGCAACCCCTGGTGAGTGGCATTCAACGATTCGTCTTCATCATGAAAGGGGTCTTGACGTGGCAACCACGATCAAGCCGCTCGAGGACCGTGTCCTCGTCCAGCCTCTCGAGGCCGAGCAGACCACTGCTTCCGGACTGGTTATTCCGGACACTGCCAAGGAGAAGCCGCAGGAGGGCCGTGTCATCGCCGCCGGCCCGGGCCGTGTCGATGACAAGGGCACCCGGGTGCCGATGGACGTCAAGGAGAACGACGTCGTCATCTTCTCCAAGTACGGCGGCACCGAGGTCAAGTACGACGGTGAGGACTACCTGCTCCTCAACGCCCGTGACATCCTCGCCGTCGTCGAGAAGTGAGGCGCTGATACATGGCAGCCAAGCAGCTTCAGTTCGACGAGGAGGCGCGCCGCTCGCTTGAGCACGGCGTCGACATCCTGGCCGACACGGTCAAGGTGACGCTCGGCCCCAAGGGCCGCTACGTCGTCCTGGACAAGCAGTGGGGCGCACCGACCATCACCAACGACGGCGTCACCGTCGCCAAGGAGGTCGACCTCACCGATCCGTACGAGAACCTCGGCGCGCAGCTCGCCAAGGAGGTCGCGACCAAGACCAACGACGTCGCCGGCGATGGCACCACCACCGCGACCGTGCTGGCCCAGGCGCTGGTCCACGAGGGCCTTCGCGCCGTCGCCTCCGGCTCCAACCCGGTCGGCCTCAAGCGCGGCATCGACAAGGCCGTGGAGGCCGTCACCGCCGAGCTCAAGTCGATCTCGCGGGCCGTGGAGACCACCGACGACATGGCCAATGTCGCCACCATCTCCAGCCGCGACCCGGAGATCGGCGGACTCATCGCCGACGCCTTCGACAAGGTCGGCAAGGACGGCGTCATCACCGTCGACGAGTCCCAGACCTTCGGCACCGAGCTCGAGTTCACCGAGGGCATGCAGTTCGACAAGGGCTACCTGTCCCCGTACATGGTGACCGATCAGGACCGCATGGAGGCCGTGCTCGAGGATCCCTACATCCTCATCAACTCCGGCAAGATCTCCTCGATGAACGACCTCCTGCCGCTGCTGGAGAAGGTCATCGCCGCCAAGGCCACGCTGTTCATCGTGGCCGAGGACGTCGACGGGGAGGCGCTGTCCACCCTGGTGGTCAACAAGATCCGCGGCACCTTCTCCTCGGTGGCCGTCAAGGCCCCGGCCTTCGGCGACCGTCGCAAGGCCATGCTGCAGGACATCGCCACCCTCACCGGTGGCCAGGTGGTCGCTCCCGAGGTCGGCCTCAAGCTCGACCAGGTCGGCCTCGAGGTGCTCGGCCGCGCCAAGAAGGTCGTGGTGTCCAAGGACAACACGACCATCATCGACGGCGCCGGCGCCAAGGAGGACGTCTCCGGACGCGTGGCCCAGCTGCGCGCCGAGTACGACTCCTCCGACTCCGACTGGGATCGCGAGAAGCTCCAGGAGCGGATCGCCAAGCTGGCCGGCGGGGTGTGCGTCATCCGGGTGGGTGCCGCCACCGAGGTGGAGCTCAACGAGAAGAAGCACCGCATCGAGGACGCCGTCTCGGCGACTCGCGCGGCGATCGAGGAGGGCATCGTCGCCGGTGGCGGCTCGGCCCTCATCCACGCCGCCCGGGTGCTGTCCGACGGGCTCGGCCTTGACGGCGACGAGCTGGCCGGCGTCAAGATCGTCGAGAAGGCCGTGCGCGAGCCGCTGCGCTGGATCGCCGAGAACGGCGGAGAGCCCGGCTACGTGGTGGTCTCCAAGGTTGCCGAGCTGGAGCCGGGTCACGGCTACAACGGCAAGTCCGGGGAGTACGTCGACCTGGTTGCCGACGGCGTCATCGATCCGGTGAAGGTCACCCGCTCCGCGCTGGCCAATGCCGCTTCGATCGCCTCCCTGCTGCTCACCACCGAGACCCTGGTGGTGGACAAGCCGGAGGACGAGGACGAGGGCAAGTGAGTTCCTCCTCCCGCTCCGAGCTTGCAGAACGCGCGATCTGAGCATCTCGCGAGATCGATTCGGCCCCCGGCGCCCAGCGCCGGGGGCCGAATCGCGTCCGGCCTCGATACAGTGTGGGCGTCACAGCGACCGAGAGGACATCCATGACCCCCACCCCAGGTCGGCTGCGCCTCGTCGAGGTGCTGCTGGTCGGGTTCCTGGGCTCGGTGCTTGCCTCCTGGTGGGCCTGGCGGGACGCCGCCCCGGGCCACCCGGCCGACCCGGTCGGGGTGGAGATCGGCCCGTGGCTGGCCGGACTGGTCGGCCTCCTGCTGCTGCTCCTCGCCTGGCTGCGCTCGGCCGCACTGGGCAACCGTCGGCTGCTGACCGCCGCCGTCTGGTCGGTGCCGATGCTGGGCACCCGGCCGATCCTCAGCCTGGACGGCTGGGCCTATGCCGCCCAGGGCTGGCTGCTGCACCACGGCCTCAACCCCTATCTCGTGGTCCAGGGGCAGGCCGGGCCGATGGCCGCCAGGGTGGACGGGCACTGGAGCGGCACCACCGCGGTCTACCCGCCCGGCTCGCTGTGGATCCAGGCGGCGATGACCGGGCTGGCCGGCAGCCACCCCTACTGGTCGATGGTCGCGATGCGGATTCCCGCCGTCCTCGCCATGATCCTCATCGCGGTCGCGATTCTGAGACTGGCCCCGATGCTGGACGCCGATCCCCAGGTCGCCCTGTGGCTGGCGGTCGCCAACCCCTTCGTGCTCGTCAACATCGTCGGCGGGATGCACAACGACGGACTCCAGCTGGCGGTGGCGCTGTGGGCGCTGTGGGCGGGTCTGAGGCTGGCCCGCGCCCGGCGTCCCTGGCTCGGGCTGGTGGCCGGCGGAGTGCTGGTCGGGGTGGCCGGTACCCTCAAGCAGCCCGGCGTGCTGGCCGGGGTCGGACTGGTGGCCCTGGTGCACCGGCAGGCGGTCACCGACGGCGACCGGGACGGCTGGGGCTCGCTGATCGCCCGGGTGCTGGCCGGGGCGGTGCCGGCGGTGGCCGCCTTCGCCGGGATCTCGGCGGTCGGCGGGCTGGGTCTGGGCTGGCTGAACCCGACCGCGGGCAGTCCGGCCTCGGTGACCAGCGACTCCCCGATCGCGCTGCTGGTCCAGGTGATCGGGTGGACCGGCGTTCCGATCCGGACCATGGTGCCGACCGCCACCGCGGTGAGTCTGGTGCTGACCGGGCTGGCCATGCTGTGGTGCTGGTGGCGCTGGGGTCCGGTCCCCGGCCGGCAGACTGGTATCGGTCCGCTGGGACGCCCGATCGTCCTCCAGGCGGCGGTGATGACGGCCTTCGCGCTGTTCGGCGCCGGACTGCAGCCCTGGTATCTCATCGGGCCGCTGGCCGTCGTCGCGCTCACCCCGTTGACCCCGCGCCGGCTGGCCGCCCTGGCGACGGCCAGCATCGCGGGAGTGGGCCTGGGCTTCCTGCAGTGGTTCTCCTCTCCATTCCTGGCCCTGCCGGTGACGGCCCTGATCGCCGCGCTGTGCTGGTGGACGCCGCCGCTGCGCTCAGCCCTGGGTCGGATGGCCCGGCAGCTCACCGTGTACTCGGACTAGGATGATTCCCACCTTGGCGAAAGGCTGCCCATGAGAGACCCCGTCGGTCGCACAGATCCCGACCGCACACCCACCCTCGATGAGATCGCCCCCCTGGCGCTGACCTTCGACGATGTCCTGCTGCAGCCCGTCGAGAGCAATGTGATCCCCTCGGAGGTGGACACCGGAACCCAGGTGTCGCGACACATCCGGCTGGCGATTCCCCTTGTCAGCGCCGCGATGGACACCGTGACCGAGACCCGGATGGCGGTCGCGATGGCCCGCGAGGGGGGCTTGGGGATCCTGCACCGCAACGCCCCGATCGACCAGCAGGCCGAGATGGTCGACCAGGTGAAGCGCTCGGAGGCCGGCATGGTCGACGAGCCGATCACCATCGGCCCCGAGGCCACCCTGGCCGACGCCGAGACCCTCTGTCACACCTTCCGGATCTCCGGCGTCCCGGTGGTGGACCGCAACGAGCACCTGGTGGGCATCATCACCAACCGCGACATGCGCTTCGAGGAGGACCCTCAGCGCCCGATCCGCGAGGTGATGACGAGGACGCCGCTGGTCACCGCCCCGGTCGGCACCCCGCCGGCCGATGCGCTGAAACTGCTCGCTGCGCACAAGATCGAGAAGCTGCCGCTGGTGGACGCCGACGGCCGGCTCAAGGGTCTGTTCACCCTCAAGGACTTCGTGAAGTCCGACCAGTACCCCAACGCCACCAAGGACCCCCAGGGCCGGCTGCGGGTGGGTGCGGCGATCGGCTTCTTCGGCAGCTCTTGGGAGCGCGCGATGGCCCTGGTCGAGGAGGGGGTCGACCTCATCGTGGTCGACACCGCCCACGGCCACACCCAGGGCGTCCTGGACATGATCCACCGGCTCAAGCACGAGAAGGCGGCCGCCGGGGTCGACATCGTCGGCGGCAATATCGCCACCTACAAGGCCGCCAAGGCACTGTGCGAGGCCGGCGCCGACGGCGTCAAGGTCGGCATCGGGCCCGGCTCGATCTGCACCACCCGGGTGGTCGCCGGGGTCGGCGTCCCCCAGGTCACCGCGATTGTCGACGCCGCCCGCGCCGCCCGCCAGTACGGCGTCCCGGTGATCGGAGACGGCGGCCTGCAGTACTCCGGGGACATCGCCAAGGCGATCGTGGCCGGCGCCTCCTCGGTGATGCTGGGCTCCCTGCTGGCCGGCTGCGAGGAGTCCCCCGGGGACCTGGTCTTCATCAACGGCAAGCAGTTCAAGAGCTACCGCGGGATGGGCTCGCTGGGGGCGATGTCGGCCCGCGGGGAGAAGCTGTCCTACTCCAAGGACCGCTACTTCCAGGGCGACGTCACCTCCAACGACAAGATCATCCCCGAGGGCATCGAGGGCCAGGTGGCCTATCGCGGGCCGCTCGGAGCGGTCGCCTACCAGCTGGTCGGCGGGCTGCGCCAGGCGATGTTCTACACCGGGGCGCACACCATCGATGAGATGCAGGAGCGCGGGCATTTCGTGCGGATCACCTCGGCCGGGCTGCGCGAGTCCCATCCCCACGACATCCAGATGACCGTCGAGGCGCCGAACTACTCGGGTCGCTGATCCATCGGCCGCACGGAGACGCCGTGCGGCCGGCTCGCGAATCCGGCGCGGTGGTCTGCGCCGGCAGGAAGGAACCATGTACGACATCGGACGCAGCAAGCGGGCGACCAGGGCCTATGGGCTGGACGACATCGCCATCGTGCCCTCGCGGCGCACCCGCGGGGCCGAGAAGGTGAACCTCGACTGGAAGATCGACGCGCTCACCTTCGACTTCCCGATCATGGCCGCGCCGATGGATTCGGTGATGAGCCCCGAGACCGCCATCGAGTTCGGCAGGCTGGGCGGGCTCGGGGTGCTGAACCTTGAGGGCCTGTGGACCCGCTATGAGGACCCGAGCGGGCTCATCGAGGAGCTCGACCGGATCGACGATCAGGTCGCCGCGACCCGCCGGATGCAGGAGATCTACGCCGAGCCGATCAAGAAGGAGCTCATCACCGAGCGGATGAGCCAGATCCGCCAGGCCGGGGTGCCGGTGGCGGGGTCCCTGTCGCCGAAGAACGCCTCGCAGTTCTCCGATGTGGTGGAGAAGGCCGCGATCGACTTCTTCGTCATCCGCGGCACCACGGTCTCGGCCGAGCACGTCTCGGACCGCGATGACGTGCTCGACCTGCGCAAGTTCATCTACGACCTCGACGTGCCGGTCATCGTCGGCGGCTGTGCCACCTACCAGACCGCTCTGCACCTGATGCGCACCGGCGCGGCCGGTGTCCTGGTCGGGTTCGGTGGCGGCGCCGCCCACACCACCCGGCAGGTGCTCGGCATCGAGGTGCCGATGGCCTCGGCCATCGCCGACGTCGCCGAGGCCCGCCGCGACTACATGGACGAGTCCGGCGGCCGCTACGTCCACGTCATCGCCGACGGATCGGTGGGCCGGTCCGGCGACATCGCCAAGGCGATCGCCTGCGGGGCGGACGCCGTCATGGTCGGCTCCCCGCTGGCTCGCGCCAAGGAGGCCCCGGGCAAGGGCTGGCACTGGGGGGCCGAGGCCTGGCACGGCACCCTGCCGCGCGGCGAGCGGGTCCGCTTCGACCCGGTCGGCACCCTGGCCGAGGTGATCAACGGGCCCTCCCGGGTTCCCGACGGCACGATGAACCTGGTCGGCGGGCTGCGCCAGGCGATGGCCACCACCGGCTACGACGACGTGAAGTCCTTCCAGCGGATCGAGCTGATCCTCCACTGATCTCCGGTCGGCCCCGGCTCCGGGTGCACTTTTCACTCGCGTAAGCCCCATGAATCGCCGCGGACGCCGTGGATGAGGCCTTAGACGAGTGAAAAGTGCAGGTCGAGGCGGGCTTGAGGCAGCGCGCGGCCCCTGGTGGATTTCACTCCCGCCTCGCCGTCCCGCCGCTGGGCATTGTTGAGGGACATGGTGCTCCTTCCTCGGGTGTCCCCGGAGACAGTCGGATCGGCGTATCGGGATGCTCCCAATATGCGTCGGCCGGTCACTCGCCCGGCCTCTTGCCCGTGCCTCTCGTCCCTCCCTCCACCCGGAGGCCGAGGAGTCAGATCTCGGGGGCTCCCGGCAGCGCGCCGACCAACAGTCCTTCGACGACTTCCTCCACCGCCGAGCGGTCCGGGAGGCCGCCGAGTTCCCCGGCGAAGAGCAGATGTCCGGTGCCGACCAGTGCGAAGGCGAGGGCGCCTGGCTCGGCGTCATGACGCAGCCTGCCGACGTTCTGTTCAGCGGCAAGGCAGCCGGACAGCGCCGCGACGGCCTCGGCAAGGACCGGCGGAAGACTGGAGCCGGTCTGCAGCCGTTCGCGCACTCTCGAGCGCACCGCGACGAGCCCGATCAGCGCCAGTGTGGCGGGTTGGAAGATCTCGGTCAGGCCATCGCACACGAGACTCACCACAGGCTCGGCCTCGGCGCGGATCGCCAGCGTCTCGCCGAGCCAGGAGATGTTCGCAGCGCGATCCCGCACCAGTTCGGTGAGAAACTCTTCCATGTCCGCGAAGCAACGGTGCAGGACGCCCTTGGCCACCCCGGCCTCGGCGGTGACAGAGCGACTGGTGAGGGCCTCTGGCCCGTCCCGCAGCAGGACGCGCTCGGCCGCTGCGAACAGCTGGGCCCGGGGATCGCGGAGCACGACGCCGGTGGGCATTGGATATTCCCTTCAGAGAGGTCGGCTTCGAAGTGGCCGATTTCAGTATGGCCGGTCGCCCGGGGCCGAGTGCACCCGGGGCACTCCCGGCAGTGTAAGTGGGCGAGCGCCCATTAAAGTGGGCACATGGTCACTTCGAAACATCTGAACGCCGCCTCTCCCGCTCCGCACCAGCGCCGCGACCTCGCCGAGTCCTTCGGTGTTGACCCGGAGCGCTACGACCGGGTTCGCCCGTCCTATCCCCAGGAGTTGGCGGACCGGGTGATCGCCGAGTTGGCCGGGACGCCGGGTGCTCGACGTCGGGATCGGTACCGGACTGTCTGCCGAGCCCTTCTCTGCCGCCGGCTGCCAGGTGCTCGGAGTCGAAGCCGACCCGCGGATGGCGGACTTCGCCCGCGGACGCGGGTACGACGTCGAGGTGTCGGCTTTCGAGGAGTGGGACCCGGCCGGCCGTAGCTTCGATGCGGTGATCTCGGGGCAGGCCTGGCACTGGATCGATCCTCGGGCCGGGGCTCTCCAGGCCGCGCGGGTGCTGGCTCCCAGGGCGCTGCTGGTGCTCTTCTGGAACTCCTTCCGACTGCCTCCCGAGATCGTCGCAGCCCTGTCCGGCGGTGGCGCCCCCGTGCGGGAGGCTGTCCCGTTCCGTTCCTCGAGCGTCGGCGTCCATGAGGACTCCCGCGACCGGGCGGAGCAGGGCATTCGCGCCACCGGGTGCTTCGCCGAGCCGGTCCGCTGGCAGCTGGACCGGCAGCGCCGCTACAGCCGGGACGAATGGATCGATGGGATCGCCACCGGGGCGGGGGCGGCGCAGCTTCCATCGGACAAGCTCGAGGACGTCCGGGAACGGGTCGGCGCGGCCATCGACGGGATCGGCGGATCCTTCGCGATGACGATCTCGACGATCGTCCTCGAGGCCCGGCTGCTGACCCGGTC
Organism: Acidipropionibacterium sp.; assembly: GCA_022647765.1. Taxonomy (GTDB): domain Bacteria; phylum Actinomycetota; class Actinomycetes; order Propionibacteriales; family Propionibacteriaceae; genus Acidipropionibacterium. The sequence goes on from JALCLH010000003.1 coordinate 97,805, forward strand.
ATCCTGATCACCCATCGGCGGTAGCGTTTCCAGCAGGCGGCCGTTTCTCCCGAACAGGCTGCCCTGATCCCCCTATGCCACGGAAGCGAGCACTTGATGAGTCTTGACCGCGATTTCATCGTCGGCCTGCCGAAGGCCGAACTCCACCTCCATCTGGAGGGCACCCTGGAGCCCGAGCTCAAGCTGGAGCTGGCCCGCCGCAACGGGGTCGACATCGGCCAGACGGCGATCGAGGAGGTCCGCGCCACCTACGACTTCCACGACCTCACGAGCTTCCTGGCCGTCTACTATCCGGCGATGCAGGTGCTGGTCACCGAGCAGGACTTCCACGACCTGGCGATGGCCTATCTGCGCCGGGCGGCGGCCGATGGGATCGTCCACGCCGAGATGTTCTTCGACCCGCAGGCCCACACCGATCGCGGGGTGGCCTTCTCGACCGTCATCGACGGCCTGTGGTCGGCCGTCCAGGAGGCCCCCTCACTGGGGGTTGACGCCTCCCTCATCATGTGCTTCCTGCGCGATCTCAGCGCCGAGTCCGCCATGGAGACCCTGGAGGCCTCGCTGCCCTACCGGGACCGGATCGTCGGCGTCGGGCTCGACTCCGACGAGCGCGACAACCCTCCGGAGAAGTTCTCCGAGGTGTTCTCCCGGGCCCGCGAGGCCGGCTACCGGCTCACCATGCACTGCGACATCGACCAGGCCGACTCGATCGGGCACATCGGCACCGTGCTGCACCGGATCGGGGTCGAGCGGATCGACCACGGCACCAACATCGTGGAGGATCCGGCACTCGTCGCCGAGGCGCGCGAGCGGGGGATCGGGTTCACCTGCTGCCCGCTGTCGAACTCGTTCGTCACCGAGACGATGAAGGGCCGCGAGATCGTCGATCTGCTGCGCGACGGCGTCAAGGTCTCGCTGGCCTCCGACGACCCCGCCTACTTCGGCGGCTACCTCGTCGACAACGTCGTCGCCCTGGCCGAGGGGATGGACCTCACCCGTGAAGACGTCGCCCGGCTGGCCCGCAACTCGCTGGAGATCAGCTGGCTGGACGCCGACCGCAGGGCGCAGTACCTGGACCGTCTCGACAGGTACGTCGCCGGCTGAGGCGCGCTTGAGGGAGTGCGCGGCCCCGGATGGGGGAGCGTGGTTCTAAGCTGTGAGCCATGAGCGACGTGCCACCGGAACTTGCAGAGCTGCGAGGCAGCATCGACAACATGGACGCCGCGCTGATCCATCTGCTGGCCGAGCGATTCAAGATCACCCAGCGGGTCGGGGTGCTCAAGGCCACCCTCGGCCTGCCCCCGGCCGATCCGGAGCGGGAGAAGGATCAGATCGTCCGCATGCGGCACCTGGCCGAGCTCTCCCACCTGGACCCGGAGTTCGCCGAGAAGTTCATCAGTTTCATCGTCGCCGAGGTGGTGCGCCACCACGAGGATCTTCAGGAGGCGCGTCAGCGGGAGGACGGCCGGACGGCCTGATACTGTCCCGGCGAGCCTGCCGCCCCGGCGTAAGCCGGCCGGCAGACAGGACGGCGTCTCAGGCGATGACATCCCCGGAGTGCACCACGCTGGGAATCCCCACGATGACCGCCCCCGGCGCGACATCCTTGATCACCAGCGCATTGGCGCCGATCTTGGCGTCGTCGCCGATGGTGATGTCTCCGATGATCTTCGCCCCGGCGCCCAGCAGCACCCGATTGCCCACCGTGGGGTGGCGCTTGAAGTGCCCGCGCGCCCGCCCGCCCAGGGTCACCTGGTGGTACATCAGGACGTCGTCGCCCACGATCGCGGTCTCCCCGATCACCACGCCCATCCCGTGATCGATGAAGAACCGGCGGCCGATGGTCGCCCCGGGGTGAATCTCGATCCCGGTCCAGTGCCGGGAGAACTGGGAGAGCAGCCGGGCGATCGGGCGCAGCACCGGCCAGTGGGTCCAGATGTAGTGGGCGACCCGGTGGGACCAGATCGCGTGGACCCCCTGGTAGGCGATCGCGACGAAGATCCGGGAGGTTGCCGCCGGGTCCTCGCGCATCGCCGCGTCGAGATCCTCAGACATCCGCTCCTTGATCATCTGAAGGTTCTCGCGCAACGATCGGCCTGTCATGGTGCATACCTCATCGGATCGGGACGTGTCACGGAACAATAAGCCCGTGACGGCGACAATAGCGCTCCGGGAGCCGATCCGGCGACGCGACCCGCAATTCGCCGCGTCGAGCTCTGGTCGGCCGAGTCGAGTCTGTCCGCCGCGGGCCCTAGACTTGCCAGCCATGGAACAACTCCATGACGTCGTCCTGGTCGTTGACTACGGTGCCCAGTACGCTCAGCTCATCGCCCGCCGAGTGCGCGAGGCCTCCGTCTACTCCGAGATCGTCCCCCACACCATGTCCGTCGACGACATGCTGGCCAAGGATCCGGCCGCCATCATCCTGTCCGGGGGGCCCAGCTCGGTCTACGCCGACGGCGCACCCCAGGTGGATCCCGCGATGTTCGCCGCCGGGGTCCCGGTGATGGGCATCTGCTACGGCTTCCAGGCGATGGCCGAGGCCCTCGGCGGCACGGTGGCCCACACCGGCGCCAGCGAGTACGGCCGCACCAGCCTGTGCATCACCGCCCCCGGGCACCTGCTCTCCCACATCCCGCACACCATCAGCGTGTGGATGAGCCATGGCGACTCCGTCGAGCGGGCCCCCGAGGGGTTCACCACCCTGGCGCGCACCGCCGGCGCCCCAGTGGCCGCCTTCGAGGACGTCGAGCGTCAGCTGGTCGGCGTCCAGTGGCATCCCGAGGTGGCCCACTCGGAGTCCGGCCAGGCGGTGATGGAGCACTTCCTGTTCGACGTCGCCGGCTGCCGTCCGGACTGGACGGCGTCCAGCATCGTCAGCGACCAGATCAGCCGGATCCGCGCCGAGGTGGGGGACCGTCGGGTGATCTGCGGACTGTCCGGCGGGGTCGACTCGGCGGTCGCCGCGGCCCTGGTCCAGCGGGCGGTGGGCGATCAGCTCACCTGCGTCTTCGTCGATCACGGCCTGCTGCGCAAGGGCGAGGCCGAGCAGGTCAAGGAGGACTTCGTCGAGGCCACCGGCGCCGATCTGGTGGTGACCGACGAGTCCGACCGGTTCCTCGGCGCCCTGGCCGGGGTCAGCGACCCCGAGACCAAGCGGAAGATCATCGGACGCGAGTTCATCCGGGCCTTCGAGGACGTCGCCCGCAGCCTCAACGACGGCCAGCCGATCGACTTCCTGGTCCAGGGCACCCTCTATCCCGACGTGGTCGAGTCCGGCGGGGGAGACGGCGCCGCGAACATCAAGAGCCATCACAACGTCGGCGGCCTGCCCGAGGATCTCAAGTTCACCCTCGTGGAGCCGCTGCGGACGCTGTTCAAGGACGAGGTGAGGGCGGTCGGCAGCGAGCTCGGGCTGCCCGACGAGATGGTCTGGCGCCAGCCCTTCCCCGGCCCCGGGCTGGCCATCCGGATCATCGGCGAGGTCACCGGCGAGCGCCTCGAGACGCTGCGCGAGGCCGACTTCATCGCCCGCGAGGAGATCCGCAAGGCCGGCCTCAACCGGAAGATCTGGCAGTGTCCGGTGGTGCTGCTGGCCAACGTCCACTCGGTCGGCGTGCAGGGGGACGGCCGCACCTACGGCTCCCCGATCGTGCTGCGCCCGGTCGCCAGCGAGGACGCCATGACCGCCGACTGGGTGCGGATGCCCTACGACCTGCTGGAGCGGATCTCGACCCGGATCACCAACGCCCTGCCGCAGATCAACCGGGTGGCCCTCGACGTCACCAGCAAGCCGCCGGCCACCATTGAGTGGGAGTGATCCCCGGCGTCCGATCTCTCACGGAGGTCGGCGCCAGAACATGCGAGCGGGGCCCGGGAGAGATCCCGGGCCCCGCTCGCATGTGTTGTGATTCTGGCCGGTGCGACGCTGACGCGACGCCTCACTCCTCGGTGTACGGGTTGAAGGTGTCGGTCTTCTTCGGATCGGTCGTCGGGTCGGCGCTCGAGGGCGCGTCCTGATGGGTGCTCCTGCGGGTGCCCCACGAGGTGCGCACCTGGTCGGCGGCCTGGCCGGCGAGGCTGGAGCCGTCCTCCTCGTTGGGGATGATGGCCCAGGCGGCCAGGTAGATCAGCGGTCCGGCCCCGGCGAAGATCACCAGGGCGATGGCCACGATCCTCACCAGGGTGACGTCGAGATCCAGGCTTCGGGCGATGCCGGCGCACACTCCGCCGAGCAGTCGGCCTTCTTTGGGTCGGGTGATCTTGGTCATGATCGGTGTCCTTTCGTGATGAGTGTCAGTACTACTCCCAGGGTGCCCAGTCCGATGAGGACCACGGGCCCCAGGCGGGCAAGGTCGCGCCAGTTGACGGGGGCGTCCAGGGCGAGCGCGACTCCCAGCCCCGAGACGATGGCCAGTAATAGACCCCAGATGAGGGCGCCGACATCGACGCGGTGGGAATGCCCGGTCATGGCGTCACGACCTTCACACTCGCCCCGATCGTCTTGAGCTTCAGCGTCCAGGTCGGCTCGCCCGGCCGGTGGGTTCCGGTCCAGGTGCTGCTGCCGGCTCCCGACAGGGTGTAGCCGTCGGGGGTCGAGACGGTTCCGCCGGTCGTCTCGGTGACGACCTCGACATTGACCGAGGTCGGCACGGTGATGGTGAGGTCCGAGCCGATCGCGGCCACCACGGTGGTGTCATCGCCGGATAGGCTCAGCCCCGAGGCGTCGATGGTGGCCTGGCCCGCCGCCACGGTGATCCCGGCGCCGGGCAGGTCCACCGGGGAGTCCCAGACCATCGTGGAGGTGGTGCCGGCGATCACCTGACTCGGGATCTCGGCGCGGGGGACGGCGACCGCTCCGGCCAGCGCGACGGTCAGCACCAGCCCCAGGGTCACCCCCAGATGGGGACGCCGGGTCCAGACGCCGACCAGCTGGAACAGGGCCGCGACCCCCAGCGCCAGCGACAGGGCGAGGATCTGCGGATGAGGGACCGGAGCCAGGTAGCCGGCCAGCCCGGCGACGCCGGCCAGCGCCAGCATCGCGAGGGTGAGCAGCCAGCTCCTGCGGCGTCTGACCGGCGGGGCGGACGCCTGCCGGACTGCGACGGCGGGCTCGGCGGCGGGAGCGTAGGGATCGAACTGTTCGAGGGACTGCGGGTCCAGCGGAGCGGCGGGGATCGCGACGGCGTCCCCGGTGCTCTGGACGGGCAGGGTGACCTGGACGGGCAGGGAGGGCTGATTCCGCTGCACCCGGCGCGACCGGCGCACCAGCCAGTAGGCCACCGCCAGCACCACCACCGGCCCGAGGCCGAAGGGAGCGATGTGGGTGAGGACCGGAAGGGCCAGCGCCCAGACCGCCACCAGGATCGCGACCATCTGCCAGAGCTTCATCCGGGCCGCCCGGGGGAAGCGCTGGGCGGCGATCGACGGCCCGTCCGAGGCCGGCATCAGCAGCCAGGCGGCTGCATAGAGCACCGCACCGATCCCCATGCTGAGGGCCAGCACGGCCGTCAGGGCCCGAACCAGCAGGGGATCGACGTCCCAGTGACGCGCCAGACCCGTGCAGACGCCGCCGGCGAGCTTCTCAGAGGAGCACCGCGGGGCGCGCTCCCAGACCGGCCCTGGAACGGGCGGCGGTGCGGGAATCGGGGTGGGGCGGGAGGCCATGACTTCAATGGTGCACCGCCGGCGTGTCGCGCAACATCGGTGGTTCCCCTGATCCAGCACCCATTCCGCACCCCGAGAGTGGAGACGGTTCCTCACCGGTGACACTGTGGAGGTATGGACGAGCAGGACGGTGGACCAGTGCGCCCGGCCCCGGCCGGCATCCACGGGGCGGGACGCGTCACGGCACCCGACCTCGCGCCCGGAGTTGCACCCGAGCCGGAGCAGCAGCCGTGGCGGCGCGCCTTCCGCAGGCCCGACCGGGGATGGGCGGTCGGGGTGGCGGCCGGCGTCGCGGACCATCTGAGGATCCCGGTGTGGATCGTGCGAGCGGCATTCGTCGCCCTCGCCGCCTTCGACATGGTCGGCGTCCTGCTCTACGGCGCGCTGTGGATCCTCATGCCGCGGGCCGAGGGAGCGGCGTCCAGCCCCGGCATCGCGTCGGCAGATCGGCTCGGGCTGCGCACTGTGGCGCCGGCCGCCGGGCGATCCACCTCCGGCATCACCGGGGCCCTCGTCCTGGTCGGGGTCGGCCTGGTGTGGGTGCTGCAGTCGATCGGCCTCGGCATTCCCGGCCGCTGGTTCTGGCCGCTCGCCCTGGCCGCCGGGGGAGTCGCCCTGGTCTGGCGCCAGGCCGACGACTCGGTGTCCGCCGATCACATTCTCACCGACCGCCGCTGGCGGGCCGCCCTGCTGGAGCGCAGCGGCAGGATGGCGGCGCTGCGGGTCGGGGTCGGGCTGGCCCTGATGGGCAGCGCCGTCTCCCTGGTGGCCGCCTCCCAGATCGGCTTCGACCAGCTCCCCCGGCTGGCCCTGATGGCACTGCTGGTGCTGGTGGGAGTCGGCCTGGTCGCCGCCCCCTGGGTCCGTTCCTGGCAGCTGCGGCTGCGCAAGTCCGACCGCGAGCGGGTGGTGGCCGATGCCCGGGCCGATATGGCCGCCCACCTGCACGACTCGGTGCTCCAGACCCTGGCCCTCATCCAGCGCCAGGCCGACGACCCGAGAGCGGTGTCCACCCTGGCCCGGCGTCAGGAGAGGGAGCTGCGCGAGTGGCTCTACGGCGGGGCCACTGCCACCGCATCCGGCGGCGTCTCGGGATCCGGAGACGCCGGGCCCACCACCCTCCGGGCGGCCCTGACCGCCGAGACCGGCCGGATCGAGGCCGAGCGCGGAACCCCGGTGGAGCTGGTCTGCGTCGGTGACATCGACCTCGACGAGGGCCTCACGGCGCTGGTGCAGGCCGCCGCCGAGGCGGTGATGAACGCCGCCAAGCACTCCGGGGCGCCCAAGGTCGACGTCTACGCCGAGATCGAGCCGGACCAGGTGGAGGTCTTCGTCCGCGACCGCGGCGTCGGTTTCGACCTCGACGGCATCGGTGATGACAGGATGGGGGTGCGGCGTTCGATCATCGCCCGGATGGAGCGCCACGGCGGAACTGCCACGGTGCGCAGCAGGCCGGGCGAGGGCACCGAGATCCGGCTTCAGATGAGGCCCGGGCAGCCCGGCGACTCCGATGCCGCGGAGAGCCCCAGGACGGCGACCACCAGGATGACGACAGCGAGGACGAGATGACTAGTGACACGGCGGGACCGAATCCCCCGGTGAGCAACGGCGCGGTGAGTAATGGACCGGGGAGCAATGGGCCGGTGAGCATTGTGCTGGTCGACGACCACGAGATGTTCCGGGTCGGGGTGCGCGCCGAGATGAGCCAGCACCGCGACCGGGTGAAGGTGGTCGGAGAGGGCTACGACGTCGACTCCTCGGTGAGCGCGGTCCTGGCGAGCCGCCCGCAGGTGGTGCTGCTCGACGTGCATCTGCCCGGTGGCGGCGGCACCGAGGTCATCAAGAAGTGCGACGCCGCCGGCCTGGACGCCGCCGCGACCCGGTTCCTGGCGCTGTCGGTCTCCGACGCCGCCGAGGATGTCATCTCGGTGATCCGCGCCGGGGCGCGGGGATATGTCACCAAGTCGATCTCATCGTCCGAGCTGCTCGGCGCCATCGACCGGGTCGCCACCGGGGACGCCGTCTTCTCGCCGCGGCTGGCCGGGTTCGTGCTGGACGCCTTCTCCGGGTCGATCGAGGTGGCGAGCATCGACGAGGATCTGGACCGTCTCTCACCGAGGGAGCGCGAGGTGATGCGGCTGATCGCCCGCGGCTACGCCTACAAGGAGGTGGCCAAGGAGCTGTTCATCTCGGTGAAGACCGTGGAGACCCACGTCTCGAACGTGCTGCGCAAGCTGCAGCTGTCGAACCGGCACGAACTCACCCGGTGGGCCACCGACCGCCGGCTGATCTGACCAGACTGGCTGAACGGCCCCGTCGACCGGACTGGCTGAATCAGCGGCGGTTTCTGCTCACCAGGCCCCAGATGAAGAGCACGATGACCGAGCCCAGCACCGCCAGCGCCCAGGTGTTGAGGCTCCAGAAGCGATCGATGCTGACATGGAAGACCGCGCTACCGATCCACCCTCCCAGCACACCGCCGACGACGCCGAGGATGAGGGTGGGCAGGCAGCCGACGGCCTGCTTCCCGGGCATGATCGCTTTCGCGATACCACCGGCGATCAGGCCCAGAATGATCCATCCGAAGAATCCCATGTCCCCATGATAGGGGACCAGGAGCCGGAACCCGGGAAGCAAAATCCGCCTCGGCAGCTCAGAGCCGCGCAGTCGTTCAGCCGGCCAGCGCGGCGATCGCCTCGTGGGCCAGCTGGGCGGCCTCCGACGGCGTCTTGCCGACCTTGACGCCGGCCGCCTCCAGAGCCTCCTTCTTGGCCGCGGCAGTGCCCGAGGAGCCCGAGACGATGGCTCCGGCGTGGCCCATCGTCTTGCCCTCCGGGGCGGTGAACCCGGCCACGTAGCCGATCACCGGCTTGGTGATGTGCTCGCTGATGTAGGACGCGGCCCGCTCCTCGGCGTCCCCCCCGATCTCCCCGATCATGACGATGACGTCGGTCTCCGGATCGTCCTGGAAGGCCTGCAGGGCGTCGATGTGAGTGGTGCCGACCACCGGATCGCCGCCGACCCCCAGGGCGGTCGAGATGCCCAGGTCGCGCACCTCGAACATCAGCTGGTAGGTGAGGGTGCCGGACTTGGAGACCAGCCCGACCCGTCCCGGGCCGGTGATGTCGGCCGGGGTGATGCCGGCGTTGGACTTCCCGGGACTGATGATGCCCGGGCAGTTCGGCCCGATGATCCGGGTCTTTCCGGAGCGGCGCGCCGCCGCGACGAACTGCGTCTCGTCCTTGGCGGGGACCCCCTCGGTGATGCACACCACCAGCGGGATCTCGGCGTCGATGGCCTCCAGCACCGCCGCCTTGGTGAACTTCGCGGGCACGAAGACCACCGTGACATTGGCGCCGGTGGCCGCGACGGCGTCCTTCACGGAGCCGAAGACGGGCACCGAGACGCCGCCGTCGAAGGTGACCGACTGGCCGGCCTTGCGGGGATTGACGCCGCCGACGATGGCCGAGCCGGAGGCGAGCATCCGCTGGGTGTGCTTCATGCCCTCCGATCCGGTCATGCCCTGGACGATGATCCTGGAATTCTGGTCGAGAATGATGGACACGGGTCTCAGGCCTCCTGGGATGCGAGCTCGGCGGCCTTGCTGGCGGCCTCGTCCATGGTGGCGACCATGGTCACGAGCGGATGGTTGAAGTCTGCGAGGATGGCGCGGCCCTGCTCGACGGCGTTGCCGTCCAGCCGCACGACCAGCGGCTTGCTGGCCTTGTCGCCGAGGGTCTCCAGGGCCGTCCTGATGCCGTTGGCCACCTCGTCGCAGGCGGTGATGCCGCCGAACACGTTGACGAAGACCGAGCGCACCTGGGGGTCGGACATGATGAGGTCCAGGCCGTTGGCCATCACCTCGGCGGATGCGCCGCCGCCGATGTCCAGGAAGTTGGCGGGTCTGGGGGAGCCGGGGAAGGCCTCGCCGGCGTAGGCGACGACGTCCAGGGTGCTCATCACGAGCCCGGCGCCGTTGCCGATGACGCCGACCGAGCCGTCGAGCTTGACGTAGTTGAGGCCGAGCTCTCCGGCGCGCAGCTCGAGCGGGTCGGTGGCCGCGCGGTCGACCAGTTCGGCGTGCTCGGGGTGGCGGAAGGCGGCGTTGCCGTCGAGGGTGACCTTGCCGTCCAGGGCGAGGACCCGTCCATCTGCGGTCTTCACCATCGGGTTGACCTCGACCAGGGTGGCGTCCTCGTCGGAGTAGACCTCCCACAGCTTGAGGATCACCGGGACGATGGCGGCGTGCGCCTCGGCCGGGAATCCGGCGGCGGTGAGGATCTCGGCGGCCTTGGCCTCGTCGATCCCGTCGATCGGGTCGACCGGCACCTTCGCCAGCGCCTCGGGGCGCTCCCGGGCGAGGGTCTCGATGTCCATCCCGCCCTCGCGGGAGCACATCGCCAGGTACTGACGCTCGCCGCGATCCAGCAGGATCGAGAAGTAGTACTCCTCGGCGATGTCGGCGCCCTCGGCGATCATCACCTTGTGCACGGTGTGACCCTTGATGTCCATGCCGAGGATGGCCTCGGCGTGCTGCCCGGCCTGCGCCGGAGACTTGGCGATCTTGACGCCGCCCGCCTTGCCGCGTCCTCCGACCTTCACCTGGGCCTTCACCGCGACCACCGGGGTGCCCAGTTCGGCGGCCGCCCGGGCGGCCTGTTCCGGGGTGTCGGCGACGACGCCGCGAAGCACGGGGACGCCGTGCTTCTCGAACAGGTCGCGGGCTTGGTACTCATACAGATCCACTGTCTGGCCTCTCCACTCTGCGAGGTGATCGACCGTCGTTGCAGCGGTCGACGTAACAGTATCAATATGCGCCCGGGCAAGGCCCGAGACACCAATATCCGCCCGGGCAGGTGTCCGGATATCGGCGTCGCGGATCGGGGCAGCTCGGCGGAGCCGGACGGGGAGGTGGCGGATTGGCGTCAATCCTGAGAGATGCTACAGTTTTCTCAGTATTGGACCGGGACCCTCATGGACAGGGTCGTGATCCCAGCCACGAGGAGTTCAGTGAGCAGACAAAGGCACCGCCGCGGCTTCGCCCCGTTGGAGTTCCTTCGCCGTTCGGTGGTCGTCGATGACCCGCCGCTCGACGGAGACGCCGGCATCGAGGGCGACGCCGTCGACTCGCAGGCCGCTGACGCCGGCGAGGACCAGCCCTTCGCAGAGCCCCGTCGTCGCTCCGCTCTGAGGATCGGCGTCGCCACCGCCGTGGTCGCGGTGCTCGGCGCGGTGACCGTGGGAGCGGTGACGATGACCAGCGCCTCGGGCTCCTCGGCGACCAATATCAACTCGCTGGCCGTGGACACCAACCGTCCCGACATCACCAAGGCCGTTCCGGTGACCGACCAGGACCTCAGCTCCTCGAGACTGTCCTCGGGGATCTCCAACCCGCAGGCGAAGGCCGACAAGGGCGCCCTCCGGTCGCGCGGCTCGGGCTCCCAGGGCTCCTCGGTCTCGCGCAGCAGCGTCCGCTCCGAGATCGACAAGGCGGTCAGCCAGTCGGTCGCGGACAAGCGCAGCAGCACCCTCGACACCACCACCGACGAGATCCAGAACACCGCCACCACGGTCGGCGAGACGGTCCGCGCCAAGGAACTGGACGCCTCGGTGGCCGCGGTGAAGAAGCGGGCCAAGGAGATCGCGGCCGAGAAGAAGGCCGCCGAGGAGAGGCTGGCCAAGCAGGCGGCCGCCTCCGGGGTGAAGATCACCCCCGGCACCCTGGGGGCCATCACCAGCGACGGCGGGGCCGTGCTGCCGGTGCGCCCCGGCTCCTACACGCTGGGCGCCTACTGGGGGAGAGACCGGAGTGTGGGCCCGCTGGCACACCGGCGAGGACTTCGTCGCCGCCTGCGGCACCCCGCTCTACGCGGTCGCCTCCGGAGTGGTGGGCCAGTCGACCGGCGGGGCCTGGGCCGGCAACCACGTCGTCATCCACCTGGCCAACGGCGGGTCGATCCTGTACGCGCACATGACGAGCAAGTCGGTGTCCCCGGGGCAGATCGTCAAGCCCGGCCAGCTCATCGGCTACTCCGGGGAGACCGGACGCGCCTTCGGCTGTCACCTGCACTTCGAGTACTACCCCCAGGGCACCACCCCCGGAGACGTCTACAGCACCACCGATCCGCTGGTCTTCCTGAGATCCCTGGGCCTCAAGCCCTGACGCTCAGAGCTTCTCCAGCGGGGCGAACTTCAGCGCCAGCCGCTTGGTGCCCACCGACCCGAAGTCGACGTCGGCGGTGGCATTTCCGCCCGACCCCTTGGTCGCCAGCACGGTGCCCAGCCCGAACTGATTGTGCAGCACCTTGTCGCCGGGCTGCACGGAGATGACCTGCTTCTCCGGGCGCGACTCGCTTGATGCCCGTGACGGAGCCCCGCCCCGACCCGAAGATCGGGCCGTCGTCGTCCAGGGTCGAACGGGCCGCCCGGCTGCGGGAGTCCGCCGAGGAGGCCCAGCCCGCCGAGGCGTCCGCCAGCCGCTCCCAGTGCACCAGCTCCTCGGGAATCTCGTCGATGAACCGGCTGGCCGGGTTGTACTGGGGCTGGCCCCAGGTGGTCCGGACCACCGCCCGCGAGAGCATCAGCCGCTTGCGGGCCCGGGTGAGCCCGACATAGGCCAGCCGGCGCTCCTCGGCCAGCTCCTTGGGGTCGGCCAGCGAGCGGGCGTGCGGGAAGACGCCGTCCTCGAAGCCGGTGACGAAGACGGTGTCGAACTCCAGGCCCTTGGCGGTGTGCAGGGTCATCAGGGTGATCACCCCGTCGCCCTCCTCGGGCAGCGCGTCGGAGTCGGCGACCAGGGCGATCTGCTCCAGGAAGGCCGGCAGGGAGTCGTCGGCGTCCAGCGTCTGGGAGTCGTCGGGGTCGGCGTCGTCCTGGTCGGATTCTGCCTGGCCGGGCTCGAGGTCGATGGTGTGGACCCTGGCGACGAACTCCTGGGCGACCGACAGCAGTTCGACCAGGTTCTCCAGCCGGGTCTCGTCCTGGGGGTCCTTGGAGTTCTCCAGCTCGGCCACATAGCCGGACTTCTTGAGGATCGAGTCGAGGATCTCGTCGGCGCGCCGGCCCTCGGCCACCATCGCCCGGTGGGTCTCCATCAGCTCGGCGAAGGAGGCGATCTGGTGGGCCGAGCGGGTGGCCAGCGAGGTCACCTCCCCGGCCCTGGAGATGGCCTCGGAGAAGGGGATTCGCCGGGCGGTGGCGAAGACCTCCAGGCTCGCCTCGGCCCGGGCTCCGATTCCCCGCTTGGGGACGTTGAGGATCCGCCGGACCGAGACGTCGTCGGCCGGATTGGCGATCGCCCGCAGGTAGGCGACGGCGTCGCGCACCTCCCGGCGCTCGTAGAACCGCACCCCGCCGACCACCCGGTAGGGCAGTCCGGTGCGGATGAAGACGTCCTCGAAGGGCCGGGACTGGGCGTTGGTCCGGTAGAAGACGGCGACCTCGCCGTACCTGGTCCTGCCGGCGTCGACCAGCTCGTCGATCTTCCGGCCCACCCAGGCGGCCTCGTCGTGCTCGGTGTCGGCGACATAGCCGACGATCTTCTCGCCGTCCCCGGCGTCGGTCCACAGGTTCTTCGCCGGGCGGTCCGGGTTGACCTTGATGAGGCTGTTGGCGGCGCTGAGGATGGTCTGGGTGGAGCGGTAGTTCTGCTCCAGCAGGATGGTGCGGGCCCCGGGGAAGTCCTTGTCGAAGTCGAGGATGTTGCGGATGGTGGCGCCGCGGAAGGCGTAGATCGACTGGTCGGAGTCGCCGACCACCATCAACTCCGGGGGATCCACGGTGCGCGCCGGGTCCTGCGATGCCGGGGCGCCGGCGTCCTCTTGTCCACCCTGCTTTCTTTCCGCCCTCTTCCGTTGCCACTCACAGGGCTCGGATGAACTGGTACTGGGCGGTGTTGGTGTCCTGGTACTCGTCGACCAGGACGTGGCGGAACCGTCGCCGGTACTGCTCGCGCACCTCGGGGAAGCGCCTCAGCAGGGTGACCGCGGACATGATGAGGTCGTCGAAGTCCAGGGCGTTGGCGGCGCGCAGGCGTCGCTGGTACTCCGCGTAGAGGCTGGCGAAGATCCGGTCATTGCCGCTGTCGGCGGCGTCGGCGGCCGCTCCGGGGATCGATCAGCTCGTTCTTCTGGTCGGAGATCCAGTTCATCACCGTCCGCGGCTGGAACTTCTTCGGATCCAGGTTCGCGTCGCGGGTCACCAGGGTGATGAGGCGCTTGGAGTCGGTGTCGTCGTAGATCGAGAAGTTGCGCGACATCTCCAGCCGGTCGATGTCGGAGCGCAGCATCCGCACCGCGGCCGAGTGGAAGGTCGAGACCCACATCGGCCTCGCCCGGCGTCCGACCAGCTCCACCACCCGGGCCTTCATCTCGGCGGCGGCCTTGTTGGTGAAGGTGATGGCCAGGATGGATCCGGGGTGGACGCCGCGCACCTGGACCAGGTGGGCGATCCGCCGGGTGAGCACCCGGGTCTTGCCCGATCCGGCCCCGGCCACCACCAGCACCGGGGAGCCGGCATGCAGCACCGCCTCGCGCTGAGGGGGGTTGAGACCGGCCAGCAGCTCCTCCTCGGTGGCCGGGCGGGAGGCCGCCCGCTCTCCCGGAGAGGCCGGCAGCGGCGCAGGCGGTGCGGCATTCGTCGCCGGCAGGGCGCCGGGGATGGACCGGGCCCCCCTGCGGCCCGGGGGCCGGGGGCTGCGAGGGGGCGAAGAAGGAGAACAGATCCGGGGTGGCGTCACTCATGGCGGGGACAAGCCTACGGCCAGCGGGCCGGGTGGAGATCACTCCCGCCTCGCCGTCCCGAGGTCCTGGCCGGGCCGGATGACGGCGAGGCGGGAGTGAAATCCACCCTGGGAAGAGAGTCGCGCGGGCCAAAAGTATGAGACGCCGTGTCATATAATGAGAATCCTTGACGTTCGGTGGCATCTCTGACACCATCGGGAATCCCGCGACGCGAGAAGGCGCCGCACCAGGTGCCCTCGCGGCACATGACCAGCAGGAGACATGACATGGCGACCGCCACCACCCATCTCGTTCGCGCCAACCGGCGTGCGGCGATGATGATGTGCGGCGGGTCGGTCGACTGTTGCCGAATGTGCGGCGCCTGCTGACTCGCTGATCCCGAGCCCCCCGCAGCACCTCCATCGATGGGGTGTGCCTGCAACCACCGCCCACGGCTCGGCCGGCATCTGTGTCGACCCGGCTGCCGGCACCACCCGCGGTGGCGCGATCGACAGCCGCATCAAGGCTGAGTGTTCCGGTCGATCGGCTGGTCGATCGGCTGATCGCATCCCATTTCGGCAATCCCATTTCGTCGGGGGATCCACCACGGCCCCCGGTTTCATATCAGGAGAATCACACATGAGCAGCACCCCGAATCCCGGCGCGTCCGACAACGAGGAGCCCCAGGCCCTTCCGGAGAAGCCCGGCGGCGGAAGCCACAAGGGCCTCATCATCACCGCGGTCATCGTCGTGATCGCCATCATCGCCGGGCTCATCGTCTGGGCCACCCAGCAGAACTCCGGCTCCGACAACGGCGGCTCCGCCGCCTCCGGCGCCGCGGCCAGCACCACGGTCCGGATCGGCACCACCGAGGCCGGCGCGAAGTTCTGGCCGATCTTCATCAAGAAGGCCGCCGACCAGGGCATCACCATCAAGAAGGTCGATTTCAGCGACTACAACCAGCCCAATCGGGCGCTCTCCCAGGGCCAGATCGACCTCAACTACTTCCAGCACATCTTCTTCCTGGCCAATTACAACGTCGAGAACAAGGACAATCTGATCCCGCTGGCCTCGACCTACATCGTCCCGCTGGCGATCTACTCGAAGAAGCACACCAAGATCAGCGAGATCCCGGCCAGGCGGCAAGGTCGCCATCCCCAATGACGACACCAACCAGGGCCGCGCCCTGCTGCTGCTCCAGAAGGCCGGCCTGCTGACCCTCAAGGACGGCGGCTCGCCGCTGTCCACCCCGGCCGACATCGTCGCCGCGAAGTCGAAGGTCACCGTCACCGCGGTCGACGCCTCCCAGACCGTCACCGCCCTGCCGAGCGTCGACGCCTCCGTCATCAACAACGGATTCGCCGTGGACGCCAAGATCGACGCCAAGTCGGCCCTCTTCCAGGACGACCCCGACAGCCCGGACGCCGAGCCGTACATCAACATCTTCGCGGCCCGTGCCAAGGACAAGGACAACGCCACCCTGATCAAGGTCGCCAAGATCTGGCACGACCCCGAGGTGACCAAGTCCGTCGTCGACGAGTCCGACAGCACCGCGAAGATCGTCACCGGCAAGTCCCAGGCCGACCTCCAGGCCGCCCTCGACAAGCTGCAGTCCGAGCTCCAGCAGCAGCACAAGTAATACAAGCCAGTACGCCCAAAGCCCTGGCCGCTCCGGGGGACGCCGATCGGCGTCCCCCCGGAGCGGGCCCGACCAGCACAGGAGGACCCGCATGGGTGACCCGATCATCCAGCTCGACCACGTCTTCAAGACCTTCCAGACCCGTTCCGGGCCGGTGCACGCCCTCGACGACGTGAGCCTGGACTTCGAGCGCGGGGACATCTCGGCGGTGATCGGGCAGTCCGGGGCCGGCAAGTCCACCCTGGTGCGGCTCATCAACGGCCTGGAGCAGCCCACCTCCGGCACCGTGGCGGTGCTGGGCACCGACATCTCCCGATTCACCGAGCGGTCCCTGCGCCCGCTGCGCGCCGACATCGGGATGATCTTCCAGCAGTTCAACCTGTTCAACTCGCGCACCGTCTACGACAACATCGCCTACCCGCTGAAACTGGCCCGCTGGTCCAAGGCCGACGAGCGCGCCCGGGTCACCGAGCTGCTGTCCTTCGTCGGCCTCACCGAGCGGGCCTGGACCCACCCCGACCAGCTCTCCGGCGGTCAGAAGCAGCGGGTCGGGATCGCCCGCGCGCTGGCCACCCGGCCGACCATCCTGCTGGCCGACGAGTCCACCTCGGCGCTGGACCCCGAGACCACCTCCGACGTGCTGGGCCTGCTGCAACGGATCAACGCCGAGCTCGGCGTCACCGTCATCGTCATCACCCACGAGATGGAGGTGGTGCGCTCCATCGCCGACAAGGTCAGCGTCCTGGAGCACGGCACACTCATCGAGACCGGCCCGACCCGCGAGATCTTCGCCCATCCCGGGTCCGGGACGACGCGGCGATTCCTGTCCACCATCATCGGCCAGCACCCCGGCCCGAGGAGCTGGCCCGGCTGCGCTCCGAGAATCCGGACGCCACCCTGGTCGACGTGCCCAGCGTCGACTCCGCCGTCTTCGGGATGGCCCTGGCCGAGCTGGGCCGCGAGCAGCGGGTCGCCTTCCGGATCGTCCACGGCGGCGTCATCGAGGTCCGCGGCGGGGCCCTCGGGCAACTACACCGTGGCACTCACCGGAGAGCCCGACGACGTCGCGGACGCCGCCCGGCGTCTCGCCGCCGTCGCCGGGGATTCCAACGCCGAGAACTCCAATACAGAAAGGGAGGACGCCTGATGGACTGGGAGACGCTCAAACCGGTCTACCTGGACGCGATCTGGCAGACCCTCTTCATGTCGGCCGTCACCCTCGTGGTGGGCGGCATCCTCGGCCTGGTGCTCGGCATCATCCTGTTCGCGACCCGCGGCGGGGGACTGCTGGCCAACCGGCCGCTGAACCTGGTGCTCAACGTCATCGTCAACATCGTCCGGCCGATCCCGTTCATCATCTTCATGACGGCGATCGGGCCGCTCACCCTGAAGGTCGTCGGCACCACCATCGGCGTCGCCGCGGCCACCTTCCCGCTGTGCATCGCGGCCACCTTCGCGATGTCGAGGATCGTCGAGCAGAACCTCGTCACCGTCGACCCCGGCGTCATCGAGGCGGCCCGCGCGATGGGCGCCGGACCGTGGCGGATCCTGTTCGACGTGGTCGCCCGCGAGGCCCTGGGGCCGCTGGTCCTCGGCTACACCTATGTGCTCATCGCGATCGTCGACATGACCGCGATCGCCGGCGCCATCGGCGGCGGCGGACTCGGCCAGTTCGCCATCCAGTACGGCTACCAGAGGTTCAACTGGACGGTGACCCTGATCGCGGTGGTCACCATCATCATCATCGTCCAGGCGGCCCAGTTCGCCGGCAATGCGCTGGCCCGCAAGGCGATGAGGAGGTGACGGCCGGGCCGCAGGGCTACCGATAGGCTGGGGCCCATGGCCAAGTCAGTGCGACAGTCCTCAGGGCGTCAGTCTCCGGGGCGCCGGCCGGGACGTCTGCGCAGGACTGCGAACTGGATCGGCGGGGGACTGCTGGCCGCACAGCTGGCCGCCGCCGGGCAGCTGATCCTCTTCAACGGCCTCAAGCGACGGTCGAGACGGCCCTATCGCTTCCCGACCGCCCCGGTGGAGCCGGTCGCCACCGGCCACGACGAGGTGAGCGTCTTCACCTTCGGACGGGACCTGTACCCGCAGATGCTGGCCGACATCGCCTCGGCCACCAGCACGGTCTACTTCGAGACCTTCATCTGGAAGTCCGACGAGATCGGACGGCAGTTCCGCGCCGCCCTGGTCGACGCCGCCGCCCGCGGGGTCGAGGTCTACGCGATCTGGGACGAGCTGGCCAACCTGGTGGTCGATCCCCGCTTCTTCCACAAGCTGGACGGGGTCCACGTGCGTCCCCACCCGCTCATCACCCCGGGCCTGCCGAGCCTGCGCAATCTCGGCCGCGACCACCGCAAGCTGCTCATCGTCGACTCGAAGATCGGATACATCGGCGGCTACAACATCGGCTCCACCTACGCCGACCGATGGCGCGACACCCACGCCCGGCTGGTCGGCCCCAGCGTCGCGGACCTGGAGAACGCCTTCGTCGACAAGTGGAATATGCGCCCCTACGCCTCCCTGCCGCACCGGCGGGACGGGAGGCGGTTGATCGCCCCGGCGTCGCGCCGATGGGACAGCACCATCGAGGTCCGGCGCAATGTCCCGCGAAGGGCCATGTTCCCGATTCGCAGCATGTACCTGGAGTCCATCGACCGCGCCTCGAAGCGGATCTGGATGACCCAGGCCTACTTCATTCCCGACGACGACATGATGTCCGCGCTGAGCGCCGCCAGCGCCCGAGGGGTCGACGTCCGGATCATCATTCCCGCCGAGTCGAATCACGTCGTCGCCGACTGGCTCAGCCGCGGGTACTACGAGCGGCTGCTCGGCGCCGGGGTCCACCTGCTGCTCTACCAGGGCGCGATGGTGCACGCCAAGACCTGCACCATCGACGGCGCCTGGTCGACGATCGGGACCGCGAATATCGACCGGATGTCGATGAGCGGCAACTATGAGATCAACATCTCGATGGTCGGCGAGGATGTGGCGTCCGTGATGGAGCAGATCTTCGAGATCGACTCCCGCAACTGCATCGAGGTGGATCTGGACAGGTGGCGTCAGCGCTCGATCATCGCGAAGTTCACCGAGAATCTGCTGGCCCCCTGGCGGCCGCTGTTCTGAGGGAGGCCCCGGGTTCTGCCTGCTGGGTTCTGAGTTCTGCCTGCTTGAGCTTCCAGGTCCTCAGCGCGCCTGACTGGCCCGCTGGGCGTCCCGCACCGCCAGCTGGGACCAGGCGTCGTCGCTGAACCTGTAGCTGGAGGTGACATTGGCCAGCAGGTAGGTGGCAGACCTGCCGACGCTGCCGATCGCGACCTGGAAGATCACGTGCTGGCCCGAACCGGCGTCCTGAGTCACCAAGAAGGTGCGCCCGGAGATCGCGAGGCCGTTCTCCCCGACCCCGGTGAAGGTCTTGGGGCTGCTCACCTTGGCGGTGGTGAGGGTCTTGGAGCAGCGGGCGATATTGTCGCCGATCTTCTTCGCGAAGGCCGCGGCGTCGGCGTCCTTGGAGAAGGTGAATCGCAGGGTGTCGACGCCGAATCCCTGCGGCGCCGAGGGATCCTTGTAGAGCAGGTAGGTGCGCTGCTCGCGGGCGGTCGGCCCGGAGACCGAGGCCAGGGTGACCCCCTCGCACTGGGTGCCCTTGCTCGAGAGGCCGGCTGGGGTGGCGGCCTGCCACTCGCCCTGGTCGGGGGTCAGCCGCGGCAGGTCGGAGGTGATCAACCAGCCCGGATCGGCCGGGCTCGGCGGCACGATCGCGGCGGTGGTCACCCTGGCCGGGCAGGTCCCGCCGGCCGATGTGCAGCTGCGTTCGGCGGCGGCCCCGAGGGCGCTGGCCGCCGGTGCGGCGTCGATCGGGGAATGATTGTCGGCGGCGTCGACGGCCAGGATCTCGCGGCCGGTGCGGGCCAGCACGATGGTGTGGTACTGGGTGGTGGCGCCCTGAAAGGCCACCGTCAGGGATATCGCCTGGTCGGCCAGGCCCGTCACCGAGGAGGCCGAGACGATGAGGGCGGGCACCGAGTTGCAGGCCTCCAGGGAGGCCGACTCCGCGGTGAAGGCGGTCTTGGCGGTGGCCTCGTCGGGGTAGCTGTCCACCCGATTCACCGCCGAGGTGCCGGTTGTGGCATTCGAGGAGAGGGAGCGCTGCCAGGTGGCCACCGGGTTGGGATGGGCGGCGTCGCGCACGACGCAGGAAACGGTCTGGGGGGAGTCGTTGGGGACCTTGGACTCGGTCGAGTCCTCGCGCCAGGTGGCCTTGGGGGCGATCCGGCTCGCCTCCTCGGCGCTCATCAGCGAGTCCCGGGGCAGCGGCGTCACCGAGGGCTGCGCGGACGGGCTGGCCGAGGGCGAGGGCGCCCCGGCGATCGGCGCCTGGTGGTTCAGCCGGGAGACGGCGACCACCACGACGGCCACCAGAAGGACCGCGACCAGGCTCCAGAGCCACCAGCGGGGCGTCGTGGAGTGGTCGACCACGAGCTGATCGGAGTCCGGCTCGGCGCGGCGGTGGGCCGGACGGGAGTCGTCCTCCTCCTGCTGCACGGGCTCTGGCGCCGGGCGGGCGGAGGCTCGGTGGACCGGGGCGGGGGTCGCCGGGGTGCCCGGGCGGCCCTGCGGAGTGCGGGAGCGATCGGGACGCCGGCTGCCGCGCCGGCGTCCGGCGGTGTCACCGGTGGGACGCCGGAAGGCGGCGTCCGGGTCGTCGGCGGCAGCTGCTCCGTTGCCCCGACCGGCATTGTTCTGACCGGCACTGCCATGGCCGGTATCGCCCTGACCGGCGTCGTCATCGTCGGGAAGGAGAAGCGCGCGCCGGGGAGCGGCGGCCCGGGCCGGCTGCTTTGCCTGATGTCGCGCCGGGGAGGGGGAGGCCTGTGCGGGGGAGGGGGAGGCCTGCGCGGTGTCGACCGCCTCGTCCGGGGCCGAGCTGTCGGGCATCCCGCGCCGTGGCCGGCAGGTGGGTTCCTCGCTCACTCGGGTGCCTCCAGGGATTGACAACGTGCAGAATCGACGACTTCATGGGCGACTCGTCGGTGTTGAGCCGCTGCTGCTCAGGCGAGTTTACCGTTGATCTGTAATGGTAGGGCGGAGGCTGAAGAGCCGCGGGTCCGAAAAGCCCGAGAAGCAGAAGGACGGAAGGGGGCGGCTGTGCCGCCAGCACAACAGGGCCGCCGAGGGGGCCGAGCGAGGACCGGTCAGGATGGGTTCGACCTGGCCGTGGAGTCCTCGGCGCGCACTCGGCGGCGCGATCTCAGACCTCGTTGGCCCTGGCCGGTGGTCTGCGTCCTCTGCTGCCTGCTGGGGGTGGTGGGGGTCTGGGTGCTGCTCACCGGCCTGGTGGTGCCGGAATGGCTCGGGCAGCCGGGGGGAAAGTTTCGGCAGTCTGGTCACCGGATCGACCCGGCTGTGGTTGCTGGCTCAGGGAGTGCCGCTCGCCGCACTGGGAATGAGGGTGAGCCTGGTGCCGTTGGGCCTGACCCTGCTGCTGGTCGTGGTGAGCGCCGAGACCTGCCGCTACTCCGCCCGCGCGATGTCGGCCGCCAGGCGCTCGTCCGGCCGCCCGGTGAGCGCCCGCAACGCCTGCCAGGTGGCGGCCCTGCACGCGATGGTCCATCTGACGGCCGTGCTGGTGGCGGCCGGGGCGGTGAACTCGGGGCAGTGGGGACGGGCGGTGCTCGGCGGCCTGGTCGTCGGCCTGCTGCCCGCGCTGGCCGGGGCCCTGAGTGCGATCGGGACGCCGGTCGCCGGTCTGCTGCCGGGGCGGCTCCGTGACGTCTGCGCGGGAGCGGCCGCCGGTTGCGCGGTGGCGGTGGCCGGTGGCGCTGTCGCGCTGACCGTCGGCCTGATCGGGCACTCGGCCCGGATGATCGAGCTCCACAACGCGTTGGGAGCCGGGCTCTGGGGAGGCGTGGTGCTCATCATCCTCCAGCTCGCCTGGCTGCCAGGATCTCATGGTGTGGTGGGCCTCGTGGACGCTGGGGCCGGGGTTCCAGGTCGGAGCGGCGACCTCGGTGAGCCCCTTCGGCGTCCACCTCGGGCTGGTGCCCTCGTTCCCGGTGCTGGCCGCCCTGCCGTCGGGCGGGGTCGGCGGACTGGCCCGGCTGTGGCTGCTGGTGCCGGTGCTGGCAGGGGTGATCGCCGCGCTGGTGACATCGAGGCGACTGGCTTCGAGACGACTGGCACCGGGGGGCAGCCTCGAGGAGAGCCCGGCCTCGAAGCTGGCGCTGACGACCGCCGCCGGACTGGTAGGCGGGCTCGCCCTGGGGGTGCTCGGCGCGCTCTCCGGCGGCGGGATCGGGCCTGGCCGGCTGGCCGTGATGGGCCCTGTGATGCCCGCCATGGCTGGCATGGCGCTGGTCCTGCTGGGCGGGGCCGCTGCGGTCACCGGCGGGGTGGTCGCCGCGCTGGACTGGCGTCGCACTCGTGTTCAGGGGCTCCCCGATCCGGAGGCCGCCGAGGACACGGTGAAGGTCTCCGGCGCACGAACACAGAACAAGCGAGCGCAGACGAAGCGGCCGCAGACGGATCGATAGGAAGGACCGATTGGGCGGCAGACCTCGATGTGATCCCCTGGATGTGACTGCCGTGCCGCGGTGGAGGCATACTGGTGGAGCACACGTGCTCCGGGGTCGGTGAGAGTCCGAACCGGCGGTGATAGTCCGCGAACCATCTGTCCAGGGTGACCTGATCGATGGCCGAACCGGTGGAACTCCGGTACCGACGGTGAAAGTCCGGATGGGAGGAAGCACGCGGGACCTGCGCGGTGGGTTCCGATCCGGTGCGGCGTCCAGCACGCCGCACCCTCGTCGACGCACCGTGCATACCCGGCGACCCCGGCGTTCGTGACGACGCGAACGAAGGGTTGCCGATGATCGAGCATCATCAACCGGCCGGGCACGGCCAACAGCACGACTGGCTTGGCCAGCAGTACGACCGGCACGGTCATCAGTGGGACGACGCGATGCGCCGAGCCATCGAGCTGGCCGCCCACAGCCCGCTGCCCGATCCGAACCCGAGGGTGGGCTGCGTCATCCTCGGCCCTGACGGCGAAGTGCTCGGCCAGGGCTGGCACCACGGCGCGGGAACCCCGCACGCCGAGGTCGAGGCGCTCGCAGACGCCGGTGCGCTGCCCGCCGGCTGCACCGCCGTCGTCACCCTCGAGCCCTGCAACCACACCGGACGGACCGGGCCCTGCGCCCGCGCCCTGGTCGACGCCGGCGTCTCCCGGGTGGTGATCGGCCAGTCCGACCCCAATCCGGTGGCCGCCGGGGGAGCCGGAACCCTCGTCGATGCCGGGATCGAGGTGATCCGCGGCGTCCTGGCCGAGCAGGCTGCCGCCCTCAACCCGGACTGGACCTTCTCGATGAGGCACGGCCGCCCGAGGGTGGTGTGGAAGTACGCCGCCTCCCTGGACGGCCGCAGCGCCGCCGCCGACGGCACCAGCCGGTGGATCACCTCGTCGCAGGCCCGGGTCCGGACGCATCGCGGACGCGCCCTCTGCGGAGCCGTGATGGTGGGCACCGGCACCGGCCCTGGCCGACGACCCCAGACTCACCGTTCGCGGCGTCCCGGTGCCCCGGCAACCGCTGCGGGTGGTGGTGGGGGATCGGCCCCTGCCGCCGGGATGTCACCTGCTCGACGACTCGGCGCCGACCGTGCGGATCGCCGGCCACGACCCGGCCGAGGCACTCGCTGAGTTGCACCGGCGCGGCGTCCACCGGGTCTGGCTGGAGGGCGGGCCGGTACTGGCCGGAGCCTTCTGGAAGGCCGGTCTGATCGACGAGGTGATCGCCCAGATCGCCCCGATCCTGCTCGGGTCCGGACCGGCATCGCTGGCCGACGCCGGCGTCGCCACCCTCGCCGGAGCCCACCGGCTGATCATCGACGAGGTCTCGATGGTCGGACCCGACGTCGAGATCCGCGCCCACCCGAGACCGCCGTCCGCCACCCCTTCTGAGCAGCAGCAGGACACCACTGATATCAGGCGCGCCACAGCCGTGGGCGCCGGAACGGGAGAATGATCATGTTCACCGGAATCGTTGAGGAGCTCGGCGAGGTCGTCGAGCTGACATCGGGCGCGGACTCGGCCACCATGGTCATTCGCGGGCCGCTGGTCACCTCCGACGCCGCCGTGGGGGCCTCGATCGCCTGTCGACGGGGTCTGTCTCACCGTCACCGGGCTCGACGAGGACACCTTCAGCGTCGACGTGATGGCCGAGACCCTGGCCCGCAGCGGCCTGGGACGCCTCAAGCCCGGAACCCGGGTCAACCTGGAGCGGGCCGTGTCGGCTCGCGGACGGATGAGCGGGCACATCGTGCAGGGCCACGTCGACGGCACCGGAGAGATCCTCGCCCGCACTCCCGGCGACCGCTGGGAGATCGTCCGGATCTCGGTCCCGGAGCGCCTGGCGCGCTACGTCGTCGAGAAGGGCTCGATCGCGGTGGACGGCACCTCCTTGACGGTCAGCGCCACCGGCCCCGGCTTCTTCGAGATCGGCCTCATCCCGACCACCCTGGCCACCACCGTGCTGGGCTTCCTGCCGGTGGGCCAGGAGGTCAACCTCGAGGTGGACGTCATCGCCAAGTACGTCGAGTCGCTGCTCGCCGCCAAGTCTGATCAGACCGCCGCCGCACCCGGCTCGACCGAAGGAGCGCTCCGATGACCGAGCCAGCTAGAGTGGGTTCGCCACCATCGACCAGGCCCTCGAGGAGCTGCGGGCCGGACGCCCGGTCCTCGTGCTGGACGACGAGAACCGCGAGAACGAGGGGGACGCCATCATGGCCGCCTCGCTGGCCGGCCCGCGCTGGGTGGGCTGGATGATCCGGCACACCTCGGGCTACCTGTGCGCGCCGATGACCGAGTCCCGCGCCGACCGGCTCGGACTTCCGCTGATGTGGCCGGCCAACCAGGACCCGCTGAGGACCCGCTACACCGTCTCGGTGGACGCCGCCGAGGGCACCACCACCGGCATCGGGGCCGACGAGCGGGCGCACACCTGCCGGGTGCTGGCCGACCCGGCGTCGTCGCCGGGCTCATTCGTGCGCCCCGGGCACATCCTGCCGCTGCGGGCCCGCGCGGGCGGCGTCCTGGAGCGGCGCGGCCACACCGAGGCCGCGGTCGACCTCACCCGGCTGGCCGGCCTGGAGGCGGTCGGCGTCATCGGTGAACTGGTCGACGACTCCGGGATGTGCCTGCGCACCCCGCAGGTGCTGGAGGTCGGGGAGCGCGAGGGGCTGTGCGTCATCACCATCGACGAACTGGCCCGATGGCGCCGCGAGCATGGCGACCTCTCCCCGGCTCCCGACGCCGCGCGGGTCGGCGCGGGGGAGCCGGCCACCCTGCCCACCCGGCACGGCGAGTTCACCATCACCAGCTACACCGACCGCGCGACCGGCGCCGAGCACCTGCTGATGGTGCCCGAGCGCGGGCTGGACGCCGACGACGGCGGCCCGAGCCTGGTGCGGGTGCATTCGAGTGCCTCACCGGCGACGCCCTGGGATCGCTGCGCTGCGACTGCGGGGAGCAGCTCCAGTCCGCGATGGAGACCGTCGCGCGCCACGGCGGGGCAGTGGTCCTGCTGCGCGGCCACGAGGGGCGCGGGGTCGGGCTGTTCAACAAGATCGCCGCCTACCACGCCCAGGACGCCGGGCTGGACACGGTCGACGCCCAGACCGCCCTCGGGCTGCCGGTCGACGCCCGGGAGTACGGGGCGGCGGTGGCCATCCTGGCCGGCATCGGGCTGTCCGAGGTCCGGCTGATGACCAACAATCCGGTGAAGATCCGGGCCCTGCGCGAGGGCGGCATCACGGTGACGCCGGTGCCCCTGCAGGCTCCGGCCCACCCCGAGGACCTCCATTACCTCATCACCAAGCGCGATCGGATGGGCCACAGCCTTCAGATCGAGGGCGACATCAACGAGAACGTCAACGAGAATTGACGAGAATCAGGAGCACATCGCATGAGCACGGCCGACAAGACGACGGTGGGTGAGGTCTCCCCGGATCTCGGAACCCTGGACGGCTCCGGTCTGAGGGCTGCGGTGGTGGCCGCATCCTGGCACCGGGTGGTGATGGACGGGTTGCTCGCCGGAGCCCTGCACGGGTTGTCGGACGCCGGGATCGGCCGGCCCACCGTGGTCCGGGTGCCCGGCTCCTTCGAGCTGCCGGTGGCCTGCTCCCGGCTGGCCGGGGGCTACGACCTGCTGGTTGCCCTGGGCGTCGTCATCCAGGGTGGGACGCCGCACTTCGACTACGTCTGCAATGCCGCCACCGACGGCATCACCCAGGTGGCGGTGAGCACCGGGACACCGATCGGCTTCGGCGTCCTCACCTGCGACACCGAGGCCCAGGCGCTGGCCCGCTGCGGCATCGAGGGCTCGCAGGAGGACAAGGGGTACGAGGCCGCTCAGGCCGCCGTCGCCACCGTTCTCGCGCTGCGCGCGGTCGGGCATTGAGAAACGGATCGTCGAATCGGGACTCTGAATTGGAGAATCGGACATTGGGGACCGGGCGGGGCGAGCCGGATAGAGTGGGGGCCGTGGCCCTTCGCGTGGTGGTGCTCGTCTCCGGTTCAGGGACCCTGCTGCAGGCTCTCATCGACGCCTGCGAGGCCGGCGATCTGCCCGTCGAGATCGTCGCCGTCGGCTCCGATCGGCCCGGCGTCCGCGCCCTCGAAAGAGCTGCCGAGGCCGGCATCCCGGCCTTTGCCGAACCGCTGGCCAAGGGTGCCGATCGCGCCGACTGGGACTCCCGGCTGACCGCCGAGGTGGCCGGCTTCCGGCCCGACCTGGTGGTCTGCGCCGGATTCATGAAGCTGCTCGGGACCGGCCTTCCTGGACCGTTTCGGCGGACGAGTCATCAACTCCCACCCCGCCCTGCTGCCCTCCTTCCCCGGCACCCACGGCCCCCGCGACGCGCTGGCCTACGGCGTCAAGATCACCGGCGCCACCGTCTTCATGGTCGACGCCGGCATCGACACCGGGCACATCCTCGCCCAGCGGGCCGTCGAGGTGGCCGACGACGACACCGTCGAGACCCTGCACGAGAGGATCAAGGTGCAGGAGCGCCGGATGCTCGTCCAGGTGGTCGCGGACCTCGCCGCGACGCTTCCCGCGCGAGTTCTTCCCGCCGACCCCGCCCAGGCTTTCCCCGCCGACCCCGCGCAAGCCTTTCCCGCCGACCCGCCCAATAGAACATGACCCCATCACCCACCTCTGGAGGGACCCCAGTGACCGATCGTCAACCCATTCGCCGCGCCCTAGTCTCCGTCTACGACAAGACGGACCTGGACGCTCTGGCAGCAACCCTCTCCGCGGCGGGAGTCGCCGTGGTCTCCACCGGATCGACCGCCAAGGCCCTGGCCGCGGCCGGCCTGGAGGTCACCGAGGTGAGCACCCTGACCGGCTTCCCGGAGTGTCTGGACGGCCGCGTCAAGACCCTCCATCCGAAGGTCCACGCCGGCATCCTCGCTGACCGTCGACTCGAGTCCCATCGCACCCAGCTTGCCGAACTCGGCGTCGAGCCCTTCGATCTCGTGGTGTGCAATCTCTACCCGTTCAGCGAGACGGTGGCCTCCGGCGCCGGATTCGACGACTGCATCGAGAAGATCGACATCGGCGGGCCCTCGATGGTCCGCGCGGCGGCCAAGAACCACGCCAATGTGGCCGTCCTCACCTCACCGAGCCAGTACGCCGGGCTCAAGGAGGCGCTTGACGCCGGCGGCTACACCGAGGCCGAGCGCCGGGTGCTGGCCGCCAAGGCCTTCGCCCACACCGCCGCCTACGATGTCGCGGTGGCGAGCTGGTTCGGCGCCCAGGACGGCGTCTCGGTCGACGGCGTCCCCACCTTCGTCGGGACCACCGGAGAGCTCAAGGAGAAGCTGCGCTACGGCGAGAACTCCCACCAGAGCGCCGCGGTCTACCTCACTCCGCAGGGCCCCGGACTGGCCGGCGCCGAGCAGCTGCACGGCAAGGCGATGAGCTACAACAACTACGTCGACACCAACTCGGCCCGTCGGGCGGCCTTCGACTTCGACGAGCCCTGCGTGGCGATCATCAAGCACTCCAACCCGTGCGGCATCGCGGTCGGCTCCGACATCGCGGAGGCCCATCGCAAGGCCCACGCCTGCGACTCGCTGAGCGCCTACGGCGGCGTCATCGCCACCAACCGCCCGGTCAGCGCCGAGATGGCCGAGCAGATCAGGCCGATCTTCACCGAGGTCGTGGTGGCCCCCGGCTACGAGGACGGCGCCCTGGAGATCCTGTCGCGCAAGAAGAACATCCGACTGCTGCTGGCCCAGGCTCCCGACCTGTCCGGTCACGAGCTGCGCGAGATCGACGGCGGACTGCTGATGATGGAGCGCGACCTCTTCCAGGCCCCCGGCGACGATCCGGCGAACTGGACTCTGGCCGCCGGCGAGGCGGTGTCGCAGGCCGATCTGGCCGACCTGCTCTTCGCCTGGAAGGCCTGCCGCTCGGTGAAGTCGAATGCCATCCTGCTGGCCCACGACGGCGCCTCGGTCGGCGTCGGGATGGGTCAGGTCAACCGCGTCGACTCCTGCAAGCTGGCGGTCGAGCGGGCCGGTGAGCGGGCGGCCGGATCGGTCGCCGCATCCGACGCCTTCTTCCCCTTCGGAGACGGGCCCCAGGTGCTCATCGACGGCAAGGTCAAGGCCATCGTGGAGCCCGGCGGATCGATCCGCGACCAGGAGACCATCGACGCCTGCCAGGCCGCCGGGGTGCCGCTGTACTTCACCGGGACCAGGCACTTCTTCCACTGATCTTCTACTGATCGACGTTCGTCTGCTGCGATGCTGGCGCGTGAGTGATCCGGGATGTTGATCCCCGAGGACGCCACAACGGTGGCGCTGGGCCGCCAGGCTCTTGGCCTGGCGGCCCAGCGCGCTCGAGACGCGGGCCGGCGCACCGTGCTGGTGCCGCAGTACTGCTGCCAGACGATGGTGACGCCGTGGCAGCTGGAGGGGCTGGCGGTGCGCCGGGTCGACGTGGGCCCGGATCTGCTGATGGACGCCGGCGCTCTTTCCGATCTGCTGTCGCTGTGCCGGGAGGCCGGCGAGCGGCCGGTCATCCTGCACTGCGAGACCTTCGGGGTGCGCGCCGGGGCCGCGCTGGAGGGCGTCCTGGCCGATGCGGAGCGGGCCGGGGCGGTGGTGCTGGTCGACCGGACGCATTCGTTCCTCGGGCCGCGGGTGGGAACTGTCGCCGGTGCCGCTGGCCGGGTGGAGATGGTGAGCACTCGCAAACTGCTGCCACTCGGCGAACTCGCCTGGATCACCGGCGGGTTCCGGGATGTGGCTGGGCGGACGCCGGCCGACGAGGCTGAACGGGCACCGGCCGGCCTGGCCGAACGGACACCGGCCGACGACGAGCTCACCGCCGCCCGGATGCGCTTCCTGGACCGGCCCGGTGTCGACACCTTCGAGACCGCCGAGGACCTGGCCGACGACTGCTGGACGCCGGTCCCGCCCCATCCCCAGACGCTCGCGCAACACCGGGAGTTCGACTCTGAGCTCCTGGCTGAGAACATCATGGCGACCCGGAAGGCTGTGCTGGAGAGTCTGGCTGGGCTGACTGGTGCGGCTGGCTTGGAAGGTGCAGCAGAGCTGGAAGGTGCGGCGGGGTCCGGGGGCGCGAACGGCGTTGAAGTGGTGAATCCCGGTGCCGTCTGCCCCTTGGTGCTCCGGTTGCCGCGGGCCGAGGAGGTCGCCGTCGCCCTGCACCGGCAGGGCCTGGACGGGCCGATCCACTGGGACCGGCCCGAGAACCTTCCCGGCGTCGCGTGGCCGGAGGGCCTGCTGTGCCTGCCCGCCGTGCTGAGCCCGGACGAGGTGGGGGACTGTCGTCGAGGTGCTGGCGTGGTCTGTTGGGTGATAAGGGTCGCACCGTAGCGTTGACATCCAGCGCACTGATTCGGGAAGTCTGACGGATTGTCGTTTGAACTCAAACAAGAATCCGGCAGACTTCCAATGCTCCTAACATCCGAACAGTTACGACTGTCAGTGGCCTCGGATAGAGTCACACGAGCACCCACGATTCGCCGGAAAATAATCGTGCTCGACCCTTGCACAAGGTGCTCACGTCGGGTAGTCTTTTCTCATGGACGCCGTATCGGGATTCAGGACACGACTCCAGGCCATCAGAGAACATCTCGACGGCCTGGATTACACGGTCCTGCCCCGGATGTCGGATGCGGAAATAGTCGCCATGATGACCGAGATGCGCAGCCTGGCCGATCGCATGGTCACCGGCGCCGCTGTGGTCACAGATGCGGCCTACAGGGCGAATGCGACTGATCACACCGCCGGGACGCCCCTCGGTGATTTCTTGGCCGCCGCTGAGGGGCGGACGCCGAGTCAGGGAATCGGGGTGGTGAAGCGGGCCTCCAAGCTCGCCCAGAATCCAAAGGTCAAAGATGCGGCGCTCTCCGGGGACGTGAGCCCCGACCATGCGACGGCCATTGGTGAGGAGTTGGGCAAACTGCCCCATGGACAGTTGAGCGACGAGCAGGTCGATCAGGCCGCCGGACTGTTCCTCGACCGGGCCGCCACCACACCTCCCGGACAGCTCAAACGCGCCACCAAGAAGATTCTCGAAGAAGTCGCCCCGGAAGCGGCACCCTCACCCGGCGATGAGGCCGCCCGGATCGCCGCGCAACGAAGCCGCGCCGTCAAAGACCGGCGACTGGTATGGGGTTCTGACGGGGAGGGCTCCACCTGGTTCTCCGGGCAGTTGCCCGACCTGGAAGCCCAACAGCTGATCGGCACCCTCCAAGCCTTCGGTGAGAAGGGACGCCGCGCCGAACGGGATGAGGCGAAAGCGTTGAGAGACAAGCGGGCCGAGGGGCACATCACGGACTCCCAGTACCTGTCCGCCCGCCTCGAGTTGGAGTCGCGTGAGGCCCGGTCGACGGCGCAGAGGATGGCCGACGCCCTGGTCGACATGGTCGGGCTACTTGGCAGCCTGGACAAGGTTCCCGCCGCTGGTGGCCAGACACCGAGACTCGTCGTCACGTTGAACTACCAGGACCTCCACGACGCGCTCGAGGGGAAGATCGCTGCTGGTGTCGTCCACGGCGCCACTGGGGAGATTCCGGTGGATGCGGGATCCCTGCGGCGGATGTGCTGCGAGGTCGGGATCCTCCCGGTGGTGCTGGGCGGGGAATCTCAGGTGATGGATATGGGTCAGGAGCGCCGCCTGGTGACCGGTGCGATTCGCAGGGCCCTGGAAGTCAGAGACAAGAATTGCATCCACCCGGGGTGCACGGTTCCGGCGGATTTATGCCAAGCACATCACATCATTCCCTGGTGGGATGAGGGCCCGACTTCTCTGGAGAATCTTGTCTTGGTGTGCCGCCATCACCATGCCTTGGTGGAACCCGACAGATATCACTCGAGAGATCAGTGGCGGATCGTCGTCGACCCCGACACGAGAATACCCAGGATGCTGCCACCGGAACGGTTGAAGAAACACCTGCCACAATCCCCGGGTGAGTCGACCACGGACAGAACGGGGTCCGCGACCATGGGGAAGGAATCTGCCCGAACCGAAACCCCAGGTTCCGGGGAGAACTCCGCCCAGACTGCCCTGGTGGCGTGATCACCAGACTGCCCTGGTGGCGTGATCAATTGCGTGAGAGAGGTCTGCTCAGGCGGCCTTGGTGGCCTGACCAGCTGCTGGGGCGGATTCTTCCCAAGCTGCACGGTGGCGCGAATCGGTGGCCGGGGGTAAGTCCCGGCATGGCAGGATGGTTCCGGCGTCGGACCGGCGCCGGATTCTATCCGAGGAGAGCGATGACAGCGCAGAGACTCGATGGCAAGGCGACCGCCGCCCAGATCAAGGCCGAGCTGGCCGACAGGGTCGCAGCGCTGCGGGCCAAGGGTGTGGTGCCCGGTCTGGGCACCGTGCTGGTCGGCGACGACCCGGCGTCCCACCAGTATGTGCGCGGCAAGCACCGCGACTGCGCCCAGGTGGGGATCGAGTCGATCCGCGTCGACCTTCCCGCCGACGTCAGCGCCGAGACCCTCGAGGCCGAGATCCGCGGGCTCAACGAGAACCCCGCCTGCACCGGCTACATCGTCCAGCTGCCGCTGCCCCGCCACATCGACCAGAACTGGGCCCTGGGTCTCATCGACCCGCTCAAGGACGCCGACGGGCTGGCCCCGGTCTCACTGGGCTACCTGGTGCTCAACAAGCCCGCCCCGCTGCCCTGCACACCGCGCGGGATCGTCGAACTGCTCACCCGCCACGGCGTCGAACTTCCCGGCAAGGAGGTCTGCGTGGTGGGCCGTGGGACGACGGTCGGCCGGCCGCTCGGACTGCTGCTCACCCGGCGGACCGAGAACTGCACCGTCACCCTGTGTCACACCGGCACCCGCGACCTCGCCGCGCACACCCGCAGTGCCGACATCGTGGTCGGCGCCGCCGGATCCCCGGGGCTCATCGACGCCTCGATGATCAGGAAGGGGGCGGTGCTCATCGACGTCGGCGTCTCCCGCTCGCCCGAGGGCAAGATCCTCGGCGATTTCGCCCCCGACGTCTGGGAGAAGGCCGCCTGGGTGTCGCCGAACCCGGGCGGCGTCGGCCCGATGACCCGCGCCATGCTGCTCTCCAATGTCGTCGACCGGGCCGAGCAGATCGCCGCCGAGGGGCCTGCCGCCTCGTGACCACCCGCCCAGCAAGAACAGCCGCCCCCAGGCCCAGATTCCAGACGGGCTCGCCCTGGGCCCTGCTGGCCGCCCTGGCAGGCGTGCTGGCGTCGGCCGCGGTGATCGGCACCGGGCACTGGCGCAAGGGAACGATGGTCTTCGCAGCCTCGGTGCTGCTGGCCGGGCTGATGAGGCTGTTGCTGCCCGAGCGGCTGGCCGGCCAGCTGGCGGTCCGGGCGAAATGGGTCGACTGCCTGATCCTGCTGGGTGCGGGAGCCGCTCTGGTCGTCCTGGTGATGGTGGTGCCGCACTCCCAGCCCGCCTGATCGGCAGGTCCGCCCCGAGACGCGACTCGCCCTGAGACGCGACTCGGGGAGCCGTCCGAAGACGACTCCCCGAGAGGATTGCTCTGGCCAAACTCGCTGACCGGCCAGAACCGAGGGACTCAGATCAGGCCGAGCTCCGTGACGGCCTTGCGCTCGTCCTCGAGCTCCGCGACCGAGGCGTCGATCTTGGCGCGCGAGAAGGCGTCGATGTCCAGGCCCTTGACGATCTCGACCTTGCCGTCGGTGATGGTGACCGGGAAGGAGGAGATGACTCCCTCGGGCACCCCGTAGGAGCCGTCGGAGGGGATGGCCATCGAGACCCAGTCGCCCTTGGGGGTGCTGCCCAGCCAGTCGTGCATGCACTCGACGGTGGCGTTGGCGGCCGAGGCCGCCGAGGAGGAGCCACGGGCGGCGATGATCGCGGCGCCGCGCTTGGCGACGGTCGGGATGAACTCGCTCTCGACCCAGGCCTCGTCCACCAGATCGGCAGCGCTCTTGCCGGCGACCTCGGCGTGGAACACGTCGGGGTACTGGGTGGAGGAGTGGTTGCCCCAGATGGTCATGTGCTTGACGTCGGCCACGCTGGCGCCGACCTTGCGGGCCAGCTGCGTCTTGGCGCGGTTGTGGTCCAGGCGGGTGAGGGCCGCGAAGTGGTCGTTCGGGATGTCGGTGGCGTTGGTGGCCGCGATCAGCGCGTTGGTGTTGGCCGGGTTGCCGGTCACCAGGACCTTGACGTCGTCGGCGGCGACGTCGTTGAGGGCCTTGCCCTGAGCGGTGAAGATCGCGCCGTTCTTGCTCAGCAGGTCCGAGCGCTCCATGCCGGCCTTGCGGGGCATCGCGCCGACCAGGAAGGCGGCGTTGACGCCGTCGAAGACCTTCTTCGGGTCGTCGCCGATCTCGATGTTGACCAGGTTCGGGAAGGCTCCGTCGTCAAGCTCCATGACGACGCCCTCCAGAGCCTTGAGCGCCGGGGTGATCTCGAGCAGGCGCAGCTCGATCGGGGTGGAGCCCAGCAGCGAGCCGCTGGCGATGCGGAACAGCAGGCTGTAACAAATCTGTCCGGCAGCGCCGGTGACGGCGATCTTGACGGGAGCAGTGCTCATGGATGTTCTCCTCAGAAGTCCTCTATGACACGCGATTGTGGGACTCACTCTAGTGGGGCGCCGAGTGGGGCGATCAGGGGCCCCTGGTGTCTTGACAGGCCGCGAGCTCCCGGAAGATCGCCGCGAACTACCGGAAGATCACAGTGCGCCGCCCGTCCAGGAAGGCGCGGTGCTCGCAGTGCAGCCGGACCGCCTCGGCCAGGGTGGTCGACTCGGTGTCCTGGCCGATCGCGGTGAGCTGTGCCACCGTCTGGGAGTGGTCGACCCGCTGGACGTTCTGCTCGATGATCGGCCCCTCGTCCAGATCGCTGGTGACGAAGTGGGCGGTGGCCCCGATCAGCTTGACCCCGCGCTCATGGGCCTGCCGGTACGGGTTGGCCCCCTTGAACCCGGGCAGGAAGGAGTGGTGGATGTTGATGCAGCGCCCCGACAGCTCCTCGCACAGGTGCGGGGAGAGGATCTGCATGTAGCGGGCCAGCACCACCAGCTCGACGTCCCTCTCCTCGACCTTGTCGAGCACCGCCTGCTCGAACTCCTCCTTGCTCTTGGAGGAGCCCTTGACGATCGGGCGGTGCTCGAACTCGACGCCGTAGAAGGCGGCCAGATCGGCCAGGTCGGGATGGTTGGCCATCACCGCGACGATGTCGACGGGCAGTCGTCCGGCGTCCCGGTTGAACAGCATGTGGGCCAGGCAGTGCGGCGCCTTGGAGGCCAGCACCAGGGTGCGCAGCGGGCGTCCCAGATGATCGACGCTGACCGACGCCTGGAAGGCCGGTGCGATTCCGCGCAGGGCCGCGGTGAGATCGGCGGCCGAGGTCATGTCGCGGACCTGCAGGCGCATGAAGAACCGGCCGGTGTCGGTGCTGGAGAACTGCTGAAGCTCGGTGAGGTTGCCGCCGGCGCTCACACAGGCGCCGGTGACGGCGTGCACGATGCCGGCTCGATCGGGACACTGCCAGGTGACCACGAGCTCGTCATCTCCATCATGGCCGGAAGAGAGCGGTGTGCCGGGGGAAGGGGGGTATGCCACGGCCCACACAGTAGTGCCTGAGACATAGTGCCTGAATCAGTGCCCGAGCCGCACCCGAGTGCCCGCGAAGCCGCCTCGGGGCGCCGGTCACGATAGCCTGGAGGCCGACTCACCGAGCAAGGAGCACATCTTCATGGCCACGATCGTCTGGACCAAGATCGACGAGGCGCCGGCTCTGGCGTCCCACTCGCTGCTGCCGATCATCAAGGGTTTCCTCTACGACTCCGGCATCGAGGTGACCACCAGCGACATCTCGCTGGCATCGCGGATCCTCGCCCAGTTCCCCGACCGGCTGGCCGAGGGCCAGCGGGTGCCCGACCACCTCGCAGAGCTCGGCCGGCTGACCTCCGACCCCTCGGCCTGCATCATCAAGCTGCCGAACATCTCGGCCTCGGTGCCCCAGCTCACAGCGGCGATCGCCGAGCTGCAGTCCCAGGGATTCGACGTCCCCGACTATCCCGAGCGCCCCGACGACGCCTCCCGGGAGATCGCGGCGCGCTATGCGACGGTGCTCGGCTCGGCGGTCAACCCGGTGCTGCGGCAGGGGAACTCGGACCGCCGCGCCCCCGAGGCGGTCAAGGCCTATGCCAAGGCCCACCCGCACCGCCTCGGCCCCTGGACCCCCGACATCAAGGCCCGCGTCGCCCACATGGACGGCGACGACTTCTACGGCCACGAGGAGTCCTTCGTCTCCGACGGGCGGCCGCTGAGCATCGTCCACATCGCCGACGACGGCACCCGGACCGTGCTCAACGAGGCCGTGGAGGTGCTCGACGGCGAGATCGTCGACGCCACCTACATGTCGGTGGCGGCCCTCGAGGAGTTCTACGCGCAGACCCTGGACGCCGCCAAGGCCGAGGATCTGCTGTGGTCGGTGCACCTCAAGGCCACCATGATGAAGGTCTCCGACCCGGTGCTCTTCGGCCACGCGGTGACCACCTTCCTGGCCGACGTCTTCGAGCGCTTCGGCGAGGAGCTCTCGGCGGCCGGCGTCAACCCCGATCTGGGCCTGGGCGATCTGCTGGCCAAGGTCGACGCCCTCCCGGAAGACCGCGCCGAAGGCCATCCACCAGGCGATCGACGAGGCCTTCGCCGCCCGCCCGGCGCTGGCCATGGTCGACTCCGACAAGGGGATCACCAACCTGCACGCGGGCAACAAGGTCATCATCGACAACTCGATGCCCACGGTGATCCGGGACTCGGGATGCATGTGGAACGCCGACGGCAAGCAGCAGCAGACCCTCGCCGTGATCCCCGACCGCAGCTACGCCACCATCTACGCGGCGATCATGGACGACTGCCGGGAGAACGGGGCGCTGGACCCGGCCACCATGGGCGATGTGCCCAATGTCGGGCTGATGGCCCAGAAGGCCGAGGAGTACGGCTCCCACGCCACCACCTACACCATTCCCTCGGCCGGCCGGGTGGAGGTCCGCGCCGGCGACGAGCTGAAGGTCAGCCAGCAGGTGGCCGCCGGGGACATCTGGCGGATGAGCCGGGTCCGCGACATCCCGGTGCGCGACTGGGTGCGGCTGGCCGTCGAGCGGGCCCGCATCACCGGCGCCCCGGCGGTGTTCTGGCTGGACGGGGACCGGGCCCACGACCGTCTGGTCATCGAGAAGGTCAAGAACTACCTTCCCGAGCACGACACGAACGGCCTGGAGATCCGGATCCTGCCTCCGGCCGATGCGATGAAGTTCACCCTGGAGCGGGTCAGGCGCGGCGAGGACACCATCTCGGTGACCGGGAACGTGCTGCGCGACTACCTCACCGATCTCTTCCCGATCATGGAGATCGGCACCAGCGCCAAGATGCTGTCGATCGTGCCGCTGCTGGCCGGCGGCGGGCTGTTCGAGACCGGGGCCGGCGGCTCGGCCCCCAAGCACGTCGCCCAGTTCATCGCCGAGGACTACCTGCGATGGGACTCCCTCGGCGAGTTCTGCGCCCTGCAGGCCTGCCTGGACCACATCGCCCGCACCACCGAGGACACCAAGGCGGCGGTGCTGGCCGCCACCCTGGACACCGCGATCGGCGCCTACCTGGAGAACGACCGCGGCCCGGCCCGCAGGCTCGGCGAGATCGACAACCGCGGCTCCCAGTTCTACCTGGCCCTGTACTGGGCCCAGGCGCTGGCCGGCCAGTTCGACGACGCCCAGCTGGCCACCCGGTTCGCCCGCACCGCCGAGGCGCTGTCGGACAACTCCGGGAGGATCCTCGAGGAGCTCACGGCGGTCCAGGGCCATCCGGTCGACCTGGGCGGCTACTACCGGATGGACGAGGCCAGGGCGGAGGCGGCGATGCGGCCCAGCGCCACCCTCAACGCGGTGGTCGACCGGATCCTGCTGCGCACCCTCAGCGGGGATCAGGTGCTCTGAGCCCGATCCCGACTGCGAGCCCGATCCCGACTGCGAGCCCGATCCCGTACCGAGAGCGCGGTCCGGGCGGGGCCGGGGACCCCCGGGTGCCTCTAGTCTTGGAATCGTGATGTCTGGGGTCCTCGGCAACGCCGCACTCGTTCTGCTCTTCGTCGTCATCGGCGGCGTCTTCTCGGCCGCCGAGATGGCCCTGGTCACCCTGCGCCAGTCCCAGGTCCAGTACCTGGCCGAGAGCAGGGGGACCCGCGGGCGGGCGATCGCCAACCTGGTCGCCGACCCCAACCGGTTCCTCTCCTCGGTCCAGATCGGCGTCACCCTGTCGGGATTCCTCGCCTCCGCCTTCGGCGGCGCGACCCTCGCCAAGGACCTGGACCCGCTCTTCCTGAGATGGGGGATGGCCCCGGCGGCGGCCAGCACCGTCTCCCTGGTGATCACCACGATGGTCATCTCCTACGTCTCGATCGTGCTCGGCGAGCTCACCGCCAAGCGGCTGGCGATGCAGCGGGCCGAGTCCTTCGCGCTGGTGCTGGGCCCGCTCACCAATGTCATCTCGGCGGTCTTCCGGCCGGTCATCTGGTTCCTCGGCGTCTCCACCGACGCCCTGGTCCGGATGCTCGGCGGGGATCCCGGCGCCGCGCGGTCCGAGATCAGCCAGGAGGAGCTGCGCTCCCTGGTGGTCTCCTCGGCGGCGCTGGGACCCGAGGAGCGCCGGATTCTCGACGAGGTCTTCGACGCCGGGGAGAAGTCCCTGCGCGAGGTGATGGTGCCGCGCACCGAGGTCGACTTCCTGCCCGGCGAGATGACCGCCGGCCAGGCCGCCGGCATGGTGCGCGACGGCTCCCACTCGCGCTACCCGGTGATCGACGGCTCGGTGGACCGGATCGCCGGATTCGTCCACGTCCGCGACCTGTTCCAGCTCGATCCGGTGGACCGGCACGCCAAGGTGGTGCAGCTGGCCCGCCCGGTGAAATCGCTGCCCGACTCGGTCAAGGCGCTCAAGGCGCTGTCGGAGATGCGCCGGGATCACTCCCATCTGGCGGTGGTGCTCGACGAGTACGGCGGCACCGCCGGGATCGTCACCCTGGAGGATCTGGTCGAGGAGATCGTCGGCGACATCACCGACGAGTACGACACGGTCGCCCCCTCCGACGCGATGCATGCCCGGATGCGCGACGTCGACGGCCTGATGACCCTGGAGGAGTTCGCCGCCACCACCGGCCTGGTGCTGCCCGAGGGGCCCTATGACACGGTCGCCGGATACTTCATGTCGCGCTACGGGCAGGTGCCGGTCAAGGGCGCCCAGGTCCGGGTGCACCTGCGGCCGGTGGGCCAGCAGGAGCAGCCGGTGGACGCCGAGCAGACCCCGACCGTCGAGATGACGGTCACCGAGGTGGACGGGCGGCGGGCCGCCTGGCTGGACCTGCGGCGTCTCGATCAGGAGCCGGGAAAGAACGAGCAGGACCAGAACGAGCACGATCAGAACGCGCGCGATCAGCTTGCGCAGGGAACCCGGGGGACGCCCCGATGAGCGCCGGCCTGCTCGCCGACGGCGACGACGGCTCGGAGTTGCTCACCACCGCCGCGGTGGACCCCCTGCTGCGGGCCGCGGTCGGCCACGCCGGGGGTGAGCTCGAGTCCTGGCGGCTGGACCATGTCGACGCCAATCCGGGTCGCTCGACCACCGCCACCTACCTGGCCACGGTGAGCTGGCCCTACGGCACCCGATCGGAGCTGCTGGGGGTCAGCGCGCGCAGCACGGGCCCGGTGGCCGGCGACGCCAGGGCCAGGATCTTCGCCGACGGGGACCGCCGGGTCGCGGTCTGGCTGTACCCCGACGACCCGGACCTGCCCGGCCTGGCCCGGGCCGCCTCCCGCGACCGGATGGCCGAGCTCATCACCGAACTGAGGCTGGTGGGCCGACCGGTGAGCCCCTCCCAGCTGAGACTGCACATGATCGGCTACCGGCCCCGGCGTCGGGCGGTGCTGCGGGTCGAGCTCAACGATCCGGTCCGCGCCTTCTACGTGAAGGTGCTGCGCGAGCGGGTCTTCGACGAGGTCTGCTCCCGTCACCGGATGCTGCTGGACGCCGGGGTTCCGGCCCCCCGGGTCCTGGCCACCACGAAGGACCACCTGCTGATCCTCGCCGAGCTGCCCGGCCGGCCGCTGGCCCGGGCCCTCTTCGACCGGGTCGACCCGTGCACCGCCGAGGATCTCATCGGCCTGCTGGACACCATGCCGGCCGAGGTCGCCGGGCTGCGGCGGCGTCCCCCCTGGAGCGAGGCGATCGAGCATTTCGCGCAGATGGTCGCCACCGCGATGCCCTCCCAGGCGCCGCGCCTGGAGTGGATGTCGACGCTCATCCAGGAGAGCCTGGCCGGCGTCCCCGAAGGCGATGAGCCGACCCATGGCGACTTCCACGAGGGACAGGTCCACGTCGCCGGCGGGAGGGTCTGCGGGGTGCTCGACGTCGACACCATCGGGCCCGGCCGGCGGGCCGACGATCTGGCCTGTCTGGTCGCCCATCTCTCGACGGTCCAGCGGATGGACCAGCGCCAGGCCGCCCGGGTGCACCATCTGATCCGGCGCTGGGTGCCGGTCTTCGACCAGCGGGTCGACCCCACCGAGCTGAGGCTGCGCGCCGCTGCGGTGATCATCTCGCTGGCCACCGGCCCCTACCGCGGCCAGGAGCCGCACTGGGAGCACGAGACGGTGAGCGTTCTGGACGCCGCGGAGGCCCTGGTCCGCCAGGTCGCCTGATCCGGCGTCCGGCTGCGCCTCCGACCGTGCCTCGGATCGGCGGAATCTGAGCGCCGATTGTGACGATCTGGTCACGCTTGGGCCCGCAACCGCTCTCAGGCCTCCGGCGGGCCGACGGGTGGTCTACAGTCTTGAGCGCCTCGCGTCTGCGACAGCGGCGCGGGACCGCTCCGCTATCTTCGTCCTGCTCCAGGAGGCAGTCCGTGAAGAAATCAGTCCTCGCAGCATCAGCCGTGTTCTCGGCGATGGCCCTGTCCCTGTCGGCCTGCGCCCAGGCCCCGGACCAGTCGGGAGGCTCCAGCGCCTCCGCGTCGGCCGGTGCTGCCTCCGGGTCCGCCGGCACCGGCGCCTTCAAGGCCTGTATCGTCTCCGACTCCGCCGGATTCAGCGACAAGTCCTTCAACCAGACCTCCCTGGCCGGCCTCGAGAAGGCCGCCACGGACCTCAGCATCCCCACCGCAAAGGTCGAGTCCAAGGACGACAAGGACTATGCGGTCAACATCCAGTCGATGGTCGACGCCAAGTGCACGATCATCGTCTCGGTCGGCTTCCTGCTGGAGAAGGCGACGGTCGCCGCGGCGAAGGCCAACCCCAATATCGACTTCGCGATCGTCGACTCTCAGCCCCAGGACGCCCCGAAGAACCTCAAGCCGCTGATCTTCGACACCGCCGAGTCCTCCTTCATGGCCGGCTACCTCGCCGCCGGTATGACCAAGTCCGGCAAGGTCGGCACCTTCGGCGGCATGAAGATCCCGACGGTGACGATCTTCATGGACGGCTTCGCCCAGGGCGTCGACTACTACAACACCCAGAAGAAGAAGTCGGTCCAGGTCCTCGGATGGGACGCCAAGAAGCAGGACGGCCAGTTCGTCCCGCAGCCGAACCCCTTCCAGAATGTCGCGGGCGGCAAGACGACCGCCCAGACGCTGATCAACCAGGGCGCCGACATCGTCCTGCCGGTGGCCGGCAACGCCGGTAACGGCGCTCTCCAGGTGGTGCAGTCCACCGGTGGCAAGGCCAACGCGATCTGGGTGGACGCCGATGGCTGCAAGACTCAGCCGAACTACTGCTCCAGCATCATCACCTCGGTGTACAAGGGCATGGATGTGGCCGTCTTCTCGGCCATCAAGTCCGCCAAGGACGGCTCCTTCTCCGGTGAGCCGTACATCGGCACGCTGGGCAACGGAGGCACCGGTCTGGCCCCCTTCCACGACTTCGACGGCAAGGTCCCGGCCGACCTCAAGTCCGAGCTGACCACGATCAAGTCCGACATCGCCTCGGGCAAGATCAAGATCACCTCGACCGCTCAGCCCAAGAAGTGATCTGACGCCGATACCGGGCCGTGTGGGACCGGCCGGTCCTGCCAGCAGGCGGGGCCGGCCGGTCCTGATGCCCACGACCCACTGATGCAGGACCGTCCCCAATCCCGGGGCCGCGTCCCACCGCGTGGAAGGAACTCCCCGTGACTATCAGCTCCAGCTCCCAGGGCGGCGCGAGCCTCCAGACCATCGGGGAGGACGCCACCTCGGCGCCGCCGGTGGCCGACGGACTGAGCCTCCGCGGCATCACCAAGCGGTTCGGCACCCTGACCGCCAACGACCACATCGACCTGGACATCGTCCCGGGCCGGATCCACTGCCTGTTGGGGGAGAACGGGGCCGGCAAGTCGACCCTGATGAACATCCTCTACGGGCTGCTGGAGGCCGATGAGGGGACCATCTCCATCGACGGCGTCGAGCAGCACTTCGACAATCCGAAGCAGGCGATGGCCGCCGGCATCGGAATGGTGCACCAGCACTTCATGCTGGTCGAGGTGTTCACCGTCGCCGAGAACATCATCCTGGGCCGCGAGCCCTCCCGGGCCGGGGCCCTCGACATGGGCCGGGCCCGCGCCGGCGTCCGGGAGCTGTCCGACCGCTACCACCTCGAGGTCAATCCGGACGCCCTGGTGGAGAATCTTCCGGTCGGCGTCCAGCAGCGCGTCGAGATCCTCAAATCTCTGGCCAATGACGCGAAGTTCCTCATCTTCGACGAGCCCACCGCGGTGCTCACCCCCCAGGAGATCGACGAGCTGATGGCGGTGATGCGGGCCCTGCGCGACGAGGGCCGGGCGATCGTCTTCATCACCCACAAGCTGCACGAGGTGCGCGCCATCGCCGACGACATCACGGTGATCCGGCGTGGCACGGTGGTCGGCACCGCCCGCCCCAGCGACTCCGAGGGCCGGCTCGCCGAGATGATGGTCGGCCGGGCGGTCAACCTGGTGGTCGACAAGGAGCCCGCCGACCCCGGGGACACCCGCCTGGAGATCGACCACCTCACGGTGGCCGACGACACCGGCGCGGTGATGGTCGACGACGTCTCCCTCCGGGTCGCCGGCGGGGAGATCCTGTGCATCGCCGGCGTCCAGGGCAATGGCCAGACCGAGCTGTCCGAGGCCCTGCTGGGCACCGTGCGGCCCAGCTCGGGCCGGATCCTCATCGACGGCGTCGAGACCGGCTCGATGAGCCCCGGCCAGACCATCCGCACCGGGCTCGGCTTCGTCCCGAGGACCGCCAGCGGGACGGCTTCGTCGGGGAGTACTCGGTGGCCCAGAACCTCGTCCTCAACCACATCGAGGACTACTCCCGGGCCGGCAGCCTGCGGCTCGGCGAGATCCGCAGGAACGCCGTCGACCGGGTCGAGGAGTTCGACATCCGGACCCCCTCGGTCG
Source organism: Acidipropionibacterium sp. (assembly GCA_022647765.1). Classification (GTDB taxonomy): domain Bacteria; phylum Actinomycetota; class Actinomycetes; order Propionibacteriales; family Propionibacteriaceae; genus Acidipropionibacterium. The sequence goes on from JALCLH010000003.1 coordinate 140,801, forward strand.
ACCTGCCGGTGCGATCCCTGTCGGGCGGCAATCAGCAGAAGGTGGTGCTGGCCCGCGAACTGTCCCGCGAGCTCAGCGTGCTGGTCGCCTCGCAGCCCACCCGCGGCGTCGACGTCGGCGCCATCGAGTTCCTGCACAAGCGGCTGGTCGCCGAGCGCGACAGGGGCACCGCGGTGCTCATCGTCTCCACCGAGCTGGACGAGATCGAGGCGCTGGCCGACCGGGTCGCGGTGATGTACCGCGGACGGGTGGTCGGGGTGGTGCCCGCCGGCACCCCCAGAGACGTCCTCGGCCTGATGATGGCCGGGATCGGCTACCAGGAGGCGCTCGCCAGCGCCACCTCGTCTCGTCCGCCCCACGATCGACCGGCCGGCCGCGGGGATCACCACACCGAGGAGGTCTCCGATGAGCACGAGTGAGACGCCGTCCCAGAAGAACGCCGAGGATCGGGACCAGGAGGTCCCTGGAGCAGGACATCCCGGAGCAGGACGTCCCGGTGACCAGCCATGAGGCGGCCGCCGTGCAGGAGCAGCGGGCCCGCCGCGGGTTCCCGTGGAACGAGCTGTGGGTGACGGTGGCCGCCTTCGTGCTGGCCTTCATCGTCTCCGCGTTCATCATGGTGCTCGCCGACCCGACCATCTCCAAGGAGTGGTCCTACGTCTTCAGCCGCCCGGACGCGCTGGTGGACTCCTGGGCGAAGATCTCGGGGGCCTATGTGGCGCTGTTCCAGGGGGCCTTCGGGTCCTGGACGGCGATCACCGCCACCACCGCCCAGGCCGCCCCGCTGATCTGCGGCGGCCTGGCCATCGGGCTGGCCTTCAAGGCCGGCCTGTTCAACATCGGCGGCCAGGGCCAGGCGATCGCCGGCGCCACCCTGTCGGCCTGGGTGGGATTCAACTTCCACAGCCTGCCGCTGGCCCCCCACCTCATCCTGGCGATGCTCGCCGGGCTGATCGGCGGCGCGGTCTGGGGAGGCATCGCCGGCGTCCTGCGGGCCAAGGCCGGGGCCAATGAGGTGATCGTCACCATCATGCTCAACTACATCGCCTCCGGCCTGCTGGCCTGGCTGCTCACCACCAAGCTCTTCCAGATGCCCGGGCGCACCGACCCGATCGCGCCGCCGGTCGACTGGACCGCCACCTTCCCCAGGCTGGAGGGCTCCCAGCTGCACCTGGGCTTCTTCCTCGCCCTGCTGCTGGCGGTGGTCACCTGGTGGCTGCTCGACCGCACCCGGCTGGGATTCCACATCAAGGCGGTGGGCGCCAACCCGCACGCCTCGGCGACCGCCGGGATGAAGGTCGACCGGGTGATCGCGATCACCATGATCATCTCCGGCGCGCTGGCCGGATTCGCCGGCGTCGAGGTGGCGCTGGGCCCGATATCCGGCGCCACCCCCACCCAGCTGTCCATCGGGCTGGTCGGCTCGATCGGCTTCGACGCCATCACGGTGGCCCTGCTGGGCCGCTCCCGGCCCTTCGGCATCGTGCTCGCCGGGCTGTTCTGGGGGGCGATGAGCCAGGGCGGCCTGCGGATGCAGGCGCTGGCCCAGACCCCGCTGGACCTGGTGAGCGTCATCCAGGCGGTCATCGTGATGTTCGTGGCGGCCCCGATGCTGGTCAAGACCATCCTGCCGTTCCTCAAGACGGCCCAAGAACGTCGGCACGGACGCAGCACCAGGCCCGGGTCCGACCCGAAGTCGGGAGCACTGGCATGAGTCCTCGCAATATCCGCGTCCCGCGTCCCGCCGAGTCCGATCCGGTCGCCGCCGGGGTGACGCCGCCCGTCCCGTCTGCGACGGCAACCGATCAGCCCTGCCGGGAGCCGATGAGATCGAACTGGTCCATATCGAGTCCCGCGAGGCCCGCACCCACCGGCTGTCCACCGCGGTGCTCATCGGCCTGATGGCGGTGATCCTGCTCTGGCTGGTGACGATGACCAGCGGGGTGGCGCATTTCTCCTTCGCCGACGCCCTGGCCACCCACAAGCTCGGCACGCTGAGCCTTCCCGGCGTCCCGGTGGTGCTGATCTGCGGTCTGGCCTGCGCGGCCGCGGCCGTCGGGCTGTTCCTGGGCCGCAGCCGCAGGCGATCTCGGTGACCTCGGCGGTGGTGGCCGGGGCGGCCATCATCATCGGCTTCCTGACCTGGGCCGCGGCCGGCGCGAACCTGCCCTTCCAGGTCGCCAGCCAGATGCAGGGCACCATCTCGCTGGCCACCCCGCTGATCCTGGGCGCCCTGTGCGGCGTGATGTGCGAGCGCTCGGGGGTGGTCAACGTGGCCATCGAGGGTCAGATGCTCACCGCCGCCTTCGCCGCGGCCCTGGTCGGCTCGCTCACCCACTCGATCGCGGCGGCGATCTTCGCCGCGGTCATCGCGGGGCTCGCGATGGCGGCCCTGCTGGCCGTCTTCACCATCAAGTACTTCGTCGACCAGGTGGTGATGGGAGTGGTGGTCAACCTCTTCGCCGCCGGCCTCACCGGCTTCCTCTACAACCAGTTGATGGGCCAGGACACCGAGAAGTACAACAGCGCCCCGATCATGAACCAGATCGCCATCCCCGGTATCTCCAAGATCCCCTTCTTCGGGCCGGTGCTGTTCGACCAGACGATCCTGGTGTACATCGCGGTGTGCTGCATCCCGCTGGTCTACCTGCTGCTGTGGCACACCCGGTGGGGGCTGAGAGTGCGCTCGGTCGGCGAGCATCCCGAGGCCGCCGACACGGTCGGCATCTCGGTGGTCGGCATCCGCTGGTCGGGGGTGCTGGCCGGCGGCGTGCTGGCCGGGCTGGGCGGGGCCTATTTCACCATCGGGACGGTCGGCGCCTTCTCCAAGGACATCACCGTCGGCAATGGGTTCATCGCCCTGGCGGCCCTCATCATGGGCCGCTGGCGCCCGGGCCTGGCCGCCGTGATGGCCCTGTTCTTCGCCTTCCTCACCCAGCTGTCCACCGAGCTGGGACCCCTCGGCACGCCGATGCCCAGCCAGTTCCTGCTGCTGCTGCCCTACCTGGCGACCATCGTCGCGGTGGCCGGGCTGGTCGGCAAGGTCCGGGCGCCGGCCGCCGACGGCACCCCGTTCATCAAGGAGTGACTGCGTGAGCGATCCGCAGATCGACTGGCAGGAGCTGCGCCGAGCCGCGCGGGAGATGACCGGGCACGCCTACGCCCCCTACTCGCACTACCCGGTGGGGGCGGCGGGGCTGGTCGACGACGGCCGGATCGTGGTCGGCTGCAATGTGGAGAACGCCGCCTACGGGGTCGACCTGTGCGCCGAGTGCGGGCTGATCAGCTCGCTGGTCGCCGGTGGCGGCGGGCGGCTGGTGGCCTTCTGCTGCGTCGACGCCTCCGGGACGACGATCATGCCGTGCGGGCGCTGCCGCCAGCTGCTGTGGGAGCATGGCGGTGCGGCGCTGACGGTCGACACCCCGCTCGGCCTGCGCCCGATGTCGGATGTGCTGCCGCAGGCCTTCGACGCCGGGGATCTGGACGCCGTTGCCGGCACCGATCCCGCTGCCGGCCCGGAAGACGCAGGAAGGACGCCCCGATGATCACCGCCGCCGCCGACGGCTCCTCGCTGGACAATCCGGGACCGGCCGGCTGGGCCTGGTACATCGACGACTCGCAGTGGGCCGCCGGGGGCTGGCCCCGCGGCACCAACAACATGGGCGAGCTGATGGCGGTGCTGGACCTGCTGCGCTCCACCGCCGCAGCGGGGCTGTCCGATGAACCGCTCACCGTGCTGTGCGACTCCCAGTACGCCATCAACTGCTGCACCAAGTGGATTCCCGGCTGGAAGAAGCGCGGCTGGAAGAAGCGGGACGGCAAGGCCGTGCTCAACCGGGGACTGCTCGAGCAGCTCGACGAGGCGCTGACCGGCCGCCGGATCACCTTCGAGTGGGTCAAGGGCCATGCCGGGCACCGGATGAACGAGGCCGCCGACCATCGCGCCAGGGCCGCCGCCACCGCCTATCGGGACGGGACGCCGGTCGACGCCGGGCCCGGCATCTCCGGAGCCGGCCCGGCCTCGGCAGCTCTGGCGAACAGTTCCTCCGAGGGGTCCGAACCTCCAGAATCCGGGTCGGGGGAGTCCGAGGCTCAGGCACCCGATCAGGCCGGGCTCTTCGCCCTGCCCGAGACCCCGCTCACCCCCGACCAGAAGCTGCTGGTCGAGCTCACCCGGCTGGAGAAGCTCGCCCTCTCCGACCAGGTCCGCGGCGACCCGGCGCAGATGTCGGAGCTGCTGGCCCCCGATTTCGTCGAGCACGGCGCGAGCGGGCGGCTGTGGACCCGGGGGCGTCTGCTGGCCGAGCTGGCCCCGCTGGCGTCCCGCCCCAAGTTCGAGGCCCTGGCCCTGATGCGCCTGGGCCCCGACACCGTGCTGCTGCGCTGGCGGGAGCGCACCGGCTCCAAGGTGGTGCTGCGCGCCTCGATCTGGTCTCGCGGAGGCGCTCACGGCTGGCGGATGCGGTTCCACCAGGCCACTCCGGTGAGGTGATGCGGGCGACCCGGCCGGCGTCCCGGTTCTGAACTGCGTGCCTGCGGCGTCCCCGTTCTGAGCGGCGCGCGGCCTGCGGGACGGGACCGATAAGCTGGACGCTATGTGTGCCAGTATTCTCGCCGCCGTCGCGTGGCCCTATGCCAATGGGCCCCGTCACATCGGCCATGTGTCCGGATTCGGAGTTCCCTCAGACGTCTTCGCCCGGTTCATGCGAATGTCAGGGCACCGGGTGCTGATGGTCTCCGGATCCGACTGCCACGGCACCGCGATCTCGGTGAAGGCCGACCAGGAGGGGCTCACCGCCCAGCAGTGCGCCGAGAAGTACCACCGCGTCATCGCCGGCGACCTGCAGGGCCTGGGCCTGTCCTACGACCTGTACACCCACACGATGACCGACAATCACGCCGAGGTGGTCCAGGAGATCTTCCGCACCCTGTACAGGAACGGCTACCTGGTCAAGAAGTCCGAGCTGGCCGCCTTCGAGGCCGGCACCGGGCGCACCCTGCCGGACCGCTACATCGAGGGCACCTGCCCGCACTGCGGATATGACGACGCCCGCGGCGACCAGTGCGACAACTGCGGCCGCCAGCTCGATCCCGGCGACCTCATCGAACCGCGCTCCAAGACCACCGGGGCCGCCCCGGAGTTCCGCGAGACCGAGCACTTCTTCCTCGACCTCCCGGAGCTGTCGAAGTCGCTGACCCAGTGGATCGACACCCGCTCCGACTGGCGCCCCAACGTCCTCAAGTTCTCCCACAACCTGCTGGAGGAGCTGCGCCCCAGGGCCATCACCCGGGACCTCGACTGGGGCATCCGGGTGCCCGTCGAGGGCTGGCAGGACGACCCGATGAAGAGCATCTACGTCTGGTTCGACGCCGTCATCGGATACCTCTCGGCCTCCATCGAGTGGGCCCGGCGATCCGGCCACCCGGACGCCTGGAGGCAGTTCTGGACCGGCGACCAGGAGAAGTCCTACTACTTCATGGGCAAGGACAACATCGTCTTCCACTCGGTGATCTGGCCCGGCATCCTGCTCGGCGTCGACGGCGAGGGGGACAAGGGCGGCGCCGAGTCCGAGCAGCTCGGCCACCTCGACCTGCCCACCGAGGTCGTCTCCAGCGAGTTCCTCACGATGAGCGGCTCGAAGGTCTCGAACTCGCGGGGGGCCACCATCTTCGTCGGTGACTTCCTGCGCGACTTCGGCCCCGACGCCCTGCGCTACTTCATCGCGGTGGCCGGCCCGGAGAACCAGGACACCGACTTCACCTGGGAGGAGTTCGTCCGCCGGGTGAACTTCGAGCTGGCCAACGAGTGGGGCAATCTGGTCAACCGGTCGGTCTCGATGGCCTTCAAGAACTGCGGCCGGATCCCCGCCGCCGGAGAGCTCACCGACGCCGACACCGAGCTGCTGGACGCCTCCCGGGCCGCCTTCGGCACCGTGGGGGATCTGCTGGAGCACGCCAAGTTCAAGGCGGCGATCACCGAGGCGATGCGGATCGTCGGGCTGGCGAACGCCTACATCAGCGCCCAGGAGCCCTGGAAGCTCAAGGACGACCCGGCCCGCCGCGACACCGTGCTGCACGTCGCGCTCCAGGTGGTGAGCGACTGCAACACCCTGCTCACCCCCTTCCTGCCGCACGCCGCCCAGAAGGTCTACCAGGCCCTCGGCGGCGAGGGGGTCTGGGCGGCGCTGCCGCAACTGGTCGAGGTCGAGGAGAACGGCCGCAGCTATCCGGTGCTGCAGGGCGACTACGCCGCCGAGTCGGCGCACTGGGGCTCGGATCCCGATCGAGGTGGGACGCCCGCTGGCCAAGCCCTCCCCGATCTTCCGCAAGCTCGACGCCAAGCTGGCCGAGACCGGACCGGAGTGGGCGCCGATCGATCACGACTGATCGACCGGTACTGGTCAGTCAGGGCCGGTCGATCGGGGCCGGGATCGGCTACCCCGCGGTGACCGCGCCGATGGCGCGACGGGCCTGGCCCATCCCCATCGGGCGGAAGCCGGCGGCGACCGCCAGGTTGCGCCGGCGTCCCTCCTCCTCGCGCAGTGCCAGGCCGCGCTTCAGCAGCACTGCCGGGGCCTTGCGGCGCTGTCGCAGGTCCCGGTCGAGGCGGCGCACGAAGTTGGCGTTGCGGCCCCGGTCCAGCCAGATCGGCAGCACCGTCAGGCCGGCCCGGCGGCAGGGTTCAAGCAGATCGGTGGCGAAGATCCCCTCGGCCAGGATGGCGGGCGACCCGTCGGTCTCCACCACCCGGGTGCCCTCGGCCCGGTTGCCGGAGATGGAGTAGCGGGGAGTGACGGCGCGACCCGCCCTCACCAGGGCGTCCAGGGCGCGCACCGCGGCGTCCAGGTCCCAGGAGGCGACGTCGTCCCAGTCGACCATCCCGCGCACCCGGGGCAGCCCGGGGTCGTCGCCGTCGCGGTAGAAGTCGTCGAGGCGCAGCTGGGGAATCCCGGCCAGCCGCGCCAGGCGGGACTTTCCCGAGCCGGAGGGCCCGGCCAGCAGGACGATGGTGCACGATGCCACGGGCGGTCAGTCTATCGGTGCCATCGGCACCCGACGGACCGCCCGCGACAGCGGCCTCACCAGCCTCCGCCACCTGCCTCCTCCGAAGCCGCCGCCACCGCCCCCGAAACCGCCGGAGGAGAAACCGGAGCCCGAGGAGCTGGTCTCCGAGCTCGAGGCGGCCTGCATCGAGGAGGCCATCGCCGAGCTCATGTCGTTGAGACTGGAGCCGAAGCCGGACGCGAAGCCCATCGTGAAGGCCATCTGCCCACCGCCGTACCAGCCGTAGTCGGCATGGTAGATGCCGCGCGTCTCCAACTCCTGGAAGATCTTGACCCAGCGGTCGGCCACCCCGAAGACGGTGGCCCAGGGCAGATAGCGGGAGAACACGTCGATGTCCTGCTCGAACCGGATCTGGTCGGCCTCGGCGGTGGTGAGGTACAGCCGGAAGCCCCGGATCTGATCCAGCACCGCGGTGCCGGTCGCGGTGCGCCCGGGAGATCTCAGCACACCTGTCACCATCATCGCGATGCCGATCAGCACCACCGGGATGCCCAGCAGCCCCCAGCCCACGAAGGCGCCCAGGACGGCGACCGCGGCCCCGATGGCGGCGACCAGCAGGCCGGACAGCAGGGCCTTGATCCGCAGGGTGATGGGATCGGCGTCATACCAGCCGTAGTCCTTGACGAGCCGGTTGAGGCTGCTGGTGGCGACGCCGAGGGTCTGATTGTCGTGCTGCTCGCGCAGCTCCGCGGTGGTGATGGTGCGGCGGCCGTCGAAGAACATGTCGAGGTAGTCCTTCTCCCAGCTGCGCAGGGCGTCGGTGCAGCCCGGATTGCGGGTGAAGCTCCAGTCCTCGGCGCGCCCCTTTCGGTCGGTGCCGAGCGGGGAGATGGTGAGGTGCCCGCGGACGGCGAGATCCAGCATTCCCGCGGTGACGTCGGCGGTGTCGGCCGAGCCGTCCAGCAGGGTGCCGGCCTCGGCCGGTGAGACGCCGGGCGGGGGCTGGAAGGCGACCGCCACCTCGGGATCCTTGCGGCGGATGGCGACCGGTGCGCTGCCATCGGTCGGAATGATTCCCGGGGCCACTCCCACGAATTCCTTGTCGCGGCCGCGTCGGCGGGCGCGCAGGGCCGCCCAGCCGGCCAGCAGGGCGGTCATCACGGTGCCGACGCCGGTGACCGGATCGAGGCCGAAGGTGTTTCCGGGGGAGTAGCGCTTCTCCAGCCGGGCGGCGGCCTGGTCGCTGAAGGTGCCGGCCGGGAATCCGGCCACCACCTGGAGCGGGCGTTCGCCGGGGATGTCGGTGGTGGTGAATGTGGCGGTCTTCCCCGAGGAGGCGGCCTGGCACTGGGAGGGCGCGTAGCAGGCCGTCCGGGAGATCTCTGCGGGCCCGGTGATCCGCACCGTCGCCGAGTCGATCGGGGTCTCGAAGCCGTCCAGCACCCGCCAGTTGAACTCGTCGAGCCCGCTGCTGGAGTTCTTTCAGGGCGATCAGGCCGTGGACGGTGTAGGAGATCCGGTACTTCTGGACGCCGGTGTAGGTGGTGCCCTTCGTCCCGATCTTGATCTGGACGGCCGAGCTCTGGTCGTCGACCTGGATGTTGGTGTTCGCGCCGGTGGAACTGGACGCGGAGAACTGCGAGTAGTCGACCATCCGCCAGTGATCGGGATCGTCGGTGAGCTTCTGCTTCTTGACGAAGGTGAGGAAGGGGCCGTGTCCCGGCTGGTAGTCGAAGTCGAAGGCCAGGTCGAGGGTGACCCGGGCGTCGCCGTTGCGATCAACGGTGGCCGAGAGGTTGTACTGGGGAACCGACCAGCTGGTCGGGGTGGAGTTGTCGGCGCGGGCGGCGACCGAGCCCTGCACACCGACCGTGGAGAGGATGACGAGCACCAGGCATGACAGTGCCGCCATCACACGATGCTTGCCACGCCTGTGGGGGCTGCCCGAATGCCTGGCGGGCCGGCTACCGGAACGTCGTGGATGGTCGTGGACTGGCTGATCGACCGTTCGCAACATGCATCAACCCTACGTGACTCCGGGGTACGCCGAAGATCTGAGGTGCGACGAGCCGAAGCCCGGGACAGACGGCGTCGCTCCCGCGTAGCCTGGCGGCTGACTCTTCTGGGAAGGACTGTGAATGACATTCGACTCCGCTCCGCTGCGCGACTACATGGAGCACGGCTTCACCTATCAGGCCGGCTTCGCGCGCAATGTGCGCCGTTTCGGCCGGTCGACGGCCATGATCGACCCGGTCTCGCACCGTCGCTGGACCTACCGCCAGCTCGCCGACGAGGTGGAGCGGTTCGCCGTGGTGCTCACCGAGCGCGGGGTGGGACGCGGCGACCGGTTCGTCTACGCCCTGTTCAACACCCCGCAGTTCGTCATCTGCTACCTGGCCGCCCACCGTCTCGGCGCGATCGGCACCGTCATCAACTGCCGGCTGGCCGCCGGCGAGATGGCTTACGCCCTGGCCGACGCCCAGGCGCCGGTCTTCATCTTCGACGGGGAGATCGCCGCCACCGCGATGGAGGCCGTCGAGATCACCCGCCGCGAGCATCCCGGGGCGGTGCCGCACCTGTTCCAGGTGTGTCCGGCCGAGACCGACGTCGAGGTTCCCGACGGCGCCCAGGACTTCGACGAGGCGGTACTCGCGGCCTCCGGGCCGGCACCGGTTCTGCCGGCCGATTTCAGCAGCTACGAGGAGGTGATGAGGCTCTACACCTCGGGCACCACCGGAATGCCGAAGGGTGTGCCGATCCCCTCGATCGTCGACGTGATGAGCGCCCACGACGTCATCATGCACTTCCCGCTGGCGCCGGGGGACCGCACCCTCAACATGACCCCGTGGTTCCACCGCGGCGGGATCCACTCCGGCGGGCCCTGCCCGGTGTTCTACTGCGGCGGATCCGTGGTGCCGCTGCGCGACTTCGACGCCGAGCGGGTGCTGGACTGGGTGACCCAGTACAACATCAACTTCCTGATCGGCGCCCCGACCACCCTGGAGGCCCTGGTCGCCGCCCAGCAGAAGAACCGCCGCGACCTGTCGGGGCTGCACGGGATCGTCACCATGGGATCCCCGCTGGACGCCTACGCCGCCGAGCGGTACATGTCGGTGCTGACCCCGAACATCTTCAACGGATACGGCACCACGGAGACCTTCTGGAACACCTTCCTGCGCCCGAACGATCTGCCGCGGATGGCCGGATCGGCCGGGCGGCCGTGCACCGACGACGACGTCATCGTGGTCAAGGTGCTGCCCGACCGGCTGGCGGAGGCCGACGAACTGGCCGCCCGGGACAATGTCGAGGTCGGCGAGGTCGCGATGCGCAGCCCCAAGTGCTCGTGGGCCTATGCCGGGGAGCACGGCGCCGAGGACCCGAAGTTCCACAACGGGTGGTTCTACCCCGGCGACCTGGCCACCTGGGACGAGGACGATTTCGTCTCCATCGCCGGGCGCAAGGACGAGATGATCATCAGCGGCGGGGAGAACGTCTTCCCCGCCCAGGTCGAGGGAGTGCTGGAGTCCCACCCCGGCGTCGCCCAGGCGATGGTGGTCGGCGCCCCGGACCTCACCTGGGGGCAGCTGGTGGTCGCCTATGTGGTGGCCGCCGACCCGGATCTGACCCCCGAGGAGCTGGAGCGGCACTGCCTGGCCTCGGAGAACCTGGCCCGCTACAAGCGGCCGCGCGCCTACCGGTTCGTTCCCGAGCTGCCGATGACCCCGACCGGCAAGAAGAAGCACGTCGAGGGCAGCCGGACCGCCGCCGAGGACATTCTCCGCGGGCGCTTCGTGCGGCCGCAGAAGACCCGCAGGTAGGGGGTCCTCCGGGCGGGGATCGGACGCGGCTCAGGCCAGGCCCAGGCTCTCGCTCATCTGGCGGCGCAGCTCCGCCAGATCGGCGTCGGCCCGGGTCTTGGCCCCCGGCAGGTCGGCCCGGGTGGTGCCGGCGTCCAGATGGACCTCGAGGTAGACCTTGAGCTTCGGCTCGGTGCCCGAGGGCCGGGCGACGACGTGGACCCGCTCGCCGGTGAGCTCGATGGCGTTCTGCCGGGGCAGGCCGGTGCCGGCGTCCGGATCGTCGAGATCGCGGACCCGTACCGGCTCCCCGAGCAGCGAGCTCGGCGGGGACTGGCGCAGCCGGTCCATCGCCGCGGTGATGAGGGAGCGGTCCTGGACCCGCACCGCCAGCTGGCTGGTGCGGTACAGGCCGAACTCCCGCCAGATCTGGTCGAGGCGCTGCCCGATCGTCAGGCCGGCCTCGCGCAGCCCGGCGGCGAGCTGCCAGATCACCGCCAGGGCCGTGATGCCGTCCTTGTCGGGGACGTGGGAGGGGTCGCAGCAGTAGCCGATCGCCTCCTCGTAGCCGTAGACCAGGCCGGGCACCCGGCCGATCCACTTGAATCCGGTCAGCGTGGTGGCGTGGGGCTGCCCGGCGGCCTCGGCCATCCGGGCCAGACAGGTCGAGGAGACCACCGAGTTGGCGTAGACCCCCGGCAGCCCGCGCTTCAGCAGTTCGGCCCCGATGAGGGTGCCCAGCTCGTCTCCGGTGAGCATCCGCCAGTCGCCGTCGACGATCGCGGCCACCGCGCAGCGGTCGGCGTCCGGATCGCTGGCGATCACCAGGTCCGCGCCCTTGCGCCGGGCCAGCGAGATGGCCAGGTCCAGGGCGCCCGGCTCCTCGGGATTCGGGAAGGCGACGGTGGGGAAGTCGGGATCGGGCTCCAGCTGCTCGGCGACGCCGATGAAGGCCGGCAGGTGGGCGGCGCGCACCAGGCGCTGCACCACCCGGGCGCCCACCCCGTGCATGGGGGTGTAGACCCAGTGCAGCCGGCGCGGCGTCCGGTCCTCGATGAGGGACGCCGCCCGCGCCACATAGGCGTCGATGAGCCCCTGGCCGACCAGTTCGATGTCCTCGCCGCGCGGGATCTCACCGACCGGGGAGGCGGCCACCAGGGCGATCTGCTCGGAGATCTCGGTGTCGGTGGGCGGGACGATCTGGGAGCCGTCGCCGAGGTAGACCTTGTAGCCGTTGTCTGCCGGCGGGTTGTGGGAGGCGGTCACCATCACCGCGGCGATCGCGCCGTAGTGGCCGATGCCGAAGGCGGTGACCGGGGTCGGGATGGGGGAGTCGGCCAGCAGGGCGTGGAAACCGGCCCCGGCCATGATCTCGGCGGTGTCGCGGGCGAAGACGTCGGAGTTGTGCCGGGCGTCGAAGCCGATCATCACCGATCCGCCGTGGTGGCCGTGGGCGCGCAGCCAGGCGGCGAACCCGGCCGCGGCGCGCTGGACGACGACCCGGTTCATCCGGGCCGGTCCCGGCCCCAGGGCGGCCCGCAGCCCGGCCGTGCCGAAGGCGAGCGGCCCGGCGAAGTCCGCCTCGATCTCGGCGGTGGCCTGCCGGTCTCCGCGCGCGGCGCGGTCGAGCAGGGCGGTGAGCTGGTCGCGGGTCGCCGGATCCGGGTCCTGGGCGATCCAGGCGTCGACCTCGGCGCGGTTCACAGCTGGCTCACAAGACGGGCGAGCAGGTCGGCCAGCCGGGGGGCCGCGGCTGCTCCGGCGGCCACCACCTCCTGATGGTCCAGCGGTTGGGGCAGGACGCCGGCCGCCGCGTTGGTCACCAGGGACAGTCCCAGCAGGTCCAGGCCCGGCCTCGCGGGCGGCGATCGCCTCCAGGCCGGTCGACATCCCGACCAGGTCCGCGCCGATCGCGGCGGCCATCCGGACCTCGGCCGGCGTCTCGTACTGCGGGCCGTGGAACTGGGCGTAGACGCCGGTCGGGATGGCGGGATCGACGCTCTGCACCAGCTCGATGAGGCGCGGCGTCCAGGTGGTGGTCATGTCGATGAAGGTGGCGCCGTGCAGCGGGGTGGCACCTGTGAGATTGATGTGGTCGCTGATCGCCACCACGGTGCCCGGCGTCCATTCCACCGGGATGCCGCCGCAGCCGTTGGTGAGCACCAGGGTGGAGGCGCCGAGGGCGGCGATGGTGCGCACCCCGTGGACCACCGCGTCGACCCCGCGGCCCTCGTAGTAGTGGGTGCGGCCGGTGAGGACGATCGCCGTCCTCCCGGACGGAGTGCGGGCGGCGATGAGATCGCCGCCGTGACCGGCGACCACGGGTGCGCTGAAGCCCGGGATCGAGGCCAGCGGGATCCGGCCGATCTCGGCGCCGAGGCGGTCGGCGCCGGCCGACCAGCCCGATCCCAGCACCAGGCCGATGTCGGCGCCGGGGATGCCCAGCTCGGTGCGAATGGTCTCGGCGGCCTGTGCGGCGAGGGCGCTGGGAGTACTGGTCTGGGCGGCAGAGGTCATGGGTGCCACTCTATGGCTTCTGCGTTGACGGCTTTCGGGTTGAGGGCTGTTCTGTACTCGATGAGTCGGCCGGGGATGCCACAATGTCGCCGTGACGTCGATAGTGATCATCGGTGGTGGGCCCGGCGGCTACGAGGCGGCGCTGGTGGCCGCCGACCACGGCGCCCGGGTGAGTCTCGTGGAGCGCGAGGAGGTGGGCGGGGCGGCCGTCCTCACCGACTGCGTGCCCTCCAAGACCCTGATCGCCAGCGCCGAGACGATGGAGACCATCCGACGCGCCGGGGAGCTGGGCCTGCGGACCCAGGGCTGGGAGATGGACCTGGGGGTGGTCAACCGCCGGGTCGCCGAGCTCGCCGCCGCCCAGAGCCGTGACATCGCGGCCCGGCTCGACCGGGCCGGGGTCGAGGTGATCCGCGGCACCGCCCGGCTGTCGGGGCCCGGCAGTGTCCTTGTTGAGTGCGGGCCGGCTGAGTGCGGGCCGGCCGAGCGCGGGGCCGCCGGGTCCGGCTCGGGCGCGTCTGAATCCGGCCCGAGAGGATCCGGCACGAGGACCCTGCCGGCCGACCTCGTTCTGGTCTGCACCGGCACCACTCCCAGGGAGTTGCCCGGGGCTCGCCCCGACGGGGAGCGGATCCTCACCTGGAAGCAGCTCTACGGGCTGCGGGCCAGGCCCGAGCATCTCATCGTGGTGGGCTCCGGCGTCACCGGCGCCGAGTTCGCCTCCGCCTACGATGCGCTGGGCTGCGAGGTCACCCTGATCTCGTCGCGCGACAAGGTGCTGCCCGGGGAGGATCCGGACGCCGCAGCGGTGCTCCAGCGGGTCTTCCAGGATCGCGGTATGACCGTGCTGTCGCACTCCCGGGCGGAGCGGGCGGTCCGCCACGGCGATGAGGTGGCGGTCGAGCTCAGCGATGGACGCCGGGTCGTCGGCTCGCACTGCCTGATGGCGGTCGGCTCGGTTCCCAACACGTCGGGCATCGGGCTGGAGGAGTCCGGGGTGAGGCTGGATGGGCGCGGCTGCATCGCGGTGGACGGCGTCTCGCGGACCAGCGCTCCCGGGGTGTACGCGGCCGGGGACTGCACCGGGGTGCTGGCGCTGGCCTCGGTGGCGGCCATGCAGGGCCGGATCGCGGTCTGGCACGCCCTGGGGCAGGCGGTCCAGCCGCTGGACCTGAGCCTGGTCGCTTCGAACGTCTTCACCTCCCCGGAGATCGCCACCGTCGGGGTCTCGCAGAGGGCGGTGGACGCCGGCGAGGTGGTGGCCCGGTCGATCATGCTGCCGCTGTCGACCAATCCGCGGGCCAAGATGCAGGGGATCCGGGACGGCTTCGTCAAGATCTTCTGCCGGCCGGCCACCGGCAATGTCATCGGCGGGGTGGTGGTGGCCCCGCACGCCTCCGAGCTGATCCACCCGCTGTCGATCGCGGTAGCCGAACGGATCCCGGTCACCTCTCTCCAGCACGACTTCACCGTCTACCCGTCGGTGTCCGGGTCGATCTCGGAGGCCGCCCGGCTGCTTTCCGGGATGCTGGACTAGCAGTGCGGGCGAAGCCCCTTCGCCACCGATCACGCCACCGAAGCAGGCTGGGCGGAGTTCTCCCGCGCCATTGATCACGCCACCAACACAGCCTGGGCGGAGTCCTCTCCGGGGTCTGAGTCCGCGGTCTGGGCGGAGCCCTTCCTCGTCCTTTCGCAGCAACCGCTCACGCCACCAGGGCAGTCTGGGCGGAGTTCTCCCCGGGATCTGAGTCCGCGGTCGGGGCGGAGTTCTCCCCAGAATCCTGCGCCCCGGTTCGGGCAGATTCCTCCTCCATGGTTGCGGTACCTGTTCTGCTGGCGGTCGGGTCGGCCGGGGATTGTGGCAGGTGGTTCTTCAACCGTTCCGGTGGGAGCATCTGCGGTATTCTTGTGTCGGGGTTGACAACGATCCGCCACTGGTCCCTCGAGTGGTATCTGTCGGGTTCCACCAGGGCGTGGTGATGCCTGCACAAAAGAGTCAAATTCGACAGGGAGGTCGGGCCTTCATCCCACCATGGAATAATGTGATGGGCCTGGCACAAATCCGCTGGAACCGTGCAACCAGGGAAGACGCAACCGCCGTCCCGCAATTCCAGGGCCCGCCGGATCGCGCCGGTCACCAGGCGGTGTTCCTGACCCTCATCGAGCACCTGGGATTCCCCACCCAGCACCACCGGGAGGATCCCCGTCTCGCAGCACATCCGCCGCAGGGATCCCGCATCCACCGGGATCTCACCGGTGGCACCGTGGACGACGCCGGCGGCGATCTCCCCCTCGAGGGCATCGTGAAGCTGGTCGTAGTTGAGGGTGACGACGAGCCGTGGTGTCTGGCCGCCCGCGGAAGGAATCTTCTCGAGGCTGGCCATGCCATTCACCATGTCGATCAGGGCATCGGCCATCCGCTGCCCAGTGGTCCGGGCCTCCCGATGCTCCAGTTCAGTTCGCGCGGCCAGGTACTCGGAGGGATTGATCGTCCCTTCGTCGCGTTGGGTTCTCAACGCTTGGGCCTCGTCGCGTTCGGCACGCCGGCCCTTCTCCCCGAAGGCCTGGAGGGTGCCGATGAGTTGGTGGGCTTCCAGGTCGGGCAGTTGCCCGGAGAACCAGGTCGACCCCTCGCCGTCGGACCCCCAGGCCAGTCGCCGGTTCTTGATAGCCCGGCGGCGTTGCGCGGCGATCCGGGCCGCCTCATCACCGGGTGAGGGCGCGGTCTCGGGTGCCACTTCCTCCAGAATCTGCGCCGTGGCTTTGCGGAGGCGCTCGGGCGGCGTGGTCGCTGCCCGGTCCAGGAACAGTCCGGCGGCACGGTCGACCTGCTCGCTACTCATCTGACCCCGGGGGAACTTGCGGAGTTCCTCCCCGATGACCGCTGCATGATCGGGGGACACGTCGCCGGCGAGGGCGGCGTCGCGTACACCCGGATGGTGGGCGATCTTCGACGCGCGTTTCACTTCCCCGAGCCCCCGGCTGGAGGTGCGTCCCTCGGTCTTGGCCAGGAAGTCTGACAGTGGCGTGCCGGTGGTGTGGTCGGTCGCGTTGGCTTTGTCCACGGCATCGGTGATCACCGCGGCTCCGGCACTCATGCGGTCGGCCAGTCTGCGCATCCGGGTCATGGCGGTGATCTTGTCGGCATCGGACATGGTCGACAGCACGGTGTAGTCCAGGCTGTCGAGGTGTTCCTCGAGTGCCTGGACTCGCGTCCAGAATGCCGATGCCGTGTCCATGAGAAAAGACTACCCTGATCGGGGGTCTGATGCAAGAGTTGAGCAGGATTATTTTCCTGAGAATCTTGATTTATCGTGCAACCCCATCACGGACTACTGACAGTCGTAACTGTTCGGATGTTAGGGGCATTGGAAGTCTGACGGATTCTCGTTTGAGTTCAAACGAGAATCCGTCAGACTTCCCCTCAGAACATGGGGCCAGGGTGCTGACACGCTCATCCTGGCAAGATCGAACCGGTTCGCTCTCAAAGTCCCCTCCGACGATGGCGCGGAGAGCTATCGTCTCGTCATGGGTACTGATGGCGTGGCGCACGACGATATCGGCAGCTCCTGGACTTCTCCGCAACCCTCGCCGGCCGACCTCGTCGACGAGGCGGTCGAGCAGGCACGGATCTGGTCCCGAGCAAGGCCGGACAATCCGCACGACGAAACTGCACATCGCGGGCTCGCGGCCCCCGGGGACCGCGGCAAGACGGCCGCGCAGCTGCTCTCCCGAGTGCTGAAGGAGCCCAGCGGGCTGCCCTTCACGGTGGAGTTCATCGACCGGGTGATGCGGCCCGAGGACCCGGCCACCGCCGCGGCGGCCCTGGCCAGACTCTCCCGCACCGACTGCTCCTTCCTGCCGCCGATCCTTCGCGCCGGGGTGCGACTGGCCGGGCTGGCGGCCCCGCGCGCCCCCGGACCGGTGGTGGCCCTCACCCGGGCGGCACTGCGCCAGATGGTCGGACACCTCATCATCGACGCCCGCCCCCGCCACCTCGGCCGGACCCTGAGTCGGTTGCGCAAGGACGGCAAGGACAGACTGCGCAAGGACGGACTGCGCAAGGACCGGTCGAGCAACGAAGGGATACGCCTCAATCTCAACCTGCTCGGCGAGGCAGTGCTGGGCGACAAGGAGGCCGCCGCCCGGCTGGAGGGCACCAAGGAACTGCTGGCCCGCACAGACGTCGACTACGTCTCGGTGAAGATCTCGGCCCTGGTCAACCAGCTCGACCTGTGGGCCCACGACGCCACCGTCGAGGAGGTGGTCGAGCGGCTCACCCCGCTGTTCCAGCTCGCCGCGCGATCGGCCACCCCCAAGTTCATCAACCTGGACATGGAGGAGTACCACGACCTGGACCTCACCATCGACGTCTTCCAGGCCCTCCTGGACCGCCCGGAGTTCCTCCGCCTGGAGGCGGGCATCGTCCTGCAGGCTTACCTGCCGGACTCCCTGGCCGCCGCCCAGCGGCTCACCGCCTGGGCCGACCGGCGCACCGCCCAGGGTGGCGCCGGGATCAAGATCCGGCTGGTCAAGGGGGCCAATCTGCCGATGGAGAGGGTGGACGCCGAGCTGCACGGCTGGGCGCAGGCCCCCTGGCCCTCCAAGGTGGCCACCGACACCAACTACAAGCGCATCCTCGACTGGGCGCTGACGCCGGAGCGCACCCGGTCGGTGCGCTGGGGAGTGGCCGGCCACAACCTCTTCGACATCGCCCTGGCCAAGCTGCTCGCCGAGCGCCGTGGTGTCTCCGACCGGATCGAGTTCGAGATGCTGGTGGGCATGGTGCCCGAGCAGGTCGAACGGGTCGGCGCCGATGTCGGCGGCGTCCTGCTCTACACCCCGGTGGTCCATCCCGACCACTTCGACGTCGCCATCTCCTACCTGGTGCGGCGCCTGGAAGAGGGGGCGGCCAGCGAGAACTTCATGTCCGCGGTCTTCGAGCTCGGCCACGACGACGAGCTCTTCGCCCGGGAGGAGGCCCGGTTCCGGGCCGCGGTGGCCGGCCTGGACCGCGTCGTCCCCCGACCGAACCGGCATCAGGCCCTGGACCGGGTGCCGGACCCCGATCTCGACTACCGCCCCAGCACCGACTCCGACCCGGCCCTGCCCCCGGTGCGCGCCTGGGCCGCCGAGGTCGCCGCGGAGATGCCCGACTGCCCCTTCGGCGCCACCACGCTGGCCTCCCACCACCTGTCGAACATCAAGGAGGTGGACGCCGCGGTCGCCACCGGCCTGGCCGCCCAGCCCGGCTGGTGGGGCAGGGGCGCCGCCGAGCGGGCGGACATCCTGCACGCAGTGGCCGCCGAATTCGCCAGACGCCGGGGCGACCTGCTGGCGGTGGCCGGATACGAGACCGGCAAGATCCTGGCCGAGGGAGACGTCGAGATCTCCGAGGCGATCGACTTCGCCGACTGGTACGCCGACCACGCGATCGCCCTGAAGGGCGTCGACGGAGCCCGGTTCACGCCGGCCCGGCTGACCGTCGTCACCCCTCCCTGGAACTTCCCGCTGTCCATCACCGCGGGCTCGGTGCTGGCGCCGCTGGCGACCGGCTCCGCGGTGCTGCTGAAGCCCGCTCCCCAGGCCAGGCGCTGCGCCGCGGTGATCGCCGAGTGCCTGTGGAGCGCCGGGGTGCCCCGCGACGTCCTGCAACTCGCCGATGCCGAAGAGAACGAGGTCGGACGGCGTCTGGTCAGCCATCCGGAGGTGGAACGGGTCATCCTCACCGGGGCCCACGACACCGCCTCGCTGTTCCGGTCCTGGCGTCACGACCTGCCCCTGCTGGCCGAGACCAGCGGGAAGAACGCGATCATCGTCACCGAGAACGCCGACTACGACCTGGCCGCCGCCGACATCGTCCGCTCGGCCTTCGGCAACGCCGGGCAGAAGTGCTCCGCCGCCTCCCTGGTGATCCTGGTCGGCCAGGCCTACCGCTCGTCCCGGCTGCGCCACCAGATCCTGGACGCCGCCGCCTCACTTCGGGTGGGCGACGCCTCCGACCTCGCCACCCAGCTCGGACCACTCATCCAGCCCGCCGAGGGCAAACTGCTGGACGGCCTCACGACGCTGGATCCGGGCCAGAACTGGGCCCTGAAACCCCGTCGGCTCGACCCCTCCGGCCGGTTCTGGAGCCCCGGGGTGCGCGCCGGAGTCAGGCCGGGGGACCGCTACCACCTCACCGAGTACTTCGGCCCGGTCACCGGCATCATGTACGCCCCCGACCTGGCCACCGCCGTCGCCTACCAGAACGGGACGCCCTACGGCCTCACCGCGGGCCTGCACTCCCTGGACCCCGCGGAGATCTCCTGGTGGCTCGACCACGTCCAGGCCGGCAACCTCTACATCAACCGGAGCATCACCGGGGCCATCGTGGGGCGCCAGCCCTTCGGCGGCTGGAAGAGATCGGCGGTCGGCCCCGGCGCCAAGGCCGGCGGACCGAACTACCTGGCCGTGCAGGGCTCCTGGACGCCCGCCGAACCGCAGACCCCGGCCCCCGAGGGACCGCTGGAGGCCCGGGTCGAACAGTTCCTCGCCCAGGTCACCCACGGCTCGGCGGTGCCATCCGGGCAAAAGCAGTGGCTGTGGGACGCCGCCCATCGCGATGCCGCCGCCTGGGCGCAGGAGTTCGGCATCAGCCGCGACATCGGGGGCCTGGTCTGCGAGCGCAACGAGTTCCGCTACCGCCCGGCGGCCACCCTCATCCGGATCTGCCCCGGAGCCGACCCGCTCGACGCCGCCCGCAGCTGCGCCGCCGGCCTGCTGGCCGCCGGCCCCCTGCTGTCGGTGAGCATCGACCCGCAGGCCGACGCCGATTCCCAGACAGGCCCCGGGCTGAGATCGGCCCTGGTGGCGGTCGGAGTGTCCTGCGACGTCGTCGACCAGAGCGACTGGCTGGTCGCGATGGCCGATCCCGGAGCGCCGAGGAGGGTCCGGCTGATCGGCGGAGACGCCTCCGAGCTGGCCGAGGCCACCGGCGGGGACGCCGACCTGGCGGTATGGGCCTGGCCGGTCACCTCGGCCCCGAGGATCGAGCTGCTGCCCTTCCTGCGCGAGCAGTCGGTCTCGCTGACCGCGCACCGGTTCGGCACCCCGAGCGCAGAGCTGGCGGCACTCGAGCTGTAGGCCGCCTTCTCAGCGCTCAGCGGGACCTGCGCTCAGCGAGTGGGGTCGATGGCGATCTTGATCCCCAGGTGGGAGCGGACTGCGTCGATCGCCTCGCGCCACTGGGACAGCCCGAAGGTGTGCGTGACGATCGGCGTCTCGTCGATGACGCCGCCCGCCAGCATCCGCACGGCGGTGTGGACGTCGGCCCTGCGGGCATTCGACCCGCCGGAGACGGTGAGCTCCTGATAGTGCACGGTGTTGGGGGTGAGCTGCGACTGAGAGCCCTTCGGGAAGCCCGCGAACCAGCTCACCCGCCCGCCCGGCGCCGCCAGATCCAGGGAGGTCTCGGCCAGCTCGGTGCGCCCGATGGCGACCACCACCACATCGGCCCCCCACCCGCCGGTCAGTTCCTCGACCGTGCCGGCGAGCTCGTCGGGGCCGACCCCGACCGCTCCCAGCCCGCGGGCCACCTCGCGGCGGGACTCGTGCTTGTCGCACAGGATCACCCGGGCGGCGCCACAGGCCAGGCCGAGCTCGGTGTGCAGCAGGCCGATCGGGCCGCCGCCGATCACCACCACCGTCTCGCCCGGGTTGACGCCGCCGTGCCCGTGATGGCCGTTGAGCACGCAGGACAGCGGTTCGGACAGGGCGAGCCGATTGGCGGGCAGCTCGTCGGGGGAGGCGATGACATTGCCGCGGGCCACCGCCCGGGCCGGCACCAGGAGATAGGGGGCCAGGCCGCCGTCGATCGAGTAGCCGACCAGCTCCAGCCGGCTGCACAGCTGCTCGCGGTCGGACAGGCAGGCCCGGCAGCATCCGCAGGAGACCACGATGGAGACGGTGGCCTGGCGGCCCACCTTCAGTTCCGCACCGCCGGCGGATTCGCCGACCCCCTCGCCGAGGGCGGCGATCCGGCCGGCAACCTCGTGGCCCAGGGTGGCCCCCGGTCGCACTCCGCTGGTCTTCTCCCCGGAGATGATCCGCAGGTCGGTGCCGCAGATGGTGGTGGCCTCGACCGCCAGCAGCACCTCGCCGGGGCCGGGCTCGGGGACCGGTTTGTCGATCAGGGCGACGTCGCCGGGGCCGCGCAGGGTCAGGGTGGGCATGGTTGCGGGCATCGCGATCATCCTCGCTGTGTGTCGATCTGTTGAAACACTTGTCTAGTCGAACTTGTCATGCTTGGATGTGAAAAGCGTAGTTTCCAGGGTTGGAACACCGCATCAGTTTTGCCATGCAGCGCAGCGCGATCGCCGTCGATCGAGTCCCAGTACAGCTCTGATTCACACCGAAGTGGAGACGCAGATGACCCGAGTGCTCAACGACCCCGACGACTTCCCCGCCCAGGCGGTGGCCGGCCTGGCGAGCGCCTTCCCCCAGCACCTCAAGCCGGTCTTCGGCGGGGTGGCCCGGGCCACCGTGACCCGCCCCGGCAAGGTGGCGCTGGTGGTCGGCGGAGGGTCCGGGCACTACCCGGCCTTCGCCGGATGGGTGGGCCAGGGATTCGCCGACGGAGCGGTCTGCGGGAACATCTTCTCCTCCCCGTCGGGGGCCCAGGCCTACTCGGTCTGCAAGGCCGCCGACCGGGGCGCCGGCGTCCTCATCGGCTTCGGCAACTACGCCGGCGACGTGCTCCAGTTCGGCCAGGCCGCCGAGCGGCTCAAGAGCGAGGGGATCGACGCCCGCTGCCTGCTGGTCACCGACGACATCGCCTCCGCCGGGCCCGACGAGCCGGCCAAGCGCCGCGGCATCGCCGGCGACCTGCCCACCTTCAAGGTGACCGCGGCCGCCTGCGAGGCCGGCATGACGATCGACGAGGTCGAGCAGATCTTCGACCGGGTCAACCACCGCACCCGGTCCTTCGGGGTGGCCTTCCAGGGCTGCACCCTGCCCGGCGCGCAGGCCCCGCTGTTCCGGGTGGCCGAGGGCAGGATGGGCGTCGGGATGGGGATCCACGGCGAACCCGGCATCCACGACGCCGACCTGGGCACCGCCGACGATCTGGCCAAGCTGCTGGTCGAGGGACTGCTCGCCGACCGGCCGGAGGACGCCGGAACCCGGGTGGTGCCGATCGTCAACGGCCTGGGGGACACCAAGTACGAGGAGCTCTTCGTCATCTGGAACGACATCCGCCGCCGGCTCGTCGAGGCCGGCCTGGAGGTCGTGGACCCGCAGGTCGGCGAGTTCGTCACCAGCCTCGACATGGCCGGTCTGTCGTTGACCCTGCTGTGGCTGGACGAGGTCGTCGAGCCGCTGTGGCTGGCCCCCTGCGACACCCCGGCCTTCCGTCGCGGGAAGGTCGGCGAGGTCGAGCTGGACACCCACGAGCTGTCCCAGCAGGCGGAGTCGGTGACCGTCGCGACGCCGGGCAGCGCCGCCTCCCAGGAGGTCGCGAACACCGTGGTGGGAGCGCTGGATCTGATCCGCTCGGTGCTGGTGGCCCGCCAGGACGAGCTGGGGCGTCTCGACTCGATCGCCGGCGACGGCGACCACGGCATCGGCATGACCCGCGGCTCCACCGCCGCAGTGCAGGCCGCCCGGGAGGTGGCCGCCGAGGGGGCCGGTGCCCGGACCACCCTGGCGGCGGCCGGAGCGGCCTGGTCGGAGCAGGCCGGAGGCACCTCCGGGGCGCTGTGGGGAGCGGCCCTCACCGCATTCGGGGCGGTTCTGGGAGATGAGCGGGGATGCCGGCCGGGGGCGGTCGTCGAGGCCTGCGCGGCCTCCCTGGAGGCGGTCAGGAGACTGGGCGGAGCACAGCTCGGCGACAAGACGATGGTCGACGCCATGCAGCCCTTCGTCGAGTCCCTCCAGGGCTCTGCCGCCGACCTGCCGACATCCTGGGGAGCCGCCGTGCTGGCCGCCGATCAGGGCGCTCGCTCGACGGCCGGCATCGTGGCCAGGCTGGGACGCTCTCGACCGCTCGGCGAGAAGTCGCTGGGCACTCCCGACCCCGGCGCCGTCTCATTCGTCGACGTGGTGAGGGCCGTCGGCAGTGTGATCCGCTGACCGGCGCTCGGTTGACCAGTGATCGGCTGAGCAATGATGGACGAAGAGGCGATCGACGTGGAGATGATCGGAGGGACCGCCTCAGCGGGCGGTGACCGGGGGCTTGGCGCTCCAGGGGAAGACGATCCAGCTGTCGACCGACTTCCACTGGTAGTCGGGATGGGCCACCGTGGTCGGCTTGGTGTACAGCACCGCCGAGCGCACCTCGGCGCCGGTCTCGCGCAGCAGCTGGAGCACCAGCAGCAGGGTGCGTCCCGAGTCGGCGACATCGTCGACCACCAGCACCCGGCGTCCCTTGATCGAGGCGGTGTCGAGCATCGGGGCCAGCAGCACCGGGTCGGGAAGGGTCTCCTTCACATCGGTGTAGAACTCGACGTTCACCGCGTCGGTGAGCTTGACCCCCAGGGAGTAGGTGAGGGCTCCGCCCAGCAGCATTCCTCCCCGCGCGATCGAGATGAGCACCTCTGGCTGGAACCCGGAGTCGGCGATCTGCTGGGCGAGTTCCTCCTGGGCCAGCCCGAACTGGGACCAGGTGAGGACCTCCTTGTCGACGAGATCGGAGGAGTCGGCGTGGTAAGCGGTCATGGGCACACCCTACTGAGCCGGACCCCTGCCCTGCTCGGTCGAAGGCCGCTTGTCGGACGCCGCCCGGCTGGACTCCGGAGTGGACACGTCACCATGATGAACAGTCGACGGCGATGAGCGACCGGCGGATTCAGCCGGCAGACCGAGGAGGAGAGTGACGATGCCCAGCAGTGCGACGGAGCAGACCTCGAGGCGTGGTCAGGAGGGTCCCCGGAGCCGGCAGCTCGCGATCGCCGAGACGGTGATCCGCAACGGATCGGTGAGTGTCGAGGAACTGGTCACCCTGACCGGCGTCTCCGCCATGACGATCTACCGCGACCTGTCGGTGCTGGAGGACAGCGGGGTGCTCACCCGGCACCGCGGGCAGGTGGTCGCGGTGGCCAGCGGCCTGCATGAGGCGGACGCCGGGTTCCGGCTGGAGCAGAGTTCGGCGGAGAAGCAGCAGGTGGCGGCCGAGGCCTCCAAGCTGGTCACCAGCGGCTGCTCGCTGATGCTCGACGACTCCACCTCGGGGGTCTGGCTGCTGCGCTCCCTGCCCGACGTCACCAATGTCACGGTGGTGACGAACTCCCTGCTGGTCGCCGACGAGGTCGCCACCTTCAGGGGCGCCAAGCTGATCGTCACCGGCGGCGAGTACCAGGCGTGGGCGCACTCCCTGATGGGGCCGGTGGCGGCGCACACGATCCGCTCGATGCACGCCGACCTGTGCTTCGTCTCCGCCTCGGGGATCTTCGAGATGGGCTGCTACCACCCCTACCAGGAGGTGGTCGAGGTGAAGCGGGCGATGCTCGAGTCGGCGGAGACCAGGGTGCTGCTGCTGGACCACACGAAGTTCAACCGTCGCGCCCTGTTCAAGTTCGCCGACCTGCAGGAGTTCGATCACGTGGTGGTCGACGACGAGGTCTCCCCGGCGATGGTCGCCCATCTCGAGGAGACCGGGGTCGCGGTGACGGTGGCCCGCCTCGACCGACCCAGCACGGCGTCCTGAGGAGGTGCACTGCTTTTTCTCCCAGCTCCCAGCTCCAGATTCCTCACACATGACGTGGTGTTTTTGCCATGAGTTGTGTTATTTTTGAGTGGATGGACTGCAAGGCCCGTTCCGAACGCAAGGAGGCTCGAAGGAAATATGGGATTCAGGATCGTTGTGGCCGGAGACCCGGCCGGAGTGGATTACAAGGAGGCCATCAAGGCCGACCTCGAGGCCGATCCCCGGGTCGACGAGGTCATCGACGTCGGCATCACACCCGGTGAGAACACCCTCTACCCGCATGTCGGCGTCGCCGGCGCCCGGGTGATAGCCGAGGGCAGGGCCGACCGGGGCATCTTCATCTGCGGCACCGGAATGGGCATGGCGATCTCCGCCAACAAGGTTCCGGGGATCCGTGCCTGCACCGCCCACGACAGCTTCTCCGTGGAGCGCCTCGTCATGTCCAACGATGCGCACGTGCTCTGTCTGGGCGAGCGCGTCATCGGACTGGAGCTGGCCCGTCGGCTGGCTCGTGAATTTCTCAACTACACCTTCGACCCCACCTCGCACTCCAAGGCCAATGTCGACCTCATCAGCACCTATGAAGCAGAGCTGAATGGGGCCGGGGCGACCGGCAGCATTGCCGGAGCCGGCCAGGGCTGCTGACCCCCGCCGGGCGCCGGTCTCCACGCTGGAGCCGGCGCCCGGCCTCGACCAGAAGCACGCGGGACCACCCCGCCTGACCCACTAGGAACACCGATGTTCACAGCTTCTCTGGGAATCTTTCTCTTCGGACTTCTCGCCGCGATCGCGGGCGGCGCCGTTGGCGCGGCCATCGGCGGCAACTACGCATTCGTGATGACCGGCTTCATGGTGCTCGCCTCCTGGGGCGTCTTCGCCGCCACCGGCAGCACCTTCGGCTTCGACTTCCTGGCCTTCGGCCCCTTCTTCGGCCCGTATGTGGCCTTCGCCGGCGGCGTCGCAGCCGCCATCTACGCGGGCTATCGGGGGTATACCACCGACGGGAAGGACGTGAACTCACCGCTCGCCGGGCTGGGCAAGCCCGATGTGCTGCTGGTGGGTTCGCTGTTCGGCGTCTTCGGCTACCTGGTCCAGATCGGGATCTCGCAGATCCCGTGGTTCGGCAGCCACACCGACTCGGTGGCCCTCACGGTGCTCATCTCGGGTCTGACCGCTCGCTGGGTGTTCGGCGGGATCAAGCAGCAGAGGCTGTTCTCCGGCTCCCTGCACAACCCCGAGCTCTTCCACGAGGACGCGACCTCCTTCCCGGCCAAGATCAAGCCGGGCCCCAACGGCCGCTGGCTGGAATGGCAGGAGAAGCCCTCCCAGTTGATCGCGATCGGCGCCCTCTTCGGCATCTTCGCCGGAACCGCGTCGATCTTCCTGGCCGCCAATGTCGGCGCCTACCTCACCGAGAAGGGGTTCGCCAACCACCTGGCGGCGGCCAACGCCAACAGCTTCGCCTTCGGCGTCTCGGCCATCATCATCCTGTTCCTCATCACGAACCGGAACATGCCGGTCCAGCACCACGTCACCAATATCGCCGGTCTGGCCGCGGTCCAGTTCTTCCCGCTGCTGATGGGCAGCACCTTCGCGTCCTACACGTGGACCTACACCACCTCCTGGGACTCGCACACCTGGATGATGGCCCTGGTGGCCCTGCTCATCGGAGCCGTCTTCGGCATCATCGTGGCGGTCCTCGCGGAGCTGGCGGCCCGGCTCTGGTACAACCGAGGCACCAGCCACGTCGACCCGCCGGCCGCCGCGATCTGGATCTCGAACACCGCCGTGGTCGGTCTGGCCGGGCTGCTGTCCTGATCCGCATCTCTGAGCTGAAAAATCCGGATCGATGATCGTCGATCCCCCGCTGACAAGGAGCTTCAATGAGCGACATTGTGAACACCCCGACCGATTTCCAGCAGGCCTATGTCTTCGACATGGACGGCACCATCTACCTCGGTGACCACCTGCTGCCCGGGGCGAAGCGCATGATCGAGGAGCTGCGTCGGCGGGGGATCCCGGTCCGATTCCTGTCCAACAACCCCACCAAGGACCCCCAGCAGTACGTCGAGAAGCTGGAGAGGCTGGGCCTGCCCACCGATATCTCCGACATCTCGAACACGGTGGTCACCACCACCAACTGGCTGAAGGCCAACCACCCCGACGCCAAGGTCTTCGCGATCGCCGAGGAGCCGCTCAAGCGCAGCCTGCGCGAGGCCGGGATCGAGCTGTCGGAGGATCCCGAGCAGATCGACATCGTCATCGCCTCCTACGACCGGGGCTTCGACTACCGCAAGCTGCAGATCGCCTTCGACGCCATCTGGTTCCACAAGCGGGCCATCCTGGTTCAGACCAACCCGGACCGGTTCTGCCCCTTCCCCGGGGGTCGCGGCGAGCCGGACTGCGCGGCCATCACCGCGGCCATCGAGGCCTGCACCGGCACCACCTGCCAGGTGAACTTCGGCAAGCCCTCTCCGGTGATGCTCACCGCAGCGCTGGAGGGTCTGGACGTCGCGGTGGAGCACTGCGTGATGGTCGGCGACCGGCTCCAGACCGACATTCAGATGGCCCTGGACACCGGCATGGGATCTGCCTGCGTGCTCACCGGGGAGGCCACCGCCGACGACATCCGCGCCCTCGACGACGACCACCGGCCCAGCTGGGTGCTGGACCGGATCGACAAGCTCATCCCGGCGTCCGCCTGGGCCGAACTCGGCTGGACCGAGAACGACGACTGACCCGGTCGCGACGCTCACTCACACGACATATGCACTCAAAGGAGAGTCTCACCAATGATTGACAACGGACCCTATGTCCTCGGAATCGACTACGGCACCGAGTCCTGCCGGGTCGCGATCTTCGACCTGGCGGGACGGCCGCTGACCTTCGCCGCCACCCCCTACAAGACGAACTTCCCCCATCCCGGCTGGGCCGAACAGGACCCCGACGAGTGGTGGAAGGCGCTGCAGGCCTCCGCCCACCGGGCGATCGCCAACTCCGGGATCTCCCCCTCGGCGATCGCCGGCATCTCCTACGACGCCACCACCTTCACCATGGTGACCCTGGACGCGAAGGGGGAGTCGATCCGTCCGGCGATCATGTGGATGGACAACCGGGCCACCAGGCAGGCGGCCCGGGCCGAGCAGTCCGACTCGGTGGCCCGGCTGATGAACAACGGCGGGAAGGGCGCCGCCCCGGCCGAGAACTTCCCCTTCAAGGCCGCCTGGCTGCGTGAGAACGAGCCGGAGAACTACGCGAGGGCGGCCCACATCGTCGACGCCGCCGACTGGGTGACCTACAAGCTCACCGGCGAGTGGACGGCGAATATCAACACCCACTCGATCCGCTCCTACTACAACCGCGCCCAGGGCGGCTGGCCGACCGATTTCTACCAGGCTGTCGGGGCGCCCGATCTGTTGGAGAAGGTTCCCGAGCGGGTGGTCAACCTCGGTGAGCAGATCGGCACCCTGGGCACCATCCCGGCCCAGCTGCTGGGCCTGCGCCCCGGGATCCCGGTGGCCCAGGGCCCCGGTGACGCCTGGGCCGGCCAGATCGGCCTGGGGGTGCTCAGCCCGGGCACCTTCGCCCTCATCACCGGCTCCTCCCACGTGCTCACCGGGCAGAGCGATCGCGAGATCCACGGCGAGGGCTTCTGGGGCTCCTACACCGACGCCGTGGTGCCGGGGCAGTTCACCGTCGAGGGTTCGGGGGTGTCCACCGGATCGGTGCTGAAGTGGTTCAAGGACAATTTCGCCTCCGACGTCGTCTCGGCCGCCGAGAAGGTCGGGCTGAATCCCTACGACGTCCTCAACGCCCAGTCCCGCGACATCCCGATCGGCTCGGACGGGCTCATCATCAACGAGTACTTCCAGGGCAACCGGACCCCGTACACCGACTCCAAGGCGCGCGGCATCATGTGGGGGCTGTCCCTGGCCCACACCCCGGCGCACGTCTACCACGCCATCCAGGAGGCGGTCTGCTACGGCATCGGCCATTCCGTCAAGGCCTTCAAGTCCGCCGGGGTGAGCGTCGACAAGATGGTGGCCTGCGGCGGCTCGACCAAGAGCCGCGACTGGATGCAGATGCACTCCGACGTCACCGGCGTCCCGATCGCGCTCACCGAGGTGGGAGACGCCGTCGTGCTGGGCACCTGCATGATCGCCGCCGTCGGCGCGGGCCTGTATCAGGACCTGCCGGAGGCCGGCCGCCAGATGGTGCACGAGATCGACGTCATCGAGCCGGACCCGGCCCGCCACGAGGAGTACCAGTTCTACCTGGACAAGTACATGCGGTCCTTCCCGCTGATGCAGTCGCTGATCCACGAGCTGGTCGACCACGAGGCCGAGAAGCACTGATCCGGGAAGATCCGGTCCCCGCCGCCGGCCGGCGGCGCCCACTCACTTACCAGTATTCACGAGAGGAAGAACATGTCCGAACTCATTGAGAAGGCCCTGGCCGACTCCGACGACACCGACGTGGTGGTCATGGGGCACGGAGTCCTTGACCAGACGGGAGCGGTGTTCACCAAGCTCTTCGGCGACGCGAAGGGCATCATCATCGCCGACGGGAACACCTGGGGGGTTGCCGGCGAAGCGGTCAAGGCCTCCCTCCTCGACGCCGGGGTGGAGCTGGTGGAGCCGGTGATCTTCCCGGCCCGGCCCACCCTCTACGCCTCCTACGAGAACGTCGAGAAGATCCGCGACCAGCTGGCTCCCCTGGACGGCGTCATCGCCTGCTCGATCGGCTCGGGCACCCTCAACGACCTCACCAAGCGCGCCTCCGACGAACTCGGACGCCGTTACATGAATGTCTGCACCGCCGCCTCGATGGACGGCTACGCCGCCTTCGGCTCCTCGATCACCGAGAACGGCTTCAAGCACACCATGAGCTGCCGGGCTCCCCAGGCGCTGATCGCCGACCTGCCGACGATGGCCGCCGCCCCGCAGCGGTGCACCGCGACCGGTCTGGGCGATCTCATCGAGAAGATCCCGGCCGGGGCCGACTGGATCATCGCCGACGAGCTCGGCATCGAGCCCATCGACAGGGAGGTCTGGGATCTGGTCCAGGGCCCGCTGCTCGACGCCGTCTCTGACCCGAAGGGCCTGGCCGCCGGCAATCCCAACTCCCTCGAGGGGCTGGTCGAGGGCCTGGTGATGTCCGGGCTGGCGATGCAGAAGTACCGCGTCAGCTCCCGCCCGGCATCCGGCGCCGGCCACCAGTTCTCCCACACCTGGGAGATGGAGAAGCTCGGGATGGACCAGGAGCCGCCGCTCACCCACGGCATGAAGGTCGGCCTGGGCACCATCGCGGTGCTCGCCCTGTGGTCCAACATCCTGCAGCTGGACTTCAGGCTCCATCGACATCGACGCCGCGGTCGCCAAGTGGCCCAGCGCCGCCGAGATGGAGGCCAAGGTGCGCCGCAACTTCACCGGCGACATGCTCGAGCCCGCCGTCAAGCAGACGATGGACAAGTACATCACCGCCGAGCAGCTGCGGGCCCGCCTGGAGCTCATCGAGCAGAAGTGGCCCTCCATCCAGAAGCGCTGCGCCGAGCAGGTGATCCCCGCCGAGAAGGTCGAGGAGATCCTCAAGGAGGTCGGCGGCGTCTACCACCCGAGCCAGATCGGGCTCACCGAGGAGCGCTTCCACGAGACCTACATCCGCTGCCAGATGATCCGCACCCGCTACACCCTGCTGGACTTCCTGCTCGAGACCGGCGTCCTTCAGGAGCAGGTCGACAAGCTCTTCGTCGGCGACGGATTCTGGGCCCAGCGCCCCTGGAAGGACTGACCACCCGGCTCTACCGGCCAAGATCCAGCCCGCGTCACACCATTCCTGCGGCCGACCGGCGGGGAGACCCTTCCCGCCGGTCGGCTCCAGCCGTATCCAGTTCGCATCTCACTCACATTCACACAACTCACACCTACGCAATTCACACCTACACAGAGGTAGGAATCCCATGTCAGAGAAATACATCATCGGTCTCGACTACGGCACACTGTCGGGACGCGCCCTGGTGGTTCGCGCCAGCGACGGCGCCGAGATGGGCACCGACGTCTACGAGTATCCGCACGGCGTCATGGATCGCAGCCTGGACGCCGCCGACGGCCAGCAGCTTCCCCCCGACTTCGCCCTGCAGTCCCCGGCCGACTACATCGAGACCCTCGAGCACATCGTCCCGGGAGCCCTCAAGGACTCCGGGGTCGACCCGGCCGATGTGATCGGCATCGGGCTGGACTTCACCTCGGCCACCGTGGTCGCCTGCACCGCCGACGGGACGCCGGTGTGCGAGCTCGACGAGTTCGCCAACGAGCCGCACGCCTGGGTCAAGCTGTGGAAGCACCACGGCGCCCAGGACCAGGCCGACCGGATCGTCAAGCTGGCCCAGGTGCGCCGGGAGCCCTGGCTGGCCCGCTACGGCGGAATCCTCTCGGCGGAGATGCTGATGCCGAAGGTGCTGGAGACCCTGGAATGGGCCCCCGGGGTCTATGCCGCCGCCGACGTCTTCGTCGACGCCCTGGACTGGCTCACCTGGACCCTCACCGGCACCCTCACCTTCGCCGCCGGAGACTCCGGCTACAAGCGGATGTTCCAGGACGGGAAGTACCCCTCCAAGGAATTCCTGCGCAACCTCAACCCCGAGTTCGAGGATGTCTTCGAGTCCAAGATGAACGCCCCGGTGCTTCCGCTGGGAGCCAAGGTCGGCGGGCTGACCGCCGAGTGGGCGAGCAGGCTCGGACTGCCGGAGGGGATCGCCGTCGCCTCGGGCAATATCGACGCCCACGTCACCGCGGCCGCCGTCCAGGCGGTCGAGAACGGCCAGATGACCGCCATCATGGGCACCTCGGCCTGCTACATCGTGCCCGGACCCGAGCTCAAGGAGGTCCCCGGGATGTTCGGGGTGGTCGACGGCGGGGTGGTCGACGGCTCCTGGGGATTCGAGGCCGGCCAGACCGCGGTCGGCGACATCTTCGCCTGGTTCATCGAGAACTGCGTGCCGCAGTCCTACACCGACGAGGCGGCCCGGCGCGGGATCAGCGTCCACGACCTGCTCACCGAGAAGTGCCGCGACCAGGAGGTCGGCGCCCACGGCCTGATCGGCCTGGACTGGCACAACGGCAACCGGTCGGTGCTGGCCGACGCGAACCTGTCCGGCCTGATGGTCGGCCAGACGCTCACCACCACCCCCGAGGATCAGTACCGGGCGCTGCTGGAGTCCACCGCCTTCGGCGCACGGGCGATCATCGAGTCCTTCCGCAATGCCGGGGTGGCGATCAACGAGCTGGTGGTCGCCGGCGGGCTCACCAAGAACGGCTTCCTGATGCAGCTGCTCTGCGATATCTGCCGGGTGCCGCTCTCGCTGGGCCTCACCACCCAGCCGGGGGCCCGCGGCTCGGCGGTCTTCGGCGCCGTCGCGGCCGGCGTCTACCCCGATGTG
Organism: Acidipropionibacterium sp.; assembly: GCA_022647765.1. Lineage (GTDB taxonomy): Bacteria > Actinomycetota > Actinomycetes > Propionibacteriales > Propionibacteriaceae > Acidipropionibacterium. The sequence goes on from JALCLH010000003.1 coordinate 173,241, forward strand.
AGGGCCGCCTCGGCGGCCATGGGAGCCAAGGAGGAGGGCGTCTACCAGGTCGACGAGGAGCGCGCCGGGCAGTACGACGAGCTCTACGCGGAGTACCAGAAGTTGCACGACTACTTCGGCCGGGGAGCCAACCCGGTGATGCACCGCCTCAAGGAGATCCGTCGCGACGCCCACATCCGCGCCGAGAAGAAGCGCGGGCCGCTGCTGCGCCGCGAGGGGGACCACTCCGAGGACGCCTTCATCGAGGATCAGCCCTCACAATGATCAGGATCGACGATCTCTCTCCGAGGCTTCGCCAGGAGATCCGGGCCGCCCGGCGGGAGGTGGCCCGGCTGCACGGCGAGCTGATCCGCTGGAACCTGGTGGTCTGGACCGCCGGGAATGTCTCCCAGCGGATCCGGTCCGCCGATGAGATCGGCACCGACCTCCTGGTGATCAAGCCCTCCGGGGTGCCCTACGAGCTGCTCACCCCGGAGAACATGGTGGTCTGCGACCTGGCGGGGCACAAGATCGAGGGTGGGAAGGACGGGAGTGGAACGGTCGACGACGCGGCGGGGGCCTCGCTCAGCCCCTCCTCGGACGTCTTCGCGCACGGCTACGTGTACCAGCACATGGACCAGGTGGGCGGGGTGGTGCACACCCATTCCACCTATGCGACGGCGTGGGCGGCCCGCCGCCGGCCGATCCCCTGCGTGCTCACCATGATGGCCGACGAGTTCGGCGGCGAGATCCCGGTCGGCCCGCTCGCGGTGATCGGCGACGACTCGATCGGCCGCGGGATCGTGGAGACTCTGAGGGGACACCGCTCGAAGGCCGTCCTGATGGCCAACCACGGGCCCTTCACCGTCGGCAAGGACGCGAATGTCGCTGTCAAGGCGGCGGCGATGTGCGAGGAGGTCGCCCAGACCGTCTATGTATCTGCACAGATGGGCGAGCCCGTTCCCATTGCGCAGCAGACCGTCGATCGTCTGTACGCTCGTTACCAGAACGTCTACGGGCAGCATGAACCGAAACTGGCCGGTGGCACCGGCTGACACACCCGCGCCCCGGTCCGGTGATCGCCGGACCGGGGCACATCATGAGAGGACATCACACAGTGGCACATCTTGAATGGACCGAGACGGACGCGAAGGCCGTGGACACGGCGCGGGTGCTGGCCGCCGACGCCGTGGAGAAGGTCGGCAACGGCCACCCGGGCACCGCGATCTCGCTGGCCCCGCTGGGCTACCTGCTCTACCACAAGGTGCTCAACATCGATCCCGATGATGAGAAGTGGCTGGGGCGCGACCGGTTCGTGATGTCGGCCGGCCACTCCTCGCTGACCCAGTACACCGAGCTGTATCTGGCCGGTCTGGGCCTGGAGCTGGAGGATCTGGAGTCGCTGCGCACCTGGGGGTCGAAGACCCCGGGGCACCCCGAGTACGGTCACACCAAGTTCATCGAGACCACGACCGGCCCGCTGGGCGCCGGCATCTCCAATGCCGTCGGGATGGCGATGGCCGCCCGTCGCGAGCGCGGCCTGCTCGATCCCGACGCTCCTGCCGGGACGAGCCCCTTCGATCATTACGTGTATGCGATCGCCGGGGACGGCTGCCTCCAGGAGGGGGTCTCCTCGGAGGCCTCCTCGCTGGCCGGCACCCAGGAGCTGGGCAACCTCATCCTGTTCTACGACGACAACCGGATCACCATCGAGGGCGAGACGAATATCGCCTTCACCGAGGATGTCTGCGCCCGCTACGAGGCCTACGGCTGGCATGTCCAGAGTGTCGACTTCACTCACGGCGGCACCGGCTACTCCGAGGACGTCCAGGCTCTGGCCGACGCCGTCGAGGCCGCCAAGGCGGTCACCGACAAGCCGTCGTTCATCAAGGTGACCACGGTCATCGGCTGGCCGCTGCCCTCCAAGCAGGGTTCGGAGTCGGTGCACGGCTCCAAGCTCGGCGGCGAGGAGATCTCGGCGCTGAAGAAGCTGCTGGGCTTCGAGGATGCCCCGTTCGCGGTCGACGAGTCGGTGGTCGCCGCGACCCGCAAGGCCTTCGCCGAGCGGAACCGGGCGGCCCGTGCGGCCTGGGACGAGTCCTTCGCGGCCTGGGCGCAGGCCAATCCGGAGAAGGCGGAGCTGCTGGAGAGGCTGCGGTCTCGCAGGCTGCCCGCCGATCTGGAGCTGCCGGTCTTCGAGCCGGGGAAGATGAGCACCAGGAAGGCCTCGGGTGCGGTGCTGAGCGCGCTGGGTCCGCAGCTGCCGGAGCTGTGGGGCGGTTCGGCCGATCTGGCCGGGTCGAACAACACGACGATCAAGGGGGCCGACTCCTTCCTGCCGGCCGACCGGGCCGACGACAAGAACCCGGGCGGGCCGTACGGGCGGACCCTTCACTTCGGTATTCGTGAGCATGGGATGGGTGGGATCCTCAATGGGATCACGCTGTCGGGGCTGACCCGGCCCTACGGCGGCACCTTCTTCGTGTTCTCGGACTACATGCGCCCGGCGGTGCGGTTGGCCGCGCTGATGGGGATTCCGACGGTGTTCGTGTGGACTCACGATTCGGTGGGTGTGGGCGAGGACGGTCCGACTCATCAGCCGATCGAGCATCTGGCGGCGTGCCGGGCGATTCCGGGGCTGGACGTGGTGCGTCCGGCCGATGCGAATGAGACCGCGGTGGCGTGGCGGACGGTGTTGGAGCACACGGATCGTCCGGCCGGGCTGGTGCTCTCGCGCCAGGACCTGCCGACGGTGGATCGCAGCACCTACGCGTCGGCCGAGGGTGTGGTCAAGGGCGCCTATGTGCTCTCGGAGGCAAGCGCCGATCCGACGGTGATTCTGATCGGGACGGGTTCGGAGGTGGGTGTGGCTCTGGAGGCCCAGAAGGCGTTGGAGGCTGCCGGGACGCCGACCCGGGTGGTCTCGATGCCGTGTCAGGAGTGGTTCGATGCTCAGGATGCGGCCTACCAGGAGTCGGTGCTTCCGGCCGCGGTGACAGCGAGGGTGTCGGTGGAGGCCGGGATCTCGATGGGCTGGGCGAAGTACGTCGGATGCGCCGGCGCTTCGGTGTCGATCGAGCATTTCGGCGCCTCGGCCGCGGGCTCCAAGTGCTTCGAGGAGTTCGGCATCACTCCCGATCATGTGGTCGAGGTCGCCCAGCAGCTGCTGGCGAAGTAGAGGTGGTTTCCGGGCAGGGTGGCGTCCTAGCTCGGAAGGCCTCGTCCCACCGATGCAGGCAAAGTGGGCGAATGCAGCGGAACTCCGCTGCATTCGCCCACTTTGCCTGCTGTCGTCTTGGGCAGGGGGCCAGTGGTAATGGAGGGCAGAAGTTCCACAGCGGTCAAGAGATAGGACCTGGGTACCGCGGTGAATGTCTGCTCCACCGGTTGGCGGTGCCCGTGGCTGCTAGGGTTCAGTCCCATGAAGATCGAAGAGCAGCACATCGCAGTCTTCGGGGCGAGTGGATCAGGCAAGACCGTTCTGCTCTCGTCTTTTTACGGAGCAGCTCAAGAACCCTCCTTCTTGAAAGACAGTCGATATCATGTGGTGGCCGATGATATGAGTCAAGGGCTACGGCTGAGTCATAACTATCTTGGGATGCGTGATGCGGCAACTGCACCCAGCACAACTCGTTTCGCTGCGTCGTCATACTCGTTCAGATTGGAACCGAATGCGAATCACTTCGAAGGAGAGGTGAAATCTCAGTTCGACGCGCTGCGTCTGGTCTGGCATGACTATCCTGGAGAATGGTTTGAGGAGGATCCAAGCAGCGCAGAAGAGGCCACACGAAGAATCGAGATGTTTCGCGGTCTCTTGAAGTCTGATGTTGCCCTCATTCTTGTCGACGGCCAGAAACTTCTAGACTATCAGGGGGAGGAGAAGAAGTACCTCAAGTCCCTATTGTGGGCCATTGGAAATGGCATCAGCAATCTCAAGAAAGACATTCTGTCTGATGGTGCAAAGCTGACGAAGTTCCCTCGAATCTGGATATTCGCCCTGTCCAAGGCGGATCTGCATCCTGACCTTGATGCGGAGAAGTTTAAGGATCTCGTGATCCTCAAGGTTGGGGATGATGTCGCCGCACTTCGTGCGAAGCTTCAGGAATTTGTGGATCATCCCGATGCACTGTCTATTGGTCAAGATTTCATGCTCCTGTCTTCGGCGAAGTTCGAGCCCGGCAAGATTGAGGTCGCTGAGCGTGTGGGGGTCGACCTCATTGCTCCAGTGGCGTCGCTGTTACCCCTCGAGAAAGCGGCAAAGCATGCGAGGAACCTTGGAATTCCACTCCAAACATTGCACAAGTTGATCGATAATGGCGGTGCATTTGCAAAGATGGCGACTGGAGCCGGGGCTATCAAGGCTGTGAACACGTTCTTGGCGATGGTTCCTAAGATCGGGAAGAAAGTAGACCCCAAACTGGTGAAGGTGATCATGCGCGCGCTGGCTGTGGGTCTTGCCCTAGGGCAGGAGCGACTCACAGAGTTCCTGGAAGAGGCTGTTTCGAATAATGACTTTGCCGGAGCACTGCTTGCGGAGTTTAAGCGTGACTTGGAGCAAGGTACTGAGGAACACCTCATCGTGAGGTCTATCTAATGAGTCTTATCTGGGCCACGCGGGGCCGGTCATGGGGGTTCCGGTTCTTGCTCTATGGCGGGTATTCCGATCCGCTGGCTGCCTATGAGCGCGCCTACTCCGGGCTGGAGGACAAGGTGTCGGTGTATCGGCGCACCGGTGAAGGAGTCGCACTCAGGTTCTCGGATCCGCTGGAGCGGAAAGACGCCGCGGGCCGAATCATTCCCCATGACTTTGTCGTGCTGGGATCATTGGCCGAGGGTCTCGACTCTGTGGATGCCGGCATCCAGACGATCTGGCCCCTTGTCTCCTCTATATACGAGGACGTGTGGGACGAGGAGAAGTCGCCTTCTGCTGAGAAGGTCGGACTGGCATTCGCGGAGAGACTGTCGCGCGGCTGAGAGCCCCCGGCGCCCTGACCCTGGGATCAGACGGCTTGACTAGTGACTTAAGGTAATTACCAGAACTAATTACTGGAGGTCACTGGATGGCATCTGAACCCGCTGCACAGGCAGAACCCAAGCAGTCAGGGCCCGAGCTGGCGGAACTGGCCAACGACGTGCGGCTGGCCTGCCAGATCATCGCCCGGCGGGTGCGCTTCGAGTCGGCCGGCGAGATCCCGCCGCACCAGATCAGCGTGCTCTTCGCGGTGCGGAAGGCCGCGCAGACGCCGACCGCCCTGGCCGAGCGGGAGCGCGTCTCCACCCCCGCGATGACTCGCACCATCAATGTGCTGGAGCAGCGGGGACTGGTCCGCCGCCAGCCGAACGCCGAGGACTCAAGATCGGTCCTGGTGAGCCTCACCGACCAGGGCCGGGCCGTGATCGGACAGGTGCTCGACAGTCGGGACACCTGGATGATGCAGCACCTGGAGGGCCTGCCGGCCGAGGAGCTGGCGACCCTGTCCCGCGCCGCCGGCATTCTGACCCGGGTCGGCCGGGCATGAACCGGGCCGTCGGATCCCAGCTCGGACGCACCTTCGCCTCCTTCGCCGTCGTCAACTACGCCTGGTACTTCGCCGGCTCCCTGGTCTCCAACCTCGGCCTGTGGGTGGGGCGCACCGCTCAGGACTGGATGGTGCTCACCCAGCTCACCGACCACTCGTCCACCGCCCTGGGATATGTCACCGCGCTGCAGTTCCTGCCCATCGCGGTGCTGGCGCCGACGATGGGCGCGGTCGCCGACCGCTGGCCCAAGCACACCCTGCTCTACATCACCCAGAGCCTGCTGGCGGTCAACGCCCTGGCGCTGTGGATCCTGGACGCCACCGGCGTCATCCAGCTGTGGCACGTCCTCCTGATCGCCCTGATCCAGGGCGCGATCAGCTCCCTGGACAACCCGGTGCGCCAGTCCTTCGTGCCCGAGATGGTGCCGATGCGCCTGGTGCCCAATGCCGTCGGCCTCAACTCCACCCAGTTCAACTGCGCCCGGCTGCTCGGTCCGGGCATCGGCGGCCTGCTGATCGCCGGGGTCGGAGTGCCGGCCTGCCTGCTCATCAACGCGGTGAGCTTCGCGGCGGTGATCGTCTCGCTGGCCATGATGGACCGCAGCCTGCTCACCCCGGCCCCGGCCCGGCGCGGCAAGGGGGCGGTGCGCGAGGGGCTCCGCTATGTGCGCGGACGCCCGGACATCCTGGTTCCGATGGTGATCGTCTTCATGCTCGGGACCTTCGGGATGAACTTCCAGATCACCAACGCCCTGATGGCCACCAAGGTGTTTCGCAAGGGCCCGGGGGAGTACGGGCTGCTCGGCTCCATCATGGCGGTCGGCACGCTGGCGGCCGCCCTGCTGGCGGCCCGTCGCGCCCACCCCAGACTGCGGACCCTGCTCATCCCGCTGGCCGGTTTCGCGATCTTCACCGCCGTTCTCGGCCTGGCGCCGAGCTATCTCGTGTACGCCATCACCCTGGTGCCCGTCGGGCTGTTCGCCCTCACCGTGATGACCAGCGCCAATGCCACCGTCCAGATGGCCTCCGACCCCGACGTCCGGGGCCGGGTGATGGCCCTCTACATGGCGATCTTCATGGGCGGGACGCCGATCGGAGCTCCGGTGATCGGATGGATCGGAGACGCCTGGGGACCGCGCTGGACCCTGCTGATCGGATCCATCGCCACCGGTCTGACGGTGATCGGCGTCCTGCTGTTCGTGAGATTCCACGACGGCATGAGGATGAGGCTGCGCGCGGGCTGGCCGCCCCGGGTGGCGGTCGTCCACCCGGTGGAGGACCCCGAAAAAATCCCTTGATGTCGAGAGACTTATCATCGGGGCCATGAGGATTGGAATTCCGCGGGAGTCTCTCGCGGGTGAGAACAGGGTCGCAGCCACGCCGGTGACAGTTCCTCGACTGATCAAGCTGGGCTACGACGTCATGGTGGAGCGCGGCGCCGGGGAACGCGCCGCACTACCCGATGCAGACTACGAGAAGGCCGGAGCCACCCTCGCCGCAGTCGACGAGGTATGGGGCTGCGACCTGGTGCTGGCGGTCAACCCGCCGACCGATCAGGAGATCGCGCTGCTGCACTCCGGCGCGGTCCTGGTGACCTTCCTGGCTCCCCGCCAGGGCACCGAGCTCACTGAGAAGCTGGCGGCAGCCGGCGTCACCGGGATGTCGATGGACATGGTGCCGCGGATCTCGCGGGCCCAGTCGATGGACGCGCTGTCCTCGATGGCGAACATCTCCGGCTACCGGGCGGTCGTCGAGGCGGCCTTCGCCTACGGCCGGACCTTCGGCGGCCAGGTCACCGCCGCCGGCAAGGTGCCCCCGGCCAAGGTCTTCGTGATCGGCACCGGAGTGGCCGGGCTGGCCGCCCTCGGCGCGGCGAACTCGATGGGCGCGGAGGTCTTCGCCACCGACGTCCGTCCCGAGACCGCCGAGCAGGTGGAGTCGATGGGCGCGCGGTTCCTGCATGTGCGCACCGCCACCGCCGACCAGGGCGTCTCCTCCGACGGCTACGCCAAGGAGACCTCCGACGACTACAACGTCCGGGCCGCCGAGCTGTACATGGAGCAGGCCGAGGTCTGCGACGTCATCATCACCACCGCGGCGATCCCGGGACGCCCGTCCCCCAAACTCATCACCGAGGAGATGGTCGCGGCGATGAGGCCGGGCAGCGTCATCGTCGACCTGGCCGCCCTGGGCGGTGGCAACTGCGTCCTCACCCACCCGGGCGAGAAGTACGTCACCGAGGGCGGCGTCACCATCATCGGCTACACCGACCTGCCCTCGCGGCTGGCCGGGCAGTCCTCCCAGCTCTACGGCACCAACCTGGTCAACCTGGTCAAGCTGGCCACCCCGGAGAAGGACGGACAGTTCGTCATCGACTTCGACGACGAGGTGATCCGCACCATGACCGTCTCCAAGGACGGCGAGGTCACCTTCCCGCCGCCACCGGTCCAGGTGGCAGCGGCTCCGGCTCCCGTCGCGAAGCCCGCCGCCGAACCGGCCAAGGTCGAGAAGACGCCGCGGCCGTGGACCCAGACCTTCGGGATCGTCGGCGTCCTGGCGATCGTCGTGATCGCCCTGCTGACCTTCGCCCCGGCCGAGTTCGTGGCTCTGTTCGGGACCTTCGCGGTGGCCGTCGTGGTCGGCTACTACGTCGTCTGGAACGTCTCCCACGCCCTTCACACCCCGCTGATGAGCGTCACCAACGCCATCTCCGGGATCATCATGGTCGGGGCCATCACCCAGCTGGGGTCGGGCTCCTGGACCATCCGGATCATTGCTGCGATCACCGTGCTGATCGCCAGCATCAACGTGTTCGGCGGATTCACAGTGACCGAACGAATGCTCAAGATGTTCAGGAAGGCCTGATCGATGACTGCTGTGATGCTGGTTTCAGGGCGGCTGACGAATTTCGTCGACGCCTGTTACATCGTTGCGGGGCTGCTGTTCATCCTCGCCCTGGCCGGACTGTCGAAGTTCGAGACCTCCAAGCTCGGCAACGCCTTCGGCGTGCTGGGCATGATCATCGCGATCGTCGCCTCGATCGTCTGGCTGACCAAGCTGCCCGACTACCAGTCGGTGACCCTGCTGCTGCTCTTCGTGCCGATGCTCATCGGCGCCGCGATCGGCGTCTGGAAGGCCGTCAAGGTCGAGATGACCGGGATGCCCGAGCTCATCGCCCAGCTGCACTCCTTCGTCGGCCTGGCTGCCGTGCTGATCGGCTTCAACGCCTTCATGGAGGACGGGCCGCTGGCCTCCACCTTCCAGCGCTCCGAGATCTGGATCGGCGTGTTCATCGGCGCCGTCACCTTCACCGGGTCGATCGTGGCCTGGGGCAAGCTGTCGGGCAAGATCGCCTCGAAGCCGCTGGCCATCCCCGGCCGCAACTGGATCAACCTGGCCCTGGTGATCATCATCATCGCCTGCGGCATCTGGTTCTCCAATGTCAATGGGACGGCCGCCTGGCTGGCCCTGGCGATCCTCACCGTGCTGTCGCTGTTCCTCGGCTTCCACCTGGTGGCGGCGATCGGCGGGGCCGACATGCCGGTCGTCATCTCGATGCTGAACAGCTACTCGGGCTGGGCGGCGGCCTTCTCCGGGTTCAGCCTGCACATCCCGGTGCTCACCATCACCGGCGCCCTGGTCGGCTTCTCCGGCGCGATCCTGTCCTTCATCATGTGCCGCGCGATGAACCGCTCCTTCGTCTCGGTGATCCTGGGCGGATTCGGAGACGCCCCGGCGATCACCGCGGACGGCCCCCAGGGCGAGATCCACGAGACCACCGCCGAGGATCTGGCCGGTCAGCTGACCGACGCCTCCTCGGTGATCATCGCTCCCGGATACGGGATGGCGGTGGCCCAGGCGCAGTACCCGGTGGCCGAGCTGGCCAAGCGGCTGCGCGATCAGGGGGTCGAGGTGAGGTTCGCGATCCACCCGGTGGCGGGCCGTCTGCCCGGCCACATGAATGTGCTGCTCGCCGAGGCCCATGTGCCCTACGACATCGTCATGGAGATGGATGAGATCAATGACGACTTCGCCGAGACCGACATCGTCCTGGTGATCGGCGCCAACGACACCGTCAACCCGGCCGCGATGGATCCGGGCACCCCGATCTCCGGGATGCCGGTGCTGCACGTCTGGGAGGGCCGTCAGGTCGTCGTCTTCAAGCGGTCCATGAAGCCCGGCTACGCCGGTGTGGAGAACCCGCTGTTCTTCAAGGACAACACCCAGATGCTGTTCGGGGACGCGAAGGCCTCGGTGGACGCCATCAACGCCGCGCTGCCGGTTCCCGCCGCGAAGTAGTCTCGGGCGGCATCGGCAATTCAGATGTAGCGCGATATGTACTGATAGGGCGGCGCTCGGTATGGACTGGTCGGCTCTCGACCGGTATCTCGACGACCAGGCTGCCGGGGATCTCACCTCGGCGAGCCTGGTCGTCGTGCGCAGCGGCGGGGTGATTCATCGGCACTGCTGCGGGGACGCGCTGCGCTATGCGACGCCGTCGGCCGCCGCTTCGACGACTGCTTCCCCTGGGGGCGGCGTCCGCGTCACCCCTCCGGCCGTCCTGCTCCCGAAGGACGAGCGGGTGCCGGCGACGGCGTCCACCCTGTTCGACCTGGCCTCCAACACCAAGATGTGGGCCACCAACCTGGCCCTGATGATGCTGGTGGGTCAGGGGCGGCTGGATCTCGACCGGCCGGTCTGCGAGTTCCCGGGCTGGCAGCGATTCGGTGACGCCGGTCGCCGGACGGTCACGGTCGCGGACCTGCTGCGCCACGAGGCCGGTCTCATCGCCGATCCGCGCTACTTCGATCCGGGGGCGGCCGGGGAGCTGTACTGCTCGGGCACTCCGGAGAGCCCCGTGCCCCGCGAGCGGATCATCGCGACGATCTGCCGGACGCCGTCCTCCCGGCCGCCGCACGAGGGCTACTGCTACTCCGATCTGGACTACATGATTCTCGGCCTGCTGGTCGAGCAGATCGTCGGGCGGCGTCTCGACCGCTATCTGGAGGAGGGCCCTGTACCGGCGTCTGGGCCTGGGCCGGACTCTCTTCAATCCTCTGGACAAGGGGATCGACGCCGACCAGATCGCCGCCACCGAGCCGCAGGGCAACACCCGGGGCGGATCGGTCGACTACGGTGCAGTCCCCTACGGCAACCCAGGGCCCGACGGCGGCCCGGCGCCGTTGAGGCGGTACACACTGCGCGGCCAGGTGCACGACGAGAAGGCCTGGTACTGCATGGCCGGCGTCTCCGGGCACGCCGGGCTGTTCACCGACTCGCGGGATCTCGCCGTGCTGCTGCGGCTGGGACTGGGGCAGGGCCGCCTCGAGGGGGAGCAGTACATCGACCCCGAGGTGTGGCGGCTCTTCGCCTCTCCGCAGGGTGAGACGCCGCCGCGCGCAGAATCCAGTACTGCATCCAGTAGCTCGCGGTCCAGTGATGTGCGATCCAGTAGTGCGCAGTCCAGCCATGCCCTGGGCTGGCGGGTGGCGCCGTCCGCCGGCGATCCCTATCCGCCCTTCGGGAGCTCTCCGACTCCGGGCAGTATCGGCCACACCGGGTGGACCGGAACCCTCACCCTCGTCGACCGCGATCGTGATCTGGCCCTCGGACTGATGACCGGCGCCCGTCACCGGCTCGGCACCGATGTCGGCCGGGCGAACCCGGTCGATTACGCCCGGATCGTCGACCTGGTCTATCGGGCCGCGTCCTGACCGCGGAGCAGCGCCCGTCCGGAATCTGCTTACAATGCGTGCACCCCGCAGGACCAGTCGGCCGCGGGCCGGCACAGAGTGAACCAGCACAGGGCGGACCAGAGGGGATACCAGGGTGGGCGACGGCATCGACGAGACGATCAGACACCCATCGAAATGGCGACGCCGGGCGCTGATCGGCGCTTTTGTCGCGGTGGTCGTCGTTGGTGGCGGCGGGTATGTCGCCGGTCATCTGATGACGTCGAAGCTGTTGCCCGCCCGCACCGAGATCCAGGGTGTGCCGGTCGGCGGACTGGACCGCGATCAGGCGCAGGCGAAGGTCCAGCAGGCACTGGCCCCGGTTCTGGAGCGGCCGGTGCGGATCAGCTCCGGCGGAACCACGGCGTCTCTGAACCCGGCCGCCTCCGGACTGTCGGTCGACTGGCAGGCCACCATGGCTCAGGTCGATCCGGCGGACTCCTGGAGTCCGCGGGCGATCTGGAACAGCCTGCGCGGCGGCGCGCGCGTCGGGGTCGTCAGCTCGGTCGACCAGAAGCAGCTGAACGCCGCGGTCTCCGGCCAGTCCGCGCGTTTCTTGGTGGGTGCTCAGGATGCCACGGTGAGGCTCGAAGGCACCCGGATCGTCACCAGGAAGGCGGTCCAGGGACGCACCCTGGACGCCGCCGCCACCGCCGGCAGTATCGCCGGGGCCTGGCCGAGGACAGACCCGGCTCCGATTCCGGCCGCAGTGACTCATCGGGACCCGGCGATCACCGACGCCGAGGCCGCCAAGGGTGGTCGACGACACCCTGCGACCCACCCTGTCCGGGCCCGTCACGGTGGCCACCGACAAGGGGAATGTGGTCGTCACCACCGCCCAGATCGCCGAGGCGACCAGCGTGAGCAGCGGCGGTGGCACGCTCACCGCAAGCACCGACATGAATCGGCTCTACCGGGCCAGCGAGCCGGCCCGTGAGAAGCTCGGCCTGAGCGCCGGCAAGGACGCCAGAATCGTCATGTCCGGCGGCAAGCCCGCCATCCAGCCCTCCGTCGATGGACAGGGGCTGGGCGTCGAGGAGTTCAGCAAGGCCGTTCGGCCGGCCCTGACCGCATCGGGCGATCGGCGGAAGGTCACCGCCCGGATCACCGCGGTGCCCGCCGCCTTCACCACCGAGGACGCCCGCAAGGCCGGCGTCACCCAGGTGATCGGGGAGTTCACCACCCAGTTCCCCTATGCCGCCTATCGCAACACCAACCTCACGATCGCCGCGAACACGATCAATAACACCTACCTGGCTCCCGGCGAGACTTTCAGCATGGACAAGGTGCTGGGCCCCCGCACCGCAGCGAAGGGATATGTCGACGGCTGGGTGATCTCGGGGGACCAGATGCGGCAGGAGTCGGCCGGCGGGATCTCGCAGTCGGCGACCACCACCTTCAACGCCGCCTTCTTCGCCGGGATGACCGACGTCGAGCACCATCCGCACTCGCTGTACTTCTCCCGCTATCCGATGGGTCGGGAGGCGACTCTCTACTACGGTTCGCTCGACCTCAAGTTCCGCAACGACACCCGCTACGGCGTCCTGGTCCAGGCGTTCACGAAGAAGGCTCCGGAGGACGGCACCGGGTCGATCACGGTGAAGATGTGGTCCACCCCCACCTGGCAGCGGATCACCGCGAGCGATCCGGTGAGATCGAACTGGGTCGATGCTCGCACGGTCGTCTCCAACGATCCCCAGTGCCATCCGCAGTCGGCCTCCCCGGGCTTCGACGTGAGCTACTCGCGGCTGTTCTGGAAGGACGGCGCAGTGGCGAAGAAGGAGAACTTCTTCTGGCGCTACGACCCGACCGACGAGGTGGTCTGCCGGTAGATGATCGAGCCCGAGGGGAGTTCTCCCCAGTAGCCGGTCAGGCCGCCAGGACGGCTTGGCCGGAGTCGAAAGTGTGACGGATTCTCGCGTGAGTTCAAACGACAAGCCGTCAGACTTCTCTCCGTCGGCTGGATCTGCGGTCTGGGCAGAGTCCTTCCTCGGCAACCGCTCACGCCACCAGGACAGCCTGAGCAGAATCCTCCCCGGGATCTGAGTCCACGGTCTGGGCGGAGCTCTCCCCGGAACTCGGGGCCCCGGTTGGGGCAGGTTCCTCCCCCATGTTCGCGAACCCCGTTCTGTCGGTGGTCGAGGTGACCGGGGATTGTGGAAGGTGGTTCTTCAACCGTTCCGGTGGCAGCATCCGCGGTATTCTCGTGTTGGGGTCGACAACGATCCTCCACTGGTCCCTCGAGTGATACCTGTCGGGTTCCACCAAAGCATGATGATGACGGCAGACGAGGCAAAGGTTGTCCAGGGATGTCGGACCCTCATCCCACCATGGAATGATGTGATGGGCCTGGCATAAATTCGCCGGAACTGTGCAGCCTGGGAATATGCAACCACCGTCCCGCAATTCCAGGGCCCGCCGGATCGCTCCGGTGACCAGGCGGTGTTCCTGGCCCTCATCGAGCACCTGGGATTCCCCGCTCAGCACCACGGGGAGAATCCCGGCATCGCAGCACATCCGCCGCAACGATCCCGCATCCACGGGAATCTCACCGATGGTCCCGTGGACCAGGCCCGGCGGCGATGCTCGCCGGCCAGGGCAGTCGTGAAGATCCTGTAGTTCAAGGTGACGACGAGCCGTGGTGTCTGACCGCCCGCTGACGGGGATCTTCTCGAGGCTGGCCATCTGGGTGACCATGTCGACCAGGGCGTCGGCCATCCGCTGTCCAGGTGGTCCGGGCCTTCCCGGTGCTCCAGCTCGACGCGCGCGGCCGAGGTACTCGGAGGGCATTGATGTCCCCCTTCGTCGCGCTGGGTTCTCAACGCTTGGGCCTCGTCGCGCTCGGCACGTCGGCCCTTCTCGCTGAAGGCCTGGCAGGGTGCCGATGAGTTGTTGGGCTTCCAGGTCGGGTAGTTGTCCGGAGAACCAGGTCGACCCCTCCCCGTCGGACCCCCATGCCAGCCGCCGGTTCTTGATGGCCCGGCTCCGCTGCGCGGCGATCCTGGCCGGCCTCATCACCGGGTGAGGGCACGGTCTCGGGTGCGACTTCCTCCAGGATGGACTGTGTGGCTTTGTGGAGGCGTTCGGGTGGTGTGGTCGCCGCCCGGTCGAGGAAGAGTTCGGCGGCACGGTCGACCTGCTCGCCACTCATCTGACCCCGGGGGAGATTGCGGATCTCCTCCCCGATGACCGCCGCATGATCCGGGGACACGTCACCGGCGAGGGCGGCGTCGCGCACATCCGGATGGTGGGCGATCTTCGACGCGCGCTTCACTTCCCCGAGTCCCCGGCTGGAGGTGCGTCCTTCTTTCATGGCCAGGAAATCCGACAGTGGCGTGCCGGTGGTGTGGTCGGTCGCGTTCGCCTTGTCCACCGCATCGGTGACCACCGCGGCTCCGGCAACCATGCGGTCAGAGATCGCGCGCATCTCGGTCATAGTGGCAACCATTTCCGCATCGGACATGCGGGGCAGGACTGTGTAGTCCAGGCCGTCGAGCTGTTCTCTGATGGCCTGGAGTCGTGTCCGGAATCCCGATACGTCGTCCATGGGAAAAGACTACCCTGATCGGGGGTCTGATGCAAGAGTTGAGCAGGATTATTTTCCTGAGAATCTTGATTTATCGTGCAACCCCATCACGGACTACTGACAGTCGTAACTGTTCGGATGTTAGGGGCATTGGAAGTCTGACGGATTCTCGTTTGAGTTCAAACGAGAATCCGTCAGACTTCCCTTCAGAACATGGGGCCCGGGGTGCTGACACGCTCGTCCTGGCAAGATTGTGGCGGCATCTTCTCCCTGGCACGGTTGAGAGGGGTCCTCCGCTGTCGTTGTCCTGGGCGACGTCATCTGCAGGTTGTGGACCTCGAACGACCACCGGTCCACGGGCCCCACGCATCCGGGCTCTCGCCCGCGACGCTCCGGCCGCGGTGAGCGTGCGCCTGCGGGCCACGCATCCGGGCTCGTGCATCGGACGGCCCGAGAAGGCCGGAGAAGGGCCGCAATCTCACGAACGACGTCCTGTAGTGCAGAAGAGATAGAGTAGTGGCGATTGTCACCGGCGTCCCTCGCGGGTCGCTGGATGCCCTGGTCAACAGAAACTCGAGGAGAGCGACGTGACATACGTCATCGGTCTGCCCTGCGTGGACGTCAAGGATCGTGCCTGCGTTGAGGAGTGCCCGGTCGATTGCATCTACGAGGGGGAGCGCAGCCTGTACATCCACCCCGAGGAGTGCGTGGACTGTGGCGCCTGCGAGCCGGTCTGCCCGGTGGAGGCCATCTACTACGAGGACGACCTGCCCGACGATCAGCAGAACTTCCTGCGGATCAACACCGAGTTCTTCGGCGATCTGGGGTCCCCGGGCGGCGCCGCCCGCCTCGGGCCGACCCACAAGGACCATCCGGAGGTCGCCGCGCTGCCCCCGCAGGGCGAATGAGCGAGACGCGCGTGCGGACCCGCCGGAAGGTCTCGGCGGGTCTGCCCGTCTTCCCGTGGGACACCATCGAGGCGGCGAAGTCCCGTGCCTCCCAGCACCCCGGCGGTCTCATCGATCTGTCGGTGGGCACCCCCGTCGACCCGACCCCGCGGCTGGCGCGGGAGGCCCTGGCGGCGTCCGCGGATGCCCACGGCTACCCGCAGGTGTGGGGGACGCCGGCGCTGCGCACCGCGGTGCTGGAGTACATGAGCAGCCGTTGGGGCGCCCCGGAGCTGACCGAGAAGTCCGTGCTGCCGGTGGTCGGCACCAAGGAGCTGGTGGCGGCGCTGCCCTCACAGCTCGGTCTGGGAGCCGACTCCACCGTCGTCATCCCGACCTGCGCCTACCCGACCTACCGGGTCGGGGCGCTGCTGTGCGGGGCGCAGATCCAGGCAGCCGATTCTCCCGAGGAGATCAGCGGCGAGCCGGATCTGATCTGGATCAACTCGCCGGCCAATCCGTCGGGGCGGATGCTCTCGCTCGAGCAGATGCGCGCCTGGGTGGAGTTCGCCCGCCGGACCGGAGCGGTGCTCGCCTCCGACGAGTGCTACGGCGAGTTCAGCTGGGACGCCGAGCCGATCTCGGTGCTCGACACCCGGGTCTGCGACGGCGAGGTCACCGGCCTGTTGAGCTGCATGTCGCTGTCCAAGCGGTCGAATATGGCCGGATACCGCGCCGGATTCGTGGTCGGCGATCCCGAGATCACCTCCGAGCTGCTGGCCATCCGCAAGCATGCCGGGCTGATGCTGCCGGCGCCGATAGCCGAGGCGATGCGGGTCGCCCTGGGCGACACCGCCGACGTCACCGAGCAGCGGG
This sequence comes from Acidipropionibacterium sp., assembly GCA_022647765.1. GTDB lineage: Bacteria > Actinomycetota > Actinomycetes > Propionibacteriales > Propionibacteriaceae > Acidipropionibacterium. The sequence continues at coordinate 189,760 of JALCLH010000003.1, forward strand.
AGCGCTACCAGCGCCGCCGCGCGGTGCTGCGGCCGGCTCTGGAGAAGGCCGGTTTCCGGATCGACGACTCGCAGGGATCGATCTACCTGTGGGCCACCCGCGGCGAGGACTGTCGCGCGACCGTCGACTGGCTGGCCGAGCGGGGCATTCTGTGCTCACCGGGCGACTTCTACGTCGAGGGGACCAGCGATCACGTGCGGATCGGCCTCACCGCCACCGATGAGCAGATCGTCGACGCCGCCCGGAGGTTGTCGGTCTGAGCTGGTGGCCTGCGGGGCGGATCGCCGTGTGCAGGGTGCCGCCGCCAGGGGGTGCAGGGGGGTTGCCCCCCGCCTATGAGCAGTGCCTCACCGGCAGCTCCTTGCGGTGGGCGGCGAACCAGGTCTTGAGGTTCGCGACGGTCCGGTCGACCTCATCCTCCGAGCCTTGGGCGATGAAGGTCACGGCCGAGTACCCGCCGTCGTGGGGCAGGATCGCCATCTGGCGGACGGTGTAATCCCCGTTGTCCTCATTCCCCCATCCGGCCTTGACCATCGAGGGGTGGACGCCGGCCAGCCCGAACTGCTCCGAGGGATCGATCTGGCCCATGTAGTCGCGGACCTTCACGGCCGAGGGATCCGTGGTGCAGGCCAGTCCCTCGACGAACCTCACCTGGTCGGCGGCCGTCCACCGGGTCATGCCGAAGGGCTCGTCGGCGCCGGCCCGGTCGTCGGGCAGCACGACGGTGCGGGAGTCCCCGAACCGGCGGATCACGGCCTGGACCGTGTTGGCGGCATCGTCACCGGCACCGAGGGAGTTCCACAGGTCGATGGCGGCGTCATTGTCGGACAGGGTGATCGCCGCCTTGACGTCGTCCATCTCGGCCGATCCGTTCTGCAGGGCGGCGATGGCGATCGGCACCTTCATCGTCGACCAGGCGGTGTCGGCGTCCACCTCTCCGACGCCGGTCGACGATGATCCGGTTCCGGCCACCACGATCTCGAGATCGACGCTCGAGTCCGAGACCAGCCCGGTGAGCTCCGACCGCAGATCGAAGGGGGTGGCCGAGGGGGTTGAGGCGGCCGATGAAGCCGACGTCGGCGCGGGTGCCGGCCTCGACTCCGATGCGGAGGGGGAGATCGGGCTGCCCGTTCCCGAAGCCTCGCCGCCGTTGCTGTGCGCGCATCCCGCCAGCAGGGGCAGGAGCAGTGCGATGACGGTGAGGCGTCTGGCAGTCCGTCGGTCGGTCCGAAGATCCATGCTGCTCCTTCTACTCCACTTCCATAGCGAGTCGCGTGTGGAGCACCTGTGAATCAGCCCAGAGTCTTCACGGTCCCGGTGGTCGCCGGGGCCTGTGCCGAAGGGCTGGAGGAGGGACCGGCGGCAGCGGTCCATCCGGCGTACTGCTTGGGATCGAGGGTCCATCCGGTGGTGCCGACGGTGGCCGAGGCGATCGGTGCGGTGTCGGTGCTGGCCATCGTGAGGGCCACCCCGGCCCACACGGCATCGGTGCGGGTGGCACGGATGGTGACAGTCGTCCCGGAGGAGCTGACGGTGGCGCGCCCGGCGAGGCCCTTGACGGCGGTGGAAGCCAGCGCGGAGGCCTTGCCGGCCTGGCTGGATCGGTTGACGCAGCTCAGCGCCCGGGGGGACTGTCCGGTGAGGACGCTCGCCCAGGCCTTCGCATCGTCGGCGTGCTTGCGATAGCCGTCGGGGACGCCGGACTTCTGCACCGACTGGGCGACGTCGTTGATGTCCTCGGTCTGCCAGCCGCGGACCTTGACCAGCTCGTCGTAGAACTTCCCGCTGGAGTACCACGGGTCCTTGATCTGCGCCTCGGTGCCCCAGCCCTGGGAGGGACGCTGCTGGAACAGCCCGATCGAGTCGCGGTCGCCGTAGTCGAGATTGCGCAGCCCGGACTCCTGCATCGCGGTGGCCAGCGCGATGCTGGCCGCCCTGGCGGGAAGCCCTCGCCGGATGGCCTCGGCGCTGATGATGGCGGCGTTGCTGGACTGCTCCAGGTCCAGGGTGTAGCTCTTGCCGCCGACGGTGGCCTGGCATCCCTCGTTGACCGGGGGAGGCTGGAAGAGCGAGTTGGTCTTCTGCCAGAGGCGCCAGCCGCCGTAGCCGAGTCCGGCGAGCAGCGCCAGGATCACCAGCAGGGCAGCCGACGACCGGAGCCACCGGCGTCTGGTCCTGATGGCTCTGCGGGGGGTCGATCTGCGCGCCATGGGAGTCAGTTCTTGTGCAGGGCGGAGTTGAGCTCGACCCTGGATCCCTTGCGGCCCAGCGCCCGCACCGCCCCGGTGACCGAGTCGCGGATGAACAGGATGTTCGGGGAGCCGGAGAGCTCGCGGGCCTTGACCACCGAGCCGTCGGGCAGCGTCACCTTGGTGCCGGCCGTCACGTAGAGGCCCGCCTCCACGACGCAGTTGTCGCCCATCGAGATCCCGATCCCCGCCTCGGCGCCGAGCAGGCATCCCTTTCCGATCGTGACCTGCTCCCTGCCGCCGCCCGACAGGGTGCCCATGATGGAGGCCCCGCCGCCGATGTCGGAGCCGTCCTCGACGACGACCCCCTGGGAGATCCGCCCCTCGACCATCGAGGTGCCGAGGGTGCCGGCGTTGTAGTTGACGAAGCCCTCGTGCATCACCGTGGTGCCCTCGGCCAGGTGGGCGCCCAGCCGGATCCGGTCCGCATTGCCGATCCGCACCCCGGTCGGCACCACGAAGTCGGTCATCCGGGGGAACTTGTCGATCAGCAGCACGGTGAGCGGAGTGCCGGCGATGCGGGCCTCAAGAGCCGCCTCGGGGTAGTCCTCGACGCGCAGCGGACCGGTCGTCGTCCAGACGTTGTTGGGAAGCACCCCGAAGATGCCGTCCAGGTTGATGGTGCGGGGGGCGACCAGTCGGTGGGAGAGCAGGTGGAGCCTCAGATAGGCGTCGGAGACGCCGGCCGGCGCGGCGTCCAGGTCGATCGAGGTGAGCACGACCTCGTGGTGCACCTTGCGGATGGCGTCGCGATCGACCGCGGCAGCCTTGAGAAGCCCCTCCGGCGGGCGGGACTCCTCCGCCTCTCCGAGGGCCGGCCGGGGGAACCAGGTGTCCAGGACCGTCCCGTTGTCGTGGACGGTGGACAACCCCCAGCCCCATGCGGAACGTGCGGAGGTCGTTGCGGTGCTCGTCATGTCGGCCACTTTAGATGACGCCGCCGACACCCTGCCGGAGGATGCACCGGGGCCGGTACGGTCGAGCCATGGGCACACCCGGATTCATCACCGATCTGCGCACCGACATCGGGCACCGCGAGCTGTGGCTGATCGGCTCCTCGGCCACGGTGTGGCGTCCGGGGCCGCGGGGCACCCGCGAGATCCTCCTGGTGAGACGCCGTGACAACGGGAGATGGACCCCGATCTGCGGCATCGTGGAGCCCGGCGAGCTGCCGAGCGAGACCGTGGTGAGGGAGGCGGCAGAGGAGGCCGGGGTGCGCATTGAGGTGCAGCGGTTCGTCCGGGTGTGCGCCGAGGAGACCCTGGTCTACGGCAACGGGGATCGCTGCCGGTTCCTCGACCACGACTTCCTGTGCCGATGGGTCGACGGGGACGCCCGGGTCTCCGACGACGAGTCCAGCGAGGTCGGCTGGTTCCCCGAGGACGGCCTGCCCGAGATGACGGCGTCCCACCGACGCCGGATCGAGGTGTCGCTGGCCGGGGCGCCCGGGGTGATCTGCGAGCACGACGGAGGCGCCGGCGTCGTCCTGTAGACGCTGTTCGGCACCGTCCTGTAGACGCTGTTGAGCTCCGTCTTGTAGACGCTTCTGGCCGCCGCGCAGTGGGAGAGCGCGACTCTGCTGGTTCATGAAAGAGAAGCGACCGGCGTCTCTACTACGCATATCTTCCGATGCCGGCTCGTGGCCGTACACTGGACGCATGACTCCGAAGCTGGCGGACTACATTGAGGCGGGCAAGGCCCTTGATGCCGACGAGCGTGAGATCGCTGTGCTCGCCCTGCAGCAGGTCGATGATGCTGAGCAGGCCGAGATCGATGCCGCCTGGGACGAGACGATCAACCGGCGGCTGGACGATTTGGTGAGCGGCAAGGTGACGCCGGTCAGCGGTCGGGAGACCCTGGCGATGGGTCGCGCCCTGCTCGCCCAGCGCCGCAAGTGACTCTCGACTGGGGTGCGCATCCCGAGGCTCGTGAGGAGTATCTCGGTGCTCTGACCAGATATGCGGGCATCGGCGACGGCAGGCTCGGTAATGAGTCGGGATGCGCGCTGGGCGTCTGACGGGTAGAACTGGTGGGATGACGAAGATTGCACTTGCCATTGCGGGCTCCGAGGCCTCCGGCGGGGCCGGAGCCCAGACCGACATCAAGACCTTCCATCAGCTCGGCGTGTTCGGATGCACCTCGCTGACCTGCATCGTGTCCTTCGACCCGGCCAACGGCTGGGCCCATCGATTCGTGCCGATCGATCCCCAGGTGATCTCCGACCAGATCGAGGCTGCGGTCTCGGTCCACGGAACCATCGACGCCGTCAAGATCGGCATGCTCGGCGTCCCCGCCACCATCGAGGCGGTGGAGGCGGCGCTCAAGAAGTACCGGTTCGGCAAGGTCGTCCTCGACCCGGTGCTCATCTGCAAGGGCCAGGAGGCCGGCGCCGCGCTGGACACCGACAATGCGCTGCGCGAGAAGCTGCTGCCGCTGGCCACCATGGTCACCCCGAACCTCTTCGAGACCCAGATCCTCGCCGGGGTCGACGAGATCACCTCGGTGGACGCCCTCAAGGACGCCGCGAAGCGCATCCACGACCAGGGAGTTCCCGCCGTGCTCGCCAAGGCCGGCACCCTGCTGGACACCGGCACCGCTCTCGACGTCTTCTACGACGGCCAGACCCTCGAGGTCCTCGAGGTGCCCGCGGTCGGTGAGGAGCGGGTGTCGGGGGCCGGCTGCACACTGGCGGCAGCGGTCACCGCCGAGCTCGCCAAGGGGGCGACGCCGTTGGACGCCGCCCGCACCGCCAAGCAGGTCGTGGTCTCGGCGATCGAGCACCGGATGCACGGCAACGCGCCCTTCGACTGCGCTTACCAGGGGTACTACCAGGCCTGATCTCGGGCGGACAGCTTACGCGGGCATCCGCCGGACGGCGTCCCCGAAGCTCTTCAGCCGCCGCTTCGTGGCGGTGGCGAAGAACTCCGGCACGGGGTCGCCGGTCCGGTCGCGCCGCCAGGTGCCCACCACCCGGCCGCCCTCGACGATGGTGTGCTTGAACATGCCGTTGCCGCCGGGGCAGATGCGGGTCTCCAACTCGGGAGCCAGGGTGCACGACCGGTCCCGGTAGCCCAGGATGAGTTCGTCGAACCCGGACAGCAGGACCATCCGGGCGGCGGCGTCCAGGACATCGCCGGGGATGGCGTCCAGGCCGGGTCGGTGCCACAACTCGCGCCCGGCGGCGACCGTACTCGCCAGCTCTCCGCGATCCCGCGCGGCGATCGCGTAGCGCTTCAGGACGGTCTTGGTGAGACCGCTCCACCGGGCCAGATCCTCCAGGGTGGCGGGGCCATGACTGGTGAAGTATCTGCGCACATAGGCAGCCAGCGGGTCGCCGATCGGCTCAGCTACAGAGAGCTCGACCACCAGCTGGCCGCCGTCGGGACCGATCGGTCCCAGGGCTAGGTGCCCGCGATAGCACAGGGTCATGAAGAGGTGGTAGGCCCGCCCCGGAACCTCCTCGATCAGCCCCTCGGAGCGCCACTCCTCGACCACCTCGCCGCGAGTGCACCGGCGCAGCGACAGCATGCGATGGGCCACTTCAAGGGCGTTCTCGAGCACCTGCTCGGAGATTCCCAGCTGGGCCCGTCTGCGCGCCGTCAGCCGGCCGGTCCGGTCCCTGGTGGCGCTCAGCAGCCACGGCAGGTCGGCGGCGGCCACCGTGTGCAGGGTGCCGCGCATCGGCCAGGTGCGCACCAGACCCCCGCCGTCGAAGGCCCGGCGCACCGCAACCAGGCTGTGATTCCGGTCGCGGGTCGCCAGGGTGTGCAGAGCCCCGTTCCAGTCCTGGGACTGGAGGGCGCCGACCGCCGAGACGGTGTCCGTCAGGTCAGGGGCGGTCGGCGTCTGGCCCGGCGCGGCGCCCATGGAGGGGCCGAACAGGTCGGGGACCAGCCCCAGGCCCACCATTCGCAGCAGAGACAGGGTGGTCGGATCGGACAGGTCGTGAGTCATCGAGGCCCGGTCCCGGATCAGCGCCGGAAGACCGGGCGGATCGACAGCTCCTCGATCATCGCCTCGCCGGAGGCCTCCAGGACGGTTCGGACCGTCGCCGCCACCGACTCGGGGCGCAGGTGCTCGCTGGGCACGTAGGGCCGGCCGGAGGACGCCTGCAGAGCGACCTGCATGTCGGTGTCCACCCGCCCCGGGTGGATCGACGTCACCCTCACCGTGCCGCGCTCCTCCTCGCGCAGCGCATCGGTGAGCGCCCGCAGCGCGTGCTTCGCGGCGGCGTAGATGCCGCCGCCCGGCCCGGGGCGGTTGATCCCCGAGCCCGAGTTGATCATCACGACTTCTCCGCGGGCGGCGCGCAGCAGGGGCAGCACCAGGCGGGTGAGGTCCGCCACGGCCACCACATCCAGCTCCAGGACCCGCCGCCACTCCGCGCGGGAAGCCTCCCCGATCTCGCCGGGGCCCTGTGAGCCGATCCCGGCCGAGTTCACCAGGGCGTCGAGACGGGTGAGGCGGGAGGCGGCCTCGGCGGTGGCCCGCTCGTCGGCCAGGTCGCAGACGAAGGGCTCGGCCGAGGGCAGCTCGTCCACCACCGGCTGCACCGTCTCGAGGCGGGTGCCGCCCACCAGAATGTGATGATCGCGGCCCAGCTCGCGGGCGATGGCGCGGCCGATGCCCCGCGAACCGCCGGTGATCAGGACGTGCGGCAGTGCTGTGTCTGTCATGACTGCACTCTATGAGCTGATGAATTCTGCCGGGCGCTCGACTTCGCGGGGCGGCCCGAGCGCGGTGTGGGGATATCGTCGGCGCATGGACATCACACCGTGCGAGGTGCACTCGGAGGTGGGGCGGCTGCGCGCCGTGATGCTGCATCGTCCCGGCAACGAGCTGCGGCGTCTCACCCCTCGAAACAGCGACGCCCTGCTCTTCGACGGGCTGCCGTGGGTCGACCAGGCCCAGCGCGACCATGACGCATTCGCCCAGCTGCTCGCCGACCACGGCGTCGAGGTCCTGCTGCTGCGCGACCTGCTGGAGCAGGTCCTGGAGGACCCGGAGGCGCGCTCGCGGGCGATCTACGACGCGCTGTCGAGCCTGAAGCTGGGCGACGAGGTGCGCGGCTACCTGCGCGTCCGGCTGTCGGAGCTGTCCAGCGAGGGGCTCGCGGAGGTCCTGATGGCGGGCCTGTCCAATGGCGAGCTGTCGCGCCTGGAGCCGGCCGCCCCGCGCAGCCTGGTGACCGCCCTGCTCGCCCCCGAGGAATTCGTCATCGCCCCGATGCCCAATCTGCTGTTCACCCGCGACTCCAGCGTCTGGGTGGGCCGACATCCGGCCGTCACCTCGCTCACCATGCCCGCCCGCCGCCGCGAGACCAGGCTCACCGAGCTGATCTACGACCTCCATCCGAGGTTCGCCGGCCACACTCCCTGCTACGGCTGGCGCCAGGAGAATCTGGAGGGCGGAGACGTGCTGCACCTGACATCGGGGGTGATGGCGGTGGGCGTCGGCGAGCGGACCACTCCGGCCGGGGCGCAGCGGCTCGCCCGGATGGCCTTCGAGCTCGGCGAGGCGCGGACGGTGCTCGCCGTCCCGATCGATCAGCAGCGGGCCACCATGCACCTGGACACCATCTGCACGATGGTCGACACCGACGCCGTGGTGATGTACCCGCCGGTGGCCGACACCCTGATGGCGCTGGAACTGACCCCCGACGGCGACGGCATCCGGGTCGGGGAGCCCCGGCCCTTCGTCGAGGCGGCCGCGGCGGCGATGGAGATCGATCGGCTGAGGGTCATCGACACCGCCCTGGACCCGGTGACCGCCGAGCGGGAGCAGTGGGACGACGGCAACAACACGCTGGCCCTGGCGCCGAGGCTGGTGGTCGGCTACGACCGGAACACCCGCACCAACACCCGCCTGGAGAAGGCCGGGATCGAGGTGCTCACGATCGCCGGCTCCGAACTGGGCTCGGGCCGGGGCGGGCCCCGGTGCATGTCCTGCCCGATCTGGCGCGATCCGCTGGAATGAGTCCGTTGGAATCTGAAGTGAGGCGGTTGACAGACCCGGAATACAGTGTCGGGGTGAGTGCGCGTCGATCCGGGGCCGGTCTGGCCGGGCTGCTGGTCGCGGTCGCGCTGGCCGGATGCGGCTCCCCGGCCGACGCCGGGGGAGCCCCGGGAGCGGCCCGAACCTCTGTCTCGTCGTCTGCTGCCGCTTCGCCTGCGGCCTCCCCGTCCTCTCCGACGCAGCCGGCTGCCTCCGACGGCATCGAGGCCTCGACCCTGCGCGCCATGGGATTCGGCAACGGGCCGGGGGAGTTCCCGCTGCCGGCGGATCTCATCATCGACTATCAGGTCGACAACCCGAACAACATCACTCTGGTGATCGACCCCTCCCAGGGCGGCCAGACCTACCGGTTCCTGCGCTCCCGGCTGAGGGACGCCGGATATGTCATCTCTGCCGACGGCCAGCAGTCCCTGGTCTTCTCCGGCAAGGGGTGGGAGGGGGCCTACACGGTCTCGAACGGCGTCGCCGCCCTCACCCTGCGCCAGCCCTGACGCCGACTTGCAGGCAGCCCTTTCTCGGCCCCAGTCTCACACCGTCGAGCGTCACCTCGGTGGCGCTCAGATTGACCATGGCAGTGCCATTGGTCAGACGCCGGGAGAAGCAGCCGGGCACGGGCTGCATCCACGGCCTCACCGGCCGCCCGAGATCGGGCATCTCGATCAGCGGCATCGCCGCGTAACCGTCGTGCGAGGTCGCCGTCACCGCGACGTCGGACTCCGGCGCGAAGACCCACGCGGCGGCCAGGGCCAGGGTCAGTCCGGGATCCCCCGGCGTCCCGTCGCCGGGCACCCGGGCGATCGTCAGCCCGGGCGCCGTCAGCTCCGGCAGCTGAGTCAGGCAGCCCTCGGCGTCGAGCCATTCGTCCGGAGCCGTCCCCCATCCCAGGAAGCACTCCTCGAAGCCGCCGCCGAACCGCGAGTGGCGGGTCCAGCGACCGGGCTGCCGGCGGGCCTCTGCGATGTTGGGCACCAGGAGCTTGCCGATCCCCGCCAGCGCCGCACCGGCGTCGTCGATCAGCCGGTCGAGCCCCTCGCGCAGCACCGCAGGATCGATGCCGTGCCCGTAGTAGTCGTCGTACACGTCGTTGTCGGTCATCACCCCGTCGAAGGCCGATCCGCTCATCCACGAGACCACGCTGCGCACCCAGAGGTCCCGGTAGGCGGGGTCCCAGACCTTCTGCTGGTAGTGGCCGGGGTATCCCTTCCACTCGATGAGATCGCCGTCGCGCATCGCGTAGGTGCCGGCGGCCTCGGCCGCCTGCGGTGAGACGCCGGAGCTGTAGCGCGGTCCGGACTCGTAGATCCGCACCGATGACAGGCACTGGTAGGCCAGCACCACGGTGTTCGGGTCGGCCGCCTTGAGCCGGCGGGCCGCGTCCTCCTCCCAGGGCTGCAGGATCACCGCGCGGAACCGCCCCGCGGCGCGCTCCAGCTCATCGCCGGTGAGCGGGCCGGCGTACCTGAGCCATGCCAGTGACGGAGCCATACCGGCTATCCGACCCGGTGGCCGAGATATCCGTCGGCGAAGATCTTTCGCAGAGAGCCAGGTCGGTAGGCCATCCGCACCTCGGTGGAGATGTCGGCCGGGCCCTCGCCGAGGTCGGCGGGCTGCGGCCGGATCGGCGTCCACTGCGCGCCGCCGGCGCCGAGGCGACGGTAGATCGCGTTGTACCGGCCCATGATCGTGTCGATCATGAACTCCGCCTGCAGGCGTCTCAGCGCGTTCTCGTGCCACTCCAGATACCGCGCGGGATCGTCCATGAGGCGGCACAGCTGGTCGGCGAAGGCCGTGACGTCCACCGGCTCGACCAGTTCTCCGCACGGTCCGATGACGGTTCCGTCCGGCGCGGTCACCGGGATGGTCACGGTGTGATCCATACCGCCCACGTCGGTGCCGATCACCGGCAGGCCGCACGCCATCGCCTCGAGGACGACGAGCGGCTGGCCCTCATTGAACGACGAGAGGACGAGGGCGTCGTAGTCGTGCAGGCACTCGCGCACCGCGACCGTTCCCCGGAAGGTCACGACATCCTGCATGCCGGTCTCCTGCACATGCCGGAGGCACTCCTGGTAGTACTCCGGAACGTGCTCGGTCGGCCCGAGGACGTCGATCTCGAAATCCCGGTATCCGCGCGAGACGGCCTCGGCCGCGATGTCGATCATCTCGATGATGCCCTTGATCGGCACCACTCGCGCGATGCACGCGAACCGCCACGGGCTGTGCTCTCCCGCGGCGATCTCCTCGATCGGCCGCTTCCGCCGCGCCCGCCCGTAGGCGAAGGCGTCCCAGCTCAGGCCGTTGGGCAGCACCTCGGTGCGCGACTCGTCGGCGCCGAGCTCGATCGCCTCCTTCACCGCCGCCGGATACAGGTAGGTGATGTGATCGGCCGAGGGATAGAGCGCGGCGCCCAGGTCGCACCACCAGCGCACCCACATCCGGTCCACCGGGTCCTCGGGCAGGTCGCGGTAGCTGTACCGCGAGACCGGCAGGTTCATATCGCGCCCGAGCAGGGTGTTGATCGTGTCGCGCAGGTAGAGGTTGTGCTCGGTGAGCAGGAACGACCGGTCGTGCTGGCGCGCGGCGCAGGCCGCGATCAGGCTGGCGTAGCCGGTGGTGTGGGCGTGGTAGACCTTCGCCCTCGGATACACCCGGTCGGTCAGCGCGTAGCCCAGGCTGAAGAAGTCGCGCAGGTTCCAGAAGAGCTCCGCCAGGGTCAGTGGGGAGTCCTGGGGAGCGCCGGCGACGCAGGCCTCCATGAACTCCGCTGTGGAGAGCACCGGCCACAGCCGTTCGCGACGGGTCAGCGGATTGACGGCGTCGTCGTAGAGAGACCACAACGGGGCCGGATCGTTGGCGCTCAGCGCCTCGACGGCTCCGAGGAGACGCCGCGTCATGACGCCGTAGTCGACGCCGGGCTCGGGCTGGCTGGACCGCTGGAAGGCCTTTCGCCTCCTCACCGAGGGACAGGTAGAGCACATCGACCCAGGCCACGTTGTCGGGCACGCCGTACAGGTCCTCGGACGGGCTGTCGGAGTCCCAGGAGATGTGGATGATGCCGAAGATCAGGTCCGGGTTGTGGGTCACGATGTCGTGCACCACCCCGGAGACGCCGCCCTTGAGGAACGGGTAGGTGGACTCCATCACGATCGCGACGTCCACCTCGGGCAGCTCCGTCGGATCGCCCGGTCTGCGATAGTAGGTCTTTCTCACCATGCGATCGCCTTCTTCCAGAAGAGTTCGTATCCGAAGGTCGAGAACACCGACCTCAGCGTGCGCCCGCCGCGTCTGAGGAGCACCACGTCCGCGGCCACGATCACGGCGAGGGCGATCACCGGGGGCAGCAGAGCGATGGCCGCGCAGCTCACCGCAAGATGCGCGGCGCACAGGATCCCGGCGTCCCGGCGTCCGGCCACCTGTGCAAGGTGGAAGGCCATCAGGCTGGCGCCGAGGAACCACAGCGGGGCCGCGAAGAGCGCGAGCTGGAGCAGGGTCGGGCGCACGCCGAGCACCGGCGAGCACAGCAGCATTCCCACCGCCGTCGCCCCCGCCACCGCGATCGTGCGCGAGGTCACCCCTCTGCACCGCCGGTCCGCGACGTCGGTGTCGTGCTCCAGGCTGCCGATGGGCCGATTCTCGAGGGACAGGCGCAGCCCGTCGACAATCGTCTGGAGCTCCTGGTACTGCGAGGCGAAATAGGCGGCCTGCGCGACGACTACGGGAATCAGCGCCACATAGAGCAGCACGATGTTGAAATCGCCCTGATAAAGGACGATGAACAGAAACTTGTCCACCCACAGCACCGAGCCGTACAGCAGTCCGTAGCCAGGGCCACGGAAAAGTCGGGAGTGTCGTCTGTGACTAGGGGTTAAGCCCCTCTCGGCGTGTCATACAGGCGGGCGAGGACCCGCACGGTTTGGATGGAAGTACCCCTACCAACATCCAGCCGCAAGGAACCTCGCCCGCGATGCCATCCTCCCCCACCGCACCCGCCGTCCGCATCCCTGACACGCCCGCACCAAACCCCCGGCTGGCCGATCACCTGGCCCGGGTCCCCGACCCCCGCAAACCCCGAGGCAAGAGATACCCCCTGACGGGACTGCTCCTCCTGGCGATCTCGGCGACCCTGGCCGGATGCCGGGGCTTCACCGCGATCGGCGAATGGGCCGCCATCCTCGCCGAGGGCACGCTGGCCGGGTTCGGGCTGCGCGCGGCCCCCGGCGAGTCGAACCTGCGCAAGCTGTTCTCACGCCTGGATGCCGGCGCTCTGGACGCCGAGCTGTGTCTGTACGCCTGGACCCGCACCACCACCATCGACGGGCGCCGTGTCATCGCTGTGGACGGGAAGACCCTGCGCGGCTCCCGATCGCAGACCGCACAGGCCCGGCATCTGGTCGCAGCCCTCGACCATGCCAGCGGCACCGTGGTCGCCCAGCAGGCCGTGGATGCGAAGTCCAACGAGATCCCGGCCCTGCCCGACCTCATCGCCGCGCTCGGCGAGCGGGTGAGGGGTGCGGTGATCACCGCTGATGCTCTGCATACCCAGACCGCTACCGCGACCGCGATCCTGGCCGCCGGTGCGGACTATGTGTTCACGGTCAAGGCTAACCAGCCGGGACTGCACAAGAGGTTGAAGTCCCTGCCGTGGTCACGGGTTCCGGCAGGACACGTCGAGGTGGAGAAGTCTCATGGGCGCAGGGTCCGGCGGACTCTGAAGGTCGTCCAGGCACCCGCGGATCTGGGGTTTGAGGGGGCGGTGCAGGTCGCTCAGTTGCGCCGGGTGGCCACCCGGAAGGGGAGGAAGACCACGGAGGTGGTGTATCTGGTCACCTCGGCCGGTCTGCCGGCGGCGCCGCCGGCCCGGATCGCGGCGTGGGTGCGCGGTCATTGGGCTGTGGAGAACCGGTTGCACTGGGTCCGTGATGTGACCTTCGACGAGGACAGGCACCAGGCCAGGACTGGTTCGGCGCCTCAGGTGATGGCCACCCTGAGGAGCGTGGCGATCGGCATTCACCGGATGAGGGGTGAGGTGAACATCGCGCGGGCGATCCGGCGTGCGGCCTGGGACCCGTTGGCCACCTGCGACCTGGTCCTCACACTCTGATCACAGCTCGATCACAGGAAGGAGAAACGACTTTTCCGAGACCCTGGACCGCGACCGCGATCCTGGCCGCCGGCGCCGACTACGTGTTCACCGTGAAATCCAACCAGCCGGGACTGCACAAGCGATTGAAGGGCCTGCCGTGGTCACGGGTTCCGGCAGGACACGTGGAGATGAGAAGTCTCATGGGCGCAGGGTCCGGCGGACTCTGAAGGTCGTCCAGGCACCCGAGAATCTCGGGTTTGAGGGGGCGGTGCAGGTCGCCCAGTTGCGCCGGGTCGCCACCCGGGGCCAGAAAAAGACCACGGAGGTGGTCTACCTCATCACCTCGGCCGGCCTGCCCGATGCACCACCGGCCCGGCTCGCGGCGTGGGTGCGCGGTCATTGGGGTGTGGAGAACCGGTTGCACTGGGTCCGTGATGTGACCTTCGACGAGGACAGGCACCAGGCCAGGACTGGGTCGGCGCCTCAGGTGATGGCCACCCTGCGCAGTGTGGCGATCGGTATTCACCGGATGAGGGGTGAGGCGAACATCGCGCGGGCGATCCGGCGTGCGGCCTGGGACCCGTTGGCGACCTGTGACCTGGTCCTCACACTCTGATCACAGCTCGATCACAGGAAGGAGAAACGACTTTTCCGGGACCCTGAGTCCGTAGCCCACATCGCGGGCCACCGCCCCGGCGTCGACCCGGCGCGGCCTCAGTACCGCCGGCCAGGCCCTGCGCAGCACCACGAGCACCGGGACACAGCCGGCCAGGGGTGCCAGGTACCAGAGCTGCGGGGCGAGAAACAGCGTTCCCGCGTAGCACGCCCAGGACGCCACCACGATGGCGAACCGGTGAGTCTCCTGCACCGCGATGAGCATGTGGGAGAACAGCACGTTGACGGTGAGACCGACCAGGAAGAGCCCCATCAGGTTCGGCCGCCAGCCGAGGAACGCTCCCACGACCGCCGCGAAGGCCAGAATCGGGGCGATGCTCCATGCCAGCACCGCCGGCAGAATGCTCATGAACGCCCGGAAGAACGCCGGCTCGTCGTCGCGGTCGACGTCGGAGAGCTGCCCGTAGACGGGCATCGTGGTGGCCGCCGAGATCCACGGAACGGCCACCGAGACGGCGAGAATCGCCTTGACCTGCCCGATCGCCGCGATATCGCCGATGATGAGGGGGAATGTCGCCATCAGCAGCGCCGTCGGAGACATCAGCGAGATCAGTTGCCACATGGCGCGGGTCAGCCGGACCGGCGCCTTGGCCACCGACCTCATCACCAGCACTGCCGCCACGATCAGCGCGCCGATTCCGAGGGTCGTCAGAACCGGAGTCGGAAGTGCCCGCACGCTCAACAGACCCCAGACCGCAGCGGTCGCCGCGGTCCAGACGATGAGCGCCGAACTTGTCGAAATGGCGCGGCTGACAGGGGCTGCTCCTCTCTCATGCCACGATGCCGAACGAAGAATCACACCCATGTTCTGCTCCTGTTCAATAGGCGGTCGAAGTCGACAAATCCCTCTCAACGTACCTATTTCGGCGTCCAAAGCAAAAACACAGGTTGATGGTTCGCGCGACATTTCACTCGCGGATCGGGGGTTTTGCGCGGGATCTGGCCGTGAAGGGCTGTTACGCGAGTGAAATGTTCACCGTGCCGTCAGCTGCCGGTCAGTCGAGGGACGCGGGAGAGTCGTCTCCCCTGTCCCACAGTCCCTCCCACGCGACATCCATGTCGAGCAGCATCTGGCGCACCAGCGGCAGCGAGATCCCGGTGACATTGTGCGGATCGCCGTCGATCCGGGTGATGAAGGCCCCGCCGTACCCGTCGAGGGTGAAGGCCCCGGCGACCCTCTGCGGCTCCCCGGTGTCGGCGTAGCTGCGGACCTCGTCGTCGGTGAGGTCGGCGAAGGTGACGGTGGTCTGGCCGACCCGGGTGGCGTCCCGGCGCCCGGACTCGTCGATGACGCAGATGTGGTGGCCGGTGACCAGGACGCCGCTGCGCCCGCGGAGCCGGTACCACCAGCGCATCGCCGTCTCGGCGGTGTGCGGCTTGCCGAGAACCCGGCCGTCCAGGTCAAGCACCGAGTCGCAGGCGACCACGATGGTGGGCCCGGTGATCGTCAGGTCCGCCACGACGCTGGTCGCCTTCAGCTCGGCCAGTCTCGCGGTGAGGTCGACGGCGCGCTCCCCGGGGCGCCGCGTCTCGTCGGCCCCGGAGACCCTCACCTCGGGGTCGATGCCGGCCGAGTGCAGGCTGGCGAGCCGGGCCGGCGACTTCGAGGCCAGCACGAAGCGGTAGCGCCCGGCCATCAGTACCGCCGCAGGGATCCCTGCCAGGCGGCACGACCGGGCATGAACGGTTCGCGGAGAGCACGCCAGTAGGACCGCCAGCCGAATGCCGCCGGCCGATCCTCGGGAACGTAGGGAGTGGGCCCGGGTCGGGTCGCCACGGCCAGCACGGCGACCAGCGCCCCCAGCTCCTCGTCGCTGAGATTGCCGCGGAGCACCTCGATCTTCGGGGCCTCCGACTCGTCGGCCGGGAGGTTCTCGATGGCACTCATAGCGGAATGTTCCCATGCTTCTTGGGCGGCAGCGCCTCGCGCTTGGTGCGCAGCAGCCGCAGCGTGCGGATCACCGTCTCGCGGGTCTCGTGGGGGTGGATCACCTGGTCGATGTATCCGGACTCGGCGGCCACGTAGGGGTTCGACATCGACGTCTCGTACTCGTCGACCAGCTGGCTGCGCAGGGTCGCCGGGTCCTCGGCGTTCGCCAGATCCTTGCGGTGCAGGATGTTCACCGCCCCGTCGGCCCCCATCACCGCGATCTGGGCGGTCGGCCAGGCCAGGTTGACGTCGGCGCCCAGGGTCTTGGAGCCCATCACGATGTAGGCGCCGCCGTAGGCCTTGCGGGTGATGACGGTCAGCAGCGGCACGGTGGCCTCGCCGTAGGCGTAGATGAGCTTGGCCCCGCGCCGGATGATGCCGCGGTGCTCCTGCTGGACGCCGGGCAGGAATCCCGGGGTGTCGACGAAGGTGAGCACCGGGATGTTGAAGGAGTCGCAGGTGCGCACGAACCGGGCCGCCTTCTCGGAGGCGTCGATGTCGAGGGTTCCGGCGTTGACCAGCGGCTGGTTGGCGACCACCCCGATCGCCCGCCCCTCGATCCGTCCGAAGCCGCACAGCACATTGGGCGCGAACAGCTCATGGATCTCCATGAAGGTGTCCTCGTCCAGCACGGTGTTGATCACCTCGTGCATGTCGTAGGGCTGGTTCGGGGGAGTCGGGGATGAGGGCGTCCAGCTCCCGGTCGTGGTCGGTGATGGTGAGGTCGACCTCGCCCTCGTCGTAGACCGGAGGGTCCTCGAGGTTGTTCTGCGGCAGGTAGCTGATGAGGTCGCGGACGTACTCCAGGGCGTCGGCCTCGTCGGCGGCCAGGTAGTGGGAGTTGCCGGAGACCTCGGAGTGGGTCCGGGCCCCGCCGAGCTCCTCCAGGGAGACGTCCTCGCCGGTGACCTCCCTCACCACGGCCGGGCCGGTGATGAACATCTGGGAGGTCTGGTCGACCATCACGATGAAGTCGGTGAGGGCGGGGGAGTAGACGTGCCCGCCGGCCGCGGCCCCCATGATCACCGAGATCTGCGGGATGACGCCGGAGGCCCGGGTGTTGCGCCGGAAGATCTCGCCGTACATCGCCAGCGAGGAGACCCCCTCCTGGATTCGCGCCCCGCCGCCCTCGTTGATGCCGATCAGCGGGCAGCCGGTCTTGACCGCGAAGTCGATGATCTTGCAGATCTTCTCGCCGTAGACCTTGCCCAGGGATCCGCCGAAGATCGTGACATCCTGGCTGAACACGCAGACCGGACGGCCGTGGATCGCCCCGACGCCGGTGATGACGCCGTCGGTGTAGGGCCGGCGGTTGTCCATCCCGAAATTGTGGGAGCGGTGCCGGGCGAACTCGTCGAGCTCGGAGAAGGAGCCCTCGTCCAGAAGCGTCAGGACGCGCTCCCGGGCGGTCATCTTCCCGGCGGCGTGCTGCTTCTCGACAGGCGGCGGGGGAGGCCGCATTGACGGCCTCGTCGATGCGACGGCCCAGATCAGCGATCTTGCCCGCCGTGGTGTGGATGTCGATGTCCATGACGGCGAGACTAGCCGGTCGGCCGATCCCTCCGCTCCGTCTCTCCATTCGGTTGTCCGAGCGGCGGTCCATGTGAGGAACGCCACACGATGGTCCCGGACGGCCCGCCGAGTCACGCTAGGCTGCCAGCCGTGTCCTTCACCCCTCCTGTGGGCGGCCCCGATCTAGATGCAGCCGCCATCGCCGACCTCGTCGGAGCCGAGACCCGTTTCACCCGTCGCGGATCCGGTGGAATCCGGTGCGTCGCCCAGATCGACTCCACCAATGCGGAACTGGTGCGGTTCGTGCATGGCGGTGGCACCGGCTTCCGGGTGCTCATCGCCGAGCAGCAGGACGCCGGTCACGGGCGGTTCTCCCGGCCCTGGCGGGCCCCTATCGGGACCTCCCTGCTGATGTCGGTGCTGGTGCCGGTCTCCGACAAGCGGTTGGCGGGCGACTGGGGATGGCTGTCGATGGCCGCCGGACTGGCGGTCACCGAGGCGGTCGAGACGGCCTGCGGGGCCGGGGGCGGCCGCGTCACCCTCAAATGGCCCAACGACGTGCTGCTGGACGTCGACACCCCGCACGGCGGCAAGCTCTGCGGGATTCTCTCCGAACGGGTCGACGGGCAGGCCGGCGCGCACGCCGTGATCGGGATGGGGCTCAACGTGTCGATGACCGCCGATCAGCTCCCGGTGCCCACGGCGACCTCACTGGCCCTGTGCGGGCTGGACCATGACAGGCATCGGCTGGCGGCTCAGCTGGTGCTCGCGCTGGACCGGCTGATCGGCGTCTGGCTGGCGACCGGCACCGGTGCGCGGCACCTACCGCGAGCGCTGCGACACCATCGGCAGGCCGGTGCGCCTCACCTTCGACCCGGCGGTGGTGGGCGGCGGGCCGACCCACCTCGACGGGGTCTGCGCCGATATCGACCTGGACGGGTCGATCGTGGTCGCCGACGATCGGGGACGCCATTCCTTCGCGGCCGCCGATGTGCAGCACCTTCGCCGGTCGCCGACCCTAGACTGACCCCCATGACCAGCCATATTCTCGCGATGGGCGGCGGCGGCTTCTCAATGTCGAACCGCGGCGCTCCGACGGCCCTCGACCGCTATCTGCTCGACCTGTCGGGCAAGTCCTCGCCGTTGGTGTGCTTCGCCCCGACGGCCGCCGCCGACGACCCGGTCTACATCAATCGCTTCCTGGC
Source organism: Acidipropionibacterium sp. (assembly GCA_022647765.1). GTDB lineage: Bacteria > Actinomycetota > Actinomycetes > Propionibacteriales > Propionibacteriaceae > Acidipropionibacterium. The sequence continues at coordinate 208,429 of JALCLH010000003.1, forward strand.
CGCCTACTCGGCGCTCGGGGTGCGCACCATGGTGCTGACCCTGTGGCAGGGGGCGGCGGAGTCTGTGGACCGGCTGAGCGAGGCGGACGTCGTCCTGTCGGGGGGCGGATCGGCGGCGAATCTGGTCGCCCTGTGGCGGGCCCACGGCGTCGACCACGTCATCAGGCAGATGGTCAAGCGGGAGGCCGACGTCGTGCTGGCCGGGGTCTCGGCGGGCGCGGCCTGCTGGTTCGCGGGATCGCTCACCGACTCCTTCGGGGACCTGCGCGCCTGGCGCGGCGGTCTCGGCCTGCTCCCCGGCTCCTTCTGCCCGCACTTCGACGGCGAACCGGACCGTCCGCCGGCCTATGCCCAGGCGATCGCGTCCGGCGTCCTGCCGAGCGGCTACGCGGTGGACGACGGCGCTGCGGTGCACTTCGTCGACAAGGAGTTCGCCGGGGCCGTGAGCGAACGTGAGGGTGCCGAGGTGAGCCGGTTCACCAGCAGCAACTCACCGACCGCGGCCGGGGTGCTGCGCGATCAGCTCGAGGTCACGGTGCTCTGAGCCCCTGGGCGCTCCCGGCGATCTGGCGGCTGGCGAAGACCGCGTCGCAGACCTGGATCTGCACCCGTTTGATGTGCGGCACGTCGGGCAGGATCATCGGCTCCTCGATCGCGGTGGTGAGCACCAGGGTGCCGCAGCCCAGTATCCGGTCGGTGAACCCGCGCCGGTAGGAGACGCCGTCGATCCGGTGCAGCGGAACATCGTGACCGGTGCGCCGGAGGATTCCGCGCCGGGTGATGACCCGGTGGTCGGTGAGGGTGCAGGTGGTGGTCAGCCAGCGCAGCCAGGGGACCAGGGTGCCGATGACCAGCAGCGCCGCGGCGACGGCGATCGTCGCCCACGGGCCCCACGGCCTCCAGTCGGTCGGCATCAGGCCCAGTGCCAGGCCGGCCGCGGCGACCACGACGATGAGGATGACGACGGGGCCGATCAGCGCCTTGGCGTGGGCGCGCAGGTGGAGCAGTTCCTGCTCGTCCTCGCCCAGCAGCTTGCGCGACAGTCCCATGGGCCCAGTGTGGCGCGTGCCGCGGCCAGTCACCAGCGGCGCAGTCGCGTCGGTGGTGGGCGCTGTGTCGACGGCGCTGCGGCAGTGGCAGACTCGGCCTTCGTGCAACCCCCTTCCCCAACCCGGCCCCCGAGTCCGTCGACGCCACCGGCCCCGGTGCTGAGCACCGGACTGCTGGCCGGTCTGGCGGTGCTGTCGGCGGCGGGAGCGCTGGGAACCGACATGTACCTGCCGGGCCTGGTCGGGATGGCCTCGGAGCTGCACACCACCTCCTCGATGGCGCAGTTCACGCTGAGCGCGTTCATGATCGGCATGGCGATCGGCCAGTTGCTCCTCGGGCCGCTGTCGGACTCCTACGGCCGGCGCCGACTGATGATCGGGGGATCGGTCGTCTTCATGCTGGCCTCCCTCGGCGCCGCCCTGGCGAACTCCGTCTGGCTGCTGATCGGGCTGCGCCTGCTGATGGGTGCGGCCGGAGGGGCCGGGGCGGTGCTGGCCCGGGCCGTCGTCCCCGATCTCGCCAGCGGCCGGACGGCTGCCCGCGCCTTCTCCGTGATGATGGCCATTCAGGGGCTTGCGCCGATCATCGCCCCGATCCTCGGCGGCCAGCTGGTCGGTCCGATCGGCTGGCGCGGGATCTTCCTCGTGCTCTCCGGATTCAACCTCGCGATGGTGGCGATCGCGGTGTTCGTCGTCCCCGAGTCGCTGCCGCCGGAAAGGCGCACCCCGGGCGGGCTGCGACGACTGCTGCCCAGCATCGCGGTGGTGCTGCGCCGGCGGGTCTTCGTCGGGCACGCGATCTCGATGGCGGTCACCTTCGGGGTGATGTTCTCCTACATCTCGGCGTCTCCTTTCGTCCTGGAGCGTCAGCTCGGCCTGAGATCGGCCACGTACTCGCTGGCCTTCGCCGCAAATGCGCTGATGGTGACCCTGGCCTCGCTGCTCAACACCCGGCTGATCACCCAGTTCGGTCTGCGTTCGATCGCCCGGGTCGGTCTGGCCGCAGCGCTCTGCGGATCTCTGGGCCTGCTGGTCAACGGCCTTGTCGGACCCCGGTTGTGGGCCACTCTTCCGCTGCTGGCCGGCACCGTCTTCGGCGTCGGACTGGTGCTCGGCAATGTGACCGCGATGGGTGCGGCGCAGGTGCGAGACGCCGCCGGCGCCGGGTCGGCGGTGATGGGGGCCTGCCAGTTTCTGGTGGCCGGGATCGTCTCCCCGCTGGTCGGCCTTGGATCGAACGCGGCCCTGTCGATGGGGATCGTGATGCTGATATGCGCGATCGCGGCCAATGCAGCGCACTATCTACTTAGTAGAGGAGGGGCCGACCCCTCCTGACCTCCCCGTTGCGCCGGTCTGTGGGTGGAGGCTTGGGTGCGCGCGGGCCTCTTCTGTGATCGGAGCGTCGGGGCCGACCCCTCCTGACTGCGCTGTCAACGGAAGGGGCGACCCCTCCGCGTCGCTTCGCTCCTGCCTCCCCGTTGCGCCGGTCTGTGGGAGGAGGCTTGGGCGTGCGCGGGCCTCTCTGGTCTCTACGGTGAAACAGAACTGACGGCGTCACGCCCTAAAATGCCGTGGGTGAGCGCAACCTCAGACCCCGAATCCCAGAAGTCCCCATCGCAGACCTCAACGGGAGGCGTCCGCAGCGCCGACTCGCAGGGGCAGTACCGGGTCGGCATCATCGGCGGCGGCCAGCTGGCCCGGATGATGCACCAGGCCGCGGTGTCTCTCGGCGTCCACGTCAAACTGTTGGCCACCTCGCCCGACGAGTCCGCCGCCCAGGTGATCAGTGATGTCACCATCGGCTCCCACCTGGACCACGACGCGGTGATGGACTTCGCGAGGGGTTGCGACGTCGTCACCTTCGACCACGAGCACGTGCCCACCGAGTATCTGCGCGAGATGGAGGACGCCGGAATCGCGGTCCGTCCCGGCTCCGAGGCCTTGGTGCACGCCCAGGACAAGGCCGTGATGCGTGCCCGGGCGGCGGCCGACGGAGTTCCCTGTCCCGACTGGGAGGTCTGCCCCGGACCGGAGCAGCTGATCGCCTTCGGCGAACGGCACGGCTGGCCGGTGATCGCCAAGACCTCCCGAGGCGGCTATGACGGCAAGGGGGTCTGGAAGGTGGAGGGGCCCGACGGCGTCCCCGAGCCCTTCGAGGCGATGGGCGGCCTGGCCGACGGCCAGCAGCCGATCCAGATCCTGGCCGAGGAGTACGTCGACTTCACCCGCGAGCTGTCGGCCATCGTGGTGCGCTCTCCCTCCGGTCAGGGGGTCGCCTACCCGGTCTCCGAGACGGTGCAGCGCGACGGGATCTGCGTGGAGACCACCACCCCGGCGCCGGGGATGAGCGACGAGCGCCAGTCCGAGATCCAGCAGATGGCCCTGGACGTCGCCGGACGCCTCGGCGTGGTCGGGGTGCTGGCGGTGGAGCTGATGGAGCGGGCCGACGGGTCGGTGGTCGTCAACGAACTGGCGATGCGCCCGCACAACACCGGCCACTGGTCGATCCACGGCGCCCGGACCAGCCAGTTCGCCAATCACATCAGGGCCGTTCTGGACCTGCCGCTGGGAGACCCGTCGCTCACCGCCCCGGTGGTGGTGATGGAGAATGTTCTCGGTGGCTCGGTGAACGACCTCACCGGCGCCCTCCAGCACTGTTTCGCCAGGGACCGCAGCCTGCACGTCGAGTTGTACGGCAAGCAGGTGCGGCCCGGGCGCAAGGTGGGCCATGTCACCTGCCTGGGCACCGACGTCGAGGATGTGCGACGCCGGGCCCGCCACGCCGCCGGATATCTGATGGGGAACCCGAATGCCTGAGACCAAGAAGTCCAACCGCAGCACCAGCACCGCCCCGCGGCGCACCAAGTCGGAGCCACGAACCAAGGCCCGGCGGGTGGCCGAGGAGGCCGACGCCGCGCCGAGGGTCTCGATCGTGATGGGCTCCGACTCCGACTGGCCGACCATGGAGCCCGCCGCCACGGTGCTCAAGGAGTTCGGCGTGGTCTTCGAGGCCGACGTGGTCTCCGCCCACCGGATGCCCGAGCAGATGGTCGAGTTCGGCCGGGCGGCCCATGAGCGGGGGATCCGGGTGATCATCGCCGGGGCCGGCGGTGCCGCCCACCTGCCGGGAATGCTGGCCGCCCTCACCCCACTGCCGGTGATCGGCGTCCCGGTGCCGCTGGCTCATCTGGAGGGGATGGACTCGCTGCTGTCGATCGTCCAGATGCCGGGCGGGGTGCCGGTGGCCACGGTGGGGATCGGCAATGCCAAGAATGCCGGCCTGCTGGCGGTCCGGATCCTGGCCGCCGGAGATCCCGATCTCATTGGAAAGATGCTCGCCTTCCAGGACAATCTGAGAGCCACTGCCCAGGCCAAGGGAGAGAAGGTCCGCCAGTTCGGGCAGGGTTGATCAGTGTGAATACTGCTCCGCTATTGACGTGTCTCCCTTGGCGAGGGCCTCGAACAGAGCCAGGGCCTTGGTCCTGTTCCACAGCACCGCGGAGCCGGCCGGGGTGCTGACACCGGCGCTGGAGATCGGCACCGTCATCCTGATGCCGTTGCTGCCGGTGGCACGCTGCAACCCGATGACGGTCTTCATGGCGGTCAGCAGGGACGTGTCGGAGCTGCGCCTGAAGGACTTCGCGACGGCCATGTTCACCCGCCAGTAGCGGATCGGGTTGATGAACGTCCACGGGCTCATCACCTTCTTGGCCACCGCCGAGGTGACCTGCTGCTGGCGCTTGACCCGGCCCAGATCGCCCATCGGATCGGCCTTGCGCATCCGGACGTAGCCCAGCGACTGGGTGCCGTCGAGCTTCTGGCAGCCGGCCGGCAGGTTGGTGTGGGAGTCCTTGTCGACCATCGGCTTGTCGAGGCAGACCTTGACCCCGCCGACGGCGTCCACCATGTCGACGAAGCCGGCGAATCCCACCTCGATGTAGCCGTCCATCCGCAGCCCGGTGACCTGCTCGACGGTCTGCATCAGCAGCTTCGGACCGCCGATCGCGTAGGCGGCGTTGAGCTTGTTGCGACCGTGCCCGGGAATGGGGACGTAGGAGTCTCGCGGCAGCGAGATGAGTACCGTCTTGCCGCGGGGAGGGGTGTAGAGGATGAGCATGGTGTCGGTGCGGGCACCCGCCTCGGTGCCGGTGCCGAGCTTCTTCTGCTCGGCGACGCTCAGATTGTCGCGCTGGTCGGTCCCGATCATCAGGGTGGCGGTGCCCGGCTGCTGTTCGGGCCGTGTCCCCTCTGGGGTGGCGTCCACCGTGCTGGAGCGGAACAGGGCGATGGCGGGCACGATCAGCAGCCAGATCAGCCAGGCCACCAGAAGGTTGCGGACCAGACGCCACCGCGGGTGCCTGCGGCGTCCTCCCCCTCCCTTGCGGGGGCGGGCCGGCGGCGGGGGAGACGGCGGTCGGGTCCCTCCCCGGGCAGGGGAGCGATCGGTGTCGTAGGAGTAGTCGACCGGCCGCAGCGGGTGGCCGCTGGGGTCCACATGCTGGTTGGAGGCACTGGATCGACCCGGGGCGGAGCGACGCCGGTCGGAACTGTGACTGCCGCCCGGCGTCTCGCTCCCGTCCTGCCCATAGAGCCAGTCCATGTCACTCTGGCGGGAATGCTCGTCTCGTCGGTCGGCCATGGCCTCCACGGTAGTTCTCCCCGGCCGACTCCCGGCGTCCACCCGGTCCCGGAGGTCCTTGGGGTCGGCCGGTACAGGGCTGGCAGAATGGACACCATGCCCTCGCACATCGCTCCCCCGGTCAGCGTCGTCATGCCGGTCCGCGACGAGGAGAAGTACCTCGCCTCATCGGTCGACGGGATCCTGGCCCAGGGCTATCCCGGCGAGATGGAGGTGATCCTGGTGGTCGCTCCGAGCGGAGACGCCACCCAGCGGATCGCCGAGGATCTGGCCGCCCACGACGAACGGATCCGGGTGGTGTCGAATCCGGGGGCGACGACGCCGCGGGCCCTCAACATCGGTGTGGAGGCCGCCAGACACGACATCATCGTGCGGGTGGACGCTCACGGCGAGCTCGCCCCGGAGTACATCGCCACCGCGGTGGAACTGCTGGAACGGACCGGAGCGGCGAATGTGGGCGGGGTGATGGACGCCCGGGGGCGCACCCCCTTCGAGCAGGCGGTCGCGGTGGCCTACACCTCCCGGCTGGGCCTGGGGTCCTCCTCCTTCCACCTCGGCGACTCCCCGGAAGGGCCTGCCGACACCGTCTTCCTGGGTGTCTTCCGCAAGTCCGACCTGCAGGCCGTGAACGGCTTCGACGTCAGCTTCGACCGCGCTCAGGACTGGGAACTCAACTACCGGCTGCGCCAGTCCGGCCGCCAGGTGTGGTTCAGCCCGCGTCTCAAGGTCACCTACCGGCCGCGCTCCACGGTCTCGGCGCTGGCCCACCAGTTCTTCCGCACCGGGCAGTGGCGACGCGAGGTGATGCGCCGGCACCGCGACTCGGTGAGCCTGCGCTACCTGGCCGCGCCGTTGACCGTCGCCGCCTGCGCCCTCGGGGTCGTCTCCGGCACGGTCGGAGTGGCACGGATCGTGCGGGGCTCGGGCGGAGGCCGCGGAAATCGCTGGCTGGTCGGCGGTTGGGCGCTGCCGATCGGCTACCTGTCGGCGATGGGCGTGGGCAGCGCGGTGATGCGTCGCGCGATGCCGCGATCCGTGCGGGAACGGCTGCCGCTGGTGCTGGCGGTGATGCACCTGTGCTGGGGGGCCGGGTTCCTGAGAGGGCTGCCGCGCAATCATCAGGACGCCGGCTCCGATCAGCCTCCCCTGATGGGCTGAGGCTCACGCCGGCCGGGCGCGCTCCTGTGCGGCCAGCTCGCCGGCGGTCAGACCCGCCGGCAGAGATTCCACCAGCACCAGCGATCCGCCGCCGATCAGGCAGCCGGCCAGCAGCTCCGCGATCCGAAGCGGAGTCGGCCCGGGTCCTGACGATTCTGCCGGCGCCATCAGCAGGAGGGCGTCGGACGCCGGTTCGGCGCCGGCCAGGTCGTCCCCGGTCAGCGGTCGCGAGGCTTCCAGCCAGTGCTCGGATCCGGCGGCCGGGTGGGCCGCCGGCATCTCGTCGGGCATCGCGAGGGCCTCGGCGAAGTCGATCGCACCGGGAACCGGATCCTGACAGGGCCCGGCCAGCGGAGTCAGCGAGCACTGCACCAGGGGAACGTCCGGATCGGTGCCCGAGGGGTCTGGCCCGCAGACCGCCAGGGCCGCCGACCCGGCGTCCTCGGGCCGCACGCTCGGCAGCGCCCCCGACCACCAGCAGGCCAGCAGCCAGCAGCAGCTCGCCCAGTGCATCGGCCGTCGGGCGAGCACAGACAGGTGCACCAGATCCCCGGCCCCGACGCCCTCCTCGGCCATCAGGTGGACGGTCTTGGCCACCCAGGTGCCGACGGTGCGCGCGGACAGCTCCACCCGGGCATCGCCGCGGTACCAGGTGAGCAGCGGTCCGGCCCCAGCCCCGGCGATTCTGTCGGCCAGTCGGGAGACCGGATCTCCTCGGCGCCCCGGATCTCCCCGATGATCTGCGGATCGAGCGTCGGGGACGGGGGCGCCGGGCCTGGGGGAGAGCTGAACCATGCTCGCATTCTGCCGCAGAAGGCGGACTGGCCCCGGACAGGTGCATTTTTCACTCGCGTAAGGGCCCGATCCGCACGACCTCGTGTCGATCGGGCCCTTACGCGAGTGAAATGTTCATCGTGATCGGATCGACCGGCGATGCCGCCTCTCGATACCCTGACCCCATGCGCCACATTCTCATCATCGCCGGGGGATCGGGCACGCGCCTGTGGCCCCTGTCGCGCCAAGGTGAACCCAAACAGCTCCTGGAACTCATCGACGGTCTCAGCCTGTTGCGGATGTCCTACGAGCGGGTCCAGGGTCTGGTCCCCGACGAGAACATCCTGGTGTGCACCGGCGCCGACTACGCCGACGCGGTGGCCGCCCAGCTGCCCGAGCTCCCGGCCGGCAACATTCTCGGCGAGCCGGTCGGGCGCGACTCGCTGGCCGCGGTCGCCTGGCCGGCGGCGGTGATCGCCGCCAAGGATCCCGAAGGGGTGGTCGCCACTGTCACCGCCGATCACATCATCCGGCCGGTGCGCGACTTCCGCGCCTCGGTGGACTCCGCCTTCCGGGTGGCCGAGGCCGATCCGCGCGCCCTGGTGACCTTCGGCGTGGTGCCCACCGAGGCCAACACCGGGTACGGCTACCTGCATCGCGGCGCTCCGCTCCGGGAGGGGCGGGGGGCCTGCGAGGTGGTCGAGTTCACCGAGAAGCCCGACGCCGCGACCGCCCGCCGCTACCTGGACTCCGGGGAGTACTGGTGGAACTCCGGGATGTTCGTCTGGCGGGCCCAGACCCTGCTGGACGTGCTGGCGACGCTGCGTCCGGCGCTGCGCGCCGGGGTCGACCGGCTGGCGGCCGACCCCGCCCGGCTGCCGGAGCTCTACCCGAGCCTGGAGAGGATCTCGGTGGACTTCTCGGTGATGGAGCCGGTCTCCAGGGGGGAGGCGGACGCCCATGTGGTGGCCGTCCCGCTCGACATCCAGTGGTACGACGTCGGATCCTACGAGAGCCTGGCCCCGCACCTTCCCGGCGACGGCGAGGGGAACTGGCATACCGGCATGACGGTGGCCCTGGACGCCGATGGCAATCTGCTGATGAACCAGCGACCGCACGCCGTGATGGCGGTCGCCGGCCTGCACCGGATGGCGGTCATCGCCACCGATCGGGCCACCCTCGTGGTGCCCTTGTCGGACTCCCAGAAGGTCAAGGCGCTGGTCGCCAAGGTGGCCGCCGAACAGGGCGGGGAGTTCGCCTGATTTGACATCCGGGGCCCCGAAGTGGCTAGGAGCGGAGCGTGGACATCGGCTCGCAGATGGAACCACAGCCGTGTAACTTGGGGCCCACACACGATGCTCTGCGTCGTTGAAGGGGAAGTGGCCCGGCTTGCCGGACCGTCCCCGTGGAGGGTGCCAGCCAGCTGGAGGAGTTCGCATGGAGGACCTTGTCCCGCCCCTGTTCGGCGACGGGCTCGACGGGATCGAGTCATGGCAGGCCCGCGCGCTGTGCGCCCAGACCGATCCCGAGGCGTTCTTCCCCGAGAAGGGCGGTTCGACCCGCGAGGCGAAGCGCATCTGCGAGCACTGCGAGGTGCGGGCCGAGTGCCTGGACTACGCCCTCGCCAATGACGAGAGGTTCGGCATCTGGGGCGGTCTGTCGGAGATGGAGAGGCGCCGGATCCGGCATCGGGCGTAGCGTCTCCGGATCGCCGGACCCGCTCCCGAGAATCGTTGAGAGTCTGCCTCCGGGTGGGTCGCCGACTAGACTTTTCACCCACGGCCGCGGACCGGATGTCCTCGCGCCGTCTGTGGCGACGAACCCCGCCAGTCATTGGTTGACCAGGAACTGCTCGGCAAGGATGGGACATCAACGTGAGTGAGCAGGACGCAGATCTCGGCGGCGCCGCCCCGGTGCCGCCGACAAGCGACCCGCCGCGCACCGACGAGGGACTCACGGATTGGACGATCCCCGTGGTGCCCTCGGTCGCCATCCGCGAGGAGGACTGGGAGTGGGCCAGAAAGCCCGAGCCCGAGAGGCCGACGTCGATCTCCCCCGACCAGGTCGCCGCGATCCTCGTCGTCCATCAGGCCGCCGAGTGGCTGCCCGGCACGCTGGCCCACCTGGAGGCTCTCGAGGACCGTCCCGGGGTGACCGTCGCGGTCGACATGGGTTCGACGGACGGGTCGTCCGAGCTGCTGGCATCCGCCCAGCGCGACGGCTTCCTGGAGGATGTCTTGGAGGCCCCCGGGAACCAGACGCCGGGGCAGGGGATCGCGCGCGCCGTCGCCACCCTGCCGACGACATCACCCACATCTGGATTCTTCACGACGATCTCGAGGTCGCCCCGCAGAGCCTTCACCAGATGCTGGTGGAGGTCTCCGGGCCGCCGCTGGCCGATGTCTGCCTGCCGACCCTGCTGCGCCCGGCCAGGCGCAACTACCCGGACCTCATCGTCGAGGAGGGGCAGACGATCAGCTCGACCGGCGCCCGGGTGCTGCCGCTGATCGACAAGGGCGACATCGATCAGCACCAGTCCGAGCCGGCTCCGGTGCTCGGCGGTTCGACGGCGGGAATGTTCCTGTCCCTGGAGGCCTGGCGCCGGGTCGGCGGGTTCGACCCGGCGATACCGCTGTTCCGCGACGGCGTCGACCTGGGGTGGCGGGCCAACGAGGCCGGCCTGGTGGTGCGCACCGCTCCCAGCTGCGCCCTCCATCACCGCCAGGCCGGACGGGGCCTGGAGCGCGACTCGGCCCTGGCCCGGCGTCCCGACCTCACCGACCTGCTGGCCGGGATGCGGCTGGTGACCGCCCGCTCCGGCCATCCCGGGCGCACAGCCGCCTGGTTCCTGCTGAGGTGCCTCGGCGCCTCCCTCCTGCTGCTGCTCGGCAAGGCTCCCGGACGGGCCCTGGACGAGCTGCGCGCCGGTTTCCGACTGTGGCGCAGCCGCGCCGCGACGGCGGAGATGGCCGAGCGGATCCGCACCTTCCGCGAGGACTGCGATCCCGACCAGATCTCCGACACGACCCGGCTGCTGCCCACCCGGCGCCGGGTCTGGGCCAGGATCGCCGACCAGTTCGCCGGCGATATGAGCGATCGGCTGCACCCGGATCGGGACGCCGACCTGGGCACCTCCCTGGACGAGCTCACCGGTGACGACTTCGAGGCCCGAGAGCATCACACGGTCATCAATCCGTACAGCGCGATGCTGGTCGTGATGATCGTGTTCGGCCTGATCGCGGGGCGCGGGCTCTACGGAGCCGGCAACGTCGTCTCCAGCTGGTTGGCCCCGGCCCCCGACGGACTGCACGGAGCATGGTCGGCCTGGCTGGGGGCCACCGCCGGGGAACCCGGTGGAAACGCCCCCTGGCTGGGGGTGGGAGCACTGGGTTCGGTGATCGCCTTCGGGCAGCCGGAGATCCTGGTGAGGGCCGGCCTGATCCTGGGTCCGCTGCTCTCCGCCATGTCCGCGCACCGGGTGACCCGGCGAGTCGTCGGTCTCGGCCTCCCGGCCGTGCTGCTGGCGAGCACCTGGGCGCTGCTGCCCGTGCTGATCGGCAGCTATGCGCGCGGCTCGGTCACCGGGGTGGCGATGGGGATCATGGTGCCGCAGCTGACGCTGCACATCTGGCGTCTGCTGTCCCCGTCCACCATCGACCTCGACGAGCTGTGGGGGGCCGGCGGGCACCCCCGGGACCCCTGGCGGAGCGCCGGGGCGCTGGCCCTGTGGACGACGCTGGCGTCCTCCTTCCTGCCGCTCAGCTGGCTGGTGGTGCTGATCTGCCTGATCGGCGCCTGCGCCAGGGACCGGTCGCTGTGGCGCCAGACCCTGCTGGTGGCGATCGCGCCGCTGGTGGCGTTGAGTCCGTGGTGGCTCAGACTGACCGAGGCGCCCGCCCGCCTGCTGACCGGCGCCGACCCGCTGCTGACCGGGGTCTCCGGCAGCCCCGGAGGGCTGCTGGTGCTGGTCGGCGGATCCTTCAGCGAGGGCGCCGCGCCGCTGTGGCTGCTGCTGATCGCGACCCTTCCGCTGTGGTTCGCGGCGCTGTGGGCGTTCACCTGGCTGTTCCGCAACCGGACGGCCTCGGGGGTGTACCGCGGCGGCCGGGGGCTGGTCGCCGGGGTGGCGGCGCTGTGCCTGCTGTGCTTCCTGGCCGCCGGGGTGAGTTCGCGACGCCTGCTGAGCCTGTGGGGCAGCCAGATCCACCCGGAGATCGAGACCTGGCAGTTGCTGGGCTTCGGCTGCCTGCTGATTCTGGTGAACATGGCCTGGCAAGGAGTCCTGCTCAAGAATCAGGCCGAGGAGAGCATCGAGGATCTGGGCGAGTCGCCCAGCCTGGGCCAGCTGATGGGGAGCTGGAGCCGCAAGGTGCTGCCACTGGCGCTGATCGTGGGCCTGGTGGGCTCCGCGCTGTGGTGGCTGGCCGATGGGGCGGGACAGCCCCTGCACCGGGTGTCGTCGAAACTGCCGGCCTATGTCACGGCGGTCGAGGATTCGCCGAGGCGCACCCGGACCCTGATGATCCTGGTCCAGAAGACGCACACCAGCTGGAACCTGGTCGACTCCCGCAACCCGGGCTGGGGCTCGGGGGAGCGTCCCGCGATCTCGACCGACCCGGCCATTCGGAAGGCCGCCTCCGAGCTGGCGCTGGCGATCTCCAGCGGCGACGTCGGGGAGGATCTGTCGAGCCAGCTCGCCGCCCTGGGCATCGGTCACGTCTGGATGAACGGGGCCGGCGACGACGTCGTCTCCCAGGTGAGCAACGCCTCGGGGCTCACCTCGGCCACCGCCGACAGCTCCAGCACCGTGTGGACCGTGGACGGCAATCCCTCGCGGGCCTGGCTGGTGGCCGGGCGCAGCAGCCTGCCGCTGAACGGTGCGGTGCCGGCCGGCGGCGGATCGCGGTCGATCGTGATCGTCGAGCCCAGGGACCCCCGCTGGCAGGTCAGGGTGGGGGAGACGCTGCTCTCTCAGCAGGGCCGGCCCGCCACCGGATACGGTCAGAGCTATCGGGCGGGCAGTGACGCCGGCCGGCTGGAGTGGAGAATGCCCACCCAGGGCTGGGCGGCCGGCATCGAACTCGGCACCATCCTCGTGCTGCTGGTGATCGCGGGGCCGAACGCGTCCCCGCGGGTCCAGGCCCCCCGGCGTCGGCTGGAGGTGGACTGATGGACCCGACTGAACAGAACGGGACAGCGGGGCAGAACGGGCCGGGCGAACCGCAGGACCTGAGCGCACCGCGCCGGGCTCGTCGGGGCGCTCCCGCCCCGACCGATCCGGAGGTCTCCGGCGAGCAGGGCGCCCGCCGGGCGGCCGAGTCCGGTTCCCGGGCGCGCCGGGCGCAGCCGGAGGACGCCGTTCCGACCCGGGCCGAGGCCCCCGAGTCTCCAGTCCAGGCGGGTCCCGGGCGGACAGTCGAGTCGGAGCAGACGGCAGATTCGGCGCAGACGGCCGCCGAGCCCCAGGCCCCGGTGCGCACGCTCGCCGGAGTGGCGGCGCTGCGCGCGGTCGGTTTCGCGGTGCTGGCCCTGGCCGTCGGCATCGCCTGCGCGTTGATTCCCCGTCAGCAGCGCGACCTCGGCGTTGTCGCCGGCGTCGTCCCCGGTCAGACCCTGGTCTGCTCGCCCTCTCAGCAGGCCGCCCAGCTGGGCGCCGCCTCGACCAGCCCCACCTTGCAGATCGCGGATCTGGACGGGCCCGGCAGCGAGCTGAAGGTGCCGGCGTCGATCTCGATCGGGACCTCCGGGAGGCTGGTCCGCTCGGTCAGCGGTCAGGGTCGGCCCACCGCGACCACGATGAGCGTGGTGGGTCGTGGGGCGGCCGCCGCCTCCAGCTGGAGCAACTGCGCGACGGCGTCCACCGGTGGCATGGTGATCGTCGCCGATCCGAGCTCCTCCGACATCCTGGTCACCAATCCCGAGGCCGACGACGCCTCCGTCGACGTCTCGCTGAGCAGCGCCAAGGGTGCGATCAGCGCCACCGGCACCCGGGGGATCACCGTGCCGGCCCACTCCAGCAAGGTGCTGCCGCTGTCGGTCTGGGTCCCGGGGAGCTCCCCGGTGACCGCGACGCTGAGCACCGACAGCGGACGCCTGGTGGCGGTGGCACGGACCCGCGGCACCGCCGGCGCCGAGACCATCGCGATGAGTTCGCCGGCCCAGAACCTCTGGATCCCCGCGGTTCCGGCCGGCGTCACGGGAGCCGAACTGCTGGTCTTCAATCCGACGGCGAGCAGGGCGACCGCCAAGGTCACCGCACTGGCCGCAGGAGGGCCCTTCACCCCCGAGGGCGCCGACCAGATCGAGATCGAGCCGCACTCCACCATCGCGGTCGACGTCTCCAAGGCGCTGGCCGGGGAGGCGGTCGGCCTGTCGGTGAGCGCCAATACGGCGGTCGGCGCCCAGCTGATGGCCACCAAGGGCAAGGACATCTCGATGGCGACGCCGGCGGCCGCGGCCACCAGCCTCCAGTCGGTGCTGCCGCGCGGCGGCACGGTGTCGCTGTCCAACTCCTCCGACCAGCCGGCACGGATCAGGGGCACCTACCGGACCCTGTCTGGAGGCACGATCGGCTTCACCGCCCTGCTGCCGACCGGCGTCACCTGGACCAAGGATCTTGGAACCACCGGCGGGCACCTGGTCGTCACCGCCGATCACGCCATCATCGGCGGGGTCTGGTACTCGCGAGAGGGGCTCTCCTCGGTGCCGATGTCGGTGGTGAGCGGTGCGGTCCGCAGTCCCCGGATCGTGGTCGATCCGCAACTATCTTGATCGCGTCGATCCGCAGCTGTCCTGAGCCGGGAGCTAGTCCTCCCGGCCGGCCTCCGGATCGATCACGTCGACCGGGAACCCGGTCAGCGCGCTGAGCTGCTCCACCAGGGTGCGATGGACCAGGATCACCAGTCCCTCCGGGGTCGCGGCCCGGATCTCGAGGGGACGCCGGAAGACCACCACCTTCGCCGGATGGTGCTGGTCGCCGTCCTGGGCCGAGGTGAGCGGGACGCGGTCCTCGATGAAGGACTGCTGCTCCGGCACATCCTCGATTCCGACCACCACCCGGTCCAGCACCGCCGGGCAGGTCTGCGAGATCCGCGCCAGCGAGGCCTGCACGGCACCGGCGAAGAACTCGGCCCGGGTGGGCCGGGGGGCTGGCACGACACCGCCGAGGGAGCGCGGGACGACCAGCGGCCCGCGCATTCCCCGACCATGACGATCACGACGCGACGACATGCCCCCCACGGTAGTGGTACCCGTCCGAGCCGCGGCGTAGTGTCCCGCGGGTGAGAGAGTGTTCGCGTTCGGGCTGCTCGCGGCCGGCGGTGGCGACGCTGACCTACGTCTACTCGGAGTCGACGGCCGTCCTGGGGCCCCTCGGGCCGACCCATGAGCCGGGCGCCTACGACCTGTGCCGGGAGCACTACGGGGCGCTGTCCGCCCCGCGCGGCTGGGAGCTGATCCGCCTGCCCGGGGTCGACGAGGCTCCCGCCATCACCCCCGACGACGACCTGATGGCACTGGCCAGGGCGGTCCGCGAGGCCGGGATGCTGGACGACGAGCTCGCCCCTGCCGGCGACGACCGCGACACCGCATCGGAGTCGGTGCGGGTGGTCGCCCAGCGCGGCCATCTGAGCGTCATCGTCGACTCCTCCCAGGATCGGGACGCTCGGACCCGGCGCACCGACCGCCGGGCGCACTAGGCTGGGAACGCGAAAAGCACAGGGACCAGCCGCCGCATGACGCCATGGCCGTCGCGCGCTCGGCGGGTCCCGCGACCTTGAGGAGTTGCGACCGGCATGCCCGACCTTCCTGCCACACCAGAGGCCCTCGACCTCTCGCCGGCCTTTCTCGAGATCGCCGCGTGTCCGCAGTGCCACTCGAAGTTCGCCCTCGACTACGACCGCGGCGAACTGGCCTGCTCGAGTCCCGACTGCGGGCTGGCCTTCCCGGTCCACGACGGCGTCCCCGATCTGAGGATCGACGCCGCCAGGACGCCGGTCGAGGAGTCTGCCCAGCCGCTCACCGGCGACGCCGACGATGAGGAGACGGTGCGGGTCCACGACAGCGCCGAGCCCGACGACCCTCCGGAAGCTCCGGCCGTCTCCCAGGACGCCGACGAGGTGCAGCGGTGAACGCCGTCTTCGAGGACTCCCGCCTGGAGACCCCCGAGCTGCCCGGCCCCGCCGAGGCCGCCCTGCGCTACCTGGCCAGCACCGGCGCCCGAATCCGCTCCGACGCCGCCGAGCTGGCCGCCTCGGCCCGACTGGCCGCCGATGAGCTGGAGAGACCCCGCGGCGTCCTGGTGGTCGGCCCGGAGGCCCGGCTGGTCCGCTCGGTGCTCGAACCGGTGTGCCCGGTGCCGATGGTCGCCTGGCCCTTCGACCGGCTGCCGGCCTGGGTCGGCCCGCTCGATCTGGTGGTCGCCCTGGACACCGACACCGACATGCTCGGCGCGGCGCCGGCCCACCAGTCCTGCCTGGAATCGGTCCGCGAGGCGGAGCGGCGCGGCGCCGGGATCCTGCTGGCCGGCCGCGAGGACTCGGCGGCGTGGCGGGCGGCCGGACGCCGTTCGACGGTGCGGGTCCCGGTGCTCAGCGCCGACCCGATGGCCGCCGCGGTCGTGGTGCTGGCCCTGCTCGGCCGGATCGGCATCGGCCCCGACGTCGATCCGGAGCAGGTGGCCAGGGCCGCCGACCTGGTCTCCGAGACGGCCTCCCCGCACCACGACCTGGCCACCAACCCGGCCAAGGAGATGGCCTGCGCGCTGGCCGACGCCGACCCCCTGCTGTGGGGAGGCTCGGTGCTGGCCGCCAGATCCGCGAGGCGCTGCGCGGAGGCGCTGCGCCGGGCCAGCGGCCGGGCCGCGCTGTCGGCCGACGCCGACGCGCTGATGCCGGTCATCCTCGGGACGCCGGTGCGCGACCCCTTCGCCGATCCGGACATCGACGGCCTGGCCACCCGGCCGGTACTGGTCGTGATGGACGACGGGGAGGCCGGCGACGCCGCCGGTCGCGCCCGACTGGAGGCGGCCTGCCGCGAGCACGACGTGGCGGTGCGCAGCATCGGCCTGCCGCTCGGGATGGAGCAGGCGGGCCCGGTGGACCGCTACGTCACACTGCTGCTGGAGGGCCGGTTCTCGGCCGCCTACCTGGCTCTGGGACTCGGCCGTCTGGGCGAGGGCGCGAGCACCGGGGGCAGCAGGTGAGCCGGGAGGGCAGCAAGAGGGCGATCCTCGCCGCGGCGTCTGCGAATCTGGGCATCGCCGCCACCAAGTTCCTGGCGTGGGCGCTCACCGGCGCCTCGTCGATGCTGGCCGAGGCCATCCACTCCACCGCCGACACCGGCAACCAGATCCTGCTCATCATCGGCGGCCGGGCCGCCCGCAGGCAGGCCGATGAGGAGCACCCGTTCGGATACGGGCGGGCCCGCTACCTGGCCGCCTTCATGGTCGCGATCGTGATGTTCAGCCTGGGCGGACTGTTCTCCCTCTACGAGTGCTACCGCAAGATCGTGGCGGTGCGCGCCGGGGAGCACGACGAGCTCACCTCCTCGATCTGGTGGTGGGTGCCGCTGGTGGTGGTCGCCATCTCGCTGGTCGCCGAATCGCTGAGCCTGCGCACCGCCCTCCAGGAGACCCACAAGGCCCGCGCCCATCTCACGGTGATCCAGTTCATCCGGCAGGCCAAGGCCCCCGAGCTGCCGGTGGTGATGCTGGAGGACGCCGCCGCCGTCCTAGGCCTGGTCCTGGCCCTGCTGGGCATCGGGCTGACCCTGATCACCGGCAATGACATCTTCGACGCCCTGGGCTCGGGATTCATCGGGCTGCTGCTGGTGGTGGTCGCCGTCGTGCTGGGCCGCGAGATGCTCTCCCTGTTGGAGGGGGAGTCGGCCAGCCCGGAGAACCGGGAGGCGATCCGGGGCGCGCTGGAGGCGGGCGACGGCGTCTCACAGGTGATTCACATGAGCACCGTGCACATCGGGCCCGAGACCATCCTGGTGGCCGCGAAGATCGCGGTGCAGCCGGACGGCACGGCCGGCGAGCTCGCCCGCATCATCGACGCCGCCGAGGGGCGGGTGCGCGCCGCCGTTCCCGAGGTCGGGCCGCTCTACCTGGAACCCGACATCCTGCGCATCGACACCACCACGGCTGAGAAGGAGAACTGATCATGACCACCACGGTTCTGGTGCTCAACGGACCCAATCTGGGACGTCTGGGACGCCGCGAGCCCCAGATCTACGGCACGATGACCCATGCCGACCTGCGCGCCCACCTGGTCGCTGCGGGGGAGGGCCTGGGCCTGGAGGTCGAGGTGCGGCAGACCGATGCGGAGGCCGAGATGATCGGCTGGCTGCACGAGGCCGCCGACAACCGCATCCCGGTCGTCATCAACCCGGCGGCCTGGAGCCACTACTCGATCGCCATCGCGGACGCCGTCGCCCAGCTCGAGGCCCCGGTGATCGAGGTGCACCTGTCGAACATCGCCCGGCGCGAGGAGTTCCGCCACCACAGTGTGGTCTCCGCCTATGTCACCGGCACGATCATCGGACTGGGATTCTCCGGCTACGACTACGCCCTGGCGCACATCGCGGCGATGGTCGACCCCGACACCGAGGATCCCGCCACCCGAGCGCAGATCAGGCCCGGTCAGGTCCACAGCGCCCTAGGCCACTTCCCCCAGCACCCCCGCGGGGGAGTGACTATTTCCCGGACTTGCCGGGATTGAGGGACTCCCAGATCTCCTTGCACTCCGGGCAGACCGGGAACCGGTCGGGGTTGCGGGTCGGCACCCAGACCTTGCCGCACAGGGCGACCACCGGGGTGCCGTTCACCATGGCGTCGGTCAGTTTCGCCTTGGGAACATAGTGGGAGAATCGCTCAGCGTCGCCGTCCTGGAATGACGGTTGGGTCCGCTCGTCGAGGACGGTCTCGGATCCGGGTGCAGCCTGCGTGCTCATAGTCGGAAGTCTAGGCTCCCGATCCATTCACCCCGACGGGGATCGGCTGTTGGCGAAGCAGACCGCCGTGGGCCGCCGCCCCGCCCGCACCGGCTGGGGTGCTGCGGGATCGCGTGGGATAGTTGACGGGTGAGCAGTGAAGAGCCGGACCGCCAGGGGACCCGACATCTCGGTGAGAGGCCGGGGGACCGGCACGCCGGGGGACCGGCAGCGCAACTGCCCCCGATGGGGTGGTACCCCGATCCTGCCGGCAGCGACAAGGAGCGCTACTGGGACGGATCCCGGTGGACCCGGAATCTTCGCACTCCTGTCGAGCAGCCGAAGAGCCGCAGGCCGCACTCGAACACCCTCCCCGAGACTCTGGAGCCGATCAGGCGGCGTCAGCCCGGCGAGCGGCCGGAGCAGCGCATCGTCCAGCGCCGATCCGCCAATCCCGCCGAGAGATCCCCGCAGCGCTCCGCCGAGGAGCCCTCGCAGCCTCAACAACCTCAACAGCCTCAACAGTTCAGCAGCCCCAGGAACCGCAGCCGCCCCAGCAGCACAACCCCTATGACGCCTACCGCCCCCAGCGCTCGGCGGGTCGGCTGGACGCGAGCACCAGCGACGGCGTCCCGCTGGCGGGCTGGTGGTGGCGGGTGCTGTCCACCGTGATCGATCAGATCATCATCTGGGTCCTCGTCGCGATCGTCATGCGCGATCAGTTCCAGGCCTATTTCACGGCGATGAACAAGCTGATGGTCGAGTACGGCTCCTCGACGCAGATGCTCACGGCGCTGCGCGACAACCCGGATCTGCTCAGCACGGCCGGGCTGACCGGCCCGCTGTCCACCCTGATGCTGTCGGCGATCCTGGCCCAGGCGATCTACCAGTTCATCATGCTGGTGGCCTTCTCCGCCTCGGTGGGCCAGCTCGTCGCCGGACTGCGCGTCGTCGGAGTCGGCAAGGGCCAGCAGCACCGCCATCTGACCTGGTGGCGGGCGGCGGTGCGGGCGGCCACATGGGGTGTCGTCGCAGTGCTCAACATCTACCTCGGTATGCTCACGGTGCTGAGTTACGTGATGCCGCTGTTCCAACGTCGACGTCAGACCATCCATGATCTGGCGGGCGGTACTCAGGTGATCCGGCTGTCCCGCAACTGACTCCACATGTCTGAGAGGCGCCCCGAATGCCTTTGTCTGATCCTGCCCTGATCGCACTGGCTGATCATTTCGGAATAGCCCGGAGCTTCCAGGACTGGAAGGGACGACAGACCACCGTCTCGGAGGACACGATTCGCGCGGTGCTGGCCGGCCTGGGGATCGACGCCGCCACCCCGGACCGGGCGCAGCAGGCCCTGGCCGAGGTCAGAGACCGGCCCTGGCGGCGCACCCTTCCGCCCTGCACCGTGCTGCGCGAGGGGCAGGAGGGCAGGGTCGATGTCCATCTGACGGCGGGCCAGTCGGTCGAGGTGCACATCCGGCTGGAGGACGGCTCGAACCGCGGCTGCTGGCAGGTCGACAACTGGAACCCGGACCGGCTGCTGGACGGGAGATGGGTGGGCGAGGCGACCTTCGGGGTCCCCGGGGACCTGCCGCTGGGCTATCACACCGTGGTGGCGACCACCGCCGACCACCGCACGACGGCCAGTCTCATCGTCACCCCCGGGTGGGTCGGCCTGCCGAACCGGATGGGGTCGACGCCGTCATGGGGATACGCCAGCCAGCTCTACTCGGTGCGCTCCCACCACTCGTGGGGGGTGGGCGATCTCACCGATCTGGCGGATCTGGCCACCTGGTCGGCCACCCAGGGCGCCGACTACCTGCTCATCAATCCGCTGCACGCCGCCGAGGTGGTGCCGCCGATGGAGCCCTCCCCCTATCTGCCCGCCAGCCGGCTGTTCATCAACCCGATCTACATCCGGCCCGAGCTGATCCCCGAGTACCAGGATCTCGACGACGACGACCGCGATCTGGTGGCGAGATCGCGCCGGATGGTCGCCGACGGCCAGGAGCAGGTGGACCGGATCGACCGGGATCTCAGCTGGGCCGCCAAGAAGCCGGTGCTCGAGCGGATCCACGCCCTGGGCATGGAGGCCGCCCGCACGATGGCCTATCAGGCCTTCCGCCGGACCCGCGGCACCCGGCTCGGCGACTACGCCATCTGGTGCGCTCTCTCGGACGTGTACGGCTCGGACTGGACCCAGTGGCCCGAGCCGTACCGGCGTCCCACCAGCAGCGAGGTGGGCGCCTTCGCCACCGAGCAGGCCGACCGGGTGGACTTCTACGAGTGGCTGCAGTGGATCGCCGACCAGCAGCTGTCGGCCGCCGACCGGGCGGGCCGCGACGCCGGGATGAAGCTCGGCCTGATCTGCGATCTGGCGGTCGGGGTGAACGGACACGGCGCCGACACCTGGATGATGCCGGGCCTGTACGCCGAGGGCATCGGCGTGGGCGCCCCTCCCGACCAGTTCAACCAGGCCGGCCAGGACTGGGGGCAGCCGCCGATGCGCCCCGACATGCTCGCCGAGATGGCCTACCGGCCCTTCCGGGAGATGGTGGCGACGGCGCTGCGGCACGCCGGAGGGGTGCGGATCGATCACATCATGGGACTGTTCCGGCTCTGGTGGGTGCCTGCCGGGCTCGGCCCGCGCAAGGGCACATATGTGCGCTACGACCACGACGCGATGGTCGGAATCCTGGCCCTGGAGGCCTACCGGGCGGGCGCGCTGGTGGTCGGGGAGGATCTGGGGACGGTCGAGCCCGGGGTCCGCGACTACCTTCGCGACCGCGGCCTGCTCGGCACCTCGGTGATGTGGTTCGAGCTGGACGACGCCGGCCGGCCACTTCCGCCGCAGGCCTGGCGGGAGTACGCCCTGTCGTCGGTGACCACCCACGATCTGCCGCCGACGGTGAGCTACCTGTCCGGCGCGCACGTCGATGCGCGCAACGAGCTGGGGATGCTCACCGAGCCGGTGGAGCAGGAGCGCGCCAATGCGGCCCGCGAACGGGAGTCCTGGGTGCAGGCCCTGCGCGACTGCGGGGCGCTGGCCGGCGAGGATCCCAGCGATCAGGAGATCGTGGTGGCCATGCACCGGATGCTGCGGCAGACCCCCTCGCGCATCCTCAATGTGGCCCTCACCGACGCCGTGGGCGACCGGCGCACCCAGAACATGCCCGGCACCACCGACGAGTACCCGAACTGGCGGGTGCCGCTGAGCGGCCCCGACGGCAGGCCGATGTGGCTGGAGGAGGTCTACACCAGCCCGCTGGCCGCCGAACTGGCCCAGGTGCTCAACGGCTCCCGATCGGCGGACGAGTAGGCGGGAGGGCCCCGACCATGCGGTCCGGGCCCTCCGTCGTCAGTGTTGGCGCAGTAGTCGTCAGTGCCGGGGCACCGGCGTCACTCCGAGACAGCCTTCTTCAGGGTGCTGGAGGCCGAGATCTTGACCGCCTTGTGGGCGGGAATGGTCATCGACTCGCCGGTGCGGGGGTTGCGGCCGTTGCGGGCCGGGCGCTCGACCAGCTCGGCGGTCAGCAGGCCGGGCAGCTGAACCTTCTCGCCGTCGACCAGGGCGCTGGTGACGACGTCGGTGAGGGCCTTGAGGGCATCGTTCGCCTGGGCGTCGGTGATGCCGGCCTGCTTGGCGATGGCCTTGACGAGCTCGGACTTGGTCATGGGGTCTCCTTGTATCTGGCTACAGGGGCTGGCACGACCAAATGGCCGTTCCTTCGGGGGTGCTCCGGGTGACCGACCTGTTCGACCGTGCCGCTGAACGCGCTCCCTGAATCAGGACCCTAACCGTTCTGGGCTCGCAGTCAAGCCGGGAAGCGCCGTCTGACCCGCAGAATCAGCGGATTTCGAGAGCATTTCGAGCCCCGATCGGGCGGTCCCCGCCAATCAGCGGCTCACAGCTCCTCCCCGATGATCCGGTCCGGCTCGTCGTGGCCGGGCCGCACCATGATGGTGGGGATCGCCTGCTCGCCCCGCGAGATGCGGCGTCCCGACATCGGCAGCTCCGCCAGCGCCCTCTGATGGCGATCCCGGGCGGCCTGCAGCGGCTCGGCGCCCACCACCTCGCCATCGGTGACCAGCGGCACGATGAGATCGCGGTCGGTCTCGCGCCGGGCCGGCGGCTGGCTGATCCCGACCACCTCGGCCTCGGCCATGCCGTCGTCTCCGATCCTGCGCAGCGCGAACTTGCGGCCGCCCACGGTCGCCTTGTGGGAGGACTTCTTGGCCACCGGCTCCAGCGGCGCGGCCGGATCGTCCGAGGTGGCCCGGGCCACCAGCTTGTAGACGAAGCTGCAGGTCGGGGCGCCGGATCCGGTGACCACCGAGGTGCCCACCCCGTAGCCGTCGATCGGGACGCCGCGCAGGGCCGCGATCTGCCACTCGTCGAGATCGCTGGTGACGATGATCCTGGTTCCGGTGGCCCCCAGGTCGTCCAGCAGGTCGCGGACCCGGCGGGCCACGATCGCCAGATCGCCGGAGTCGATCCGCACCGCCCCCAGCCGGCCCTCGGTGAGCTCGACCCCGGTGCGCACCGCCTGGTCGATGTCGTAGGTGTCGACCAGCAGGGTGGTCTGGTCTCCGAAGGTGTCGAGCTGGGCGCGGAAGGCGTCCCGCTCGGAGTCGTTGAGCAGGGTGAAGGAGTGCGCCGCGGTGCCCGAGGTGGGGACGCCGTAGCGGATCCCGGCGGCCAGGTTCGAGGTCGGCCCGAAGCCGGCGATCCAGCAGGCCCTGGCCGCCGCCACCGCGGCCTCCTCATGGGTGCGCCGCGAGCCCATCTCGATGATCGAGCGGCCCTCGGCCATCAGCACCATCCGGGAGGCGGCCGAGGCCACCGCCGAGTCGTGGTTGTAGATGCTCAGCAGCAGGGTCTCCAGCAGGCAGGCCTCGGCGAAGGAGCTCTCGACGGTGACCAGCGGGGAGCCGGGAAAGTAGAGGTCCCCCTCGGCATATCCGCGGATCGAGCCGGTGAACCGGTAGGTCGACAGCCACTGCGCCATCTGCTCGCTGACCACCCGGTGGCTCACCAGGAAGTCGATCTCGGCGGGCTCGAAGTGGAAGTCCTCGACGGCGTCCAGCATCCGTCCCACCCCGGCCACCACGCCGTAGCGGCGGCCCTCGGGGAGCCGGCGGGGGAACAGCTCGAAGACGCAGGGCCGGAAGGCGGTGCCCGCCCGCATCGCCGCCTCCACCATGGTGAGTTCGTAGTGATCGGTGAGCAGTGCAGTCGACATGGGGCAACTCTATGGGGGAGGGTGCGCGCTGGGTAGTCGGCGGATCCGGGCGTTGCACTTCCGGCCGGATCCCGGGCGCCGGGGCAGAATGGGGGCATGTCTGGATCTGTGAGCAGCCGTCCGGCCGTCGGCGCAGGGGGCGCAGCGGTGTGCTCCCTGCCCGCCGGGGAGCCGGTCGTCGAGCGGCTCCAGCAGCGCGAACCGGACTGGACGACGGTGGTCTGGGACGATCCGGTCAACCTGATGAGCTATGTGGCCAGGGTCTTCGCGAGCTATTTCGGCTACCCCCGCCCCAGGGCCCATGAACTGATGCTGCAGGTGCACACCGAGGGCAGCGCGGTCGTCGCCACCGGCTCCCGGGAGGAGATGGAGACGGCGGTCAGCGCCATGCACTCCTACGGCCTGTGGGCGACCCTGGGGAGGTGCGGGGAGTGAAGATGTCGACCGGGACGCCCCCGTGGTCCCTGGAGTTCGAGCCGGAGGAGGCCTGGCTGCTCGGCGTCCTGCTCGACTTCTACCAGCCGCTGGTCGAGCCCGATGCCGAGCCTCTGGGCCCCGACGACGGAGATGGCGACGCCGGGAGTGGAGACGCCGAGGACTCCTTCGCCTTCTGGGAGTCCGACGTCGTCGAGACCACGGTCGATCGGCAGGGGGAGGATCCGGCCCTGGTGAGGCTCTTCCCCGACGCCTACTCGGACGATCCGCTGGCCAGCGCCGAGTTCCGGCGATTCACCCTGTCGGGGCAGCGCCGCGAGAGGCTGGACGACATCGCGATGCTGCGCAGGGCCCTGGTCCGGCTGGCCGACGGCCCGCTGCCGATCGGGGTGGAGGACATCGACCCGTGGCTGCGGGTCGCCAACGCGCTGCGCCTGCTGCTGGCCAGCAGGCTGGGGATCGTCGACGACCGGAGCGCCGATCAGGCCGAGCGGGACGCCCATCGGGATCCCTCCGACATCATCCATCCGGCCTACGAGTGGCTCGGCGTCCTGATCGAGATCTTCATCGAGGTGTCCTGGGGCGAGGATTAACACCCGACCCCCGCGCTTAGGGTCGCCTACCCTGACCTACACTCATCGCCATGAGTGAAATCATTAGCAGCCGCGGCGAACCGCTCTCCTCCTGTGCCACCGGCGCCCAGCGCCTGCTGCAGGGCACCGGCGTCCGCCCCGACCTCGCCCGCCGGCTGGCCGCCCTCGGGCTGCGCCGCGGCGCTCAGGTGACCCTGCTGATGCGCACCGCCGGGGGCGGCGGCATCGTCTCGGTCGCCGGGTCCCGCATCGCCCTGGACCACAGCATGCTCAAGAGCCTCTACACCATCGATCTGAGGGACGCCGCATGAGCCCGAAGGTTGCCGAGGACGCCATGCGGGAGCTCACCGGGCGCCATCACAAGCCGGTGATGTCGGCCAAGGCCTGTTGCGCCGGAGGCCCCGATGAGACCGCCGCCGGAGCACCGGTGGTGGCGCTGGCCGGAGCTCCCAATGTCGGGAAGTCCACCCTGTTCAACCTGCTCACCGGAGCGCGGGTGAGCATGGGCAACTGGCCTGGCACCACGGTCTCGGTGTCCCGCGGCGTCTGGCACACCCACCACACCCCGGGCGCCCCGGTCGCGGTCGACTGCGACTGTCCCGAGGGCCAGTGCGAGTGCGACCACATGGCCGACCACGACCGCGATGTCACCCTGATCGACCTGCCGGGGGCCTACAGCATCGACCCGATGAGCCCCGACGAGGCGCTCACCCGGGCCCTGCTCATCGACTGCCCGGCCTCCGAGGCCCCCGATCTGGTGGTGGTCGTCGCCGATGCCGCCCACCTGTCGCGCAGCCTTTACCTCGCCACCCAGCTGAGGGAGCGCCCGCTGCGGGTGGTTATCGCCCTCACCATGGTCGACGTCGCTCGCAAGCACGGCATCGAGATCGACACCTGGGCGCTCTCGGAGAAGCTCGGGGTGCCCGTCGTGGCCCTGGATCCGCGCCGCCGGCGCGGCGAGCAGACGCTGGCGATGGCCATCCGAAACGAGCTCGACGACCTGCCCCCCTGCCCCCGCGAGATCGCGCTGGATCCCGCTGAGGTGGCCGAGGACGATGACCTGGCCCGCGAGGATGAGCGGTTCGCCTATATCGAGGATGTCGTCTCCGGCGGCACCACGGTCTCCGGCGAGAACCGCAAGACGAGCTCCGACAAGATCGACCGCTGGGTCACTCACAAGGTTCTCGGACCCCTCATCTTCGCCGCCGTGATGTGGATCGTCTTCGAGGTGACGACCACCGTGGCCGCCCCTCTCCAGGACTGGCTGGGCACCTTCTTCTCCGGCCCGGTCTCCGACTGGACCCATGCCGGGCTGTCGGCGATCGGCCTCGGCGACACCTGGGTCAACGGCCTGCTGGTCGACGGTCTCATCGCCGGCGTCGGCACCGTGATGACCTTCGCCCCGCTGATGGCCCTCATGTTCATCCTGCTGGCCATCCTGGAGGATTCGGGCTATATGGCCCGGGCGGCCGTGGTGACCGACCGGATGATGCGCGCGATCGGGCTTCCCGGCCGTGCCTTCATCCCGCTCATCGTCGGCTTCGGCTGCAATGTGCCGGCTATCTCGGCGACCCGCGCCCTGCCCCAGGCCCGCCAGCGGATCCTCACCTCGCTGCTGGTGCCCTTCACCTCGTGCACCGCCCGGCTCACCGTCTATGTGATGCTCGCCACCACCTTCTTCCCGCATATGGCCGGCACGGTGTGCTTCATCATGTACGTCATCTCGATCCTGCTGGTGGTGCTCATCGGCCTGGCGCTGCGCAAGACCCTGTGGCGCTCGATGGGGTCCGACCCGCTGGTGCTGGACCTGCCGCCCTACCAGGTGCCCACCGCCCGGCTTACCGCCGCGGTCACCTGGGTGCGCCTCAAGGGGTTCCTCAAGACCGCCTCCGGCATCATCGTGGTGGCGGTGGCGGCGGTCTGGCTGCTGCAGTCGATCCCGGTGATCGGCAGCGCCGGATTCGGCGAGGCGGCTCCCGAGGACTCGGCCTTCGGGGTCGGCGCCCAGGCTGTGGCGCCGGTCTTCGAGCCGACCGGCTTCGGGTCCTGGCAGACCTCCTCGGCGCTGGTCGTCGGATTCGTCGCCAAGGAGGCGGTGCTGTCCTCCTGGGCGCAGACCTACGCGGTCGACGATCCCGATGAGACCGGCAATGAGGCCCCGTTGCAGGCCAAGGTGGTGCAGTCCTTTGAGGCTAGTTCGGGCGGTCACACCTACCCGGCGGTCTGGGCCTTCCTGTTCTTCATGCTGTCCTACACGCCCTGCGTGGCCACCCTGGCCACCCAGAAGCGCGAGATCGGGCTGGGCTGGACGATGTTCGGGCTGGCGATCCAGCTGGCCGTCGCCTATGTCGGTGCGCTGGCGATCTTCCAGATCGGAAGCCTGCTGTGGTGACGCCGGTCGCTGTCGCCCGGACTGCGCCGGTGCGCCCGCTCAGTCAGGTGCTGGCCGCCTTCCGCGAGGGCGCCGTCAGCATCGACGACATCGCCGCGCGCACCGGTCTGCCCGGCACCAGTGTCCGCACCTCCGTCGCCCATCTCATCCGGATGGGCCGCATCGAGGCCCGCGAGCTGGCGATGAGCTGCCCGGGAGGCAGTTGCGCCTCCTGCGCGGTGGCCCACGAGGACGGCTCCCCGTGCGGATTCGAGCCCGCGACCGGCGGCCGCGGACGGGTGCTGGTGCAGCTGAGCCTGCGTCATTGAGCGCTTCGTCGTAGGCTGGCCGATCGTGAGCAGCGAGCCGGTCGATCTCGAGGAGGACCTCGTCAACGCACCGATCGGGATCTTCGACTCCGGTTTCGGCGGGTTGACGGTGGCTCACGCCGCGGTCGACCTGATGCCCAACGAGGACATCATCTACCTGGGCGACACGGCGCGGGCCCCCTACGGCGAGAAGCACATCGCCGAGGTCCGCGAGTACGCCCTGCAGTGCCTTGACCGGCTCGACTTCCACGGCGTCAAGGCCTTGGTGATCGCCTGCAACACGGCCTCCTCGGCGGTGCTGCGCGATGCCCGCGAGCGCTACCGCGTCCCGGTGATCGACGTCATCATGCCGGCCGCCAGGCGCGCCTCGCTGGTCACCCGGAACGGCCGGATCGGGGTGATCTGCACCGAGGCCACCGCCCGCTCCCGGTCCTATGAGGACGCCCTGGCGGCGGTTCCCGGTGTGCATCTCACCACCCGCGCCTGCCCCCGGTTCGTCGACTTCGTGGAGCGGGGGATCACCGGCGGGCCGGAGCTGGAGGCGGTGGCCCGCGAGTATCTCGAGCCGATCCGGCGGGCCGGCTGCGACACCGTCATCCTGGGCTGCACCCACTACCCGCTGCTGGCCGGCCTGATCTCGATGACCCTGGGCGACGAGGTCACCCTGGTCTCCTCCTCCGAGGAGTGCGCCCGGGCCTCCTATGCGGTGCTCACCAGGAGGGGCGTCCTGCACACCGGCCCGCGCGAGCCGAGCCGGTACTTCCTCACCACCGGCAATGCGGAGAAGTTCGAGATGCTGGGACGCCGGCTGATGCAGGGCTTCGTGCACGATGTGCACCGGGTGGGGATGGACGAGACGCCGGCGCCGCTGGGCGACCGGGCCTTCGTGCGGACCGGCGAGCGCCTCCCGCAGCACTGACGATTCAGAAATCTTGTCGGTGGGGCCCGCTACCCTTGGCCGGGTGAGTGATTCTTCTTCCCAGACCAGTGGCGGCCAGACTCGTATCGACGGCCGCGACCTGGACCAGCTGCGTCCGGTCACCATCAAGCGCTCCTGGCTCGGCCAGGCCTGAGGGATCGGTGCTGGTGAGCTTCGGGCGCACCACCGTGCTGTGCAACGCCTCGGTCACCGAGGGGGTGCCGCGCTGGCGCCGCGGATCGGGGCTGGGCTGGGTCACCGCCGAGTACGAGATGCTGCCCCGGGCCACCAATGAGCGCACCACCCGGGAGTCCCGCAAGGGCAAGATCGGCGGTCGCACCCATGAGATCTCCCGGCTGGTCGGGCCGTTCGCTGCGCGCCGCGATCGACTACAAGGCCCTCGGCGAGAACACCATCGTGCTGGACTGCGACGTCCTGCAGGCCGACGGAGGCACCCGCACGGCGTCCATCACCGGCGGCTTCGTCGCCCTGTGGGACGCCGTCGCCTGGCTGCGCAAGCGCGGCTCGCTGGCCGGTGGAGAGCCTCTCACCGGGTCGATCCAGGCGATCAGCGCCGGCGTGGTGGGCGGCGTCCCGATGCTGGACCTGGCCTATGAGGAGGACTCGCGGGCCGACACCGACATGAACATCGTGATGTCCGGCTCCGGCGATTTCGTCGAGATCCAGGGCACCGCCGAGGGGGCGCCGTTCAACCGCGCCGCGCTCGGCGAGCTGCTGGATCTGGGCACCAAGGGCTGTGCCGAGCTCAAGGCGGCCCAGCAGGAGGCACTGGGGGTGGAGCTGTGAGCCGTGTGGTGCTGGCCTCCCACAACAAGGCCAAACTCGTCGAACTGGCGCGGACCTTCCAGGGCCGCCGGCTCCGATGTCGAGGTGGTGTCCCTGGACGAGCTGTCCACCGCCCCGGCGCCGGCCGAGACCGGCACCAGCTTCGTGGAGAACGCCCTCATCAAGGCCCGTGCGGCGGTCGAGCAGACCGGCCTGCCGGCCCTGGCCGACGACTCCGGGATCGAGGTGGACGCCCTGAACCGGATGCCCGGCATCCGCTCGGCCCGCTGGTCGGGGCCGGCGGCCACCGATGCGAGGAACCTCCAGCTGCTGCTCGACCAGACCTTCGACCTGCCGCCCGAGCGTTCCTACAGCCCGGTTCGTGTGCGCGATGGCCTTCGTCGACCCCGACGGCACCGAACTCACCGAGACCGCGACCATGGAGGGCCACGTCATCCATGAGGTGCGCGGCGGCAACGGCTTCGGCTACGACCCGATGTTCGTCCCCGACGAGCAGGACGGCTCCCTCACCAGCGCCGAGATGAGCTCGGAGGCCAAGGACGCCATCAGCCATCGCGGCAAGGCGGTGCGCGCCATCGTGCCCGCGGTGATCGCTCACCTGAACGGCTCTCGCTCCGAACAGGGGGAGGGCTGAGATGCAGCAGTACCTGGACCTGCTGCGCCGGATCCTCGACGAGGGCGCCCGGCGGGAGGATCGCACCGGAACCGGGACGCTGAGCGTCTTCGGCCATCAGATGCGTTTCGACCTGCGCGAGGGATTCCCGCTGCTCACCACCAAGAAGATCTACACCCGGTCGGTCTTCGGGGAGCTGCTGTGGTTCCTGCGCGGGGACACCAATGTCGCCTGGCTGCATGAGAACAATATTCACATCTGGGACGAGTGGGCCGACGAGAACGGCGATCTGGGGCCGGTCTACGGCCGCCAGTGGCGGTCCTGGCCGGATGCCGACGGGGGCACCATCGACCAGATCGCCCGGGTCATCGAGCAGATCCGGACCAATCCCTGGTCGCGGCGTCACATCGTCAGCGCCTGGAACCCGGCCGAGGTCGACGAGATGGCCCTGCCGCCCTGCCACACCATGTTCCAGTTCTACGTCACCGGCGACGAGTCCGGGAAGCCCGCCTGGCTGTCCTGCCAGCTCTACCAGCGCAGCGGCGACACCTTCCTCGGAGTGCCTTTCAACATCGCCTCCTACGCCCTGCTGACCTGCCTCATCGCGCAGCTGACCGGGCTGCGCCCCCGCGAGTTCGTGCACACCCTGGGAGACGCCCACATCTACCTCAACCACCTCGACCAGGTGCGCGAGCAGCTCTCCCGGACGCCCAGGGCGTTGCCGCAGTTGGTGCTGAACCCCGGCGTCACCTCGATCGACGCCTTCCAGCTGTCCGACATCGCGATCGAGGGGTATGACCCCTATCCGGCCATCAAGGCCCCGATCGCGGTATGAATCGCCGTGTGAACTGGCGTATGAGGAGCGTGCGATGAGAGGCTGGGATGAGAGGTGAGCAGATGCAGGTGATCGCGATCGCCGCCGTCGCCGACAACGGCGTCATCGGATCCGGGGACGACATGCTGTGGCACATTCCCGAGGATTTCCGCCGGTTCAAGGCGGTGACGATGGGCCACACCCTGATCTTCGGGCGGCGGACTTTCGAGCAGATCGGCAAGCTGCCCGGGCGCCGCCATATCGTGTGCACCCGGGACCGGTCCTGGTCGGCCGACGGGGTCGACGTCGCCGGGTCGGTACCGCAGGCCGTCGCGATGGCCCGTGACGCCGGTGAGGACGTCTGCTACATCGCCGGCGGGGGGCAGATCTACGCCGACGGGCTGGAGCTGTGCACCGGCCTGGACATCACCGAGGTGCACCAGAGCCCCGACGGCCGGGCCAGGTTCCCGGAGATCTCCGCCGAGCAGTGGCGCGAGGTCTCCCGCGAGGCGCACGACGGGTTCGACTTCGTGCGCTACCTGCCTGTCGTGCGGGCTGCCGGGCCGGTAGAGAGTCTCGGCGAGGGCTGAGCGGTGCGGGCCCGTGCCTCTGTGCTGCATCTGGACATGGATGCCTTCTTCGCATCGGTGGAGCAGCGCGACAAGCCCTCCCTGCAGACGAAGGCGGTGATCGTCGGCGGCACCGGGGGGCGCGGGGTGGTTTCCACCGCGTCGTATCAGGCGCGGGTGTTCGGGGTGCACTCGGCGATGCCGAGCGCCCAGGCCAGGCATCTGGCTCCTCATGCGGCGTTTCTGGCCGGGCGGTTCGAGGCGTACCGGGAGTCCAGCCGGGTGGTGATGGCGGCGCTGAGGGAGATCTCCCCGCTGGTGGAGCCGCTCAGCCTGGACGAGGCATTCGTCGACCTGGAGCGCTCCTCGATCGATGTCGCGGACCAGGCCGCGGTGGCCGAGCTGGCGGCGTCTCTGCGGGTCGAGATCGCCGAGCGCACCGAGGGGTTGAGTTGCTCGGTCGGAGTGGGGTCGAGCAAGTTCATGGCCAAGGTGGCCTCCGAGATGGCCAAGCCGGGGCGCGGCCATCAGGACCATGTGGTGCTGGTGCCGCCCGGCACCGAGGAGGAGGTCATCGCCCCGCTCCCGGTGAGGGCGATCCCAGGGGTGGGGCCGGTGGCGGCCGCCCGGCTGGACAAGCTGGGGATGAAGCGGGTCGCCGACATCCGGGAGGCCACGCGCGAGGAACTGGTGAGGGAGCTGGGGCAGGCCTGGGGGACGAGCCTGGCCGATCTGGCGCGGGCCCGTGACGACCGTCCGGTGGTGGCGTCTCGGGAGGCGAAGTCGATCTCGGTGGAGGACACCTTCGAGCACGACCTCACCGACCGCGCCGAGTGCGCGCGGATCATCGAGCGGGACGCCGAGCTGGTGTGCGTCCGGCTGCGGGGCTCGGGCCATTTCGCCCGGACGGTGACGCTGAAGGCGAAGATGGCCGATTTCAGCATCTGGTCGCGGTCGGTGACGATGGAGGGGGCCACCGACTCGACGGAGCGGGTGCGGAGGATGGCCCGCCATCTGCTGGATTCGCTGGACCTGCGGGAGGGGGTGCGCCTGCTGGGGGTGGGGGTGGCCAACTTCACCACCTCGGCGCAGGAGGAGCTGTTCGCCGTCGACGAGGACGGGGCGCTGCTGGCTGATTCCGAGGGTGTTCCGATCATTGAGGAGCCGGGCACTGGTGGTGCGGTGGTCGAGGTGGCTTCCGGGCCCTTCGGCAGACGGCGCTCCTTCGACGAGACGGGGGAGAGACGATGGCGTCCCGGGGCCGATGTGGAACACTCCGAGTGGGGGCGAGGCTGGGTCTGGGGGTCGGGGCACGGTGTGGTGACGGTGCGCTTCGAGTACCGCGGGTCGCAGATCGGCCGGGTGCGCTCGATGCCCGCCGACGACCCGGCGCTGAGCCCTGCGGCTCCGCTGCCGCTGGCCTGGACCCTGGCCCATCCGGCTCCGGCGGTCGACGAGGAGCCCGCCGACGAGACGAGTTGATGCAGCGCGGGGAGAGTGGTCCGTGGGCTTGCATCGGCGATGGCGAAATTGAATCAGATCGCAGGAGTCGGCCGGGCGATCTGCTGGACGTGGGGCGTACGAGTATGCCGCGGGGCGCGATGGCGTTCCGCGGAGGCGGGCACTGATCTGTCTTTGCGTCTGTTATGCGCGAGAGTGCTGTCTTGAGAGGGCGTGCTGCCTGGCGCGGGCGTCCTGCACGACGCGAATGTGTGGAATGGCGCTCCTTGGCGGCGCAGATCTGTGTTGGTTTCCTATGCTGCGGTCTCCATTCGGTCGGAGTTCTGGAGGTCGGGGAGTCGGTGGGTGTGGCCGTTGACCACCGCGAACCGCTGACCCGTCGGCGACGTCCACACAGGTACAAGCCCCTGCATCGGCTGCTTCACTTTCCAGATCGCCGGCGGTCTTGGCGCGGTGCTCCCGACGCGACAGGGGTCCCAGGTTCGAGATCCCTCGTCTGACCCGGCGGCTTCGGGCTGTCGGGTGTGCCGAACTGGAACGGGATCGGTGTGGTCGAGGTCGCACGACCAGGACCGCCGCGAGGAGTACGGGAATATCGAGGTCTCCTCCCGCAACTGCAACGGCCATTCTCATCCGGTCCGGAATCTGGTAGGCATCCACGGCCGGGTCGCCGTTCTGATCGATGACCGGAATCACCCTCACCCGGAAATGACCCAGCAGACGGGCGATATCGGGCAACAGCACCGGGCCCACGTCACCACCCCGGGCGGCCACTTCCGCGATCTTCCCAGACCACGAGTCGGGGTCGAGGTCTTCGGCCTGAATATGGACCACGACATCGGCCAACGGGAGAGTCGGGGACGGATTCGCCGACGAGAATCCGCCGGTCCTTCCCGAGCCCACGCTCTCGCCACCCTTGGCCTGTGCGTCGCCCTCATCGCCAGCACCGTTACCGGCGTCCTGGCTATCAGGGAGGTACGGAGTGGCCAGCATCTCCAATGCTTGCGCGCGCAGGAAGGGCAGGGGCTCGGTGGCTCCCGTCGGAGACCAGGTGATCGGTCAATCGCCCAGGCTCGCCTGCAAGTTCAGCGCCGCCCCGGTGTCCAACCGGGCGATCAGCCAGGAGGTGGAGTCCCCGTTGTGGCGGATCGACACGTACCGCTCATCGCGGGCGGCCCGGGCCTTCTCCCTGGCCAGCGCGGTGTCGGCGGCGGCGATCAGACTGGGCAGTTTCTTGGAGATCTTCGACCACGGGCAGGACTCCCCACCCGGAGGCGAGCTTCCGATCCACCGCCAGGACAGCGTCGAGGGATAGTTCGTGGCAGGTCCTGACGACCTTGCGGGCCTGCCACACCTCCAGCTTCAACTCCTGAACCGCCGCCCACATCAACGGATGGCGGGACCGCAGGCCGGCCACGTCGTCCACCAGCGCCGAGGCCGCGGGGTCGGAGACTCCCAGGACGGCAGCGACTTCGAGGGTGACGAACTCGCCCACCCTCCCGCCGCCGATGTCCACCGGCTTTCTCGGTGGCGGGGTGGTCGATATTGAGAGCGTCGGGGATCGGCCAGGTGTCGATCATGGTCAGGACCGCGTGGGCCTTGTTCACTTCGGCGCGTTGTCGCGCCTGTTCGGCATCTGCCAGCATCATTCTGGCCTGCCGTATCGGATCGGGTATCGGTTCGACTTCCATAGATTAATTCAAGCAGGCGGCACCGACAGTTTTTCGCGACAGAACCGTCCGGACCCGTTCCCTATCAGTTTGGCTAATGTCCTCCTGGAGGCCGGGCTGAGTCATCTCTCCGAGAGACTCGAGGTCGTCAGGGCCGCCGGTACTCCGTCAGGACCACCCCGGAGTTGAAGGCTCGCGTGTCGACCCGCTGCCATAGGGCGGCTGCGTATTTGCGTGTCCCGAACAGGGGAATCCCCTCGCCGAGAAGGACCGGGTTGATCTTGAGGGCGAGCCGGTCGATCTCGTCGGCGAGCACCGCTGCAAGCGTCCCGCCGCCACACAGCCAGATGTCCTTGCCCTCCTCCTGTTTCAGGGCCTGAACGGTCTCGACCGGGTCGGAGCCGGTGAACTGCATGCCCTCGCTGCCGATCGGCGCTTCGTGGGTGCGGGTGAAGACGATCTGCCTCAGATGCTGATACGGATTGGGGATGTGGTGGTCGGGCATGCCGACCGAATAGGTGTTCCATCCCATGAGCACGGTGTCGAAAGGCCCGTCTGTGACCGTGAGGCCGGCTGCCGAAGCGAGCTGCGTCGGTGCCGTGCCCCGGTATCGCTCCCAGATCGGCATGGCGTGATCGCCCTCAACGAGGAACGCGTCGAACTGCCCGTCCGGGCCGGCGATGTAGCCGTCGAGGCTCACAGCGACGAAGTAGGTGAGGTTTCGCATGTCATCTCCAATCACCACAGGTGCAGTGGTTTCACTGTACAACAGGAGTAGTGGTTGCGGTAGCCTCACCGCATGGCGAAGAACGATGCGCGCCGGAATGCCCTGGCCGATGCAGGAATCGCAGTGCTCGCCCGGGAGGGGTCACGAGGGTTGACTCATCGCGCGATCGACAAGGAGGCGGGAGTCCCGACCGGGACCACGGCAAACTATTTCCGCAGCCGCGATGCACTCATCACCGGACTGTTCGAACGCATCGGTGCTCGACTCGCGCCCACTCAGGAGGATCTCGACCGACGGGCGGGACAACAGCCCAGCCGAGCGCTGTTCGCCGACTACCTGCGCGATATCGTGCGGCGCCTGTCTGCGGAACCCGAGGTCACTCGGGCTCTGTTCGAGCTGCGTCTCGGCGCCGGGCACCGTCCTGAACTTGCCAGAGTTCTTGGGCCATGGTTGCGGGCAGGGTTCGAGGGCGACCTCGCATTCAATGAGTCGGCCGGTTTGCCGGGCGGGCGACAGGAGATCGCGCTCTTTCGCTATGCGATCGACGGGCTCCTGTTCGACCGGCTCACGATCTCGATCGATCTTGATACCCCGACCGACGAGGTGATCGACGCGCTCGTCTCGGGCTTGCTCCCCGAGTGAGTTCAGGGGCGCAAGCATCACTCACAGGAGTGCTGGAGAAGGCGAACACGAGGAGAGCCCACCCGCCCAGGTCGGCTTTCTCGGGGCTGCCGACCCGGATCGTCAGCTGGACGGACAAGATGTACGCCGTCGCGATCATGGCCGCCAGGCCAGCGAAGACGCCCATCAGCATCACACGCTGCTGGTGGCCTCTCACCGTGGTGGGTTTCGCGAGCGAGGCGGCAGTGGCGCCGACGGCCGCCGGCACACTCAGCAGCCCTTCCAAGAGGACGACGAGAGGAGACTGGTACGCGTCCGGTGTCGGACCGCCGCTCCAATGCGACGCGATGACAGGGGGCATCCGATCCCACATCCACAAGGCGTAGACGGCGACGGCGAACACCGGGACCCACGTCAAGGCGATGGCCGCCACCCGCCGCGACCCCGATTCTGCATCCGGGGTTCCAGCACCGCTCGGTTCCGCGCTCTCCTGGCCGCCCACCCAGGAATCCGGCACCGAACCCTCTGCGAGAGCCGCGTGCCGGGCGTACAGAGTGGAGGCGACCCCAGCCCCCAGGGGCAGGATGACCGCGACGGCGAGCGAGACCTTTGGTGGGGTGAGGAACGCGCACACGACGATCGCCAACCCCAGCGTGACCAGGATCCGCCCGGTCACCAGCTGGGAACGGGCCCACACTTGCGGACTGTGCGAGGACCACCCCACGCGCAAGCCGAACCACACATTGGGGGGAGCCACCGTCGTCGCGTTGCCTAGCACCGCCGTCGCCAGTCCGAGGAAGGCGACGGACAGGACCTGCCCATTGACTTCCCGATCGCCCCAGGTCACGACCCCGGCACCACCCAGGACGGTCCACACGGACACGGCGGTCCACGCGATCACAACGAAGAAACCACCACGGAACAGCGAACGCTCCGTCTTCCCGCAATCGGCGTTCGCTCCCAGGTGCCGGGCGATCACCGCCAGCACCGCCGAGAGAACCAGGCCGACAGCGGGAGACACGTACAGGTTGCCCGGGGCCCCCATCGTCACGACCACCCAGACCGCCACCACGACCGGCACCAGCGTCACCGCCGTGTAAAGGCTCCACCACCACGCGCGCACCCCGGCCACCGTGTCCGGCTCACTCATGCCCGTCGCCCCCGCGATCCACGAAACCCGCGAACCACACCGCGGCATCCTCCAACACCGTGAGGTTCAGGTAGTAGAACACGAACCGGCCCTGCTTCTCCTCGCGCACCAGTCCGGCATCCTTCAACTTCGACAGGTGATAGCTCAACGCCGACGGCGACAGCCCCGTCGCACGCGACAAATCCCCGGCCGAGGCACCCCCGGACCTCAACAGCTCCAGGACGCGACGCCGCGCCGGGTCCGCCACTGCCCGCAAGACCTCCTGTAAATCCGACAAATGCCACCCCCACAACCTTCTCTCACAATTCAATGTTTCTTGAAATGAGGTTAGCATGGCTGTCCCTACAATTCAACATCCTTTGAAGGGAGACCGCCGTGCTCATCCCCCATTGCCACATGCTCTGGTGCCGGACCATCAGCACAGCGCGCAGGTGGCAGTCGCCACCTGCGCCCCACGGCCCAGTCGATGAGGAGAAGCGGGCGCCCCCGGTGGCAACGAGGGCCGCTGGCGGCCCTGGCCAGTTGGTCAGCAGCCGCTGCCGGTCACGCTGGACCTGCCGGAGATCGGGCGCGCGCTGATCGACGCGGAGTTGTGGCTGACGATCCGGCGTGCCCTGTTCTCGGCCGACCACATGCTTCAGAGGAGGATCGGGACCGAGTGGCAGGAGCGGTGGAGGACCGCCGATCAGCAGGAGATCAGGACTGCGATCACGTCGTCGGAGGTCCCCATCCTCGCCGAACTTCTCGGCGCGGTGTTCGAACGGATCGACCGGTAGCCGCGAGTGCCCCCGCAGGCCAGGACGCCTGCGAGGGGGGTGCCCCGGCAAGGCGGGCCACCGACAGGAAGCCAACCACCAGGAGGAGACAATGCCCAGCAGGCGACCACCGATCACCTACCGCCCCGGCGCTGAGATGCAGGAGTGGCTGGAGTCTCGGGAGGCGCTGCGCGCCGAAGACCGGGAGTCGGTCCCGACCGCGCCGAGCCCGCGGTGGCCGGCCTGCTGGAGCATCTGGGCCGGATCTCCCCGTCGGCCGACAAACAGCTGTCCTACGCGCTGGCCGCTCACCAGAGCCGCCAACTGGCCGGGGACCGACAGGGCTGGGCGAAGGTCGGGGTGAGGCTGCGGTGAGCGGTGTGTTTTGTCAAGCGGCCGGAACGGCCCTTCAGTGCCGGATCCCGGGGCGCACTTATCGAGCTTGGAGACCAAAGCCGTTCTTGGACAGTCCGCCCATCCCGGCGCCGACTCTCACATCCACCGGCGACGATTGCGGACCCGATGAGATGGGGCGGACCAGGAGGACGGGCTACTCACCGTCATAGTTGTAGTCGTCTCCGGAGATGATGAGTACGGTTCGCTGCGGGTGCCGGGTGCGATGATCCTCGGGCGGCATGTTGACCTGATCGTCGTTGACCAGGAAGACATGACCGGCGCGCGGCGATATGTTCACGGCTCAGTGGGGCTCTGAGAACGCTCGGTAGTCGGCCATCAGCTGTCCGGTGTTGTAGCGCGTGATGTCCGGCTGTCCAGTGGGGGCCTTCGCGGCCAGCTTGTGCAGCACGGCCAGGGCGTGGGGGTCGGGCCGGTACACGCGGGCGGCTCCCTGGGCTGCGAACAGTGGCCACGCGTGGTGGATCTCGTCGACCGGTATGTCGGTGTGCTTCTGTTCCTCGACGTAGTGGTCCCGGTAGGGGCCGTAGTCGTGGGTGAGGTTCTGCAGCTGGCCGGCGGTGCGGTCCCCGAACAGGTCCCATACGGTCTCGAGTACCTCGGTGACGTCTTCGGGGAGTGGATCGCAGCGGGTGGGCGCGGGAATGGGGTTGGCCTTGCAATGCCGGTGCGTGCGGTAGAGGCCGGGGAATGCTGGGCCGTCCCATGCCTCGGCGGGCTGGTCTACCAGCGGTTCCTCGTGCAGGGACCCGTAGCAGCTCTCGGCCAGGTAGACGAGCCCCTGCAACTTCATGTTGGTGACGGCTGCCGGCGGATTGGTGTTGCCGCGGCTCAGGAACCATGCGGCGATGGCGTCTGTTCTCATGCTGTGCAACCCTCGTCGGTTCTGGGTTAGGCTGAAACCACCCACTGACAAAGGCATTTAACCTAGTCAGAGGGTGATACTGAACGGGTGCCGGAGAAGGGACTCGAACCCTCACGCCCGAAGGCACAGGAACCTAAATCCTGCGTGTCTACCAATTTCACCACTCCGGCGGGCGGCGTCCTCATCGGGACGCCGTTGTACCAGCTCTCAGCTGGTGGCGATCCCGAGCTCGCGGCACAGCTTGTCCACATGGCCCTTGGCCCGCACGTTGTACTGGGCGACGCTGATGATCGGACGGCCGTCCGCCTGGACATCCACCACGAAGGTCGACCGGAGGACTCCCTCGATCTCCTTGCCGTAGATGTTCTTCAGGCCGTAGGCGCCGTAGGCCCGCATGACCTTCGTGTCGGGGTCGGACAGCAGGGTGAGCGTCAGTGCCTCCTTCTTGGTGAACTGGCGCAGCCTCTCCTGGGAGTCGGGGGAGATCCCGAGCACGGTATAGCCGGCCGCTGCGATCGCATCGTGGTGGGCTGTGAAGTCCACCGCCTGGGTGGTGCATCCCGGGGTCATCGCCGCCGGGTAGAAGTAGATGATCACCCGTTTCCCGGTGAGGCTCGACAGGGTGACCGGGGCTCCATCGGCGTCCGGCAGGGTGAAGTCTGGTGCGATTGATCTGGGGGTGAGGCGCGTGCTCATGCGTTCACGATATAGGCTGTCGCCACGGCTTGGCGCGCTGGCCGCGCTAGTCGACGTTCTTAGGCTGATACATCGCCGGGACGATCAGGACTTCGGTCGGCTTCGTGCCGGCCGATTTTTGGGCGGTCGTGTCTCAGGGAGGGCCAAATGGCTGACAGCGGACAGCAGAGCAAGGCGAAGGACACCCGTTCCGTCGATGAGATCAGGCGGGACATCTCCATCACGCGGACGAGGACGTCGGCCACATTGGAGGGGCTCGCCGAGTCCTACCATCCGGCTGCCATCAAGAACCGGGTCGTCGAGGGGGCGAAGACCACCGCCCAGGAGAAGTTCGAGGAGTTCCGCGACAAGGCATACGCCCAGGTCAAGGACGAGGCCGGCTGGCGGATCGACCGGCTGAAGCAGATCGGAATCGTCGGTGCTGCGGGATTCACCGGACTGCTGGTGCTGCGCGCCGTGGTGGGCAGGCTGACCGGGGCGACTGCTCGCAAGAAGTTTCGCAAGGCTGAGATCGACGCCGCGAAGACCGCCAAGAAGACTGCGAAGAAGCAGGCGAAGGCCGCCAAGAAGCAGGCCAAGCACGCGTCGAAGTGACTCTCCTCCAGGAGGCGGATCGGGGAGACCCATCTCGTCAGACTGGGGTGAGACGCCGAGCGATGCTCGGGCAGAGCGCGAGGGCCGCAGCCGATCAGGCTGCGGCCCTCGCGCTGTCAGGCTGAGAATCAGTGAATGTTCGCCCGGATCGTGGCGGCCGCTGCGGCGACGTCCGGGGCGCTGTAGATCGCGCTTCCGGCAACGGCCACCTGGGCTCCTGCCTGCTGGACGGCCTCGACGGAGTCCGGGCCGACGCCACCGGCGACGGAGAACGGAACTCCAGAGGCAGCGCCTGCGGTGAGGAGGGTGTCGAGGCTGTAGCCGTCTTCGGCCTGCTCGTCGAGCCCGGCGTGCATCTCGACGAAGACTGCGCCGAGGGCGACGGCCTGGCGAGCCCGCTCGGCCTTGTCGGAGACGCCGATCAGGTCGACGACCACGCCCTTGCCGTGCTTGTGGGCGGCGGCGACTGCTCCGGCGATCGTGCTGTCGCCCGCCGCACCGAGCACGGTGACCAGGTCCGCTCCTGCGGCGAAGGCGATGTC
Organism: Acidipropionibacterium sp.; assembly: GCA_022647765.1. GTDB lineage: Bacteria > Actinomycetota > Actinomycetes > Propionibacteriales > Propionibacteriaceae > Acidipropionibacterium. Next base: position 249,169 of record JALCLH010000003.1, read on the forward strand.
CGCCTCCAGCTCGCCGGCGTCCATCGTCTTCAGGTCGGCGAAGACGGTCTTGTCGGGGTGGGCCGCCTTGACGGCGGTGATCACCGAGAGGCCCTCGCTCTTGACCAGGGGAGTGCCGAGTTCCAGGATGTCCACGTACGGGGCCGCCTTGTCGGCCAGCTCCAGGGCGGATTCGGTCTTCAGGGTGTCCATGGCGAACTGAAGTTTCATGTCGATGCGTCTCTTCCTTGTGTTCTTGCGGTGGGTTGTACTTGGGGGAGGTTCATTCGAGATTGGTGTGGCGGGGCCAGAGCTCGTCGGCGCTGACACCGCTGCGCTTCCACAGAGTGTCGAAGAGGGCGTCGCCGAGCAGGACGACGGCCTGTTCGAAGAGGCTTCCGGCGTACTGGCTCGTGTGCAGCTGCGACCGGTCGGTCTTCGTCGCGGCCGGAACCACCAGGACGGCGTCGGCCAGCTGCGCGAGCCGGGAGCCGGGGGCCGTGGTGATCGCCAGTAGCCGCGCCCCGGCGGCTTTCGCCGTCTCGGCCGCGCGCACCACGCCGGGGGTGGCGCCGGATCCGCTGGCGGCGATCAGGAGATCGCCGCCGCTGATCGCCGGTGTCGTCGTCTCGCCGACGACGTGGACGTCCAGCCCCAGGTGCATGAGGCGCATGGCAGTCATGCGCAGCGCGAGCCCGGATCGTCCGGCGCCGTGGACGAAGACGCGGCGGGCCGCTTCTGTCAGCTCCACGGCGGCTTGGAGCCCGGCCGCCGCGTCCTGGGTCGAGAGGGCGGACGCCTCGTCGACCTCGCTGACGATCCGCATCAGCGATTCCTGGATGTTCGGTTCTTCCATGCCGGTCACGCTAGGAGGGATCGCAGGCCGTCGCCGCTCTCCGAAGGGCGGGCATCCCTGTCCGATCGGCCAGGGCTACTGCGTCAGGCTAGGGTGAGGACGTGCATGAGCCACCGACGCCGGCGGAGCGGGCCCTGCTCCTGGCCAGCGATCGCGCATTGACCGAGCAGGCGGATCAGTACGCCGTCGCGCTCGAGTCGATCCTCGCGGTGCTGCGCTCCGCTCGGCTCTCGGACGCTGCTGCTCGGGTGGAGGCCACGGACATCGCCTCTGCCGCACTCATCCGGGCCCGTTCGGCGTACGAGCAGCACGAGAGCCTGTTCGAGCCCGTCGCGGAGGCCTTCTCCCGTCTCAAGGTCGAGCTGCGCCCGCTGATCCGCTCCGGGCAGCTGGACGTCCAGTTCGCCGAGCCTCCCACCAGCGGTCGAGCGCTCCCGGGGGCGGTCGCGCACGAGGCCCGCGCCATCGCCCGCACCGCGCTCCTTGCGCTCGTCGACACCGCAGAGGCCACCCGGGCCCGCATCGGGTGGGACTGCGACGGGCGCAACCTCCTGGTGGAGATCCGCGATGACGGCGCGGGGGCCGTGTCCGTGCACGACGACGCCCTCAGCCCGATCTCGGAGCGGGTGGTGACGCTCGACGGCGCGCTGGACGTGGAGGCCATTCCGGGATGGGGGACCACACTGAGGATCGAGATCCCGCTGGACCCGCCGTCCACTGCGCTGACGGTGGATGGCGCTGAGGAGCTGACCTCCCGCGAGAGGGATGTCCTGCGCCTGGTGGCGACCGGGATCCCGAACCGCCGTATCGGCGACCAGCTCGGGATCACGGTCAGCACCGTGAAGTACCACGTGGCGAACCTGCTGCGAAAGTACGGAGCCCGCACGCGCACCGAGCTCGCGACTATCGCCCGCTCAGCATAGGGCGAGCTATTGAAGGCGCATCAGAATGGAGTCCGGCGCTCAAGAATGACGCGCCATTGCAGAATGGGAAGATGCACAGAATGGTGCATCGAAGCGCAGAAGAATCAATGCGTGCAGATCAGCGCGCATACCGGGTGACGAAGGCCGACAGCAGTCGGTGGGAGTCCTCGACGCGGGCCCGGGCCACCTGGGAGATGAGTGAGTCCATCTCCGCGGGGTCGAAGTAGCCGTTGTTGCGATAGACGTGGATCCGTTCGGTGATGCCGGCGACATCCAGCTCGGGGTGGAACTGGGTGGCGTACTGATTGGCCTGCACCCGGAACATCTGCACCGGTGCCGTGGTGCCGGTGGCCAGCAGGACGGCGCCCTCGGGGAGCCGGTGGACCGACTCCTTGTGTCCGACGAAGGCGTCGAAGCTGTCCGGGACGCCGGAGGCCCGGACCAGCGGGTCGGCACGGCCGGCGTCGGTGAGGCTCACCGTGATGGCGCCGACCGGCTCGGGATAGGTGTGATCGATGAGCCCGCCCTGGTGGACGCCGAGCGTCCCGACCCCGTAGCAGGCGCCGAAGAACGGGAAGTCGGCCGCCACGATCCGGTCCAGCAGCCCGCTGAGCTCCCCCTCGGCGCGCAGCTGGACGGCGGACTTCTCCTCGTCGGGGTCGGAGGTGTTGTAGGGGCTGCCGCCCACGATCACCCCCGAGAGGTCGTCGAGATCGATCTCGGGCAGAGGCGCGCGGTCCAGCCGGGCGTAGACGACCTCCTCGGCCCGCAATCCGCAGTAGCGCAGCATGGCATCGAACTCGGTGCGGGCGGCGGCGTCCTCGGGGCGGGTGGAGATCAGCAGGAACGGTTTCACGGGGACCATTGTCGCCTGAGATGCAACTGTGGTGCGCCGATCGCCGCGAGGAAGGTCGCCGGACCGGCGCGGGGCCGGCGCCGGACCGGCCGGTCAGGTCGTCGCGGAGCTGAGCAGGATACTGGTCTCGCTGTTGCGGACGCCGGGGATGCCGCGAATGAGGTTGAGCGCCTGATCGAATGCCGTCAGGCTCGCGCAGCTCATCTCGGCCACGATGTCCCAGCGACCATTCGTGGTGTGGATCGCCGCGATCTCCGGAATGCCGCCTTGCTCATTGAAACTGCACTCGGTCGATTCGTAGCCTGGTCTCGTCCTCAACCGAGTGGGAGTTCTCATGGTGCGTTTCGTGGATGTGGCAAGCATGCAGCGGTGGGTTGCGCAGACCGGTATCGAGCGGATCGTGTCCGGTATGGCAGAGATGATCGAGGCCGACTTCCGTCGGTGGGGCGAGTTCGACAAGCGGCCTCGTGTGGCCAGCCATTCACCGGCCGGCGTGATCGAGCTGATGCCGGCCAGCGATGGCCGGGCGTACGCCTTCAAGTATGTCAACGGACACCCGGACAACCCGAGGCGCGGTCTGCAGACGGTCACCGGTTTCGGTGTGCTCGCCGATGTGGACAGCGGGTACCCGCTGCTGCTGAGCGAGATGACGATCCTCACCTCGCTGCGCACCGCGGCGACCTCCGCGCTGGTCGCGCGGCGCCTGGCCCGTCCGGACTCGCAGGTGATGGCGTTGATCGGCACGGGCAGCCAGTCGGAGTTCCAGGCGCTGGCCTTCCGTGCGCTGCTGGGGATCCGGACTCTGCGCATCTGGGACACCGATCCCGCGGCGATGGACAAGTTCGAGCGGAACCTGGGATCGCTGGGGTTCGACGTCCACCGTGCCACCGGCGCGGCCGAAGCGGTCGAGGGCGCCGACATCATCACCACCTGCACGGCCGACAAGGCGTATGCGACGGTCCTCACCGACGACATGGTGGTCCCCGGCGTGCATGTGAACGCCATGGGCGGGGATTGCCCGGGTAAGACGGAGCTGGAGTCGTCGATCCTGCAGCGCGCCAGCGTGTTCGTCGAGTACCCGGAGCAGACGCGCATCGAGGGCGAGATCCAGCAGCTTCCGGCCGACTTCCCGGTGACGGAGCTGTGGCGGGTCTTCCGCGGGGAGGCGGCGGGGCGCACCTCGCCCGACGAGATCACGGTGTTCGACTCCGTCGGGTTCGCGATCGAGGACTTCTCCGCGCTGCGCTACCTGGACTCCTGCGTGGCCGGTACGGAGTACGCGGCCGAGGTGAACCTGATCGTCGACCCGACCGACCCGAAGGACCTGTTCTCGCTCGTCTCCGCCGGAGCGCTCACGCTCGCGCTGAACTGATGATCCGGGCCTTCGGCACCATCGGCTGACGTCAGCTTTGCGCTCCGGGCCGGCTCGGGGTCGGCGGCCGGCGCGCCGACCACACCTGGATGAACGTCACGGCGATCACCAGGAGCATGCCGACGGCCCCGTACAGGTTGAACGACACTCCCAGGAAGGCCACAGCCAGGGCTGTCGCCGACAGTGGTTCGATCGCTCCCAGCACGCTTGCGGTGGTCGGGGTGATGTATCGCAGGCTCTGCAAGTAGAACAGGAATGCCAGCATCGTGCCGAACACGATCACGAACACGACCTCCGCGACTCCCAGCGCATCGAGATGCACCTGCTCGCGCCAGGGCCGGTAGTAGGCCTCCGCGAGGACTCCGCCGATCAGCATCGCCCATCCCACGACGACCACGGCTCCGTACCTGCGCAGCAGTCCGCCGGGCAGCAATGTGTAGGCGGCGGCGCACACAGCTGTGATCAGCCCCCAGAAGACTGCCTGCGGGGGCACCGCCAGTGTGCCGAACCTGCCTTGGGTCACGATCAGCAGCGTGCCCGACACCGCCACGACCACCGATACCAGGTCCACCCGGCGCGGTGCTCGAAGGTGCCGGATCGCCAGGAACAGGATGACCATCACCGGTGAGAGATATTGCAGGATCGTCGCTACCGCCGCATTCCCGGTGCGGATGGCCATGAAGTACGACAGCTGGACGCCGAGCATCCCGAACACGCTGAATATGAGAAGACGGGCGACATCCTTCGGCGTGCGGAACACGGCCCGGATGTCGTGGCGAGAGGCCATGGCGAAGCCCAGCAGCAGTATCCCGGACGCCAGCAGCCGATGCGCGACCAGCCACCCCGTCGATATCCCTCCGGGTTTGAACAGATGCTGGGCGACCACCCCCGAGCTGCCCCACAGCAACGGGCTGACCACCGCCAGCGACAGCCCGAGCACACGCCTATCGCTCATCGTCATTCACTCCGTGACACAACCGAACACGACTCTTCTCAAGCGAGATCGACGCCGGGACGAGAGAAGGCCCGTCCCGACGATACTCGGCGTGGGTTCAGGACGCCTGTGCGGTGTCCGAGGTTCGCCTCAGAACGCTGGTGACGAGGATGGCGGCGACGATGAAGACGCCCGATGCGCTCGCGACGGCAAGATGGAAGCCGGTCAGGAACGGCCCGGTGGCGATCATGGTGCCCAGGACCGCCACGCCGATGACGCTGCCGGTCTGGCGTGCCGCGTTGATGACGCCGCCTGCGAGCCCGGTGTACTGGGGCGGGGCCGCCATGACGGCCGCGGAGGTCACGGCGGGCATGGCGAATGCCATCCCGAATCCGCCGATGAAGGTCAGCACGGCGAGCAGCGGGTAGGGCGTGCTCGCGGTGACGGTGGCGAGGCTGGCGAACCCGGCCGCGCCGACGAGCAGGCCGATCAGCGTGGTGGGGAACGGGCCGATCCTCGCGGCGGTGCGCCCGCCGAGCGGGGACGCGATCACGCCGCTGCACGTCTGCGGGGCCAGGGCGAGGCCGGCGAGCCACGGCGCAAGCCCAAGGTAGTGCTGGAAGAACAGGGAGAGGACGAACAGCTGGCCGAAGAAGCTGATGTTCAAAGCCAGCCCGACGATGCTGGCCACGGTGAACCGCGGGTCCCGGAAGATGCCCATGGGCAGCATCGGATGCCTTGAGCGCCGTTCGGCCAGCGCGAAGCCGCTGAGGATGAGCAGGCCGCACACGGCCGCGATGATCGCGCCGGGCGCCCAGCGGGTGTCGCCGCCCGAGATGATCCCGTAGGTCAGGACTGCCAGGCCCAGCACGCTCAGGAGCTGGCCGGGCAGGTCGATGCCATGCTCCGTGCGGGATCGGGATGCCGTGGTGGCGGGCAGGCCTTTCCAGGTCAGCCAGAGCGTGGCGGCGACGATGGGAAGGTTGACCCAGAACACGGCGCGCCATCCGATCCAGGAGATCAGCGCCCCGCCCAGTACCGGCCCCACGGTGGCGGCCACCGCTCCGGTCCCGCCCCACAGGCCGATGGCGCGGGAGCGCTCGCGCGGATCGTGGTAGATGCTGGAGAGCAGGGCCAGCGAGCCGGGCACGATCGCGGCGGCGCCGATGCCCTGCACCGCGCGCGCGGCGATCAGGACAGCCCCGTTCGGCGCGAGCGCGCACACGGCGGACAGTGCGCCGAACAGCGCAAGCCCGGCAATGTAGACGCGGCGCGCGCCGAGCCGGTCGCAGGCGGTCCCGGCCGTCAGGAGCAGGACGGCGAACACGAGCGTGTAGGCGTCCACGACCCATTGCAGGACCGGGACGGGGGCGTGCAAGTCCGATCCCATCGCGGACAGGGCCACGTTCACGATGGTGGTGTCGAGCATGACGATGAAGAAGCCCAGCAGCACGGCGGCAAGCGCGGCAGGATGGCGAGACGACGTCAATTCTGCTCGCCTCCGGATCGGGCAATTGTGATTGTTTCATGTCCGGTCTTCTTGCGAGGGAACATGCTGTCGTATCGGCCGCGATATCGGAGTCGGTGTTCTGTCATTGTCGCTTCCTTTCATGCGAATGGGGCGGCAAGGCCGTCCGCATGAAAGTCTCCCGCCATGACTGTTCGGTGCCGGCCGAACAATCGCGGAGCGATAATGGGCGCATGTCGAGTCGTGTTTTCCCGGAGGCGCTTCCGGACATCTCCGCCAGCGCCGCGGTCCTTGCCGACCCATCGCGGGCCGCGATGTGCGCCGCACTCATGGACGGGCGCGCGTGGACCGTCGGCGAGCTGGGCGCGTACACGGGCCTGGCACGATCCACCGCCAGCGAGCACGTCGACGTGCTCGTGGGCTGCGGGCTGGCCGCCGCGGTCCGGCAGGGACGCCATCGCTACATCCGGCTGGCCGGCGAGGATGTCGCCAACGTCATCGAGGCGCTCGGCGTGCTCGCCGGAACCACGCTCCCCACGCCGCCAAGCCTGCGCGCATGGACCGCGAACAAGAGCCTGCGCGAAGGGACGCACCTGCTACAGGCACCTCGCCGGGAGCCCTCGGGGTGCGCCTGTCTGAACAGCTGGAGGCGCACGGCTTCATCGACGACCACTGGCAGCCCACCGACAGCGGCATCGATCTTCTGGCCTCGTGGGGAATCCCCACCGACCCAGGTGCCCTCGGGTGTTCAGTGCATGGACTCCACCGAGCGCCGCTTTCACCTGGCAGGGCCGCTCGGCACATCAATCTGCCAAGCATTCTTCGCCCACGGATGGGTCATACGCCTGCCCAGCACCAAGCGCGCGGCCCAGCTGACGCCATCAGGCAGCACGGCGCTTCACGCGGCCGGTCTCAACGTAGATCAGCACAGAGATTTAGACGACGATACAACGACTGTGGGAGAAGTGAAATCATCGCACTGATGGATATGTGGCCATGCCGTGGCAAAGGCCGGGTCAACCGCTGAGCTGGTTGAGAAGTATCGATGTGTCGACGAAGCGTACCGGTGTCATCGGGCGCCGATCGCCTCGAGGAAGGTCGCCGGATCGGTCTTCCTCGGCGCTGCGGGTCGGGTCAGTTCGGATCGGGTGACCAACTCGCCGATCTGTCCATGGGCCATGGCAGCCGCATATCCCTCGAGTTCGGTCAGCCGGGTGAGGTGACTGCGTCCATCATCTCCGCGGTAGCAGACGATGATGCCGCTGTTGAGCACTCCGGTCAGCACGTCGAGGATGGCGGGGCTGTGCGTTGTGAGGGCGATCTGCAGACCGGATTCCTCGGTGGCAGTGCGGAGCATGTCGAGTACGAGACGGGCCTTGCGACGGGTGAAGGCCGTTCTCGATCTCCTCAATGACCATCAGGACCCGGCCGTCGACCTGTTCTCGCTGGGGATGAGCCACCGCGATGATGTCGTCCTCGGTGTCGACGTCCAAGTCCTGCGCGCGCGACTGGAGGGCCGTGGAGATGGCGGCGAAACGCAGCAGCCCATCGCTCATCTCCCGCGCCGGGGTGACCTGATCGTCCTCGACGAGGGAGAACATGACATCGTCGAGCGTGGATGTCTCCATCCTGATGTCTGTCACCGTGTTGGCGGCGATCTGCTTGATGGCGTCGATGACCTTCTGGGCGCGCTGCGAATCGGTCTGTTGAAGGTGTCCGATCGCCGCTGAGAGGTTGGAGCCGTCGCGTTTGAGGGCAACATCCTTGCGTGACGAGTAGCCGCGCATGGAACTGGGCACCGGATCGAGCTCGAAGACGGTGCGAAGTGGACTCACGACGGCGTCGATGGCCCGGAGAATCGATCTCTCAACTTGATTCTTACCCGATATCCGGGGAATAACCTGGGTGAGAATGATCCTGCTGTCACGATACAACTCGGAAGGATTCTGGCCGCGCCTGCCGTTGTCGATCTGCACGGAGATTCCGGGAGCATCCCTCCGGACATCGCTGCTGGCGAGGATGAGATCGCGATCCGATATCGTTCCGGACTTTGCCGCGCGTCCCGGCCCGTGGAGGCATTCGTGAAGCACTCGTAGTTCGGGATGAACGAGCACGGTCACGTCATAGCGGTAGCTGCTGGATGCGGCGTCATCCAGCTCGACTTCGCACCCGAGGGTGAAGCGATCGCTGCCATGGGGAGCGCATCCTGCCGAGCCGCCCCGGACAGGCCCGATATCTCGACGTCTGCCATCGAGAGCCTCGCCTATCTCGTCGCCGGTCGCCAAGCGTGCCAGGACCTCTAACCCGTCCAGGGCATTGGACTTGCCACTCGAGTTGAGGCCGGTCAGGACGGTCAGGTCGTCGAGGGGGAGTACCTCGTCGTGGAAGGACTTGAACTCGGTGAGGAACAACGTGGTGATCCGCGCAGTCGCCATGGCTTCTCCCCAGGCTGATCGAGGGTCAGATCCACATTGATGTGGATCATATGGCGAGGGCCTCTCCTCGGTAGGAGAGGCCCTCTGCCTAGTGCGCCGCCAGGGACTCGAACCCTGAACCCGCTGATTAAGAGTCAGCTGCTCTGCCAATTGAGCTAGCAGCGCCGGCGAGGAAAAACACTACCGCAGAGTGTCCGAGGCAAAATTGAGGGTGCAGACGGCACTGGACGCGCGGTTCCCCGGTCACGGGCGACCCGCTCGCACCGCCTCGATCCTGCGGGACCGCAGCGCGTCGATCTCGGGCTGATCGATCGGTTCCAGCTCGTGCCCCAGCGCCGTCGACAGCAGATGGTCGGCCAGATCGGGGTTGCGCGCCAGAACCGGCCCGTGCGGATAGATGCCGATCACCCGGCTCTGCACGGCCCCGTCGGTCTGCCCGTCGCCGTTGCCCCATCCCACCTCCATCGAGGTCAGCGGGGTGGCGTCGGAACCCAGCTCGGTCCAACCGCCGTGGTTCTCGAAGCCGGTGATGAGGGAGACCGTCCCGTCGGGCATCGTCCAGCGCGACAGCGACTCGCCGACCGCACGCTCGGGGCCCCTGCGGGTCTCGATGTCGAGGAGCCCCAGCCCGTCGATGATCTCGTCGCGGGCGCCGATGGTGAAGCTCTTGCCGCAGATCTGGTAGCCCGCGCACACCGCGAAGAGCACGGCGCCGTTGTCCAGGGCGGTGAACAGGCCGCCGTCGGCCTTGAGCTCGTGGACGGCGGTGGTCTGGGCGAAGTCCTCGCCGCCCCCCATCAGGTAGACCGCGCCGTCGGTGGGCACCGGATCGCCCGGGGAGATGGGGACCAGCTCGGCGTCGATCCCGCGCTGCTGGAGCCGCTTGGTGAGGACGACGGCGTTGCCGTGGTCCCCGTAGATCCCCAGCAGAGACTGGTAGAGAAGGACGATCTTCACCGGTGCGGCGTTCATGTCAGCGCTCATGCCAGGCCTCCGAGTCGACGCAGCTTCTGGAACGGGGTGTAGGTGGACAGCACGTCGATCGGATGGTCGTCGTCCCAGTGGCCGGCCAGCAGCGGGGAGTCGAGGGCCTCCGCCAGATCCTCGATGACGACGTGGTCGACGCCGGCGTAGTCGAGGCGCACCGCCAGGTCCAGGGCCCTGGGGCCGGTGCAGATGACCATCCTGCCGGCGAGCTGCTCGTAGTCGACGTCCCACAGCCAGGAGACGTCCTTGCCGTCGGCGGCGACGGCGTCGATGGCCAGCACCAGCGGGTCGGACGCCGTCAGCGGCAGGGACTCCGTCCAGCCGGCCGGATTCTTGGAGAGCAGCAGCCGGACCTTCGTCCCGGAGATCGTGGTGGTGGCGTAGCGGCCCGCCGGGGAGCTGACGGTGCGCATCCCGGCCAGCGCGTCGTCGGGAGAGATGCCCATCTCGACGGCGGCGGCCAGCGCGCAGGTGGCATTGGTGAGGTTGAAGTGGCCCGGTACCTGGAGGTCGAGGTGGTGACGGTCGCCCTTGCGGGAGACGGCCTCCTCGCCGTCCACCCACCAGTCGGCCTCCGGCTGTGCCAGCGGGCAGTCCGGGCAGTGCCAGGAGTCGGTCTCGTGGATGAGCACCCCGCCGCAGTTGGGGCACAGCGTGGAATCGGCGGTCCAGCGCGGCTTGGTGTCCACCCAGACCACCGCCCGGGCCCGTTGACAGACCCAGACGATGAGCGGATCGGCGGAATTCGCGATGACCATCGGGCCGTCCGGGCCGGCGGCGGCCAGGGCCGAGCGCCAGTCGCGCCCCAGGAAGGCCAGCTCGTGGTTGCGGTCCAGCTGATCGCGGCTGAAGTTGAGCAGCACCAGGATCTCGGGATGGCCCAGCCGCACGGTGTCGGCGACCACCCGCTCGTCGGTCTCCAGGATCGCGGTCGTCGCCTGCGGGGCCTCGCCGAGGGCCGAGACGATGCCGTGGTGGAGGTTCGCCCCGTCGGCATTGGTGACCACCTGACCGCCGTCATCGTCGAGCCCGGCGCGCACCGCGGCGGTGAGCAGGTGGGTGGTGGTGGTCTTGCCGTTGGTGCCGGTGACCGCGGCGATCCGCCGGGAGGCGATGAGCTCGGCGAAGGCCTTCGGGTCCAGTTTCGTGGTGATCTTGCCCCGGATCGAGGCTCCCGATCCCCGGCCGCTCAGCCGGGAGGCCAGAGCCGCCGTCCGCCCCGCCAGCAATGCCGTCTGCAACCTGATGGAGGGACGCCGACGTGGCTGCCGGGGGGATCGGGGACTCTCTGCGCATGGCCCAATAATGGCAGCTTCGGGAAAAACGGGGTCGCAGGGGCGCACATGGCCGTATTTGTGGATTTCACTCCAGCCTCGCCGTCATCCAGCCCGGCGAGGGCCTTGGGACGGCGAGCCGGGAGTGAAATCCACCCGATTGTCGGCCTCAACCCCCTGCTGATCCCACGAGGCGCCCCTTCCTCCACCAGGCGCCTCATCTATCTGGCGTCTGGTGGAGGAAGAGGCGCCTCGTGGCTAGTGCGTGCGCAGCCACCGGACTCGGCCATTGGCGGATCGCAAGATGGCGCAGGGACTGTGGGCGTTCGGGGGTTGCCAGGGGGTCGCCCTGGCGCGCATGGCGCTGTCGCGTGGGCTCAGCCACCGGACTCGGCCATTGGCGGATCGCAAGATGGCGCAGGGACTGTGGGCGTTCGGGGGTTGCCAGGGGGTCGCCCCCCGGCCTCAAAAAACTGTCACACCCGACTGGCACCGTGGAGACCATGAGCAACGGGAACCGTGTGGAGCCGGGCGAGGCGATGGCCGCCGCCCTGGCGCGCCTGCCGGTGACTCGCGGCGTCGGGTCGATCGATTCGGGTTCCGGGGTGGGCGCCGAGGATCTGTCCTCGCGTTCCGGCCGGGCCGTGCATCCGGGGCTGCGACCGGTACTGCCCAGCGGGCTGAGGCCGGAGGTGTACAGCCTCAACGGCTCGGCTCAGGTGGGTCTGGGGCTGCTGGTGGAGGGCTGGTGCGGCGTGGTCGGGCTGCCCGAGCTGGGGGTGGAGGCCGCCCGGGAATGGGGGGTCGAGCTGTCGCGGATGGTGCTCATTCCCGACCCCGGGTCGTGGCTGGAGACCGTCGCCACTCTCATCGAGGGGTTGGACGTCGTGCTCGCGGCCGGACCGCCGTCGATCGCCCCGGCGGCGGCCCAGCGCCTGGTCGCCCGGCTGCGCTCGCGGGGCTCCACCCTGGTGGTGCTGGGCCGCTGGCCCCACGCCCATGCCCGGATCGACGTCCGGACCCTCGGCTGGCAGGGGTTGGGACGCGGTTACGGGGCCCTGGAGTCCCAACGGCTGGAGGTCACCGTGACCCGGCATCACAGCCATCGCACGGTGATCCTGCTCCGCGGGGCCGGCGGCGTCACGGTGGAGGAGGACCGATGAGCATCTCGGCGCAGTCCCCGCGGGTGATGCTGGTCCGGGTGCCGGACTGGCCGATCAGGGCCGTCCAGATGAGCACCGAGCACACCGATCCGCTGATCGTCGCGGACAAGGGGAGAGTGGTCACCTGCTGCCCGCGGGCCGCCGCGGAGGGGGTGCTGCCCGGCCTGCGGGTGCGCGCCGCCCAGCTGCGCTGCCCGCAGGCCCGGGTCGTCAGTCACGACCCCCGGGTGGAGGAGGAGTGCTTCGCCCCGGTCATCGCGCGGATCGAGGAGCGGGTCGCCCCGGCGGTGCATGTGCTGCGACCGGGGACGGCGGTGGTCGCCGCGGGCGGCCCGGCCCGCTTCTACGGCGGGGAGCGGGCCGCCGCCGAGCGGTTGCGGCAGGTGCTGGCCGACGAGGGCTGGTCGGATGCGACGGTGGGCGTCGCCGATGGCATCTTCGCCGCCGAGCAGGCCGCCCTGCAGGGCGACCCGGCGAACCCTTTCCATCCAAATTGTGCCGCCGGGGCGGAGCCGGGAGTTCCTGGCCGATCTGGAGATCGGCGCCCTGGTGGGCTCGATGGGAGAGGTCTGCGCGGACGGGGGAGTCGAGCTCGTCGTCGCGCTGCGCACCCTGGGGCTGCGCACGATGGGTCTGTTCGCCGCCCTCAGCCGCGAGCAGGCCGCCGGCCGGTTCGCAGACGCCGGGAGGCTCGCCCATCAGTACTGCCTGGGGCTGGACCCCCGCCCCCTGATCCCGCACCGCGCCGAGGCCGACGACACCGTCGAGATCTCCTTCGAGGAGCCGGTGGCCTCCGCGGATCACCTGGAGATGGCGATCCGGCCGGCCCTCGAGGGGTTGATCGCCGGCATCGGAGATCGCGGACTGATCTGCGATACGGTCCGTATCCTGATCCGCTCCACCTCGGGGCTGTCCGAGCGCACCTGGCGTCATCCCTGGCAGTTCGGCTCCGACGACCTGGTCCATCGGGTCATCTGGCAGCTGGCCGAGCTGCCCCGACCGCGCGTTGGCGCCGCTGAAGACGCCGACATCGCTGAGGAGGTGGTCTGCGAGTATTCCACCGGCGTCCAGGCGGTCCAGCTGATTCCCACCTGCCGCCCTCTCGCAGACCATGCCGAGGGACTGTTCGGTGCCCGTCCCGCCGAACATCTGATACAGATCCTCACCCGGTTGCAGAGCCGGCTCGGTCAGCAGGGGGTGCTGGTGCCCAGCATCGCCGGGGGTCGGCTGCTCACTGAGAGACGCCGTCTCACCCCCTTCGGCTCGCTGCCCGACGACGGCCTGCGCCCCCGCGGGGAGCAGCCCTGGCCGGGGCGCCTCACCGGCCCGGCTCCCGGCGTCATCTATCACGAGCCGACACCGGTGCGGGTCGAGACCCTCGACGGCCGGCTGGTGCATCCGCTCCGGGAGGCCGGGAACTCAGAGGATGGGGATGCGGGGTTGGACGCCGAGCCCGGCTGGCTCACCGTCCCGGGCCGGCGCCGGGTCAGGGTGATCGCCTGGGCCGGACCCTGGCCGGTGCGGGAGCGCTGGTGGACCGATCGGGCCGTGGCCCTGGACCGCTACCAGCTGGTCACCGAGGACCAGGAGGCCTGGGTGCTGGTCGCCTCCTCCTCCGGATGGCGCGCGGAGGCCCGCTATGACTAGGCCCCCGATGGCCAGGAGGAATGGAACGGGGGCGCCCGATGGTCTATGACAATCCGCCCATCTCCTGGTCCGAGCTCGAGCACCGGATCCAGGGGAAGGCCCCCGAGCGCGACGACGGCCCCACCCGCAGGCGGCGCACGCCCTTCTCCAGTCGTCCCGGAAGCCGTCCCAGACCGCCCGAGGGCCCCGTCGTGCCCTACGCCGAACTGCACTGCCACTCCTATTACAGTTTCCTGGACGGCGCCTCCAGCCCGGAGGAGCTGGTCTGCCGGGCGGTCGAGCTCGGCCTGTCCGGGCTGGCCCTCACCGATCACGACGGGTTCTACGGGGTGGTGCGGATGGCCGAGGCCGCCGAGGCCTGCGGGCTGCCCACCGTCTTCGGCTCGGAACTGTCCATCGGCCTGCCGCGCCCCCAGAACGGGGTCGCCGATCCGATGGGCAGCCATCTGCTGGTGCTGGCCCGCGGTGCCGAGGGCTACCGGCGATTGTCGGGGGCGATGACCGAGGCCTACCTCGCCCAGGACGCCGAGAAGGGCCGCCCGGTCTACGACCTGACCACCCTGGCCGATCGGGCCGACGGGCACTGGATCGTCCTCACCGGCTGCCGCAAGGGGGCGGTGCGCCAGGGCCTGGCCGCCGGCGGCCCCGAGCAGGCCGGCAGAGAGCTGGACCGGCTGGTCCGGTTGTTCGGCCACCGGAACGTGGTGGTGGAGCTCACCGATCACCGGCGTCCCTCCGACTCCCGCGACAACGACCGGCTGGCCGCCCTGGCCGCGTCGCGGGGGCTGCCGGTGGTGGCGACCAACGACGTCCACTACGCCGGCGCCGACCGGTTCGAGCTGTCCTGCGCCCTGGCGGCGGTGCGGGCCCGGCGCACCCTCGACGAGATGGACGGCTGGCTGCCGGCGGGCCCGGTCGCCCGGATGCGCAGCGGCTCCGAGATGGCCCGGCTGTTCGCCCGCTATCCCGGCGCGGTGGAGCGCAGTGTCGAGATCGCCGAGCAGGCCCGGTTCTCGCTGCGCGCCAGCCGCCCCCAGATGCCCGAGCAGGAGGTGCCCGACGGGTTCACCCCGATGAGCTGGCTGCGCCATCTGGTCGACGCCGGCTGCGCGCGGCTCTATGGCGACGATCCGGTGGCTCGGCGGCGTCTCGACGAGGAGCTGGAGGTCATCGAGTCCAAGGACTTCGCCGGCTACTTCCTCATCGTCCACGACATCGTGGAGTTCGCCCGCCACCACGACATCCTGTGCCAGGGGCGCGGTTCGGCGGCCGCCTCGGCGGTCTGCTACGTGCTCGGGATCACCGTCATCGACCCGGTCTTCTACCGGCTTCCCTTCGAGCGCTTCCTCTCGGCGCTGCGCGAGGAGGAGCCCGACATCGACGTCGACTTCGACGCCCGGCGCCGCGAGAAGGTGATCCAGTACGTCTACGGCAAGTACGGCCGTCACAAAGCCGCCCAGGTGGCCAATGTCATCAGCTACCGGCCCAAGAACGCGATCCGCGACATGGCCAAGGTGCTCGGCTACTCGCAGGGCCAGCAGGACGCCTGGTCGCGCCAGATGGAGCGCTGGGGGTCCCGGATCCCCGAGGAGCAGGAGGGGGCCTCCCAGATCCCGGAGCGGGTCCGCGACCTGGCCGAACAGGTCCTCGGCTTCCCCCGGCATCTGGGCATCCACTCGGCCGGGATGGTGCTCACCCGCCATTCGGTGGGCGAGGTGTGCCCGATCGAGCCGGCCCGGATGGAGGATCGCACCGTCCTGCAGTGGGACAAGGAGGACTGCGCCTGGATGGGACTGGTGAAGTTCGACCTGCTCGGACTGGGAATGCTCGCCGCCCTCCAGCACACCTTCGACCTGATAGCCGGGCACTGCGGGCGGCGCTGGACGATCCAGTCGATCCCGCGCAACGAGCCGGGGGTCTACGACATGCTGTGCCGGGCCGACACGATCGGCGTCTTCCAGGTGGAGAGCCGCGCGCAGATCGGCACCCTGCCCCGGCTCAAGCCGCGCTGCTTCTACGACCTGGCGGTGGAGATCGGGCTGATCCGGCCCGGCCCGATCCAGGGCGGGGCGGTGCACCCCTATATCCGGCGTCGCACCGGCGTCGACCCGGTGACCTACCCCCATCCGCTGCTGGAACCGGTGCTGCGGCGCACCCTGGGCATCCCGCTGTTCCAGGAGCAGCTGATGCAGATGGCCACCACGGTGGGCAACTGCACCGCCGCCGACGCCGACCTGCTGCGCCGCGCGATGGGTTCCAAGCGCGGGGTGGAGCGGATCGACTCGCTGCGCGCCAAGCTCTTCGAGGGGATGGCGGCCAACGGCATCGCGGACGACGTCGCCCAGGAGATCTACAACCGGATCGAGTCCTTCGCCAATTTCGGCTTCGCGGAGTCCCACTCGCTGAGCTTCGCGGTGCTGGTCTACGCCTCCTCGTGGCTGAAGCTCCACTATCCGGCGGCCTATCTGGCCGGGCTGCTGCGCTCCCAGCCGATGGGCTTCTACTCGCCGGCCACCCTGGTGGCCGACGCCCGGCGGCACGGGGTGACGGTGCTCAAACCCGATCTGATGGTCTCGGGGGTGCAGGCCGGGCTGGAGCCGTCGCGCCATGCAGCCCAGCAGGGCGGGGGAGACGCCGGGGGCCGCGACGCCGGACGTCCGGACTGCCTGCTCGATCACACCGAGGAGCAGATCGGCTCCTTCGACGCCGACGCCCCCGACGAGGGCGCCTCCCATCGGCGCGACGGGGGGCTGGTGGTGCGCCTCGGGCTGGCCGACGTCTCGGCGATCTCCCCGGAGACCGCCGAAGAGATCGTCGCTGAGCGCGACCGGGAGCCCTTCACCAGTCTTGCCGATCTGGTGCGCCGGGTGGGGCTGGAGCCCGATCAGGTGGAGGCGCTCTCGCTGGCCGGGGTGTTCGACCGGCTGGTGGGGTCGCGGCGCGGGGCGCTGTGGCAGTCCGGGCAGCTGGCCGGGGTGAGGCCGGGCCAGCTGGAGATCGAGGTGTGCAGCCAGCCCCCGCTGCTGCCCGAGCCGAGCCCGGTGGAACTGCTGGGCCACGATCTGCGATCGACCGGGATCAGCACCGCCGACCATCCGATGCGGCACCTGCGCCCGGCGATGACCGAGCGCGGGGTGCTGCCGATCGAGGCCCTGGGCGCAGTCGAGGCCGGGCGCCGGATCGAGGTGGCCGGGGTGGTGACCCATCGGCAGCGCCCGGCCACCGCCGGCGGGATCACCTTCATCAATCTGGAGGACGAGACCGGTCTGCTCAATGTCATCGTCACCGCCGGGGCCTGGAAGCGCTACCGGCAGGTCGCGCTGACCTCCTCGGGAATGGTGATCAGGGGGATTCTGGAGCGCGGCGACGAGGGGGTGATGAACCTCTACGCCGACCGTCTGGAGGCCCTGCAGATGGGGATCGTCGTCTCCTCCAGGAACTTCCGCTGAGGGTTGAAGCCGAGGGAACGAGGCCCGCTCAGCCGCGCTCGCCCGGAACCACCAGGGCCCACAGCACGCCGAAGGGATCGGTGATCTGGCCGTAGTGGTCTCCCCAGGGCGCCTTGGCGAAGGGCATCGCGACCTGGGATCCCGTGCCGGTGAGCCGTTCGATGACCGACTCGGCCGCCTCCACGGTGTCGAGCTCGATGAGGAAGGAGTAGACCGGCGAGTCCAGCGGAGGCAGCGTGCCGCCGGGCTCCGCGATCCCGTCCCCGCCGGCCAGGGTCACCAGGCCGCCGTGCAGCTGGGCGTGCGAGACGGCGTCCGGGGGCGGGGTGAAGGGGAAGCCCGCGGTGGGCATGTCGGAGTAGTGGCCCATCTCGAGCTCGCCGCCGAAGATCTCTTCGTAGTAGTGGAATGCCTCATCGGCATTGCCGGGAAAGCTGATGTAGGGGGTGAAAGACGGTGCCATGGCTGTGCCCTTTCGCTGTGACCCATCGGGGATGGGAGACGGTAGGTTCGGGGGACCGGAGGTGGCTCACGCTAGCAGCGGCCGGGTCGATCACCGATGCCTCACGCTCACGATGATCCCTGAACCGACACGCGGCCATCTGCCGATCATCGTGTTGCTGTGTCGAACGTCTCCAAGCCTGACCGGCGCCAGGCGGAGAGCAGGGCTTGATCCCGGCTGGCCGCTACGGTCCGCGCCCCGGCGACGGTCTCCGCAGCAGCGCAGTGCATCGCATCGTATCCGCGCAGGGCGAAGCGGTGGGCCCGGTCGGCAGCTACTCGGACTAGCTCCATGTCGACTTCGAGCACGTTCAGCTGCCTCCACAACCGCTCGAGACCGGTCAAAGCTGCGCGCTGAGTGGTGGACACCAGCCGGCCGAGACGCTCCGCCTTCGCCAGAGCGGCCGCCGCCTCGACGAATGTCAGCCGGCAGGTGACCACAACATCGGCCGCTTCCCATAGCTGCCGGCATGCCGGCGAACCGGCTTCCTCGATGAGCAGCGGCACGACAGCCGATGTGTCGAGATAGGCGATCACCGACGCTGCTCCGCCACGAGATCACTCACCGATCCCGAGGCCTTCACCGCAGGGGGAAGTTCTCGTCGCTTATCCTTCGCTGGTGTCAGTCGTGCGGTGGTATGCAGGTGAAGCCGGCGCGCCAGGTACCGCCCGGTGACGGTGTCGCCGGCGGCGAGCTCCCGCGGGGTGCCCTCGAAGTCGACCAGCCCGCCGTTGTGCCCGGCGCCGGGGCCCAGGTCGATCACCCGGTCGGCGTGGGCGATGACCGCCAGATGGTGCTCGATGACGATGACCGAGCGGCCGGCGTCGACCAGCTGGTCGAGCAGTCTCAGCAGGATGTCGATGTCGGCGGGGTGGAGACCGCTGGTGGGCTCGTCGAGCACGTAGAGCCCGCCGTCGGTGGCCATCTGGATGGCCAGTTTGAGCCGTTGCAGCTCCCCTCCGGACAGGGTGTTCAGCGGCTGTCCGATGGTGAGGTAGTCCAGGCCTGACGTCGGCCAGCCGAGACAGGATCCGCTCGGCCTGGGGCACGGCGGCGTCCGGCCCGCTGAAGAACTCGTGAGCCTGCTCGACCGTCATGTCGAGCACCTGGCTGATGTCGCGTCCGGCCAGCCGGTATTCCAGGACCGCCGGCTGGAAGCGCTTTCCCTCGCAGTCCTCGCAGACTGAGGCGGTGGTCTCCATGAATCCCAGCTCGGTGTAGATGACGCCGTTGCCGTTGCAGGCCGGGCAGGCGCCGTCGGAGTTGGAGCTGAACAGTGCGGGTTTGACGCCGTTGGCCTTGGCGAAGGCCTTGCGGATCGGTTCGAGCAGGCCGGTGTAGGTGGCCGGGTTGCTGCGCCGCGATCCCCTGACCGGCGTCTGGTCGATGACGATCGCCCCGGCCTCGGCGGGCAGGCAGCCCTCGATGAGGGAGCTCTTGCCGGATCCGGCGACGCCGGTCACCGCGCACAGCACACCGAGCGGGACGTCGACCGAGACGTCGCGCAGGTTGTGCAGGTTCGCGTGCCGGATCGCAACGACGCCGGTGGGCCGGCGCACCTGGTCCTTGAGGGTGACCGGGGTGGCCAGGTGACGCCCGGTGAGGGTTCCGGAGGCGCGCAGGCCGTCGACATCGCCCTGGTAGCAGATCTGGCCCGCCGTCGGGTCCGGCACCCGGGCCGAGATCGACGACGTGGTCGGCGATGGCGATGGTCTCGGGCTTGTGCTCGACCACCAGGACGGTGTTCGACTTGTCGCGCAGCCTCAGCAGTAGGCCGTTGAGCCGGTCGATGTCGGCGGGGTGGAGGCCGGCGGTGGGCTCGTCGAAGACATAGGTGACGTCGGTGAGGGCCGATCCGAGGTGCCGGATCATCTTGACCCGCTGGGCCTCGCCTCCCGACAGGCTGCCCGAGGAGCGATTGAGGGACAGGTATCCCAGCCCGATCGCGGAGAAGGAGTCCAGGGTCTCGCGCAGCGAGGTCAGCAGAGGGCCCAGCGAGGGGGCGTCCAGAGCGCGCAGCCACTCGGCGAGGTCGCTGACCTGCATCGCGGACAGGTCGGCGATCGACCGGCCGTCGATGGTGGCGCGGCGGGCGCCCTCGAGACAGCCGGGTGCCCTCGCACTGCGGGCAGGTGGCGAAGGCCACCGCGCTCTCGACGAACTCGCGGATGTGGGGCTGCATGCCCTCGGGGTCCTTGGACAGCATCGACTTGCGGATCCGCGGCACCAGCCCCTCGTAGGTGATGTTGATCCCGTGGGCCTTGATCTTGGTGGGCTCCTTGTAGAGGAGGTTGTCGAGCTCGCGCTTGGAGTAGTCGCGGATCGGCTTGTCGGCGTCCACCAGGCCGGATTCCGAGTAGAGCCGGACGTTCCAGCTGCCGGCCTTGTAGCCGGGAATGGTGAGGGCGCCGTCGTTGAGCGACTTCGAGTCGTCGTAGAGCCGGGTGAGGTCGATGTCGGAGACGGCGCCGCGCCCCTCGCAGCGCGGGCACATGCCGCCGGTGACGTGGAACTCCTTGCGCTGCTTCATGCCCTTGCGGTCGCCGGTCTCGATGGTGACGGCCCCGGCTCCGCTCACCGAGGCGACATTGAAGGCGAAGGCCTTCGGGCCGCCGATGTGCGGCTCGGCGAGCCGGCTGAACAGCACGCGCAGCATGGCGTCGACATCGGTGACGGTGCCGACGGTCGAGCGCGGGTTGGAGCCCAGCCGGCTCTGGTCGACGGTGATCGTGGTGGTGAGGCCCTCCAGGCGGTCGGCGTCGGGGCGCGACGGGCTGCCCATCATGCCTTGCAGGAAGGCTGTGTAGGTCTCATTGATGAGGCGCTGCGACTCGGCGGCGATGGTGTCGATGACCAGGGAGCTCTTTCCCGATCCGGAGACGCCGGTGAAGACGGTGAGCTTGCGCTTCGGGATGTCGAGGGTGAGATCCCGCAGATTGTTCTCGCGGGCTCCCTGGATGCGGATGCAGTCGTGCGCGTCGGCAGGCATAGCAGATAGCCTAATTGGCCTCACCAGCGGGAGGGGGCAGGTCATGCGCCGGGCACGCATCACCGACGACGAGGCGACGGTCGGCGCTCTGCCTCTCCGAGGAGCGGTTCCAGCGGTTGTTCGGCGCTCCCGATGCGGTTGTCATCGATTCCGATGAGGTCTACGACCGTCGCAACCCGGTCGTCGTCGACGGTCGCCGGGTGCTCTGGTTCGACCGGTGGACGAGAACCCCCGACGGCTGGCACTCATCGTCCCTGAATGACAAGAACAGGGCCCTCTTCCTCGCCTTCTGTCGGAAGTCCGGTTCTGGCAAGGTCATCGCCACCCGCGCCGGCGTCCTGGATACCTTCGGCGACCCGTTCCTCCCGATTGTCGTCGGTGCCGTCGCGTTCGCTGCCCTCCTGGTGATGGGTCTCGAAGCCGCTGGCTGGATCGCTTTCGCAGCGAGCTGCCTGATGAGCTTCGCGTTGTACACCGCCCTCAAACTGGAACGGGGGCTCGTGCGCGGCAATCTGGTGTGGAAGGTCGACCGCATCCCCGAGGTGTCGCGGCGG
Source organism: Acidipropionibacterium sp. (assembly GCA_022647765.1). Lineage (GTDB taxonomy): Bacteria > Actinomycetota > Actinomycetes > Propionibacteriales > Propionibacteriaceae > Acidipropionibacterium. Next base: position 270,557 of record JALCLH010000003.1, read on the forward strand.
ACCGAGGACCCTGCTGAGAAGGTGAGGTACGCGGTGCTGCTGGGCCACGACCGTCCCCGCGAGGAGGCCATCGAGGTCGAGACGAGGATTCTCCGGGATCTGGAGACGGTGCTGTCGCAGGAGTGCGATGCTGCGACGGACGCGCGGGCCACGGGATTCCTGGCCGCCCTTCCCCATGCGCGGGCGGGACGCCGGCTTCAGGACCTGCAGCCGAGGGTGTCGCGGTTCTGCGCGGAGGTGATGCGGCCGCGCCGCGAGATTGTCCTGGAGGGCTGGCGAGTCGAGCGGAGTCTCGGCTCGGGATGGCAGTCGGACGAGGAGCGGATCGAGGAGGAGTCGCAGGTCTATGACGCCGTCCTGGAGTCATTGCACCTCGACGATGGGCGTGGCAAGGGGCGCGGCGACCAAGAACTGAGAAGGCCATCGCACCGTCGTCGGTCACAGCATCATCGGCGTCAGGGGACTCCACCGCCACGAGGCGCCCCTTCGTTCACGAGACGCCTCATGTAGCTGGCGTCTCGTGAACGAAGGGGCGCCTCGTCGTCATGCAGAGATCATTTCTCCTCGTCGTGATCGAAGTACCGAATCCGATCATGAAGTGTTAGCATGCTTCCATGTTTTCCCGCCGCTCGTGTTGTCGCGTTGACAACAATGTCGCAGCCATCGGTTGCGCAGCGCGGGTGTGTGCGCTCTGAGCGTGGATCGCTTGCGCTGATTCCTTTCTGACGGTTCGCCGGTGCCATGTCCATGGTCTGGACGTGTTGGCCGTTTTCATGCGCGTTCCTGTCCGGACGTCTGCGCCCGGCCGCATTGTCAACTTTTATTGCGAGGGTACTGGTGCTGTGCCCTCATTCATTCCACTCAAGGAGAATCATGTCCACAACTGTCGGATCCCCGGACTCCGGGGTCGACGAATCAACGCAGACGCCGCGGCATCTGCCCGCGGGAACGATCCCCGCTGCTCACCAGCGAGGACTGGTGGGCGGTCTGGCTGGGGCTTGGCCTGGTGGCGCTCGCCATCGTGCTGTGGCTAGCCGGTTCGACCCTCGATATCTTCGCGCCCCACATCCCCAAGTGGTCGAGCTGGCCGCAGCTGGGCGATGCTCTGGCCGCCCGCTGGCCGAACATCATCGCCCTGTTCGTGCTGTACGGAGCGATCTTCTCCCTCGCCGTGCATTTTCTCGGCGTGAAGGTGGGCTCGTTCCTTCGCGGCTACGTCGTCCTGTTCCTGCTGAGCGTCGTCATCGTTCTGTTCAGTCAATGGACGGTGGCCAATCGCTACAATCTTGAGGCGCCGATCGTCGCGCTGGTTCTCGGCCTGATCATCGGGAATCTCGCACGCGTCCCCTCCTGGTTCGGCGATGCGCTGAGAACCGAGCTGTATGTCAAGGTAGGAGTCATTCTCCTCGGCGCCACATTGCCGTTCACCCTGGTGGTCAAGGCGGGACCGATCGCTCTGTTGCAGGCCTCGATCATTGCTGTGGCGACCTTCTTGGTCATCTATTTCGTCGGCGTCAAGGGGTTCCATCTCGACAAGCGATTCGCGGCGACCCTGGCCGCAGGCGGTTCGATCTGCGGCGTCTCCGCCTCGATCGCGGTCGGCAGCGCCGTGAAGAGCAAGAAGGAGCACGTCTCGGCGGCCCTCTCCCTGGTGGTGGTGTGGGCGGTGATCGCGATCTTCCTGCTGACGGCCGTGGCCAAGCTCATCGGCCTGCCAAATGGCGTGGCCGGGGCGTGGATCGGAACCTCGGAGTTCGCAGACGCGGCCGGCATCACGGCCGCGAGTTCCTTCGGGGAGGCGGGCATTCAGGCGTTCACCCTGGTCAAGGTCGTCGGTCGTGACATCTTCATCGGGGTGTGGAGCCTGATTCTGGCGCTCATCGCCGTGAACATCTGGGACAAGCAGGACCGCAAGGCCGGGCCTGATCGAGGCCGACCAGGTGCGCAAGAGCCAGGTGTGGGAGAGGTTCCCCAAGTTCGTGATCGGCTTCTTCGTGGCGTCGATAGCGTTGACGGTGCTCATCGCGGCCGCCGGCGCGGCTCGCAGCGCCGGGATCGACGCTCTCGTGACGACGCCGATCAAGGAGCTGCGCACCTGGGCCTTCACCTTCACCTTCCTGTCGATCGGCCTCACCACTCGGTTCCGCGAGCTGACCTCGGTCGGATGGAAGCCGGTCGCCACGTTCAGCATCGGCGCCGTCGTCAACATCGGGCTCGGTCTGCTGCTCTCCGCGGTCTTCCTCGGCCAGTACTGGGCCGGGCTGGGGCAGTGAGGATGGCCACGATCAGCACGACGACACACCCGCCCCTCACATGTACCTGGACGGTGTCGGTGCGCATCGCACGCCGGCCCGACGGCGACCGGTCGGAGACCATCATCGCCGCACTGGCCGATCGTTTCGACGGCTGGTCGGTGCGGCGACGCCGTAGGGAGACCGTCCTCAGCATCCGGACCGACGCGGTGGACGCTCCCGCCGTCGAGGCGGCGCTGAGACAGTGGGGGATTCCCCCGGCCGAGGCGGCGGTGAGCGTGCAGTACGCACGCAGATGGGGGGTCCTCTGAGCCCCACCGCCACGAGGCGCCCCTTCGTTCACGAGACGCCAGCTACATGAGGCGTCTCGTGAACGAAGGGGCGCCTCGTCGTCGCCAGGGGGGCAGGACAAGGCGGGGCAGGAAAGGTGGGAGAAAAGGCGGGTGGGGCAAGGCGGGAGGGAAGGCTCATTCGAGGTGGATCTTCGGCGGGTCGCCAGCTCAGATCGTAGGGTGCCATCATGAGTGCCAATGAGGGATCCCCGACCTCCGACCGCATCCTGCTCCTGGGCGAGCACTACCGGATCACCCCGCTGACCCCCCGTGTCACCCGCCTGGAGTGGTCGCCGTCTGGCAGCTTCGAGGACCGGCCGACGACCTTCGCGCTGCACCGGGACCTGCCGGGCTTCGACCATCAGGTGCTGGGCACCGACACCGGTATCCGCCTGGTCACCGACTACGTCGTGCTCGACTACGACCGGCGTCCGTTCTCCGCCAACGGGCTGAGCGCCGCAGTGCGCGGCGGCGTCTCCAGCTATCACTCGGTGTGGCGGTACCACCAGGATCTCTCGTTGCCCTCCCACCGGCGTCTCGCCGAGACCGGGCGCACTTTTCCCCGGTTGGACGGAAACATGGGCGGGGCGGCACGCACCCTCGACATCGCCGACGGACCGATCGACCTGGAGCCGGGGGTGGTCAGCGAGCTCGGGTACGCCGTCATCGACGACACGGCCTCGATGGTCTTCGATGACGCGGGCCGGCTGGTGGCCCGCAACCCGGAGCCTGGCTACCAGGATCTCTACCTGTTCGCCGGAGGTCATGATCACGTCGAGACGGTGCGCGACCTGTTCGCGATCTCCGGCCCCCAGCCGCTGCTGCCGCGTTTCGCGCTGGGCAACTGGTGGTCGCGGTATCACCGCTATGACGAGGCCGAGTACCTCGAGCTGATGGATCGCTTCGAGGCCGAGGGGGTGCCCCTGTCGGTGGCCGTCATCGACATGGACTGGCACCTCACCGATATCGAGCCCCGGTACGGGTCCGGGTGGACCGGCTACACCTGGAACCGGGAGCTCTTCGCCGATCCGGTGGCCTTCCAGGCCGAGCTGCACCGACGCGGCCTGGCCACCACCCTCAACGTCCACCCCGCCGACGGAGTGCGCGCCTTCGAGGAGGCCTACCCGGCGATGTGCCAAGCTCTCGGGCGGCCCGCCGATGGCACCCCGATCGACTTCGATGTCACCGATCAGGAGTTCATGGACGCCTATTTCACCGTCCTGCACCGCGGTCTGGAGGCTCAAGGGACCGACTTCTGGTGGATCGACTGGCAGTCCGGCCCCTATTCGAAGGCTGCCGGAATGGATCCGCTGTGGATCCTCAACCACGGCCACTACACCGACTCCGCCGCGCAGCTGGACCGCGGTCTCATCTTCTCCCGCTACGCCGGTCCGGGTTCTCATCGCTACCCGGTCGGCTTCTCCGGAGACGCCCTCATCACCTGGGATTCGCTGGCCTTCCAACCGCGGTTCACGGCGTCCGGGGCGAATATCGGTTACGGCTGGTGGAGTCACGACATCGGCGGCCACATGGACGGCTACAAGGATGACGAGCTGGCCACCCGCTGGGTGGAGTTCGGCGTCTTCTCCCCAGTGATGAGACTGCACTCGAGCTCTTCCCGGTTCTCCGGCAAGGAGCCTTGGAAATACTCCCAGCCCGGGCGGTCTGCGATGATCGAGCACCTTCGGCTGCGGCATCGGATGCTGCCCTATCTGGACGCCATGAATCTGCGCGCCCACCGCGACGGCCGCTCCATCGTCGAGCCGGTCTACTACGAGGACCACTCGCCGCAGGCCTACCGGTTCCTCGATGAGTATCTCTTCGGCTCCCAGCTGCTGGTGGCCCCGATCGTCGGACCGAACGATCCGGTGCTGCAGAAGGGCCACGCCGACGTCTGGCTGCCCGATGGGCGCTGGACCGACATCGTCACCGGCCGCTCCTATCGGGGCGGCGCCCACCGGATGTGGCGCGGTCTGGAGTCGATCCCGGTGCTGCTGCGGGCTGGCGGATTCCTGCCGCTGGTCGCCGAGGGGGAGTCGCTGGACGCCCGGGACCTCTTCCCGCGTCTGGAGGTGCTGGTGGCTGGCGGCGCTTCGGGACGGTTCGAGCTGGAGGAGGAGACTCCCGACGGGGATTGGACGGGCACCCTGTTCGAGCTCGACGCCGAGGCCGGCGAGTTGCGGATCGGTGCTCCCGGCGACCAGCGGGCCATCCGGGAGGAGTGGACGATCACCCTGCTCGGCTTGTCCTCTGATTCCTCTGAGGCCGTGCGCGAGGGCCGGATCGAGGTCGACGGTGGGGAGCTGACGAGCGCCGAGGAGCTCGACGGGCGGATCAGGCTGCAGCTGCGCAGCAATGGGGGAGAGGTGGTGATCCGTTCGGGGCTGCTGGCCACCACCGGACAGCCCGATCCACTGGACGCCGTGGAACGGCTGCTGGCCGACGCCCAGACCGGGTTCACCCTCAAGGACACCATCTATCGGCTGGTCAGCGACCAGGGCAAGGATGCCCTCAACGCAGTCACATCGCAGGGCACGTTCTCGTTGGGGCACCTCGAGCAGGTGCACGACTACGATGCCGCCAGCCCCGAGCTGGTGTCTGCTCTTGCTGAGATCCTCGGTGGCGGGGAGGGATGAAGGCTCCGGGCGTGGACGGGCGGACCGCTCCCGGGAGAATCCACACTCCTCCGGAGGACCGGAATTCCGCCCCCGTCCGCGGGACGCCGATCAAGGATCTCAGACGAGACCTCGAGGGTCCTACCTTTGTGAACTCCACAGTCATCCTTCCTTCTCGGTGGCGCCGCTGCTAACATGACGCGCAGAGCACGGCAAGGATGCCTGTCTCAAGGGCGCGCGCCGTCACATTCAAGGGAGAATGAATGATGTCAGTTTCACGTCGTATTTTTCTGGCGGGGCTCGGTGGCCTGGGCTCGGCAGCAGTGCTGAGCGCCTGCGGGTCGAAATCCGAGTCGGGCTCAGGCTCTTCGGCAGCTCCCTCGGGCGCTGACTTCTCTGGGAAAGGCCCGATCACCTATGCGACCGGTAAAGACACGACCGGGAAGCTGCAGGAGATCCTCAATGGCTGGAACAAGGACCACCCCGACGAGAAAGTCACCCTGACCGAACTGCCCGAGTCGGCCGATGATCAGCGCGCGGCGATGGTCCGGAACTTCCAGGTGAAGTCGGACGCCTACTCCGTCGTCGGGATGGATCCGATCTGGGTGGCCGAGTTCGCGTCACAGCAATGGGTGAGCGCGCTGCCGGCCGACACCGATACGTCGACGTATCTGAAGTCCAGCGTCGACGCCGTAACCTACTTCAAGAAGCTCTACGGCATCCCTTTCATCACCAATGGGCAGCTGCTGTTCTACCGGAAGGATCTCCTGGAGGCGGCCGGTGCGGGCGTACCGACGTCCTGGGATGAGATGTGGGCCGCATGGGACAAGGTCAAGAGCACCCCGGCCGCCAAGGGGATGTCGGCCTATGCCGGGCAGCTGGCGAAGTATGAGGGGCTGACGGTCAACTTCACCTCGGCAGTGCTGTCGGCGGGTGGCACCGTCTTCGACGAGAATGGCAAGCCGGCGACCGACGGCCCGGAGGCCAAGGCAGGCCTGGAAGCCCTGGTCAATGGGTTCGCGAAGGGCTACATCCCAAGGAGGCCCTCACCTACAAGGAGGAGGAGTCTCGTCAGGCCTTCCAGGACGGCAAACTCATGTTCCTGATGAACTGGCCCTATGTGTACGCGAAGGCGGCCGCGACCGACGGCTCCTCGAAGGTCGCCGGCAAGTTCGGCGTCGCACCGATTCCTGGTATCGGCGGACACCCTGGGATGACGGTGCTGGGTGGTCTGGCGCTCGGCGTCTCCGCCTTCGCGAAGAACAAGGCGACCGCTCTGGAATTCGCCAAGTACATGGCGACCGAGAAGGTCCAGAAGGAGTGGACGCTGGCCAGCAGCCAGGCGCCAGTCGTCACCTCGCTGTACTCCGATGCCGATGTCATCAAGGCATACCCGTATACCACCGAGCTGAAGAAGGCTCTGGACAGCGCTGGAACACGGCCGAAGGTGCACAACTACGGCGATGTGACCCAGGCGATCCAGAACGCGGTGTATCCGGCGTTGAGTGGCAAGGTTGCGGTGGACGCCACATTGACGGATCTGCAGTCCAAGCTTGCTGCGCTGTCGAAATGAGCCGCAAGAAGTTGTCGGGTGAGGAGCGTCAGGAGGAGCGGTTCGCCTATCTGCTGCTCCTCCCGACGTTCATCGTGCTCGCCGTCGTGGTGGGATTCCCGCTCGTGCTGTCGCTGTGGCAGTCGTTGTTCCGCACGGGCAGCGGCATCAATCCGGAGACGGGGCTGGTGGACAAGGGCGACTCGTTCGTGGGCCTGGGGAACTACACTCAGGTGTTCTCGAATCCGGATGTCTCCTCGCAGTTCTGGAACGCGTTCTGGAACACCACCTTCTTCACCGTGATCGGGGTGCTGATCGAGACGGTTCTCGGCGTGCTCATGGCGCTGATCATGGTGCGGGGAATGCGCGGTCTGGGTTGGGTGCGTGCCGGGATTCTGGTGCCGTGGGCCATTCCGACCATCGTCTCGGCGTTGATGTGGAAGTTGATCTTCAACGCCGACGGGGTGGCGAACAAGCTCATCGGCTCCCAGATCCTGTGGACCACCGAGGGATGGCAGGCGAAGGCAGCGGTGCTGATCGCCGATATCTGGAAGACCGCGCCGTACATTGGTCTGCTGACCCTGGCGGGACTGCAGACCATCGACACGCAGGTCTACGAGGCGGCGAAGGTGGACGGCTCGAACGCCTGGCAGTCGTTCTGGCGGATCACCCTGCCACTGGTCAAGCCGGTGCTGATCGTGGCGGTGCTGTTCCGCACCCTGGACGCGATGCGGATGTTCGACCTGCCGTACGGCCTGCTGGGGATGCTGGACTCGGGCAAGACGCTCTCGATGCTGTCGTGGTATCAGGCCGGCCAGTCCCGGTACGGGGAGGCGGCGGCGTACTCGCTGTACTTGTTCGCCTATATCTGCCTGATCGTGCTGGTCTTCGTGAGGGTGCTGGGCGCTGACATCATGGGCACTCAGAACGGCAAGGACAAGAAGAGGGGACGACGCGGTCGCAAGGCCGTGGCGTCCTCCGAAGCAGGGCCGGTCCCAGACCGATGGCGCGGCGGCCGGCGTCAGTGCGGGGGGTGCGTCATGAGCACGCAGTCGGTACCGGTTGACCAGATCGATCAGGTGCGTCGTCGGGCCAGAAGGCCCTCCCAGGTGGCGGGAAAGGTGCTCACCTGGATCGGAATCATCATGATCATGGTGTACTGCCTGGCGCCGTTCTACTGGATGATCGTCTCCTCGTTGCGGCTGCCGTCGATGGGGTTGGATACGGGTTTCATCCCGGATCCGGTGAGTTTCGACAATTTCAAGGCTGTGTTCCAGGGCAAGAATCATTTCGGCCGGGCCCTGATCAACTCGTTGATCGTGGCGGGGGTCACGACTGCGCTGGTGTTGCTCGTGGGTACGGTCGCGGCCTATGCGATGGCCCGGCTGCGGTTCCGCGGCAAGCCGGTGGTGCTGTTCGCGATCATCTCGACCTCGATGTTCCCGGTGGTGACGCTGATCGTTCCGCTGTTGAGGCTGTTCACCGGCGGGTATCCGTTCTTCCCGTTCGACTGGATCAACACCTATCAGGCGATGATCCTGCCGTCGATCAGTTTCGCGCTTCCGTTGGCGGTGTGGACGTTGAACGCCTATTTCCGGCAACTCCCTCACGAGTTGGAGGAGTCGGCGATGGTCGATGGTGCGACCCGGGCCCAGGCGTTCCGGAGAGTGATTCTGCCGTTGGCGGCGCCGGGGGTGTTCACCACGGCGATCATCACATTTATCGCGGCGTGGAACGAGTTCCTCATTGCGTTGACGATGGTCAACGACAATATCCATATGACGGCGAATGTGGCGATCTCGAAGTTCACCGGCGTCTCGGGGTACGACACGCCCTACGGCACGATCATGGCGGCCGGTGTCATCGTCACCGTGCCGTTGCTGATCGTGGTGCTGATCTTCCAGCGCCGGATCGTGGGTGGGTTGGCCGCAGGTTCCCTGAAATAGTCGATGCTGTAGAAGAGTCATCGCCCGGATCGACTGATTCAGTGAGCACCACGAGCTTTCCGGTGGCTCTTCCCTCCTCCATCCGGGTATGTGCGTCCCGGATGTCATCGAGGGTGTAGATCGTGTCGATGGGGACGGTGGACCTGCCCGCGGCGAGGTCGTCGAGGAATCCTTGGAGCACATCGGAGGGCAGATCCGCTGCCTCACCGGAGTAGGCGGTCAGCCGAACGCCGTTGGGGATGTACTCGATGGGGTAGAAGTCTGTGACGGTCCACTGGCCCGACAGCATTCCGGTGAAACAGACAACTCCGTGCACCCGGACGGCGCGGAGCGTGTCATGAAGCGTGGAGGTCCCGACCAGTTCCAGAGCGGAATCGACCCCGCTTGGAAGGATCTGCCGGACCTGTTGGGAGACGTCCCCATCCGCGATGAGCACGTGATCGACCCCGATCCGGGTGAGCGAGTCGGTCTTGCCGGGGTTGCGCGTGGTGGACAGGACGGTCATTCCAAGCCGCTTGGCCAGGATCGCGGTCGCCATGCCCACCGAGGATGTGCCTCCCCGGATCAGAATGGACTGGCCTGGCGTCGCACCGAGTCCGGTGGTGAGGGAGCCGTAGGCGGTCTGCAGCATCTCGGGGATCGCCCCGAGAGTCGCCCAGTCCAGGTCGGAGGTGAATGCGATGATCTGGCCGAGTGGAACGCAGGCGTACTCGGCGTATCCGCCGTCATAGGCCCGTCCCATGCCTCCCATCATGGTCATCACCGTCTGACCCGGGGCATAGGTTCCGCTGGGGTCGTCGTCGACGACGCCGGTGGCCTCGATTCCCAGGACTCGTGGGAAGGTCACCGCGTCACCGGAAAGGCCCTGCCGTGTGAGCAGTTCGGAGCGGTTGAGGCCGAAGGCCTTGACCCGGATGCGCACCCATCCCGGTCTCGGTTCGGGGACGGGCAGGTTCCGGATATGGAAGTTGGTGACGGCTCCCGGTGCATCGAGAACCACGGCTCTCATCGTTGAACCCATGACGCCATGTCCTTTGCTCTAATTCGCCGGAAGATCCAGTTGTTCGCGCAACCACGCGCGTTCCGCACGATTGGAGGCGATCGCGGAGACCAGGATTCCCTGGCGATACGGATCGGCGATCTCGGCCGCTTTGAGCGGATGGGTGCCGTCGGAGAAGAAACTGACCGCCGATTCCAGATACTCCAGCCTTCGGGCCAGCACGGCGCGCCGGTCGGTGTCGTCGGGTACGAGTGACAGGAACGCGAGGACGACGAAGAACCGTGCGGGGTCGGTGATGTCTCGGCCCTTGGAGTTCCGCAACTTGGTGATGAGACGTTCCCGGCCCGCATCCGTGAGCTGGAGGGTTCTGCGTGGCGTCGCGCCGGTACCGGGCTGGGAGTGCTCGGTGATCGCGCCCGCCTTGATGAGGCGGTTGATGGCCGGGTAGATGGTCCCGTCGCTGATGGCGCGCGCGTATCCGTTGAGTTGCGACATCTTGCGCCGCAACTCGTATCCGTGCTGGGGGCCCTCCGCCAGGAAGCCCAGAATCATCGTCTCGATCATCGCTCTCAGCATATACCTCGAACCGTCATACCTCGATTCGACGTGTATGGTGGCTGGAGTCATGAGTCCGGGCGAGTCGAGGAGGACGCGGAATGATCACATTCGAGTCGGTGTCGAAGTCCTACCCGGGCGGATCGCAGGCGGTCAAGGACTTCTCGCTGGAGATTCCCTCGCATCGCACGGTGGTGCTGGTGGGCTCCTCCGGGTCGGGCAAGACGACGCTGCTGCGCATGGTCAACCGGATGGTCGACCCCACTGATGGACGGGTGCTGATCGACGGCGAGGATGTGCAGGATCGCGACCCGGTGGCGCTGCGCCGCTCGATCGGTTACGTGCTGCAGAGCGGTGGGCTGCTGCCGCACCGCACCGTTGCGGACAACATCGCCACCGTCCCCATCCTGAACGGGGCATCGCGCCGCCGGGCCCGCCAGGACGCCCTTGGCCTGCTGGAGCGGGTGGGTATGGACCCCGCCCTGGCGAGCCGCTATCCCGCCGAGCTGTCCGGTGGTCAGCAGCAGCGGGTCGGGGTCGCCCGGGCTCTGGCGTCGGATCCGAACATCCTGTTGATGGATGAGCCCTTCGGGGCGGTCGATCCCATCGTCCGCCGCGAGCTGCAGAACGAGCTGCGCCGGCTCCAGGCCGAACTGGGCAAGACGATCCTGTTCGTCACTCACGACATCGACGAGGCCTTTCGTCTCGGCGACGAGGTCGTGGTGCTGCGCGAGGGCGGTGTGATCGCCCAGCAGGGAACTCCGCACGAGATTCTGAGCAGCCCGGCCGACGAGTTCGTGCGCGAGTTCGTGGGCGTCGACCGTGCCGACCGGCAACTCACCACCGACCTGGTGGGCGGCCGCACCATCGTTCTCGACGGCGATGGACGCCCGGTGGGGGTCATGGCATCGTGACCTGGCTATCCTCCAACTGGACACAGGTGATGGCGTTGGCCGCAGAGCATCTCCTTCTTGCTCTCCCCGCCATCATCATCACCGTTGTCGTGTCGGTGCCCATCGGGCGACTGGCTTACAAACGGCCCGCAATCGGCAGGACCGCTTCTCGGCGTCGCCACCTTGTTGTATGCCATTCCGGCCCTGCCTCTTCTGATCGTGATACCACTGATCTTCGGCACGCCATTGCGTTCCAACGCCACGATGATCATCGCGCTGAGCATTTACGGCGTCGCCCTACTGGTTCGCAGCGCCGAGGACGCTTTCGCGTCGGTGGATCCCCAGGTGCGCGACGCCGCCATCGCGGTGGGGAACTCGCCACGGTCGGTGTTCTGGCGGGTGGACCTTCCCCTCGCCGTACCCGTCCTCATCTCGGGGATCAGAGTCGTCACCGTCTCGACCATCGCACTGGTCACCATCGGAGCGCTCATCGGCGTCTCGGGCCTGGGCACGCTGCTGACCGACGGATTTCAACGCGGAATCGTCGCAGAGGTCGCCACCGGAGTCGTCGCCACCATCGTCCTGGCCCTTCTTCTCGACGGTCTGCTCCTCATCGTCGAACGCCTCCTCACTCCATGGACACGCTCCCGCCGGACGACAAGGGCGCCAAGAGCGGCAAGGGTGTCAAGGCCCGGAAGAGAGGCGGTGTAGCCATGTTCCCCGCCGCGCTCTCCTGGCTCACCGATCCAGCCAACTGGACCGGTCCCGGATCCATCGGCATCCGGATCCTTCAACACCTCGCCATCACCCTGATGGCGGTGTTCATCGCAGCTCTCATCGCCCTCCCCGTGGGAGTAGCGGTCGGGCATGCCCGCCGCGGCGCGGGACTCGTCGGTGCACTCACCGGAGCGGCGCGGGCCATCCCGACCCTGGGACTGCTCACTCTGGTGGGCCTCGTGGTGGGCATCGGGACCACCGCTCCCCTCATCGCGCTGGTGGTTCTGGCCATCCCCTCCCTCCTGGCGGGCGCATACGCAGGCATACGATCCGTGGAACCGTCGATCTCGCAGGGGGCGAAGGCCATCGGCATGAGCCCCGTCCAAGTAGTCTTCGGCGTCGAGATACCTCTCGCCTCTCCCACCATCGTGGGCGGTATCCGAGCAGCGATGCTCCAAGTTGTCGCCACAGCCACCTTGGCCGCATACACATCTGATGTCGGGCTGGGGAGGTTTCTCTTCGCCGGACTCAAGACCCGCGACTACCCTCAGATGCTCGGCGCGGCACTTCTCGTGGTCGCGCTCGCGCTGATTCTCGAACTCATCCTGGCAGCCGCTCAAAGAGCAGTGACCAGGAGATATACGACACCGACAGGCCAATCAGGAATCCCTGGCATCCGAAAGAAGGAAGAATGACGATGAGGACCACACGAATGCGCATTGCCGCTGCTGCTCTGGCACTGTTTGGAGTGCTGGCGTTCGTCGGGTGCGGTAACAGCAACCCGCTCGGCAACAGCGACCAGAGTGCCGGATCCAGCCACAGCGCCGGCTCGAAGACCATTGTGGTCGGCTCGCAGGACTACTACTCCAACGAGATCATCGCCGAGATCTATGCTCAGGGCCTTGAGAACGCCGGATACAAAGTGGACCGTCAGTTCCGCATCGGCCAGCGAGAGGTCTACCTGCCCGAGGTCGAGGCGGGAAAGATCGACCTGTTCCCGGAGTACACCGGCAATCTGCTCCAGTACTGGAAGCCCGGCACCACCGCCCGCACGTCCGACGCCGTGTACCGGGAACTGGTCAAGGCCACGCCCGACGGCTTGAAGGTCCTCGACCAGGCCCAGGCGACCGACCAGGACTCCTACACGGTGACGCAGGCCTTCGCGGACAAGTGGAAGCTCTCCACCATCGGCGACCTCGCCAAGGTGACCGATCCCATGACCTTGGGCGGCAACTCCGAACTCGAGACCCGGCCCTATGGGCCCAAGGGACTGCAGAAGACCTACGGGGTGAAGGTCGCCTTCACTCCTATTGAGGACCAGGGCGGGCCGCTGACGATCAAGGCGCTCACCGGCAACAAGATTCAACTCGCCAACGTGTCGACCGCCAGCCCTGAGATCACGGTGAATCACCTCGTCTCCCTCAAAGATCCCAAGGGTCTGTTCCTCGCGTCCAATGTCGTGCCACTCGCCAGCAAGAAGCTCGACGGCAAGGCGGTGAATATGATCAACAAGATCAATGCCGCTCTGACGACGGACGACCTGATGGCGATGAACGCCCAGAGCACCGAGGACCAGAAGTCCGCCTCGCAGATCGCCACCGCATGGCTCAAGGAGAAGAAGCTGGTGGGTTGACCCGCCCGGGTTGCGCGCGGCGATGAGCCGCGCATACTTAGTTCTGTGACGAGTGTCACCGCCGAGGAGGAGCCATGACCGGCACCAGAGGCACAACAGTCACAACAGCCACCACCGGCATCGCCGTGCAGGTCGACCACCTCAGCCACGCCTTCGGCAGCAGACGCCGAGGCCTGCACACCGCCGTCGACGACCTCACCCTCAGCATCGACGCGGGGGAGTGCCTGGGTCTGCTCGGCCCCAACGGCGCCGGCAAGACGACCACGATCCGTCTCATCAACACCCTGCTGCCGATCCAGCACGGCCGGATCCGGATCCACGGCCTCGACGTCTCCGGTCAAGCCATGAAGGTGCGCCGGCTCATCGGCTACGTCCCCCAGCAGCTGTCCATCGAGGGGGCGCTCACCGGCCGCGAGAACGTCGAGTGGTTCGCCCGTCTCTTCGACATCCCCCGCTCCCAGCGGCGCACCCGCGTCGACCAGGTACTGGAGATGGTCGACCTCCAGGACGCCGCCGGCCGGCTGGCCTCCACCTTCTCCGGTGGCATGGTGCGCCGCCTCGAACTGGCCCAGGCGCTGGTCAATCGGCCCGCCGTCCTGGTGCTCGACGAGCCCACCGTCGGACTCGATCCGGTGGCCCGCGACTCGGTGTGGGGCCGGATCCGCCAGATGCGCGAGGAGCACGGCATGACCGTGCTCCTCACCACCCACTACATGGACGAGGCCGAGGCGATGTGCGACCGGGTCGCCATGATGACCCACGGCCGGCTGGCCGCCCTCGGCACCCCCGACGAGCTCAAGGCCGCCATCCCCGGACCCGACGGCGCCCCGGCCGGCCTCGAGGACGTCTTCCGGCACTACGCCCAGTCCGGGCTCGACGAGGACCAAGGAGGTATCCGCAATGTCAGAGCAGGCCGCCGCACCGCCACCAGAGTGGGCTGAGAGCCGCAATGCCTTGGCGGTGACGCTGTCGCGAATCGGCGCATTCTGCCTGGTCGAACTCCAGAAGCTCAGGCACGACCGCACCGAACTGCTCACCCGCGCCATCCAGCCGGTGCTGTGGCTCACCATCTTCGGCACCACCTTCAGCCGGATCCGCGCCATCCCGACCGGCAATATCTCCTACCTGTCCTACATGGCCCCCGGGGTGATCGCCCAGTCGGCGCTGTTCGTCGCGATCTTCTACGGCATCCAGATCATCTGGGAGCGGGACGCCGGCATCCTCGCCAAGCTGCTCGTCACCCCGACTCCCCGGGTCGCCCTGGTCACCGGCAAGGCCTTCGCCGCCGGGGTGCGCGCGGTGGCGATCGCCATGGTGGTCATCGCGGTCGCCCTCCTGATGCGGATCCAGATGACCTGGAACCCGCTGCGCTGGCTGGCGGTCTTCGGCGTCGTGATGCTGGGCTCGGCATTCTTCTGCTGCCTCTCGCTCACCATCGCCGGGATCGTGCTGCACCGCGACCGGCTGATGGGCATCGGCCAGGCGATCACCATGCCGCTGTTCTTCGCCTCCAACGCCCTCTACCCGACCGAGATCATGCCGGGCTGGGTGAAGGTCCTGTCCACCGTCAACCCGTTGAGCTACGAGGTGCAGCTGATGCGCGGCCTGCTGCTCGACCAGCCCACCGAGTACCTGCGCGACCTGGGCATCCTGGTCGCGGCGGTGGCCGTGATGATCGTGGTGGCCAGCAGCCTGCTCGGGCGGCTCTCCCGCTGAGCAGGCACACCGGCCGGCGCCGGGAACGAGCGGAGGGGCGGGTGCGGCACGCCGGACGCCGGTTCCTATATTGGCGGCCATGACCGATATCGCACCCGTTCTCCGCAGCCGCTGGAGCCCGCGCAGCTTCGACACCGCCCACACCGTGTCCGCCGAGGACGTGAACCTGCTGCTGGAGGCCGCCCGCTGGGCGCCATCGGCGATGAACCTCCAGCCCTGGCGGTTCATCGCCGGCCTGCGCGGCGACGCCACCCGGGCCCGCATCGACCGCTGCGTCGCCGGGCATTCCGACTGGGCCCTGGACGCCGGCGCCCTGATCGTCGCCATCCACAAGGTCTCCGAGCGGCCGGTCGACATCGCCCTCTACGACCTGGGGGACGCCGTCGCCCACCTGAGCATCGAGGCCGAGACCCTGGGCCTGCACGTCCGCCAGTTCCTCACCTACGACCACGACGGGCTGGCCCGGGAGTTCGGCATCGAGGCGCCCTGGACGGCAGTCACCATCATCGCGGTCGGCCGTCCCGCCGCCGGTGCCAAGCCCGCCGGGCGCGAGCGCGTCGACCTCTCCGAGCTGCTCTGGCCCCAGCGCTGATCGGAGCTGCGAGACGGCCCGCGGGCGGCGCCCGTCTCTGGCGGCGCATCCTCGCAACGGCTACCGTCGATGGTGTGACGACACAGCCCGCGCCCCCGCAGTCCCGAGATGAGGACGCCCCGTCCGGTAATTCCGGCGCCGTCGATCCATCGCCTCTCGGGCCGGTGACTCCCGCCCAGGAGCAGCTGCTCAAGGTGCTGTGGGGCCTGGAGGTCGAGCAGGGGCTGCGGGTCAGCAACTCCCTGCTGGCCGAGCGCGCGGGCCTGCACACCTCCACGGTCTCCGACGCCGTCCGCAGGATGGCCGCCGACGGCTACGTCGAGCACCACCGCTACGGCGCGGTGGCGCTGACCAGGGCCGGCGAGGAGATCGCGGTGCAGGTCGTCCGGCGTCACCGGCTCCTGGAGACCTATCTGGTGAGCAGCCTCGGCTACACCTGGGACGAGGTGCACGAGGAGGCCGATGTGCTCGAGCATGTGGCCTCCGGCAAGCTCATCGAGCGGATCGACGAGAAGCTCGGGCATCCGGTGAGGGACCCCCACGGGGATCCCATCCCCGATTCCTCGGGGCGGCTTCCGGCGCTGTCGAGAGGCACCTCGATGGTGGATCTGGAGACCGGGGCGGTGGCCCAGGTGAGCCGCATTCTCAGCGACAATCCGGAACTGCTGCGGTACTTCGCGGCCCTGGGGCTGGCGCCGGGCGCCCGGATCGAGATCCTCGTCCCGCCGCCCTTCACCCGCGACGTCCGGATCCGGATAGACGGCAAGCGGTCGGTGGTGCTGGGGGAGCCGGCCGCCGAGCAGGTGGTCACCGATCCGGTGGACGGCCAGCGATCCCGCGGCTGACCCGTGGCCCGACCGCCTCAGAACAGCGCCGAAACGGTCTGCCAGATGAGCTGAATGTTGAGAATGGTGAGGACGCCGGTCGACAGCCATCCGAGAACCACCATCCAGGGCTTGTTGGCGAACTCGCCCATGATCTTCCTCGACGAGGTGAACCAGACCAGCGGGATCATCGAGATCGGCAGGGCCACGCAGAGGAACACCTGGGAGTACACGATGAGGTTGTCCAGGGCCCCCTCCTCGCCGCCGAAGAGGATGGTGCAGATCACGACCGGGATGACGGCGATGACCCGGGTGACGACCCGGCGCAGCCACAGCGGGATGCGCATCTTGATGAATCCCTCCATCACCACCTGCCCGGTGAGGGTTCCGGTGATCGTGGAGTTCTGGCCGGAGGCCAGCAGGGCCACCGCGAAGAGGATGCTCAGCACCGGGCTGGCCACAGCCCCGGCGATCTGGGAGTTCTGGAGGGCGTCGAAGACCGACCCGAGGGTGCCCAGATTGGAGCCACGGCCGTAGAACATCGCCGCGCCGAGCAACAGCAGCAGGGTGTTGACGATGAAGGCGACGGTCAGCTCCATGTTGGAGTCGATGGTGGCGAAGCGCACCGCCTGCCGCTTGGACTCGATCGAGGTGCGCTGGTAGGCCCGCGACTGAACCACCGCCGAGTGCAGGTACAGGTTGTGCGGCATCACGGTCGCGCCGACGATGCCCAGCGCCATGGTGAGCTGGCCGCTGTGGGTCAGCGAGGGGGAGGGGACGAAACCGGCCAGGATCTGCGGCAGATGGGGATCGGCCAAGGCCACCTGGTAGATGAAGATCACCATGATGGTGGCGATCAGGACCGCGACCAGGGCCTCGATCTTGCGCATCCCTACGCGCAGCAGCAGGAGAAGGAGGAAGACGTCGAGGACGGTGACGATGACGCCGACCGTCAGCGGGATGCCGAACAGCAGGTGGAGGGCGATCGCGGCGCCGATCACTTCGGCGATGTCGGTCGCCATGATCGCCAGCTCGGTGACGATCCACAGGGTGAAGCCGAGTTTGCGGCCGGTGTGGGCGCGGGTGGCCTGGGCCAGGTCCATTCCGGTGACGATGCCCAGCTTGGCGGCCATCGCCTGCAGCAGCATCGCGATCAGGCTGGAGATCAGCACCACCGACAGCAGGGTGTAGCCGTACTGCGCGCCGCCGCCGATCGACGTCACCCAGTTGCCGGGATCCATGTAGCCGACGGCCACCAGGGCGCCGGGGCCGACGTAGCTGGCCAGAGTCTTGAGGAATCCCGCGCTTGCCGGGGGCACCGGCACCGATCCGTTGACCTCTCCCAGGGAGACGTCGTCTGCCGGTTGGATGAGTCGCCGCGATCGTTCCATGACTGCTGTCTCGCCTGCCTTGTCGACCATGGGTTGTCCTCTCTGGAACTGCCTGTCTGGAACAGGACTATCACAACTCTTCGTTGCAGCAAGAAAAATTGTTCGGCTATCCAAACAATTTTTGGGACCGAGGAGCGGGAACTGGCGGGAGACAATGGCCTCATCAGGGTCCGAGCCGGGAGCGAGGAGACAGCGATGGTGCTGGGCAGAGGGCGGACGCAGAAGCAGGCTGAGCAGGTCGTCGAGGGGCCAGAGCAGGTCGTCAAGGGGGCAGAGCGGGGCGTCAACGTCTACTTCGACATCGACGGGGTGTTGAATCTCTACGGCCCCGATCCGCACCAGGCGTCTTTCGGAGACGAGGATCTGTGGGAGTCCTACCGGAGCCAGTCGATGATGGTGACCTACTCGCCGGACATGGTCGCCCGGCTCAATGAGATCCTGGCCCGCCCCGGGGTGACCCCCTACTGGCTGACCACCTGGGAGGCGGAGGCCGGCTGGTTCGGTCAGATCGTCGGGCTGGATGACGCCCAGCACTGGCGGTGGCTGCCGGCGATGGGGTTGACGCCGTCCGGGCAGTGGCAGAAATTCGCCAGCATCCGCCGGCATCTGGGCCAGACCCATCCGCGGATGGCGGTCTGGTTCGACGACGATCTGGCGATCCAGGTCGAGGCGCGCCGGTGGGCCGAGAGGGCCGGCTCGGTCCATGCGCACGCGCCGGAGCCGAGGATCGGGCTTCGGCCCTCCGAGGTGGACCGTCTCGAGAAGCTGATCGTCTCCGCCGTGTGAGTCTGGGGACGCCGGTCCGGATGCGTGGATCCACGGTTCCTGGCACCGCCCGCCGGTGTCATGATAAGCACTAGGGATGCAGTGTCCTGAACCGGCCCGTCAGCGAGTCAGGAGAGCGTGATGGCGTCTCAAGAGTTCGACGATGAGGTCCCTCCGGACAACACCGGGGTTCCCGTCCGGCTTGGGCTCAGCCAGTTCCAGCGCATCGGTGCGGTGAGCTGGGCGGCGCTCGGCATCGTCTCGGTGTCCCTGGTCGTGGCCAGTGGATTGAGCGCATTCAGCGGAATTATCGGCCCGTTGATGATCGCGGTCATCCTGGCGGCGCTGATCGATCCGCTCGTCCTGCTTCTGCGAAGACGCAATATTCCTCCGGAGCTCGCCGTCATGGCTGCGCTGGCGGTGGCGATTGCAATCTGCGCCGGTCTGGCCACCATTGTCATCATCGGATTCGTCGAGCAGCTGCCCGAGACCTCGTGGGCACTGGCGCACGGCTGGAACTCGCTCTACCACTGGATGGCGTCCTTCGACATCAACCCCTCGTGGGTCGAGCGGATCCGGGCGTTCATCAGGGAGTTCGCTCCCCGGCTGGGGTCCGGTCTCTTCGGGCTCGTCAGTAACACGCTGTACGACATCGCCTCCTTCTCGGTCGGGATCTTCTTCGCACTCTTCTTCCTGTTCTACATCCTTCGCGACGGGAAGGGCTTTCGCGGCTGGGTGGTCAGTGTGACGTCGTGGGATGACGACCTCGTGGTTCTCATCGACTCGCTGGTGATGAAATCGCTGCGCGGCTATTTCGGGGGCACCGCGATCACCGCCGTCATTACGGCGCCAATATTCGTGATACCGCTGGTGGTGCTCAAGGTGCCGCACATCGCCCCCATTGTCATCCTGTATTTCCTGCTGTCTTTCATCCCATTCGTCGGCGCATGGGTCACCGGGGCATTCGCGGGGTTGATCGCCCTGGGATCGTCGGGCGGGGAGGTGGCCGCGATTGTCGTCATACTCGCTCTGCTCATCTCCAACGGCTCGATACAGAGCTTCGTCAGCGCGCGGGTCTACGGCGGTGCGCTGCGGATGCATCCGGTCTTGGTACTGGTGGCGACCTTGATAGGCGGGGCGCTCGCCGGGGTTCTCGGAATGATCCTGGGCGCCCCGATGCTGTCAGCCGCACAGACCGCCTGGCGCGGGGTGAAGGCCCGGAAGAAGGAACAGGATACCGAGGTCGAGGTGTCCGGGCCCGGCGCGATCCAGTAGCTCTCCCGGCGGATCAGCCGATGGCGACCAGCCGGGTGATGTCGTCGGCGGGCAGCTCGTCGACGGTGGCGGTCACGGTCTGTTCGGTGACAGTGGCCCTTCCGCGGTGGATCGAGAGGAAGGCGATGTCGGCGGCGTCATCGCCGGTGGCCATCCTCACGAAGGACTGCCGGGGGCCCAGCGTGGTGGCGTCGACCACGTACCAGCCGCCGTCGACATAGGCCTCGGCGACGGCATGGAAGTCCATCGGATCGATTCCCGGCGCATACACCCCGACCACCCGCGCCGGGACGTCGAGGCCGCGCAGCAGCGACACCACCAGGTGGGAGTAGTCGCGGCAGACGCCCTGGCGCGACAGCAGGGTGGACGCGGCGCCGTCGGTGGGCTGGGAGGAGCCCGGCACATAGCTGAGCCGGGTGCCGACCCACGAGCTGACGGCCGCTAGCAGATCCTGGCGCGGCACGTCCCGGAACTCTGCCAGGGCGGTCGGCGCCAGGACGTCCGACTCGCAGTACCGCGAGGGCCGGACATAGCGCAGGGTGTCCCACTGGACGACCGGGGCGGGGTCGATCCGTCCCGTGATGGTGGCCGAGTAGTCGATGGTCAGGGCGCCGGTCGGCGCCTCCAGCACATGTACCCGGGTGCCGTGCTGGGTGAGGATCTGGGTGGGTTCTAGGGCGCCGGCGTCTGTGGCGATGGTGAACTCCTCGGTCGCCGCGCCGGCGTCGAGATAGTCCTGGGCGATGGCGATCTCCAGGACCAGGGTGGCGGGCTCGGCGACGTCGATGGCGAGATGGGTGGTGACAGAGCGTTGCATGGATGAATTGTTCCAGACGCCGCGACGCATCGCCGCAGTGTGTGCTGTCAGGGTATTCGGGCGGCCGGGAGCGATCGAGGGGCCGTGACACCGGCGGACGGCTGTGGCAGCATGGCGTCGATGAGTCACGCCGCCTCCGGAAACCATGCCAAGCGCAGATGGCGCCGCTACCTCGCAGACGAGCGGGCCGAGGCGCAGATGTACCGCTCCCTCGCCAAGCGTCGCAGCGGCGAGGAGCGCGAGATCCTACTCGCGATCGCCGACGCCGAGGGGCGTCACGAACAGCACTGGTTGAACATGCTGGGCGACGATGTCGGCAAGCCGCTGCGTCCGGCCCTGCGCACCCGGTTGCTCGGCCTGCTGGCGAGATGTTTCGGCTCGGTGTTCGTGCTGGCGCTCATCCAGCGCGCGGAGGCGAGATCCCCGTACTCGGGGGATCCCGACGCGACGCCGAAGATGGCCGCCGATGAGCAGATCCACGAGGAGATCGTCCGGAGCCTTGCCGAGCGCGGCCGCAACAGGCTCTCCGGGTCCTTCCGGGCCGCCGTGTTCGGGGCCAACGACGGGCTGGTGAGCAATCTGTCGCTCATCCTGGGAGTCGGCGCCAGCGGCGTCTCGACCCATGTCATCCTGGTCACCGGTGTGGCCGGGCTGCTCGCCGGAGCGCTGTCGATGGGAGCCGGCGAGTACGTGTCGGTGCACTCGCAGCGGGAGCTGCTCGAGGCGTCGACGCCGAATCCGGAGGCGCTCAAGATCATTCCGGACCTCGGCATCGACGCCAATGAGCTCGCCCTGCTCTACCGTTCGCACGGGATGAGCGACGAGGAGGCTCAGCAGCGGGCCGACGCCGTGCTGCGCCAGGACTCGCCCGACCCGGCCGCCGCACTCGACGTCGCCCCCGACCAGGGGCATGAGGCGATCGGCACCGGGATGAGCGCGGCGATGTCGAGCTTCTGCTTCTTCGCCTCGGGTGCGATCATCCCGATCCTGCCGTACATCTTCGGCATGTCAGGGTTGCCGGCCGTGTTCACGGCGGCCGGGCTGGTCGGCGTCAGCCTGCTGGGGACCGGCGCGATCGTCGGCCTGCTGTCGGGGGCCTCACCGGCCAAGCGCGCCCTCCGCCAGCTCGCGATCGGCTACGGGGCGGCCGCCGCGACCTATCTGCTCGGGATGCTCTTCGGAACCGAGACGATGTAGCGGGACGGACGGTACCGCGGCGTGGGAGTGCTTTTCCCGGAAGAAGGCCTCCAAGCAGGTGAGACCTGTTCTGGCGGGGAGACAAGTCAGAGCAGAAAACCCTGCGGGTAGATGTCGTCCTCGTCGAGCACGAATTCGGAGACGCCGGTGGTGTAGGCCCGGCCGGTGATATGCGGGACGAAACCCTCGTACTGGGCGACGATCACCTGCTCGACCGCCTCGCCGATGAACTCGGATCCGGTGATCGAGGAGAAGACGCCCTCCTCTCCGAGTTCCATGTATCCGCGCTCCAGGAATGCGGCGAGTTTCGCACTGGTGCCGGTCCCGCATGGTGAGCGATCGAGCTGACCCTCACCGAAGACCACACCATTGCGGTAGTGCCGCTTCTGCGGCAGGACGCTTCCCAGTTCGACGAGGTCGACGCCGGAGATGTCCAGCAGCGGATGGGAGATCTCGATCTGCGCCCGTGCCGCGCGCAGCACCGCCATTCCCAGGTCGGCGACGGTCTGGGAGTTCCGCGTCGAGATGTCGAGGCCCAGCTTGTCGGCATTCACCAGGGCGAAGAAATTGCCGCCGAAGGCGATCGTCGCATTCCACCTGCGGGCACCCCCGGATAGTCGAGGTCCAGAGTCACATGGGGCTCGGCCACGAATGCCGGAACATTGGACACCGTGGCACCGGTGACCTTCCCGTCGTGGACATGCACCCTCACCACGACGAGCCCGGCCGGGGTGTCCAGGCGCACGTCGACGTCGTCATGGCGAATCTCCGCCAGGGAGTCGTAGGGGCCGGTCACCAGGCCGGACTCCACCGCGAAGGTGCCGACCCCGATCGAACCGTGACCGCACATATTCGAGAATCCCTCGGAATGGGAGTAGACGACGCCCAGATCGGCGTCCGGGCGCGTCGGGCGGAACAGGAACGCCCCGAACATGTCGCGATGCCCGCGCGGCTCCATCATCAGGAGTCGCCGGACGGAGTCGAACTCGGCCTCGAGCCGGTTCCGCACCCCGATAGCGCTGGTCTCGTGGAACTCCGGCAGCCCGCCGACGACGATTCTGGTGGGCTCTCCCTGGGTGTGGGACTCGACCGCGGTGATCCTGGGCGAGCTGTTCAACTGCGCATTCTGGAGCAACGACATGGCCGCTGCACTGGTGGTTGTGTAGAAGGAGGCCGTCTTCCCGGGAATGGGGGTTCTTCTCCCGGAAACAGTCGATGAGGACATGGTCGTTGTGGACGTGGTGGATGCGGGGGCGAGGGTGCGACGCGGTGCTGCCATGGCTTCCTCCTGGGATGCCGATTTTTCCTGGGATCTGAGTGCAGGGCGCCCTTCGGGAGCGACCCGCCCTCAACCGACGCCGCCTCCCGGAAAATCGGTCAGGAGGATCGGTTACTCGGCTGCGACGAATTGATCGAGGATTCCGGCCACGATTCGGTTCGGTTCCCCGACGAGCGGCTGGGCGCCCTGATGAAGGCACCAGTCATAGAGCATGGATCGCTCGGCCATCGCGTACAGCCGGACGATGTCATGAACGGACAGATCGGTGGTCAACTCACCGGCCTCCTGGCCCCGGGCCACGAGTTTGCGATGAATGGCGAAGTAGTACCGGTCCTGGTTGACCAACGACCGATCTCCACGCGGACTCAGTTGCGATGCGAGCAGCTCCCGCAGCAGGTTGACCGGAACATTGTCCTGGATGAATGTGAACATCGACACATTCAGCGACTTGATCTGATCAACGATGCTGAGATCCTGGTCGAGACCGTCCTCCAGTTCGCGATACTTCTCATCGAAGATGTCGCTGAGTGTTCCCAGCAACGCTGATTTGCCGTGGAAGTGGTGGTAGAAGGTCCCTTTTGCGATGCCTGCGCGATCAATGATCTGGTCCACCGTGGTGCTCCGGAACCCTTGAGTTCTGAACAACTCCCACGAGGCGTGGACGATATCATTCCTGACATCTCGCGGCATGCGTGACTTCCCGTCTGTTCGGTGCGGTCCGAGACCAATCGGACCGCACTCTACTGGAGGTCTCGCTGCCGGCCGGGCGTACCGGGGCGCCCGTCGCGTCCGCAGCGCCGCATTCCCTGCGATCACACGTTGTGGCGATACTCGTAGGGCAGCATCTTCAGCATCCCGAAGTGATCGAACTCCTCGACCGCCTCCAGGGTGTCGGTGAGAATGCCGGTCTGCATCTCGGGGTTGTTCGGCTCGCCGGCGTTCGAGCCGATCGGCACGTGCGGAGAGGTGATCCGCGGGGCGCCCTGCTGGCGGGCGATCGGCGGGAGGGCGGCGATCAGGCAGGTGCTCATCCCCATCGCCTCGCAGGCGCGCAGCACGATGGTCGCCGAACGGTGGCAGGTGCCGCATCCGCCGGTGGCCAGGACGATGTCGGCCCCCTCGGCCTTGAGCCGGCGGGCGATCTCGGGCCCGGTCTCCTCGCGGAACTTGTCGACATTTCCGCCGCCGCCCATGAAGCCGAAGAAGGTGTCGACGAGACCGCCGACATAGCCCTCGTCGCGGAGCTCGCGCAGGCGATCGATCGGCAGCATGGCGTTGACATCCTTGTTGATGTCGGAGTTGTCGAATCCGCCGTGGGTGACCATCAGCTGGTCCGACGGAGTGTCACTGGGAATCTCGCGGAAGGTGTAGTCGCCGGCCGTGTTGAACGGCGTCTGGTCCTTCTTGTGAATGCCGCCGGAGGTGATGAACGCGATCGTGCACTCGTTGAGGGGCTTGGTGAGGGGAGTCCACACCGGGGCGGGGGTGATCGGAACGTAGATCTCGGATCGGAGGCCGGGCGCGGTTGTCAGTGTGGTCATGATCTTCTCCTTGCTGAAATAGATGCCGCTGGAATAGAAGCTGCTGGAATAGGTGAAGTGGATGTGATTACAGAACGTTGACGTAGCTGAGGTAGAACTCGCATTCCTGCCCCAGCTCGAGCGGCTTGTCGGTCATGATGCACCGCAGTGGAAGGGACAGGACGCCCATCCGGCCGGTGATCCCGATGCGCACGCCGACCTCGGTGATCTCTTTGATGACTCCCCGCAGCAGCAGGGGTTGGAGTTCGATGTTCATCGCGGTGGCTCCCGGTTCATGGCCGAATGGTCGTCGATCGAATAGGTGTCAATGGGATGGGTCTCAGCCGGATGGGTTTCAGACGAGCACCTGGTTCGACGTGATGACGTCCTCGTCCCAACGGCGCTCGGGGGGCTCGATGGCGATTCCGGACATCTTGTTCTTGAGCATGAGGATCGCGCGCTTCGAGTCGTCGGCGGTCAGCGTGTTGTCGGCGAGAATCTCGTTCTCGAATCCGCCCGGATCCTTGTTGAGCTCGACCATCGCGTCCATGTACTGGTTGCCGACGACGAGCTGGCCCTGGTAGGCCGCGAAGGTGACGCCGACCACGGGCACCCCGCGGGAGCCGATGGCCGCGATGTTGGCGGCGAAGTCGATGTGGTTGTTGCCGAATCCCTCGGTGGTGACGATCGCCCCGTCCACCTCCATCGCCTCGATGAGCGATCCGAGACGACCGGAGACGAAGGTCTTCTCGTCGTTGACCTGGGGGGAGCCGATGAAGACGACGCCGGTGAGGTCGACCTCCTCGTCGGTCTGCAGGGCCTCGACCAGCGGCTCGCGGAAGAAGTGCCGGGTGATCTCCTTGGTGGCGGGCCCGATGCACGCCAGGGCGTGAATGCCGCCGTCGAGCACCTCGTTGGGGCTGAGGACCACGGGCACATTGCCCATGTCGACGTTCTTCTCGCCGCCCTGGATGCCGCAGGGCTCGCTGGGAACGAGCAGATTGTCGTGCATGGCGCCCTGGCCCATGATCTCCTTGACCAGCACCACGCGCGGGCGGTCCGGACGCCTGATGTCCTTGAAGGTCTCCTCGGCTACCGGCGTCAGACCGGACAGGTCGGTGATCTGCTCGCGAATGGCGTGGATGATGACGTCGCAGGCGCTGTGGGCGGCGAAGGGGCCGCGGCGCTCCATCCCGGTGCCCTGCTCGATCTGCACGTCGACGCGGATCATGATGTCGCCGTCGTCGGGGCAGCCCGGGCGCCCGAAGCGGATCTTCTCGTCCATGAACCCCTCGCAGGATCCGAACTCGTGGATCTGGACGCCGGCCTCATCCATGCCGGTGAGCACGAAGACGGCTCCCGAGAGCACATTGGTGACGCCTTCGCCGAGGGTCCCCTCGGCCTTGGCGGCGATCGGGATGACGTCCATGATCGTGTTGGAGTAGATGTGCCGGTCCTGCGGGGCGATGACGTCCAGGGTCACCTTCTTGACCAGCGGATCGGCCTCGGTGGCGGCGTCCACGAGTGAGCCGTCGATGGTGAGCACCCCGCCGTCGTAGGAGGTGGTGGTCCCGACCGTGACGCCGGTCACCGGGTAGTGCTTCTTCACCAGGGTGCGCAGGACGCGCTCCTCGGCAGGGAGCTCGGAGGTGGCGTCTGGTGCGGCGGGGGAGGTCGTGGAGGGGGAGAGGTCGTCGGCACCGGGCCGCCGGAGACCGGGAGGATCAGGTCGAGGTCCTTGGCCTCGGCGACGTGCAGGTGCAGATACCCCGGTGCGACGTCGCCGGGAGTCACGGTAGTGGTGCCGGCGACGGGTGCGACGGCGGGGGCTGTCGGCGCGGGAGCGGGGGGCTCGGCGTCCCCGCTCCCGGAGGGACTGAGGCCGCTGAGCCCGGAGGGATTGACGCCGTCCAGGAGGTCGGCGGTGAGCTGGGTGAGGGCCTCGCCGTCGGAGGTGAGGGTGGCTCCGAGGGCCTCAGCGATGGTGAGGCCGTCGTCGGTGAGGGTCATGAGATTCGACTCGACCATGTCGTCGAAGATCGTCGGATCCTCGAAGTCCTGTGCGCTGAGCACGGTGCCCGCGGGCCGTTGGCAGCACAGCACGGCGGGATCGTTCAGGTGTGTGTGGAGCGATGCTTGTGACAGTGACATGCTCTTCCCTTCGTTTGTCCAGGCTCGTTGAGAGGTGATGGAGAGGATGTGAAGTGGGTGACAATCGGGTGCGGAAATTACTGATGAGTGGTCTGTGATATCCGATGGGCGCGGATGAGGTGTTCACCGCCGGCGCGCAGATAGGCGTCGGTGGCGTGATGAACGCGCATTCCGAGTTTGGGGGCGATCTGCATCACGGTGTTGGTGCAGTCGGTGCAATGGCTGATGAGCAGACTCGCGGCGCCCTGCTTCTTCAGCGCCAGGACCGCCTGGGCCTGTCCCGGGCAGATCCCGGGGTTGGCGCATTTCAGGCGGCCGTCCGGCAGGGTGACGACGTTCTTGCAGGTCACGGTGCCGGCGAGCTGGGCGCCCTCGGCGTCGACGATCGCGGTGAGGCGGTCCTGACTCGCCCCGCAGGCGCAGACGATGATGCCGACCGGTCCGCGGTCGCGCAGCTCGGGGCCGGCGATCATGATCCCGCCGCTGGTCGCCGCGATCGGGTCGTCGAGCCGGGCGGCGTCTCCCATGTAGGGGCCGCCGAGCAGCAGCTGGTCGTCGGGTCCCGGCGTCGCGATGTGCAGTGCGTCGAGCACCTGGCGAATGGTGGTGCCGATGGGGACGTCGTAGAGCACCAGGCTGGTGTCGTGCTCGTACCCGCTGCCGTCGATGAGTCCGGCCACGGTGATGTCCTTGGTGGCGACCGGCCTGTTCTCCAGCAGAACCTCGTGGATGCGCAGCAGCGTCTCGACATTCAGCAGCAGCGCGTCGACCGAGCTGGTGTGGGCGGTCGGTGCGATCAGTGTGCCGAGGACGTCTCGCACCACAGCGCGGGCGTCGCCGACCGGGTAGCGGTCCTCCAGCAGCGAGACGGAGAGGAGCGGGCCGCTCGGATGCGCGTCATTGAATGTGCGCACCGATGCTGTGAGCGCGTCCAGGGCGTCCGTATTCTTCGACTTGATCGCCACGATTCCCCGGCTCGCACCGACGATCTTCATTGCGAGTACCAGACCGGAGACGACGCGATCGGAGTCGGTCTCCAAGCGGGCGACATTGTGTTCCAGGAGGGGCTCGCACTCCGCAGCATTCGCGATCACCACGGAGTAGCTCTTCGCGAGCTTCTTCCAGGTCGGATATCCCGCTCCACCCATGCCCACCAGACCGGATTGTCTGATGGCCGATATCGCGGACGGCGCGTCGATGGTGTCGGTGCCGCCCTGATCCGAACTGGCGTGCATCTGCTCCTGCGGGGTGCTTTCCCCGAATATCTCGGATGCTTTGAGGATGGTGTGCTTGCGAGTCATGGTCGGCTCCTGGTCCTCGAGGATTCTCAGTCGGTGGACCCGGCGACGGAGTTGACGGCGTCGGTGAGGATCGATATTGCCTCGTCCACCTGCTTCGTGGTGACGATGAGCGGGGGAATGCACCGGATGATGGAGTCTCCGATGGCGGTGACGAGAAGGCCGCGGTCGAGTGCGGCATGTTTGATGTCGACGGCCTTGACGGATCCGTCGAACTCGAATCCCACCAGAAGACCGCGACCGCGGGACTCCTTGATGTGGGGAAGCGAATTGCCCTTCTCGATCATGTAGGCGCCGACCTCCTTGGCGTGTCCCGCCAGGTCGCGATCCACGATCTCGCCGACCTCGGCGAGGGCCGCGGCCGTGCACATGGGGGAGCCTCCGAAGGTGCTGCCGTGGGTTCCCACGGTCAGCGACTCTGCGATGGGGTCCTTGGTTGCCATCGCACCGATGGGGACGCCGCCTCCGAGGCCCTTGGCCATCGTGAAGATGTCGGGCTCGACGCCGTATCCCTGCCATGCGAAGATCGTCCCGGTCCGGCCCCAGCCGGTCTGCACCTCGTCGAAGATGAGCAGCAGGCCCTTCTCGTCGCAGAGGGCGCGGAGCCCTTCGATGAATTCCGGTGTGGCGGGATTGACCCCGCCCTCGCCCTGCACCGGCTCAATCATGATGGCCACGGTGTTCTCGGTGATCTTGGCGGCGAAATCGTCGAGATTGTTGAACTCGGCGTAGGCGAAGCCGGGGGTCATGCTGCCGAAACCGTCCTGAGCCAGGGAACCGGGCTGCCCGGTGGCGGCGAGTGCGCCGAAGGTCCGCCCGTGGAAGGAGTTCAGCGCCGAGAGGATCTCGAACTTGTGCGGGCCGAAGTGATCGATGCCGTACTTTCGCGCCAGTTTGATGGCGACCTCATTGGCCTCGGTCCCGGAGTTCTGGAAGAAGACCTTGTCGAATCCGGCGATATCGCAGATCTTCTTCGCCAGGAGCACCTGGGGGATGGTGTACGGGTAGTTGAAGGTGTGCATGATGTCGCCCACCTGATCGCGGACGGCGGCGATCACCTTCGGATTGCAGTTGCCGGCGTTGTTGACGGCGATACCACCGTAGAAGTCCAGGTAGGCGTTTCCCTCGGGATCGTAGATGTACATGCCCTCGGCATGCTCCGCGATGAAGTCATAGCGCTCATATGTCTCGATCATGTAGCGCTTGGCCATGTCCTTGATATCCTGCTGGCTCAAACCAGTCTCGGATAGCCTCATCCGCCTGCTCCTTTTCGACCAGTGCTCTCGACTTGCATTGGCTTTCGAGCCGTACTGGCTCTCGACCCGTGTTGCCGGCCCAATGCCTCGACGGCTTGTGTGAACGCCGGACCGTCTCCCGGTCCGGGGGAGGGGCGCCTCTGAGGGCGGCCGATCGATGCCAGGACTGGAACGCGATCTAGAAGACGTTCTACTTGGCGAATGTTTCCGGATTGCGTCATGCGTGTGACTCTCTCGTCACACCTGCCGGATGAGGGCGTGGCGGGGCTCTGGGCGAGGGCGCAGCAGAGTTTGCGAGGGCTGCTCGCGGTGGGGTGGGGCGTCGGGTCAGAGGGTGCGCCGTCGGGGCTCAGCTCGAGGCGGAGCCGGCGTCACTTCCGGCGGAGCACGCCGTCCGGGTCGATGACGGCGATGTCGATGCCGGCGTCACGAGCGCGGGTCAGAAGGTCGTGCAGAAGCATGATCGCCACATTGGAAGCTTCCGTGACATCTTCGGCCTGGATGACCAGAGTGCGGGAACCGGAGGCGTCGATGATTCCGACGGCCTCGTAGGCGACCTGCTCGGCGGCGACGAAGTCGAGGGAGCCGCGCAGCCGCATGGTGGTGGTCGCGGTGTGCGGGTCGGTCTCGATGGCGCTGACGGGGGAGACCGGTCGCGCGGGATGGCGGAACAGGTGCAGCCCGAACTCCTCGGAGAGCATGCGCAGTGCGGCGACGCCGCGGGCGCTGTTGCCGACCGGGTCGAGCGGCGGGCTGAAGACGCCGATGCCGTACTCGCCGGGGGCGACCGCGACGATGCCGCCGGCGACGCCGGACTTCGCCGGCAGGCCGACGTTGAAGAGCCACTGACCCGAGTGGTCGTACATGCCGCAACTCGACATGAGGGAGAGGGCGTCGCGGGCCACCGGGGCGGGCACGATCTGCTGCTCGGTGACCGGGTTGACGCCGTCATTGGCGAGAGTCGCGCCCATCACCGCGAGGTCGTGGGCATCGACGAGCAGGGAGCACTGGCGGAAGTAGGCCTCGACGGTGTCCTCGACAGTGCCGACGAGGGCACCCGAGGATCTGGCGAGCATCGCGAGCGCCCGGTTCCGGTCTCCGGTGGCCGATTCCGAGGCGGCGACGGTCTCGTCGCAGTGCAGTTCACGGCCGGCGAAGGCGGAGAGTCCCTGGCGGATGTGCTCGAGCCGTTCGTCGGCCGTCGTGCCGGGGATGAGCGAGGTGGTGACGATCGCGCCCGCGTTGATGAGCGGATTGGCGGGCCGCCCCTGCTCGTCGAAACTGATCGCGTTGAAGGCCTGGCCGCTGGGCTCGACGCCGACGTGGGTGAGCACGGCGTCGACCCCGTGCTCGGCGAGCACGAGGGCGTAGACGAAGGCCTTCGAGATCGACTGGATGGTGAACCGCGTGGTGCTGTCCCCGGCCGCGTAGCTGTGCCCGGAGACAGACGCCGCGGCGATCGCGAACTTCTCGGGGTCGCCCTTGGCGAGTTCCGGGATGTAGTCGGCGACGTTGCCGGGATGGTCGCCGGCGCGCACCTCGGCGAGCACCCGTTCGAAGGCGTAGGAGACGGGATTGGCCGGAGCGGGCATCAGATCTCGTTTCCGGTAGCGGCGGTGCGGCGGTGGCGGGTCATGTGGCACAGCCTAGAGGATTCGGTCCAAGGGGTTGGGGCTGAGCGCGCTTGGGCAGAGTCGTTCCTCGTCCTTTCGCAGCAACCGCTCACGCCACCAGGGCAGCCTGGGCGGAGCCCTCCCCGAAACTTGGGGAGTCGGTGCCGGCGGAGTCCTCCCCAGAGTCTGGGTTCGCCGTTTGGGCGGAGTTCTCCCCGGAACTCGGGGCCCCGATTCTGACAGAGTCCTCCCCCACGGTCGCGGACCCCGTTCCACCGGCGACCGGGTCGACCGCAGATTGTGAAAGGTGATTCTTCAACCGTTCCGGTGGCAGCATCCGAGGTATTCTTGTGACGGGGTCCACGACGATCCGCCACTGGTCCCTCGAGTGATATCTATCGGGTTCCACCAAAGCATGGTGATGGCGGCACAGCAAAGCGAGATTCTCCAGGGATGTCGGGCCTTCATCCCACCACGGAAGGATGTGATGCGCCTGGCACAAATCCGCCGGAACCGTGCAACCCGGGAAGATGCAACCACCGTCCCGCAATTCCAGGGCCCGCCGGATCGCACCGGTCACCAGGCGGTGTTCCTGGCCCTCATCGAGCACCTGGGATTCCCCGCCCAGCACCACCGGGAGAACCCCTGCCTCGCAGCACATCCGCCGCAGGGATCCCGCATCGACCGGGATCTCACCGATGGCACCGTGGACCACTGCCGGCGGCGATCTCCCCCTCGAGGGCGTCGTGAAGGTCCTGGTAATTCAAGGTGACGACCAGTCTCGGTGCCTGGCCGCCCGCGGAGGGCACCTTCTCGAGGCTGGCCATGCCATTCACCATGTCGACCAGGGCATCGGCCATCCGCTGCCCAGTGGTCCGGGCCTCCCGATGCTCCAGTTCAGTTCGCGCGGCCAGGTACTCGGAGGGATTGATCGTCCCTTCGTCGCGCTGGGTTCTCAACGCTTGGGCCTCGTCGCGCTCGGCACGTCGGCCCTTCTCACCGAAGGCTTGGAGGGTGCCGATGAGTTGTTGGGCTTCCAGGTCGGGCAGTTGCCCGGAGAACCAGGTCGACCCCTCACCGTCGGACCCCCATGCCAGTCGCCTGTTCTTGATGGCCCGGCGACGCTGCGCGGCGATCCGGGCGGCCTCATCGTGGGATGAGGGCACGGTCTCGGGTGCCACTTCTTCCAGGATGGACTGTGTGGCTTTGCGGAGGCGCTCGGGTGGTGTGGTGGCGGCCCGGTCCAGGAACAGCTCGGCGGCCCGGTCGACCTGCTCGCCGCTCATCCGGTCCCGGGGGAGTGTGCGGATCTCCTCCCGATGACCGCCGCGTGATCCGGCGACACATCACCGGCGAGGGCGGCGTCGCGCACACCCGGATGGTGGGCGATCTTCGACGCCTTCTTCACTTCCCCGAGTCCCCGGCTGGAGGTGCGTCCCTCATTCATGGCCAGGAAATCCGACAGTGGCGTCCCGGTGGTGTGGTCGGTCGCGTTCGCCTTGTCCACCGCATCGGTGACCACCGCGGCCCCGGCACTCATGCGGTCGGCCAGTCTGCGAATCCGGGTCATGGCGGTGACCTTGTCGGCATCGGACATGGTCGACAACACGCTGTAGTCCAGGCTGTCGAGGTGTTCCTCGAGTGCCTGGACTCGCGTCCAGAAAGCCGATGCCGTGTCCATGGAAAAGACTACGTGATGTGGGCACTGGATGCAAGGGATGAACACCACTATTTTCCAGCGAGTTCATGCCGATGAGAATCGGCGGATAATCCGACATTCCAGTCAACCGATCAACCCTAGCAGAAGGCACCGACAGTTCTGGGAGTCAGATTGTTCGCTGTAGATTTCCTGAGCTTTAACAATGGAATCTCAATGAGTCACATGTGAACATCCTCACGGCGTCAGCGCCGAGGCGAGAATTCGTCGCGCCGACTCCTACATCCCCGGTGACGCTGGCCCCCTCGAGATCCATCCGTCCCCAGATCAGCAGCGTCAGCTCCTGTCCGGTGCCACGGATCTCCGCTGCCGCAGGACCGGTGCCGAGCAGCCATCGTGAGCCGGCGTCGGTGGCGATCAGTCGTACCGCCTCGGTCGGCGCTGGACTGCGTCCCAGCCGCATTTGGCGCGGGAGGAGGACTGTCACCACCTCGTCGACGGCATCGGTCCACACCTCGGTAGGGACGTCGTCGACCCGGCCGAGCAGGTCGTGGAGGTGCACGAGTGTCTCGTGCACCTGGCGCCGGTGCCAGAAGGACACCCGGCCCGGGCCGTCGAGGGTGCGGGCCGGTGCATCGGGAGGCAGCGAGGCGAGGGTCGCCCGCAGCTCGGCGGCGCATTCGGCGTATCGCCCGGCGAGATCCGACGGATGCGCGTGCAACGGCGTCTCATCCCGATTGCGCGCCATCGCGGCGGCCCAGTGGTGGACCTCCGCCAGATGCTCGACCAGGTCGCGAACCGTCCAGCCCTCGCAGTGGGGAACGGGTCTGTCCTCGGGGACGGTGCCGATGCCGTGCTGGAAGCGGCCCTGCAAAGGCGCCCAGCAGCGGGAGGTAGTCGATCGACATGGGTGGAGCCTATAGACGAGCAAGACTCACGATGCCTCGCAGGCAAGGGACTCGGCGCGCTCCTTGATGCCGAGCAGCATCCGGCGGAACATCGGAAAATCCGCGAACTCGAGCAGTGGCGCGAAGGCGAGTCTGCTCGGGGAGGTGTAGGAGGTGCGAATCCGGCTGATCAGCCGGGTGCGGCCGTCCGGCAGCCGTCTCAGGCACCAGACCCAGGTCTCGGACGTCCCGTTGCGCCACAGCAGGACCGACCGCGCCTCGACCGCGGCGACTCGCCACTGCGACTGCTCGAGCGGGATGAAGGGGTTCATCGGCGCCGCCGGGTCTCCTATCTCCACCTGCTGCCACTGGGGAAGGACGTCGGTGGCGCTGGGCCGCCCGAGGTTGTCGAGCAGGTCGTAGGAGTACCAGCCGGCCTTGCCGAGGCCGAGTTGGACGATCCAGGGCCAGACCTGGGAGGGCGCCGCGTCGATGGTGATGGCCCGGGTGGCCCGCATCCCGAAGGCGGACACCGGAACCTCGTCACCGGGCAGCGATTCGGTCCGCTCGGATGGGGAGGCGCCCCATCCGGTGTGCCAGCGGCGCAGGGCGGCCGCGATGCAGATGGTGGCGATCAGCGGAACCGCTGCCGAGGCTGGATGGCGTCCCATGGAGTCATCGTGACGGGTCGGCCGGCCTGTGGCAAGCATATGAACGACTTCCGCCGTGAAACACGATCGTCGACCGGCGTCATTACCGTGACTGATAGAGGAGTCAAGCAGGTCAAGCAGTCGTGCCTCATCAGGGAGAACCCGTGGCAGTTCAGGATCTCGTCTTCAGTACCGTCGTCGATCAGAGCGGATGGGTGGCCTCCGGCGAGGTGTCCTCCCGGGAACTGGTCGAGCACACGCTCGCCCGCATCCAGCGGCTGGACCCGCAGCTCAATGCATTCTCGGCGGTCATCGCGGACGCAGCCCTGGCCGAGGCGAAGGAGCGGGACGCCGTCAGCGCCCGCGGGGAGTCGCTCGGTCCGCTCCACGGCGTCCCGATCGCCATCAAGGACGAGAACGACGTGGCCGGATTGCCCACCTGTTACGGCGGGGCGGCGTTCACGACACCGGCAGGCCGTCGACAGCGAGGTTGTCAGACGCCTGCGGGCGGCCGGCGCGGTCATCGTCGGCAAGACCCGGATGCCGGAGTTCGGCATCTGGCCGTTCACCGAGACAGCGGCGAACGGCTTCACCCGAAATCCGTGGAATCCGATGCGCTCCACCGCCGGCTCCAGCGGTGGCACGGCCGCTGCGGTCGCCTCGGGCATGGTGGCCGTGGGCATCGGCGGCGATGGCGGTGGTTCGATCCGGCTGCCGTCCTCGTTCTGCGGTCTGTTCGGACTCAAGTGCCAGCGCGGGCGTACGAGTGCTGCTCCGAACGCTCACCTGTGGCGCTCTCTCGGCGTCATCGGCCCGCTCGCCCGCACCGTCGCCGACAGCGCCCTCGTCTACGACGCCATCACCGGCTCGACCGGCACCGATGCATGGCGGGCCGAGCCGCTTCCCACCAGCCCTGACCTCCGCGCTTGTCGCACCTGTCGGTGCGCTGCGGATCGGCGTCTGCGAGAAGAGTCCTGCGGGCGGACCGGCGGCCGAGCGGGAGCAGATCGACGCCCTTCACCGCACCGCCGATGCGCTGGCCGACCTGGGCCATCATGTCGAGCTGGTGCAACCCGGCTATCCGAATGTCTCGGCGTCATTCTCGATCCAGGTGGCGGCCGGGGTCGCCGAGGAGGCGGACCGGGCCGAGCATCCGGAGTTCCTGGAGCCCCGGACCCGCGAGCTTGCTGGGATCGGTCATCGGCTGCACCGGTTCGCCGGCTGGGCGGAGCGGCAGGGGATCGAGGCCGGGGCGAAGTTCAACGAGGAGTACTTCGGCGCCCACGATCTGCTGCTCACGCCCACGACGCCGACCCCGGCGGTACCGATCGGGCAGCTCAGCGGCGCGGGCCTGGTGTCTGCACTGCGCAAGGCGACGCCGTTGGCGGCGTTCACGTCGATCTGGAACGTGCTGGGCAATCCGGCGGCCGCCGTGCCGGCGGGATTCTCGGAGGATGGGCTGCCGCTCAGCGTTCAGCTCGTCGGGCCGCTGGGCGGCGAACCCCGTCTGGTTCAGGTCGCCGCGCAGCTGGAGCAGGTCCAGCCCTGGGCGCAGTCGCGTCCGGAGATCTCCTGATCTGGGACTCTTGTCTGGAGCCCTGGGAGATGCGGTTCCCGTTGCAGAAAGGCGACCGGACTGGCCATCGATCAGGACAGCGGCTCGGCCGCCCCCGTCCTCGGATCCCAGCGCACGGAGCTCGGACGGTACGGGCTCCGCGAATGAGTTCTGCCACACAGCGCCCGCCGAGTGGATATTCCGCGTCCCGGCGCTGTGGTGGCAGAACTCGTCTGCTGGGAAAAGCAGCTCTGAATGAGATCTGCCATCTGACGGCCGAGAGATGGATATTCCACTCGGTGCCCCACAGGTGGCAGATCTCATTCGTCCTCGTGCAGGTCAGGCAGGCGCCGGATCGGATTCAGGAGTCCGGATGGGCGAGTTGATCGAGGGCCTTCACATGGCCGAGCCATGCGCGGCGTCCCTCCGGGGTGAACCGCACCCAGGTGCGCGGGCGCCCGACGGTCTGGGGGCGCTTGTCGAGAACGATGTAGCCGGCGTCGGCCAGCAGGCGGAGCTGCTTGGACAGGTGCGAGGTGGTGAGGCTGGTGGACTCCTGCAGCGCGCTGAACTCGAGCTCGGTGCCGGTGGCCAGGGCGGCGGCGATTCTCAGCCGGTCCGGGACGTGGATGAACTCGTCGAACCGGGCGACGACGGGCTTCCAGCTCATATCGGCCAGCTCATATCAGGTTGTAGCGGTCGTAGTCGCCGGCGGCCAGTCGACGGACCTGGTAGCGCTCGTCGAGACGCAGGTAGACGAATCCGGCCACGGTGACGACAAGACCGGCCCTGATCGCGTACCAGGGTTGCCAGCCCGTATCCGGTACGGAGATCAAGATGAACAGGACGGCAAACGGAATGACGAAACGCAACACCTGGCTTCGCACAGATCGGCTATCCAGAACGCGTCCGTGCCGCCGTCTCCCGCGCTTGTCCACCGCGGTGATGACGGCGTAACCGCCGAGAATGATCGCGATCCCGATGGCTTTCAATATCAGTTGGCCGGACGTCGCGATCCCCACCCCTATCCCGCTCACGGCTGCGTAGATCGCGTCGACCCAGGCCGGTCGGCGGGTCGCCTCGGCGGCCGCCCGGCGCGCCTCGGCAATCTCATCGAGACTGGTTCTGGCCTCGTCCGGGCTGGGTGGCTGAGGAACGGTCATCGTCGACCTCCTGGATGCTTGACTGTGGGTCAAGCATCTCATTCAGTTGACTGACAGTCAACCGAATGATCAACTCAGCCGGACGACGATCTTGCCCCGGACGTGGCCCGTGGCCTGCTCGGCATAGGCGTCTCGCACCGATTCGATATCGAAGGGGTGGACGCCGGCCAGCGAGATGCCGATCGCACCCTCAGCCACAAGGTCGGAAACCTCCTGAAGATCGTCGGGGCGACCGTGCCGCGAGCCGGTGAACCGGGCGCCCCTGATGATCGCTCCCGGTGAGGGAACCAGGGTGCCGATCGCGCGTCCGGGCAGGCCGAGGGCGAACCCGAGGCTGACGTACTGACCTCCGAAACAGTCGAGCAGTTTGGTGACGGGCTGAGGCGCTGCGGCGAGAATCCGGGCTCGGATGCCCTCGCCGTGGGAGACGGGCACGGCGCCCAACGAGCGCAGATAATCAGCATTGCGCTCCCCGGCGATGCCGATCACTGTCGCGCCCCGATGCGCCGCGAGCTGGACCGCGAGAGAACCCACGCCGCCGGCCGCGGCACTGATGACGAGGATGTCGGCGTCGGTCAGATCGAGCCGGCGGAACGCACCGCTCGCGGTCTGCGCGGCCACCCCCAGTGAGGCCGCCGTGTCGAAGCTCAGTGCCTCGGGCTTGAGGACGACGTCGCTGTGGGATGCCACGACCTTCTCGGCCAGTGCTCCCTTCCGCATGCCCAGACCCGGGGCACTCCGAAGCGTCCCCAGCACGGCGTCACCGATCGAGAGGTCGGTGACGCCCGGGCCGACGGCGTCCACCACCCCGGAGAAGTCGCGCGCCACTCCCCGGGGAAACCGATCGGGACCGCGGCCGAACCAGCGGCCCGGATCGCGGAGGGTGTGCAGGGACTCGACTAGCCTGAGACGGGGGTCCCCGGCGAAGGTCTTCGCGTCCACCGGATTGAGCCCGACGGCTCTCACCGAGACGCGGACCTCACCGGCGCCGGGCGTCGGGTCCGCGACCTCGGCCATCTCCAGAACCTCCGGGCCGCCGAACCTGCGGTACTGCACTGCTCGCATGGGGCCGTCCTCCTCGGTGTGGGCTGTCCGGCGCACGGGTGTCACAGGTGCCGATGCCAGCAACTATTATGGTACTCGTATTATACGAGATGCATAGTAAATGGAGACGCTCATGAACGCAGACCCGGCCGACCCGCCGACGACGACCCGCGTCATCCTGGCCCTGCGCCGGCTGAACAGCGCCTTCGCGGCGAGCAACCGCGCGGTTGGCGCCAGCCTCGGCATCAAGGAGAGCGACCTGGCCGTCCTCGACTGCCTCAACCAGGACGGGCCGCAGACCCCGACCGAGCTGGCCCGCCGGACCCATGTTCACGTCGCGACGATGACCGGGATCCTGACCAGGTTGGAGCGCGACGGCTGGATCGAGCGACGCCGCGCCGAGACCGACCGGCGCTCGGTCCAGATCCACGCGACCGGAGTCGAGCGGCTCACCGACGCCTTCGCCCAGGTCAACTCGCAGCTTCCGCGGCTGCTGGAGGGCTGGGCCCCTGAGCAGATCGAGATGCTGATCGGCTTCCTCACCGAGGCCGGCGAGGAAGCCACGGCCTTCGCTGAGCGGATCGGCCGGGGCGCGGTCGCGCGGCGTCAGGGCCGCGACGCCTGAAGATAGGTGAGAACCGCCTTGACGCGGCGATTCTCGTCGACGGTTGTCAGGCCCAGCTTCTGGAAGATATTGCCGACGTGCTTGCTGACCGCCGGGTGGCTGAGCACGAGCTTCTCCGCGATATCGGCGTTCGAGCAGCCCTTGGCCATCAGCTCCAGCACCTCTCGCTCCCGGGGAGTGAGCGCGTCCAGTGGGCCGGCCTCGGCGGTCTTGAGGAGGTGTTGCACGACATCGGGGTCGATTGTGGTCCCACCAGAGGCGACGTTCTCCAGTGCCCGGACGAAATCCCGCACACGGTTGATCCGGTCTTTCAGGAGGTAGCCGA
Organism: Acidipropionibacterium sp.; assembly: GCA_022647765.1. Classification (GTDB taxonomy): domain Bacteria; phylum Actinomycetota; class Actinomycetes; order Propionibacteriales; family Propionibacteriaceae; genus Acidipropionibacterium. The sequence goes on from JALCLH010000003.1 coordinate 309,652, forward strand.
CTGCGCCTTCAGGAAGAGTGAGGAGCTTTCGCGCATTGGTGTCGGCGAGATATTGCGAGAGCACCATGACGGGTTGGTGCGGATGCTGCGATCGTATCGAGAGGGCGGCGAGCAGCCCGTCGCTCTTGTTCTCCGGAGGCATCCGGACATCGGTGATGATGAGGTCCGGCGGTCGTCCTGCACCGTCCAGACGCGTGAATACAGACTCGAGCTCGGGTGCGGTTCCGGCGGTCGCCGCAACGGTGTGCCCGAAACGTTCGAGGAGGGCGGTCAGTGCCTCCCTGAGCAGGGCCGAGTCCTCGGCGATCAGAATGCGCATCTGCCGTTCCTCCTCGATTGGTGAGAGTCATCGTCGAAGAGGGGAAGATCCATTCGGATGACCGTAGGACCCCCGGCGGGGCTACTGATTCCGAGCTGCCCGTTCAGAGCCTCGGCGCGCTCGCGGAGACCGCCGAGCCCGCTTCCGGCTCCCTCTGTGGCGCCGCCACAGCCATCGTCCGTGACGGAAATGATGAAGGTGTTCATGGTGATCGTCGTATGAATATGAATATTATTCGCATGGGCATGCTTGGCGGCATTGTTGAGAGCTTCGACCGCGAAATAGTAAGCGGTGGTCTCGACCACAGGGGGAAGATCTTCATGCTGTTCTACACTCAGCGTGACGGGCACGGGCTGGCGTTCGGCGAGTTCTTCCAGGGCCGTGCTCAGTCCGTGATCGGTGAGGACCGACGGGTGAATTCCCCGGACGGTATCGCGAAGTGTGGACATGGCATGCTCGGCCTGGGCCTGCGCGGCGTCCAGGTCGCGCAGCGGGCCGGACAGGTCCACCCCACGGGCTGCGGCGTCCTCCAGCTCGACGCCGACCATGCCCAGGCGCGCTCCCAGCACGATCAGTTCTTGCTGGACGCCGTCGTGCAGGTCTCTCTCGATGCGCCGGCGCTCAGCCTCGGAGGCCTCCACGAGAGCACGGCGCGACCGGAGAAGCCGCTGGATGTTCTGATCGAGTTCCTCCTGGCGCGCTCCGCACAGCAGGCGCAGCGCCGAGGCCTGGGCGGTGGCGAGCGCGGCATTGAGATAGGCCAGCGCGCAGAGCCAGACGAGGCCGATGGGGATCGTCACCCACCAGTTCTGGGGAGTCATCATCGCGCTGAGATGGCCGATGAGCTGAATCCTGGTGGGCCCGCGCAACCCGTACCCGGCAACTCCGACCAGGACGATGAGGCTGATCGCCTCGAAGAAGAGAATGAAGAGCGCGGCGATCCCCATCACGAGATCGACCAGGAGCGCAAGGGCCTCCCGCCAGGTTGCGGCCTCCGCGAGACGGATGCCGAGCCAGTGATGCCGCTCCTCGGTGATGACTGGAACGTGGCCGGTCCTCTGCGGGGCGAACCCGAGCAGCCGGGTGCGCCTGCGTTCGAGCATGCCGATGGCCAGCGCCCAGATGGGGATCAGCAGGAGGGTGGGGATCAGTACCAGGAGCAGGGCGAGCCCGAGAACGGCGCTGGCCGTGAGGTAGACCAGCGGGAGCCAGGCCCATCGGCCGGTGAGGAAACGCCATGGTGCGCTCGTCAGCGAGTCGACGACATTCCTGGAGGCCATGCTCCAAGCCTATGGAGTTCATCGATGCGAGGTCGGGCGGGATAGCGAAAGGTATAGCCAGGTACACCGTGAAGACGCCGTTGCACCGTATCGACCCGAGACGTTCATCTCTCTTCAATAGAAGAAAGCGGGCGCTCTTCGACAGAGGGGCCGGGCATGGGAGGAATGTTCGATGAACGTATTGGGCGTCTATGGCCTGCATCATCAGTTCGGAAAGCAACCAGAGGTACTTCGCGGCATTTCTCTTGATATCGAGCCGGCCACAATGACCGCCATCATGGGCCCGTCCGGGTCCGGGAAGACCACCCTCCTGAACTGCATGTCCGGGCTTCTGAAGCCGACGGGCGGGCAGGTGCTCTACCGCGGCCAGAACGTGTCCGGCATGAGCGGAACCAGTCTCGATCAGCTGCGTCGCACGGCGTGGGGGTTCATCTTCCAGTCCTACAACCTCATCGACGCCCTCACCGCAATCGAGAACGTGCGGTTGCCGGCTGTGTTCGACGGGACCCGGATGAGCGACCAGACGGCCGTTCAAGCGCTGTCGAGTGTCGGGCTGGCGGAGCTGGCCACCCACTATCCGGACCGCATGTCGGGGGGTCAGCAACAGCGCGTCGCGATCGCCCGGGCGATCGCCACCCACCGCGACGTGCTCTTCGCCGATGAGCCCACCGGCGCCCTGGACAGCGAGTCGGGACGCGAAGTGATGGATCACCTCGCGGGCCTGCCTGACGCGGGCACCACGGTCGTCATGGTCACCCATGACCCGATGGTCGCAGCTCGGGCGCAGCGGGTCGTGTTCCTCTACGACGGCCGGATCGTCGCGGACACTGCCGGTCTGACCTCGCACCAGATCTCGGACCGGCTGGTCGATCTGGAGGCCCAGGCATGATCGGCACCGCGAAACTGGCGGTGCGGTTGGTGCGTCGCCATCTGGACCTGTATGCCGGGGCCATGGTCATCGTCGCCCTGACGACACTGCTGGGGGCCTCGGAGGTCTCCCTGGCGGCGGCGATGGGCGACCCGGCGAGGGTGACGCTGCCCGGCGTCAGCGCCGACAAGGCGCCCGTGGCGCTGATGCAGCTCGGCATGATTCTCAAGATCTGCGCAGGTCTGTCCATTGTCATCAGCGGGTTTCTGATGGTCTCCACGGTGCGTCAGGTCGTCTCCTACCGGCAACGCGAGCTGGTGCTCATGCGTCTGGCCGGGGCCAGCCGGCGTCGTCTGGGCTGGTTGGTGTTTCTCGAATGCGCCTTCATGGCGCTTGTCACCGCCGTGCCCTGCCGCATTGATGGGGGCGCTGCTGGCCCCCTGGCTGCTCGACGGTCTCAAAGCTGTCGGGTTCTTCGGCCCCGGGGTCGCGGTGCGGGTCGGGTTCCAGCCGATGTCGCTGCTGGCGGTGGTGGTCTCGATGGTGCTGGTCGCAGCACTGGCCGGCCGGTCTGCGAGCCGCCAGATCACCAGGCAGGGCTTGACCGGGGTGTCCAGCGAGACTGTGGCGCGGATGTCCTGGTGGTCGGTTGCCGGGCGTGCGGTGGTTGGCGTGGGCGGTGTGATCGTGATCGCCCTGCTGGATCCCCAGACCGTGGGCAACTATGGAATGCTCGCCCTGCCCTTCCTCGCGGTGGTCCCTGCCGTGGCGCTGGCACCGCTGCTTGTGCCGGCCGGGGCCTGGGTCATCGGTCGTCTGGTCGGATGGTTCGCCCCCGGGCCCGGGCTTCTGGCGGCCAGGCGGTCGAGCAAGGATCGCGTGCGGTTCGCCCGCCTGGCCACTCCCGTCCTTGTCGCGGTGGGGACTCTGGGTGGCTTCATGGTCGCCAATGTGCCCGATGAGCAGGTCCAGGCCGCATCCTTCACCGGCTATGTCCAGGCGCAGACGGTGCTGACCACTGTGGGTGCGGCAGACGCGGATCGGGTTGTCGAGGCCGTGAGCGGTGGTCCCCTGGCCCGAGTGGCTTCTGTCAATCGAGTGAATGGCAGCGCGATCAGCAGCCTCACATTCTCCGATGCGGCCGACATGGGTGCGGTGACGTCGCAGAAGACCACTTCCGGAGACGTCGCCAAGGTCGGTGGGGGAAATGTGGCGGTCAGCACCGGTGAGGGCGTCGTCGGCGACACGATCACTGTTCCCGACGTCAATGGCAGGCCGGTGGTGCTGCGCGTCGTCGCCACCGTGAACGATCCGCTGTACGACGGGGGCATCTTCCTGGGCTGGGACCAGATCGACCGGTTCGCCCGGGAACCCGGCAAGCTCGACGTCACCATCTATGCCAAGGGCGTCACCGCGTCGGCCGCGCAGCGCGAGGTGCGCACAGCCGGCGTCGAGGCGCAGGTGTACGACAGGGACGCCTACGTGGGCCGGCTGATCGACAATCGTAAAGCGGGGTCGATGAGTGGCAATGTGGGGATCTTCGGAACCGTGTACCTCATGTGCCTTGTCAGTGTGGTGCAGATGGCGGTGAGTGGCGGCATGTCCCGGCGTCGGGAGTTCGGGATTCTGCGCTCCTTGGGGGTGGGAGCGCATGGAATTGTGCGCACGGTAGCCACCGAGTGCGTCATCATTCACGTCATCGCGGGTGTTCTTATCGGCATCAGCGTCGGTGCGCTGGCTCAGGAGTTCGCCACCGCGAACGGCACCTCCACTCTCTCCGCGATCCGGCAGGTGGTCCCGCTGACGGCGGCGGCCTTCATTGTCGTCACACTTCTTGCGCTGCTGGCCCACACCGCCAGCACTCGAATAACAGTGGACAGGATCATCCGCGGGGCGAACTGAAATAGCTCTCCAGGATTCAGTGTGCTCTCTATAGAGGGCAATATGGTCTCTGTATCCCCGGGCTGTGCGATCGTTACTCGTGTGTCGCCGCGGTGCTGCCGAGCGGTTTTTCCAGTCAATCCCGTACGCTGGAGGACACGAGGCAAGGAGAGGATCATGGCGTTCAAGGGCACCAAGCTGTCAGTCGGGGAGTTGATCGCACGCGCGAAGGCCGCACCCGACCCGGACTGGGGTGCTGTCTACGGGCACAGCCTCCGGCATGTCGCGGCTGACGAGGCTGCTTCAGCGGCTGAGCTCGTCGAGCAGGGTGCACCGCTCAATGACTGCTGGCGATTCGGCATCCTCCAGACCCTCGACGACTACAACTCCGCGGTGCGCCGGGGCGGGACCGAACTCGGTGCCCAGGTTTTCGAGAAGGAGCCGCAGCGCACCGGATCTGAGGAGATCGACGCCGCCTTCGCCGCCCTCGCCGAGCACTTGGCCAGGCGCGACGGGTGGGTCGTCCCCGCATGGGCCTTGGATCCGACTCGCCGGACAGAGCACTGGTATGCCGCACAGTTTCCGAGTGCCTACTTCTACGCTGAGGCTGATCGGGAGTCTCCGTCAGCTTTCCGCACCCGTGGCATTTTCATCAGCGCCAACTCCCTGAATCGGGCATGAGCGAGCGTCAGGGGCCCGACCTCGGCGCCGAGCGGTTGAAGGGCTTGTTTGACGAGCTTTCTACCGAGCTGGAAAAGTGTGGGCAGACGGCACAGTTGTTCGTCGTGGGCGGGGCTGCCATGGCTCTGGCCTACGACCAATTGCGTCTCACGCGCGATGTCGACGCTGCCTTCGAGCCTCGATCCACGATCCACGATCCGACAACTCGCGAGGGAGATTGCCGAGCGTCACCGTATGGAGGCAGATTGGATCAATGACGCCGCGTGTGGTCTTCTCCCGATCGATGGTCCCGATCACTCCCGACACGCCGTGATTCGTCGCTGCCGATGCACAAACATGGCCTGTCGGGAGTGATCGGGACCATTCATCAGAGCCGTCCGGTCATCTCGCTGCGATGCCATCCAGCATGGCCCTGCCCCAGAGGTCACCGATCCTGGACGGACAGCAGGAACCGGTCGATCGGCTCGACCGGCGTGAATCCCAGCGACTCGTAGACGCCGACTCCCATCGGCGTGGCCTGCAGGGACACGCTGCGGCAGCCGCGCTCCACCGCCCTGTCGGTCAGCGCTGCCGCGACAGCCGTCCCGATCCCGCGACGACGGTTCTCACGGTTCGTCGCGGGCCAGTACAGCCCGGCCCGGGAGAAATCCGCCGAATAGACGACCATCCCGCCGGCACACGGGCCGCCGGGCTCGTCGACGGCCACGACGGCGTCGCAGCGCTCGGAGAGCAGGACGCCGTCGCGGGCGAAGAAGTCGACATAGGGGCCCGGCTCCCGGAAGCCCCGGCGAAGTTCGCGGAACAGCTCGGCCTGTTGTGCGGTCCGGACCCAGATCATGGTGGCCCCGGCGATCCGGGGCGGTTCGGCCGACGACCACCTCTCGGCGGTGACCCTCATCCCCAGCACCCGATACCCCAGCGAACAGCCCTGGCGCCACAAATAGTCGGCGGCACCCGCCTGCGTGACGGCCGGGACCCAGATGTGCGTCCGGGCGCATCGCCGCAGCACCTCACGGGCGCACGAGTAGATCGCTGAAGGCTCCGTAGACGCATACCCGGAGATGGTGGCACAGTGCTGGGCGGAGCCTTCCGCCCCCGGAGTGGCCGTCTGCACCACCGGATGCTCCTCGGACGGACGGGGCCTGCCACCGAAAAGGCACAGGGCGTCGATGATGCTGGCGCGGACATCGGATGAGGCATCAGTTTCCACGCCTGGACGCTAGTCCTTGTCGACGATTCCATCGCTCGCGGGTGCCGGAACTGCCGCAGCGCCCACCGCTCATCCCGCTGGAGCGTCTCGAACTCGGGCGAGCCACCAGGCGAGTCCGACCAGCACCAGAGTCCACGCGGCCATCACGATCCCACCGGGCAGCGGGTCGAGCAGGCCCATGGGCGGGTAGCGCATGAGGAGCTGGATGCCGGCCAGATCGGGGAGGTACTTGACGGCGGGAACGACCCCGATCAAGGAGATCGTCACTCCGAGGACAAGAGGCACGAGCACCACGAGGGTCACGATGAATGTCCGGGCGATGATCGTCACCGCGGCGGCGATCAGACCCAGGAGGGCGTAGTTGAGGGCCACAGTCGTCAGGTTGAGCGCCATGTGAGAGGTGAACCCGCCAACGGCCAGACCGCGATGGGACAGCGCCGCACGCTTGCCCAGCACGGACAGCCCGATCGCGATGACGCCGATCACTGCCGAGAGCCCGGCGACCAGGACCAGTTTGGCGGCGATCACCCGGCCTCGCCGCGGGGTGGCGAGCAGCGTCGTGCGGATCTGCCCGTCGAGGTACTCGGTGCCGGTGATCAGCGCCGCCAGCAGGATGATCAATGGCTGCCCGAAGCCCGCCACCTCGAAGCCCTGCGACTCCATCGGGACCTGCGCCTGGCGGGCCAGATCCGAGAAGAACCCCGAGGCGAGCGCGAGACCGAAAGGCGCGACGATCGACGCTGCGAGCGCCGCCTGTATCCCGCGCAGGGTGAGGGCCTTGACGGTCTCGGCGCGGAGGGTACGGATGAACAGGGTGCGGATGAATCCAGTGCATATCATGACCCGGCCCTCACACATCCCGACGGGCGAACACCACGGCGGCGACGAGCAGCAGCCCGCCCGCCCAACCGGCCTGCACCACCCCGCCGATCACCGGCGTCAGCACCGGTCCAGACGACGGATCGGCGTACATGGCCGTCCCGGCGCTGGTCGGCAAGTACCTCGCCCCGGTCCAGACGGTCGTCAGGAAGTCGCCGACGCCGATGACGAGCGGCTCGACGAGGATCAGCGGCGCAATCGCCGAGCGCGCGATCGTTCCCACAGCGAAAGCGATGAGCGCGGTCAGCGTCCAGGCGAGGGTGACGCCGCCGATCCCCGCCCAGATGGTCGGCGTCAGCGTCCACGGATCGATCCCGGTCTTCTCCACGGCATGGGTGATCATCATGGTTCCGGTCGTCGTGAGAAACCCGAGGACGGCGATCAGGACCGCCAGCAGCGCGGCCTTGACGCCGATCACCCGCAGCCGTCGAGGCGTGGCCAGCAGAGTCGTGCGGATCTGCCCGCCGGAGCCGTACTCACTGCCCGCCCACAGCGCGGCCAGGGCCACCACCAGCGCATATCCGAACCCCACCATCTCGAAGCCCTGATACTCGGGAGGCACCGGGACCGAGGAGTACAGCTGGTCGGAGCCGGCCGGCACACCGACCGACTGCGCGGCATTCACCCATGTCATGAGCAGGGTTCCGGCCAGGGTGACCGCCGTCAGGATCCAGGTCGCCCTGCCGGTGAGGAGTTTCGTCGCCTCCGAACGCACCAGGGAGATCATCGTGCGACGCCTCCCTGCGGCACATCCTGAGAGGCATCGGCCGCCAGGGCGTGGTGGTCGGCGAGATCGTCGGTGAGGGCGAAGAAGGCGTCCTCCAGACTCGCATGCCCGGCCTTCACCTCGTCGGCGGTTCCCGAGGCGACGACGCGTCTCCGGGCGATGACGACGAAGTCGTCGGCCGTCTCCTCCATCTCACTCATGAAATGACTGGACACCAGAACGGTCTTGCCGCCCTCGGCAAGCGAACGCAGGAACCGGCGCATCCATCGCAGTCCGTCGGGGTCGAGTCCGTTGGTCGGCTCGTCGAGGACCAGGACGCCGGGGTCGCCCAGCAGCGCCGTCGCGATGCCGAGACGCTGGCCCATCCCCAGGGAGAGGCTGCCGACCCTCTTCCGGGCGGCGTCCTGCAGCCCGGTGATCGCCAGGACCTCGTCGATGCGGGCGGACGGAATCCCGTTCGACTGCGCCACCCAGCGCAGATGGGCCCGGGTGGTGCGGCCCTTGTTCGCCCCGGGGCCGTCGAGCATCGCCCCGACGTGCACCAGCGGGCGGTTCAGGGACCGGTAGGGCACTCCGCCGATGAGGGCCGATCCGGAGGCGGCCCGGTCCAGTCCGAGCAGGATCCGCAGGGTGCTCGACTTCCCCGCGCCGTTGGGTCCGAGGAGCCCCGTGACCCGGCCGGGACGTGCCGTGAAACTGACGTCGTCGACGACCGTTCGGGAGCCGTGACGCTTGACCAGATGTCTGATGTCGATCATGTCCCCATCGCACTGCTTTCGGGCGCTGGGGGGATCACCCGCCGCGGTGAATCCGACGGGGCGGCGCGCTCACCGCCGACGGCGAGGCACCCGGCGGCCCTCACCCCATGGTGTGAGGACCGCGACGCCGCAGCCTCCTACTGTGGGGCACATGGAGACGGGGGCTGTCGCGATCGGGCGCACGGAGCCGGAGGGCACGGAGATGGGGCGCACAGAGCCGGGGCGTCCGAAACGAAGACGCCCCCGCGCATGGATCCTGGTCGCGTGCCTCGCACCGCTGCCCGTCCTCTCCTCACTCCTCCTCGGCGCCGGCAGCGCCCGCGTGCTGGGCGCCATCGTCATCTCGGGGCTGATCCTCGTCGTCGCCGCCCTCGCCCGGGCGGTCCAGCGCAACCGCCGCGAGCGCCTCGACTACGAGAATCGCCTCACCGCCTGGGCCGCCGACCGCGCCGTCACCCAGGAGCGACTGCACATCGCCCGGGACCTTCACGACATCAGCTCCCACGGACTCGGCATCATCACCGTCCGCGCCGCCTCCACCGGCTATCTCACCGGCCCCGACGCCGACGCCGAGTGTCGGCGGGCGATGCGCGACATCGAACGGATCAGCCGTTCCACCACCGCGGAGCTGCGGCGGATGCTCACCCTGTTGCGCAGCCCCGGCGACGAACCGGCCCCGCTGCGGCCCGCCGACACCCTCGCGACTCTCCCGGGCATCGTCGAGGACGCCGAGCGCAACGGCCTCATCGTCCGCCTCACCACCACCGGCCTGGGCGACAAGAACGGGAGCGCAGACGGCATCGGCCCGAGCATTCAGCTGACGGCCTGCGCCGTCGTCCGCGAGGCCCTGGCCAACACCCTCCGGCACGCCGGGCCGACGACCGCCGAGGTCTTGGCCGCCTGCAACGGAGACGCCATCGCCGTCGACATCCACGACGACGGACCGGTCCCCGGCTGGCGGGACGCTCCCGGCGCCGGACGCGGACTCACCGGACTGCGCGAACGACTTGCAGCCCAGGGCGGCGCCCTCACCGCCTCCCACACCGGACAGGGATTCCGCGTTCACGCCGATATTCCGCTGGACAGAGCCGTGCTGGACGACGTCTCGTCGGAGGCGAGCCGGTGACCGAGCAGTCGCAGGGCGGGCCTGTCCGCGTCCTGCTGGCCGACGACGAGCCGCTGCTGCGCCAGAGCCTGCGCATCATCATCGACAGCCAGCCCGACCTCGACGTCGTCGCCGAGGCCGCGACCGGCCGCGACGCCGTGGCCCGGGCCCGCGCACTCGCTCCCGACGTCGTCCTGATGGACATCCGCATGCCGGACGGCGACGGCATCCACGCCACCCGCGACATCACCGGCGATCCGGGCCTCGCCGGCGTCCGCGTCCTCGTGCTGAGCATGTACGAGCTCGACGAGTACGTCTACGGCGCACTGCGGGCCGGAGCGAGTGGCTTCCTGCTGAAGGACGCGCGCCCCGAGGATCTGCTGGACGCCATCCGTCGCGTCCACGGCGGCGAGGCGCTCTTCGCGCCGGCGATCCTCACCAAACTCGTCGAGCACTACGTCTCCCGGCTCTTGGCGGCCCTGCCGCGCAACCTGCCGGAGCTCTCGACCTGTTGACGCCGCGCGAGACCGAGGTGCTCCGGCTGATCGGCCAGGGACTGTCCAACAGCGAGATCGCCGCCCGGCTGTATGTGACTGCCAACACCCTCAAGACGCACGTCGGCAATCTGCTCTCCAAGCTGCATGCCAGGGACCGCGCCCAGTTGGTGATCGCGGCCTACGAGAGCGGACTCGTCGGTCCTTCGGGGACGAGCTCTCGGCTTCCTCCGAGCCGGGGGCTGTAGGAGGCGTATGGGGCGAACCGGTCAGATCCCGCGGACCGCGGTCAGGCACATCCATCCCCGGTCGTTGCGGTGGACCTGCACCTCCCGGAAGCCCAGATCCACGAGACGGCGTTCCAGATCCTCGCCCCGGTGGACCGTCATTCCCTCGATGCGGTCGGTCCAGGTGGTGTCCGAGGGGTCGTCGGCTTCGCAGCAGATGAAGAGCCGGCCGTCTGCTTTCAGCACCCGCCGGATCTCGGTGAAGGCGGCGTCCAGATCCGGCCAGAAGTAGACGGTCTCGAAGGCGGTGACGAGGTCCAGGCTGCCGTCGGGGTAGGGGAGGGACGCGACATCTCCCTGGCGAATCGTGCAGCGCTCCCCGAGGTGCGCCGCGTTGGTCCGCCGGCTGTAGGCGACGCTCTGGTCCGAGTAGTCCAGGCCGTCCACGACGCTGTCGGGCATGTCTCTCAGGATCTTGGCGATATTGGCGCCGCCGCCGCAGCCGACGTCCAGCACGTGCGCACCCTGGGGGATGGTGAGGAAGGAGAAGCCCCAGTCCGCGAGGCTTGCGTGCCCGGCGTTCATCCCCCTCAGCATCATGCGGCCGAGGAATCCCTCCGGCTTCCTGGTGTTCTGGATCATCCGGTTGAACATCTGAGGCTCCTCGACTGATGGGGGCGTGGGCCGACGGTTCGGCAACCACCCCGGTGGGCTTGTAAGGGTACCCTTACTTTGCTGTGGGGGTGTCGGCGTCCCTCTACTGCGCGCTCCAATCCGCCATCGTGACCCGGGTGAGGTGCTGAAGTGCTGCCGCGTAGGTGGCCCGTTCGGCGCCGGGATCATCGGACGACAACCACCGGCCGAGCAGCTCGACCGTCCCGGCCGCCGCGAATCTTGCGCTCAATGTGTGCTCCGCGGTGACCTCCTGATCGGGCTTCGTGCGCTGGAGGATCCGGGAGGCGATCGCCTCGATCGCCTTGTCGCGGGACACTTCGCGATCCGGGGCGTGCGATCTCATCACTCCGACCAGACGACGATCCGCCCATATGAGGTCCAGGAAACGCTCCAGCGACTCTGCGAAGGCGGTACCGGAGACCTCGGGATCCAGGGCGAACGCGGCGTCCTGATGCGCGGCCAGCCGTTCCGCGACGACCTGGCCCAGCAAGTCATCGACGGAACCGAAGTACTGGTAGAAGGTCGGCCGGGTCACATTCGCCCGCCGGCACACCTCGCTGATCGAGGCCTTGCCCGGCCGGTCGTCCGCCATGAGTTCCAGCGCAGCAGTCGTGAGGGAGTCCCTGGACGCCGCCACCCGTTCGGCCATCTTCATGAACCCGTCCTTCCCCGCCGACTTACAAGCGTCACGATTTTTACGATTGTAAATCATCCACTGTAGGGGTCGTCTGCGAGGAACCGCTGGGACGTGCGTTCATCCTGATCATTGGTGCTCTTGCCGGACGGAAGGTATGCGTCATCTCGCAGTATCTGGACCGGAGGGGGTCTGGTCGGCCGGACAAGATGTCGCTGAGCGCATTGCCGTCCCAGTATCCTGTTGACATGTCGAGGATCGTCGCGTCGCCCGAGGCACTCGCCCTGCGCGAGCTCATCAGCGCGCATCGCGACGGGTTTCAAGCGCTCCTGGGGAAGTACGCGGCGACGAATCCAAGACTGTTCGGATCGGTTGCCCGTGGTACTGCACATGAGGGCAGTGACATAGACATCCTGGTGGAGATGGATCCCGCGGATGGGAACCTTCTGATGCGGGCGTCCGGACTCATGGAGGAGACTCGGGCGCTGTTCGGCCGCGACGACATCGATGTGTTTCCTGTACAGCTGCTCAGGACGACTGATTTCGCAGTCGGCCCTGGAAGATGCGATCGCACTGTGAGCCGAAGCATCGACCAGCGGGTCGCGGACATCCTGCGAGCGGTGGATCGATGTCAGCGGTACATCGGAGTCGATGCCGATACTGTCCGCGACCGTCGTAGACGCCTCATCTTCCACCGGCTCGCGGAATGCGCTGCGTGAGCACCTCGTCTGAGGAGCTCTGCTCCATCCATTAATTGTGCCGCTTGCTCAAGTTCACCGGGACTCGAGTGGAGGGCCATGTCGCAGGCAGCGTGGGAATCTTGAGGAAGAGGACAATCAGCAATGCGGTGACCAGGCAGATGGCAGCGTTGACGCCGATCGCAACTCGGATGCCGGGCAGCAGGCTCGTGGTGGCGAAGCTGGCGATCAGGGCTGACATGACGGGGGTGCCCAGGGCGATGCCGACTTGCTGACTCATCGTGACTAGACCCGTGGCCAGGCCCTGCTGGTCCGCAGGCACGCCGGAGGTGGAGGTCACGGTGTAGCCAACGATGGCGACCAGATTCGAGACACCGCCGATGAACACGACAGCCAGGAGCGGGATGAGCCAGCCGCGGCTGTCGGCGACGAAGGCCAGGGGCAGGGTCGCGGCGGCCTGGACGAGCAGGCCGATGATGATTGCGGTCTTCGAGCTGGTGCGACCGATGACCTTGGGGGCGATGAGGCCTCCGGTGACGGTGCCGATGCCCAGCCAGGCGAAGATCATGCCGGTGCTGATGGGGTTGTAGCGCAGGACCTCCTGCAAGTACAGGGTCAGTGGGAAGACCATTCCGGTCCAGGTCGCGAACGCCAGCAGACCGGCGAAGTTGCCCCAGGCGATGTTGGAACGTTTGAGCAGTGAGGGGGATACCAGGGGCTCGGCGGCACGAGACTCGATGCCGAGGAAGATTGCGAACAGAACGATCGCTGCTGCGATGGGTCCCCAGGCCAGCGGATCGGCCCAGCCGGACTCGCCGGCCCTGGTGATGCCGTAGACCAGGGCGACTAGCGCCAGGGTGACGCTGATCGCGCCGGGCGCGTCCAAGCGCGGTCGCTGCTCAGCCCGGTTGTCGTCCAGGGCAAAGGGCGCGCTGGCCAGCACCAGAATCGCGACGATGACGTTGATGTAGAACGCCCAGCGCCAGCTCACCGCCCCGGTCAGCAGACCTCCTAGAGCGGAGCCGGTGGTGAACCCGGCGGCCATGAGCGCACCAGACAAGCCCAGAACACGGGAACGGGCCGGGCCTTCGGGAAAGGTGGTGGTCAGCAGCGAGAGCGCAGCTGGGGTGACCATCGCGGTCGCTAAGCCCTGCCCTACACGGGCGGCCAGCAGCAGGACCGGTTCCTGGGCGAGGCCCGCGGCCAGGGATGCGACGCCGAGCAGGAGGACGATGCCGGCCAGGAACATCCGCTTGCGCCCGAACAGGTCGGCCACGCGGCCGAAGAACAGGGTGAACCCGGCGGCGCACAGGGCGAACGCGGTGATGATCCATTGCAGGTTCGCGGTGCTGAACCCGAGATCGGCGCCGATGTGCGGCAGGGCCACGCCCAGCACCGAGAAGTCCACGGCAAGGGTGAAGTTGGCGGTCAGCAGCACGATGACGGCCAGACGTTGGCGGGTGGTCATGCGCGGTGGCGCGGTGGGTTGGGTGTCCAGATTGTTGAGGGACATGAGAGGGACCTTTCGTATGTGGATGCGTGGCACGCCGGTCAGGCATGCACGCGCAGGGTTTGAGTTGGCTCAGCGGGCGGCTGCGCGTGAGGGGACGGGCCGAGGAGACCAACGGGCGCTCGTCCAGGGCATTGAAACTGGCGCGTGCCCGTTCGAGGGCGTGGGCGCGCTGCTGGTCGTCGAGGTGGGCGGGGCCGTAGGTGATGACGGGTTCCAGGGCGTCGTATCCGACGAACTCGAGGACGCCACGGTTGATGTGGAACAGGAACTCGTCGATCGGGCCGAACGCGCCGTCGGGTGTGAAGACCTCGGCCGACCCGCCGGTCGTCGTCAGCACGACGGGCCCGCTTCCCGGCCAGCGCCGCGGTCTTGAACAGTCCGGCGTCGCCGCCGCTGACGGCTCCCATGGCGAAGACGCGGTCGATCCAGCCCTTGAGGATGGCGGGCATCGAGAACCACCACAGCGGGAAGGACAGCACCAGCAGATCGGCTCGAAGAACCAGATCGAGGTCGGTGTGGACCTCGGCGGCGAGCTGGCCGTTGCGGAACGCGGCCCACTGCTCGCGCTGGGGTTTGAACGGCCCGTCGAAGGAGGGGAACTCGTCACGCGAGAGAACCGGCTGCCAGCCCCGCTGGTACAGGTCGATGAGCGTGACCTTGTAGCCCTGCCCGGTCAGGCAGTCCCGCGCCACTCGCATCTGGGCGGAGTTGAACGAGCGGGGCTCGGGGTGGGCGTGGACGATGAGCGCTGACTCGTGCAGGTGCCGTTGTGCAATCACCCTTCAATCATATAGACACATCGTGTTTTGTCAATGTGAGAGAAATTGTGTCCTAGCCTCTAGGCTCCGGAGATGGCCTCGCCGATCTGGCGCAGCCGCTCATCGTTGCGCCGATAGTGGGTCCACTTGCCGATGCGGGTCGAGATCACCAGGACCAGCACGCTCCAAGGTCGGTCATGTAGGAGGAGATGGTCGACTGGGTGAGGCCGGTCTTGGCCTGGATGTGACTGGCGCACACCCCGACCTCGGAGCGGTCGGCGATGGGCTCCCACTGGGCGAACTCGCCCTCGGGGATCGCGCAGCCACTCCATGATCTGCCAGCGCACCGGGTTCGCCAGTGCCTTGAAGGCGCTGACAAGCTCCTCAGCGGGCAGGGTCTCGTTGTCGCCCACCGTTCACTCTCCTTATAGATTGACACAACGCATTATATCGGTATCAGGACGCGGCGAAGCGGTCCAGCGCGGCGTTGACGAGCCAGGACGCGAGGAGGACGGCAGGCAGCGTCGCGCCGATGAGGCAGACCCCCGTCCACCCATAGGCGTCGTTCATGACGCCGGCGAGCGCGGACCCCAAGGACATCCCGATGAAGCCGCTGGTGATGAAGACGGCGGTGATCCGCGACCGCGCGTCGGCGTCGATGCTGTAGAGCACCGACTGGTGGGTGACTTGCAGACCTTGGGCGGCGGCGTCCAGGACGATGATGCCCACGATCAGCCACACCATCGAGCGCCCGGCCGGGGCGAGAGCGCCCCACGAGCCCAGTAGCAGAAGAGCGAGGACGCCGGTCATCGCAGATTCTAGGCCCCGGTCGCCCAGGCGTCCGGCGATGCTGGCAGAGGCAGCGCCGGCAGCGCCGAGAAGACCGAACAGCCCAATGGCCGCCGTCGAGTAGCTGTAGGGCGGCGCCGCGAGCAGATACGTCAGCCCCGTCCACAGGACGCTGAAGCTGCCCAGAGCGAGAAGGGCGTAGAAGGCGCGATGCCGCAGCTCGGGCTGGGTGCGCACCAGCGTGGCCAGGGAACCGAGCAGGCGACGGTAGGCGATGTGCGGGCGCGGCGGATCGGTGACCATGGCCCTCCGCAGAGCTATCGCCAGAATCGAGACGGCGACGGCGGCGAGCGCGTAGATGACGCGCCAGCTGGTCCATTCGGCGACGAATCCGGAGACGGTGCGTGCCAGCAGGATGCCCAGCAGCAGTCCGGTCATCACCTGTCCGGTGCGCCTGCCGCGCTCGGCGTCGGCGGCGTGGGACGCCACATAGGGGACGAGGACCATGGTGGCGCTCGAGGCGACGCCGACCACGAGGCTGGCAAGTGCGAGCATGGCGAAGCCGGCGCTCAGACTTGCCGCCACCAGACTTCCGGCGCAGATGGTGAGCATGATCGAGACCAGCCGACGACGATCGACGCCGTCGCCCAGCGGAACGATTAGCAGGACGCCCAGGGCGTAGCCCAGTTGGGCGAGTGTGACGAGCAGACCCGCCTGCTCGGGCCGGCGCCCGAAACCGCGGGCGATGTCGGCCAGCAACGGTTGGGCGTAGTAGATGTTGGCGACCAGCGTTCCCGCTGCCGTCGCGAACAGGCCCATCCGGTTTCGGGAGAGAACCGGGGTCATGGGGTCAGCGCCCATCATCCGGGTGGGCCGCTGAGGTCTGACCGCTATCTGCGAGCAGACCTTCGTAGTAGGCGATCTTCGTGTCCACTGCGGCCATGTTCTGCGCGAGTTCGGCCTGCTGATGTTCCAGGAGTGCGCGGTGTTCCCGCAGCAGACGGAGTCTCTCGGCCGCCGTCGAGGGGCCCTTCGCGCGCAGCCGGACGTACTCGGCGACGGTCTCCACCGGCATCCCGGTGGCCCGCAGTCGTCGCACGAAGCCGATGCGCTCGACGTCCAGATCGCTGTACAGGCGTCGTCCTCCGCTGGTGCGAGTCACCGGGTCGATCAGACCGAGTCGTTCGTAGTAGCGCAGTGTGTCGATGCTGATGCCGGTCCGCTCGGAGACCTCGCCGACCGACCATTCCGGCACGACGCGGGTGAGGGGGACGTCCAGTCGGCGCGCCAGCTCCGTCAGCCGGTCGATCTCCTTGTCATCCACGTTTGCCGAATCACTCGTGTTTGTACCACTCGTGTCCACATCATTCGCGTCCACCGGCGTGCTGTCCGAGCTCATGCCCAGGATCGTATTTTCTGGAGTTCACTCCAGGTCAAGCCCGGCAGACCGTCTCGTGATGCGCTCGATCAGATGGGTGCTCTCGACAGGAGCAGGAGTTCCTCTTCCGGCGGGTCGGCCAGCAGAACCCAGGACAGGCCCGCCATCTGCCGCTCCTGCCGGGGGCGGAGCGCGACGAGATTCGTCTCGCGCCGCAGGGCGTCGGCCACCAGTTGAGTGCCGGCCGGGTCGAGCACGCGCAGCCGGGGCCGCCATCCGTGCTCGTGGCAGCAGCGCAGGATCCAGGCCGCGTACTCGGGTGCGCGCCGCTCGTCGAACCACAGCAGCGACATGCCGTCGAGATCCGCCCACTCGGCCTCGGCGCGAGCTGCGAGAGGGTGATCGGAGCTCACGAGCACGCCCAGGGGTGTGGTGCGCAGCACGGTCGACGCAGCTTCCCGCACCGGTGTGATGGGACCGCGCACGACGGCCGCGTCGACCTTCCGTCCCAGTGCGCGCTGCGCCCGTGAGCTGTCAAGGGCGACGAACTCGATCGCGGTGCCGAACCGGCTCGTCAGCATCTCGAGGACGCCGACGTCGGTGCCTCGTGGCACGCCGATCCGCCGGACGGCCGATGCCGGCGCGCCAAGGTCATTCATGGCCTGAAGGGTTCGCGTCGCGATACCGAGTAGGCGCCGTCCGGCGTCTGTGGGGCGCATTCCGGTGGCGGAACGATCGAACAGGCGCACGCCGAGGCGGCGTTCCAGCTGGGCCACCTGCTGACTGAGACTGGGCTGGCTGATCCCCAGCCTGTCGGCTGCCGCACGCACCGTGCCTTCCTCGACCACCGCGACGAAGTATCGCAGATGCAGCAGGGCGATCTGATCCATCGCCCCCGTCTTCCCCATAGGCCGTAGCCTATATCAGGATGGGTGATTCCGACCTTCCCAATACCTCGACCGGGTGCTGAACTCGAAGCATGTACATCATCGACATCAGTTACACCGCTTCGCTCGACGACATCGACGCCATCTTGGGCGACCATCAGAAATGGCTAGACATCCAGTATTCGGCAGGACGTTTTCTTGCCTCGGGCAGACAAGAACCGCGCACCGGCGGAATCATCATCGCCGTCGATCAGCCGCGAGACGAGATCGAGGGTCTCGCGGCCACCGATCCCTTCGCTCAACGCGGTCTGGCGCGGCATCGGATCATCGAGTTCCATCCGAGCCGGATGCTTCCCGCGCACGCTTGGATCGACGCCTGAGTCCTGAGACGCCGGCCGGGGAGATGTGGGGGTGACGCCGGGAGGAGCGTGTGCGCTCTGTACATCGGGTCAGCTCCTGTGCTGGAATTAGAGAGCAATCTCTAATACTTGACGGGGGACACCATGGGCAGAGCGCCGAAGTACGACGACGAGGCGATCCTCGACGCGGCACTGGATCTGGCCAGTGAGCACGGTCCGCACGGGGCGACCGTCGTGGCCATAGCCGAGCGGCTGGGGGCGCCCTCGGGATCGATCTACCATCGCTTCGCCTCCCGCGATCTCATTCTGGCGCGGCTGTGGATTCGCACCATCAGGCGCTTTCAGGAGGGGTTCCTGGCCGCTGTCCGCTTGGATGACCCGGATCAGGCTGTCCGGGCGGCGGTGGCGCACACGCTGACATGGACCGTGGAGCATCCGCGCGAGGCGAAGGTGCTGGTGCTGTACCGCCGGGAGGATCTCATTGCGTTGTGGCCCGATGAGCTCGGTGACGACCTCGCGACCCTCAACGACGAGGTCAAGCGCTCGATCACGGCGTTCGCACGGACATGGTTCGGTGCGGTCGCCGCCGAGACCGTCGGACGGACACGACTTGCGCTCATCGACCAGCCCTACGCGGCCTCGCGCCGGATCATCAGCGATACCGTGCCACCTCCGCCATGGCTCATCGACGCCGTCACCACCGCCGCCTTTGCGGTCCTGGGCGAGATGAGACAGTCATGACGCCGACGATCTCGCCGCTTGCCGCGGTGCTCGGCCGGCGTCTGGCGGGCGGGCTGTTCCATCCACCTCGGCGGAAACACCACCGCGAACCGGTGGAGCTCGGCCTGCCATGTACCGTCCGCTCCACCCGGACGACCGATGATGTCATGCTGCATCTCTGGCTGATCCCGGCCGAGGGAACTGGCGCCGGGGTGGTCATCGTGGGGCATGGAATCGGGCTGACCAAGTCGGCCAGCTTGCGTCACGCCGCCCTGCTCCATGAACTCGGCTTTCATGTGATCCTGTTCGACCATCGGAACCACGGACTCTCCGGTGCCGACCGAGCCAATGACAACTTGGCCGAGCGATACAGCACCGATATCGAGGCATGTCTGCGAACCGCCGCCGAGATGTGGCCGGACGCCGGCGCGCCCATCGTGTGGGGATTCTCCTTCTCGACCTTCCCCACCCTCTACTCGCTCCGACATCGCACGAGCCCGCCGATTCGCGCGATCATCTGCGACTCCGGACCGGGCTACGAACTTCACCAGGTGCTCACCGCTTTTCTTGCCGGAGGCGGACTGCCCGGGCCGCATTTTGTCAGTCGTCTGATATGCCGCCCCGGGCTCGTCCGTGCATTTGCCGAGGCGGCGATCGACATGCTCGGAGCGACCTGGCCACCGGATCCGTCGACGCCGGTGACGGCCACGATGCCGATGCTGTTCCTCACCGGCAGCGCCGACCGCATCATCGAACCGGCGCAGGTGAAAGCCGTCGCCGGTCTCTATCCGAATGCGACGGTGGTTGAGTATGCCGCCCATCATCTACGCGGCATCACCGAGGCGCCGGGCCCGTACCGCGAGGCGGTCACCCGCTTTCTCGTGACCCTCGAAACCGGGGGCCAGCACTGATCGGGTGCCGGGAATCGTCATGGTTTCCAGCCTCCATGCGGACCTTCAGAACAGATCAGACGTGGTGTTCAGGGTCCCCTCGATCTGTGCGATTCGTTCATCATCCCAGGTGATCGTGGGATCATTCTCGAAATAGCGGGTGAAGATCGCTATGGCGCCGAGTGCGACGAGGCCGCTGCTCGGCGAAGGCGTGGCGGCCCGGTTGCGCAGGACGAGCCCTCGGTTCATCGCGATGAGGAGGTCGGCGACATCGTCCAAAGTGGTGCCGGCCTGCGCGCGGAGCCGGATGCCGAACAGCCGCATGAGCAGTGAGAAGTTCCCGACGAGCCGGTTCCGGTAGACATCCTCGGAGTTGCCGATCTCTCTTCGCGCAGTCTCCCTGACCTCGCCGTCCGGGAGATTCATCGTCATGACGATCAGCGCGAAGTAGGTCCGCCACTGGCCGATGAGTGCGGAAGTGTGCTCGAAGTCCGGGGCGGACGCGGCCGCGAGAAGGTCCGTGACCAGTTGCCACCGCGTGCCAGGATCTCGCATCTCCTCCAACCGGGGCAGAACCAGATCCTTGATGAGCGTGGTCGTTGCCGCGCCCTCGGTGTTGTCGGTGGGGATGGCCTCTTTCGCCAGCTCGACGATGAGGTCCCCGGTGAACTGGTCCTTCTGCGGCCACAGTCGATAGAAGGTCGTCCGGGAGACCTCGGCTTCACGGATGACGTCCTCCATACTCAGATGCTCCAGCCCGAGCGGGAGACCGTGCTCCCGGATCGCCACCACGGCTGTGCGCAGCGCGGTCTCCCGCGTCTGCGCCTCGGTCATGCGCGGTCGACGACTGCCGATCCGCGCGTGCTCGCGGCGTCCCTCTGCTGGCACCTGGCCCACCTCCATCGACTGAACCCTGATTGACGACCCGTGCAGCATGCTACACTCGGTACATGGACATTGGAGTACCAAGATTCATTGGGAATGAGGAAGACGATGAAAGCCCTGATCGTGGTCGAGTCATACTTCACCAATACCGAGAAGATCGCTGAGGCGATTGCCACGGGCCTGCGGTCTCGCGGTGCCGAGGTCGACGTCGTGCAGGCAGCCAGTGCACCGGATGTGACTACTGCGGAGCTGCTCATTGTCGGAGCTCCGACCCACAATCTCGGTCTGCCGAAGGCGGCGAGCAGGCGGCAGGCCGAAGCCAAAGGTGGACGGCATTCCCAGGAATCCGGCGTCGCGGAATGGCTCGACTCCCGGCCGCAGTTGAAGGGTCGCCGCGCTGCCGCATTCGCCACGGTCGTGGGCGGGGCCTTCTCAGGTTCCGCGGCGCGCGCGATCCGCAAGAAGATGCGCCGCCGCTCCGCCGATGTCATCGCCTGCGAGGACTTCCGGGTCCTCGGCACGGAGGGCCCGCTGGCCGACGGTGAGCTCACGCGGGCCGAGCAATGGGGCGCGTCCCTGGTCTGACGCCCGGCGCCGAGGCCGTGCTTGCGAGGCAGGCGTCTTTGCCCTGACCGTTGTGCTCGTCGGGATCTTGGACCGTGTGGCGCCTATTCGGACTCCCGCAGAATGCTCGTCGCACGATCCAGCAGATCGCAGAGAACGGTGCGTTCTTTTTCCGTGAATGAGTCCGCAAGGTGCTGCTCGATGTTTCTGGCGCGGATATCGGCCTGAAGCGCCAATTCTTCTCCGGCGTCGGTGAGACTGGTGACGAGCACCCGGCTGTGCAGTTTCGACGGAACTCGTTCGATGAGCTGTTTCTTCTCAAGTTTGGAAAGGATCTGCGCCATCGTCTGCGGCGTCACGGCGGCATGGCGGGCGAGCTGTGCGGAGGACTGACCGGGCACATAGTAGAGCGCGAGAAGAGCGGCATATTGAGCGACGGTGAGGTCGAATGACCGGAGGGCCTCGGACTTCGCGGCCATGAGCGCCTGTTCGGCCGCCTTGATGTGCGATCCGACGCGGGCGCCGAAGTCGGCTGCCGCCTCGTCCTCGCCTCGGCGCGGCGCGGGCAGACAGAACGGTTCACGGACGGTGTCAGGCACCTCATCAGGGTAATGCCCCTGCGACTCCGCTCTGCCGGCGTCGCGCCGTAGCGGCACGGATCAGTACCGGTTTCCGATCGGTGCTGGCAGCGCGTCGAGGGTCTGCCGCTCCTCGGAGTTGAGGTGCAGGTCGAGTGCTCCCAGATTGTCGCGCAGGTGCCTGCTGCTGCGGGTGCCCGGAATCGGAATGATGTGGGGGCCCAGGTCGAGCAGCCAGGCGAGCGACACCTGTGCCGATGTGGCGCCGTGCGCTGCGGCGATCCGCGCCACGGTGTCGCTGATCGCCTGATTGCGCGCGAAGGCCTCCGCGGTGAAGCGCGGGTTGGCGGCGCGGAAATCACTTGACTCGAACGTCGTGGCATCGAGGGTGCCGGTGAGATAGCCGCGGCCGAGCGGGGCGAACGGCACGAAGGCGACGCCGTGCTCCTGGGTCCATCGCAGCAGATTGCCGCCCGCGCTCGCGCCGCCTCCGGCAAATCCGTCGTCGGCCGGATCGCCGCCACCGATGGGATCGCGGGTCCACAACGAGAGCTCGGACTGGATCGCGGAGACCGAGTGGATCGCATGTGCCTCCTCAGCTTGATCGATCGTCACCTCCGACAGCCCGAGGGCGCCGATCTTCCCCTCGGTGACGAGGCCGGCGAGTGCGCCCCAGCTCTCGGCCAGTGGCACGGCCGGGTCGACGCGATGGAGATAGTAGAGGTCGATCCGCTCGACGCCGAGATGGGTCAGCCCCTCTTCGACCTGCCGGCGGAGAGCTTCGGGGCGTCCATCGCGGCGCATCTGCCTGTTGGCGAGATCGACGGCCAGCCCTCCCTTGGAGGCGATGACGACGCCGTCGCGTCGGCCCCGGATCGCCGTGCCGATGAGCCGCTCATTGTGGCCGTCGCCGTAGACGCGCGCAGTGTCGATGAGCTCCACACCCGCGTCGATCGCCTGATGGATCACCCGGATCGACTCGGCGTCGTCCCGCGTGGACTCCGCATATCCCCAGCTCATCCCCATGCAGCCGAGTCCCAGCGGGAAGACCCGCGTCCCCGTGGCCCCGAGCATTCGTGCGTCCATGTCACAACCTCCAAGGAATTATAAGATACCTGTACTTTATCAGGTAACTGATACAGTACAGGAGACTGAGGAACTCGCGTGGAGGACTCATGAAGGTGAGTCCGTAGTCTGTTGCACTGGCACAAAGAATGGCGGTGCATGATCGGGACGGCGTGATCCTCGGCCCGGTTGCCGGCGTCGTCGAGCAGGAGGGTAGTCGCGAATGAGCAAGGCAGAAGCCGGCGTGCCCGCGCATCTGTATCTGCACCGAGCTACCGGCGCCGTGATCGAGCCCAGCGCGCCCGGCGGCGTCGTGAAGTTCGGGCCCGTGCCCTCACCGGAAGAGCTGGCCCCGCTCATGCTGGACGCCTACCGCGGAACTCCCGATGACGAGGGCGAGACCCTGGAGGACACGATCGAGATTCTTCGGTCGGCTGTCGCCGGCGGGTTCGGGCCGTGGCTCGCCGAGGTGTCCTTCGTGGGCCTTGACGTGGATGGACGCCGGCTCGGCGCGATCCTCACCGCGCTGGACGAGGAAGGGACGCCATTCGTGGCCTTCGTGTTCACTCACCCCGGGCATGCGGGCCGAGGCGTTGCCTCGGCGTTGATCTCCCAGGCGTGCAGCGTGCTGGCGGCGATGGGATATCCCGATCTGCGCCTGTGGGTGAATGCTCGCAACGAGAGGGCGCTGCGCCTGTACCGTCACCTCGGTTTCACCGGCGTCTCCGGCTGACGGTCTTGGAGGGCTCGGCGGCTCCTTGCGCGCCGTCAGCTCGCTCGCGCGAAAGCCAGATTCCGGCGGAGACGAGAAGCCCTGCGGCGATGGCCAGCGCGATCCCGGTGACGCTGACGGCGACATCGAACTGGGCGTGCTGGCCAGCGCTCCATGCGCCGCCGGTCAGGGATCCGGCGAACAATGTGGCCAGGAGGGTGCCCGCCAGAGCGAACCCGACCGAGGCTCCCACCTGCCCCGAGGTGTCGGCTAGTGCCGCACCGATGGTGGTTCGGTCCTCGGGCAGGCCGCGCATGACATTGGTACCGGCGACGACCCCGACGATGCGCATGCCGAGCGCGACGAGTGCGAGGGCGGCGGCAATCCAGACGTACCCGTGGATGCCCAGGACGCCGTACACCGCGAGGCCGGCGACGATGACAGCCGATGAGTACCAGGCGGCCCTCGTCATCCCGGCGTGCGCGATCAGCGGCCGGACCAGGGCGCCTCCGGCGATGAGCACGACGACCTGCGGCAGCATTCCGAGAGCCGCTTGGCCCGGCGTCCACCCGTAGGCGAGTTGCAGATGAAGCGTCACCAGATAGCCAAGGGCTCCGGTGGCCAGGGAGCCCGCGGCCTTGAACAGCAGCCCGCTGGCAACCAGTGGCCGGGTAATCAGCCGAAGGTCGATCATGGGATTCGGGACGCGGTGCTCGCGCCGGATGAACAACGTCATGGCCGATGCGGCGCAGACGATCGACACCCACGGCCATGCGGATTCGGAGCCGGTCTCGGTGAGCAAGGTCGGGGCGAGCAGAACGGCGACGACCGCGACCATGCCCAATATCGCCCCGACGGTGTCGATCGGGGCGTCGTGAAGATCCTCCGGACGATCGGCCGGAATGCCGGAGCGAATGCCAATCATGGCGAGGGCGGCGATGGGCGCGTTGATGGCCAGGAGCGCCTGCCACGGGGCGACAGCGAGCAGGAAACCGCCGGCAATCGGGCCAATGGCCATGCCGACCAGCCCGACTGTGGAGATGATGTTCATGCTTCTCACTCGCAGTTCGTCGGCGTCGAACAGGCGGAAGGCGAGCGCCATGGAGCCCGGCGCGGTCATCGCCGCCGCGATCCCGGTGATTGCGCGGATCGCGATGAACTGCCATGCCGCCGTGACCAACAATGTCGATAGGCTCGCAGCAGCAAAGATGATCAGCCCGAGCATCATTGTTCGCCGTCTTCCGAAGCGGTCGGCCAACGCTGCGAGCGGGATCATGAATCCGCCGAAGACCACCGTGTAGGTCAGCGTGATCCATTCCAGTGCCGTGCTGGATGCGTGCAATTCGCGACCGATGGTCGGCAGGGCCACATTGAGGATCGAGTCGTCGAGCATCTCGATGAGGAACACGGCTGACAGTCCGGCCAACGGCAGCCAGGACGTGCGCAAAGAGATGGGTTGAGCATAGGCGGGATGAGGCGAAGGCATACGACTCCCTCAGTCAGATGAAGGAGTGACGACGCCCATGCGTCGCGTATACACGCTGCGCCACGCCGGATGGTTCACCCGGGCTCAGAGGCGACGCAGTTTTCTACCCCGATGGAGTAACGATAGAGCGGGATGCGGCGCGTTTTCAAATCAAGCGACCGGGGGCAGGAGCTCTAGAGCTCCTGCCCCCGGTCGATCTCTACGAGCGTGTCCCGGGGACTCAGACAGAGGCTTTCCACTCGGCGACGTACTCCTCGGCGACCTTTGCGGATGGCCTTGCCGATGGTGCGGTAGTCCTCCGCATTGAGGTTGGCCAGAGAGAGCCGGATCGACCACGGCGGACCGTCGAACCCGGAGCCGTTGAGAGCCACCGTCTCGGCCTGAGCGGCCAGGCGGAACAAGACGTCGGCCGGCTCGTAGGTCTTCTCGAGGAACTCGACGAACTCGGTGGGGTAGTGACGCTTGGCGAACGAGAGGAAGTCGATCTCGATGTAGTAGCCGGTACGCAGCGGATCGGGGGTCAGGGTGGAATCCAGGCCCTCGAGCAGTGCGTTGAGACGATCAGCGACCAGGCCCTGGGCTGCCTTGCGATACGACTTCTCGGTGTCGAGGATGTCGAACAGCGAGAACAGGGCGAGCTGAACCTGCTGGGGTCCCGAG
The DNA here is from genome assembly GCA_022647765.1 of Acidipropionibacterium sp. Classification (GTDB taxonomy): domain Bacteria; phylum Actinomycetota; class Actinomycetes; order Propionibacteriales; family Propionibacteriaceae; genus Acidipropionibacterium. The sequence goes on from JALCLH010000003.1 coordinate 335,332, forward strand.
ATGCCTGCGGTGTGGTTTAGCGCGACATCGCGGGAGTCGGCCACCAGACGCTGTGCGAAGGTCAGCGAATCGGCGTCGTCGGTAGAGAGAGAGTACCGCGCGCGCAGGATTTCCTTGGTCTCATCGGGCAGCGCTGCGAGCAGCTTGTCGAGAACGGTGTCGCGGGCGGTGGTGATGACGCCGAGGCGCCAGCCGGTCGCACCGAAGTACTTCGAATACGAGTAGACGAGGATCGTGTTCTGCGGAATCACTGCCGACAGCGAGCGGAATCCGTCGATGAAGGTGCTGTAGACGTCATCGGTGATGATGATGAGGTTCGGATTGTCCTCGTGGACGATCTTCTCGATTCGCGCAATCGTCTCGTCGGCAATGCGCACCGACGGGGGGTTCGTCGGATTGATGCAGACCAGCAGCTTGATCGACGGATCGCGCAGTTTGTCGATCTGCTCATCGGAGAACTGCCAGGAGTGGCTGCCATTGGGGAATGTGCCATCAGCCTCCACGAGAACCTTGTTGAGGCCGTACATGGGAAGGTCGGCAATGTTGAGGTACGGAGTGAATACCGGGGCCATGATGGCGATGGAATCTCCGGGCGCCAGCAGCCTGTTGGCGAACAGAGTGTCGAAGATGTAACGCATGGCTGCGGTGCCGCCCTCGGTGGCGAAGATGTCCACCGCGTCCGGCTCGGGGAATCCCTCACCCATGATCGAGCCGATGTAGCGCTTCCCGATCTCCGAGCAGTAGTTCAGCATGGCGGGCGGAGAGACGTAGTGATTGCCGAGGATGGCGTCGACAAGCTCCCAGACGAAGGCGTCGGCGTCCCAGCCCTGCTGTGTGGCCCACTCGACGACCGTGGCCAGGAAGGCGATGCCAGGGCTGGTCGGCCCTGGAGGCGCTCCACTCGGCCAGCCGTGCCGCGATGCCAGGCTTGGCCGGCTGGGCGACGAGATCGGTGGTCCACTGGCCGGCGGCGCGAGAATCGTCGACCGAGAACAGGCCGAGCTGGAAGAAGGCGTCGCGCGGGGTGGTGGCGAGGAAGTTCGGATTGCCTCGTCCCGCGTTGAGCAGCGGGCGACCTACGAGCTGCTGCTCCTCTCCGGCGGTATTGAGGAGGCGTTCACGAAGCTCAAAAGGGGAGAGGCCCTCGAGCTTCTTCAGTGTCTCGCGATTGGGAGTACTCGGGAAATCTGGCATAATGCAGTGCTGCTCCTTTTCAAACGCGTGTCTTTTGACGCAGCCTTTCATAGGTTAACAGCACGTGGCAACACCGTGTATCGTAGAGCGGCGATCAAGGAGCGATCAGACGCCGAACGACGCTTGGTCGACGCCATAAGGGGCGCCCGACACGCCGGCCTGTCGTGGTCGGCCATCGGTACCTTCGTCGGTGTTACCGGAGAGATGGCCCGTCAGCGATATGCCAGCAAAGTTGCTTGACAGATTCCGGTGCCAGTAGAGCGCGCGCTGGCGAAATGAGCTCTTGCGTCGCTCGGCGCCGGGTTTTGGGGGCTTGGGCCTATCGGCCGCTTCCGACGTTGTCCTCGACCCAGTCGCGGAGCTGTTTGAGCGGAGCGGCGGCGCTGCGGCCGAGATCGGTGAGTTCGTACTCGACGCGGGCGGGCACCTCGGGATAGACAGTGCGGGTGAGCAGTCCGTGATCCTCGAGTCTCTTGAGCGATTGGGAGAGCACCTTGGGGCTGATGCCCTCCAGGCGGAGCTTGAGCCGGCCGTTGCGCAGCGGGCCGTCCTCGAGGGCGCCGATGATCAGTGCGCTCCACTTGTTCGCCAGCAGGTCGAGCATGTCGCGGCACGGGCACATCGCCGCGTATACGTCGTTGCGTTCGCATGTGCTGTTGTTCGTGCTCATGGGTTCATGATATCTGATGGGTACCAAGTGCCCTTGACGGTAACCACTATGGCGGGGGAACCATGGACGCCATGAGAACAACAACTGCTGTTGGATACGAGAAGAACCTTCCTGTCACCGATCCCGAGGCGCTGGTCGCCCGGGAGATCGAGGTGCCCGCACTGGGGCCGCACGATCTCCTGGTCGAGATCGAGGCGGTGTCGGTGAACCCGGTCGACGTGAAGCTCCGTGCCGGCTCGCCGGCGCCAGCCGAGGGCTTCGCGGTGCTGGGATTCGACGCCGCCGGAACCGTGCGCGAGGTTGGCCCCGGCGTCTCCTTGTTCGCTCCTGGCGATGAGGTGTTCTACGCGGGCACCATCGACCGGCCCGGCACGAACCAGCGTCTGCATGTCGTCGACGAGCGGATCGTCGGGCACAAGCCGGGGAGGCTGTCATTCGCCGATGCGGCGTCTCTGCCCCTGACGGCGATCACCGCGTGGGAGACGCTGTTCGACCGGCTCCGCCTCACCGGCGCCTCGACCGGAACGCTCCTGGTGATCGGGGCGACCGGCGGCGTCGGGTCGGTCATGGTGGAGCTGGCCGAGGCACTCCTGCCGGGGGTCACCGTGATCGCCACCGCCTCCGGCGAGGACCGGGCCGCATGGGTGCGAGATCTCGGCGCCGACCACGTCGTCAATCACCACGGGGACCTGGCGGCCCAGGTGCTCGACCTGGTGCCCGGCGGCGTGGACTGGCTGTTCACGTCCCACTCCGAGGGCCAGATCGAGACCTATGCCCGGATCGTGCGCCCGTTCGGGGACATCGTGGCGATCGATGACGGTCCGCGCGACGTGTTCCCGCTCAAGGCCAGGAGCATCGCCTGGCATTGGGAACTGATGTTCACCCGTCCCGTCCAGCAGACTCCGGACATGATCGAGCAGCACCGCCTGCTGGACGCCGTCGCGGGCCTCGTCGAGCAGGGCCGGATTCGCGCGACGACGACCAGGACGCTCTCGCCGATATCGCCGTCCACCCTCCGCCAGGCACACGAACTGGTGGAGAGCGGGCGGGTGATCGGCAAGGTCGTCATCCACGGGTGGGAATAAGCAGTTGCCGCGGCACGGAAGACTACGGTTACGGAGCGTTAACTTGGCAGGTCGCCACCTGTAACAAACTTTCAGAACACTGAGCGCGACGCCGCATGTTGCGGCGTTGACCAGATGACGGAGCGTTTCCACGAACCGCTGTCGGTTCCATTTCTGTTTGTCGTCCGACTTTTGGCCGATGAGCAGTTGCCGACAAGACGCCGGAGGTTCACACATGGCGAACACACCGATTAGCCTCGGGCAACAGCTGCTGCGTCGAAAGCCGATTCTCTTTCAGTCGGCGTCCGGGTCGGGCGAGCATCTTGAACGCAAGCTGAGCACGTTCCAATTGATGATGTTCGGCGTTGGCGCCACCATCGGCACGGGAATCTTCTTCGTGTTGCCGGAGGCTATTCCGGTGGCCGGCCCCGCCGTGATCATCTCCTTCATCGTCGCCGCGATCGCCGCCGGTCTGTCGGCGCTCTGCTATGCGGAGCTGGCGGCGTCGATCCCGGTCAGCGGATCGACCTACTCATTCGCCTACCACGCCCTCGGCGAGGGCACGGCCGTGCTGGTCGGCGGATGCGTTCTCCTCGAGTACGGCGTGGCCGTCTCGGCGGTCGCCGTCGGGTGGAGCGGCTACTTCAACGAACTCCTGCAGCATCTCTTCGGCTGGCACCTGCCGACGGCATTGTCGCTGTCCTTCATTCCTGGCACGGATGGCCTCGCGACAGGCGGGATCATCAACCTTCCCGCCGTTGTGCTCGTCGGGCTGTGCACGCTGCTGCTCATCCGGGGCGCGTCGGAATCGGCGACGGTCAATGCCATCATGGTGTGCATCAAGCTCGGTGTTCTCATCATGTTCATCGTCATCGCGTTCTCCGCGTTCCAGACCGACCATTTCGCCAACTTCTTCGGTCAGGCGGCCGGCATCGGCGGCGCCGCGGGTACGATCTTCTTCTCCTTCATCGGATTAGACGCGGTAGCGACAGCCAGTGAAGAAGTCAAGAACCCGCAGAAGGCGATTCCGCGGGCGATCATCGGGGCCCTCCTGATCGTCACGGCGGCCTATTTGCTGGTGGCGATCGCCGGTATCGCGGCGATGCCCGTCGAGTGGTTCGCCACGCCCGCGGCAGGTGAGGCCGGGCTCGCGAAGATCATGGAGGATGTCACGGGGATGCCGATCTGGGCGACGATCCTCTCCGCAGGGGCCGTCCTCTCGGTGTTCTCGGTGACTCTCGTCACGCTCTACGGCCAGACGCGAATCCTATTCTCGATCTCGAGAGACGGCATGGTGTCGAGGAAGTTCCTCGAAGTCAGCCCGAAGTACGGGACGCCGGTGTTCAACACCGTCCTGGTGGCCGCGCTCGTCGCCGTCGTGGCCGGATTCGTTCCTGCCGATTACCTCTGGGACAGCGTCTCCTTCGGCACCCTCGTCGCCTTCAGCGTCGTCGCGATCTCGCTCATGGTGCTGCGCCGGAAGATGCCGGACCTGCCGCGTCCGTTCAAGGTTCCGCTCTACCCGGTGGTGCCGATTCTCACCGTCGTCGTCTGCGTCTACGTTCTCGCGAGTCTGCGGCTGGTCACCTGGGTCATCTGCGTGTCGTGGCTCGTGCTCGTCTTCCTGTTCTACCTGTTCTACGGGCGCACACATGCCACGCTGAGCAACTACAAGGAAGAGGAAGAGATCGCCGAGCCGATCGGTCCGGCAGCGCAGGAAGTCATCAATGCCGAGAAGGAGCGGAAGCGCCGATGAGTCTCGTAGTCGGATACGGTCCTCGCAACAATGATCGCTCTGCGATCGAGCTCGCCTGCCAGCTCTCTCGGTCGGTGGCCCTAGATGTTCATGTCGTATCGGTGGTCCCGCAGGGGTGGGGCACGCCGGCGGCGGCAGGAACCGATCGCGAGTTCGAGCAGTGGGCCGCGTCGGAGGGGGAGCTGAGTGCTGCGGAGGCGTCTGCGGATCTGGCGCAGCATCCCGGGATTACCGGAGACGCCAAGTGGATCAGCGGGCGTTCCGTTCCCCATGCTCTGCTCCATCATGCGCGGGAGCTCGAGGCCACTGCCCTGGTCGTCGGATCGAGCCGGGACGCCGAACCCGGACGCATCGGCCTGGGTTCCAAGTCGGATCGCCTGGTCCACTCGTCTCCCATTCCGGTGGCGATCGCTCCGGCGCAGTATCGCACCGACGAGCCGGTCACCCGCGTCACCGTGGCATTTCGGGACGGCGAGGCCGGGCATGCACTGCTGCCGTACGCCGTTGATCTGGTACGGCGTGCCAACGCGGCGCTGCGCATCGTGACATTCATCGTGACGCCGCCGAGGCGGCCGGTCACGGCGCGCATCAATCATCCCGAAGCCCCCATCATCAATCAGTGGAAGGCGCAGGCCACCGCCGCGCAGAGCAAGGCCGTGGAGCATCTCGCCCAGGAAGGTCTCGACCCGGCCTCGATCGAGACCACTCTGGCGGAGGGCGTCGACTGGGCGCGGGCGGTTCGATCGGTGTCATGGGAGGACGGCGACATCTTCGTCGTGGGGTCCTCGCAGACGAACCCGATCGCCCGAGTCTTCCTGGGATCGAGCGCGACGAAGATCATTCGCTATGCGCCGGTGCCGGTCATCGCCGTGCCCGGGAAGGAGTAGTCCCGGCGTAAGACAGAAGGTCTAGACAGACTAGACAGATCGCTGGTAGCCTCTCAGTATGACCGAGGCCGATCACACGCCCACGTGGCAGGTGCAGGAGGCGAAGCAGCGGTTCAGCGAGGTGCTCCGCGCCGCGGCGAAGCGTCCGCAGACGATCACGAAAAATGGGACGCCGGTCGCGGTGGTTGTCGACATCGACGACTACCGCGCCCACCATGACCGTGACACCCGGCCGGCCTTCGCCGATGCGCTGCTGGCGGGACTGGACCTGGACGGTTTCGAGCTGCCGGCCCGACGCCGCGACACCGGTCGTGCCCCTGATCTGTTCGCCGACGCATGAGTGGATACCTGCTCGACACAAACGTGATCTCCGAGCTCGCTCGGGCGCGTCCCCATCCGGATGCCATCGCCTGGCTGCGTTCGGCGGGGGACTGCTATCTGAGTGTGCTCACTACCGGGGAACTGCGCCGCGGCGTCTGGATGTTGCAGCGGCGAGATCCCCTGAAGGCCGCTCGGATCGGAGAGTGGGTGGAGATGATCGTTTCCGAGTACGCGGATCGCGTCCTGCCCGTCGATGAATCGGTCGCTGAGCGTTGGGCCACGCTGCCCACGCGTCGGACCCTGCCGGTCGTTGATGCGCTCATCGCGGCGACCGCACTTGCCCACGGCCTCGCGGTCGCCACGAGGAACGTCAAGGACTTCGCCGGCACCGGCGTCCCGGTCGTCGATCCGTTCGGGTGACATCGGCGCCCGGCCGATTCCCGGCTATCCGTGGGGGACGCCGAGCGCTGATGTCCCCTGTGTCGTACCTGTGGGGTCAGGGGAAGTTCTGCGCCGGAAAGTCCCGACTCTCGTGCAGAACACGGGAGATATGCACGGCGTCGTTGGTCGGCAAGAAGAAGATGACATGCTGAGGGCGGATAATCCGCCGCGTGCCCGGGGGAACATGGTCACGACTTGCCCTCAGATGCAGACTTCGCACTCCTGGTCCAAGCTCGGGGCGACTGCGGGACCCGAGTAGTTCCGGGTCGGTTGTAATGGCCTTAAAGGCCGCAGATACGAGCGCTTCGTAGGCATCTCGCACTGCGTTTCCAAAGTGCTCAATTGACTATCCGAGTGCGCTATTGATGTCGTCGCGGGCAAGCGGCGAGACGACGAGCCGGAGGCTCATGCCTGCTTGTGAGTGATCCGGTCGGCGGCGTCATCGCCGAGCTCATGAATGAACGCGCGGAGGTTTTCTAGTGGGACTTCGATGCCGTCACCGGCGTCGACTTGTTGGAAGCCTGCTGCGACATCCTCGCGCAACGCCGACAGCCGGGCGGCTTCTTCTGTGCCCGCGGAACGCAGGAGCTGGGTGGCCATTTCGACGCGCTGGTCTGTACTGAGTGCCATCGCGGCCTCCAGCACTTCGGCAGTCGACTTGTCCATGAGATGAGCCTACGCGAGCCTCAAGGACTTCGCCGACACGGGCGTCCCGGTCGTCGATCCATTCGGGTGACATCGGGGATCGGTCGTTCTCCCGCTATCCGACTGTGACACTGTCGCCGTCCGGCAGCACCTCTGCCAGGCCTGCCCCTCGCGTTCGAGCGAGGCGGCGACGCTGCGGGCGACGGCGAGACCGTCGGGGTTGAGCAGCCCGTCGTGCACGCCGATCACCCGTTCTGGACGGACCGCCCGGATGTAGCGGATGAGGTCGGTCGCTCGCAGCCAGGGCGCGTCGATGGGAGTGACCAGCAGACGGAGAGGGCCCGGCGGCAGGCAGTGCTCGTCGCCCGTGACGAACACCGCCTCGCCAATCAGGTAAGCGCGATTCTGGGGACCGGGCAGCTCGGGATGAACCTCGGCGTGGCGGTCACCTGCCACCCTGACAGACAGGCTGCCGATCGTGAATGACGCGCCGGCTACCGCCTCTCTCACGCGGTCGTCGTTGATGCTCCCTCGGGCGTCGGCCGGCGCCCAGACGGGGATGCCGCGCCGCAGGGCCTCACGGGCGAGGTCGGGGTCGAGATGGTCGTAGTGCCCGTGGGTGACGAGTACCGCATCCACGCGGTCGAGCGACGGACGAGGGCCCAGCGTCCCCGGATCCACGAGCACGCGGGTGCCCGCGCACTCGATCAGCAGACATGCATGGTGGATCTTCGTCACGCGGATCGGATCTGTCACAACTGGATGGTAGGTCGCGTTGTGCGTTACCGCTGTCGTGGAGCGACTCGGTTCAGGGAGACCAGGGCCAGGCCGACGACGGCGAAGACCGCACCCGCGAAGCCGTTGAACCGCAGCAGTCCCTAGGCGACGCCGAGCCCGCCGAGGGCGGAGCCGATGGCGTTGGCGAGGTTGAATGCACCGACGTTGACCGCCAGCGAGAGGGTCGGGGCCTGCTGGGCGTTGCCCAGCACGAGGGACTGCAAAGAGGCGATGGACGCCGTCGAGAGCAGTACGAAACGGCTGTCAGAGCCGGCACACGAGTCAGGCTTCCCTGTTTTAACAGCACCGTAACAGTACGGGAGCGTGAGCGAAACGTGGCAGGAGCACTGTGATCTTCATCAACATCACCAGTGATGATGATGCATTCCCGAAAAATGGCGGGGATGCCCGGCAACTCCTTATCCTGAAAGCAGTGCCATGTCTACTGGTAACACAGAGACGGAAACTCAGCGACATTTGCATTTGTTCGCCGAGCTAGCCGATTCAATTGACCGGATACCCTTTGGTCATAGGCATATCAAAGTAATCGTCCTCGTGGCCGCAGGGATGATCTTTGACATCTTCGAGTCAAATGCCCTTGGCGAAGCAGGACCATCTATAATTGCAACATTCGGAATTTCGAAAACTCAACTGGCTCTAGTAAGCTCGGCCACATACATCGGACTTGCATTGGGGGCATACCTAGCAGGAATAATATCAGACTTTCGGGGACGAAAATTCTCTCTGATATTGAACCTAGTGGTCTATAGCGTAGGCGGCGCATTCTGTGCTCTTTCACCAAGCTATGAGACTCTTGTTGCGGCTCGATTCATTGTCGGTCTAGGTCTTGGAGGTGAGCTAGCTGTAGGTATCGCGCTCGTCAGCGAAATGGTTCCATCACCTAAACGAGCCAGTGCTGTGGCGGCACTCAATGTAGTGTCCGGTGGTCTCGGAAACATGCTCGCACCGCTCTATGCAATCCTGGTTCTGGTTGTCCTCGGAAACTTCTTCGGGGGATCTTCGGTCAGTTGGCGTTGGCTTTTCGGACTTCTGCTTATTCCCGTACTCTTGGTCCTCGTTATGCGACGCGGCATGCCGGAATCGCCACGGTATCTGCTGCGAAAAGGAAAGATCGAAGAAGCTAACTCAGTTCTATCGTATCTGTCTGACGGATCTGTTCCAGACTCTGAACTGTATCTCGATGTCCCAACTGATGCCGAGGCACGGACCGACGCAGTCACTGAAAAGGTACATCTAACCGAAGTATTTAGGAAACCGTTGCTCCGCCGCACGGTGACGGCAGCTGGCGCGTACTTCCTCGTTGTTGCGGCGCAGATGTCACTTCTGACACTCATGCCATCGTTCTTAGTGGCGCGTGGATCGACGCTCGGAAAGAGTCTCGTCTACACCATGCTTATGCAGACGGGAAGCCTGCTTGGAGCCTTGGCTGCCGTATACACGGCGCGTTTTCCCCGTCGTGCAGTACTAGTTGTGGCGGCGGTGCTTGGCTGTGTAGTCGGGGTACTTTGGGGAACGACCACGAGCAGCGACGTGGCAGTTGTTGTATTTGGTGCCCTGTTTCAGTTCTTCACGTTGCTTGTGACAACTACACTGTGGTCTTGGGCGCCTGAGCTCTATCCGACACGTGTACGCGGCTTTGGAGTGTCCTTTATTAAGGGAACCGGTGGTGTGGGAATCGTCGTCATCCCACCGCTCATCGCTGTGATTTTTGCATCAGGAGGGCTGCCGGCAGTGTTTGTCACTTTGGCAATCATGTTTGCATTGATTGCAGTGGCTGCCCTCTTGGGGGTCGAGACAAAAGGCAAAGTCCTTGAAGATCTTAACGAGAAGCAAGAACTCGCCGGATCCGTCACCTTGTGAATTGAGGAAGGTTTACCATGTCAATACGAATTGTAGCTGCGAAGAGCCTTTCGTACGCACCCCAGTATGTGGCTCTCCGTCGAGGGGACTTCGAACAATATGGAGTCGAGGCTGAAATCGAGGAGCAGACGCCGGGGAAAACTTCAATCGCCGACATCATCACAAAGGGACAAGGGGATCTTGTCCTAGGAAGTCTGGTGTTTGCAAATCGCCTCGCAAGCACAGTGGACAGTGAGATCGTAGGAGTGAGTAATCACCGCTCGCGGCACATGCTCTTCGCCCGTACAGGATCACCCGAAGACACAAGACAGTTCGACTGGGCAAGCAGTCTTCAGCACAAGGTGATTGTTGTGGCTCCCACATTCGTTCCAACATCGTGGGTCGCTTTCGTCGAAGTACTGCGCGAGCATCAGGTGTCACTCGATGATGTGCACCTGCTGGTCGGCTACACTCCGGAGGCAGTAGTCGAGGAGTTTCTTGCCGGTCAGGGAGATCTGCTTCTTGCCGGTTGTGAAGAAGGACTTGATCCGGGTCTCTCCGGGGTAGGCACGCTTGCCGACGGGCTAGGCGAAGTGCCTTGGTCCGTGTACTGCGCTTCATCTAGTTGGGCAAATAATCATGAAGATGATCTTCGCGGATTCCGAAAAGGGCTAGGCAAGGCCCAGAAGTGGCTTGCTTCCTCTGGACCGCATGAAGTCGCCGAGGTCCTTCAGCCTGAGTTTCCAAACATATCCAGGACAGACTTGGAAGCGAAGATAAAAATGTTCCAACGCGTAGGATTCTGGGCGGACAAGCCTGATGTGCACCCAGCGGCGGTCGTGCGCTGGGCTCGGATGCTAGCTGATTCGGGAATGATTGAGTCTAGCGAACGACTTGAAAACATGATGAATGAGGTAGTCGCATGAGTGACTTGCGAATAAAGGAGCCATCGTTGCGGTCATTTCTTAGTCGTTCCGTAACCACTGAGGAAAAGAATCGAGCGCGCAGGCTTCATGACCGAAGCATCGTCATAGACACGTGTGGCGCGTTGCCGATGGGACGCAATGGACGATTCGAGGACTCTATACATTCGCTCAGGGCTGGTGGAGTGAACTGCATCGGGATGACCCTCTCTGCTGAGGAGCATGACACTAAATCAGCCATGGATCAGATCAAGTTCTGGAATAAAGCCATACTTGACAACTCAACGGAGTTGGTGAACGTCCGGTCGGCCGATGAAATCAGGCAGGCACACTCCGATGGTCGGATTGCGATCTATTACATGTTTCAGAATGGAAAACCATTCGCGGACGATCCAGGAAATGTGGAGTTGTTTCGCGACATGGGAGTTATTTCCTCCGCGGTCACGTATAATCATCGCAATTTTTTGGGTGACGGATGTATGGAACCGGAGAATTCCGGGATTAGTATGACTGGCAAGGCCATGATTCGCGAGATGAATCGTGTTGGGATGCTGGTCGACCTCTCCCATGCCGGGAAACGGACTCAATACACGGCTGCCGAGTACTCGGTTTCACCGCCGTATTTTTCACACAATAATTGCTACAGTGTTATCCCCAATCGGCGGAATGCTGAGGATGAAACAATGCGTATTGTTGCGGAGAAGGGGGGAAATATGAATGCAATGCCGTTGGAGCTCGGTGAGACCGATCATCCAACAGTGGCAGATATGGTTGACCATGTCATGCACATGATCGAGATTATGGGCCCGGAGCATGTGGGATTCGCCATGGACTATCCGAAGGGGAGGAGCAGTGTCTATGAGACTGCATTCATCGATGATGATGGATTCTTGAATATCCAATATGACGGGACATTGCACGTCAAACATCTGGACTGGTCGGGTGGTGGAGTCTTGCGACGGCCGCCGTGGTACTTATACGCCGAGGGAGTCGACACCTACATTGGATTGCCCAACTTGACACTCGAAATGGTCGCCCGAGGTTTGGATGATACGGTAATCTCGGGAGTGCTTGGAGGAAATTTTTTAAGCCTCCTTGAACGTGTAGTTGGATGAGCGAAGCTACGTTAGCTGCGCGCATGCGCTATCAGAGGTGGGTATGAAAGAGATCGATGTGAATGATTGGACGAGACGCGACTTCGTAGGGTACGGGCGCCATAGGCCAAAGGTGCGCTGGCCCGATGGTGCCGCTGTGGTCGTGAATTTCTGTATCGCGTACGAGGAGGGTGCCGAGCGGTCAGTACTACTGGGCGATTCCGAGGGCGAGTCGCTGGGTCCGGGACGGAGTGTGCCTTCCGGGTCCCGGGATCTCGCAGTGGAATCTGTGTTTGAGTATGGGAGCCGGGCAGGCATCTGGCGTATCGCACGCATCCTGCAGCATTACGGAGTGCCTGCAACTCTATTTGCTGCTGGGATGGCGCTTGAGCGCAATCCTGAGGTGTGTCGGTGGATTCGGGAGACTGGAAACGATGTCTGTGCGCATGGTTATCGGTGGCTCGATCCGATAGCTATGAGTGAGGAGGAAGAGCGGGAGCAGATCAGGCGTGCGGTTGAGTCAATTCGCGAGACCACTGGGCGGCCGCCTGCTGGGTGGCGTACGCGTACCGGCCCAACTATTCGGACTCGTAGACTGCTGGTAGAACATGGCGGGTTCCTCTATGACTCAGACAGTTATAATGATGATCTTCCGTATGAGCTGATATCGGGTAGTCAACGACACCTGGTGATTCCCTACACCCTGACGTACTCCGAAGGGCGCTTGATCCAACCCCTAGGTTTCACTAGTCCAGTGGACTTCTGGGATACATGCATCGCTGGGCTTGAGGAACTCCATAAGGAGGGACTCGATGGTGAACCGAAGATGATGTCCATTGGGTTACACCCAAGACATACTGGGCAAGCGGGTCGTGTAGGAGGCCTGCGTCGTTTCATCGAACGTGCGCAAGAACTTGGTTCTGTGCGGTTTATGCGACGTGAGGATATTGCTGTCCATTGGCGAAAACTTTTGGAAAATGTCGAATCAAGATGATCAAGTTCTCGAAGGGCATACAGTCGGAGGACGGGAAAACAGATGAATAGTTTTATGAAGAAGGTCGGAGCATTTGTGGGAGGAAGGACTGTCTTCACTGGTCAGTCGCTTCCTATACGAGATCCTAGCACTGGAGAAGTTTTTGCGGAGCTCACTGAATGTGACGGGAATGCGATAGACTCGGCCGTTGATGCGGCACGAGGTGCGTTCGACCGTGAATGGCGTCGTACCAGTGCGGGTGAACGAGCTGTGGCTCTTAACAGAGTCGCGGATGCGATTCGTGGTCATAGTGACGAGTTGACGAGAATTGAAAGCAGAGATACCGGGAATCCCTTGCGACAAGCTCGGGTAGATGTGGATTTTGCTGAGCGCTATTTTCGATATTACGCAAATATGGTCGAAGCGGTGTTTGGTGATGTAATCCCGGGGCCGACCGACCGCCTCACGATGACGATCCGTGAGCCATTTGGTGTGACGGGACATATTATTCCATGGAACTATCCACTGGGAATTGGCACCCGAACGATCGCCCCGGCGCTCGCGGCTGGGAACTGTTGCGTTCTCAAGCCTGCAGAGGACGCGTCTATGAGCTGCGTACGGCTCGCGGAACTGGCATTCGAGGCAGGGCTTCCTGCTGGAGTTCTGAACGTGATCACCGGAACGGGAGCTACAGTTGGCGCGGCGTTGGCAGCGCATCCTGGAATTTCTCGAGTTGCGTTTACAGGATCGGTTCCTGTTGGTATCAGCGTTGCTCAGGCGGCAGCCGTCAATCTGGTTCCTGCTGATCTGGAGCTGGGAGGCAAGTCGGCTAATATTGTGTTCGCTGACGCGGATCTAGAGACTGCTATTCCAGCTGTTGCGCAGTCTATCCTTCAGAATGCTGGGCAAACCTGCTCCGCAGGTTCGCGCGTACTAATTGATGCCCGAGTGCATGATGAAGTAGTGCAACGTCTTGTTCAGATTTTTGAGGGCACGAAACTTGGTGCTGGGATTGACGATCCTGATATGGGCCCGGTGATCTCCGAGAAGCAACGAGATCGGGTTCTTGACTACATTTCGGAGGGAGAGCATGAAGCGGAACTCGTGACCGGTGGCGCAGTTCCACCGGTAGTGGGGTCCCTTGGTGGATACTTCGTTCAACCCACAATTTTTGATCAAGTTGGACCTTCTGCGCGTATTTCGCGGGAGGAGATCTTTGGCCCGGTACTTGCAGCGACAACCTTTGATACGGAGGACGAGGCAGTATCCCTCGCCAATGCCTCGGACTACGGCTTGGTTGCTGGGGTATGGACAGTGAATGGATCGCGTGCCATGCGGCTTGTCAGGGATCTTCAGGTTGGGCAGGTACTTGTAAACACCTACTCCAATGGAGTCGAGCTGCCCTTCAGTGGACGGAAGTGCTCCGGGTATGGACTTGAGAAGGGATTTGATGCGTTGCGTGCCTTTACCCAGGTCAAGGGTGCCGTTGTAATGATGAAGGCAGTATGAGCGCAGTAGACATCGTTGTTCGTGGCGGGACGGTGGTCTTGCCCGATGAGGTAAAGGACGCGGACCTGTTCGTCCGAGATGGCAGGATTGCAGGAGTCGTCGAACCGGGTACCGCGGCTGATGCGGGGGAGACGATCGATGCGACTGGCCTCACAGTCATGGCGGGCATGATCGATACACATGTGCATCTACGTGATCCGGGGCAACCTCATCGCGAGACGTTCGCTACCGGAACTTCTGCGGCCGCCCGCGGCGGCGTGACGACCGTACTAGAAATGCCTTCCGGTGTTCCTGCGGTGTCCGATCGAGCATCCCTTCTCGGAAAGCGGGACATTGTCGGACCCAAGGCATTTGTGGATTTTTGCCTGTATGGAGGTGCTGGGAAATCAAACATCACGAAGATCAGGGAGCAGGCCAACTCTGGTGCGATCGCGTTTAAGTCGTTTATGAATGCACCCCGTGCGGGTGCCGATCCTGGGATGGAAAGTCGTTGTCTGCCGGATGATGCGACTTTTCTCGCGGCGATGCGTGAGGTCGCGACGACAGGCCGGGTTGCGGTCGTGCACGCGGAGAACGAATCGATTTGTCGTGCAGAGGCCTCTCGGCTCAGAGGAACACACCGTGGTGGTGCGCTGGCTCACGCTGAATCGCGTCCGGCGATTGCTGAGGAGGAGGCGGTGGTTCGTGCTTTGACGTTGGCGCATTCGGCAGGTGCCAGAGTATCTATCGCCCATGTCAGCACGGCCGGTGCTGTCAAAGCGATCCGTGCAGCGAAGGCTCGCGGGTATCTGGTCACCGCTGAAGCATGCCCGCACCATCTTGTACGTACTGCTGAGGGCAGTCGTGAGCTCGGTCCATACGCAAAGATGAATCCTCCACTGCGCAGCGAGACAGATGTTGAGGCACTTTGGGAAGGAGTGCTGGATGGAACTATAGATTTTATTGGTTCGGATCATGCTCCTTATACGACTGCGGAAAAGGAGGTAGGTTGGGCCGACATATGGGCGGCCCCTCCTGGTGTCCCTGGCGTGGAAGCGAGCTTGCCAATTTTGATGACAGCCGTGCATCGGGGACGCTTGACTCTTCCGCAGCTCACCCGGATCACCGCGCGGAACGCGGCTCATACGTTCGGACTCGCTCCACGTAAGGGTGAGCTTGTGGCGGGCGCAGATGCTGATTTTGTCCTGATGGACCTGGCCCGACACGAGAGATTCGACATCTGCGAATGGCAAACTAAGTCGCGCAGGTCTGCCCGTCTGTGGGATGGATACGAGGCTGTAGGTGTGGTACGCGCAACGTTTGTGCGGGGACACGTGGTCTATCGGGATGGTGAGATCCGCGGAGAGCAAGGATACGGCCATTTCCTCACTCCAGTGATCTGAGTCCAGCGGGTCGTTTCGAGGCGCTGAGATCACGGAAACGGCCAGGCGGCGCCCCAGGCCGGCGAGGCCGCGTGCGAGTGATGCGCGGCCTTGGGGGCCGGGGCGTCGTTAGCGGATGTGAAGTGGGCTCGTCTTGTGCTGTCTGAGTTGAGCGTCTGCTATACGGTGTCTGCGCTCGTAACGGCGGCGGGTATGGCGGCGATGCCATCGGCTCGGGAGCGGTGTCCCCAGGTGCCCCTTGTGTGGGTCGGGTCGCCGGGACGGTTCACCGTGGGACCAGGCTGGTGATATATCCTCACTTCCCGAAGAGACTAGGCCGGGTCTGGCGTCCACGTCGTCCTGGTGCCGGTCACACGTGGGCGAAGGAGATGGAATCGCATGGCAGGGTCAAGCCTCTCCTGTCCGCCGGAGCGGCCGGCACGCCCTGTCGTGAGGATCTCTCGTATGGCGAGGCGGCCATTGTGGACGCGCATGGTAAGGATTACTCATGCCTCTTCCCACTGACGAGTTGCAGCTCGTGGTCTTGACATGCATAGCAAACTCGGACGAGCCGGTCGGGTCTTTACGTCTTTCCCAAGCCTTGTCGGAGCAGGGAGTCCGCATCGCCGAGGCAACGGCTGGTCGTTACCTTCACTCGCTCCAACGGGATGGCTATGTGACTTCACTTGGCCCGAAGAAAGGACGGGTGATCACGCGTAAGGGGCGGGACCGGGCGCTGCTTCTTCGGCGTCGAGCGGTGCAGATCGAACGCGGTAGAAAAATCGCCAGATTGTCTGAGATTGCAGATATTGATGATCTGATTGCGGTGTTGCACGTCCGCCGAGGAGTCGAAGCAGAGGGTGCCGCGCTTGCCGCCATCGAAGCAGACGCAGGAACAGCTTCGGCAATCTTAGGTGAGGCATTGCGACATGCGCAGATAGTTCGTGAAGGCTCAATCCCCACACCTGAAGAATCAACTCGGTTCCACCTCAGCATCGCAGAGGCCAGTTCGAACCCCGTCCTCCTTTCGGTGGCTCAAACGCTTATGGATCCCGCGAATCAACGGCGTCTCCGCAGTGGGGAGGACGTATCCGTTAGCCTCAATGTTGTTGCGATACAAGCGGCGGAACATGTGGCAATCGCAGAAGCGATCCAGCGGGGGAATAGCGTAGAGGCAGAGAATCTGATGCGTCGCCATCTCGATGGATTCATAGACGCTGCGCGTGGATTTCGGGACCGACAGGCTGGCATTCCCGCAGCATTCGTGGAGCTTTGATGTGAATCCTTGGTGATGCGGTCGGGGTCACTTTTCGAGGTTGGTGTCTGGAGTATGGACGTAAGCCCTCGCTAGAGCCTCAATAGCTCTACCGGCCATGGGTCGGCTGACCACTTCTGCGTCCAGATAGGCCAGTGTCATCCGCTACCTACTAGAAGTCGTCGGCGAGCACGCTGGCTAGTTCGTCGAGGTAGACATCGCGGAAGCGCTCGAACTCGGCGATTGGGATGTGGTTGCGATTGCCGACCTTGATCGCTTTGAGGTCGCCGGCCTTGATGCGACGGGAGATGGTTGGACGTGAGATGCCGAGTTGCTTCGCCACCTGTTCCGGCGTCAAGAACGGCGCTTCCGCCGACAGCTCGACTGACGCCCCTGCCATCTCTGCTTCACGGAGGAATGCAAGGACTGACTTTGCGGCGTTCTCGCGGTCAGCCAGATCGGCCGGGGTGAGACGAAGCGTGGGGTTCATGGATCCACGGTAGCGCACCTCGTGAACACATATCAATCTATCTGTTCATCGGTGAGGGGGAGTCGCCACTCTGCCATGCCGGACTATCGGGGTCGGCCGATAGACACCTGTTTCACCGCATACGGAGGCGTGGAGCACGGCGCAGCCGGTGGGATACTGCTCGAATGGACGATGACGATGACGACGATTCGCAGCAGGTCGCACCCGGTCCGGCGTCGAGTAGTGGCGTCGAAGGGCATATCGGTGTGGCGGGCGTGACGATTCCCGGCACGCTGCTGTGCGTGCAGGAGATCGTGGCCGAATGCGCGCGACTGCAGGGCCGGCCGGGAGCCCATCCGCGCATCACGATGACGAATCCGGAGCACGAGCGCAGCGAGGCGCGGATGCTGGCTCACGACTGGGACGGGGTCGCCGCTCTGCTGCTCGAGTCGGTCGATGCGCTGGCTCGGGCGGGAGCCGACTTCGTGGTGATCCCCTCGAATGCGCCGCATTTCGCGATCGACCGGGTGCAACGGGCGGCGGAGATTCCGGTGGTGAGCATCGTGGCGGTGACGGTCGCAGAGTGCGTGCGACGCGGCTTTCACACCGTGGGCGTGCTGGGTGTGAACACTACGGTCAACGACGGCCTGTACGAGGCGCCGCTCCGTGAGGCCGGCATGGTTCCGGTACGGCTGTCCGACGAGCGCCAGCGCGAGCTGGATCGACTGCTCCACGACGAGGTGATCAACGGGCCGCAGACGCCGACGACGCACGAACGGATGGTCGGGCTGATCGGCGACCTGGTGGACGCCGGCTGTGACGGTTTCATCGCGGGGTGCACCGAGATCCCGGTGGTGATCACGAGCGAGGACGAGTCCCCGCTGCCGTTCGTCGACACGACGCGGCTGCTCGCCCACGTCGCGGCGCGCCGCGGGCTCGGATTGGAAGGTCAGAAACAGGTCACGAAATGACTTCGCGCCCATTCGCTCAGGTCGACGTCTTTTCCAGGGAGCCTTTCCGGGGCAATCCCGTCGCGGTGATCATCGACGCAACCGGCCTTGACACCGACACGATGCGGCGCATTGCCCGGTGGACAAATCTGTCCGAGACGACATTTCTTCTTCCGCCTACCAATGACCGGGCCGACTACAGGCTCCGCATCTTCACCCCCGGTGGAGAACTGCCGTTCGCGGGCATCCCACTCTCGGGTCGGCTCGCGCCTGGCTGGATGAGGGGGGAGTGCCGCGCACCGCTGGGCGTCTCGTTCAGGAGTGCGGTGCCGGGCTGATCGAGCTGCGAGACGACGGCGATGTGCTTTCTTTCGCCGCGCCGCCGGTGCGGCGCACGGGGTCCGTCGACGCCGAGTACCTCGGCAGAATCGTCGCTGCCTACGGAATCAGCCCCGAGCAGGTGATCGGGCATCAGTGGGTTGACAACGGCCCCGGCTGGGCGGTCGTGCAACTCGCGACCGCCGAAGAGGTACTGGCCCTCGAACCGGACTTCTCGCTCATTCCCGACGCCATGGTCGGCGCGGTGGGCGCGTATCCCGCCGAATCGCCGTACGCGTTCGAGTTGCGCGCCTTCGCCCCCGGCCAGAATGTCGCAGAGGACCCGGTGACCGGGAGTCTGAATGCCTCCGTCGCGCAATGGCTCACCAGCACCGGACAAGCCCCGACGCGATACACCGTCGCCCAAGGCGCGCGGCTCGGACGGGCCGGAGAGATCACCATCACCGTCGAAGGCGGCACCGTATGGGTCGGTGGCGTCGCCACCACGCGCTTCCACGGCACCGTGATCGTCGACTGACCGCTGCGGGTAGCCTCAACCCCGAGCCGGGCCTCCCACACGACACGATGTGGTGGTCCGTTGACAGGCTGGAGGAGTTGGTGACGGTGTCACGAGATGGATTCGCTCGAACTGCCGATGGCGCATCGATCTGGTACCGGGTCGACGAGCCCGTGCTCCCGAGCCAGGACCAGAACCGGGCCGTTGTCCTCATCTCGGGGCTGGGCGCCGATGACACGGGATGGGAACCTGTGCTCGGCTCACTGGCAGCGTTTACCGTCGTCCGGTTTCACAACCGCGGAATCGGGCGCAGCTCGGACATCCCGTCTGGCGCCTGGTCCACGCGGGACTCCGCGGCCGATGTGCTCGCCGTCCTCGACGCCGCGGGGATTTCTCGCGCGAGCGTCTACGGCCACTCACTGGGCGGCAGGATCGCCCAGTGGGTCGCCGCGGACTTCCCCGATCGGGTCGACCGGCTCGTGCTGGGTGCGACGACGCCGGGGGACACACACGGAGTGCCGCGTCCAGAGGCCGCCACCCGGGCGTTCGCCACCGGAGATCCGCAGGCCGCTCTCGAACTCGTGTTCACCCCGGCGTTCCTCGCCTCCCACGTCGATGCGAGTGCCCTCACCGAGACCCACGCAACCAGCCCACAGCAGGCCGCCGCCCAGCTGGCGATGAGCACTGCCCACGACGGGTGGGAGGCGCTGCCACGGATCAAGGCCCCGACCCTCGTGGTGCACGGGGTCGATGACGGCGTCACCGACGCCCGCAACGCCGAAGTCCTGCACGACCGCATTCCCGGAGCCGACTTGTTGCTGCTCGCAGGGGCGCGGCACGGCTACTTCTCGGAGCGCGCCGACGCGAACAGCATGATCGCCGCTTTCCTGGCGCAGGGATAGGGTTGCACCACAGTTTTCTATCGGAGGGGAACATGGTGTCTGCCGACGGGTCGCGCCGGGCCATTGTCACCGTGGAGGACAAGGCACCGGCCCCGCCCTCCACAACCGCAGAAGCCCTCGATGCTCTTCAACGCGGCAATGCCGCGTTCGGCTCGCTGGGTGCTGATGGCGCCGTCCTGGAGGTCAGCGTCAGTCCGGACTCCATCGGCCTGCCGCCGGTTCCAGGGGCAGTGCCTCCGCACACGCCGTTCGCGGCCGCTCTCGGGTGCGCCGACGCCCGGGTTCCGCTCGAACTCGTCCTTGGGGCGTCGGCGAACCAGATCTTCACGACGCGGGTCGCCGGCAACGTCCCCGGTCCCGACGCGTTGGGCAGCCTGCACTACGCCATGGGAAGTCTCCCCACGATTCAGGTGGTGGTGGTCCTCGGCCACTCCGCCTGCGGGGCGATAACCGCCGGCGTCGATGCGTTCCTGTCCCCGGGCACCTACCTGCAGGTGGTCCACGACGCGCCGCTGCGTGGCATCGTCGACTCCATCCTGGGCTCGGTGCGGCTGAGCGCACTGGCTCTCACAGAGGTCTACGGCGAGGGCGTCGAGTCGTCGGCGAAATACCGCGAGGCACTCATCGAGGTGGCGACGGTCGCGAATGCGGCCATGACGGCCACCGTCCTCGATGGCGACCTTGCCAAGCCGGTGGTGTTCGGCGTCTACGACCTTGTGAAGCGCTCCGTCGGTGTCCTCGACCGCTCGGGATGGTCGGTCGGTCTGCGCTCCGCTCCCTCCGACGACGCGGCCCTGAGAAGCCTGCTGCTCGGGGTCGCGCGCTCGGGCGCTCTCGCGAACTGAGGCATATGACGTGGCGGACGCCGTGGAGAACATCGGGCTCGTCGCACGGCTCGGCGCAGCCCTGATCAGCGCGAACGCGCCCACCACAGCGGTCGAGAGGGCGGTGGCCCACCTCACCGAACGTTTCGGGATCTCCGCGTCGGTGACCGTGCTGCCCAACTCGGTGCTCGCGGTCGAGACGAGCAAGGGGATCACCGAGCTGGGGACCGCCCGCCCCGGCTCCTACCGGTTCGACCAGATCGACGAGCTCTTCTCCCTGGTGGAGGATCTGGTTGCCGGCGAGGTGTCCCCTCACGAGGCGGCTCAGCGGTTGGACGCCCTGGAGAGGTCCCAGCCCCTCATCGGCACAGGAGTCCGCTATCTCGGCTTCCTGCTGATCATTCTCGGACTGGGACTCAATCAGCGTCCCACGGTGCCCGACCTCCTGGTCGCCATGGTGCTGGGGCTGATCATCGCCGTTGTCCTGGTCACGATGCCGAAGTGGGGCCGGCTCTCCATCGTCGCCCCCATCGCGGTGTCATTCATCTCGACTCTGGGCATCCTGATCGCCACGAACGCCGGAATCGTCACCGAGCCGACGAAGGTGCTGATTCCCCTCGTCGCTTCCCTCATCCCCGGTGCGCCGCTGGCGATCTCCTCGCTCGAACTCGCCCAGGGAGCGATCGTCTCGGGCTCGTCGCGGCTGGCCGTGGCCGTCCACCAGCTCGTCGTCCTGGCGCTCGGCGTCGCCCTGGCGATGTCCCTGATCCACGTCAGGGGAGAGGTCGCGGCGCCCGGCGTCTACATCTCGTGGTGGTTCCGGCCGGTCGGCGTGCTGCTGTACGCCGTGGGCGCCTGGTTGGCCTTCTCGGCTCCTCGGGGAGCCATGCGCTCCCTCATCGCGGTGCTGCTGGGCGCCTGGGCGATCCAGCAGGTGGCTCTGCTGGGCCTGAGTGTGCACGTCGCCGGGATGATCGCCGGCTTCGCCGGGGTGCTGATCGCCGTCGTGGTGCGCAAGGTGTTCAGAGGGGCGCCCTCGCTGCTGACCCTGAATCCGATCTTCCGGATCATCGCACCGGGCGGCCTCGGACTCGTGAGCATCGTCCACGCTGGTCTGGGCACCTGGTCCGGTGCCAGCCTCTGGACTGTGGCGCTCAGCTTCCTGTCGGTGGCGATCGGCATGACCTTCGGCGTCGCTCTCATCGAGTGGGCGGTCCCTCGTCTGGGACGCCGGACGACGCTCTCCCTGTGACGACGGGATTCCGTCTGTCGCCGGCTCGGCTCTGTGCTTGGCGGTCGGCGGTCGTGTGTGCGGGGTGACGGTGCAGGCGAGGGTGTGAATCAGCCGGGGTGTGATTTCCTACGGCGCACGATCTCATTGCTCCTGGGTGATGAGCCGGTGCATGTAGGCGAGCTTGTTGGCGACGGGTTCGGTGATATGGAATGGGTACAGGTCGTGCTGTCCCATGGCCCGGTTGACCTGGTTGAAGAACTTGGAGAGAACGTCCCAGTCATCGAGCATGACGCTCGCGTCACAATCGGCGTAGCTGATCAGCGGGGTGACATCTTCAGGGAGCAACTCGTCGTTGCGATCGACGTCGAGCACCATTCCGGCATAGGCGGCGGTGCTGAGGGTTCCGGTCATGTGCAGATAGTGGGCGAAGCACTCGGCGAAATCCTCCCAGGGGTGCATGGTCGCGTATTCGGAAATGTAATTCTCCTCCCACCCCTCGGGCGCGCCGGTCTGGTAATGGCGTTTCAGTGCATCCTGGTAGCTCGCGCGCTCGTCCCCGAACAGGGCACGGCATGCAGCCCATTCCTCGTCGGTGTGAATGAGGACGCTCTGGTAGTAGTGGCCGGTCTCGTGGCGTAGATGGCCGAGCATGGTCCGGTAGGGCTCGCCGAGCTTGACTCGAAGATGCTCCCGGTGGGCGTCGAGGGTCTCGGCGAGATCGATGGTGATGACGCCGTTCGCGTGCCCGATCGTGACCGGCTCCCCGGAGGAGCGGCTTGAGAGGAGATCGAATGCCAGTCCTCCCTCCCGCTTGTAGTAGGGCGTGATGGGAAGGCCCAGATCGCGCAACTGGACCAGCAGACGGCGCTTCGCAGAGCCGGTCTCGGCCAGCATCTCGAGGGCGAGAGTGTCGTTCGAGTCGGGACGGCGGCGGGTGAGACTGCAGGAGAAGCACTTGGACGAGTTCTCCTGGTCGGACACCAGCCAGTTGCAGCCCCAGTCCCGGTTCGAGCACGGCCGCCAGCTGACGGCGTCGATCTCGACCGCTGTGTCGGGACCGTCGGGGAGCACCTGGAAGGAGCGAGAGGCCAGGTGGAAGCCGACCGCCGATCCGCACTGCGGGCAGGTGAGGCTCTCAAGAAACAGATACGAGCCGCAGGAGGAGCATTCGAGATTGGGCATGGTTCCGAGTCTGACACTCTCGCCGGTGCCGTCGCGGTGTGCGAGGCGGGGACGCCGTCAGTGTTGGCTCAGGACCTGGCACTCTTGGCCGGGATCTGCTCCACGGGCGGGTGAGGCGCGCGGAAGCTGTTGATTGCGGAATCATTGGCATAGCCGAGCGCCAGGCCGGTGATCAGCTTGTAGTCCTTCGGGACGCTGAACTCCGCATCCAACGGGTGACGCCACGTCGCCATGACTCCGAGCGGGCAGGTCCCGACGCCGTGAGCTGTGGCGCTCAGCATGATCGTCTGCAGGACGATGCCGGCGTCCATCGCTGAAAATGGCAGCAAGTCCTTGTGGACGAAGAAGAACATCGCCGCCGGCGCGCCGAAGAATCGGAGGTTGTCGCGCTTGGATTCGTCGCGCGCTTCACTGTCCCTACGCGCGATTCCTATGTGTGTGTACATCGCCTTCCCGAGCTGCTGGCTGCGCTCAAGGAGCTTCGGCGGGTACTTCTTCCACGTCCTGAAATCTCCGTCCGGGAGACCTCCCGTGAGCACCGTTCTCACGATCCCCGGCACATCCTTGTGCACGATCGGCGCCGCCTTCTCGAAGGCGGTGAGATAGCTGGCGCTGATCCTCCTGAGCTGCTCTCCCTGAGCGACAGCCACCGCATAGGGGCGGGTGTTGCTCCACGAGGCGCACGCGCGCGCATCCTCAAGAATGGCGTCGATAGTCGTCTGCGGGATCGGCTCGGGCTTGAAGTCGCGGACCGCATGACGCGATGACAGCAACTGGGAGAACTCGTCAGGATTCACTGGGCCAGCATAGGCTCGGCGGTCGACCTTGAGGACCGATCGCGAGCCTGACGGGGGCATCGATGCTCAAGACGTCGAGGTGACCCTCGCATGCCATCGGATCGGTCAGGCACAGTCCAGCGTGCGCCAAACCCGGAACTGGAAACGCGCCAAACCCGGAAGTAAAATCGTGCCAAACCAGGAAACGCCCTAGTCAGGGCCATGACAGGAGGAGAGCTGTGAAGGGTGAGTACATGCCTCGGATCGCCGACCAGATCCTCCAAGACCGCCTCGACGCGCGCGGAGCGGTTCTCGTCGAGGGGGCCAAGTGGTGCGGGAAAACGACGACCGCCCAACAGCAGGCGCGCAGCACCATCTACATGGCGGATCCTGCATCGAGATCGCAGAACCTCATCCTCGCTGACACCGAACCCTCTGCCCTGCTTCGCGGGGACACACCCCGGCTGATCGACGAGTGGCAGATCACTCCGCAGCTGTGGGACGCCGTCCGATTCGAGGTCGATCAGCGCGACGACTTCGGCCAGTTCATCCTCACCGGATCGAGCGTTCCACCACCGGGAGGCCAGATCACTCACACCGGTACGGGGCGCATCTCGCGACTTCGGATGCGCCCGATGAGCTTGTTCGAGTCGGGCGACTCCGCAGGCACGGTCTCTCTTGCGGCACTCTTTGAAGGACAGGGCGCTCCGGCGGCCCCTGCCGGTCAGACACTCGAGGAGGTCGCGTTCGTGCTGTGTCGGGGCGGCTGGCCCAGGGCTGTCGGTCAGCGCCGGCCGGTTGCGCTGCAACAGGCTCGAGACTACTTCGACGCCGTCGTGGAGTCTGACATCTCCCGCGTCGACGACGTCGCCCGCGATCCTCACCTGGCTCGACGCCTCCTGCGCTCCTACGCGCGCATGGAGTCGTCGCAGGCGCGACTCGTCCAGATCGCTGCCGACCTCGGGGCAGGCGACAGTGGACCATCCGAGAAGACCGTCCGCTCCTATCTGACAGCGCTGGAACGGATCTTCGTCATCGAGGACCTGCCCGCGTGGAACCCCAACCTGCGCTCGCGAACCGCCATCCGCACGACAGAGACCCGGCACTTCGTCGATCCGTCCATTGCCGCGGCTGCGCTTGGAATCAACCCTGGGGGTGCGATGCGCGACCTCGAGACGTTCGGCCTGCTGTTCGAGGGCATGTGCGTCCGGGATCTCCGCGTCTACGCGGACGCCCTTGACGGGGAGGTCTTCCACTATCGCGACAAGTCGGGGCTCGAGTGCGACGCCGTTGTTCACCTTCGCGATGGTCGCTACGGCCTGATCGAGGTCAAGCTCGGTGGCACCCGCCTAGTCGATGAGGGAGCCGCCCATCTGCGTGCGCTTGCGGCCAAGATCGACACATCGCGCATGTCCCCGCCCAATTTCCTGATGGTTCTCACCGGCACCGGGCCCTACAGCCTCACCCGACCCGACGGCGTCATCGTTGCCCCGATCAGCGTGTGCGGACCATGAACGACGCACGGCTGGACTGAGTGAAACTTCCCGGAGATCCCACCTTGCCAGCGGGGGAGAGACTGGAGCGAGCGAATCGCTGCATAGCCTCATCGCGAATCCGTAGGCAAGCACCGCGGAACTCAGAACTGTTCGGTCGGTCGGATGACGATTTCATTGATGGCGGTGCGCCGTGGGCTGGTGATGATGTAGGCGACAGCATCGGCAATATCGGAGGCTTGTAGGGGCTCGATCTGGCCGAACATGGCGGTAAAGCCTTCGGCGGAGCCCTCGCGGTGGTCGAACAGCTCGGTGTCGACGCGGCCCGGTTCGATGACCGAGACGCGCAGGTGCTGCTTGGCGTATTCTTGGCGGAGCGCCTCGCTGGCGGCGGTGACGCCGAACTTCGTGGCGTTGTATCCCGCGGTGGTCGCCGCGGCGAAGCGCCCGGCCACAGAGGAGATGTTCACGAGGTCGGCCACATGCCGGGGCTCCTGCTGGGCGGCGGCGAGCAGGTGCGGCAGCGCGGTCTTTGTGACGTGCAGCAGGGCGCGCAGGTTGATGTCGATCATCCGATCCCAGTCGTCCAGGGTCAGTTCGTCGGTGGGTCCGTTGAGCATGAGGCCTGCCGCGTTGACGACGGTGTCGAGGCGGCCGAGTTCGGACACGGTGCGCTCGATCGCCGAGGTGGCGTCCTTGGGGTCGGTGAGGTCTGCGGGGATCACGGCGACGGTGCTGCCTTTGACGCGCAGGTCGGCGGCGAGCGTTTCGAGCCGTTCGGCACGGCGGGCGACGATCGCCACGCTCGCCCCGGCATCGGCGAGCTTCCTGGCGGTTGCCTGCCCGATACCGCTGGAGGCGCCGGTGACCAGCGCCACAGTTCCATTCAGTTGTTCACTCATGGGTGGTGTCCTTCCTTATCTGTCGTCGATGTGCAGTCATCGACACTGTCCAGTCAACGACGCGGGTGCCGCGCGCGGAAGGGGATGGCTGGCCGCGCCCCACCTAGGAGCCGCAATGCCAGATAGACGGGGCCGGCGTGTCCTGGCCCGTGGGAAAATATGGTCATGGCTGAGCTGGGCGGATTGCGTGATTTCCTCACGTCGCGCCGACGCGCCATCAACCCATGGACAGTCGGTCTGCCGGCCTCCCCGGTTCCCCGCCGTCATCCGGGCTTGCGCCGCGAGGAGGTCGCGGTGCTCGCGGGTATCAGCGTCGACTACTACACGCGACTGGAACAGGGCCGCGTCGGCAACGTCTCCGCCCAGGTGCTTGACGCCGTGGCCAGGGCGCTGAATCTGGACGACACCGAACGCGACTACTTGCACCGGCTCGTCACCACCCAGCCCTCCCGCGCGCGCCGCACCACAGCGGGCTCGCAGCCGAAGACTCCCCGGCGACGAGTTCGTCCGGCGCTGGCCGAACTGGTGCGGCTCATGGATCCCGTGCCCGCGATCCTGCAAGGCCCGCGCATGGAGGTCCTGGCCGTCAATCGCATCGGTGCCGCTCTGACCGCCGACTTCGACGCGATGCCGCTCCGGGAGCGCGACATCGCCCGCTGGCTTTTCCTCGACCCACTCGCCCGCCACGTCTACCCGGATTGGGAGGCCGTTGCGGGAGGGACCGTCGCCGCACTGCGGCGGGCATGGGACCCCGGCACTCCCGACCCGGCGTTGGAGAGCCTGGTCGGTGAGCTGACCGTCAAGTCCCCGGAGTTCGCGCGATTCTGGGCCGAGTACCGACTCTTCGAGCACCGCTACGGTCGTAAGCGCTTCCACCACGACGTCGTCGGCGACATGACCCTCAACTACGAGACCCTCGACATCGCCGGCGACCAGGGTCTGTTCATCTCGACTTACGCCGCCGATCCGGGATCGCCCTCTGCTGAACGTCTCGGGCTGCTCATCAGTTGGGTCCTGCGACAATCAGGCGAGGATGACGATGGGAGAAGAGCCGACACGCCGGTCGGTCACGACGGGGCGGCGGCTGCCAGCTAGCAACAGTCCTGGTCCATTCCATCCGGGCAGGCGCGGCGCTGTCAGCCGGCTCAATAGGGCCGGAAGGGCCTTTCCAGCTGCTCCTCGGCGTACAGCGATCTGGCCGTTTCCGGCGGCGTGCCGATCTCCTCGACGGTGTGGTCGCCGCATTGCGACTTGGTGACGGTGGCGTGCTCGATGCGGGTGATGAGGAACCATCGCATCGCGTCACGCAGATGGCACCATCCGATGAGATACCAGCGCCCGTTCGTGGACGCGAAGATCACCGGCTCCACATCGCGAAAAGTCTTCTCGCCACTGCGCGAGGTGTAGCGGATGCGCACGACCCGCTGTTCGGCCATCGCTTCCTCCAGCGCCGACTTCACCACCCTGATGGCGGGCTCGTCGCTGGTAACCCAGATACGGCGCGCGAGCTGGTCCGCCTTCGCGCGAGTGCCCGGATCGAGCACGTCGATGATCCTTCTGATGCCGGCGGCGGCCAGATCGGCATAGGGCGCATCGGGGGCGGCCGACACCGCGGCCAGGAGCGCCACGGCCTGGGCCGGGCTGAGACTGACCGGCGGCAGGCTGGACCTGGTAGCCACGCCGTATCCGCCGCCGGGGCCGGGACGCGCCCAGATCGGCACCCCGCTGTTCTCCAGCGCATCGAGGTCCCGCTTGACCGTGCGCACGGACACGCCGAACTCGTCCGCCAACCGTTCTGCCGTGCAACCGCGCGAACCGCTGCGCCGCAGCATCTCCGAGAGCGCCTGGAGCCGTTCGATCCGCTTCATCCGTTCACCTCCCCCCAAAATCATGACAGAAATAGTGCCATGCTGCTGTCCGCGAACGCTGGGACGATTGATACATGAGCGAAGAACACAGCACGCCGGTCATCTTCCTGGTCCCCGGCCACTGGCTGGGCGCATGGGCATGGGATGACGTCGTGGATCATCTGAGCGCCATGGGCCACCGGGCGAAGGCGCTGACCCTGCCCGGACTCGACGGAACGGACCCCGGCAGGGCCTGCCGGACGCTCGATGACCAGGCGGCGGCGATCGAGCGGGCCATCTCGGACAGTCGCGGGCCGGTGATCCTCGCGGCCCACAGCGGGGCCAACATGCCAGCGACCCTGGTTCTGGACCAGCACCCCGAACAGATCAGGCGCATGGTGTGGGTCGACAGCGGCCCCGCCGCTCCGGGCTCCGCGTTCGCCCCCGATTTCCCCGAGGGCACGGAAGGCCTGGCGCTGCCGCCGTTCGAGGCGCTCAAGGAGCAGGCCAGCCTCGATGGGCTCAGCGACGAGATGCTGGAGCGCTTCCGGGCCCGCGCCCTGCCCGAACCAGGGGCCGTCCTGCGCCAGAGCGTGGCACTGACGAATGAGAAGCGCTACGGCATCCCCACCACGTTCGTGTGCTGCTCGATACCAAGCGCACAGGTGAGGGAACTTGCCAAGGCGGGCAACCCCATGTTCGCCGAAGTCGGCAACTTCACCAACGTCGACTACATCGACCTTCCCACCGGACATTGGCCGATGTGGAGCCGCCCCGCCGAACTGGCCCGAATACTCGCGACAGCCTCCACAGAATGCTGAATCTCCCAGAGAGATCGGCTCCATGAGCTGGCCCGTCACTTCCTTGTGGGCAGAATGAACACTATGCAGCCCTGATAAGTCTGGGGCGATGGTAACATTGCGGGATGGATGAGCGCCGGTATCATTAGATTATGACCGTCTCGACTTCGACGACATGACCGAACTCGTCGCCAGAATCCACGACGTCATCCATTCTCCTTCCACGCCCGCCAACGGGCCGACCGTGGTGATCTATCTGCGCGTGTCCACCAAGGAGCAGACCGAGAAGCCCCGCTCAGTCCAGACGCCGCACGCCAACACCGGAGGGCATACTGGCGTCCCCAAATTTGAGAACGACGACGAGAACCGGTTCTTCACCTGGCATCTCTTCGGATAGGCCTCCTTGGGCGGTGGGCCCGGCTCACGCAGGCATGCCGGGTCCGCTGCTGGGGTGGCAAAGCGCCACCTCGGCGGGGATCACGACAATCTGACAAGGTGATCACTTAGTGCTGTCTAAGTGGTCACCTTGGAGTACTCTGGGGATCATGAGCAGCATGACTGTGGACCCGGCGCACCTGTCGAATGACGACTGGGCGCGCCTGCGTGCATTCCTGGACTCGGCGAAGAAGCGCGGCGAGGTTGTCGACCTCTCCACTCGGGTGGAGTTGCTGACCCCCGCCGAGGTCGCGGGGCGGCTGGGGATGTCTCGGTCCACGGTGTTGCGCCGGATCGCTGACGGCGAGATAAAGGCCACCAAGGTCGGCACTCATCACCGCATACCGCTGCATGAGTACGAACGGTACAGCCGCGAACTCATGCGCCGCATGGCTGAAGCGTCCGCTGCCGATATCGAGGCTGAGTTGTTCGGTGAGTGAAGCACCGCTGCTCTTCCTGGATGCCAATGCGCTCGCTTCGCCGGTGACCCGCACCTTGCTGATCGCCGGAGCGCGGGCGAATGGCCTGCGGTGGACGTGGTCGAGGCACGTCGAGATCGAAGCCGATCGACACGCACGCGGACAGGCATCGCGGACATCAATCGTGCGCAAGAAGATTCTGGGCACAGCATTGTCGCCGACCGCGCAGAGCACCGAAGGCCTGGTGACTGACACAGTTCAGGATCGGCAGGTGGTGGCTGACGCGATCCGTGCGGGAGCCAGATATCTGATCACGACCGATGTTGATGACTTCGCATTCGATGATCTCGCGGCGCATGAGATGAGCGCAGTGAACCCCGACTACTTCATGGCGTTACGGTTCACCGAGCAGGCATACATGGAGGGCGTTGATCTGCTCGCAGCCGTACAGAAGAACCCGTCGCGCACCGCGTCCGAGATTCACCGAATGCTCGGTCGCAGACACCCCCGCTTGGTCGCACAGTTCGTTGGCACTTTCGACTCGACACCGGTTGAGGCTGACCCGGATCAGCCGAGCACGATCTTCCGGGGCGTTGCCTGCGTTCGCTGTGGAGCGCATCTTGACGACGCGGCGGGCTTACAACACGGACTGTGCCCAGAGCAACGGCCGGGCATCACTGGGACTGTAAGACAAACGGTGTGTGACACGCCGTTTTTCTTACAGTCCCCTTAGACGAGAACGATTGACCTTCTGAGGAACCGCGTAATTTCTCGTCTGCGCTAAGGAAGCCCTGACCTAGGCCGCATCGATCTTCTGCTTCACATTCGCGTGCTCCAACTCGGGTCCAAGCGGGTGCTGGCAGCCGGGGCTCTTGTTTGCGGCCGCCTCACCCGCGTGTTGGGGGTCTTTCTGTGGTTATACCGTCGAGCTGAGTGTGGAAGACGGGGTAGTCCTCGTAGTGTCGAATGGTGGCATCAAGGGCGCCGATGGGATCGCGGCGGATGATTGCGTCGACGAGTTCTCGGTGCACGTCGATGCTGAACGCTGCGGCGTCGCGAGTGTAGTTGGCTTGCACGAGCCACTGGTCGTTGAGGTGCTGCTCCGTGAGCTCTTCGACGACGTGGATGAGGTACGCGTTATGAGAAGCACGCGCGACGAGGATATGCAGGTCAATAGTCCGAGAAGCCCCGCTCAGTCCAGTCCTTCTTCGTGTTGATGGAGCTGGCCACCGAAGGCGATTGCGTAGAACGCACGGCCCGCGGGACCGCTTTACGGAAGGCTCATTCATGTGCCCGTGATCGTGCGGTCGAGAAACGTCATCATGTGACAGAAAATGTATGGCCTATCCATCAGTGCCTCCTCCGTTCGCGCAGTCTTCTGCCGTCCGCGGCACTATCGTCCCTCCAGATGACGCGACACGTAAGAGGAGAAACTTATCCTAGGATAAATGTCTCCCTGCCTATTCGTCCCAGGACGATGGGATAATCGACGCATGGCTGATGACGCGAGGCGGAACGAACTGGGGACGTTCCTGATGAACCGGAGAGGGCAGCTCACTCCCGAGGATGTCGGGCTGGCGCACCCGGCCGGGCCGCGCCGCGTCACCGGGCTGCGCCGTGAGGAGGTCGCGAGGCTCGCATCCATCTCCACTGACTGCTACACGCGCATCGAACAAGGGCGGATCAGCGTCTCGGCGCCCGTGCTGACAACGCTCAGCGATGTCCTCCGGCTGGGTGACGATCAGCGGCGGTACCTGTTCAGCCTGGCCGGGAAGCCTTCAACACGCGTCGCACGTCAGACGCGGCAGAAAGTCCAGCCCCAGTTGCACCGACTGCTCGACGACCTCGGCACGATCCCCGCGATGGTCGTCGGACGACGCATGGACATTCTGGGATGGAACCGCCTGGCGGCTGCCATGATGGTCGACTTCGCTCAAATCCCGGCCAAAGAACGCAATTACGTCCGCATTCTTTTCACCCACCCGTTCATGCGATCCCTGTACGCCGACTGGGAGACGGTCGCCAAGACCGCTGTCGCTCAACTGCGGATGGAGGCGGCGAAATACCCTGACGATCCTCGATTGTCGGGGCTCGTTGGAGAGCTGTCTGTCCAAGACCCGCAGTTCGCCACTTGGTGGGCCGCGCGCAGCGTGGCCAGCCTCACCACCGGGACCAAGACGCTCAACCATCCCCGCGTCGGCCAGCTCACCCTCGACTGGGACACCCTCGTCGAGGCCAATGACGCCGAGCAGCAACTCATCATCTGGACAGCCGAGCCCGGCACCCCAACACACCAGGCACTCAGGATGTTGTAGACCACGACAGTCGTTCTGCAATACCCACCGCGTAACTACACTCGGGCTGTCTCACTTGACTTGACAACTTCCGCGCCCTTGAACGCGAGAACCGCCGTCGGTTTCTGTGACGAGACAGGTTACCGCTCCAGTGTCACCCACTCCTCATCGCGAACAAATCCCAGAACGCGGTTTGCCGCTAGGATTCCCACGTTCTCAACGGCTCCGCCGGTCCGAAAAGTCTGGACGCCGGCCTCCATCAGCGCCAGTACCGACATGGCCTTCACGCCTGAAGCCAAGCCCTGATGCCGAAAATCCGGGTGGACCACCGTGAAGTCGACCTCCGCCGCAACAGGTGTACACTTCGGGTCATCGCCCGGCATCAGATCCAGGTAGGTCACCGCCAGGATCGGCGCAGGGTCGCCGCGGTCGAAGATGCCCCACCCCACTCGCAGCGGAGTCGGTAGCGGCTTGGGCGTCAGTGCTGCGTGACGCGTCGCAACACCACCCGGATAGGCGTTGATGGTCGGGCCATCAAGGTCCAGCACAGCTGGGACGTCCCGGTCGGTCACCGGTCGGATATGCAGCGCTCCGTCGCGCGTGGCCGTTACAACAAGTCGCTCAAGCGCTGCCCTGTCAATCTTGTCGGCATCCAGCTGCGCGGCCCATGACCTGTGGGCGATGCGCCACCCGTCGGCCAGAAGTTCAGGAATGCTCGGATCCCGCGCGGAAAGAACTTTCTCCTCAGTGAACTCCTCCGATATGTACTGTAACCCATGGTCGGAGTTAAATATGGTATCCCCTCTCACGTGCTCGCAGTTCCTGATGCCATGTCAATAGCCTCACTAATCAATTCGGTCAGCATGTGATCGTCGTACGGACCTTCAGACGCGGCTGTGCGCCACCAGGCCCTCGGCCCGCATGATGGCGCGGACCGTGTCGGGATGGACCGACTCGCCGGCCCGGGCCAGCTCGGCGGCGACCCGCCGGTAGCCGTAGGTGCCATCAGATTCGTCGAAATAGAAGCGGATCTTCACGGTGAGGTCCTGGCGTCGCTGCTCGGTCGCCGAGATGGGCCTGTTCCGCCAGTCGTAATATCCTGAATGGGAGACTTTCAGGCATCGGCACATGAGCCGGACCGGATAGGTGCCTTCTTGTGAGAAAATGTAGTCGTAGCGATCGGCTACAGTGATTCCTTCGCGAAGAAGGCTGCCGCTTTTTTTAGGAAGTCGGCCTCCATCCGTGCTTCACGGAGTTCCTTCCTCAACCGTTCGATTTCCTTCGACTCGGTGTTGGTGAGGTTCTCGGTCCCGGGTTCTGGATGTTCTTTGCGATAGTCCTTGACCCATACTCCGACGGTCTGGGCGACGAGGTTGTATGATTCGGCGACGGCCTTGATGGTGCGATGCTTGTCCACGACCTCGAGAACGACTTGGTTCTTGAACTCTGGACTGAATTTCGATTCTGACATGATTTCATCCTACCTGATTCTGAAAAGTCTCATATCTTTCAAGAGTCCGGGAAATCTCACTCAGTCCAGTCGAGCTGTTGTAATTGTTCAGGTAGTGGCGGCGCGGTCCTGACGACCTGAACAGTCACTAGGCAGGAGCCGAATCAGCGCGAGTCGTTCACTTCATCCATGAGCGTCGTGAGCACCTCAAGCAGCTCCGGTAGATCCTTAACCGCGGTGTCGAAAACCCTGCGGTCAATGATTTCTGCGTATCCGTGAATCAGGACATTTCGAAGACCCACCGCATTTGCAAGCTTGGGAATACGGCTTGCCGTCGCGGGATCGATCCGGCGGAGCCTGTTCAGTGCCTCGCCCACGATCTCGAATCCGCGTTCGACAGCTCGACGGCGCAGGAGGTCACGGTCGTACTCATCCGGCGCCACACCGTCCAAGAACAACATGATCGAATCAGCCGCGTCCTTGGCATCCCAGAATAATGCTGCTGCTTCAGCGCGCATACAGATCCACGGCTTCCCCGAATGCACGTCTTGCAAAATACGGATTTCGCACAGCGCGCGCTTCAACGAGGTCCACCTCATGGCCAGTAAGCTGTTCGAGCTCATCCTTCAGGCCTATGAAGGGCCCGACGCCAGTCGGAGCATCGTCTCGGAAATCCACGAGCACGTCAAGATCGCTGGTGTTGGGGTCGAATCTGTCAGTCACCGCTGAGCCAAACAGGCGCAGTCGCTCAACTCCGTACCGTTCGCAAGCGCGAGCGATCGCATCGCTGTCTATCGACACTCGAACCATGCTCATGACTCGAGGCTACCGGGACACTCATGAGACATCCACTGAACAGCACTGCAAACAGCAGCCGTATGGGCTGAGTGGAGCTTCCCGGTAGACAGCTCTGCGGTGGTTCGGACCACTAGCTGCGGAGAAAAGCCATGAGCACACTCGTTGACGACCACATCAAGGTCGATAGCCTCGTTTCCCCTTCCGAGCCCGCCGACGGGCCGACCGCGGTGATCTACCTGCGGGTGTCCACCAAGGAGCAGGCCGAGAAGGGCGGCGGCGAGGAGGGCTACTCCATTCCCGCCCAGCGCAACGCGAACCTGGCCAAGGCCGACCAGCTCGGCGCGAGCGTGGTCCAGGAGTTTGTGGACGCGGGCGAGTCCGCCAGGAAAGCTGACCGCCCCGCGCTGATGCGGATGATCAAGTACGTCGCCGAGCACCGGATCAACTACTGCATCGTGCACAAGGTCGACCGGCTGGCCCGCAACCGGGCCGATGACGTGGCCATCCACCTGGCTCTGCGCGACGCGGGCGTGATGCTGGTGTCGGCCAGCGAGAACATCGACGAGACCCCGTCGGGGATGCTGCTGCACGGCATCATGTCCTCCATCGCCGAGTTCTACTCGCGCAACCTGGCCAGCGAGACCATCAAGGGGCTGACGCAGAAGGCCGCCCAAGGCGGCACGATCGGCGCGGCCCCGGTGGGCTACGAGAACGTCGGGGTGCGTAACGAGCACGGACGCGAGGAGCGCACCGTGCGCATCGACCCGGAGCGTGGCGAATTGGTCACCTGGGCGTTCCAGGTGTTCGCTTCGGGCCTGTGGACGGTCTCGGAGATGCAGCGCGAACTGGAACGGCGCGGGCTCACGACCCGGCCCACCCCGAAGCGCCCGGCGCGTCCCTTGAGCAAGACGACATTGCGCCGGATGCTGCGCAACTCGTATTACAAGGGCGACATCACTTACAAGGACGTGACCTACCGGGGCACTCACGAGCCTCTGGTGCCGCGCGAGGTGTGGTATCAGGTGCAGTCCGTGCTCGACTCGCACGTCTCGGCCGCCGACAGGAGCCAGGTCCATGACCACTATCTGAAGGGCACGGTGTATTGCGGGCAGTGCGGCTCGCGGCTCATCGTGTGCCATGCGCGCAATCATCAGGGCAGCATCTATCCGTACTTCGTGTGCTCGGGACGGCACTCCGGCAGCACCGATTGCACGAGGCACGCGATCCTCATCGAGGACGTGGAACGCCTGATCGAGGAGTACTACAAGACCATCCAGGTCTCCGCGCAGGTGCGCGAGGACGTGGCCGGGATGCTGCACGCCGAGTTCGACCGGCTCATGGCCTCCGAGACCAAGGAACTCGAACAGCTGACCCGCCAGCGCGACAAGCTGGAAGACGAGCGCTTCAAACTGTTGCAGGCCCACTACGCCGACGCCGTGCCCCTGGACATGCTCAAACGCGAGCAATCCCGCATCGGCGCCGCACTGGAAACGATCGACAACCACATCGCCGCCCACAACAACGAGTACCTGGAGGCCCGCGAGAACCTGGAGGACTCGCTGGGGCTGCTGGCGAACATCGCGGGCATCTACCAGCGGTGCGACGACCTGAACCGCAGGCTGTGCAACCAGGCGTTCTTCACCAGAATCTACATCGACGAAGACGGCGAACGACGGGTGAGGGCCGAGTTCCAGAAGCCCTTCGACATGCTC